>JBEKFE010000004.1:0-275434 GCA_050013475.1 Bacteroidales bacterium
TTTGATAATAATAAACTATCATTGTTTAGTATTGTAAAGTAAAATCAGGATTAACTTATTTAATATGTAAAGTGGAACCAGGATTACTAACCAAATGTGTAAGGTTTTTTCAGGACGAGACAGGTGGATTTTCTGGACCTATTCTATCCGTCCAAGTTCATTTCGGAACTGGAAAACGAATTCGAAAGACTAAAAAAGATCAATTCGCCCCAAAAGCAGTTTGATGAACTTAAGAAGATAAGAGAACTCTTCGGGGTGTAATAATTACTTTTTACATCTTCTCCCATAATTTGATTTTTTTAATATAAGAATATGATCTTATTGAGGAGGTTACACATCGATATTAGAGGAAAATTAGAGGAAACTGACAAAACTAAAACCTCAATTAACTGATAATCAATTTAATTGAGGTTTGGGGTCGTGGAGATAAGGGGTTTCGAACCCCTGACCTTGTGACTGCCAGTCACACGCTCTAGCCAACTGAGCTATATCCCCGTAAAAATAATCGTCACCTTTGCAGGCTCCGCAAATGTAAAAAAAAATAGAGAACAAAAAAACTTCAACCGCGATCCTTATCTTCCTGCCTGCAGGCCTGGTACCAACATCCTCCAGATATAAAAAACCCAGACGATCCGGAACTTTAAACTTTTACTACCCCGTTTTGTTATAGTACATTGCCAATTTATTAGTTTTGCAGGAATTACAATTTTTAACCGTTTTCCCGGTTATTTATTAAAACCGGCCCAAACAAAAAATGATTCAATGTGACCGGAAAGAAAAAAAATTGGAAATTTGCAGCATTGAATCCAAAAGTCAGTCAATTATTATGCAAGGTCAGGCTAAGGAGCCGGATGAATAGTTGAAACGAAATAATTATGAAGGACAGGCAGGCATTTGATGATCTGATCTTTGAGAAAAGGAACAAGGAGTACGGCGCCTACAAGCTTCGCAAGAACTATAGCAGGCTTGTTAACAGGTCATTGCTGGTTGCCATCCTTGCAGTCAGCCTGGCTGTTATTATCCCTTTCCTGAATGTGCTCAGCAAGCCTGATCCCTATGGCACAAGGGCCGGAACAATGTTTGTTTCAGTTCAGATGGATAAACTGGAACCTCCGAAAGAGGAGATACTTATTCCTCCATCGACACCCCCCCCGCCTGCATCACAGCCTGCAGTAAGATATGTTCCTCCAGTTGTGGTGGATTCGATTCCTCCAACGGAGAAACAAATTCCAACAGTCGCTGATGTCCAGGCATCTCCAGACAAGAACAACCAGGAGGTCACAGTGTCAACATCAGCCAGTGAAAATGAACTGATCGGAGATCCTGCAGGCAACGGCGATGAACCCTTTATGATAGTTGAAGTATTACCCACCTTCAGGGGCGGCAACCTGGAAAAATTCCGGGAATGGGTCAAGAATAGAGTGGTCTATCCGCAGATGGCCGAGGAAAATCATATACGGGGAAAAGTTTACCTGACATTTGTCGTGGAGCGCGACGGGTCGGTAAGCACTGTACAGATAGTTAAAGGCATCGATAAGCTTCTCGACGATGCAGCAGTAAAAGCTATAGAATCCTCACCAAAGTGGAGTCCGGGACTTCAGCGCGGCAGACCGGTAAGAGTCAGATTTTCAATATATCTCAACTTCCAGCTCTGAAGCAGCCTTAAACTTCGGAATGGATAGTGCTGGTTTATTTCAATCATTTTTTTACCTTTAGCGCGATCATCCTAAAACTATCGCATATGAAAAAGGTATTACCCTTATTGTTTACGATCGCAATCATAATGTCGGGTTGCGGCTCATCAAAGAAGCAGCTTGAAAAAGGAAACTATGATGCTGCCATCGAAAAGGCTGTCAAGCAGCTCAGGAAAGACCCGAATGATAAAAAAGAGGCCGCCAACCTTGAAACTGCCTATAAAATTTCCAATGACCAGGATAATGAAAAGATAAGACTCCTTAAAACTGAAGGAAAGGCCTCCGGCTGGGATGAGATATACCTTCTTTATAAGAAACTTTACGACAGACAGACACTGGTTCGAAGCGTGCCTCAGCTAAATTATCCATATGTTGATTATATGCAGGATATGGTGGCTGCCAAGAAAAATGCCGCGGACTTTTATTTCGCACATGGCACCGAGCTGATGAAGAACAACATGAAAGATTCATACAGGCAGGCATACCAGGAGTTTGTAAGAGCCAAACAATATGTGGGCGACTATCCGGGAATTGACAGCAAGATTTCTGAATCAAGATTTTTGGGCATGAGCCGGGTGCTTGTGGCAATTCAGAACAAATCAATCCTTGTGTTCCCGAAGGAGATGATGGATCAGCTTCTGACACTTGACCTTCCTGCCCTGAACAGCGACTGGGTGGAGTACCATACCCAGGTTCTGGACCAGAATACCCAGTTCGATTATTTCGTGAATATCAATATAAATAACATCGTTGTGACTCCTGATCAGACTGTTGAGGCGGATTCAACCGTAAAGAGAGATATCGATGATGGATACAACTATGTACTCGATAATAAAGGCAATGTGATGAGGGATTCTCTGGGGAATGATATAAAAGTGAAAAAATACAAGACAGTTCAATGCGCTCTTATTCAGACTTTTCAAAGAAAATCATGCCACATAGATGGCACTATCGATGTCATTCAGGCCAACCCCAATAGGCTTCTTAAGCAGGATCCTATAGGGGCCCAGGCAAAGTTTGAAAATATTTCCTCCAGGGCAGTGGGCGATATCCAGGCGCTGAATCAGCGGCAGCTTGACAGGACAAAAGCAAAAATAATTCCATTCCCCACTGATATTGATATGGTTATGAGATGTTCTGATAATCTTAAAATGGCCATCAGGGGCGCTATGATGAACGATAAGAGATTTATTTTATAAAAGCGACTCAATAAAATAACCGGGCAGATGCCGCAAATGAATAAATTTGCGGCATAATTTTTTATTTCGGATGATAGAAACGGGTAAACATGAAATAAAGGCGGTGCTCACAGGAGCTGTCTTCCCTGGTCAGGAGGAGAGGGAGGTGACTGAGTATCTTGATGAGCTTGCATTCCTTGCTGAGACAGCCGGAGCTATCGTGATAAAAAGATTTATCCAGAAGATCGATTCCCCCAACCCCCGAACATTCATTGGAACAGGCAAGATCGCTGAAATGGCCGAATTCATTCGAAACAATGAAACGGATCTGGTAATATTTGATGATGAGCTCTCACCAAGTCAGCTGCGGAATATTGAAAAGGAACTCGACTGCCGCATTCTTGACCGTACAAATCTCATACTCGACATCTTTGCATCGAGAGCCAGGACATCTTATGCCCGGACACAAGTGGAGCTTGCACAGTACCAGTATCTACTTCCACGCCTTACGGGTATGTGGACGCACCTCGAACGACAGAGGGGAGGAATAGGACTCAGGGGCCCGGGTGAAACGGAGATCGAAACAGACAGGAGGATCATACGTGAAAAGATTGCAAAACTGAAGGAGCAACTGAAGAAAATTGACATCCAGATGTCGGTTCAGCGTAAGAACAGGGGGAGAATGGTACGCGTCGCACTGGTCGGATATACCAACGTCGGGAAATCCACACTTATGAACCTGCTTAGCAAATCGGATGTATTTGCCGAAAACAAGCTTTTTGCCACACTCGATACGACCGTAAGAAAAGTTGTTGTCGGTAACCTTCCTTTTCTCCTTTCCGACACGGTAGGCTTTATCAGAAAGCTGCCTCATCATCTCGTTGAATCATTCAAGTCGACACTCGATGAAGTGAGGGAATCGGACCTTCTGCTTCACGTGATCGACATCTCTCACCCGGGATTTGAGGAGCAGATAAAAGTGGTAAACAGCACTCTGCGCGAACTTGGCACTTCAGAAAAACCTGTGGTGATGGTATTCAACAAGACAGATGCATTTTCTTATGAAAAAAAGGATGGGGATGATCTGACCCCGGCCACAAGGGAAAATTATTCACTTGCTGATCTCAGGAAGACATGGATGGCATCCGATAAATTTTCAAAAACAGTTTTTATTTCAGCCAAACTAAAGGAAAACATCGACGAGCTGAAGATCATTCTCTATAATGAAGTAAGGAAAATCCATGTTAAGCGGTATCCTTATGATGATTTTCTTTATCCCGTCTAATAAAGCTTGTTCGCAAGCATGTACTCCGCGATCTGAACTGCGTTTGTTGCAGCCCCTTTTCTGATATTATCCGAAACCACCCAAAGATTAAGCGACTTCTCCCTTGAGAAATCTCTTCGAAGCCTACCGACAAAAACTTCATCCCTGTTATGAGCCATGATGGGCATAGGGTATTTGTGCTCCTGCGGATTATCATATACCACTATCCCGGGGAAGTTCTCAAGCAGCTTTCTGACATCGTCAAGATCATACTCTTTTTCAAATTCAACATTCACCGCTTCCGAATGCCCCCCCACAACGGGGATCCTTACGACTGTTGCGGTGACCTGGATGGTCTGATCGCCAAGAATTTTACGTGTTTCGTCAACAAGCTTCTGTTCCTCTGATGTATATCCTGACGGTAAAAAAGTACCACCGAAGGGAAAGCAGTTCATATCTATCTGGTGAGGGTACGCCATTTCACCTTTGATTCCCCGTCTTTCATTCTCCATCTGACTGACCGCCTTAACGCCGGTTCCTGTGACGGACTGGTAAGTGGCAACAACCAGCCGTTTTATTTTATAAGCCTTATGCAGTGGAGCAAGCGCCATTACCAGCTGGATCGTTGAACAGTTTGGATTGGCAATGATCCTGTCGCCTTTCTTTATATCGTGACTGTTGATCTCAGGAACTATGAGCGGTACGTTCTTTTCCATCCTCCATGCCGACGAATTGTCGATCACAACCGTACCGTTTTCTGCAAATGCAGGAGCCCATTCCTTTGAAGTGCCGGCGCCGGCAGAGAATATCGCAAAAACAGGTTTTGCCTCCACTGCCTCCATCACGCTAACTACCTTTACCTGTTTCCCTTTGAAGGTGATCTCTTTTCCTACAGATTTAGCAGAGGCTGCCGCTATCAGTTCGGTGACCGGGAAATTTCTCTCCTCCAGGACTTTCATCATTGTCCTGCCTACCATACCTGTGGCGCCCACAACAGCTGTTTTCATCTTAAAAATTTTGTTTTTTAAATGTTTTTTAAAGAAATTTACTACAATATAAAACCGGTCAAAATTAGTTTTTTTTTCTAACTGTCCCGCTGCATGAAAAAAGTAATTTTGCCTTTATGCTTTATGCCTTTTATGGCATTTGGCCAGGTTTCGTATAATTTTGAAACCGCCTCACTTGACGGATGGGTTCAGAGCGCCGCCGGACACTGGGCTGCAGATACCTTATCTGCGATCTCAGGGAGATATTCCCTTCATCATTTATACGACAATCCCGAAGCGGGAACTGATCAGGCCGGAACCAGGCTTGCCCGGTTCAGACCTTCCTCGGGAACCGCGATATGGTCTTTCTCGGTGAAACATGGCGCTGATCCCTCCGCCTCCAATAACTGGGCAGTATTCCTTATGTCGGATAATGATCCTTATCAAATGTTCCCGGCAGGAAACACAAGCGGATATGCAGTGGGAGTAAACCTTGCAGGATATGATGATACACTCCGGTTATGGAAGATCATGAACGGGAATGTTACTGCAGTCAAGGCTGTTCCGGTAAACTGGCAGACCGATATCGGAACTCTTACGGCAGTAAAAATTGTCGTTGAAAGAGACGTTTCAGGGGAATGGAAGATCTCATTATCTTCACTTTCAGGCCCGTTTTCACGTTCTACTTCCTGTATCGATCCTGAACTTTTCAGCCCCCGGTGGTTTGGCATATTTTACAGATACACCTCTACACGCGACAGGCTGCTCTGGATCGATGATATATCAATAGAAGGAGTTTTCGCCGATCCGGCTGTTCCGCCTGGCATTACAAAGGTCAAAACTGCAGGAGAGAGTTTGGTGGAGGTCTTTTTTGATGCTGATATTTCACCTTTATCCGCTGTTCCGTCTAATTTTTCATGCGAGCCCGCCGGCAATAAAGCTGTTAATGTGGAAATTGAAAGTCAGTCTTCGATGAAGATTGATTTTCAGGAAATATTCCCTAATAAAGCTTCATGCAGACTTATTGCAAAAAACATCTGTGATCTGGATAGCGTCTGCGCAGAGAATATAACATTCGATTTTACCCCTGCACGGGCTGAACCCGGAGATGTCGTTATCTCCGAAATAATGGCTGATCCGTCTCCTCCTGTTTCCCTTCCCGCAAAGGAGTATCTTGAATTATCAAATACCTCCGGATTTGCATTCAGCGTGAACGGGTGGAAGCTGGTTTCGGAGGGCGATAATGCACTTTTTCCTGGTTCGGTCATCGGCCCGGGGCAGATAGTAATAATCTGTTCCCAATCGGATACTGCCTTGTTTTCGAAGTATGGGGTAAATATAGGATTAAAGTCATTTCCTTCCCTCACTGATGACGGGAAGTGCCTGATCCTGACCGATAATTCAGGAAATATGATCCATTGCCTTTCTTATTCTCCCGAATGGTATGGGGACGAGCTCAAATCTGGAGGCGGATGGTCGCTCGAAATGATCGATACGGGCTTCCCGTTCTCTCCTGAAGCTAACTGGAAAGCATCAGTATCTTCATCCGGAGGAACACCGGGAAAGAAAAATTCAGTGGCTGGCTTTAACCCCGATAATATTTTCAAAGGGTTGGTGAATGTATATCCTGCTGACAGCATAACTGTTGTTGCAACATTTTCAGAAACTGTAAAGGAACCCGGAAGTGCAGCCGGAAAGATAGTGATAAATGGAGAGCAGCTTTTTTCTGCCGTCAGGTCTGAATTGCCCGGAATGGAATTCAAAATAACGACCCGGAACCCATTGGTGAAAAAAAAGATCTGCACTTTGTCTGTTCTGAAGGGTGTTACTGATCATGCAGGGAATGCTCCCTTAAGAAAAAGCTACCGGTTTGGATTACCAGAGGATGCTGCAGTAAATGATATTACTTTTAATGAGATCCTTTTCAATCCTCTTCCGGGAGGTGCTGATTATATTGAATTCTATAATAACTCGGATAAGATCATTGATGCAAGCCGGCTTTTCATTGTTTCGGTAAATGACGAAACGGCTGATACTTCTGATATAACAATGGTGTCTGATACCAGCCGGTGCATCCTGCCGGGAACTTTTTATGCCATAACTTCAGGAAGAGATGCGGTTTTAGCGAGATACATTTCATCTGCCGATACGAATATATTTGAAGTTAATAAGCTCCCCTCAATGCCTGATGACAATGGCCATCTGATCCTTCTGAACCGGCAGGCTGAGAAGATCGATGAGGTCAGGTACAGCGAAAAAATGCATTTTCAGCTTCTGTCAGGTTTTGAGGGGATCTCACTCGAAAAGGTAAGGCCGGCAAGCAGTTCATGGGATCCCGGTAACTGGCATTCGGCATCTGAATCGTCAGGATGGGGGACCCCTGGGGCAGTCAATTCGGTCTATACAGAAACTCCCGGATCAAATAATAGCCTTGTTCTTTCCTCTACAAGAATAACTCCTGACAATGATGGTTATGAGGATGTGCTAGTTATTGATCTCAGGCTTACCGGAAATGCAAATGTGGTAAACATCCTGATCTTTGATGAGTACGGGAATGTCGTAAGAAAACTGGTGCAGAATCTTTATGCCATAAACAGTCTCTCTGAAGTATGGGATGGTTCGGCAGATGACCGGTCGCTTGTCAGTCGGGGCATTTACGTAATTCTAGTAACTGTTTTTGACGAAACCGGAAAAACGAGCAGATGGAAAAAGGTCTGTTCGGTTATCCGTTAAATCATAATAAGGAATTTTCCCGCAGATCGCGCTGATAATCACAGAGCAGATGAACATCTACGATGATCTGCGGAATTAGCGGGAAAAATAAGGACTGTTTTAACAGAATTTATAATGAATTAATAAGTTCGGTCATGATCGTTGTCATCCTGGCCTCTGTTCTGACAGCCTCCTTCATGACAGATTCATGGGTCGTATATTCGATCTGCCCTTCAACACCAAGATCTGTTATAATGCTCACGGCAAAGCAGGGAAGTCCCATATGTCTTGCAATGATGATCTCGGGTGTGGTTGACATCCCGACCGCATCAGCGCCAATGGCCCTGAAATATTTATATTCTGCCGGAGTTTCAAAGGTCGGCCCTGAAGTGGAGAGATAAATGCCTTTATGTATTCTTATTCCCTGTTCTTCGGCAATCAGCATTGCCTTATTTATCATATAACTGTCGTACGCCTCGCCCATATCCGGGAAGCGGGGACCTATACGGTCGTCATTATGTCCGATAAGGGGATTGGGTAATAGATGGATATGATCGGTGATTATCATAATATCGCCTATCTGGAAATTCGGGTTTACTCCCCCGGCAGCATTGCTGACAAAAAGGCACTGGATTCCAAGGTATTTCAACACACGGACAGGGAATGCGATCTGGTCGGCTCCGTACCCTTCATAAAAGTGAAACCTGCCCTTCATTGCAACAATTTTCTTCCTGCCAAAATCTCCATAGATCAGCTTTCCTTCATGTCCTTTTACCGTTGGAACCGGGAAGTTGGGTATATCGCGATAATCCAGTTCAATGCAGTTACCGATCTTCTCCGTCAGACCGCCAAGGCCGGTGCCCAGAATTATCCCTGCGTCGGGCGCTGTGAATCCCTTTTTCCTGAGGAATTCTATTGTTTCATTTATTTGTTCTAACATATTCAATAATAAGATTATCAAATTCATTACCCTCATCATTCAGAAAAGTGATTCCAACCGGAATACAAAATAATGATGATCTCACAGGCTCTGCAATATTATTAAATTCCCTCAGTCTTACAGCATCCTTTTCGGTCGTGATAATGTACTTATTAACCTGTACGAGACTTTCAAATGCTTCTGTGATCCTTGTAATATCTTTCAAAGAAAAATCGTGATGATCAGGGAATGGGAAATGGATCATCTCAGAAGCATAATTTCCTAAATATTCTTTGAGAAGTTCTGCCCTTGCGATCCCTGTCACAAGAACTATTCCCCGGTTTTCCTTTTTCCCATTTTTAAAAAGATCACATTCTGCATTTATTGAAGGGAAAACAGGGACAGGATCTTTATAGGTAAGGGATGTGAAAAAGAGAGTTTGCCATGAGGCCTTGCGGATCTCTTTTGCGATCGATTCTCTTCGGACAGGTGAGAGATCGGGCGGAGTCTTGGTGATAAGGATAATATCGGCCCTGAGCATGTTTTTAACGCTCTCCCTGAGCTCTCCGTACGGAAGCATGTGATCATCTGTCATTAGTCCGCTGAAATCAGTCAGCAGTACTGAATAGCCAGGTTTTATCCTCCTGTGCTGAAACGCATCGTCGAGAATGATCACATCCGTTTCGGGGTGTATCTTCAGAAGGGATTCTACACCCTTTACCCTGTTGCGGTCGACAGCTACAGTTATGCCCGGGAACTTACGGCAGATCTGGAGCGGTTCATCACCTGTATCTGAGGGACCCATTCCGGGAACAGCAAGAAGGAATCCCTTTGTTTTTCTTTTATATCCCCTGCTCAATAATGCGACACTGAACTTATCCTTCAGAAGGTCGATAATATATTCGCAGTGAGGGGTTTTTCCCGTCCCTCCAACGGTTATATTCCCGACACATATAATGGGGATATTGAATCTATGGACGGAAAGAACGCCGGAGTCGTACAGGAAATTCCTGAATCCGGTCACGGCACCGTAGATCAGCGAAAAGGGATAAAGCAATATGTTTCCCTGTCTATTCAATAATCAATGGATCTCAATAAAGTAAGGAAGCCTGGCCTGTACACCGAACAATCCTGTTATCTCCTTTATTTCTTCGTAAAGTTTCAGATTATCTCCAAGCTCTTTTTTCAGGAATCCCGTTCTCATTTCGCCTTCAAAGAGTGAAATCAGTCTCGTAAACGGATCTTCTGCTACCGGGTACTCCCTGATAGAATAATTTTCAAGGTTTGCGAGTTTTGCAGCACCGCTGATCGCAGCCTCCAGACCCCCGATCGAATCTACCAGTCCTATTTTAAGGGCTCTTAGTCCGGTCCATACGCGTCCCTGTCCTATACTGTCAACAGATTTTTCGTTCATTTTTCTGCCTGTTGCCACTCTCGCTACAAACTCGCTATAAGTTTTTTCTATGCTTTTCTGCATCACTTCTCTTTCGTAACTGCTCAACGGCCTGAATACCGATGGAAAATCGGAGAAAGAGTTTGTACTGATGGTTTCGGTGGATATACCCAGTTTATCATGAATGAGCCTTCCGGCATCGGGAATAAGGCCGAAAACACCGATTGAACCGGATATTGTTACCGGGCTTGCATATATTTTTGTTGCAGGAGCCGAAATATAATAGCCCCCTGATGCTGCATAATTTCCCATCGATACGACCACCGGCTTAACTTTTGCGGCAAGTTCAAGTTCACGCCACATTATATCGGAAGCAACTGCATTTCCGCCAGGTGAGTCGACTCTCAGGACTATAGCCTTTACACTTGTGTCTTTTCTCTGGTCCCTGATTATTTCGGCGTATCCATTCCCCCCGATACGATTATCCGTTCCATTTCCCGTAACGATCGACCCTTCAGCAAAAATGACAGCAATTTTGTTCCTGGTTGAATATTTCACCGAATTATCATAAACCTTCGAATACTTTGACATTGGTACAAGCTGGATCTTATCATCGAGTTTTACTCCCGACAGAGTTTTAAGGGTGTCGATAAGCGCATCCCGGTAAATGACACCGTCGATCAGCCCGTTTGATAAGGCACCTTCAGTATTTGTAGCTGTAAGATTGTCGGCGATCTTCATCAGCTTATCCTCAGGGATACTCCTTGAGGAAGATATGGCAGATATAACGTAACTCCACACGGAACCGACATAATCCTTTATCTGTTCCCTGTTCTCGGGACTGAGTTTGTCGAGAATGTATGGTTCGACAGCGCCCTTGAATTTACCATGGCGGATCACCTGAATCTCGACACCGATCTTGTCGAGGGCTTTCTTGTAGAACAATACCTCACCGCTCAACCCCTTGAACTCGATCATTGTTCCGGGGTTCAGATAAATCTTGCTTGCCGAGGTCGACAGAAAATATCCTTCCTGGTTGAGGATATAATCCGACCATGCTATCACGAATTTGCCGCTCTGGCGAAATTTTATAAGGGCATTCCTTATCTCATCAGATGTGGCCCATCCGGGAGCCAGAAGTCCATTCTCAATGAGGATCCCTTTAATCTTATCGTCTTTCGCAGCCTTTCTGATATTAGCGAGGATCTCATTCAGCCCGGGAGTGGGTGTGAATGTGAAACTTACCGGGTCAAAACCGGACAAAGGATTTGGATCGCCCCGGTCGGGAATAGGAACACCCGCTTTCAGGACGAGAACTGACTTTTCGCTGATGGAAATTGTCTTCTCACCTGTAGTGATCAGTGCGCTCAGGCTGCCTATCATTATTACGAAGAAAAGTATTGAGGATAAGATTATTCCTGTAATGGTGGCAAGAGTATATATCAGAAAGTTTTTCATAATGCAATAGTTAATATTGACTTTTAAATATAGAAAACAAATGAACAAAAATGGTTATAAAAGATTTAATACTTTTGAAATAGAACAAATTGCCAATGAAAATAGCATATCTGGGTCTTGGATCAAATCTGGGCGACAGGATAGGATTCCTTAAAGAAGCCACAAGGATGATCGGGGAATCCGCCGGGAAAATTATTGCCGTTTCATCAGTATATGAAACCGAGCCTGTGGAGGTCGAAAAGGGAGGAGATTTTCTCAATATGGTTGTCTGTGTCGGGACGGATCTTTCGCCATCGGGTCTGCTTGGGCGTATCCTGATGATCGAATCAAAGCTTGGCCGTATAAGGTGTGAAACCAGATATTCATCAAGGACAATTGACATTGATATTCTTTTTTACAATAATGAGATTATTGAAAATGACTCTCTTTCAATACCTCATCCTCGCCTTCATCTGAGAAAGTTTGTACTGATACCCATTAATGAACTGGCTACCGGACTTGTACATCCTGTTCTTGGCAAATCAATTAAAGAATTACTTGATGAATGTCCTGATACGAGCAAGGTTACCCTTTTCATGAAGCCAGAAAAAATTTTCTGACCGCAGGACTGCAAGACAGCATGACCGCAAGACCATCAAAGGAGTCCGTTATCAGCAAAGCTGTAAAAATCCTTATCAGATACTATAAGGTGATCGAGAAGCTGGATATCCATCAATGCCCCTGCCTCCTTGATCTTCTGAGTGATGCGTGTATCTGATTCGCTCGGGTTAAGGTTCCCTGATGGATGGTTATGACAGACAATGATCCCTGATGCGAGGTTTTCGATAGCCTTTTTCATTACTATCCGTACATCGGTGACTGTTCCGCTTACTCCGCCCTGGCTGAGTTTCATCCTGTTCATCACTTTGTTGGACCGGTTGAGAAAGAGTATCCAGAACTCCTCGTGTGGAAGGTCCGATACAAGCGGGCCAATAAGATCGAAAACGTCGCGTGAACATTTTATCTGGGGAGTGTCCGGCATTTCCGCAAGCTTCCTCCTGCGGCCTAGCTCAAGAGCGGCCGCAATCGTTACAGCCCGGGCATTGCCTATGCCACGGATCTTACGCAGATCTGATATGCTTAGCTTTCCAAGGCTGTTGAGGTTGTTGTCTGCAAGCGACAGCAACTCCCTTCCAAGGTCGACAGCGGACCTGTTTTTTGTTCCCGAGCCTATAAGAATGGCGATCAACTCGGCATCACTGAGTGAGGATGTGCCTTTGTTGTAAAGTTTTTCCCTGGGCCTGTCCTCAACAGCCCAGTCAGTAATCTTAAGTGACATACAGCGAGAAGTGAAAGTTATCACCTAAAGTTATGAAATATTATAATATGGATGAAAAAAAGGACCATCATTTCTGACGGTCCTTTTAATATGATTGTGACCTCTTTCAGAGGCTGTTTACATGCTTTGCAACTGACGATTTAAGATTGGCGGCTTTGTTGGCATGGATCACATTCTTCTTAGCCAGGCTATCCAGCATAGCGTTTACTTTTGGCATCATTGCAACAGCCTCCTCCTTTGAGGTGGTGGCCCGGAACTCCTTAAGGGCATTACGCATTGTCTTTGCATAATACTTGTTGCTCTCTTTTTTACCTACTGTCTGCCTGATCCTTTTTTCCGATGACTTATGGTTTGCCATTCTATTATTATTTAGTCTTAAAAATCTTTCAAATAAGAATTTAAATTGTAGTCCATAGGGGAATCGAACCCCTGTTACCAGGATGAAAACCTGACGTCCTAGCCACTAGACGAATGGACCATCAAAGAACTTTAAAATGCGGATGCAAAGAAAGCACCTTTTTTCCTTTCCGCAAAATATTTATGCAAAAATAATTTTGCCTGAAATCCAGCTGAATTGTGAGTTACCAGTATTGTTTCCCGGGCTTAAAAAACATACCGTATGGAAAGGGCCCCGTTGATGCCTCCCCAGCCTGTAGAACCAAAAAGGTTGACAGTCGGAAGTATGTCAAGTGAAAGGTTCAGCGGGAAATCATCGAATGTATACTCAAGACCAACCACACCATCAACTCCGAAAACTGCACCGTTATATGTTTTTTCTATATTAGGGTTGGTCCCCTCATTCCAGAAACCAACGTGAGCACCTGCACCCCAGTACCAGTTCAGTCCCGGGTAGTGCCCGGTCCATCTTTCCCTTTCCCAGAGACCGGTTATAATAAGACCCTGGTACCTGGCAGCAACGATTCCTTCAAGAGCATCATATTTGTCGAGAAAGTGCTTGATTGTCGCACCATATGGAACGCCCGCCCTGAGACCCAGGCTGGTCTCATAATCCTGCGAATTGGCAGAAACAACGAAAAAAACTGTAAGAAAAAGAGTAAAAATAACTTTCTTCATGACATATCAGTTTATACTGTTTTCCAGAGACTGCTAAATTAACGATTTATCGCCAAACTTAAAGTCCGGAGTTGCATTTATAATATAACGGGAAAATAGTTTATTTGTTTGACAAAAGTTCTCCGGCAAGCTTTAACATGTCAGTGCCATCAAAATCACCGGAGCTCATCAATAGGTACACCGGATCTTTAACTCTGAGACCCTTTATATTATTGAACATATCGGTCGAAATGTCAAATGCTTTAAGATTTTTGCCACCAAAGAGTTTCTCAACATGTTCTTTTGAAAGCAGAGACAGTTTTTTCATTGCCACAGCATGAGGGTTAAAATAGACAAAGGAGTATGTCGCACTTTCCATTGTTCCAGAATACTGGGGAAGAAAATCAGCATTCAGGCTTGAATATGTATGAAGCTCAAGGCATGCTATTATCTCCCTTTGAGGGTATCTTTCCGCAACTGCATTGATGGTTGCCCTCACCTTTGAGGGAGCATGTGCAAAATCGAGATAAACGATCCCAATTTCCGTTTCCAGTAATTTCTGAAGGCGCCTTGAGGTACCTTCAAAAGTCCTTATTGAATCATAAAACTGTTCATCGGTAACACCCGCAAGATGGCATGCCTCCCTGGCGGCCGAAAGATTCTGCATATTATGTTCGCCGAAAATTCTCATTGGCACCACCCTGTCATGGGTAGCTGCATAAAACCCGGTCTTGTTCTGGAAATATCCGTGTGTTTTATATGGTATCCTCCTGATATCACTTCTGGCTTCGGATGATAATCCAGCTGCCTCACGATCATCGCCGAAGAAGATGAGCGACCCGTTCTCCGCTATGGTATCAATGAAAATTCTGAACTGCCCGAGGTAATTCTCAAACGTCGGGAACACATTCATGTGATCCCAGGCAATGCCCGTGATCACTGCTATATCCGGCTTGTAGAGATGGAACTTGGGACGCCTGTCAAGAGGGGATGTCAGATACTCGTCTCCTTCAAAGACAGCGATCTTCGATTCATCAGATAATCCCACCATTGTTTCAAATCCGTCAATGGAGGATCCGACCATGTAGCTAAAACTGACTCCCGAAGTTCTAAGTACATGCATGATCATGGCAGTGGTGGTCGTCTTGCCATGACTTCCGGCGACAACAATGCGCCTTTTGTCTTTTGTCTGATCATAAAGGTACTCGGGGAAAGACATGATCTTTATTCCAAGTTCCTTTGCTCTCTTAAGCTCGGGATTATCCTCCTTTGCATGCATTCCGAGGATAACCGTATCAATATCTTCCGAGATCCTTGACGCCTCCCAGCCCATTGAGGACGGAAGAAGTCCATATTCTTTCAGTCTGCCTCTGGATGGTTCGAATATCTCATCATCCGAACCCGTAACAATGTATCCTTTTTTGTGAAGGGCAATTGCAAGATTGTGCATTACTGCACCGCCGACAGCTATAAAGTGTACTCTCGTCATTCAGGTCCTGATCGTAAAAACTTTGTGTGACTTAGTGCCTTCGTATCTTCGTTGCGGAAAAGATTGCCACCAAGGTACTCAGCCTTCGCTAAAACTTCGGCCGACAAAGAAAGGCACGAAGATTCACAAAGAAAAGAAATCTATCTGATTTTTAATCAAAACTGGTGGAAGCTCATGGTTACGAATGCCAGCACTTCAGGTAATGCTGCTCTCCAGTAAGTCCAGGTGTGACCTCCGTCGCGCATCCTGAATTCATGAGGGATCTCCTTCTGCCGCATCGCTATGTGCACAAGTGAATTTCCTTCATAAAGAAAATCATCATCACCGCAATCGATATACCATCTCACTGCCTTCTTCTGATCATCCGGCATATTGTTTATGAGGCTCAGCACACTGTATTTTTTGAAATAGGCCTCCCTGTCGGCATCGGCGATATTATCCCCTCCGCTCCACAGCTTGTAATCTTTCATATCAGCTATGCTCTTTGGGCCAGTGGCTGCACTGAGAGGGCATGCAGATGAGAAAAGCTCAGGATGATGAAGAGCATAAATGAATGTACCTTCGCCGCCCATCGAAAGACCTGCTATGGCCCTGTATCTCTTTTCGCCCTTTATCCTGTAGGTCTTTTCAATATACGGCATGAATTCCTGGAAGAAAAAATCTTCGTATTGCCAGTTACCCGCGATTGAATTAACATATCCGACCTTTCCGGTATTAGCGTCAGGCATTATTATGATCATCGGAGTGGCCTTTCCGCTGTTGATCGCCTCATCTGCGATATGGAGAACCTCCCCGAACTGGACCCAGCCTATCTGGTCGTCCCCAAATCCGTGAAGCAGGTAAAGTACCGGATAACTCCTCTGGGATGTTTCATAATCGGGAGGCAGATATACCGCATACTTGCGATCCATATTCAGGATTTTGCTTTTCATTGACAGGTTGTCATAAACTTTGCCTGTCTGTGCACTGATGATCAATGCTATCATCAACAGGTAAACAGAAATGAACAGTTTCTTCATATAATTTGTATTTAAGCAACAGAATATTTTCTAACCCGCCAATTTATAAAAAGTCTGCGAAACAAGAAAAAGAACTAACACAGAGAACCACAGAGAATACATAGAGAGACACGGAGAGAAGAATAAAGTATTAATGAACCAGTGTGCCTTATTTAAGGTTATAAGGTTAATTATTCTTAAAATTGTATAAGTAAAACTGGAATAATGAAACTTGATCTTTTTAATATTGCAAACTTCAGGGTAGATGGCGGAGCAATGTTCGGAGTGATCCCCAAATCGTTGTGGTCGAGAGTTTACCCGGCTGATCAAAACAACCTGGTGGTTCTTACGCTTCGATCGTTATTTGTGGAAACGGAAGACAAAAAAATTCTTGTTGACACAGGATGGGGCAATAAGCAGGATGAAAAATTCTTCCGGTATGTTCATCTGCACGGAGGGGAGGGTCTTTTTGAAGGTCTTGCAAACAGGGGCTGCAGACCCGGGGAGATCACAGATGTTTTTCTTACACACCTTCATGCAGATCATTGCGGCGGGACCATAGTAAAAAGTAAGAAAGGGAGCGGGTTCGAACCGGCTTTCCCAAACGCTACGATCCATGTCAGCAGGTCCCAATGGGAGTGGGCCCTTAAGAATAATCTGCGAGAGGCTGATTCTTATCCCGAGGAAAATATTCTCCCGATAGGTGAATCGGGTCGTCTCAGCCTTGTCGATGAGGAGTCTGAATTATTCCCGGGATTTTCATTTTTTTTCTGCTACGGTCATACTCCCGGACTCATGATCCCTGTAATAAAATACAAAGGGAAGACTCTGGTCTATACAGGCGATCTTATGCCAACTGCTGCTCATATCCCGCTCATCTGGAACATGAGCTACGATATTGAATCGCTTAAGACGATAAGCGAAAAGGAGAGGATTCTGAATGAAGCACTTGAGAATAATTATATCCTGGTTTTTCAGCATGATGAAAAGGTGGAATGCTGCACCCTTGAAATGACGCCCAAAGGCATCAGGGCAAAGGTTAAGTTCAGATTTAGTGAAATTTGAGTATTACTTCAGGGATATTTCTAAAATACTATTTTTTAAACGCAGAGGACGCAGAGAATGACCGCAGAGGTCGCAGAGGCAATTTTAATTATATTTTACTCTGCGCTCTCTGCGTATCCCGATAACTATAGGGACTTAGCGTTCTCTGCGGTTAAACTTCTTAAATTGTCATTTACAAGATTATTATAATCGTTTAATGGAATATTTTAACAGCATTTTTATCCTTAATTGTGTTTATATTTGGCTGAGGCCGGATAAGCAGAGATTATCTTCACTGTCATAAGTTTATTAATTATATAATTTACTCCCATGGCTGAATTCATTTACGGAAAACCATTCCAGGTTCAGAAAGACACTACGGTCTACAGGCTTCTCTCGAAAGACCATGTAAAGACTATTGATCTCGACGGCAAAAAATTCCTTAAGATCGACCCTGCAGGACTGGAGCTTCTGGCCAAGGAAGCAGTATCTGATATCTCCTTCTACCTGCGGACATCCCATCTTGAAAAACTGGCGGCGATCCTGAAAGATCCTGAAGCTACCGACAACGATCGTTTTGTGGCTTATGTTATGCTCAGGAACACCGTAATAGCATCTGAGGGAAAGCTTCCGTGGTGCCAGGATACGGGCACTGCGATCATCATAGGAAAAAAAGGGGAAAATGTTCTGACAGGAGTAAACGACGCTCTTTATCTTTCAAAAGGAATTTTCGAGACATTCAAGGATAAAAACCTGAGGTATTCGCAGATCATTCCTTTGACCATGTTTGATGAAAAGAATTCAGGTACCAACCTGCCTGCCCAGATAGATATTTATTCCACCGAAGGTAATTCTTATGAGTTCCTTTTTATTACCAAGGGAGGTGGTTCAGCAAACAAAACCTTTCTTTACCAGCAATCAAAATCACTTCTTAATGAAGAGTCACTCACGAAATTCGTTAAGGAAAAGATTATGGATCTGGGAACATCTGCCTGTCCTCCTTATCACCTTGCACTTGTTATCGGAGGAACATCAGCTGAAGCAACTCTTAAGGCAGTGAAAGAGGCATCTGCAGGTTATTACGATCATTTGCCAACCAGCGGAGATGCTACCGGGCGCGCTTTCAGGGATACTGAATGGGAAAAGAAAATAGAACATATTTGTCATGAATACGGTGTAGGTGCTCAGTTTGGCGGAAAATATTTTGTTCATGATGTCAGGGTTATAAGACTCCCCCGCCATGCCGCATCCTGCCCTGTCGGACTGGGTGTCAGTTGCAGTGCTGACAGAAATATAAAGGCAAAGATCACAGCCGATGGCATATTTCTGGAGGAGCTTGAAAGGGATCCCTCCAGGTTTATGCCTGAGAAAGCTCCCGAGCTTGAAAAACCAGTAGTGATCGATCTTGATCGCCCCATGAAAGAGGTCCTTGCTGAACTTACAAAATATCCTGTAAAGACAAGACTTAGCCTTAACGGCACCCTGATCGTAGCGCGTGACATTGCTCATGCCAGGATCAAAAAGCTGATAGATGAGGGGAAACCAATGCCGGAATACTTTAAAGATCATCCTGTATATTACGCCGGACCGGCCAAGACACCTGAAGGAATGCCATCAGGCTCCTTCGGCCCTACCACCGCCGGAAGGATGGACTCCTATGTTGATCTGTTCCAGAGCATGGGTGGTTCGCTCATTATGCTGGCTAAAGGAAACCGTAGCCGCCAGGTAATAGAGGCATGTAAAAAGTATGGAGGATTTTACCTTGGATCGATCGGTGGTCCGGCTGCCATACTTGCTGCAGAAAACATTAAATCGGTCGAAATGGTCGACTTCGAGGATCTGGGCATGGAGGCTGTGAGAAAGATACGTGTTGAAAACATGCCGGCTTTTATCATGACCGATGACAAGGGAAATGATTTTTTCGATGTTTATAATAAGAAGTAATTTACTGTGACATAACAAACAAGGCCTTATGAAAAAAATTGTAATTATGATGACATCTTTTCTTTTACTTTCCTGTTTGTGGTCATGCACATCAAAAAGGGAGAGAATGGAAAAAAGGCTTAAGGATTTTCTGAAGGAATATGACGGAAGAGTCATCCCTCTGAGTAAAGCAAGCGAACTGGCTTCATGGAATGCAAATATTACCGGGTCGGACTCTGATCTCACCAAAAGTGAAAAGGCCTCTTATGCTCTTGAAAGATTCTATACTGACCGGAATGGTTTTCTTGAACTTAAGGCCATAAAGGGATCCGGTCTTGTGGAGGATTCTCTCCTTTCGCGACAGCTTGATCTTATCTATAATCTCTACCTCGGCGGACAGGTAGACACAAGCCTCATAGCCCAAAGGCTGAAAATGGAGACCGAAATAAACAGGGAATATCTTAATTTCAGGGCAAAGGTCAATAATAAAGAGCTGACAGATAATCAGGTAGAAGAGATACTTAAAAATTCAACCAGCAGCAATGAGCTGAAGGCCGCATGGGAAGCGCATAAAATGCTTGGACCTGTTGTGGCTGACAATATTATACGCCTTGTAAAGCAGCGCAACCTTATTGCCCGGAAGATCGGCTTCAGCAATTATCATGAGATGAGCCTTAAACTGTCGGGGCAGGATCCAAATGAGGTTACAGCGATCTTTGATGAGCTCGACAATCTGACAAGAGATGGTTTCGGTAAGCTTAAGAGCGACATTGATAGCTATTATTCAAAACGTTACAACATAAAAATTTCTGAACTGCGGCCATGGCATTATCAGAACAGGTATTTCCAGGAGGCCCCGGATATTTACCCGGTCGACATTGACGGGTATTATAAGAACCAGGACCCCGTAAAACTGGCATCAGCATTTTATAACGGCATCGGGCTGAATGTGGATGCAATCCTTTTAAAAAGTGACCTCTACGAAAAACCGGGCAAGAACCAGCATGCATTTTCAACCGATATTGACCGTGAAGGAGATGTCCGGACACTTGATAATATTAAGCCTGATTCATACTGGATGGGCACAATTCTCCATGAGCTTGGCCATGGGGTCTATTCATATTATAACGACAGGAACCTCCCATTTACCCTAAGGGATGCTGCACACACATTCACCACAGAGGCAATAGCCGAAATGTTTGGAAGGTTTGCCAAGAACCCTGAATGGATGTTGAAGATGGGCGTTATTGATGAACAAGAAAGTAAAAAGATTAGTGATGAAGTAAATAAATCCTCAAGGCTTCAGATGATGGTTTTCAGCCGCTGGGCCCAGGTGATGTACCGGTTCGAAAAATCAATGTACGAGAATCCCGATCAGGATCTTAATAAGCTATGGTGGGATCTTGTTGAGAAATATCAGATGATTGCAAAACCGGAAGGAAGAAATATGCCCGACTGGGCGACGAAGATACATATTGCCCTGTATCCCTGCTATTATCACAATTACCTGCTCGGGGAGGTCCTGGCTTCCCAGCTCTATTATTACATTACTGCTAATGTGACAAAAAGCAGCTCGTTTGTCGGAGATAAATCAGTCGGTTTGTTTCTTGAAAACAAAGTGTTCAGACCAGGTGCAAGGTACTACTGGAATGATATGATTGAAAAGGCGACCGGGGAAAAGCTCACGGCAAAATATTTTGCAAAACAATTTGTGGAATAAACCGGCATTAGAGCCCCTGCGCCCCTGCGCCCCTGAGCCTCTACAGCCTTTCTATAATGAATATCTTGTGCCTGTCAAGCTCCTTCCAGTACCTGAGCGTATTCTTTCTTACCAGTTCCCAGTAAATATTGCTGTCGAGGCCATAGACAAAATTGATCTCCTTCAGCTCGCTGCTTATTTTTGCAGCTATATCTGGCTGAAGGGTAAGGCGTATCCTGTGGTTCATATAAGTGAACTCTGCAACTGGTTTTGTTATTGAGTCATTTATCACTGTCAGCAATCCATGGCCCGGAGTGGCGCCTGTGCTGACCTGAAGTCCGTCGTTCATGCAGCTCATGGGAGGTTCTGAACCAGCCCACGAAGTGGCCCTGAACTCATCAACGCCCGTATCGAAATATTCCCTTGCCCGTATTCCCATTTTCACTCCAATAATGGCAAAGACACCCAGGTGGCGGTGAAGCTCATTTGCCAGGACGCCGGCAGCCCACTCATTTTCGCCATATTCATTGATTATATCAGTTACATATGGCTCTACATCAGGGAAATAAAATGAGGGGTCGGTTGGCAGATTTTTTATCACCTGGTTCTTCATCACCGTCTCACCATCCAGGATCTTTAAAAATCCATTCCGCAGAACAGTCCGGTTGACCGGTGAACAATCGGAATTATTGCCCGATGTTTCCTGGCTGAATGCATCTGGAAAATGCAGGAAAAGCGGAACAAGCTCATCTGTCAGATAGAATGAGAACTCATGCTCTTTTGTTTCCGGGGAGTTCTGGAATTCATAAACCTTTTTTGCATAAAGTGAATTTAAACTGTCCGTCCTGGCAAGAAGATCATTGTCATAAAATTTTGCATCTCCGGTTGAGTGAATGGCTTTGACAGGTATTTTTCCGCTGAGGACGTAAGAGGCAGATGATTTGTCAATGTTGTAATTGAATCCCTTTTTATCCTTCAGCCCGTCACAGCTCCACAGTATCTCTTTCACTGCAGATCCGAACTCAGGGATCTCCTTCATTGCACCAGCGGCTGAGGAAAGACCTCCAAGGCAGATGAAGCTGATCTTTGTTTTTTCATTTTTGATGATGTCAGTGATCACCTGAATATAATCAGTAGCTTTTGAAGGATCAGTCATAGATTCATCGCCCCATTTATAATTTAAAGCAATCGGGAAGCCGGGTGATTTAAACGGGGAGTTTCGGTTGATCCCGACGGGAATGCCTTCATGCCAGTATGAGTCGAGCATGCTCCTGATCTTTATGAATGCCTCTCCGGCACTAAGAGCGCCGGGTGAGGCGATTATTGCAAGAACCCTTACATCGGGGGAAGCCAGCAGCATGCTGATGGCTTTCATATCATCCGTTCCGCCGTCGGAATCAATTATTACATAATGATTTGGCTTCCATGGATGTGCCAGCAAAGAGATATTCAGGAAGGCTGCAATTACTACAAACAATATCTTTTTCATATTCTGAATTTTCCTCAACCAGAAGAGTAACTTAAAAAAATATAAAAATACAGTTAGTAAGATAACGATTAACTACTGCTTAATGTTTTTTTATATCTTGAGCTTATCTATTTTTGACTTATGAAGAAGATCCTTATATGGTTCCTGCCCGGACTTATCATAGGAATGGCATTCATTATCGGAGCCGGCAAAGTCATCACATCAACATCAACAAACAAATATTGCATTTCATGCCATATTCATCCTGCAGCTGATGCTTCATGGAAGCGTTCCGTTCATTATGAGACCCGTTCGGGTTACAGGATATCATGTGTCGAATGTCATCTTCCACCAAACGGAGAGGGATACCTTCTTGCAAAGGCTAAGACAGGTTTACGCGATCTCTGGAATTACTGGACAAAAGATTCTGCCTCATTTGACTGGCAGGGAAAAGGAAGTCTTGAATACGCAAGAACATATTCCTATGAAAGCAGCTGTATCAGGTGCCATGAAAACCTGTTCCCGGCCAAGCTTTCAAAAACGGGAGAAGATGCACATCTCTATTACAGGCAGCAGAAAAAGACCCCGGAACTGCACTGCATAAACTGCCACCTTAATGCAGGCCATTACATTGAGGGTTATACTCATGGCAGCAACAAGACTTTCGGAAATACATCCTCAGCTGCAAAGGAAAAATTCAGGGAACCTGCAAAGGTGAACGAATTCAGGTCATATACGGAGCAGATTCCCAACTCATCCGTTTCTTTTCAAATGGTAGCCGTTCCAGGTGGAAAGTTCAAAATGGGGAGTCCTGAGAATGAACCTTTCAGAAGAAAAGATGAAGGACCGGTAAGGGAAGTGGAGGTAAGTGCGTTCTTCATGGCCGAGGTCGAGGTGACATGGGACGAGTACCTCGCATTTTATGCCCAGACCGCGGGGGAAGGGCGTTCATCCGATTCCGAAGGTTCACGCAAAAATGCATCCAAAACAGATGCCATATCCGGGGCCACTCCCCCTTATGGTCAGCCCGATCAGGGATGGGGAATGGGATCAAGACCTGCAATTTCCTTCAGCTTTCATGCTGCGGAGACCTACTGCAAATGGTTGTCAAAAGTGACGGGAAAGACTTACAGGCTTCCAACCGAGGCAGAGTGGGAATATGCATGCCGTGGAGGAACAGAGACTCCTTATTTCTTTCCCGGCGATCCAAAGAAATTCGAAAAATCCGGACTGAAGGCAAAACTATCGCGTAATGATACTGCAGTCATCAATACATATGTTGTTTATAAAGGGAACAGTCCTTCAAAAACACAGACACCCGACAGGGTCAAAGCCAACCCGTTCGGCCTTAAGAACATGCTAGGTAATGTGGCCGAATTCTGTTCAGACTGGTATCAGGCTGATATCCTGTCGCAGTATGCTCCGGGGATCGTCGTAGACCCGAAAGGTCCGGAAACAGGAACTGAGCATGTAATAAGAGGCGGAACTTTCATGGATAATGCAGGCCGCGTAAGAAGTGCTGCACGAGATTACACCAGGACCAACGATTGGCTCAGGACCGATCCGCAGATGCCAAAGAGCGTATGGTGGTATTCGGATTGTTATTATGTCGGCTTCAGGGTGGTTTGTGAATTTGACCGTAAGACAGGAAAATTGTAAATTGCATCAGGCTAAACTTAAACCAACGAATATGAAAAAATCAGAGATCTCCAGACGTAAATTCTTAGGCACAGCTGCAACAGTAGGTGCCGCAGGGATAGTTGCCCCGGCCATGCTTGCCGGATGCGCAGGTACGGAAACAAAAAAGGTCGTGGTTCCTGCCGTTTCATGGCTTGACAAAGCTCCGGACGGACCTGTTATCAAAGCAGGTGTCATAGGCTGCGGTGGCCGCGGGACAGGCGCAATGCTTAATTTTCTCGATGCAGGACCAAACCTCCAGATAGTTGCCCTTGGCGATACATTCAAGGACAGGATCGATTCCTGCCGCGATGAGCTAAAGAAACAGAAGAACCAGGAAGTTCCTTCTGAAAAATGCTTTGTAGGTTTTGACGCTTACCAGAAAGTGCTTGAGGCCGGCGTCGACCTGATTATTCTTGCTACTCCCCCTTATTTCAGGCCGGAACACCTTGCGGCTGCTGTAGCTGCACATAAAAATATATTTACTGAGAAACCTCTTTGCGTAGATCCAACGGGTGCAAGATCAGTAATGGCTACTGCCCTGAAAGCCAAAGAGATGGATCTGACTATCGTCACCGGAACACAGCGGAGGCACCAGCGGGATTATGTTGCAACATACAAGCAGATTCAATCAGGCATTATTGGCGATATAGTAGGCGGTAATGTTTACTGGAATCAGGATAAGCTGTGGCACCGCGATGGTAAAAAAGAGTGGTCCGAGATGGAATGGATGATCCGCAACTGGGTCAACTGGTCCTGGCTGTCAGGTGACCATATAGTAGAGCAGCATGTTCACAATATTGATGTAATGAACTGGTTTACAGGCTCACACCCCGTTAAAGCTGTAGGTATGGGTTCAAGACTAAGAAGGGTGACCGGCGACCAGTATGATAACTTCAGCGTGGATTTTGTATTTGATAACGGCATGCATTTTCACAGTATGTGCAGACAGATCAACGGTTGCGTCAACAATGTTTCGGAAAGAGTTCAGGGAACGAAAGGTTCATCAAACTGCAGAAACACCATTCTTGACCAGAAAGGTACCGAAATATGGAAATATGAATACCCTCTTGATGAGCAGGGTAAACCTTCAACAGGTAAAATGAAGGATCCTTATGTACAGGAGCATATTGACCTGGTAACCGCGATACGTACGGGAAAACCATTCAATGAGCTTGAGAATACAGCAATCTCTACCATGACCGGTATCATGGGCCGCATATCTGCTTATACAGGAAAAGAGACCACCTGGGATGAGATGATGAACTCCGATCTTAAACTTGGCCCCAAAGTGTTTGCTTTCGGCCCGGTTGATGTGCCAAAAGATGTTCCGGTTGCAGGAGAAGCCTATAAACCAGAAAAACAATAATGAAAATGGATAACAGCAGAAGAGGATTTATCAGGAAGGCTGCGATTTCAGGAACAGCCTTGATTGCAGCACCTGCCTTTCTTGGAGCCTCTGAGAAAAGCAAATCAAACAAGCTTGCGGCAGCTGAGCAGCCTTTTAAGCTAAAATATGCTCCCTATTTTGGAATGTTCGAGGAACATGCCGGAAAGGATCTGGGCGATAACGTCAAATTCTGCCACGATATGGGTTTCAGGGCTATGTTCGATAATGGCATCATGAACCGCCCGGTTGACGATCAGGTCAAAATAGCAAATGCCCTGCAGAAGCTTGGTATGGATCTCGGACCATTTGTCCTTTATGCCGACTTCTCAGTGACATCATTTGTTCTGAACAAGCCGGAAACCAGGGAGATGCTTATATCGAAAATGAAAGAGGGCGTTGAAGTTGCAAAAAGGATCAATGGAAAATGGGCACTCGTCGTTCCGGGAAGATATGATGAACGGCTCCATCGCGAATTCCAGACTGCAAATGTCATAGATAACCTACGGTACTGCTGCGATATCCTTGAACCCGCAGGCATTGTAATGGTTCTCGAACCGCTGAATACTCTCCACGATCACCCCGGACTTTTCCTTAACAGGATACCCCAGGCTTACGAGATATGCAGGGCAGTAAACAGGCCGTCGTGCAAAATTGTAGATGACATTTACCACCAGCAGATAACCGAAGGGAACCTTATTCCCAATATTGAAGCTGCCTGGAGCGAAATAGCAGCATTCCACCTGGGCGATAATCCGGGTCGTAATGAGCCATCCACTGGTGAGATCAATTTTAAAAATATTTTTAAATACATCTACAGCAGGAACTATACGGGCGTATTGTGCATGGAACATGGCAGCAGCCTGAAAGGCAAGGAGGGCGAGGCTCGTGTCATACAAGCGTACAGGGAAGCTGACAGCTTTGAAGTGTAAAGATAAAAGGCTGGAAACAGCCTTTTCTTATATTTGAAAAATTTTACCACGGAGTTGAACGGAGTAATAACAGTATAACTCCGTGGTTTACTCCGTGTTACTCCGTGGTAAAAAAATGAATCATACATCTCATGAAAAGAAGGATCTATCTTTTAAGCCTGATTTCGATATGGTCAATAATGATCTTAGCTGGATGCAGTCAGAAAGTCAAACTCGTTTCTGGTAGCTATTCTGCTACAGGCGATTCGGGAATAAACGTTTTTGACTTTAATCTTTCAGACGGATTAATAAATTCCCTGTCGTCATTCAATGCAGGTCCGAACCCGTCTTACCTGTGTTTTAGCAGGATCTCAGATCTTATTTATGCGATCAACGAGGTCGATACTTTCATGAATGTCAGGGCCGGCGGATTGACCACAATAAAATATGACGGTGCATTCAGAAATCTCAGGAAAGTGAATGAAATAGCAGTACCGAACGGAAGTCCATGCTATATCTCTTTAAATCCCCAGAACGATTTCATCTTAATTGCAAACTACGGTGGCGGATCCGTTGCGGTTGTCAGGCTTGACGGATCAGGTATCCCGGTTGCTGTTACCGATACAGTTCATTTCAGAGCTGATAATGGAAGCATATCGCATGCCCACAAAGTTGCATTTGATCCAACCGGGCAAAGAGTTTATGTTACCGATCTGGGCCTCGACAGGATATGGATCTTTACACTTGACAGGTCATCAGGAAAACTTATCTCTTTAATTGCTGACGGTATAAACCTTCCAAAGGGAACCGGCCCGCGTCACTTTGTTTTCAATGAAGCAGGCACATCTCTTTATGTTATTGGTGAACTGAATTCAACCATTACCGTCTTAAATGTTGATAAGGATAAGGGACTTGTTCCCGTTCAGACAGTTTCGACATTAAGTAAGGGATTTGCGGGCGAGAACAGCTGCGCTGACATACATATTGACAGGTCGGGAAAGCATCTTTACGGATCGAACAGGGGTGAGAATACGATAGTGACCTATAATATAGATGCAAGTGGATTGCTTACACTGGGTGGACATTCAGACTGCGGAGGTATCTGGCCAAGAAATTTCTCAATAGATCCTTCCGGAAAATTCATGCTGGTGGCTAACCAGAGATCTGGAAATATCGCCGTTTTCAAAATTGACCAGAGATCTGGGATCCCATCTCAAAAGATCCAGGATATAAAGGTCAAAGCTCCGGTCTGCCTTAAGTTTAAATAACGGCGCAGATTTGAAACTGAGTCAGCGAAAATCAGAGGAATCCGCCGAGAAAACATTATCTGCAATCCTGGCTTATCTTTAATATGGGGCTTACGTCAAAGCCGTTCTTTACTGCAATTTCTAAAAGGTTATTATAGGTTTTATCATCCATGACCTTTTCCCTGCAGAGTATCCAGAGGTATTTGAATGAAGGATCGCCAACCAGTGCATACTTATAATCCTTTTCAAGGTCAATTATCCAGTAGTTGCCGCTGAAGGGCCAGAAGAACTGGACTTTAAGTTTTGCAGGAACTTTCGGATCCGGAACCCAGGCTACTCCTTTTGCTGAGCTTTCTTTAGCCTGGTCACTGATCTTATGGCCTTTGTTCAGCACAGTTATCTTGCCATCATCACGCAGCGAATAGGTAGCTGTAACGCATTGCAGGCTCTTCTCAAAAGAATTGGGAAGCCTTGCTATCTCATACCATATTCCGGCATATCTTTTCAGATCAACCGATGACACTACCTTCACCCCGGTCTGTGAAGATGCTGTTGCGAATAACATTGAAGCAACCATAATAGCTGAGAATTTCATGAGTTTTTACTTTACTAACGACAAAAGTAGCATTTTGTTCTGACTAAGGATTCAATATCCATTTCCGGAACCGGCTTTTGGCTCTTTTTTAATTGATAATGCAAACAATTCTCATTATGTTTAATATCTGAAAACAGATAAATTTTTATGAATCGCAATGACCTGATAAGCCTTATGGAAGATCAGTCCGGGCAATCCTGGGATGTCCTGGTAATAGGAGGAGGCGCAACTGGACTGGGTGTTGCTCTTGATGCAGTGACCAGGGGTTTCAGGACTATTCTTCTTGAAAAATCTGATTTTGCCCAGGGGACCTCTTCACGAAGCACAAAGCTGGTGCATGGCGGAGTAAGATACCTGGCGCAGGGTGATATATTCCTTGTGATGGAAGCGCTTGCAGAAAGGGGGAGGATCCTGAAAAACGCTCCGCATCTTACAACAAACCAGGAATTTATAATACCTGTTTACACCTGGTTTGATGTGTTACTCTATACCACAGGACTTAAGTTTTATGATATCCTGGCCGGTTCTCTAAGCCTTGGTAAATCATACTTTATCGGAAGGGAGAAGACACTTGAAAGGTTACCAAACTTAAAGCCGGAAGGATTAAAGGGAGGCATTGTCTATCACGATGGACAATTTGATGATTCAAGGATGGCTTTAGCGCTTGCATGTCACTGCGTGAAAAACGGGGGGGTAGTTCTCAACTATTTCAAGGTCAACGGATTATTGAAGGATGAAAAAGGGAAAGTGAAAGGGGTAATAGCATCAGACCACATCTCAGGTAAGGAGTATGAGATCAAGGCGGGCGTTGTCGTGAACGCAACTGGCGTTTTCGCGGATGATATTCTACGCCTCGATAATCCTTCAGCTCATCATATAATCAAGCCAAGCCAGGGTGTCCACATTGTCCTTGACGGATCTTTTCTTCAGGGCAGATCGGCAATAATGATCCCAAAAACCGATGACGGGCGGGTTTTATTCGCAATACCCTGGTACGGGAAAGTTGTGGCTGGTACGACAGATACGCCCCTGGAAAAAATCAGCGATGAACCAGCCGCACTTGAGGAGGAGATCAGTTTTATTCTGCGCACCGCAGCAAAATATCTTGTCAGGGCCCCTGAAAGAAAGGATATACTTTCGGTTTTTGCAGGACTCCGTCCTCTTGCTTCCGATCCGGATAACCCGAGGTCGACCAAGGAGATCTCGCGCCGGCATAAGATAATCCTTTCAGTATCCGGGCTTCTCACGGTTACAGGAGGCAAATGGACAACTTACCGCTGCATGGCAGAGGAGACTGTCGACAGAGCCATGAAAGCCGGTCTTCTTGAAAAAAGGGACTGTGTTACAAAGAGATACAATCTTGATTCCGGGAATGAAACATATAGCAATGACAGGCTTAAGATATACGGAAATGGCGCTTCGGAGATTGAAAACCTGATCGCAGAGAACCCGGGTATGGGCAATAAGATTACCGGTTCGCTTCCTTATACAAAAGCCGAGATAGTCTGGATATGCAGAAATGAAATGCCTGTTTCGATCGAAGATGTTCTGTCGAGAAGGACCCGGGCGCTTTTTCTCGATGCAAGGGAAAGTGAAAAGATGGCTGAGGAAGTTGGTTCTATAATGGCGGACGAACTTGGTTTTGACATTACCTGGAAAACCGCTGAGCTGGACAAATTCAGTGCGCTTGTAAGGAACTATGTGAGATAAATCAAATATATACTAAATACACTCTTTATGAAGAAGTATATTCTGGCACTCGATCAGGGAACTACAAGCTCAAGGGCAATAGTTTTTGATCACGATGGTCAGCCTGTAACGGCAGCCCAGAAGGAATTTACCCAGATATATCCACAACCCGGATGGGTGGAACACGATGCTGATGAGATATGGTCCTCGCAGGCAGGTGTCGCTTTTGATGCCCTGATTAAGGCTGGCATTGACAGTAAGGATATCGCCGCAATCGGCATTACCAACCAGCGGGAGACAACAGTGGTTTGGAACAGGACAACAGGCAAGCCGGTTTATAATGCGATAGTATGGCAGGACAGACGTACAGCCGGGTATTGCGACAAGCTGAAAGCGGAAGGGAATGAAGAAAAGATACTTGAGAAGACCGGGCTGGTGATCGATGCCTATTTTTCCGCGACCAAGGTCAAATGGATACTTGATAATGTGAAAGGTGCGCGCCAGCTTGCTGAAAGGGGTCAGCTGGCATTCGGGACCATCGATTCGTGGCTGATCTGGAATCTGACAGGAGGTGAACTTCATATTACAGATGTATCGAATGCCTCAAGGACAATGCTTTTTAATATTAATAATCTAAGCTGGGACGGGGAGCTGCTTAAGCTCATGAACATTCCCGAAAGCATTCTTCCGGAGGTAAGATCATCGAGCGAGATCTTTGGTGAAACATCCGGCCATTTTTCTTCGCCCATACGTATCGCGGGTATTGCCGGCGATCAGCAAGCCGCACTTTTCGGGCAGATGTGCACTGAACCGGGAATGGTCAAAAACACTTATGGTACTGGATGTTTTATGATGATGAATATCGGCAAGAGCCCGATCAGGTCGAAGAACAAACTTCTTACAACAATAGCCTGGAAGATCGGAAATGAAACACATTATGCCCTTGAAGGGAGCATCTTCATAGCGGGAGCAGTGGTACAATGGCTTCGGGATGGACTGGGAATTATAAGCTCCTCAGCCGACGTCGAAAAACTTGCAGCAAAAGTTACTGACAGTGGAGATGTATATTTTGTGCCTGCTTTTGCAGGGCTTGGGGCGCCTCACTGGGATCAGCATGCAAGGGGTACCCTCGTAGGATTGACAAGAGGATCTACAGCTGCTCATATTGCCAGGGCCTCACTAGAAAGCATTGCCTACCAGACTTTTGATATACTCGGTGCAATGCAGCAGGATTCAGGGATCATAATAAAGGAGCTTCGGGTTGATGGCGGAGCCACGATAAACAACAGCCTGATGCAGTTCCAGTCTGATCTGCTCAGAACGGCTGTCGTAAGACCAAGAATAACTGAAACAACTGCACTTGGAGCAGCATACCTTGCGGGTCTTGCCGTCGGCTACTGGAACAGCATTAATGAGATCAGCCGTCAGTGGCAGAAGGACATGGCATTCACTCCTGCGATTCCTGAACCGCAGGCAGCAGCAATGATCAAAGGCTGGCACAGGGCAGTCAAAGCAGCAAAAGCCTGGGCTGCAGATAGATAAAATAATTTATTTTTATATACCTTAATTGAAATTCTATGAATCCATTCTTTGCAGAATTTTTTGGTACCGCCATAATAATCGTATTCGGGGGCGGTGTGGTTGCCAACGTGGTGCTTGACAAGACCAAGGGGTCAAACAGCGGCTGGATCGTTATAACATTCGGATGGGCCGTCGGAGTATTTACCGGAGTGCTTATTGCTGCTCCTTTTAGCGGAGCTCATCTGAATCCTGCGGTGACTATTGCACTGGTGCTTGCTGATAAATTCCCGCTTGCAAAGGCTCCTGTATACATCTCCGCCCAATTGCTTGGAGCAATGTTCGGGGCCGTTCTTGTATGGCTTGCATACAAGAAGCACTTCGATGCAACCGGGGATGCTGATCTTAAACTTGGTGTATTCTGCACAGCACCAAATATCAGAAGCTACTGGTATAATGTTCTTACCGAGGTCATTGGTACTTATGCACTTTCACTTGCCGTACTTTATATGGCTCAGCCACAGGTCGGGCTTGGCGCCCTGAGTGCATTGCCCGTTGCAATTGTCGTTCTCGGGATAGGGTTATCCCTCGGCGGACCAACTGGTTACGCCATTAACCCGGCGCGTGACCTGGGTCCCAGGATAATTCATTTTCTTCTGCCGATACCGGGAAAACGAGACAGCGACTGGAGCTACTCCTGGGTTCCGATCCTGGGTCCAATAGTAGGAGCAGCACTTGCTGCGGGGGTGTTTATGCTTTTTAAAGGAGCATAGAGGAAACATCCGTCAAAATCCTTGACTATGGGGACTATTTGTAGTAAATTGCTGTAAGCAAGCAGAATCCTTTCTTTATAAAATTATCTCAAATCCCCCTGACATGAATACAATATTGAAAGCTTCTTTTATCGCACTCCTGGCATCTCTTATTGCCTGCACACAGAATTCCCAGGCGCTGAAAGATAAGGATCTGGCAGGTTCACTGACCAAAGAGGTTACCCTTGCCTTCAATTCAGGAAATGTGAACAAGCTCATGACTTATTTTGCTGATGATGCAATTGTCATTTCATGCGGGTGGAGAATGAGCGGGAAGGACAGTATTGCAAGCGGAATGAAATACATGCTTGAGCACTCATCAAACATGAATACCAGCATCGGTCCATTTTCAGTTAACGGCAATGTGATCTTTATCCAGGGATTGATAACATTCAACTGGAAGAATGAGAGTTATTCGGCGCTGGCCAAAGGATCAATGATCATGATCTGGAAAAAGCAGAATGACGACTCCTGGAAAATAACTTTTGAGGAAGAGAATCATGGCGATCTGCCAGAGAAATAAAAATCTCGATTCAAGACTTTTGAATCCTGACAGGTGTAATAAAAAATTATCAGGGAAGAATAATCATTAAGCTAAATGTTTAACTTGGGATGGGAATTGAATTAGAGTTTAAGGGATTCACATGAAGCAAAAATTTTACCTGGTCATCCTGATCTTCCTGATATTTTTTGCCATTTCATTTTTAACCAACATTCTTGGTTCAATAAATCCCAATGTCAGCGACAGCTTTTCACTTAACGGGACCATGACCGGGATGCTCCCATTCTCATTCTTTATTGCTTATGCCCTGATGTCAATACCATCGGGGATGCTGATACAGAGGTACCAGGAAAAAAAAGGACTTGTTTCCGCATGGGTCCTCGCTTTCTTCGGGGCGCTTCTTTTTTCGCTTCTTCCAGGCTTCCCTGTTTTCCTCTGCTCACTGTTCATGATCGGATCCGGCATGGCTCTTCTGCAGGTTGCCCTTTTCCCTTTGCTTAGAGTAACGGGAGGAGAGGAGCACTTCGCTTTCAACAATATGATCGTTCAGCTTGTTTTTGGCGCTGCTTCATTTCTGAGCCCATTTGTATATTCATACCTGGTCTCAAATCTTGGAAGTCAGGTCCATCACGATCTTTTAATAAGGATCATGTCTCTTCTGACGCCGGAGAGAATGCACTGGATCTCGATCTACTGGTTATTCGCCTTCATAAGCTTCATTATGATAGTGATTATCATGCTGGTCCGGTTCCCTGAAGTAGTCAGAAAAGAGGATGAAGTCGTAGGAGCATGGGATATACATATTGACCTCTTCAGGCAGAAGACCGTCATATTGTTCTTCTTTGGTATCTTCTCTTATGTAGGTGTTGAACAGGGTATTGCTAACTGGATATCTGAATTTCTGAGGACATATCACGGCATTAAACCGGAGACTGGTGGAGCTGCTACGGTTGGCCTTTTCTGGGGAATGATGACTGTCGGATGTTTTCTGGGGCTAATCCTGTTAAAGATCATCGACAGTAAAATAGTACTGCGTATTTTTACCTCTGCGGCCATTGCAGTACTTCTGATAACTCTTTTCGGTAAAGCAAATATTTCCATGATCGGCTTCCCTGTTCTTGGATTCTGTCTTTCAGTAATGTATGGGATCATCTTTTCACTTGCCCTCAACAGCGTGCCAAAATATCATGGATCATTCTCGGGCATTCTCTGCACAGCAATAGCCGGCGGTGCTGTTTTTTCGCTGCTCATAGGCAAACTCAAAGATATTATAGGGCTCCAGTCAGGAATGCTGATCCTTATTTTACCTTTGAGCTATATATTAAGTCTGAGCTTCTGGGCGAGGCCGATAATATCGAACGCAATTTTTAAAAGAAAAAATAGTAATTAATTACAAAATTCAGAATCATGAAAAAAAATTCAACCAATGCAAATGGCTTATTACCCCGGTCAAACAGGAGTATTAGCCTCTTTTTCGCTTTTATTCTGCTTCTTACTGCAGTTGTCTCAGCAACTGCTCAGGATTCAAAAGAATGGAGACAGCTTTTTAATGGGAAAGACCTGACAGGCTGGAAGCATGTAGGCCCCGGAAGTCAATATGTCGAGAATGGCTTTATAAAATCTCATGGTGGTATGGGTCTGCTTTACTGGACCGGAGAAAAATTCGGGAACTGCGTTATTAAAGTTGTCTGGGCTATGCGCGATTCAAACAGCAACTCCGGAATATTTATCCGTATCCCGATCGAACCACGCGAAGAATGGATGCCTGTGCATTACGGATTTGAGTGTCAGATCGATAACCATCCGGAACTTTCCGGTGAAGATGATTATCACTACACCGGTACTTTGTATTCACTTACAAAACCGCTTGCCAAACCAGCCTTACCGGGACCTCAATGGAACACCACCGAAATTACACTTGATGGGCTTCATACAATTGTTTATATAAACGGTATAAAAGTAACCGACTACAAAGAAGGTGATGCTGTTCCTGAGCGTAAGTTTGATTTTGAACCACAGCGTGGTCCGCGTCCGGAATTCGGATATATAGGCCTTCAGAACCATAGCGATAAAGATGTGGTATTCTTCAAGGAGGTTGCTGTAAAGCCGCTCAAGAAGGGTACAAAATAAATACCGGCTTATTTTATTGCCTGACATTTTAATGATCATACAATGAAATCAAATAAAAGAGTTCCGGAGAATAGCGGAGGTATCTCCAGACGGAATTTTGTGAAGACAGCGGCTTCAGGAGCTGCTGCCTTTACTATACTTCCAAGCTTTACAGTAAGCGGACTCGGTCATGTAGCTCCGAGTGACAAGCTGATGATCGCAGCTGTCGGTTGCGGTGGTGAGGCTGCGGATGACATCCGGCATTATGCAATTGCACCCAAGAAAAATGCAGAAATTGCGTTCCTTTGCGACGTTGACGACAGGATGGCTGCCCCGAGAATCAAACAATTTCCAAAAGCAAAGTTTTATCACGACTGGCGAGAAATGTTCGACAAGGAGAGCAAGAGCTTTGATGCCGTTACAGTGGCTATCCCCGACCATAACCATGCAATCGTGGGGTTAAGCGCAATGCAGCTTAAGAAACATCTCTACCTGCAGAAACCTCTGACCCACGATATCTACGAGGCTCGCATACTTACACAGGCTGCTGAAAAATACAGGGTGGTGACACAGATGGGCGACCAGGGAGCTTCGTGCGACGGTATGAGAACCCTCAGGGAATGGATCGAGGCTGATATCCTCGGGGATATTCAGAAAGTCTATTGCTGGACAGACAGGCCGGTATGGCCGCAGGGAATACCATGGCCCGCCTCCCGCCCCGCAGTTCCATCAGAACTGAATTGGGATCTCTGGCTGGGTACGGCTGAAGAGACAAATTACATTGATAATCTTGTTCCATTCAACTGGAGAGGCTGGTGGCGCTTCGGAACCGGTGCTCTTGGCGATATGGGTTGCCACATTATCGGGCCTCCGTTCAAATTGCTCAATCTTGGATATCCCACCGAAGTTACCTGCAGTGCAAGCACAGTCTACAGCGGTATCTTTGTCGAGGGTCTCTATCCTGACAGCGGACCGGTATCAAGTATAGTCCGTTTCAGATACAAGCTTAAAAACGGGAAAGACCTGGATCTTTTCTGGATGGACGGTGGTATAACCCCTGACAGGCCCAATGAGATCGATCCTGACGTGAATATGAATGAAATTCTGGCTGATTATCCACTGGGTCTTAACGATTATGAAGGAGGTACTCTTTTCATCGGAACAAAAGGAAAAGCCGCATGCGGATGGGGCGGACGTAACCCCATACTGCTTCCTCTTTCAAGGAATAAGGAGATCAGTGTTCCACAGAAGTATCCAAGGATAGCGGGCGATATGGACGGTCACTGGTGGCAGTGGATCGATGCATGTATAGCAGGTTATGGCAATGCAGAAGTCGATTCACCCTTTGTCGGATATGCCGGTCCGTTAACTGAAACAGTGCTGATGGGAAATCTTATCCTGAGAAGCTTCAATATCCGCGAAAAGATAAGCCGCAAGGATCCTGTCTATGGTGACATGGAAGGATATATCTTCCCGGGACGATACATAACATATAAGTGGGATGGTGAGAATATGAAGATCACCAATTTCGAGAAAGCCAACCAGTTCGTAAAAAGAGAGTACCGGAAAGGCTGGGGAGAGCTGAAGATATGAGTATCCCTGACGCATAGAGATAAGAATTTTCTAAAATATGAAGATTTAAACGCAGAGGACGCAGAGAATGACCGCAGAGGTCGCAGAGGTAATTTTAAATATCATTTCACTCCGCGTCCTCTGTGCCTCCGCCGGTTCTTAGGAAAGGCGGACTCTGCGCACTCTGCGGTTAAAAAAATCACTTGCAGGTATTTTTTTAAGATCACGTAATTTCAATAATTGTGAAACAGATTATATATAAAGATTACGAGGAGCTGTCGGTAAAGACAGCCGAGATGATCGTTTCGATAATCAATAAAAAGCCCGATGCGCTTCTATGCTTCCCTGCAGGAGAGACATCGGTGGGAACCTTCAGGCACCTGATCGGACTTAACAGATCAGGTCAGGTAAGCTTTAAAAAGAGCCGGATAGTAGGGCTCGATGAATGGGCTCACCTGGGAGAGATGAAAAATGAGAACTGTTTTTCATTCCTTAAGAAGCACCTCTTCGACCATATAGATTATTCGGAGGATAATTTCTGTTTTTTCAACGGGGAGTCAAATGATCTTACGAAGGAGTGCAAAAAGACGGATGATTTTATCAGGAAATACGGTACAGTTGATATGATGCTTCTTGGTGTCGGGATGAACGGACATCTTGGATTGAACGAACCCGGAACTTCTTTCGATCTCTATTCCCATATTGTGGATCTTGATGAGACCACAAAAATTGTGGGGCAGAAATATTTTTCGGGCAACGTAAAACTTACCAGAGGTATCTCACTTGGGATCAAATATATAATGGAGGCAAAAACAGTGATTCTCCAGATGAATGGAACAAGGAAAGCAGAGGTTGCCAGGAAACTTATTGAGAGTGAAGTATCCCCTGCTTTCCCCGCCTCGGTTATAAAGGCACTTTCAAATTCATTTCTGCTCCTCGATAATGATGCAGCCAGACTTCTGTAAACAGTTTTAGATGAATAAGGAGATTCTTGATTCCGTACCTTCAATTATATCTGTACTTGGCAGGGAAAGGAGTACCGGTTCAGCAGCTTTCCTTGGATTCGATGCATGCATAGATACTATTGTCAGGATCGTGAGGGAAAAGGATGAAAATAATGATACCGGTTTTTATTCATCAAGCCGCCAGTTCGGAGAGTATCTGATCAGCAGCGAGAATAAGAGTTGCGGGATAGAGCTGCAGACAAGGATCTCAAAGTTTGGCGGGAATATGGCGATCACCGGGAATGCACTTGGAAACCTGGGAATAAAGACAGACTGTGCCGGGACATTCGGACTTCCGGATATTCTTCCGTTCTTCAGATCGATCTCTTCCAATTGCACCCTTCATACGATCGGAGATACTATAACCGCAACAGCTCTTGAGTTTGACAATACCAAGGTGATACTTTTTGATCCGGGGCACTATGATAATCTTACCTGGGGATCAATAAAAAGTCTTATAGGTGTTGATCAGATCAAAAAGTGGCTGTTGGGAAAGCAGCTTATCTCATTTCTGAACTGGAGCGAAATTGCCAGATCCTCTGAAATCTGGGAGGGATTTCTTAATGAGATTATTCCTGGGGTAATACCCGCAGGATCAAGGCCTCTTTTTTTTACCGATCTTTCTGATTGTTCGCGTAAGTCGGTCGAAGAGATCAAAAATGCTGTCCGCCTTGTATCAGAGTTCAGGGAATACTTTGAAACAATACTTAGTCTTAACCATAATGAGGCAGATCTGGTAGCTACCGCACTTGGTATTTCACAAAGTACTTCAGATGAGGATTTTGTGAAATCTCTTTTCAGATCGACAAATACCAATATCCTTGTCATTCACCGGACTGAAGACGCCATCGCCTATGACGGAGTTGCCTTTGAAAAGTGCACTACCTTCTTGTGTAAGGATCCGGTGATCCTGACAGGTGGTGGAGATAATTTTAATGCAGGTTTCTGTTTTGCACAACTACAGGGGCTTGAACTCTTCCCCTCTCTTTTGGTAGCAAATGCAGTTTCAGGCTATTATGTCAAAACAGCCATTAGCCCGGATATCAACCAGCTTATCAGCTTCCTGAAAGAAAATCAGCTATAGTCCGACGCTTAACTCCAGACACCCGGGGCGTTTAAAGCTTTGGCTCATTTCTGCAAGCTGAAAACCTGTAGGCTGTCATTATTCACCCCGACCACTACATATTGGTTCCCACCTGCCGTAAGACTGATTATCTTTCTGGAATCTCCTCTTACAGCAAAACCGCTGCTGACCGGCATAATTGTATGATATTCATGGGTTGTATCCGCCAGCAGGCACCAGCCGTAACTTGCATCATATCGCCCGTAGGAAGGTCTTACCTGGTAATCATTCCCGACGAGTATAAGGTCGGGGAGCCCATCATGGTTAAGATCTGTTGCAAGAATATCCCTGACAGGAGAGAACTGGGCTTCTACAGGGAGTTTCTTCATGCTGAAAGTCCCGTCGCCGTTGTTTATGAAGATGCAGGTCTCAAACATCACAGCCTTCTTATTCACTGCTTTGTCAATTGCATTCCTGCCAAAGATCTCCCTGACGGTTTTCCCACCAAAATCGGAATAATCAGGGAATTTTTTCTTCAGTCCGGGGATCTGGCTCTCCAGCTCGTCGAGAGAAGCAACAGGATAGCAGGCGCCATTCTGATAGGTGCATATGACAGGATCGAGTGAGCCATTGTTATCAAAATCATTCAGGAACATTTCGACAGGCTCTTTTGGTGAGCCTTTAAGTATAGAATTAAGTCCCAGGTTACCCGCGATAAGATCCAGGTCTCCATCGCCGTCAATATCCACTGCCTTTATACAATTCCACCATCCGGATGTTTCACCCAGACCTGCGGCTTTTGTCACATCTTTGAAATGTCCTTTGTCATTCCTGAATACGGAAACATTCATCCATTCGCCGGTCACTATCAGGTCCTTATCCCCGTCCCTGTCATAATCGGCCCAGACCGCGTCGGTCACCATGCCTGCATATTGAAGCTCCGGGGCTTTTTCTGCGGTAACATCCTTGAAATGGCCATGACCATCATTCTCAAGAAGATATTGTTCGGCAGGCCATCCGTATGAACCTGGCACTGACCTTGAGCCAACAAAAAGATCAATATCTCCATCATTGTCAAAGTCACAGGGACGGACGCATGATCCGTTATGAGACATAACAGGCAGTGCTCCCTTGTCACATAGTCTGAATACTCCTTTGCCATCGTTTATCAGCAGCTTGTCGGAGAGCAACATATTATCAGGCAGCAGCTCATTCCCTCCGCATACAAGGTAAAGATCGTTGTCGCCGTCTCCATCAGCGTCGAAGAATACTGCGTCGACATATTCTGAGAAATGATCTTCTTTTAAGGCCTCTATTTCCGATTCTTTAAATGTCCCGTCTTTTTGCTGGATGAACAGGGCAGATGCCTGGCCCTTTGCACCACCGATAAAGATATCCGTGAGGCCGTCTCCATTTACATCCGCTGCCGCTATGGCCGGTCCTTCCGCCGATAAACTGTGTGGTATCAGCTTTTCGCGGGTAAAATCGACATATGGGTCCTCTTTATGAATAAATTGAAGTCCTGGTATTTTAACCCGTCTGAATAATTTCTGTTCCTGTTTTTCCGGACTGATGGTGACAGCACTCTTTTCAGCATTGCTGATATCGAGAGTCAGAAGCTGATCGGCATGGATGTTTTTTAAAACCTGCTGACTCATATCGGGCCACCTTACGATAAGCGAATCTATCATTTCCGATTTGCCCAGGCCAAAATGCAATATGTCGGAGGTTGAAGATAAGAAGCCCCTTACAGGATATTGTTCAGCCACCTGCTTTTCTCCTTTGAGGAACAGGGTTACCCGTGCCCCGATCCCCCTGCTGTTCATCATATTTCCCTTAAAGGCTACTGAAAGGTAATGGTTATGGAGCAGGACTGAACCGTTGTTCCTGTAGATGAATGCCTTTTCGTTGATATTATTGACTATCAGGTCGAGGGTCCCGTCATTATTCAGATCGGCGTATGTAGCTCCATTGGAGAATGACCGGGTGTTGAAACCCCATTTCCCGGCCATATTTGTGAAAGTAAGATCCCCGTTGTTCCGGTACATGTAGCTGATATTCGGCTGGAGCGGCATTTTGCCGTAAAGAACACTATCTGCGACCCTGCTGTTGTCGCGTGTCGGAAAGTTCCTGTTGTCGCCGGTAAGAAACCTGAGGTAATCAAGATCATTTGGCCTCCTGTATATACCTGTTGTAATAAACAGGTCTTTCCAGCCGTCATTATCGACATCGCACAAGAGCGGAGACCAGCTCCAGTCAGTCCGGTAGATCCCTGAAAGGCGCCCTATCTCGCTGAACATCCCTCCCCCCAGGTTAAGCTGAAGGGTATTGCGGACGAACTGGTAATAATAGCCGTAATCAAGCTTCAGCTTATAAAGGTCATAATCATCTTCACCGGCAGACTGTTTACGTATCTTTTCATCCTCGGGCAGCATGTCGAGGACCATCACGTCCAGAAGACCGTCGTTGTTGATGTCCCCTACATCATTTCCCATCGATGACCTGCTCGTATGGCCGAACATATCAGCGAGCCGCTCCGTAAATGTGCCGTTGCCGTTATTTATATAGAGATAATCATTTTCATGGAAATCATTTGAGACAAAAATATCCGGAAAGCCGTCGTTATTAATATCACATACATTTACTGCCAGTCCGTAACCGATCTGGCTGCTGTAGATCCCGGCCTGCCTTGTGATATCATGAAAGACATGTTTCCCGTTTACCACATCATTCCTGTAAAGCCTGTCTCCGGCAAGTGAATCAAAATCGAACCGTAATGAAGCGGGGCCATAGCTTCTGGCAGAGTGGACCGAATGGTTAAGAAGGTACATGTCAAGATCGCCATCACCATCATAGTCAAAAAAGACGGCCTGTGTAGAGAAGCCCTGGAAGTCAAGTCCATACTCATGAGCTTCTTCCTTGAAGGTAAGGTTCCCCTGGTTTATGAACAGCTGGTTCCTGCCATGAAGATTTTTATAGTCGCCCACTTCACAGACATAGATATCGAGAAGTCCGTCCCCGTTCACATCAGCCATTGTAACGCCGGTCTTCCAGTCGCCGGTTCCTGCAACTCCGGCTGCATCTGTAATATCTTCAAAAACGAAATTGCCCTTGTTCAGATACAATTTGTTCGGCCCCTGGTTCGATGTGAAATAGAGATCGACCAGCCCGTCATTATTGATGTCACCTGCAGCTACTCCTGCACCATTATTGAAATAGAGATATTCGATTATGTTGTTCTGCGCGCTTTCTTTCAGCTGGTTTTTAAAATCGATATGCGTTACTGAAGAAGGCAGCAGAGTAAAGAGATGCTCCTCTTCCCTGGGTTTGCATGAAAAAAGGATCAGGATAAGGATCAGAACCGGAACGGAGTTTTTCATATGAAAAATTCACCTGTCCAATATCTTGAAAATCTGAAGGGAGTCGTTATTCCTTGCAACCACAAGTAAATTGCCACCGGAGGTTTTTACCTCCTTGAAATCCCGGATCTCACCGTCAAGATGCAATCCTGAGGTTTTTGCAGGAACATATTTGAAACCTCCGTGCCCATCGCCAAGCAGCATAGCTCCGTAACTTGCATCATACCGGCCAAGTTCCGGTTTTGCATTGTAGAGGTTTCCGCCAAGCAGGATATCCGGATGACCATCATTATTATAATCACCGACAGTGACGGCATATACCGGCGAAAACTGAACTTCAGGAGGCAAGGGTGTCCTTTTGAAATGGCCTTTTCCGTCATTGAGGAAAAGTGAAGTCTCAAAAAGGTATGCACTCAGATGAACAGCATTCTTCAATTGTTCGGGTGTGAAAATATCAGTTATCTGCTGATTCTTATACATTTCATATTTCGGGTATTTGTTTTCAAGTGCAGGGATCTGCCTGGTGAGATCATGTTTCAGCAGCATAGGATAGGATTTATCCCCGTCATAGCCACATATTATCTGTTCGACTGTGCCATTCAGATCAAAATCATTGACATACAGATCAACTGGTTTTTCAGGAGAAGCATGGAATCTTGAATTCAGACCAAGGTTCCCTGCAATGAAATCGACATAGCCGTCACCGTTAAAATCCCCTACAGCCAGGCAATTCCACCATCCCTCTGTCTTTTCAGAAAAAGCATCCTTTTTTTCCCTGAACTTGCCTTTGTCATTTATGAACACTTTAAGAGGCATCCAGTCGCCGGCTATTATCATATCGAGGTTGCCATCACCGTCAACATCTGCCCACTGCATATCGCGGATCATCCCAACCTTAAGCAATTCGGGAGCAACATTTTGAGTAACGTTTGTAAAATGTCCTTTACCATCGTTCTTAAGAATATATCCGTTTACAGGTACTCCATAGAGAAATGGCTTAAAACGGATCCCGACAAACAGATCCATAGCCCCATCCTTATCATAATCGGCCGGTCTGACACATGAGGTGCTTTCATACTTCCCGGCAGGAAGGATCTGCTTTGATTTTACAAAATGTCCCTTACCATCGTTTATATACAGACGATCGTTCAGGGCTGATGAGCTCTCAGGGAATTCGTTACTTCCACTGGCGACATACAGATCGAGATCACCGTCGCCGTCAGCATCAAACATTGCACAATCAACATCCTCAGATATCCTGTCAGCTTCAAACACTTCTTTATCAACTGATTCGAAGGTACCATCCTTATGCTGAATGAATAATGCACCTGGCTGACCTTTGGCGCCGCATATGAATATGTCTTCAAGACCGTCGCCGTTTACATCTCCTTTGCACATTCGCGGACCTTCCGTCGACATCATCTGATACATGAGAGGTTCCCTTTCAAAATCGTTGAAATTATCCTCCCGGTGCGTAAAGTCGATAATTTTCCTGCTGCTCATGCCACTGAAATACCTGTTCTCTGACCTTGTGGAATCTTCAAGGCTGAATGACATCCTTACGGCATCTTTCTGGTCAAGGGTCAGGATCTGGTCGGTTTTTACATTTGTCAGCAGGGTGATCCGGTCATCGGGCCATTCGACAACAAGAGAATCAACAATGGTCCATGGACCGAGTCCGAGGTTCGGTCGGGGATCGACAGTGGAAAGGTATCCGCGCATAGGCATTTGTTCAAGGTATACATATTTGCCATTGTGAATTGCAGTTACCTTTGCACCAATAGCCTCTGTATTACCCGGCGCGCCTTTGAGGATAACTTTAAGAAAATGGTTGTTGGGAAGCTGGGTCCTTGCTTCATTCCGGTAGATGAACATCGGCATGTTGACATTGTTGACCACAAGATCCATGGCGCCGTCATTATCAAGATCACCATAAGCCGATCCGTTTGAAAAACTAGGCGTATCCAGGCCCCATTGGGATGCCATATTCTGAAACCTGTAGTTCCCCATGTTTTTATATGCATAATTGGGGATCCTTACTGACGGGATGGCATCGACAAGGGCCTTATAATCCACCTTGTTGTCTGAAATAAATGACATCCTTATATCGCGGTTTGAAAAGAGCTTGAAAAAATCCTGGTCGGCAAGGTCCTTATAGATCCCGTTTGCTACGAAAATATCCTTGAGTCCGTCATTATCGAGATCTGTGATCAATGCCCCCCACGACCAGTCGGTAGCGTTTATGCCAGACATACGCCCAATTTCACTGAAAGTTCCGTCAGCATTATTTAATTGAAGCATGTTGCGAGTGAACTGATGGTAATAGCCATTGTCGACATTGGTTTTATAACTTTCCCAGCTGTCAAACGTGGTCTTTGTTTTTAAACGGTCGTCATGCTCAGGTACCATATCGGTGGTAAACATTTCTGGATAGAGGTCATTATTCACATCGGCCATATCGCCACCCATGGATGCAGCGGAAACGGATTTCATCATATTTACGAGGGATTCTTTAAAAGTACCGTCATGATTATTTATATAGATGTAATCGCGTTCAAAAAAATCGTTTGATACATAAATGTCCATCCATCCGTCCCTGTTGATATCCCCAACTGAGACTCCCATTCCGAATCCAATTACGCTTCCGTAAATTCCGGCCTGCGCACTGACGTCGGTAAACTTGCCACCGTCATTTCTGAAGAGCTTATCTCCGGCCATGGAATCCCTGATATCCCGCAGGTTCTTCATGTTGGTAAAGCTGCTAATAGCCTTGGCGTAATTGTTCAGCAGGAACAGGTCAAGGTCACCGTCCTTGTCATAATCAAAAAACACCCCCTGGGTCGAGTTTCCCGTCCCTTCAATGCCATACTTTGCAGCCTCTTCAGTAAATGTCAGGTCCCCGTTATTGATATACAATTTATTCCTGTTTTCCTTTCCTTTGAAGTTTCCCGCACTGCATACATATATATCAAGCAATCCATCACCGTTAACATCCGCAAAGCTGACACCTGTTGACCACTGACCATTTCCATCAATACCTGCCCTGGTTGTTATATCCTCAAACTGGAAATTTCCCTTATTCAGATACAGCACATTACGACCCATGTTGGATGTCATGAATATATCAATAAGGCCATCGTTGTTAATATCGCCAAGTGCCACTCCTCCTCCATTATAAAAATTACGAAAAGTAATTACGTTGAACTTTTCATTAGATTTTTTGTCAAAATCCAGCTGATTGACAAAGTCAGCATGCGTTACCGAGGATGGCATGAGAGTAAACAGGGGTTTTCCTGCCTGCCTGCTGCATGCATAAATGAATATCAGAATCAGTAATAAGGCTAATCTGATAATACCTGAATATGATTTATCTGTTTTATTCATCCTGGTTTTCTCCCGCAACTTTTGTGAAATAATTACTATTGGTTTCCTGCCTTAGCAGAATTGGTTGAATCCTTAGGTGCAAGGAGGTCAGTAAAGACGACCCAGACATAAGGATCCTCAGCCTTGAATATTGAAATACGCCTGTTCCCGTCTATCTTGACATAGGCAGTCCCGTGCTCATGATGTCTGACAGGAATGAAGCCCCCGCCATAAACCTTTTTATACCACCTTAATATGTCGAGCTCGAGATTATCTGCAGATAGTTTTTTGTTCCAGGGTGCCCAGCCGCTGTAAACGAATACAATCGGCATTTCACGAACTTTGCCGTCATGAGTAAAGGTGGGATAAAAATTCATGGTTCCAGGGTATTTCAGTTCGCCACGAAGCACATATTCTACGGTCACATTGGCTGAACCCTGTTTGACCAGTCCTTTTTTATTGAGTGCCCAGCAACGGAGGTAGAAATCTTTTTGAGGCATGCCAAGGTATAAACCCATAAACAAAGAATCATGTCTCACCCCGCTGGCAAGCTCATGCTTCAACCTGTGTTCATATCTTGCCCTGGATGAACATCCAACTATGATAAAGCCTGAGATCAGAATAGGCAAAATCCAAAAAAATCTTATTTTCATAATTTTTTCTAATATTTATAAAACTGGAAATTATCATTATTTCTTACAACTGTAAGAATATTTTTGTCATTTATTTTAATAACCTTAAGGTCCCTGATCTCCCCTTTAGTGAAAAAACCTGATGTAAGAGCGGAAACTGCCTGAAATGTTCCATCCCCGTTACCCTTTAAAAAGAGTCCATAGCTAGCATCATAAATTCCGGTCTGGGGTTTGGCCCTGTACTGGTTTCCACCGATAACCAGATCGCAAATTCCGTCATGATCAAAGTCGTCTGCAATAATTGCATAGACAGGAGAAAACTGTGCTTCAACAGGAAGGGGGACAATGTTAAAGGATCCTTTTCCGGAATTGATAAGCACACAACTTTCCATATTCCTTGCCTTGAGCACCACTGACCGTTTCAGAACCTCTTCAGGGAAAATATCATTTATGGTCTGGTCTTTATAATCATCATACTTTTTATATTTTGCTTTAAGGGAAGGTATCTGGTCCACAAGATCATCCTTCATGACTACAGGATATGATTTATCTCCATTGTAGGAACAAATGATCTGCTCAATGGTGCCGTTAAGGTCAAAATCATTCACGTACATGGTCACAGGCTTTTCAGCTGAGGCTTTAAAAAATGAGTTCAGGCCATTATTGCCAAGAATAAAGTCAACCTTCCCATCGCCGTTGAGATCTTTGGCTACGATGGTATGCCACCAGCCTTCCGTATTTGAAAGCCCGAACTTGTCTGACTGGTCAGTGAAGTATCCATGGTCATTAATGAATATTTTAACAGGCATCCAGTCTCCGACAATTACCATGTCGGGATATCCGTCATTATTCACATCGGCCCATACCATGTCTGTTATCATTCCAATTTTCTTCAGTCCCGGCGCTCTTTTTGCAGTCACATCCTTAAAATTACCGTTCCCGTCATTCTCCAGCAGGTAACCGTTTACAGGCAGGCCATATGCAAACGGAAGCAAGCGTATGCCAACGAACAGGTCAATATCACCGTCATTGTCGAAATCGGCCGGTCTTACGCATGAAGTACTCTCATATTTTCCGGCCGGAAGGATCTGTTTTGATTTTACAAAATTTCCCTTGCCATCATTTAAATATAAACGATCGCTTAAGGCGGATGAAGAGGTTGGAAATTCATTGCCACCGCTGGCAACGTACAGATCGGGATATCCATCTCCGTTTGCATCAAAAAAAGCGCAGTCTATATCTTCAGAGATCCTGTCCTTTTCAAATAATTTCTCATTGGTTTTCCTGAAATGACCCTGCCTGTCCTGTACGAACAGGGCTCCGGGTTGTCCTTTGCCGCCACAAATATATACATCATCCAGCCCGTCTCCATTTACATCGGCAACAGCCATATGAGGTCCTTCATTCGACAGCATCTGGAATAAAAGCTTGTCGCGGTCAAAGTCTGTAAAATTCGTCTCCTTATGAGTATAATCCAGTCCATTGATCTGTTCCGTCTTTTTGAAAATGGTTGATGGTTCCTGTACAGGCGGATAAGAAACTTTTGTAGCTGTGGTTTTTTCATCCAGTGTCAGGAACTGGTTGGCTTCAGGGTGTAGAATGACAGAGCACTTCCCGTCGGGCCAGTTCACGACGATCGAATCTATTTTTGTTGAACTGCCAAATGAAAAATGGAGCCTGTTATCGGAACAGGATTGAAATCCCCGCATGGGCATGAGTTCCTCGTAATCTAATTTACCGTCATGATAAAGTGTAGCATTTGCGCCAATTGCGCCACTGTTTTTACCCGCGCCTTTCAGTGTAAGGGTAAGAAAATTTGTTCCTTGCTTCCTGTTTGTTTCATTCCGGTATATGAACGGTGGCATATTTACATTATTAACTACAAGGTCCAGGTCACCGTCGTTGTCAAGATCGCCATAGGCAGCTCCGTTCGAAAATGAAGGAGTATCCAGTCCCCACAAGGCTGATAAATTTGTAAAGGTGAGATCACCATTATTATGAAAAGCATAATTGGGCACCTTCACCGAAGGGATCTTATCGATCAATCTTAAAATTGCTTTTTCTTCATTTCTTATCATGGACCGCATGATTGATGGATCTGAATATATATCGAGGTAATCGCGGTCGAGCAGATCCTTATAGATACCGTTCGCAACAAAAATATCCTTCCAGCCATCGTTATCGAGATCCATGATCAATGCTCCCCAGCTCCAATCGGTATAACTGATACCGCTCAACCTTCCAATTTCACTGAACAAGCCGTTTTTGTTATTCAGCTGAAGGGTATTCCTGGCAAACTGGTGATAATAGCCGTTTCTAACTTTAGCCTGGTAGGTTTCCCAGCTGTCGAACAATGCTTTTGTCTTGAGCCGTGAGTTTCCTTCCGGGGTCATCTCAGTTACGAATATCTCTGGCCATGCGTCGTTATTGATATCAGCCATATCAGAACCCATTGACCCCAGGCTGATCTCACGCATATAGTCTTCCAGAGATTCCGTAAAGGTGCCGTTTTTATTATTGATATAAAGGTAATCGCGTTCAAAAAAGTCATTGGAAACATAAATATCGGGCCACCCGTCGCGGTTTATATCGCCAACACTCACTCCGAGTCCAAAGCCGATCCTGCTTCCGTAAATTCCTGCCTCTCTGGTTACGTCGGTAAAATGGCCCCCATCATTCCGGAACAACTTATTCCCTCCCAGTGAATCGTATATCTCACGCTGCCCTGGTTTCATTGTAAATCCCAATACTGATTGAATGGAGTTGTTCAGGAGGTAGCAGTCGAGGTCCCCGTCGCGGTCATAATCGAAGAATACTGCATGGTTTGACAATCCGACAACATCCAGACCATATTCTGCGGCTCTTTCCGTAAAGGTCAGATCGCCATTGTTAATAAATAACTCGTTATGCCGGTTCTTGCTGTGAGGATCTCCCGATTTGCAGACATAGATATCCGGCAGTCCATCGCCGTTAATATCCACTATGCTTACGCCTGTCGACCATGAGCCTTTGCATCCAACCCCGGCACGGTCTGTCACATCCTCAAAGACAAAATTACCTTTATTAATATAGAGTTTGTTTCCTGCCTGGTTGCCACAAAAATATATATCGAGCAGACCATCGTTGTTAAAGTCTCCAAGTCCCACACCGGCACCATTATAAAAATTTCTGAATGTATAGGTATTGAACTCTTCAGTATAGTCAAGCCTGTTAATAAAACCGATATTGGTATGTTTTGAGTCAAGAAGGGTGAACAGCGGAGCACGTGCATTTTCAGACCCCCTGTTATTGCATGACCACATCATTACTGGCAGCAACATCATTATGCCTGCAAGCAGAATATTAAACCTTCCCAGTCTCATTTTTTATAAGCGGTTTCTCAGAAAAACTGATTTCTAAAATAAAAAAAAGAGAGAGCAGGCAAATATAAGAATTGCCTGCTCTCTTTAAGAATTTATTTAAATATTAAGGCTAATAACCGGGGTTCTGAACAAGATTCGGGTTAGCAGCCAATACTGATTTGCCAACAGGGAACAACCTCAGATAGGTATCATGGAATGTTGCATCACCTGTGACATGCGAAACGATCGTCCACTTAGCATTATCTTCAAAGAATTCCCAGCGGATAAGCTCCTGCCGTCTATTGAGTTCTGCGAACATTTCACGGCCGATCTCATTGAACAATTCACCGCCTGGAACGGAACCGCCAGCGATATCAAAGCTTAACGGACCATCAAGGTTTGGCAGATCGGGCACACCGGCACGCTCTCTTACCATATTAACCAGTGCAAGTGCATCGACATCTGCCGGATTGAGCCTCCATAGAGCCTCTGCTTTCATAAGAAGTACATCAGCATAACGGAATATAGCAAAGTCATTGCTCATATTATTGGTTCCACCTATTTCAAACTGCCATTTTCCGATCCTGACACCTGACTGACGCCATGCCTGAGAACCAAGCATATTTATCTGTGGAACACCCGGGTGGCCGATATTTCCGAAGTTAAGGAGCCCGCTGTCCGGGTCCTGACCTTTTTCATAACCGGCATCCCAGCATATACCTCCGCCCCCCTGAGGTGCACCCGGGACAAAGGCTCCACCGCCGTAATTATACTGATAGCCTGCAAGGAAATTGCCTCGTTTTTTTGCCGGTCCCTGAAGAGTACCTGGATCACCTTTTCTAAGATCCGTACTATCGTAGGAATTATAGAATTCCTCCACGGAACAGAAACCGTTCCAGGGCTGAAATGTCAGGTTATATGTAAACTGGCTGGCATAGTGCAACGTTTGTGCGTTCAGATTAAAGCCCTGGAAGAATATCTTGTCATAAGGAATGGCAAAGATGAATTCCTTGGAAACGTTATTTTGAACATTGAAGTTCGTAAAATAATCAGCCTCCAGGGAGAATTTGCCAGAGTTGATCACCGTATCACAGGCCATGATCACTGAATCCCATGCAGTAGTGCCCGTATAAACACCTTTATTCAGGTACAGTTTGGCAAGGAGTGTCCATGCTGCATAATAGTTCATCTTACCGTATTCAGCCCCGCCGACTGTTTTTGACAGCAGCGGTGTTGAGGCTTTCAGGTTACCGGCAAGAAAATTGTAAACTGTCTTTCTGTCTACTGTAGCAGGTGCAGCCGGAGAATTTTCAAAACTGGTAACAAGCGGAACATTACCATAAAGGTCAATGAGATGCCAGTAAAAGAAACCGCGTAATGCACTCAGCTCAGCAATATTAGCATTGGCTACATCCTGAGTAACCTGTCCGGCGGTTGCCAGATTGCTTACCTGGTAGATCAGCCGGTTAGCCGTATTTACGCCGGAGAACAGCCAGCCCCATGCATTGCTGGTTGCATTATCTTCATATTTCCATGAATGAAGATGAAGCCTTCTCCAGTTACCACCGTCATCCCAGTCCTGTCCCCTTGTGGGAACGACCTCTTCATCTGACGAAAGTTCCTGCAGGTTATTTACATCACCGGAAGCATATCCGCTCAATTGGGTATATGCAGCGCCAAGGGCCGATACAAACTCTTCCTGAGTCTTAAAGAAGTTGGAAGGTGTAACCGAACTGTACAGTGTTTCATCCAGTTTGGTGCATGACTGGCTAAAAGCAGCCACGACTAACACAACCAAGATAAATCTCTGAAAAAGCGTCTTTTTCATATTATTATTTTCTTTTGTTTTCATGTTTCATTCGTTTTCAGGATTAAAATACAACGTTTACACCAAAGGTAAATGATCTGGTTCTGAACCATCCATCCCTTCTGTCGATACCTGGTACAAGCGGGCTGTTAAAGGTACCCATGTCAGTAGCCGAATCCACATATCTGGGTTCCGGATCTGTACCTTTGTATTTGGTAATATAGAATAATTTATTACCGGCAACATAAACCCTGATCTTATTTACAGGACAGGTTTTTGCCATCTTGAAATTGTAGCCTAAGCTCAGGTTGTCGAGAGAAACAAATGAAGCATTCTGAACATCCTTACTGGATAAGATACCTGAAGCGGAGTTCATAAGGACTCCTGTTACCGGGTTTCTCAGACTGGCTGCATCTACCGGCAGGTTATACGAACCGATCATCTGGGGTACCTGATAGAAACCTTCGAATGAGTTAACAAGGTCGTGACCAAATACGCCACGGAAGAAGATATTCAGGTCCCAGTTCTTATAAGTAAAGGTGTTACCCCACCCCATGAGGAATTTCGGTAAGCCATTCCCTACAATAACCCTGTCTGCCTGGTCAATTTTACCGTCATGGTTCTGATCAACAAAGGTAGCGTTGCCACTTGGATCAACTCCTGCCCACTGCAATGCCAGGATCTGACCGATAGGTTTGCCTTCCTGCACTCTTGTAAGAGGTACCTGGTTCTGTCCGGGTGAACCCATGTCACTAAGGTCCTGCTGTCCGTATGTGAGTGTAGCGCCGTTGAAGGTACCCGAGAGAGAAACCAGGGTATTCTCCAGACTATAGGAAGGTGTTATAGAAAGCATGTAAGAGAAATCTGATTTCTTAACTGCTGCCCAGGAAAGGGAGAGTTCGAGACCACTTGATTTGATCTTTCCAAGGTTCATCCATGCTGATGTGAAAAGGTTTGGCGGAACAGGAACATTGTACTGCCACAGAAGGTCTGTAGTTGTCCTGGTGTAATAATCGAATGAACCGGTAACTTTTGATTTTAAAACTGAGAAGTCAAACCCTGCATCAAATTCGCCTTTCTTTTCCCATTTCAGGTCAGGGTTTGCGTTGCTTGATGGAGAATAAACCGGCTTATAGTTGCCGTTATCATATACATATCCATTGGGTCCAAGCTGGAGCACTGACAGGTAGCTGCTTGATGGCTGGTTTCCTGTTATCCCATAATTGACCCTCACCTTAAGGTTGTCAATCCAGCTTACATCAATCATTTTGGCCAGATCAACACCACCTCCGATGGCTGGGAATAATCCCCACTTATTAGCGGAACCAAACCTTGAAGAGCCTTCATATCTTGCACTTGCACTTACAAACCAGTTATTAAGGATATTCAGGTTAACACGTCCAAAGAATGCAATAATCTTATTGGAGTTCTTATAGCTGGTTACGGTCCCTAATCCATTGTTGAAATCCTGTGCGGCAGAAAGATTGTTGTAGCTAAAATCGTCGAGCAGGAAGTTACCGCCCTGTGCATAAAAGCCTTGATTTATAAAAGCCTGATATGAATAGCCACCCAGAACGGTCAGGTTTACGGCAGAGGTTATATCACCAGCGTAATGTATTGTCGATTCAAAAAGCTGGCTGGTTGTATTATCCTCCTGCTGCGAAGCAAGACCATTCCTGTTCATCCCGTTCCAATATTCTGTTTTGGCATAATACTGACCACCGAGTGTGGCGTTGGACGTAGTTGCATAGAAAGCATCTATTGCCAGCCCTTTGATGATCTGGTAGGTGCCCTTAAGGGAGACGTTCAGTATCCTGTACTGTGCATCATTCTTATCCAGATTACAGATAGCGACAGGGTTATAATAGTCGAACAGCACCTGCTGGAAGTATCCGCCATATTTCGTATATGCAGGGTCAGTGCTTGTTATAGGAGCTGTCGGATTATAAATGGTAGCATATTTAAATGCCTGGGGAAAGCCAAGCTCTGCATTCTTTTGTGTTGCCCCAAGGTTCAGTTCAAGAGTAAGCTTGTCATTCAGTGCCTTTTGCGTAACATTTATTCTTCCGTTAAGCTGAGAATAACCGGTATGGATCTCAACACCCTCAGAATTACGGTAGTTGACCGAAGCACGGTATGTTGTCTTATCGGTTCCGCCCGACATTGAAAGATTATGTACCTGAGACCATGCAGTCTGTTCGATTGCTTTAAACCAGTCGGTGTTGCCTCCAAAATCGGTTCCCTTTCCAACTTCCTGTGAAAGAGCCCTCCATTGTGTAGCATTCATTACATCGGTATTCTTTGCAACCATTTCAGCGGTGACATAGCCATTATATTCGACCTGTGCAACACCTGATTTACCCTTCTTGGTAGTAACAAGAATTACACCGCTTGAACCCCTGGTACCATATATTGCTGCACCGGAACCGTCCTTCAGAACGTTTATGGATTCAATATCGTTGGGATCAACGTTGGAGAGGTCCCCTCCGACAATGCCATCGATAACGATCAGCGGCTGTGTATTAGCACCAACGGTATTAAGTCCCCTCAGGCGGATGTTGTACGTTGCGTTCGGGTCACCTCCGGGTTTGCTGATAGAAAGACCGGCAACCTTGCCCTGGATCAACTGTTCGGGAGCCTGTACATAACCCTGGTTGAACTGATCGGATTTAACATTGGCGACTGAACTGGTCAACTCGTTCTTCTTCTGAGTACCATAACCAATGACAACAACTTCATTCAGTGTACTTGTAGCCGGGACCATGACAACATTTATTTTTGTCTGTGTGCCGACGGTCACTGACTGACTTGTGAAACTGATGAAAGAGAAAACGAGAACTGCATCAGGCCCTGGAACCTTGATAGTGTAATTACCGTTCGCATCGGACTGAGTTCCCTGAGTGGTCCCCTGGAGGACAATGTTCACTCCGGCAAGCGGTCCTTCCGTTTGAGCAGTTACCTGGCCTGTAATCGTTCTTTCCTGAGCACAGACCACAGAGATCGCAAAACCAAACAGGAGAAGAGTGGAAAGAGCCCTTCTCCATAGTAATAAGGAATTTCGCAGATTACCCATAGTAGAGTTTTTTAGGTTAGTTAATTATTTTAAAAATGAAAATTCTCGAAAATATTTTGCTTTGAACGCATAATATTAAGATCAGTTAGTTTGTTTTCCATGAGGTGCAAAAACACCTTTGTTCAGGTTATCAAAGCAAATGTAAAGATTTTTTTTAATTATCAAATTATTTTGGAAATATTTTAACTTTTCAATATGGCTATTTATGGACTTATAAATGATATTTGCTGCCTTTGTCTGAGAAAAAAAAGAATCAGAACTTTGTCACTTTTTTCAAGAATATTATTCATAAATAAACTGTTACGATTATAAAAGTTCTTTTTTTGAGGAACCTTATCAATACTTTGACTGAGCCATTACTTTTTTTGACAAACAAAGAATGTTTTTGATAAATTAAGGTCTGAATTGAAAAAGTTGTCTGACCTTTGCTGAGAAAATTCAGCCAGAAGCATCTGAACTCAGACTAAAAATGAGAGAAAAGGGTAATTATTATTATACTGAAGGAAGTTCAAAGAACCCGCAGATCGAATTCAATCCTCTTTCAGGAGATCTTATTCTTACCGGGAGGTCAATACCTGAAAATGCTGCAAAAGTTTATGAGCCTCTATTATCAATTTTAAGCGATTATATTAAGGCGCCGCGTCAGGTGACCAATTTCAGGCTTAACCTCGAGTATTTCAATTCGGCATCGCTGCTCTGGTTTGCCAGGATAACGCGGACATTAGGCAGGATTGAGATGGAAAATTCCGTTCTGCTCATACATATATATTTTGATATTGATGATTTCGAAAGCATGGATATGGAAGAGATAAAGGATATCGTAAGTTCCCTTGTCGATAATATAGGTAATACAAGTGTCAGCACAGGCATAAAATTATACGGGACCGACAGCAACCATTCAGTTGTAAAGGAAGCAACAATTCTTACCTGATACAGGCCTTAAAAGTAATGCCGGATATCGGTCTGATTCTTGGATTCAAATGCAGCCAGCGGTTGCGACTTTCTCTGGAGATTGTGCTTTATGACCTTACGGAGCATGATGGTCGGAATTTTCCTGAAAAGTGAAATATTCTTATCAAGAGTGATAAAATAATCATCTATAGTCTCTCTTCTGAAGTCGAGTATGTTATTAAGGATATCGCCATCTTCATAATATCCGCAATGGAAGTTCCTGCCAGCGAATGAATTTTCCCTGAAATCCAGCTTCCCCAGACCGAAGATCTCAAACGACCGCGAGAGAAAATCCCTGTAGCTGATCCTGCATTTTTCACCGCCTGAGAGGTTATAAATATTCTTGTTTATGACGTCGGTTCGACTGATGGCATTTATGAATGCCCTTCCGGTATCCCCCGGGGTTGCGATCTCCATCCTGCTGTCGAGAGGCATATGGAACATCAGCCCGGAGGGTTTATGATTCTCTATCCCCATTATCGCAGTAAGCCTGAAGATACTCCAGTTAAGGCTGCTGTTCCTTATAAGTTTTTCTGCTTCGATCTTAGTCCTGGCATATTCATCACGATCACTCGGAAGAAGAGGATCGGTTACCCTGATCCAGGGATCCCTGCATCTGTCTCCGTAAACCGAGATAGATGAAGAGTATACAAAAAAGGTATCGGGAGAGAGTTCCGTTAAGGATTCGATCAGGTTCCTTGTGCCGTCAATATTTACGGCTTTCGCCAGCGAGGGATCTTCATCTGCCAGCGGAGGTATTATTGCCGCAAGGTGAATTACTAGATCCTTATCGGAACATGCTTTATAAATATCATTTTTAACTGATATATCTCCAAAAACCACATTTATCCTGTCGCGGTATTTCCTGAACACCCTGACTGATGATCTGGTTTTTATATCAAAGACAGTAATCTCATTTCTGACATCCGATTCGCACAGCTGCCTCAGCACCTCTTTCCCGACAGTGCCTGAAGCGCCCGTAAGTAATATCCTTCTCATATTATTGTCTTCACCGGCAGGTAAATTCGCTTGTTATTAAGTGCAATTTAAGATAATATTTTGATTTATATATTGGAAGGACTAACCTCTTTTACCCCGGCAGTCAGGTTATGCAATCGCAGAAAACCTCATCCTGGCTGAAGAAAAAGCTGCCAATATTATACGACAGTTATTATTGCTCCCAGGGGAAATTCGTACCGGGTCCGGGTTCAACATTTATATAATTACCGTTTTTAAGAATAATGAAATTTTTCCTGCTTCCATTCAGAGCATTCATAAGTATTCCAGGAATGGTATTAAGCTTAATTTAGAGGTGTACAAATGAAGATTGTTCTGACTGCAAGAAACACTGTGCAAATGGACAATAGAGAATATTTCATGCCGCTGCAGAGTTGAATTAAAAAACTAAAAACTTTAAAGGGATAATTTTATGTTGCTGTTTTCAGATTTAACATGTTTTAACGTTCCGTTTTTTGGAGTTATTTCAGTAATACATTTGTATTATATACTTCAAAATAAATGCAACAGATTATTCAGATTGTGATCTTTAGTATCCTGATCTAAAGCTTGTCGCAATTCATATAAATGCATTTTTCTGGTACGAAATCATCGGTCTAAAATATCGGCGGATCGTTCAGAAGGTCGTGGCAAATGAGAAGCACAAGTTAGAGGAGAGTTGTACCTAAAGAGATGTTGATAGGGAAACTTATGATAAGCTCTTAAAAAAAATTGAAATTGGAATCATGGATCCCGAGGTTCTTATTTATTAATGTGAAAGCATTGGTATTATTTTTTGACCATTAGCCAAAGTTATTCGTGACGCTATGTTTTTGGCTACTGATTCAGAAAATGAAAAAGCTTCAGTGTGATTTTTAAGAAGAATTCAAAATAGTGCATATTCAATAGCTTATATACATCGAATTAATTTTGGTTTCTCGGTGCATGGAGGTGTATATAATTAAATTAGCGGGTATTGAGTTTAGTACCACCACGCCATATGCCAAGAATTGACAGCGTGTCACTGATATTGGTTATTGGGTCGCCGTCGACTAAGAGCAGGTCGGCTCGTGCTCCGGGAATAATCCGTCCACGGTCTGTAAGTCCGAAGCGTCTTGCGGGTATGGAAGTAGCAGCGCGGAGGGCTTCGACAGGTTTCAGTCCCGCAGCGACCAGCAACTGAAGCTCGTGATGAAGGCTGGCACCATGGGCGAGACCACCAAGGATCGGTATAGGCTCCGACACATCACTGCCCGCAAGAATTTCCACTCCAGCTTTGTGGAGAGCCCTGATACTGGCGAATGAATCTTCCAGTTTTCCCTGAGGGTATACATTCATGCTTCTGGAGAGTGAATTGAGCCACTTTTTGCTGAGCCTGGAACTTACTCGTTTGTCATTGGCCAGCCAGGCTGCGCTGTTGCCAAAGGCAGTTGAGAGAGTCACGAGTGTGGGGGTGACAAATGCTCCGGAAGAGGCAATAGCGGCAATCAATTCCGGGGTTGACTGGCGGTCGAAAAATAAGTGGGCTAATCCATCCACTCCTGCCGAAACAGCTTTCTGCCCTCCTTCAAGGGTTGTCACATGAGCGATGGCCATCTTGCCAAGCCGGTGCGCTTCTTTAACGGTCGCAACGATTATTTCGTTGCTTAATACCGGAAGTTCTGGAAAGCCGACAGTGGTTCCATCTTCAATAAAGATCTTGATATAGTCGGCTCCGTTGGCAACCTGCTTTTTTACAAATCTGACTGCCTCTTCAGGTGTCGAAACAAACGGATAACGATAGAAAAATTTCAGGAGTAAGTTATTGCTGGATTTCATATACTGAGATGGATGCCCACCCGAAGGAGTGACCCCCATACCTGGAGATCGGATATCAGCTACATCATGCCGTTCAGCGATCTCTTTGCGCTCTCTGAATGACCATCGCCCCATCATTTCCAACTCTGTTGTGACACCGAATAACAGTGCGTCATGTAATCCCCCAAAATCAGTATGTACGTGCGAATCAATAAGGCCTGGCATAAGGGTGGCATTGCGGGCATCGATGACTGTTGCCCCGGTTGGCACAGCTCCGCCAATACTATGAATCCTCTCTCCTTCAAACAAGACTATCTTGTCATCAATAATGCTTACTCCATCAAAAATATGTGCATTTGTTATAACTGTAATCATAGCCGTTTTTTACTTTTTATCCTAATTGAAAATTACAGGTTTAGTGTTATCATTTTGCCGGCTTGTTGTTATCTTAATTTTAATAGTTCTCTATTCCGTTTACTTCAAAGAAAGACATCTTCCAATCATTAGACGAATGTAAAGGAGAAATATTTTAAAGAAAAGCTAAAAATTCAAAATGATTATACAAACCTTATCATGACAGGTTTAAACACCTAAAAGCCAGTCTCGCTATCGGAGTTTAGTCTTTTATATATCAATCTCCTGACTGATCAAACTTCTATTGACACATGAATTGCCGTTGGCTTCAGCCAACGGTAATGAGTGACAACAGATCTGCGGGCTTTAGCCCAAATGAAATAAAGGGTAGGATTACTGTGCGATCCTTTTTGGAGGGTCTTATATCGGAAAGGACCTTTGCGATTTAAAAGATGTGTATAAAGAGTAGCAGTGGGGATGGGGAGTAAAAAGGAAGGGTTGAGGCCTCTTGAAGTGGCGGGATAAAATTTTTATCATTAAATCTAACTTTTCTTACTTTTACATAAACTATGAGGGTCAGATAAGGATGAGTCAGTAACTTTTCCTGTCTGGAAATTAAAGGCTCATATTGAATCAGACACGCGAAAATGAATTTTAACAAAAAAACTGCCATGAAAGGCAACTGGAGGGGAATAAATAAATTATTATCAAAAAACAGTTCTTGAGCTAAGCCAATTTTTCTTGATAAATGGAAAAACGACAGTGTGTAAATGCTGGCCTCGAATTATCTTTAATCGGAACCGGTTGTTGGGCTTTCGGCGGTGGAAAATACTGGGGAGCCCAGGACCAAAAAGATGTGAACGATGTCGTCAGAGCATCAATCGACCTCGGTATCAGCTATTTTGATACGGCAGAGGTCTACAATGAGGGGAGAAGCGAATCATCGTTAGGGGAGGCGATCAGAGGCATCCCGAGAGATTCGTTTTTGATCGGCACCAAGATCAGTCCGTCAAATTGTTACAGGGAAACACTTACAGATCATTGTGAAGCGTCTTTAAAGCGTCTTCAGACCGATTATATTGATATATATATGGTGCATTGGCCACTGCATCCTCATTCAATCAGACATTTTACTGACGATATTCATATCATAGAAAATCCTCCAGATATTAATGACACACTGGAGACATTACAGGAATTGAAACAATGTGGGAAAATCCGGAACTTTGGTGTAAGTAATTTCAGCCGCATACGGCTGGAAAATTTGCCACTTGAAGAGATTGCTGTGAATGAGCTTCCATATAACCTGCTTTGCCGGGCTGTTGAATATGATACTCTGCCTTTTTGCGAAGAAAAAGGAATTGGAGTGATCGGTTATATGGCTTTGCTTCAGGGAATTTTGGCAGACATTTATTCTTCTTTTGATGATATTCCGGTATGGCAACGACGTACACGTCACTTCAGCAGCAGAAGCACAAAAGAATGCAGGCACGGTGAAGAAGGAGCGGAGAAAGAGACTGCTGAAGCCTTAGAAAATATTCGACGGGTTTGTAAGGAATCAGGCTATTCAATGGCTGAAATTGCCATTAAATGGATACTGGGTAACTCTGCAATCACCTGTGCTCTTGTGGGTTCCAGGAATGTCAATGAACTGGAAGCCAATGTCAGATCGGTTCGGAGCCCTTTAAGTAAGGAGATCAGGTCCGAGCTCGACCGGATAACATTTCCGGTTATGCAGAAACTTGGTAACCATTTTGATTATTACGAAAGTGCTGAAAATGACAGGACGATATAAGTAGAACTCATTTATTCACGTAATCTTTAAGAATGACCAAAGTGCTGATCTGATATCTTAAATTGCTATAAAAAAAGTTTCAAAACGTAATTTATAAATGAATTAAGATGGGGAAGAAAAAATTCTTTAAGCATGCACTGACAGTACTTTTTCTGACAGGCTTCCTGTTTTTGTTCGCGTTTGATATGAAAGTACCGGAAAAAACTGGTCGGCCGGTCAGAGTCGTCAGTCTCTGTTTTCAGGGAAAAGATATTTCTGAAATCCTGAAAATAGTTGATCAGGAAGGAGCCAAAGGAGCGGATATAATAGTTCTGCCTGAGACCTGGAGGGGTGACAAGCTGGTTGAAACTCTCAACGGAGAATCAATTACGGAACTGTCAAGGCTGGCGAAAAAGCATAGTATGTACATTATTTCCCCAATCGGACGCATGGATGGTGAAATCCGTTTAAATACTGCGGTATTGATCGACAGAAAGGGCAGTATTGCCGGTACTTATGACAAGGCATATCCTTATTGGAGCGAATTTGATCTGAAACCTTCAGTAGAGCCTGGCAGAACGGGGGCTCCTGTTTTTGAAACCGATTTCGGAAAAATAGGGATGGCAATTTGCTTCGACTCCAACTTTCCTGAAGTATGGCAGGCATTAAAGGAAAATGGCGCCGAGGTGATATTCTGGTCAAGCGCATACTCTGCCGGAACACAATTGCAGGCCTATGCATTGTTGCATCACTATTATATAATAACCAGTACATACTCAAAAGATTGCCAGGTATATGATATTACCGGTGAGAGGATCGTTGATGAGAAAAGCAATGACATAACTGTTGCCAGGGTCACAATTGATCTGGATCGTGGAATTTACCATGAGAATTTCAACCTGGAAAAGCTGGATAAGCTCCTAAAGGACCATGGAGGAGAAATAGAAAAAGAAATATCCATGCCAAGGGAACAATGGTTTGTGCTGAGAGCAATAAAACCCGGTGTATCTGCACGATCGCTCGCCAGAAAGTATGAAATGGAAGAGCTTACCGATTATCAGATGCGCAGCAGGCAGGAGATTGACAAAAAAAGAGGTTTTAGTTTTACGGAAAAATTTTCTCATTCAGGAAAATAGCTTAATGACTGATCCTCAAAAACAGTATCGGAGCTATCGGCTCTGAAAATTTAAAAACTTGAGTCCACTCCGAAAAGTGAAAAAAATATTTTTCAGAACAGGCTCAAAACTTCATTTATTATGAAAGCACTTGTTTTGGAAGAGTACAACAGGTTCGTTTATAAGGATGTCCCTGAACCGGTTATAACTTGCGACGAAGTCCTGGTTGAAGTGAAAGCAGTTGGTATTTGTGGCAGCGATGTACATGGAATGGATGGCAGCACAGGCCGGAGGATTCCACCGGTAATAATGGGACATGAAGCCTCCGGAGTAATTGCAGAGATCGGCAAAAATGTAACCGGCTGGAATGTCGGGGACAGAGTTACTTTTGATTCGACCATTTATAAACTTGATGATTGGTTCACCCGTAACGGACACTATAATCTTAGTGACAACAGATTGGTTCTGGGCGTATCATGCGATGAGTACAGACGTGACGGTGCATTTGCTCAATATGTCAGCATTCCGGGTCATATTCTTTATGGAATACCTGATAATGTAACTTTTGAGCAGGCCGCCATGGCAGAGCCTGTAGCGGTAGCTTTGCATGCAGTCAACCTTTCAGGCGTAAAAATTAATGATGCATCTGTTGTTTTTGGTTCCGGTATGATTGGTTTATTCATCATACAGTTATTGAAACTTGCCGGATGTTATGTAATAGCCGTCGATATGCAGCAGGACAAACTGGATATGGCTGAAAAAGCCGGGGCTGATCTCATACTCAACTCTGAAACAGACGATATCCCGTGTGAAATCCGGAAAGTGACGAAAAACAGGGGAGCCGATTTTGCATTTGAAGCTGTTGGTATAGCACCGACCGTAAATTCTGCTTTTGAAAGCCTGCGTAAAGGAGCGACATTGATTCTGGTCGGTAACCTATCTCCTTTGACTGAGCTTCCGTTACAAAAAGTAGTTACCCGGGAGCTTGTCATCAAAGGATCCTGTGCTATAAACGGTGAATACCCGGCTGTGCTTGATCTTATTTCAAAAGGGAAAATTAATGTTGACCGTATGATTAGCAAAGTGGCACCTCTCTCCGACGGAGCCTTGTACTTCGATAAACTGTACAAAAAGGAAGGGGGATTATTAAAAGTGATACTTAAACCATAGAAATTGTTTTTCATGAAAGCCAAATTAAAAACCGGAATAATAGGATGTGGGAAAGTGGCACGAATACATGCCGCGGCATTAATTGCCGTATCAAAATCGGCATTTACTGCAGTTTGCGGCAGGGATGAAAAAAAGACGCTCGATTTTGCTGCCGGATATGGAGTGAAAGCATATACTGATGTTTCAGAAATGGTGAGAAAGGAAAAGCTGGATATGGTCATTATATGCACACCTCACCCTGCTCACAGGGATCCGGCAGTAGAAGCTCTGAATGCAGGAGCCAATGTACTGATTGAGAAACCGATGGCATCTTCCCTCGGGGATTGCGATGCCATACTTTCTGCAGCCAGAGAAGCCGGGAAGCAGATATCGGTCGTATCTCAGAGACGTTTTTATGCTCCATGCCTGCGTCTGAAAAAAGCAATCGATTCCGGGAAGATTGGCAAACCTGCGCTTGGAACAGTTTTTATGTTTGGCTGGCGAAATGAGGCCTACTATAACAGCGATCCATGGAGAGGAAAATGGAAGGGTGAAGGCGGTGGCGTTCTCGTAAACCAGGCTCCGCATCAGCTCGATTTGCTTCAATGGTTTATGAATGGAGAGATTGATGAACTATATGGCATATGGGAGAATTTAAATCATCCGTATATCGAAGTTGAAGATACTGCAGCCGCAATCCTGAAATTTAAGAATGGCGGAGTGGGAAACATTATAGTCAGCAATTCCCAGAAGCCCGGCATTTATGGTAAAGTTCATATTCATGGGAGCAATGGCGCTTCGGTAGGGGTTCAGACCGATGGCGGAGCTATGTTTATTGCCGGTATGACAAATATTCTGGAACCCCCGGTGAACGATATCTGGTCGATCCCGGGCGAAGAAAATAATCTCAGGGAGTGGGAAAAAGAGGATTCTGATTTTTTCAAGAATATCAATCCTGTGGAATACTATCATAAGTTGCAGGTTGAAGACTTCTTAGATTCACTGATTGATGGAAGAAAGCCAATGGTCACGGGAGAAGAAGGTCGTGTTACCGTAGAGATTTTTACAGCAATATACCGGTCACAACGAGACGGGAAAGCTGTAAAATTTCCATTAAAGCCTGAATCTGACCGTGTTGATTTTGATGGCAGGTTATAATTCTATAAATGATGGCCCGGTCGGGCATAACAGACCCTTAAGAACTCGCTGGGTAATGATATCCTTTGCCTTTGTTGCCACTGTCCTTAATTATTTGCACAGATTATCATTCAATTATCTTACCGCAAAAGGGCCATTGCACGATTTAATTCCCGATGATGCATTTGGATATATCGCAGCGGCATTTTTTGTTGCTTACCTGATTTCCAATGCATTCTCCGGCTTTGTTATTGACAGACTGGGAACCCGTATCGGTTATTCATTAAGTATGGCTTTCTGGACAACTGCAGGTATTTTACATGCCCTGGCAAAGTCCCCCCTCCAATTTGGATTCTTCAGGTTTCTGTTAGGTGTCGGCGAAGCAGGAAACTGGCCCGCAGCTATTAAGCTCACCTCAGAGTGGTTCCCTCCGGAGGAAAGGTCGACCGCCTCAGGTATATTTAACAGTGGCTCTTCAATCGGAGCCGTTGTGGCGCCTCCCTTAATTGCATGGCTGGGGACTACTTACGGCTGGCAATTGACATTTGTGGTTATCGGTGTAACAGGTTATTTATGGCTGGCCCTGTTCTGGTTTGTCTATTATACGCCCAAAAATGTTACCAGAAAGGAAAAAGCAAGAACCATTCCTCCCTTAAGGTTACTGAAGAACAGATTTGTTTATGGTCTTACCCTATCAAAAGTTTTTATGGACCCGGTCTGGTACTTCATCACTTTTTGGATAGGAAGATATCTTGCTGACGTTTACGGATGGAATCTTGCAAAGATAGGATTGTTTGCCATGTTCCCCTTTATTGTGTCAGATATTGGGAATATTCTGGGTGGGCTGTTTACGCAATTTATAATTAAGAGTGGGGTGGAGATACCTAAAGCGCGGAAATTTTCCGTTACGATTTTTGGACTTGTCATGGCACTGTCGTTGTTAGCAGGGCCTTTTTTCATAAAAGGTCCGACCGGTGCTTTGATATTACTTGGTATTACCGGTTTCGGGTATGCTGCATATACGGCTAATACCATGGCATTTCCGGCTGATGTGGTGCCTGAAAGCGCAACTGCTTCCGTCTGGGGGATCGCAAGCGTCGGGGCAGGACTGGGTGGCGTGATTTTTCAGTCTGTATCAGGCGTGACTATTAAAAACCTCGCCTCTCATTTTGATTATATTGTTGCATATAAAACTGTCTTCATCGGATACGGACTTATAGCGCTCATTGGATTGGCTATGGTGCTTTTTGTCACCGGTCCGCTGGTTCAGAACAAAGATCTGCAGGATTACGCAACTGATAAAATAGCATGATGCTTATACAGGTATTGCCGATTAATTCCTGAATTATTCATTCAGACTTATAATGATGAAAAAAATTACTTTATCTATCATTCTTACGATAACATTTACGGCTGTTTTTGCGCAAAAGCCAGTCACAAAGATGAACTACACTTTACCTAAAAATGACGTGCATTACATCTATGTTAAGGATTGGATCGAAGATAATATTGACACCGGCTATCATCATCCGTCTGCTGCCACCATTGAGGCATTCCGTGATATAAAGTTCGGAGTGCGCATTCACTGGGGTTTGTACTCAATTACGGGGCAGGGAGGAGAATCATGGCCATTTCTGAAGCTTTCCAATGAAGAGAAACAAGCCTACCAGGAACTGTATAAGACCTGGAATCCGACAGGCTTCAATGCTGAGGAATGGATGAAGCTCTTCAGTGAAAATGGCATTAAAATGTTTGCCATTACTACTATGCACCATGAAGGTTTCTCAATGTTCGATACCCGGGCTCGGGTCAGGAAAAGGGTCAACTGGATCGCACCTGGCGGGCCTGCCCTGGAAGATTGCGACCTTGCTTACAGCATAATGGAGACACCTTTCCACCGGGATGTGATCAGGGAGCTTTGTGATGCCGGCCATAAATACGGGCTTAAGATAGATCTTTATTACTCGCATCCTGACTGGTACAACGCGGATTTCAGACCTTATAATTTTCATCCCTTGCAGATACCCGATGCCTTTAAACATCCTGAGTTTTACGGCCATGCGATGCGCGAACCTTATATCATTGTACCGGATCCGACTTCCGGAGAGGAAGCCAGGATGATGGCATATCACCGTGAACAGCTTACCCAGCTGCTTACAGATTATGGGAAAATTGATATGATTTGTCTTGATCAGTGGCTGGGGAAAAAAGTGTGGCCTCAAATGCGCCAGGAAATGAAAGATCTACGCAAAATTCAGCCGGAGGTTATGTTTCGTGCAAGGGGTATAGGCAACTATGGCGACTATTATACTCCTGAGGGATTCATTCCAGGCAGTTCAGAAAACACAGATATGCCATGGTTTGTTATTTACCCCTATGGCAAATCATTTTCATATGTTAAAAACGATGATTTCAAAGGTGTTGCATGGATAATCAACAGCCTTACCGATATTGTTGCAAAGGGCGGCAACTTCATGCTGGGTATCGGTCCGGATGGCACAGGCCGGTTCGATCCTCGGGTTATTCAGGCAATTAAGGAAACCGGAGCCTGGTTAAAGGTTAACGGCGAAGCCATTTATGCAACCCGTCCGCGTGAGGGGAACCTTTGGAAAGAAGGCGATACTATCCGATATACCCGAACCAAAGATAATCAGACCATTTATGCTATCAGCCGTGGCTGGCCCGGGCGAATACTCAGACTTAAAACCGTAGAACCGAAGCAAGGTTCAGAAATATATATGTTAGGCCGGACGAAACCCCTTGAGTGGAAGTATGATAAAAAGAGCGGTCTGGAAATTTACCTTCCTGAAGAATTGCAGGATGAGTCGAAACGGCCATGTAAGACAGCATGGAGTTTCAGGATCCCTCTTAAATTAATTTAACTTCAGGTTAAATAATGAGAGCAGGCCCTTTAATTTTCTTTTGAGATGATTTCATAAGATAACAAAGAAAACTTCATACCAATATTAACTCGGAGTCTTTTCTTGCAGCGGAAACGGGTGAAATATCTGATCATGATTTAATAAGAGATATTGATAGAATTATTAATCTGGAGGAGGTTTTATCAATAAAATAGTAATTGGTCTCCATGGGAAAACATCACTAAATATTTCAGTATGTCGAATAGGATCAACATAATTGTTGTATATTTGTCGTATTGAATCGACATAAAAAATGGAAAGCCTATTAGAATTTCAGGAGAATATACTTCGTCAGATAAAAAATGATTTCCGAAGATATTTGCATAGCCAGATTAACTGGGAACATCGGATGATTGGTATTAAAGGGCCAAGAGGAGCAGGAAAAACCACATTGATGTTACAACATTTAAAATATGATCTTGGAATACCACCAGAGGCACTTTACATCACTGCTGACCATAACTGGTTCTATAATCATACCTTATTTGATGTTGCAAATGACTGGTACAGGCAGGGAGGGAAAATACTATTTATAGATGAAGTGCATAAATACCCTAAGTGGGCTGTGGAACTGAAAAACATTTATGACGGGTTACCAGAGATGCAGGTCGTTTTTTCAGCCTCCTCTGCATTGGATATTTACCGTGGTGAAGCTGATTTAAGCAGGAGAGTCATGACCTATTTGCTTGCCGGACTTTCGTTTCGTGAGTTTTTAATATTTACGAAAGGGATAGGTTTTGAGGCAATCAGTATTGATGATATGACTAATAATCATCAGAGTCTAAGCAGGATGATTACTGAAGATTTTCGTCCGTTACCGGCATTTCGTAAATATTTAAAAGTTGGTTATTTGCCTATTATTATTGAAGGGGAAGATACCTATCTGATGAAATTGAAACAGGTAATAAATACAATTGTGGATATCGACCTTGCCTATATCGCTTCCTACAATTCAGGAACTGCAATAAAAGTAAAAAAATTATTGGGTGTAATAGCAGAATCTGTGCCATTTAAGCCAAATATCGCTGCACTGGCCAGGAAGCTTGATTTGAGCAGAGACAGTGTCTATCAATATATCTATCAATTAAAAGATGCAAGATTACTCAACACTATTAGTTCTGAAGGGAAAGGGGTATCAACCTTGCAAAAACCCGACAAAATATTTCTGGAAAATAGCAATCTGGCCTTTGCACTGAAAGAAAAACCAGATATTGGCAATGTCAGGGAAACATTTGTCCTGAATCAACTACTTAATGCCGGGTTAGATGTCAGTTCAGCGGTTGAAGGCGACTTCATTACAAATGGATTGACGATTGAAGTAGGTGGTAAAGGCAAAAATAGAAAACAGGTTAAGCACCTGGATAATTATATGGTTGCTTCGGATGATCTTGAAACCGGATCGGGAAACAAAGCACCTGTATGGTTATTTGGGTTTTTATATTGACTTGATTTGTGCTTTTGTTTCAACCTGACATAAACTGGTGAAGGGAGTTCGTGAGGAAAGATTGCTCGTCACTTCGCCCGCCGTAACCTATGGCAAAGGCGGGCTTCGTTCCTCCTGGAGTTGCTTAATAAATAAGCCCTGCCGTTTCACGGCAAGGCTTATTCTTTGTAGAGAATCCCTCCGAATTATCTAACCTTAATTTAGTGCAAGATATTTCCAAAAATTTTGATTTCTTGGAGGTTGGTGAATAAGATAGAGTCATTTAAATTTAAATTTGTAATTAATGCAAAAGCCGGAGTGCATGACCACATTCAGCAAGTCAGATTGTCCTTAAAATACAAAACTATATTACAAGGATTTAACTCCTACCTGAGGTGGTCAAAATAATCAGGCCAAAAGTGGCCAGGGGCACATGTTTTTCCAAACTAATTCATCTTTAATACTTTTCTGATTGCTGGTACAGGAAGGCCAGACTTTTCGACTAAATCTTTAAGCTCTCCGGCAAGAAAGTTCATTTCATCAGGAGCTTGTGAAATATGATAAACTCCTCCAACTTCAAAAAACTTTGTTTTTAGTAAAATACTTAATAATGCAACTTGAATAAAGCGGGGAATAATATAAATCATATTTGTTGATTTAGGAATTATTTTATAACCAAGCGCCTTGATGACAGAATATGATTCTCTTGTTGCATCTACAATAAGGAACAAGTCTTCTGTTGATTTTGTTAATTCTCGTAAATTCAATTTATATTTCATAACTGATAAAGCTAACACCGGAAGTCCTGCTGCATGGGTGATTAAAGCATCAACGATATTCGTCGAAGTTGTTGATTTAAATCCTCCCTGTCTTAATATATTCTTTAATCTTATAAGTCTCGGGGTGATAGTCCCATCGACTTCGCCAACAGCTCCTGCTATTGATTTAACAATAAATGCCTTTATAATATTATTTTCACGTCTACCGCCAGCAAATACAGAACCCATCAATACTCGGTCTTTACCAATAGCTTTTATATAATCATCAGGGCTTGAAAGCGTATTGCCCATAAAAACTATATTAGGCGATATATTATTAGCCAAAACAGGTAACAAATCGGATATCTGATTTTTACGAATAATCACAAGAATATAATCATAAATATCTTCTGGTTGAAGTTCATTGATCACTGGAACTTTTGTTATATTACGTTTCTTATTGAATGGATTTTCTATGATTATTCCTTCAGTTTTAATATCATCATAACGTTTCCCTCTGGCAAGTACTGTAACATCTATTCCAGCCTTGTATAATTCTGTAGCACATGCACAACCATTAACACCTGCTCCGATGACCAGTATTCTTGCATTATCAGTTCTCATTATTTACCTCCCTATTCATTTTATTATCATATTAATAATTTCTTTTGCATTAAGGATGCCGTAGGATTTTCTATATATAATTTCCCGCACATTTCAGTTAACGGCCGGACAATAAAGTCAGTAACAAGTCTTATGACTTTTATTGTCCGTAGACAATGCCGGAAGAATGTACTTGTCTAACGCCAATTGCCCGTCATTAGTAATATCATTTCTTCTATAATTCCCTGCTGTTATTACAACTATTAAGTTCAACTCTTTATTCATAAATATTCTCTGACCACCCAGACCCCTTGCAGATACAATTTGAAATGCTTTATTGTTTATGGTTTCAGCATATGTCCAGAATAAGTAACTATAGCCGTAGATTGTGGAATTATTTTCTCGAAGAATTTGAGATTTTAATGTCTCATTAACCCAGTTTTCTGAAAGGATCTGCTTGTCGTCCCACCTGCCGTTGTTCAGGTAAAGCGATCCAAATTTCAATAAGTCTCTTGATGTTAACCGCAATCCTGATGCAGCAGCAGGGAAACTTCGCCTGTGGCTGAATATTTTACCGGGGTGGAATAAAACTGCACTTTTTGAACTTTTAACCCATTTATAATGGGTGATACCTAATGGCTTAAAGAGATACTTTTCCGCAAATTTGTCAATGTCGTCACCACTGACTGATTTGATAATTTCTGCCAACACCTGAACTCCGCCACTATTATAATTCCAGACTGCGCCGGGAATTGCATCCATTGGTTGGCTTAAAACATACTCCACAGGATTTAAACTTCTTTCCATTTGTGTTTCATTGTTGGCTTGTGCTCCGGTTGGCAGGTTTTCATTCCATTTTATACCAGAACTCATCGTTAAAAGATGCCGGATTGTTATTTTTCCGTTTTGGGGCGTTTTAAATTTAATATAATCAGGCAGGTAAATAAAAATTGGGTCGTCAATATTTTTTATTCTTTGTTGCTGAATGGCAATATCAATACAAGCAGAAACTACACTTTTAGAAATACTTCTTATGTCGTGCAAAATATTTATATCGTGTTTTACATAACCTAAACTTAAACCCCAATACTCGTCCTTCCCTGAAAAATAGTTTTCATAAACGAGTTTGTTGTCTCTTAGAATAAGTAAACTGTGAATATTTGGAAAAGTATCTTTTAAAATTAATTTAGTCAGTTCAATAATTTTATTGCAGTCAATATTGACATTTTTTATATCGTCAGTTTTAATGCCATCGCCCAATTCCTTAGGTTTAGTGTAGTTATAGTTTGTGTCACGGATGTGCTTTTGGCAGCCTGTTAACAAAATCATGCTTATGACTGACAGTAAGAAGTAGTGCTTAAAATAGAGCAAGTTTGCTTTTTTCATAATTGTTTTCTCGTAACATGAATTAAAATTATGATGGGAACAATCTCCTTCTAATATATTGTCGGAATTAATCTCTTTGTGCGTTTTTGATAATCTATATATTTTTCACCCATCTGTTCAATCATAAAACTTTCTTCAACTCTTATCCGATAAATAAATCCGAATACTACCGGAATAATCATAGATAAAACAGATAGCCAGTTTGATAATGATACTGATGTTCCAACAAAAATAATCATCTGTCCCAAATACGCAGGATGTCTGATACTTTCATATAATCCGGATTCAATTAACTCATGATTCTCAATCTTAGTAACGGTATATGTAAAGTGCTGTTTAAGTGTCATTATTGCAGTTATTCTGATTATTAATCCGACAATTATCATAATTGCTCCAACTGCAAAAAGGGCATTCCAATGATAAATCCTGCCTGTTCGGGTTGCAGCAAAACAGAAAGAAAGTGTATAGCCGACTGCTATAAGAATAAGAAGTAACCAGAAACTTCCCTTATCCCCTTTGATAACAATATTTCGTTTCCTTCTCTGCCTTTGTCTTATACCCAAGATAATTTCAAAGATGCCATAGAGATATGAAAGGGCTATAATTATTATCAGTTTTATATTCATGTTGACTGGTTTTCTTTTATTCCACTTTTCTTGCAACATTAAAAGCATCAATAACTGCCCAAATCCAAAAAACAATGCTCCACAAGGAAGCAATATCATGAGTAATTCTTGGTATCCAGTACATCCAAACGGCATTTGCATCATTTGCATGGACTGGCAGATTCGGATTTGCCATCGCAATCAGTGGTAGTATAATTATATTCAAATTGGCGATGACTATTGCTGCAAAGATGATTGCTGCTCCTTTCTTTCCTTCACCACCATAAATCTGACCTAATCCGGGTACTATTAAGGATAGCAATGCTGCTAAATATGAATTTCGTTTCATATAATTAATTTCTGATTTCATCATTAAATATCATCTTATTTTTATTCTTAAATTTTAATATTCATATCTACTTTTCTCCAATATGGACTTTCTGACTTATTCTGAGTGTATTGTGACCTTCACATTTGAAACCGGCACTGACTAATAATTCTTTAAACTCTTTTGTATTATAGAACTTCACATGCCCATGTCCTAATAATATAGCGAGTTTGTCGATAATCCTTACAATCCACATATCTGCGGTTGGGTCAAGAATATATACTTTCCCACCTATTTTGAGCAGGCGATGCATTTCTTTCAGTGCCTTTTCTGGATTAAAATAATGATGAAATGAATTTGTACAAATGATATAATCAAATAAATTGTCATCAAGAGGAATTGATTCTGCATTGGCTTTTATAAAATGGAAATTTTCTTTTGTTTTAAAATTCTCTTTCGCCCTTTCAATCATTTTAGCAGATAAATCCACCCCGTAAAACGAACCTTTAATAAAATTTGCAGCCTGACCTAATGCCCAACCTGTGCCACAACCTATGTCAAGTATACTCATGTCTTCCTTGAAGTTCAATAAAGATATAACATCACGTTGTCCACATCTTAAATAATAGCTTCTTGACCCCTTCTTATCTAGTGCATCTACCCATCCATCCCATTTTGCTTCATTTAATTCAATGTGCTTTGATTTTTCCATACTTAATACTTTTCTTTTTGCATTAAAAGTTGCAGGTAATAATTTCGTTAGCCGACATTCCCCAATGCAAGCCTTAAACAACTGAAAGTAAAATTAATCTGTTTTGTGTACTTTTTGTTCGATTCAAAAAACTTATCGACCAATTTAAATAAAGAAGGCAGTCCTATCTGGATATGGCGGTGACCTTGACCGCCTTTGGCCGAAAAAGTTTGACCATCAAAAGCTGGTGTTAAATACTTGTTTTTCTGTTATATATGAAATATGTAATATGACTGGCCAAATGTGGTCATGATGCCCGGCTTTTACAGCTCTTATAAACCAAATCTTATTAAATAGTCGCCCCTCTTTCCACCGACTGGCGGAGAGAGGGGGAGGGGGTGAGTTTATGGTTGATGAGGATTGCTCGTCAGGGTGCTTCACAAAGAAAAAGCCCTGCCGTTTCACGGCAAGGCTTTTTCTTTGTAGCGGAGGATGATGAAATATCTAACCTTGAATTAATATTAGATATAATTGAGATTTCGGAATTAATTGAACCTGAACTAACCTAATTACTGAAGATTAATATAATCTAACTGTGAACAACCGGAATTCCTTTTGAATTGTGGGCGAAATTGAGCCGATTTTATAGATTTTATACAAGGAGATGATTAGAATATTATTTAATTTTACTGAACCTCGGGATTATGAATCATTTTGTAAATGCCTTTTACATTTTCTCATCGATTGACTTATATATTTAATATTTAACTCTTTAATTACAATGAAACAATTATTTATCTTAATGTTGCTGATATTTTCATGTACATTAATAAGTGCACAGAAGGTTCAGCAATCAGAACGTCCCCAGTCAAAAGCTCTTGCCAGTCAACAAAAATCGCCAAATGAGCAGATGCGGATTAATTTTGCAGAGCAGGAAGCAATTTTAAAAAAATTCACAAACTCATTTGATTCCCTGACTCCTATGCAGAAGAATATGTTTTTCACTAATGTAAAACATATTATGGATCCTGAAGTCACGAAAATTGAACCAGGCATAATTGACAGTGATCCTCCATCAGATGCTATAATTTTATTCAATGGCAAGGATCTTAATGAATGGGAAGAATTTACATGGGGCCCCGGCGGACCGGGAGAAATAAAGCCAATTACATGGATTATGAAAGATGGAGGCATGCAGCCCGCCAGTTCTTCGGGTAATGCACAGACAAAGCGCGTTTTCAGAGATTTTCAGTTGCACATAGAATGGAAAACCCCGACTAGCTTACCGGCAACTGTTACAGGTCAGGACAGAGGTAACAGTGGTGTAATTATCCAGGGAAATTATGAAGTCCAGATACTTGACAGCTACAGCAATCGTACTTATCGCAATGGTCAGGCAGGTGCAGTTTATATGCAATATGCTCCTTTGGTAAATCCGAGCAGAAAAGAGGGAGAATGGCAAACATACGATATCATTTATACAGCTCCTCGTTTTAAGGATAATGCAACTTATTTCACCCCACCCAGAATAACAATTATTTATAACGGAGTATTGGTTCAAAACAATGTAGCCATACAGGGGCCAACTGTTTTTCCTGGTATCCCTCAATATATAATTAAGGAACATGGAGACGGACCCATTCAGTTGCAGCAACATGGCAATCCGACTACATTCAGGAATATCTGGATCAGAGAATTGTAAATAAGAATTTTTATGAATATAGTAATGAAAAAAATTATCTTATCAATTTTTCTGATTTTGATGTTCTTGTCAGCACAATCCCAAAACATTATCAGGAAGGACACTGGTACTGTGAATTGTGCTCACTATAAAATTCTTTTTCCAAAAGAATGGAAGCATAAATTAGTGATGTTTGCACATGGTTATGAGTTTATGGGGTCCCCTTCTGCAATCAATTCTCCTCAACTGGACCAACTTGCAGGGATTTTTCTCGACAGAGGATTTGCTGTAGCGGCTTCAGCGTATGAATATCAGGGCTTTGCATTGCCACAGGGTGTTGATGATACCGAAGCTCTGAGACAATATTTCTGGGATAAATACGGAGTCCCCGATTCAACTTTTATGGCTGGCCAATCAATGGGAGGGGGTGTTGCCCTGGCAATGATGGAAAATTATAGCAAAAACTATCAGGGAGCCCTGGCCATGTGCCCGCTGTCAAGCCGCCCATATCTGCAAACCAGAAAGGAATTTGAATTGCATGTTCTTTTTGATGCATTGTTTCCAGGAGTAATAACCCCACTTTCTAAGATATTGGACATCCATACTGATCTTAAACAAACCGTTTTCGCTGAAATAGGACCCGGAATTGAGCTTATTAAGAAAGCTCTTTCCAGGGACACTGTAAAGGCAGGAGAACTTGCCCGACAATTTTTTCTAAAGACAAGCGATATCCCATTTTCCTTACTTTTCGGGGAAGCCGTTTTGCGTGACGCTGTGCTGAAATCAGGCGGCAATCCTTATGATAACACTAATACAATTTACTCAGGTTTTTCCAACGATTGGGATATAAACAAAATGGTTGAGAGATTTAAGGCTACTACCAATCCTGATAATATATTTGAAAAATATGATCGAACCGGTAATATCGGGAAACCGGTTGTTTTAATGCATACTATCTATGACCAGTTAATCCCCCCTCAATACGGTGAAGTAAACTTTGAAAATATGGTCCATCAGAAAGGGAAGGATCATTTCCTGACAGTTAAGCTATGCAATGGTCAGGGACACTGTAATTTCACGCCTGACCAAATTGGCAAGTCGTTTGACGAACTAAGGCATTGGGTAAAAACGGGAGAGAAAGCAAAATCCGGATTAATAGAATAGACCAGTCAATTAGCGCATAAATTAAGCGTTTTACAGGATAATAAGCTCATTTAAAACTTATTTCTCATGAAATCAAACAGACGAAGATTCATTAAAAACCTTGGTGCCGGTGCCGCCGGATTAACCATTGGAACCTCGCCAATTTCATTAAACTCAGAAACATCACCTTCTGTTAAAAAGAAAGATGAAGACGGACAGATACTATTTATTGGTGATAATATTGCTGTAGCTGAAACTACATATGGGAAAGTAAGAGGGTTTATTCATAAAGACATTTACAATTTTCTGGGAATACCTTATGGAGCAAATACTGCAGGGAAAAACAGGTTTATGCCTCCACAAAAACCGGATCCCTGGAAGGAAGTTTATCCTGCAGTCTACTGGCCTAATGCAGCACCACAATTACTGGATAATTTTTATGCAAACAGATATCTGGCCTTTACTGACTACTGGCATTACGATGATGTAAGTGAAAACTGTCTTGGAATAAATGTGTGGACTCCGGGATATAAAGACAATAAAAAACGATCAGTATTACTTTGGCTTCATGGAGGGGGATTCACAAGCGGAAATTCGATTGAACATCCTGAGTACCATGGTGAAAATCTGAGCCGCCGGGGAAATATTGTCTTTTGTTCCCTGAATCACAGGCTGGGTCCCATGGGTTTTGCAGATTTTGCAGGAGTTGGAGGTGAAAAATTTGAAGCATCCGGAAATGTTGGCATGCTTGATATAGTTGCCGCCCTGGAATGGATTCGTGATAATATTTCAAATTTTGGAGGTGATCCTGATAACGTGACCATAATTGGCCAATCGGGAGGGGGTGCAAAAGTTTGTACTCTCACTGCAATGCCATCAGCTAAAGGATTGTTCCATAAGGCCGTCGCATTAAGCGGGAACATTCTTAGCGGCGGGCAGAAAGATTACTCTGAAAAACTTGGATCATATATTATTAAAGAGGCAGGGTTATCGGTATCTCAAATTGATAAACTTCAGGATATGCCCTGGAAAGAATACTATGCACTTGCTAACAAAGCCAGTGCGAAATTAAGAGCAGAAACCGGGGCAACCGGTATAATGGGAGGATTTGGTCCTGTTGCCGATGGATTATACCTCCCTCAACAACCTTTCTATAATGGTGAATTATCATCAGAAATACCAATGATAATCTGTAGTACATTTTGCGAACGATCCCCAAGTTCGTTCGATTCATCACTCGAAAACATTACATTCGATAAAGCTAAAGAGTTAGCAAAAACAATAAGAGGGTTTGGTGTCTCATTGGCTGAAAATGCATCAAATATCATTGATGCATATTCAAGGAGTTTCCCTGACAAAAAGCCAATAGAGATATTATCAATGGCATTAAGCAACAGACTTCAAACCATTGCAACGGCAAATGCAAAAGTACAGCAACAGGCACCTGTTTATCTCGCATGGTTTGGATGGAATCCTCCTCTCTTTGATGGCAGACTTAGAGCCTTCCATACCATGGATATTGGTTTCTGGTTTTATAATACGGATGTTCAGATTTCTCACACGGGGGGCGGCGCACGGCCGAGGAGTTTATCAGCAAAGATGTCAGACGCGCTTGTACAGTTCATGAAGACTGGCAATCCTAAGGGATCCGGATTACCTGAATGGGCTAGGTACACGATAGCAAATGGAGAAACAATGATCCTGGATGATAAGTGTGAGGTAAAAAATGATCCGGACAGAGAAGCCAGAAAAAGTTTGACCTCAAATTGAATATTTATATGATTTTATTAAAAGGACTACCCTGGTAATAGCTTCGCAAACAACTATTATTGGAGATCAGGCATTATCTAATCAAGTGATATAACTTAGGTATAGGTGGGCTTAGTTCGGCTTGATTCTCTGTGGGGTGCTTAACAAAGAAAAAGCCTTGCAGCACAGGAGAAGCTCTTAATGGAATATTTATTGCCGTTGGCTTCAGCCAACGGCAGCTAGTGATAACAGATATGCGGGCTTTAGCCCAAAATTAATCTTATACTCTGGCTTTTAGAGAATGGGGCGGGCATAAGAATGAGATTGTAAACCCTCTCTGCTACCTGACGGATAGAGTCCCTCTAAGAATGACTGCTTTATACGACATTAATGATTATCTGGTACATTTTTTGTTCATCGAACATAAAACGGTTAACCAACCAAACCCGACTACAAAAATCTCAGATGGAATAATTTTTAAACCATAAAATTAGAGTATCCTATGAGTAAAATAAACTTAGCGATCATATTCCTTTATATCATCACTATTGCTCTATACGGACAAATCTCCAGTCAACTTATTCAAACTTCAAAAAAGGATTCCGCTAAGTTTGGTGTTATCGAATCTGACTCATCTTCGGATATTAGATCTATTAATGAGTTTGTAAAGTTTAACCAACAAAATCCGGCTGAAAAAATATTTCTTCATCTTGATCGTCATAATTATATGCAGGGCGATACCATATGGTTCAAAGCTTATTTGTGGTATGTATACGACCAGGTACCCGATACCGTAAGTGGAATTCTATATGTCGAGTTAATCAATGCGACAGGAAAGATTTCACTAAAAAGAAAACTGCTTATTCAAAATGGCACATCTTATGGAGATTTTTGCATCGATACAGCCATTAGCCCGGGCAGGTATACACTTCGTGCTTATACACGGCTGATGCAAAATTTAAAAGACGGGGAGCCATTTTACCAGACTGTCAGCATAAACCCTACCAATCAGAATTTTCAGTTTGAATGCATCCCAACTATTATAAAACAATCAGGGAATGATTCATTAAAAGTCAGTATGAGATTCTTTGAAATTAACAATTTGGGGAACCTTAATATTAATTACAAACACAAAGCCAGTTACTCCCTTAAGATCGGGAATCATCAGCTTCAGCTGGACAGCGTTCTGCTGGTAAACTCAGACGAACATGCCCTAAAATACAGCCTCACTGGTATAAGCAAACATGATTCGTTGGCTGATTTTGAAGTTTCTTTCCATGATGATAAAGTAACTTTTAAGAAACAATTCCAGATTCCAATTCAGGAAAATATTGATTTGCAATTTTTCCCGGAGGGAGGCAACCTGGTTAATGGGCTTGTAAGCAAGGTTGCTTTTAAAGCTATCGGAATGGACGGTTTGGGCAGGGAAGTGACCGGGGAGATTGAGACAGACGACGAAACAATTGTCACGGGTTTTAAGAGCACATATAAAGGAATGGGTTTCTTTATGTTAAAACCTCAAGCTAAAAAAGAGTACATTGCCCATTTCTGGTATAACAACCAGAAATATATAGTCCCGCTACCGAAAGTCTTGGAGGAGGGTTCTGTGATGACAATGAATTTTGCTGGAAACAGTAAAGATCAGTTCCTTTCGATAAAACAAATAACTTCAGGAGTAATAACTTCAAAGTATGTCATTGGCAGCTCATATGGAAAAATCTGGTTCTCTGCCCTGATAAAAGCATTCACTGATTCTTGCAAGTTAAAGATTCCTCTTGAACTTTTGCCGGAAGGTATTTGCAGGCTAACCATTCTGAACAACAGTTTTGAACCCGAATGCGAACGCCTCATTTATGTTGATAAAAATCAACGGTTTAATATCAAAGTTATTCCAGACTCGTCATCCTATGGGATACGCTCTAAGATGACGCTTATAATAATAGCTACTGGACCGGGCAAGACACCTGTCAAGACTGATTTATCACTGTCTGTGATAGATAAAGAACAAAATCCAAAAGATACAGAAGTACATAGTATAAGTGCATACAAATTGCTGGAATCAGAGCTTCGAGGATACATAGAGGATGCAGACTCTTATTTTAAAAATGACAGTTGCACTAATAAAGATGCTTTGGATCTATTATTACTGACACAGGGTTACAGAAAGTTTTTGATGAATAATTCAAACCCTGACGAACCAAAATTCAGTCCGGAAAAGAGTATTGACATCTCCGGAAAAATAGCATTAAACGGTAGTAAATCGCACGAGAAAAAATTCAATTATCGTGAAATTGGATTGACTCTCATAAGTGTTTCCAAGAACCCATATATTGGAGTTTCCCATCCTGATAGTCTTGGAAAGTTCAGGTTTCAAATACCACTTATGCTTGGGAAACCTCATTTATTTCTTCAGTCAACATCACCTAAAAATAAACCATTTAATGGACAAATAATACTTGATAAAACTATCCTCCCTCCGGAATTCATCACATCGCTACCTGTTCAGAACAATATATTATCCCCAGCAATAGAATATATAAGCCGGATACAGACGGTTAAAAAAACTGAAATATCGAAAAATCATTTATATGGGCCCATGTCAAAGACCCTTCCTGAGGTAGTTGTAACAGCAAAAGTTGAACCTAAGAATTGGTGGCGTCATCCTGATAAAGATGCTATTAAGATTGTGGACCTCGATTCTCTGGACCCTGGTGGAGACAGGTATAGAAGCTTCAATGATCTTATGGTCCAGGAATTTGGAGCCAGATATTATAACGATGCAAACGCCAATCTGTTTACGGTATTATTGCCCTGTATCAAAATTATAAGCTTGGGTTGGAATGTAAGTTATTGGTTCCCAATTTATTTAGTTAATGGTGAAAAGTATTGGAATGGAGAAGGATTCGATTTTTCTAAATTGAGCACTTTATCTAACCTTCCAGTGAATGAAATAAAAAAGATTCTTATAATACCACCTATGAAAAGCATAGCAATGTACTATGCTTATGAACCGATTGTTGGGTTCCCTCAATTCATAAGTCAATCTTTAGTGATGATCGAAACTTATTCTAAAAACACATATCGGGGAGATCCTGTGGGTGCGAAAACAATTTTCCTCGATGGGCTTGATGTACCGCGGGTGTTCTATTCGCCTCGTTATGAAGGCCCGCTAAGAAATAGTCCGGTATATGATGGCAGGGCTACCTTATATTGGGAACCTTCCATAAAAACAGATTCCGATGGGCAGGCAAAAGTGGATTTTTATACGAGTGACCGTAAAACAGGTTTGGAAGTTTTCGTAAAAGGGATAGAAATTGGAAGCGGATACCCTGGTGAAGGAGATTCACAGATCAAAATGAAATTCAAGTGATTAGAAAAATTGGTCAAAAAAATGCTGATTCTTTCAAAACGACGAACGGATCGCGTTCCTCTTCAGGGCGCTTAACAAAGAAAAAGCCTTGCCACGCTAAAGCTTATAAATAGTTTTATTATAAAGTCACCCTTCTTTGCTAAGCAGAAAGGGGCCGTGGGTGAGTTCATGAAATAAGTATTGCTCTCCCGCTGAGCAGTGTTGAAAAGAGGATTATTCATTTTATTCATGATCCTCATGGGGGTGCTTAACACCGAAAAAGCCTTATCGCGCCAAAGCGCGATAACGGGCTTTTTTATTTGCTCCAGACCTCAGGCAAGCCTGGGCCTGTTTCAAATAAAAAAGCCCTGCCGTTTCACGGCAAGGCTTTTTCGATGTAGCGGAGTGTGATCAAATATCTAACCTCAAATTAGTTGAAGACATTTATAATATCATGATATTCATAGATTCAGAGAATTCTGTTTAAAATTCATTATTTCTAATCAGACCGATTCGGATCCTCTCTGAGGGATAATTTGTTAGGAAACTGAATCAGTGTTATGAGCCTCGTTTTTAGATTTAGGGGAAATTTTAAAATTATATCGGTGGTAGAAAACTGTCTCGTTCTATTTTATCATTTGTTTCATAGTTAACATTGATTTTTATCCAAGAATTGAATTACGGATTTTATCCGAGTGGTACTCATTTCCCAATTAAAATACCTCCACCAGATAACAATTCAGTTGTGTCAAAAAGTTCATAAAATGTATTTGCTGCCAATGAACCAAGTGGACAAGACTTCAAATTTAAGAAACAAGCAACTAATTGTATGCAATACAGTAATGCTCCAGCATCCCTCCAATAAAGACTTTCAGGGTTGTGATATTTGGAACTGGTTTTTCTTGATTGAATTGAGAACCAGATAATACAAGCATTTTCAATTGATAGATTCTGATTGATCTCTTTGAAAAAATTTACAGCTTTGGTTTTTTTTATTGATAATTCACTCAAGGTATGTTCAACTGGATTGTAATAAGATAATGCCCTCTTTGATATGGCCTCTGGTAATGAAATAAGTAAATCTATCGGATGACGAGCTCCAGCTGAAGGAGCAACTCTCTTGGTAAGGAAAAAACCAAACTCGTCCATGCTGCCCGCCATAATATGGCTTGAATAAAAAAGTAACTCTTCTACTTCGGCAATAGAAATTCCCGAGAATTCATTATATGACCTTCTGGCAAAGAAAACCTTTAGAAAATCTTCCTCCCTTCTGTCAAATTCTTTGTTGAGCTTTTGCTTTTGTTTTATAGGATAAATAAAAGGAGTAAACTTTTCATGTTTGTCCTTAGGTCTAGGGTTTTCCATTAGTCTAATCCCAATTGTTGTAATGTGTGTAAATACTTTTTGCATCCATTGCAATTCATACAGGGCTCATTTGATGTGTGGCAGGAGTGAGCCCATAGTAAAACAGAATCTGGAACTCCTGATTTCTTTATAAGATCAACAGTTTCCATCCCAATAGCTGGAGCGCCTATAATGATTTTACCTTCTTGGTAACTAACTAAATCTGAGATTTTCTGGTAAAATGATTTTGTCCCATCGGAATGCATTGAATCCGTTTTAACTGATCCGATATAGAGTTCGGTTATCCCCATATTAATGCCTTTCATACAGGCTAAAGTTACCAGAAGTTGATTTCTGTAGGGCCACCATTCCGTCGCTGGTGCTAAAGGAAGAGGTTTATTTCCGCTCATATCACCAGATCCAAATTCCGAACAGTCAAGCTCAATAATATGATGTTCTATGTTCAGATACTTTGCAACTTGGGATGCAGCCTGAATTTCAGCTTTTGCAGGTTTCTGACCATAGTTAATTGTAAATGCAAGATCTGGTTTTTTCCAGAAACAGAGAGCGATTGAATCCATTCCACCGGAGAGTAATATTGCAGTCTTATCTTGATGCAAGAGTCCAATATGTTTTGTAGATTGCAGTTGCGAAATCACTCTCAATAATACAGTTGGTACCCTCTAACATCTTTAATGATTCTTCACCCTCATTTTGAACAAAAGCGACTACCTTTATTTTTCTAGAAATTGCATACCCTACCTCAAATAAAGTACCTGGATCTAAACCATCTATAATTGCAAAAACCACCTCAGATTCATCTAATCCTCTTAAATCTTTGTCAACAACATCTTGAGCCTTACCATGACCCACGTCATGAAAAGGTGAAAAAATCCTTAAACCCAAACCCTTAAACTTATTCCATATATCATTCACTAGTAATCTTTGGCTGAAAGTAAAAAAAGGTCCCGCAAGGTAAATCTGTCCCTTGGGAGATTCTTCAATAGTTAATTCGGGGTAATCAAATGAATTTAAAGTATTTGAAATGGCCAAGTCTTTAGAATTGCAATATATAGCGGTAGCTTTACTTGCTAATAATGCAGAAGTTTTTAAATCTATATTTTTAAACCAGTTTAGAGCAAAATAACTTGAAAAAACATCTCCTGACCCTATTGGCCATACCTTATTGGTCCTAAAAACAGGGATATTCAATGGCATTTCATTCTTCGATTCGAATAGCTGTGCTCCTTTAGCCCCCATTTTTATAATAAGGGCAGAGCAAAGCTCTTTGTCAAAGAAGAAGTCCACTATATCTTTCATCTGTGTACAATTAGTAAGTTTCTGTGCTTCAGATAAGTTTACTATTGTAATTAATTGTTTTGTTTTCGATCCTGTCGAAGAAAAAGATTTGGGATTGAATGGAGATTGCGGATCATAAACAACTTTATCTCCTTGAATTTTAATTTCAGCTTCTAATAGACCATATGCCAAAATATTGTCACCCATTACTTCAATTTGAATTGGATGGGCACTAAAAACATCTGGCCTAGGATAGATAACAGGAGTTTTTAATGGATGATCATAATGAAATTCTGGACTTTTAAATACCTCAGTGACATGGTTAGAAAGATTACTATAGATTTTAGCAGTATATTCAAGGTATGGCTGTATCTCTATCCTATCAGCACATGTGTAAAAATCAACTTTTTGGAATTTATCATTTTCAAGTATTAGGTTTACAGCACGTAAACCTGATCCATATATATTTTCCCATATCGGTTCAAAACAAATCTCAGAATATGTTCCACCTACTACAATCATACTGCACGGATTTGTACGCTGCATTGACCATTTTCTAATGCTATAACCTCGGCAATGTATTCAGTACCATTAATTATGCAATTTAAAAGTCGAACTTGTTCTCGAGATATAATGTTCCCAGCTAACTTCCCATCTTCATCAAGAGCTTGTATAGGACCCTGATCAGATGCAATTTCAACAGAGAGAATATCTCCAATTTGTAAATTTTCAATCACTTGAGCTTGAGGAGATGCTAAATTTGTATTAATGACAAGATTTTCACATCTTTCATTTTCCTGAGGTCTATTTATCGATGGAATTCCTCCACCACTCGAACTTCCTGACATAGATTTTTTGTTTTTAGTTAATAGTTTCCTTTCAGAATTAATCTATTAGATTGCTTCATTTGTAGCCATATTAATGTATCCATTTTTGATGGAAGTACATCTAACTTCCGACAAAAACCTAAGAACATTTGTTCCAATTTATCATAATCTTTTTGAATGTCAAAATTTTTTGTAAAAAGGCCCATTATTTGGCAAGCTCTAAAAATATGAATATCAATTATGGCAACATTTTCACTATCAAGATAATTACGTGTAATCCAGGATGCTGTTTTTGAACCGATCCCGTTTACTGTTAATAACCAGTTACGTAATTCGATATCATTATATTTTGGGATTAACTCAAGGTCTTTTCGGTTTAAGAATTCATAGATGAATTTTGATTTTTGATTCGGGAAACGATAGTGGATCTCTTTACTATTAAACGTAAACGGCTCTGTTAAACAATTTAAGATTTTTTTATGCGAACTGCCTTCTTTTATCAAACCACGATTTTTTAATCGATCAAAAGCTAACATGCCAAGTTCTGACTTAAATCCAAAACCACCTAATAAACATGCTGTAATTTCTTCGAGTAAACTTTCTCCTAGTTTATACTGTATAGTATCTTCTTTTTGATTATGCATCAGATATTGAACTTTCCAATACGCAGGTGTGAAAAGCTGACTGAAGCATCCCCATTTAATTCCATTCATTAATTCTTGCTCAGGATCAGGAATGTTATTTATCTGAGGATATAATTCGGAACAAATTTTTGTATCATCTATTATACGTAGATTGTCACTGAATTGAAGATTAAAGTTCAATTGCATTTATTTGTTTTTAAAGGTTTATGATCGGTTTCTATCTGAAATATAGTTTCAACATGGACTTTAAAAAAATGAGATATTTTCAAGGCTAATTCAACGGATGGGGTCTTCTTACCTCTTTCAATTGAGTGTATTGTTTGTCTTGATACACCAACCTTTTCTGCTAAGTCCTGTTGTGATATTCTAAGCTTTGCACGTTCAACATGTATGGTACTAATAATACTCATTGATTAAATGTTCATCAAGTTTGTAAAGGTAAACAATAGTATACAAAATATCTATAATAGTTTACATAATTATTTCATAATATACTATTCGTTCTAAGCATCTAATCAAACCATTAAGTTAAATTTGAATGCGTTTACCTGTTACATCTCACACTTAAAGATGTAAGGGCATTATCCCATTAGTACTTTCTTTTTTTATTTCCGATTGCGCCACGGGTTCGACCAGAATGAATATTTGGGAGCACTATAATACTCTGAATAGCTGGAATAGCCCCAGGAATCTTTTTTTGGACATTCAGGTTGAATTAATTCACTCTTATCACACGGGTCTAAATACTTATCACTCCTTGAAATGAAAGGATCAAGCCAGTCAGCTTTTGACTTTGCCCACTCAATTTTTGAAGCCGATACTTCATCCATTTCTCCCTTACTAATTAAAAATTCTTCAAATGATGAAATGTATTGACGCAAGATTTGAGTCTTGTTTAACCTCTCGGCCATTCGAAACAGTGTCTTAAATTCTTTCTTTTCAGCATCCTGCTTCTCCTTATATTCTCTTCGCAAACGATCTTCATTTTCTCTTTCAATTCTTCGTTTTTCGGCTTCGATTCGTTCTTCCTTGATTTTTTCGGCACGGATTTCCAAATTGGCCATGATAGGAATTATTTTATCTTCCAGTTTGGTATAAGCCGAATCCTTGAAAATATCTTTTTCCCGATAACCATAAAAAATGTTGAAGCATAGCTGACCGCTCTGAATGTAATTGTATTTTGGATAACTATCTTCGGTATTCGGAACCTGTTTATGTTTTTCAGTTATGCTGATTTGAATTTCTTCCGAATTTATGACAGCATATGTAAGGCTATCCTTAATTTTGAAGTCTCCACCTCTGAACCGTATTCCTCGTATTATAGTTTCAAAAATGGATAGTGCCCGGTGTCGTGATTTATCTGAAACGGATACATCAAGTGCAGGTCCGGTTTTTACCTTAAATGGATTTCTTGTCAAATAGGAATTCTCAGATTCCTGTCTGAATTTTTCGAGAGTATCAATAATGATCGGATCTTTTGCGTAAAGCACCACAGGAACACTGAAAACAGATGTATCATTGCTTAATATTTCTAATTCCCGAACCTTTTTCCTATCAGGAGGAGAAGATAAAACTATTTCCCTTTCAGTAAGATCAGTGCTTTGTTTATTTTCATCACCTTGCTTAGGCAAAAGAGTCTTCTCGGGATTCTTGCCATGTTTCAGCTTTTCCCAATATCCCACCGGAGGCGTGGGAATATTCATCTTTTTGCAATGTTTTCTCAGGCCATTATCTGAGAGACCGTACTTTTTACAGATTGAGATCATTGGTTCTGCCCAAACCATCTCATATAGTTCTTCCCTGGTAATTTTCATAGTCTTGATTTATAATATGATCTTCCATATGTTTCCTGGTAGGGTTGGACAGCGTCTTTCTCTACCCATTTAATCAGTTCATCTTCGAAAAAATAGATCTTATTCCCTTTGACATAATGGGGGATTGACTGATTCCGGATCATCTTATTGATCCCATTTTTGGTCTGTTGGAGTATTCTACAAGCATCATCAATTCCAATGGGACGGTGTTTGTCTACACCCAATCCCAGTTGAGTTTCAATGTGCTCAAGAAGTACCCGCATCTCTGCAATCTCGTTTATCAGGTAATTAACTGCCTTTGGAACATTTTGATGAGTTAATTCTTCTCTTTCATTTGACTTATTCATTTGTTATAGAATTTGGTTTGATTTTTCTTTACTACTCTGATATACCGTTTTCAAGATTTTTATAAGTAATAAATTAAAAAATATTTGATTATCAACAGGTTTATTTTTTAATTTTAAGGGAAATCTGTCTGAATCTAATTATAGATCGAATTTTTCTACTTGGAATGTTACGCAAGTATTATGTAGCAGATTTTTTATTGAATTAGTTCTCTAGGTAACTCAAATAGATTTTTTATGTCACGGTTTCAATTTATACTATCTGCCAAAAGAAAACAATGAAAGTAATTAAGGACGATCCTGTAGCATCTGATATGTCAAATGAATCTGATGAAGATCTCTTGGTAATTGTTTCTATGAAAGATGATCCTCACTCTTCAAATTTGGCATTTAATGAATTTTACAGAAGGTATAAAAGGTTCATTTTTGGAATGGCTTATAAGGTCACAGAGCACCTTCCAAATTCTGTTGAATTGAGAGATGCGATTTTCCAAAACACACTGATAAATATTTATAAATATTGTGATTCTTTCAGTGTCTTTGGTGAGAAAGATCCTGAAACTATAAGGAGAATGATTCATGGATGGATTGTAAAAATCGAGAAAAATGAGCTCAAAAGCCTTTTAAGTGACAGACAATATGTTGCTGATAATTCGGATGAATCAAAAGAAAAAGATACTACTGATAATAATATTGATGAAGACAATGAACCGATTTCCTATAACGAGTCCATAGTCAGGGAATCCTTAAAATTGTTAAATGAGAGAGATCAACATATTTTTATGACCTACTGGCTTTTTTATGAGCAAGGTAAAGGAAGTCAGGCGAAAAATCTTCCTGCTCCTGTTTTAGATGGATTGGCTTCACAGTATGAAACTACTCCTGAGAATATAAGACAGATAATAAGTCGTTCAAAAAAGAAAATCTTTGATTTTCTGAAGGCTAATTACAATTTAAAAAGAAAGTAAGTATGAAAGACCAGACCTATAACGACAGACAAGAATTAGCTTTTTACAAAGCTCTACAATCTTTTGGTTTTGCCTTTCCAGAAGCTGATAATGAATTGATGAAATTAGAAGAAATGATTTCTCAGATGAAAATATCGATACCTGAAAAGTTTAGTGACCCTATTAGTATCATTGAAAGAGGTAATATAGAGAAAATAAGTCATTTTGAGGTTTTTCATGATAAACAGATAGAGGAGAACCTTTCACAAGCTGCCAGAGAAGGATCAAATATTTCCAATGATGTATGGGAGCAAATGGAAAAAGACAGAAAAGAAGCTGAAAAAAGGAGGGATGAAGAACAATCTTAATGAATATCGAAAAGAAGAATTGTCTGATTTAGCGGAATCAATAATCGATAATTATTTTGGAGACCGTTTTATTGAACCTGAGGTTATAGCAAGGGCTAATAATATAACCTATTCCTATGGAAATTATAAAAATGCGTTTGATGGTCTCCTACAGCACAAATTTGGTCGATTCCACATATTTATAAATAGTTACAGATCAGGACTAAGGGAAAATCCCCGGGCTCGTTTTACATTTGGACATGAATTAGGCCATTTCTATATCGATGAACATAGAAACCCATTAAAGAGCGGCAAGGTAATGTCTCATCCATCATTTAATCTTCTTCTGCAAGAAAACTTTGCAGAAAAGGAAGCAGACTTTTTTTCCTCATGTTTATTAATGCCAACCACCAGGTTTAGGAAAAGTTGTCTTAAAAATCCCTTGTCGGGAAAATTGCTGGAGAAACTATCCAATGAATATCAGACAAGTGTTTCAGCCACAATATTTAGATATTTTGAATTAAACCTCTACCCAATGTTCATCGTGTGCTGTAAAGACGCCATAGTAAAATGGTATTTTAGATCTGTAGATTTCAAATACAAATACCCTCCAGCAATAGGCTCAGAGGTACCTCATTCATCAGTCGCAGGAGAATATTTCTATTCAAACAAAGAATATTTATCAGAAGAAATCATTTTCCCGGATGATTGGTTTTCTGATTTCAAAATGGACAAAACGCAACAGATATTTGAAAAGTGCTACTACATAAAACACAACAATTCCGTGATAAGTCTCATTTGGAATAAATAACAGACAATTGTCACGGTTCTTTCTTTTATTCATGAACGAATAAAAATATTTTGTCATGAAAGAAGAAGAAAAAGGTCATAACAATGGCCAAAACTTTGTCGAGATCATTGTAAACGATGTACACTATCCAATACATAGAGGTAATCGTACAGTCTCTGAAATTAAAATCGCCAGTAATGTTCCATTAGTTGACAAGCTGGATCAAGTTAAGGAAGGCAAACTTGTTCCCTTGGATGACAATGGGAGCCTTGTCATAAAAGGAGGAGAAGAATTCAAGAGTCATGTTCCAAGTGGCGGGTCTTCCAGATAAGGTGAGATGAAGACATTTGAAGAACAACTTAATGAAGTTAAAAGGTTTTATCCAAATGTTGCGGTTATTCCAGAGGGAGGAGTTAGTTTTATTTTCTTTCAAGAGCTAGAACTTCCTTCTGGATGTATCCCAGGGAGTATAGATGCCTTGCTGTGTCCGGTCATGAGAGATGGATATCATTCTCGTCTATTTTACGCACAAAAGATTGAAGGCATCCCACAAAAAAACTGGAATGGCACCTTAAGGATATGCGATAAAACTTGGTACTCTTACTCTTGGAACTCTAAAGAAGGTATGGATTTGATTCAGATGATCCAATATCATTTATATACATTAAGTCTGGCGAAATGAAAAAAATCACAATTCGAATTGCAGAGAGCCTATGTCAACAGATAATTAAGGATCTCTCTCGCAAGCATAGTTATGCATTCGAAAGAAGTGGCTTTCTCATTGGAAAAAGTAAAGAATACTATGATAATAATTTGCTAATTGTTATTACAGAATACCTTCAAATTCCTGATGAATATTACATTGAAGATGATTCAGTTGGGGCACGTATAAACAGTGAAGCCATTAGAAAAGCTATGCAAGTCGCTATGGATAGAAAATGTTCAGTCTTTCATGTGCATAAGCATTTTGGAGAAGGGACACCAAGATTTAGCTCAACCGATTTGGATGAATTACCAGAAGTGATTAAAGCTTTTGAGAACGCAAATATGAAAAGTGTACATGGCGCCATCTTATTGAGTGATGATGGGGCAAATGTATTATTTAGGCCTAATTCATCAATTGGCAGGATCCATCTTGAAAAGATTGTCCGTGTTGGTTATCCAATGTCTTTTAATGAGCAATCCTATAATAAAATTAGGTATGATGAAGATAGGTACAGTAGGCAATCCTTCTTAGGCGAATTCTCTCAACAAGTTTTAAGTATAATTAAAGTTGGTATAATAGGACTTGGAGGAGGAGGTTCCCATATTGTTCAACAATTGGCTCATCTGGGAATTCTAAATTATGTACTTTTTGATGGGGACATTCTTGAAGATTCTAACCTGAATAGACTCATTGGTGCTAATGTTGGCGATGCTAGATTAAAAGTCAGAAAATCCGAAGTAGTTTATCGTCAGATAATAGGTTTACAACCCAAGGCTATAGTTGAAATAGTTAACAAAAAATGGCAAGAACAACCAGAGTCATTACAGCAATGTGACGTAATTTTTGGTGCAGTGGATTCTTTTGTGGTAAGAAGGGATATAGAACTTGAGAGTAGGAGATATTTAATACCGTATATTGATATAGGAATGGATGTTCGGATTCTTAGCCCAAATCCGCCTAGGTTATTCGGACAAGTCATTTTATCTGTTCCAGGAAGACCTTGTATGCATTGTACTAATTTTCTTACTGATGATTTACTTGCAAGAGAAACAGAGAAGTATGGAGATGCAGGTACTAAGCCTCAGGTAGTTTGGTCAAACGGAGTACTGGCATCAAATGCAGTAGGAATCTTTGTCGATCTTGTGACTAATTGGTCTTCAAGCAGTCAAGTTGCTTTTTTTCAAGAATATGATGGAAACAATAATAGCTTGACAAGGTCATATAAATTAGATTATCTGGAAGAAGAAACTTGCCCACATTATCCTTTGGATGAAGCTGGTCCTATAGATTGGGGTGAAACCAAGACTTAAATTCTTGATACCGGTAATTAAGAATATGGCCTTAAGGAATTTCTTGAATTTATTTGATAGTGGCTAAGCCAGACTTTCAATATATTCTTTTAAACTAAATGATTTGAGTAAGAGTTATATCTCTCTTCAGCTTTTTTCCATTCATACTCTTTAAGGGATATAACCTTACCTTCTTTATTCTCGATTTCCTTCACTTCAGTATTACTACCATGTACTGATTTTTTTGATGTATTCTTTACTTCAGAATCATCAAATAAGGATAGCTGCTTCGTTTTACTGGTTGAGTTCACCTTACAAATGTATGAAAATCGATATATTCTCAAACAAACTCTTTATAAAATTAGTTCAATTTTCAGTAAAAACAAAAGTATTTGGTAAGGATTTACCGGTTAGAGATTCCAATGCTTTCAAATCTTCGAGTGTCAATTGATATCTCGGCTTCGCATCAGGGGGCTTGGGCATCTCTTCCTTCCTATTTTCATTGGTCATTTTAAATAAATCCATATATCTGTTAGGTGAAACACCATCGTACATCATGATTCTTACTTTATTTTGAAGAGGTTCTGATGATGTGATTGAATCACTATGTAGTTTCTCAGCAAGACTTTTTGAATATGGCTCAATATAGTAAACCTCGTGAATTCCGGCCATTACAATATGCCTTGCACAATTATGACATGGGAAAGTTGTGCAGAATAGTTTCCCACCAACCATCCTATCGGACGTTTTTTGAGCTCCTTTGATAATTGCATGCATTTCCGCATGAATTGATCTTGAATACTCAATCAAGTTCTTAACCCCACATTCTTCTACCTTATGCTTAATCTCATCCTTGAATCTTTCTTTCGCCAACAATTGGATACTTTCATATAATTCAGGTGTGAACGAATCCTTCAAATTTCGTTGAAGGAGAAATCCAAGTTCTCTCTCAAATTCATTAAATGAAGAAAACATATCACCTTCAATTTTTGATAGGATTATGTCTTTCTCTCTAGAATTAAAGCAAACCTTTGGATCAAGACATTTACATCTATGGTCATCACTACCATCTGAAATTTCCTTGTGTGAAATATAGACTCCGCCACCAAATTTTGGAACATCATTCCAGCCAACAGATAAGACTTCTCCATCCTTATCGGTGACTGCTGCGCCTACCTGACGAGAGAGACATCCGGAATTACCTGCAGCAGAAGCGGCTAAATACATGGCAGTCTCATCCGGGTAAGGAGTAATTATGTCAGTACCATAAATCAAATGAAAATATCTTTTAATTTTCTCTTCAAGAGACTTTCGAATATTATTGTCAATCCTTATGAAAAAATCAGATAGCATAAAGGTAATTGCTACAGATTGTCCATAATCAGATTCTTCTCCAGAATCTTGATTTATTAGGCTATAAATCTCTTGGTCTTTTAATCCTCTATTTTTAAGGTTTGCTACTCGAAATTCTTTCGGAGAAAATACTCCGAAAGAATAAAACAAATCCCTATACACATTTTTAAGTAGGTCATATTCACTCTTATTCTTTATTGAATCAATAATATAACATAACCTTCTTTGTTTGTCTTTTGGATCTTTACTTTCTTCATATTTCTTCCGTTGGATTTCCCTTTCAACTCCAATCCTTTTAATTGCGCATTCTGCAAGCACTCTTGGTGAATTTTTTTTTCTTATTTCGTTTCCTCTCTCAATTAAATCACGAATTCTAATATATTCTGATGAGTCCCCGTTCCCAGAGAAAATCTTTTCGGTATTACGTTCTATTAATCTGCTTAAACGAATCTCAATGACTTTATAACCATACTCATTCTCTAGTATGTCCTTTATCTTACTAGATACATTGTGAATATCAGTTCCAATAGGTCCACATAGTCCTATTACTAACTCTTCAGTCAATGTTCCCTGTACTCTGAGGAGTGAATTCTTTTCAAATTCTTTTTGTACATCTTCTTTTTCGGTTAGCGATTCATCCACCGCAAGTTTACGAGCAGGTTCTCCCATTTTATAGATATTTTATTCAATAATGTAATATATCCAGACATTATGATTGACTATCATAAAATTAAATAAAATATTTCTTTTTTTATGGTCCAAATGGGATTTTATAAAAGACTTGATAGTGTTAGCTTTCTCATTTTCTCCATTTGATCTAATTATTAATAATTTTGATAAAATGAAATACAGTGAATAAGTCGGAAGCCTTGATCACTTCTGACCGGTCTAAAATTCAGAACAGTAACCTACATGATAACAGATATATACAATCAGAAGATGGTGGTCATTTTACTCCGGCAAATAGCGGTCAGAGGTAATGGCTTCTCCACTAGTCGCACTTGCTTCTTCAATTTTAAAATAAAAAACCCAGTAGAATTAATCCTTACTGGGTTTTTCATTGGGGAAAGAATAACCTAGAACGATAAATCACTCTCATCAGCTTCAACAAATTCTTGATATTCTTTTTCTAACCTTTCCATCTCATTGTGGTGACTATTCAGCATCTCCTCACTCCATTTATTACCAAATTCTTCGAAAGACTTCTTTCCTGATTCGATACTATTAATTAAATCTAATCGTTTATGCTCTCTAACACCAATGTCATTGACTAATGATACATTATCATAACCCCAGGCATATAGGGACCCCTGAAGGGTTTGATGATAATTAAGGAAATCTGATTGTAATATATGTATCGGCGGAATTTTATCGCCAAAACCATTTTTTTCGATAAAACTTAATATCTTCCCAATACCATAACCAGTGTCGTGGAAATCTGAATAAATTCGTTCTGATATCATCATTTCAGTTTTCCCCATCTTCCATAAATCGTAAATAATAGCACCTGTTTTATGTTCATACCCTAAAATTTCACCATCAAATTCTGGTGAATGGAAATATGAATTCGGTAATTTATTACGAAATTCTACACTTAAATACCACTTTTCACCGTATGTGTCTACGGCATAAAATTCACCTTCATCTTCAATAATGTCACATTCCGAGTTTATACCCACTTCTTTTCTTATTCGTTCAATTTTCTCTTTCCGTCTGGAATGTTCTAACGTTTGTTCGTCAAGGGAAATGGTGTAAGCTCCATCTTCTTGTTTTTCAACCTCATGAGATTTGTTTAATTCAATTTTCATTTTAATTCTTATTCTTTTTTTAGTTTGTACTACTTTTTTTTATAGCAGCTAATCCTTAAAAAGTTTATTCTTTTTGCTTGTTTTTTATGTTCCCTCTTTTTCTTCGTCCTGGTAAGTTATTTAAGTCTGGCGGTGCATTGATATAGCTGATGGGAATATCATTTGCCATAATTAACCTTATAAAGGCAGCCAAGATTTAAAATCAGCAGAGCCTTTCTTACAGCTATGAATTTTTTAAACTTTTACCCATTCCTGTGCTAAAAGTTTAAAAAGAAAATATTCAATTATGAAAATTGTAGGAATAGGAAATTGCAGGAACCTTAGAAATTATGTTGATGAAATTGTAATGAGAAACCTCTCTAAAGGAAAGAGTAAATTTTACTACAATACGGTTAAGGATTATATCTATATTGCTATTAAGCGAAAGCTGATTCGTGAAGATTATTTACTCATTGAGCCTCATCCAATATATAAATCGGAAATGAATGAAATAATTAATAATATTATGAAGGATTTTAGAATGAGTTATTTGAGGAAAGAAAAAGTAAAGAAAATTCAGTACAAGCTTAAAAATAAAGAATTACGATCAAAACAACAATTGAATAAGGATTATCCGAAAAGATATTAAGTTCCCGGAATAGTTATAAAGATATAGTCAATTATGGGCTGTTCGGTTTATGGATTTTGCTTTTTTATAAGTCAAGTTAAATATGTTTGTCTAGGATCTTTTGGATACTATCCTTCCATTTTATCTTTTTATTATTCTTATACAATCTATAGATTTTAAGGATATTATCTTTATCTGATTGCCACATCACTAATTCGTTTGCCTTTTGGATACTATCTAGATCTGTAATTCCGTTTGTTCTAAGTCTTTTAATTAGAAAATTTGCATTGCCGATCCATATTGAATCAGTAATAAATGGGAGAATTTTTTGAACTAATTTTTCAATATTGTAATCAAGCATGGGTTCGCATGAAACACTTGTCTTAAATCCCATTTCAAAGGCATACTTTAAACTATTAAGCCTTATCTGAAATGATGGAGCTCCCGGTTCCCAAAATTTAAGAATAGATGATTTAGATGATCCAATTGTAAATCTGAATAAGATGTTCTTCTTCTCTTTATCAAATGTCTGGCAAATTTCCTTGATACATTCAAAATGAGGCTTAGTTACAATAAGTACCTTATTCTTTGATGCGAGGAGTTTTTTAATTATTGAGATTGATTCATTTAAATATTTTGGAGTTATGTCATGTGATGATGGAAACATGACAAGTTTATTTTTGATAGAAATAGTCTTGGTTAGATCATTTAGTCGCAATTCTTCATCTTTCCACGTGTTTGGACTTTTCCTTTCAAATCTAATGGCCATTTCTTTGCTATAACAATATTTACAGTCATGAGTACAGCCATTAATGAAATTGTAGTTCACATCAGCCCATTCTTTAGTTCCGAAAAGTCTTTTTGGAGCTTTCTCTTTGTTAATGCTGATTGCCTTTGGTTTTGTCATTTAAGTTCTTGTTCTTGGGGCGCAAATATAACCTTATAGTTCTTAGTTTAGCTCTTTAAAAGTGATTAAAACATTGTTTGACATCGTTGGTTTTCCGTTTCTTCTCGGTCTTTTGTCACTAGGAGGATTGGTATATATCATATTATCTTCCTCCAGAGAAAGCAAAGCCTCTTTGTAGTTTGACTCAACATAAGGAGTTCCAATATTATGGGATTGAAAAATTTCTTCAACTGTCAACTTCTGACCTGGATATCTGGATAACATATCCCGTTTTAAATCATCTAGCGGTGTTGGTTGAAAGAATCCATAATCAACATAATGGGGATTATATTCAAATGTTGCGACATTCTGGTATTTATGACTACTATATTCAGCCATTATACCTTTCATTATTTTGTATCCTAGGGGATTTTTCGAAACAAAAATAAGGAAGTGACTAGTAAATTTTCTTTCAGTTTTGTAAAATTTAAAGCTTATAACATATTTACCACCAATTTCTTTTAAAGCATCTTTTAAATATAAAAGAATTACTTCTTCTCTTTTATGAGGTCTTGTTTTGCTGATTACCTTTCTAAGTTCTTGTGCTCTTTCTTTTCCAAATATTGAATCAATATGACAATCAAATTTGCTGTTGTTCAATCCGGCATTGATTCTAACATAATTAAAAAAGAAAATACAATCACAGCCCCAGTCTTTCAATACTGAGCCAATTAATTCCATAGTTAACCCTTTGTATCCCCAAGGATCAACAAATAATAGAGTAGGAATAAATATCAAGGATTTAAACTCATCAACCAAATCTTGACCAACAGTGATGTTGGTGACAGCAGGTTTGTTCTTAAGTTTAGAAATGTCTGGAATCTCTGATATAGCCTTGTCAAGTGAAGTTGTGAATTTGGGATCTGTATCATTGAAAATTGCAACGAGTTTCTGCGTCATTAACTCGTCTCTTAGGGCATTTTCCAATACAAGAACAGGGGTAGATTTACTGCCATCTTTATAGATGCCAGGTCCTGAATATAGGTCTATATAGGCGATCTTAGGAGCTCGGCATCCTATTATTTTCCCCCAGGCCCAGAAGTACTTCTTTACAATCTCACTTTTAATATGAGATTGTTCTTTTTGCTTTTCAAAGAAGTCCATTTTTAATGAATCTTAATAATTGTAATGTGGTTCTGTATAGCACCTTGCTGGTTGGATCGTAATTACCTAAATAAAATCTTGAAGTAAGTCAATCCTCTGTTATCCTCCTAGGTTTATATAGGTCTTTGGCAGAAAGTTCAAAAACATATACTTTAAAATGTTCCCGCTCAACTTTCATATCACAATTTAACCTTACAAGTCCTTGTAGAATCTCTTGAAGTTCAGTCTCCGAGACATATTTCTTAATATGTTTCTTCACTTTAGCTAATACTAATTCCAAATTTAGACTTGGATATTCGAATTGTTTATAGTCCTCCTTGGGGCCATAAGTAAATACAAACAGACTAAAAGGTTTATCATTTTTTATATTTGAGACAGCTTCCTTCATGGTTACTTATTCTTAGTAAGTGTGTTTGTAAAAAACTTATTCCCCCATTACTGCTTTTTGTAATAACATCTGGCTATTCCCATAAAAGGGAGAATCCGTTTTTCCGAGAATGCTCTGGGGTAATGTGGTAATTTCATTAAGATTATCCATTGGTACAAGAACAGTTTTTGCTCCATTTTCTGAAAGCAGGGTTACCTTGTCTGCAAAATTCAATGCCCTTTCAATTGCACCACCGATTGAAATATTACCCAACACAGCCAGCCCAGGTTTAAGGTTCTTTTTATAGATGGCAGATATTATTCCCACGTATACCGCACTACCTATACCCCCGCTTATTGATGCTCCCATTAAATTACTGATCTGAATATTGAGATCATAGCCGGAAAGTGAATGTTGATCGGTTAAAATAGTTTTTTCGTTTGCACGGAGATAGTTATAGGTGTTTTTGATATTCTCTTTTACCCCTTGGTTATTTGTCCCAGTAATATTCATTTTACCATTTCCTCGTAGAACTACAACCTCAATTTTTACTAAAGCATTATTGTCGCCATCACTTGTGGCTGTATAACACACACCCGGAGGGAGGGGATTACTTTCAATTAATTGGGAGCCCCGTTCTTCAGGCAAGCCAACAAATATTTCTTCCTGAGTCTCTTTGTCTATGTATGAGAAGTTTGTATCCCAAAACTCCATCCCACCAATACGTTTAAGCTGCTCTTTGACCCTTCTTCTCATTTCCATTGCAAGAACCAGATACTCTCTGATATCTTCTTTGGTAAAGATTTCATCCGGATGGAGCAATTTTATCAAACCTGACACTATTCTTCGGACAGACCTGGAGTCTCTTTGTTTCAGATGTGCCCCAAGAGTGAAATACTTATCAATGGCATCATAGTAGGTTGACTTCCGTTGCGATTTCAATATCTCGGAAAAGTAGTCAGTGCTAAATCCGAAGTGGTTGGTAAAATTCTCCGGACTGAATTTTGTAATTTCCCAACCAGGTAAGAAGAGATTAATACGGTCCAGGAAAGCGGTGTCATAATTAACCTCTTCTGATAAAGGGCTGAATAAATGTGAGGTTTGCAAGACCGTTTCAACCGGTTGATTTATATTTCCATTAAGAATAATTGAGGCTGAACCTGTAATTTCTCCTCCTTTGGCTCTTGAAAAGGATCCTGACTCCATATAATCCTTCATCAAAGGAATTGCATCTCTGTCTTTGAAGAGCTTGTCTGTACTTTCGTCAAAGCAAATTGCATCCCACAGACCTACTGCACCAACTCTTCCGGTTGTGTTGTTGACGAACAGTTGGGCAACAGAACCCTGACCACCCGAGATCAGGATAGCGTAAGGTGTTATTTCTTTATAGAGATAGGACTTACCTGATGACCGGGGACCTAATTCCACCATATTAAAATTAGCTTCAACCAAGGGTATTAAACGACATAACAGAAGATTCAATTTTCTTTCTTCTAATCCCTCACTATGGGGTTCATAACCGGCACTACGCAGTAACAAAGTCTTCCATTCATCTTTGGTAAAGTTCTTCCGTTTGTCAGCTATTTTCGAGTTGTCGAAACTGGACAATTGTATAGGTTTAATATCACGGACAACGAAAGGATAGACGGTTGAGCCGATAGTAATCATTGGGTCGTATTCCATTTCTATGATAGCCCAAATACCACCCAGTAACAACTTTTCATGTGAATTTACCAGCTCATCACTGATATTAGCTTTCTTGATGTTGCTGTTACTGATGTTAGCCCAATAACGGTCTTTTTGAGGATCCAGGTCAACTGAAATCTTATCAATGATCTTATATCTTCCTTTTTCTCTCAGTTTAGATTGAATAAGAGTACTTTCTTCCGGGTTTATGTAGTGATCACGGAGAATTTTTTTCACATTCTCCATTCCTTCTTTTAACTTTACTTCATCTTCCGTACTACAAGTATTGGCTAATAAATACTCAAGCACAAATGCCGGAACGTTTGCTCCTCCTTTGATGATTCCCACCAGATCCTTTTTAACTACAAAGCCTCTGAAATGTTCTAATGCCTTTTTATCCAAGTCGTCTAAAACTATCATGTTTTGTCGTATTAGATTAAGCCTCCCATGTCCCGGAGGTTAGATTTTTTTATAATTACTGTATCTAGTTGTTCCAGAGTTACCGCATCGAGTAATACTGCCTGCACCTGTTTATTGGTGTTGAAAGAGCATTCCATTGTTTCCGATTTCCCTGCATCCAAACTGAATATGGTGCTACTTTGGTATTCCTTATTACCAGCATATAACTTAACTTGAACTTTCCGTTGAGCTCCGAAAAGATCTGTTGCAGATTTGGCAGCTTCGAGTTTAATAACAAACAGTTCGCTGGGGACATCTTTTAAATCCTTCTTGTTAGTAATGAATACTTCCAGTTGAGAGGTTTGAGCTTTGGGTCTCAAAAATTTGAATTTTGGAATTATTATTTCTTGTGGTGTGAATCCCCCGTGTGAGTAACCGTAAACTCCTTTTGATTTGAATGGTCGATGGTTTCTGGCAGCATAAACAAAATTATATTCTGCATAAGGTTCTTCAAACCCAAACCAATCATTATTTGTTTGTTTTTCATCTGTCCGAATAAATCTCTCATGCACTTCTTTTTTTCCCTTGGCGTTAGGATCTATTTTATCCGCTTCATCAAGTAACCCAGTCAAAACAAAACCATGATCTGTTATAAGATAAACTTCATTGTACCCCATATTTAATAACAATGAGATTTTATCTATCAGCACAGTTTCAAACTCAGAAAACAATTTAATCGCAGCTTGTTGCAGTTTTTCTCCAGCACTGTCAATGTCTTTATATGTCAGAATCAGGTAATCTGCATCCACACCATAGTTGAGTTGCTCTAATTGCATAAAGACAATATCCTTTTTTGTAAGGAGAGAAAGTCTTGATTCTCTGTCTTTTTGTAAAGGAAGTATTTCGTTATTACCTACATACAAAGCACTCATGTTATGTTCTGTTTCCGATGGCATACCGGCTAACATGATTTGCTTGTCTACCTTGAAGTTTTTTTGGAGTTCAGAAGCAATATAATCTGCAATTTCATAACGAACACCATCACCAACAATTACAGCTGTTTTTGGCTTAGCTCCGGAAATGAGTTTTGGCAAGTAACCCTGTTGGTCTGATTCATATTCTGAATGGAATCCAAACCAGGTATGCAATACGACATGATTCAAACCTTCATAATACTCCTGCAAAGGACGAATGATAGGTTCATCATTTAAAAACACTTCATACAGATTTCGGATTGCGCGGTCAACTTTGGAGAAAATTTCAGTATAGTATTCAATAAAAGCATTCAGATTATTACAAGTTGATATATTACTTGCGTCAGTATTGAACAACACCCATATATCCTGCCACCATTCCGGGACAAATCGTTTTACTTTTGAAGAGAATATTCTTGATGTCAGTTTTTGAATCTTTTCAGATACAAATGATTTATCTCTTGAGTTTTCTGCTATCTGTTTTAATGCGAGCAAGTCAAGCTTTTCAAAACAGTGATCAGGGTGAGCATTCCATGGATTTGTTATGCCATTTAATTTGTAACTGTGGATATATTTGTCTAAGGATGGACTAAACGTTGCACTGTCAGCCCATTTGTAATATAATTGTAAGAGAGTATCCGGTATATCATTGTTCGCCAGACCATCCAACATTCTTTTCACTACTTCATTTGCCAAAGTTTTAGGAGGTTTACTTAGATATTGCTGGCCAAGTAATTCATGGATTTTCTCTTCAAAAAGCCTTTTTATGTCAGGTTCCTTTGAACTCATGTACTCCTCAGGAGTGTGAACAAAAGGAAGTAACTCATCGTCAAGGTTAATTACCTCTTCCAGATCCTGTACTATTTTCTTCCACCATGACAAGTCTTTTCCAATTCCTAATTTAGCAGCAGTAAGCAGCATAGGGTTGTCCAGTTTAACCTGTAATCCTGTATCAGCAAATATTTTCTTTTTCAGCCAATCCTGTGGATGGCTCAAATCAAGAGATCCATGTGTGAAACAGTAATCAAAGAGGAAGCTTAACTTATTCTGAGGACGGGTAATATAAAATAGAATTGGTTTGTCTTTATATGTTGTTTCCGCTTCATGCCGAAGAAACAATTCTTCTTTCTCTTGTTTCCATCGTTCTGAGATAGAATTGTCAGTTTGAAGTATGACAATCTTTTCTTTCTTAATAATTGGCAGAACAAAACTACATTGACCAGTAGGATCCAGTAGTACAACCCTGTTACGGTGTTGCAATAACTTCTTAATATCTTGTATGAGCCATTGTTCTGTCATTACCAGTCTGCATTTAAATATTTTTGTAATTGTGTCGATTTCAAAACCTCTGCCCGTAGCATCACTTTCTTCTGTAATGGAGCAATATTCTTTCCTACGCCATCATCGAGTTTGGGATCATATCCTTCAGCAATTAGTTCATCTATTTTTTTTGCGAATACATCTATTTCCTGTAATTGCAAACGAATTGTTTCTTTTTCGGTTTGTGCCTGTCCCGTTGTGCTCTCCTTTATTTGTTGCAAGCGATAATTTAGGCTCTCGGAACGTTTACTTAGGTATGTACTTCTTAGTTTATATAAACTATCTCTATTCCATTTATAGATAATGATATAAGCTTCAAATCCCTGATGTTCACCACTGCTCAAATGCCAAATAAATGGTGTTTTTGGCAAGTACATAAACAGGTTGAGATGATCACTCAGGTTTTTGAAGAAGTGATGTTCAATAAAATCATTCAATGAGTGTCCCAGTAAGCCATCTAGCTGCATTACCTGTGCTGCGGTGAATCCTTTACTGAAACAATATTCTTCAAACCTATCCATTAGACTTGGTTCTCCGGGTAGTCCAACCAATGGTACTATTCCATCTTCATCATTCATTAGAATAGTCCTGAATCCATCTGCCAGAAACTCCAACGCAATTTCACCGGCACGGGCTTGAGGCAATACCTTGCTTTCTTTAAACCAATACCAAACATTGATAGGATTTACCTGATGGCGGATACAAAATTCTTCCAGATCATTATTGCTTTGATATAATGAGTTAAACTCAGATTTTATAGCCTGAATTTGTGAGATTTCAAAATCTACATTAACAAGGGTATTTATATGGTTTCTTACAATTTCCTGTCCAAATTTAGTTTCTGCAAGGAAGGATTTACGAGCAATATCCATTACTGGAAGTTCCCCAATTGATTTGCCAATTTTTTCATCAATCTGTTTTTTGTCATCATCGTTCAATTCATAAATTTCAAAAATAAGTCGATTAATAACTGCTTCATTGATAAGTATCTCAGACAAAATTAAGTTTTCATAATCAAGATAATTGATAATTCTTTCCCTCAAGGAAGCATTAGAATAAAAGAAAAGGGGATTTACAGTAAAATTTAATTCGACGATTTTGTAACTACAGAGTTTTTCCTTTTGGGTAACATTTTTATCTGACAATGTACAGATTATACTTTCAATATTCTTTTCAGTGAAGATCAAAGGAATTCTTTCAATATCTCCGGATTGAAATGAGACCGTTGGATTCAGGGCATCAATAATATAAGAACACAGCGAGGAGTTCAAAAAGGCTAGGACATACAAATAGCTTACATTTTTATTTTTTTTGAAGATTGATTTACCAGCTCTTTCAAAGATGCAATTCTTTGGTTGGTATCTAACTGATAATCCTTTGCTTGAAGCACCAGTAAATGCTAAGCCTTCTTCAAAATAAAATTCTTCATAACCGTAACGAATGGATGTAACAGTCTTCTTTAACTCTTTTAATTGTTTTCCGTTTTCAGCCCATTCAAATAGGAGCCACAAATTTCCAAACCATTTATTAAAACCCCCACCTTTATTAATCCTAACCCATTTTTTACGATCTATTTTGTAATCTAAAGAAATATCATCCCTGCTTACTTCCCATAAATATCTATAAAATCTTTCATTGTTACCACCTGAGGAAATGCCATTACAAATATAAAAGTAGTCATCCACAACTTCACCTTTAAACTTTTCTCTAAAGCCATCACTTATCCAATAAATAAAAGGCCAGCCTTCAATGATTTTCAGTTTAGATTGAGCTAATGAATAAACTCTATTGTTCCTTCTATTGTTTAGCGCATCATCGTAGGCTATTTCCAATGATGATTGTTTTACTCGCTCCTGTTGGTTAGCTGTTATATTAAAATAAATACCTTCTGTTTCCTTCTGTTTTTTACTGAGCACATACCATGTAGCATCCAATAATATTCCAGGACCAAACAGGTTTACTCTATCCAAACCATAATCAACAAGGATATCAATATTTGTATTTTCAATAATATACTTCCTTACATCTTCAAAGGATTTTATAAACATGAATGTGTGCGGATGGATTAATGCCACAAAACCTGATTCTTCAGTTAATTCACAGCATCTTTTAATAAATACTGCATAGAGATTTGTGTTGAACTTATAAGGTTGTCGATAGTTAGTCTCAACGAATTTTTTTAATTCGGGCCCAAAATCACCACAGTCTGTATATGGAGGATTGGCCACAGCCACGTCATACTTTTGTGATATCAGCTGCAAAAAAGTAATTGCATCCTGTGTCTTGGTATTTAAGAATGTTTGGCCTTGTCGAGCAGTATTCTGCGAAATGGCTTTTTGAAGGTTGGTAAAGAAATTATCTCTAAATTGCTGGTAATTTGAAGCTTCCAGAGTAGAGAACAAAGAAATGCCGCCTTGTGTTAATCCGTGTAAACGGATGCTGAGTTTTTCCTCAAGTCGTATCAGGGAGCCAAATTTGTATGCCTGCTGTAAATCTGCCCAGATATCATGTATTATTTCCTTTTCTTTTAAATCTAGATTAGTATTCTCTTCAAAAATTGATTGAACGTGCTCATAGGCGGGTAAAAAGAAATCAGAGCTTACAACATTAAAGTGATCAATTTTAGTTGTACGTTTTTTACGTTTCGCTTTAATATACAGACCTAATTGAGCCAGCTGAACAGCTCTGTCATCAAGATCTACACCATACAAGTTGTGTTCAATAATTAGCTCTTGGATTTTGTTCTCATTATAATCAGCTCCATAGTTTTCAATCTGGTCAATATATAGGTCATAAAATAAATCAAATCCATATAATAAGAAATTGCCACTTCCAGTCGCAGGATCTATTAGTTTGATTTCTGTTATTTGCCTCGGGATTCTGGTTTGTGTTTTTGGAGCATTGGCAATTTTATAACGGTGCTTGATATCGCTATCTGGGTACATTTCGAGGTAAAGTTTTCCAAGGCTGTTATCTACCAAAAATTTTACTACCCAGCGTGGTGTATATACCTGACTTTGTATACTTACTTTGTTATACTCCGTTTTTTCTCCGCTATCTTTATGGTTAGCTTTTTTATGGTTATTATAACTTTCGTACAGCCATCCAAGTACGTCATCGCTTTTCCAGATATCAGCTCCAACTTGCTCATCTGTTTCGACCGCATTAAAAGCATTAATAATTGCATTCAATTCAATGGCAGTAGGAAGTAGATGGTAAGGATGTTCCGGACTGAACAATGGAATTTCGGTACCTAAAGAAGCCAAAATATCTTCCATAAAACGGACAATGCCTTCCATTTCTTCATTACGCCCTCCAGGGTTTTGTTCAAGCCAGTTTTTGTGGGCAAAAGAACGATCACCATGTTGACTTCTACGGGTTATGATTTCGGGGTGGAGAGTATGTGCTTCAATAACTTTTAGAGCAGCTATTCGGTTGAAGAATGTAAATGTAAACTCCTCTACTATTTTTTCGTAAGCATCAGCCACTGTACCCGTTTCGGCAATCAGAACTTCTCTTATTGGTTCAATTCGTCTTCTTTCTGAACGAAAAACATCAGGAATTGAATCAATACTTTGTATAGCATATTCAGTTATTCCCATTCTCCCCAGACGGTTACGAACAGTTGTGTCAATTAACTGGCGTATATCTTCAACGTGATCTGATAATTTCATCCCTTGTACTGCTAATTATTGATTTCTATTTCATCATCATCAGATGCCCCTGCCAGTTTCTGAAGTTCTTGTTGTAACCATTGTTTATAGGCAAGCACTTTTAGTTTTTTCCCAGGCAATTGAGCTTTGAATATCTTAGGTGAAGGAGTCGTTGGAGTTCCTGGCTTTGCTTTAGGTTGAACTGTTCGTATCAATCCAGATCTGATAATCTCCAGTTCAGTTTTATAGCTATTGAATAATTGAATAAATGACAGTATCTCAGAATATGCGAATCTGGTTCGTTTGTCTTTGATCTCAAAATCAATATCAATATCAGGAGAAGTTCGTTGCGAAGCATATAGTAAAATCTGATTAGCCTTACTATTCCCTTCATCATTTAGACCCTCAGGTAGTTTACTTATATCGGTAATTAATTTTTGTGCATCCTTAAGCAGTTGTGAATACTTAGAAGCCATGTCAACGGCAGCTGCCTGCATGAGTCCATAATAAACATCCTTAACTTTCTGAACAGTTTCCTGCAACTGTTTGAAATTCTTAACAACTTCTCCTTTATACAGGTTGTTGAATCCTCCTACCAATTTCGTAATTTCAACATCAGATTTTGCAGCTTTATTTAATTCATCCGTGACTCCATCAATGAAAGATTTCCATTTACGAAGTTTTTCAAGGTTATTTCGGATAAATTTCTCAGCCTTCTCAATTTCCATTACAGCATTTAAATAAACATTTGTATTTGAAAGGAAGTTTTCTGCTTTGTCTATATAATTTGCCTCACTCACTACTCCGGTAAATGACCCAAGCTGATCTTTACACAATTCAAGGTTACTGAATAATGTATCGAAGTCTTTATTAGAACGCTTCATGTCGTCTACCTTATCACAGAAACGCTTTGCCAAATCACGGATAGCATTCACAAGGTCAAAGTCGTTTGTGTTCCAGTCTGTTTTCTTGCCTGTATGAGTTTCGCACTCTAATTCCTGTAACACTTTAACAATGTTATTCTTCTGGTCGCTTGAAAGTGATTTTGCAATAGCCTTAAACGAGGCTTTGCGAAATTCACGGGCAGCACTGAATATATTTGATACCCCTTCATCCTTCCAGGAGAACTTTTCTGAACCATTATATTTGGCCATTATTTTGTTACCCCTCATCAACGCTGCCACAGTTGTAATTACAGTGCCAAAACCATAGCCGGTTGGAGGTAGCTCAAAATCTTTTTCGAGAGTTGCACCATCAACAAAAGTATTTCTGATTTTATAGAGAATCAGGTCTGCCGGTTTTAATGACTCTCCTGTAAAATTGCCATGCTTATCAAAGAATTGGAAATCGGTTCCCTGACCAGTAAAGAATGTGTGTAATCTTTGATCATTTCCTTCCTTGATAATCCTCTCTGCAATGGCATCAGATAATTGGGCAGAAAGTCTTTGACTATACACATTTTGAATAACCTGTCGCTGCAATCCATTCAAGTTCGTCTGCCAGTTGTTTTTATCAAGTTGATTTGTGTTGTATAAGTAAATTGAATTGCCCTGCATAAGTGATTGCTCAACTAATTCTTTTAACCTGTTTTCTTTTGAAGAACGTTCAGCTTGAAATGCCCTGACAATTGGTCCCTCATCAGAATTGGGATCAATATATTTTTCCTCAAGAAATTTGATGCGTTCTATTTCGTCTAACAGCTTATCAATCTCCTTAAAATGACTGTTATCCGGTGCAATCCAGATTACATCTTTATCATTTTGATATTGCGTCTTTGTCTGTTCTATATCAGCGGTTCGATCATCACCATAGCTATAAAGACTTTTTACCTTCAATTTGAGGTGTTTTAAGGCAGGATTTGTCAATTCATCATCATTGTCTGAGGTGATATAAAAATCATAAGACGTGTTTGTATCATTTATCTTGCCCAATGACCTGATGAACGGAGCATTTTTAAATGCAGAAATAACTTGTTGTTTCTTCTTGAATATCTGAACAGGATATTGGTTCATCTCATCCAATAACCTTTGTTCTATATCAGATGTTATACGGTATGTGCCATTTGATAATAATAAAATCTTGTGTTCAGTAAGTGTCTCTAACGCCTTTGTTATGAAGGATTGAGTCGCATGAAAGTCTTCGGGTGTTTTTATATATGCTTTAACAATATTACTCAGTGAAGTAGGAGCAACTTCCGCTTCAGTCAGATAATGAATGGTCTCAAGTAAGTGCCTTCCAGGTAAATCAATTTTTCCCTGTTTCAATATTTTGTCTGCATTATCATACCTATTGACAAGTCTTACCGGAGGTTGTGGTTGGGCTTCTTTAGCTATTTGCCACCCTGTTGCAACATTAAATAATTGTTCGTTCTGAATTTCATGTTTTAGTATATCGTAAGTAGTAATAATCATACCTCTGGCTGCAACTTTTGTGGAAGCATAACCCTGTCTTCCGAAAAGGAAGTTTTGCAACAAGCCAAATTGATTTTGATAGAATGGATAATAGGTGATAAATGAATTAACATCTTCTGTTTTTCCTGTACCAATCAGCCCACTATGGTCAGCTATTTTACCAGAATTACTCTTATAATGGTCGTTTAACTTCTTTACCGCATCATCTTTCTTTTTTAATAACCGGCTGCGAATGATAACATCAACTTCCGTAGCTTCAAGGTGTACCTTGATTTTGAAACGATCTGTTACCTTAGTTAGTTGAGCTTTGCTTACATTTGAGTTATTGATTACATCATCCAGTTTTTCCTGAGCAATTGCAATCGTCCATACTTTACCAACCAGGGATGATAATGATTCACTAAGTCCCTCTAAATCAAGCAAAGTGAATTTCTTCTGATTAATTGCTTCGCTAGCTTCATCAAAAAGGAAAACAACTTTTTCATCCTTCACGGCTTTGAAGTAATTGGTTAATTCGTCCCTTAACTTTGAAGCACTGAACTCATCTATCTCCCTTCTGATAGTAGTAAGGATACCATTATAGTCAGTCTCTGAGTTCCCCAAACCAAGGTAGATATCTTTAATAGTTCCTATATAGATAATGCGGTTGCTTTTAATTTCTCCCCAAAATTTACCAATCTTGTCCTGAACAAAATCGGCTGTATTACTATACCCGGCATCACACATTAATGAGAATAGCAAAAAGCCATGCTCATTTTCCGGTAGTTCAAGAGATCTTAGGAAGTTTCTGAACAAAGCATATGGTAAACCTTTTATTGTATCCTGTTTGGCAATATCCATGAATACTACACGGGCGTTTATTGTATTAAGTTTGGCAATGGTGTTCTTTACCAATGCTTCATCATTAATACCAGTGAACCTTTGCAGAATTCTGTCTCTGGCCGGGGTGCCATTAATAAGACGGTTACTCATCATGTATCCCAGAATCTTACCAAAATATGATTTCCCTGATCCGTAAAAGCCAGAAATCCAAACCCCGGTTTCAACTAAATTGGAGGTGAAAACAGAAACGAAATTGGTATACTCCTTTGCAAGTCCGTCTGTAATGATGTAATTTTCTATTTCAGACTGAATTGCTGCTTCGGAGATGTCTTCCAGGTCTATGACATTCTTAATGTCCTCGCTTAGATCAATTGTTAAAATATCTTTTATCAACATAGTCATTGTTATTGAATAATCATACAGCGGTATTTTGATGCGGATTGTTTCCCAAGGAACATGATCCGGTCAGGTTCAATTGTAGCAGGGTATAAGATAATAAGCGGCAGAGCAGCTTTCATCACAATATCATTTTCCATTAGATGAATATTATGCATTCCGGTTCCATATAATGAGCCTGTATTGACAAGGACAGGAACCTTATTCTCATTCAGAGATTTTTGAATTTGAGACATTATTTCTTTAAATAAGTCCTGAGATTCTTCACCCGCTGGTGCTTTGAATATTTCCTGCGTAGCAGATTGAAGTAAATTGAATAACTCAATCAATTCACTTTTATGGTCAGACACAAAATCAATAAGGCATTTATTTAAGTCAATTATAGTATAGCTCTCATCTGGCAACAGATGCTCCAAATGTGTGATGTATTCCTTTTCTTTCATCGGATCACATACAATCAAAATAGAGTTTCCTCCATTGGCATTAAGCCTAATCTCTGAACGTCTGTCAGATTCCACTAGCCGCATGGCCTCACGTATTGTATTTTCGGGATTATTTAACGGCATAATAGATGTCTTTGTAAGGTATTAGGGTTTCGATTTTCAGGTTATCTCCAGTGTATGTAAATTGATAATATTTTGAAAAATTTTTCTGCATTAGTCTTTCAATGAATATTGTTCTTTCACAGAAACAATATTGGATCCATTGGCTTTCTAACAGGTTGGACTTAGATTCTTCTGAATTGAGCCAATAAACGAATAGTAAAAACATTTTATCGCTCAAATATGGATGAAGAATGGTCTTGTTCTGGGACCCTTCCATAAGATTGAACTTCTTCAGAAGTGTAAGGTATTTGGAAGCTGTTTTTAACAAAGTAGAGTCAGACCATTTTTTTAATTCACTTTCCCGTTCTCTTAGATCTTTCAAACATGCAACAACTTCGTCCTGTTTGATAGTAATCCTCCCACTGTAAAAAGATATGAAGTATAGGTGGGTATTCAAATACTCTAATAATTCATTATTAAATGATGTATTCCAAAATAAAAACAGGAGGCTGTCTTTTGTGATTTTCTCATTCTTAAGTATACTTCGGGTCAATGATTCAATTTCGGGATTATTGAATTTTATAAGTGAAGAATTGATTACCCTCTGGAAACGTTTTACAGATTTATCTGTCTTAATACTGGTATATGAATGTATTCCTCCACTCTCATTCACGGAGTTAATATCTTCTTCCAAGAAGACATTGATTAAGTTCCAATCCGGGAGACTTCCAAGTATGTTTATGTCAGAGTTTATCTTCACTTATTCTTCTTCTTTATTTTTAATTCCTCTTCTGCAATCGCAATTGCTTTCAATCCCATCTCTTCATCTTTTAGGATATCATATACTTTGTCCGCTAACCAATATGTAAACAATTGCTCTTCTTTGATACCAAAGAGTCTGGCTAGTTTTACAAGGTTATTTCTACTCACAGGTTTGTCATTGTTCTCCATCTTACTAATGTAAGCTGTGTCAACATCTAATTCAACTGCAACCTGTCTTTGCAAAAGCCCTTTGGCTTCTCTCAGCTCTTTTAATTTTTCGCCTAACATCGGTTAACCTTTTATTGACTTGTCCAATGAAGGACGAATTTAAGAATATTTATGGGGAATAGAAATTATATTTTACTCATTTATAAACAAAAAAGTATCCTTTTGAAATGATATCGAAAAGCATTGTATCAAATATTATAGACATTTCTGCTGAGATGACCATTGATGAAGATATTTTGATGAAAATGTTGATTTAAATGAAAATATCAAGGATTTTCTTCAAAATTACCCTGAAAAACGACAAAAATCACCCTCATTTTTGATGAAATAATGAGGGTTTTGGATTGTCAGCCTGTTATTGTTGCCAATTGAATTCTGGTGAGATCTGGTGAGTTTTAATCTGACCGTAGATTTATGCTCCAATCAACTTATTTCTGCTCCTTAAACATGATGTAGGTCGGTCTAAATGTCAGATTCTTATTCTTCATGAGTTAATACTAATCGATACATCATAGGTTCATTAGAATCTATCTTGATTACCGACTCATAAGCCAATCATGGAAGGCATAATTTGTTTCATAATTCCAATTAATTAACCTTTCAACAAAATTGGGCAATTCCCTTTCATTCTTGAGGATGTCACTAAAATTTATTATTACATCATACCAATACTGATAAGGCTGATCCGGCTCTTCCCCAGTATTGTCAAATTTCAGTTTTTCAAAATCAATTCTTAATGAATTAAGGGCTAGTTCTATCCATCTGCAATCGCTCTCTGAAACATAAGTCAACACTATCCATCCAAATTTATCATCAACAACATCATAATCGCAACCATAGTATTCCAACATTGGTAAATTCTTACTGTACTCCGTTAGGATCCAGTCAGGAGTAATTTCAAGTTTCATAAGACTATATATTAATTTTTAAGGACACCAACCAATAAATAAAAAGCCCTATATATCAATTATATAGGGCTTTTCAATAAGATAACCAGCAAGGTTTTTTCATGGTTTTTAAGTTGTTGATTCGATAAACCTTTCTTTCTCTAACTGAGTAAACATTCTATTATCGGATACCCAATTTCTTATTATTTTATACCGATTAAACCAACCATCGGCCTCGTCAGGGTCTTTTTCGTTCTGATAATACCAATCCAACCAAAGTATTTTATGACAGAGTTCTGTTAGTTCGTCAAGGTTCATTTTTGTATATCGACTATAACCTCTAAGGGACAGGTCAATTGTCTCGTTTCTCGTTTTTTCAATTTTTGTTAGTTTCATTTTTACCTCCAGTTTTAAGTTAAAAAAATATTTTTGTCTTTTAGTGTTTCGTAATGAAAAGGGCTTTATCCTAGCACCCTTTTTCTCAACTATGGTGCAACGATTGGTAAGATCTGTTTAGACTTGGCCGAAATGGCGTCCAGATAGTATTCAGGGGCTACGAAATCGACTATGGCGACCCTGAAAATTGTTGAATTAGTGATTTGTGTGTTCATTTTTCTTGATTTTTTAATTGTTTCCGATTAGTCTGTCCCATTTGCTCCACTCGAAAGAAAAAGTCCCCCTTTTCCTCTTCATTTCCGCAAGGAGTTTCAGTTTTTCGGCTTCCTTGTGCCTACGGATAGCCTCGACAAGATTTCCAACAGGCTGCAACCTTTCCCTTTTCCTTCTTTCGTTTTCCAGTGCGAACTCTCTGGCAACTTTTCTGACATCAATGTTCTTTATATCCATGTTTATTTGTTTTTAAGGTTTGACTTTATATTTCTCAACATCCTTACCCTGTGATACATACGGTAATAATACATGTATTCGGGCATGATGTGTTTTTCCTTTTCGAGCTGTTGTTTCCTCGTCAGGTCATCCATGATTTCGGTAAGTCGACCGGTCTCAGCCCAAGGCACGAGAACCTCGTATATGGAATTACCGATGTTGACGATTTCATCCTGTGAGGTCGGACATTCTTTTACCTGCGCCATCGCCGATATAATGTTATGGGCCAATTTGATGTATTTATAGTCATGACTTCCGGTCATCCTGAGCCGGTCATAGGCTGTGTCTATTTCCCTTGTATTATTGAACTTTCTCATTTATTTTGTCTTTGAGTTGTTTAATCTTTTTACCCCTTAAATAAAAGTTGAACTCCCTGTCGAACTCATCATACCCATCCTCTCCATACATATAAAAGTTTTTTCTATCGTAATAGTATGTTTTTGAGGCGTTGACGAACCATACATGGTATCTCTTGTTCCATATATAGGTCAGAGGAAAATCCAACCAATCCTCAAGGTGTATGTTCATCAACTTGACCTTTTTATAATAGGTCAGGTCTCCATAAATGTGATGTATCCAGAGTTCGTAATCCCTGTAATTGTCAAGGTCTATATAATCTTTTTCAACATAGTCTTTAGTTCTCGAATCCCATATTGTCAGGGTTTGTTTCTCACTGAAAAAATCCTTCATTTCGGGGATGGTCATTTTTTTGGTTTTCATATCGGTTTGTTTTTAGAGTTAAATAACTATAAGGTTATTGTATCTTTTCGGTCTTGAGGGTTTGACTTTCGACTTCATATAGTCAACCCCCGAAAGGTCCGAGGAGACATAGACTTCCGGTCTCGGTTCGTATGTCGTAACGAGTTTGGGTCTGACGATACCCTCGATGTGTTCTTTACACTCTTTAATGATGTTCTCGTCCCCTCTTTTGAGTTCGTTGGAGGCAGTTTCAAAGGTTCGGGAAAACCCCTTGTTTTCAGGGTTTTTGAGTTTGTTCTTGGAAGGTTGAACGGTCAGGATTGTCCCAATGTATCCGTCCTTTCCTTCCATGGCGAAATAAACTCCCTCTCCGTCCATGTCATAGAGAATCAAGTCATATTTCAGGTCAAGTCCATTACTTTCCAGAACTACACCCATCTGGAAATCAGTAGGTTTGTCAATTGTTCTAATCATAGTTTCTAATTTTTTTATAGTTTATATTCATATATATCTTGGATTATTATCGAAGTTTGAGGAAAAACAAAAAAACCCGTTATTTAGACGGGCTTTAAATAAGGTCATCGATTTTTTCCTTTCATTTCATGCTCGTCTGCAAGGTCTAGGATATCCTTGAGCATGAGGTTAAGGATTTCCCTGTAGTCATCGCTTTTTGACTTGACAATTGTGAGGAGGCCGAGGAGATCTTCCGCAAGCCTCACCTAAGGTTTGTCGGTGTTATATAAATTTTATACCTACCTATGAATTGTTCCTTTTAAATTATTATCTGGTTGGGGCCACAGAATTTCAATAATTTCCTTTACTTTTAAAAAAGAAGAAGACTCATTGCTGGTAAACAATTCATAATCAGCACATAATTAATCTAAGCCATCGAAAAAACGTGTAACTTTGATGTTTTTAAAATTTATGGTTATGGATGACTCAAAACAAGACAGGTTAAGAGAACTATGGAGGGATCGACAATATGAAAAAGAGTTAGACGAGGTGCTGGGAAACGTGGGAATAACTTATTCGGAGGAGTTCAACTTAATACTTCATAATGACCATATTAATGATATGCTTCATGTAGTTATTTCCTTGTCTAAGGTCTGCAAGGTCTCAATAGAGAAGGCCTCGGTTATAATGAGAACTGCTCATGAGACAGGACGATCAGTAATTGTAAATGGAAACATTGATGACCTTCATTTTATGAGGCTCAGTCTCGAAAGTCTAGGATTGACGGTCTCGTTGGAGCAAGCAGATTAGCTTAGGCTAATTCCCGTAAAGATTTATAATCATTCTTGTTCAGATGGAATAGTGATATACTCTTGGGATATTCTTTTGAATAATTTTTAACTTGGTCAATGAAGGAGGAATACTTCCCATTTGACCAGGGTGTGATTCCAATTCTATTAATCTTCTTCAGGACGCAGAAATCAAGTATCTGTTCTACCGATATATCTCTAAGTGAAATCACTTTGCTTACCCCATGAAAAAAATCGTCTTGCCCCTGGGATCTAATCGAAATTGCCAGAAGGTCTAGCTCGTCTGCATGATTCCAAATACTGTCATGAATTATTGATATTTGAATATTTGGATTGATATTCAAATCTCCCACAGATGTCTGCTTCTTCATTCGATAAACTTTTGCATGACCTTTATGATAATTATCGTCAGAAAACAAAAATGGATCCAGGTAATCTTGGTTACTTTCATTAATTGCAGTCATTTGATAAGGCAGATCCATGCTAACATGATATTGATTTCCATAGTAATTCTTGTTTATAATGTGGATGTACTCATCTTTTAGGATGGGCATAACATAACCAAGAAACATATCACTGTTGATCGCATAGTATCCTCCACCTTCAAATAATCCTTCATTTAAAGCTACGAAGCAGTCTATCTTGACTTTAGATTTTTTCAGATAATCAACTGCAAAAAGACAGTCCATCCCTAAACAAATCACCTTACCAGATTTCGAAACTTTGATGTTATGGTCCGTATTTTCAGCAAAACAAAAATCTATCAAATAAACTCGATTAAAGGGTAGGAATTCGTACTTATCCTTATATGGTCCGCTAGCAAAATAGACCAGTGTTCTAGGGTTGACACCTTCTAAAATTGGTTTTTGAGAGTTATAGTTATTTGCGGCTAATGGATTTATTATGAGCTTAATACCAGTACAAAGGTACAAAATTAAAATGAATTTTTACTCTTAATGGTTCAAAATAAGCCATTCTTGGTGTTTATGACCCTGATTAATGAAATATATACATGTACATATCGTTGTTTTTGTCTTCTTTGAAGGGGAAGAAACCGGAAACCCTTCCCCTTTATTATAAAACGATGATATGAAAAAAAGGAAGACTATGATATGTATACTTTTCACAAAGACAGGATATTTGGGCCTGCCATTATTCCATTTGCCAAACTTCTTAACATAAAAAAGCACACCGGTAGTAAGCAACTCTTAACTTATAAGATAAGTTGGTTAAGAACTTTAGCCTACTTCAAACAAGAATGGAGCTATAAAGATTTATATAACTGGGCAAAGCGACAGAATTTTGATCTGGATGACCAGGTAATCCTTGACAACCTTAGAAAATTTGAAAAAGAAGTCAAAACCTACACTGAAAAAACCGACTTAAAAAAACTTTTGATTTATACCCCGAAATACTTTGTTTGGGACAATCCATCAATATGGAGGAAATACAAGACAAAAGAAGAGGTAAAGAAGTATAAAAGGAGGGTTGTTCTTCAGTACATTAAGAAAAAGAGGAGCGACACTAAAATTGAACTGGTATTGGAAAGGGTAAACAATAATCCCAATATCAGCTTTGTTGAACTTGTAGAAGAACTAGATGGCAAAGTCTGCAGAACCACAATATTGAAGATTGTCAGGGAATACAATATAGTCCTGTCAAAGCACAGTAAATTATACTCATTGATTGATAAAAAGTTAAATGAATTATTTACTTATAAGTCTGACCAAGTAAAAGGTATTTTGACATATCAATTACTTGGAGAGTGGATTGGTGTCAACGAACAGGAAATCAAGAGATTTATGAAAGACAATCCTAATCAAAAGATAGAATATCTTGCATTAAATAAAGAAGTAAGAGAAAGGATTAAAGCTAACAAAAAGATAACCATTAAGACCAGATCAGATTTTGATTTCTGAAGTATCATTTTTGGTTAAATAGATGGGTATATAAGTGTTCTTATTTAAATAATATAAATATATATACCATCTGTTTATTCAAAAATGATACTTTTCTTTCAGATGAACCTATTCTATTCAATATATAAAGTATGTTATACTTTTTAAACTTCTTACCCATACTGGGATAAAAAAAGATGAGTCTAATAATGATGAAGAGCCATAATAGTTCCCATTCTGAGCATTATTAGAAGAAAAAATAAACTAGAATTATGAATAGCACTTTTATTAACCAGGATGAGATCCTCAATAAAGTGAAAAAAATACTTGACAAAATTATTTTCGAGAACTCAGAATCGCTCTCCCATTACGAATTTAAAATCCGACCTGGGTATGGATATGACAAATTCTACCTAAACCATACTGATGGTTCTTATGATATGAGTTTACAATCCTTAATACATTACATACTTGCTGATGAAGGAATCTATAAGCAAATACTCAACGAAGATCAATTTGCAAAATGTATGAAAGTAATAAAAGAAGAATCGGAAGCTATTTATTCTCCTTCAGGTGATTCGGTTGAGGATCTTGAAATACAGGATTTGCTGGATGCAATTTATGATAAATCGATAGCTTTCACTGGGAGAACGCTGATTGCAATGGGCCTCGATGTATACTCAGATTTTGAAGATTACCTTAATGATTCTGATTATATAATATCAAGAAATTATAAGAATGAATAAAAAATGATCATGGCTCTATTTTCAATCTTGCCAATCTGATTTTTCAGGATGTTATTCAGAAATTATATACCTCACTTATTCTAGCGTTGTATATACTTTCTGCAAACTTTATACCTACATCCCCTAAGATAAAATACTCCCTGTACTTGCGGGCTATTATGAACAGGATTATTGACAGCATGGCAAGGATTAATGTTAGGGGAAATTTAGTCCCTTTGGAAAGTAACGTGAGTGCCGTGGCAATAATGAGTAGAAATGTCAGTCGCAAAGCAAAATAGGAAATAGTGTAGCAAATTTCATTCCGTTGGATCAGATAGATTATAATGCGATCTCTCTCTTCTATAAGATTATCTCCAACATATTCACCTTTTAAACTGTGAATCAATCGGAACTGGTAAATTCGGAATCCGTTTTTTTGCATGTCTGAAAAATCCGGTCTTAGCATATTGAGATAGTATTTTGGTACAAAGATAATACGATCTGCCTGATTTAGTGCATGTTTCAGACTAAATGTCGATTTGCACAAAAAACAATAAACAGATGCAGAAAAAAAAGTAAAGAAAATTCCCATTATTTCGAACTTCTTGAAATTTCCGCCCTACATGTAAAATAATTTAACCCTATTTAACATGAAAGAAAAAGTAAATTTCAAGAGTAAAGGTCTTGGTAACATAGAGATATGGGACGACCTAATTAATGATTTTAAGATTATCGAAGAATCCCTGGAATGGAATAGATCACATAGAAGTTTATTTCAGAAGAGAGTACTCTACTGGTCAACCAAAATGTGTTTTCCTAATTATTCTTACAAGTGTAATCATTTTGAGATCTGGTATAAGATATATGAGGATGGTAGTCTTAGAATTACAGATGTAAAATTCTGAAGGATGAAAGGAGAATATTAATACTCCAATTATTTCCAAAAGAAAATTGCCTATGTGAATTCCTATTACGGAAATTCACTTCAACGTGCGGCGCTCTTAAAAAAATCTTCATAACTAGTCAACTTTCACCCAAACAGAGTATAAATAAATAGAATAAATAAAAAATAATTAATACCATATGAAAACAAGAAAGAAAAACCTGAAAGAAAAATCTAAGAAATTGCACAACATGATTGATTTTAAACTTGTTCGGAAAGAACCAAATTCATTGGAAATTAGGGCGTACCTGTATCAAATTCTAGGCGACAGTTTTGGATTATCAAAAGATCTGAGAGACCACTTTAAGAAAGAATTACCTTTTCTTGATGTAAATGTATCTAACTGGGATCTTAACACAATTTCAGAAACTGACCTCAAAAGGATTTATGGAGAAGATTACCTGCCGAATGAGATCTTTTATTTTAAAAACGAGTACAATCATGACTCAATATCGCAAATTGGTTATAAAGCATTTCCTCAAATATTCACCCGTGTTTGCGATGTCTCATTTGACAAGGGAGGCTTGATCGTAATGGAGTTATATAGCTCACAGATATATTTGTTGTATAATGCAAATGGTAAGTGTTTATATGATCCATGCAACGATCTGAGGTTAGGGGCTAATGGTAAAGCAATGCTCAGAACTACAGAATCTTATTATTGGGAATTAATGCAGTATGATGGTGAATATTTAAAACGAATTGACTTCTTCGGCCCATTCGATGAACCTAGAGATTTCCCCGATATCACTGGAAGAGACATTATCCCTGAAATGTTACCGGTTGATACCCTCAAAAAAAATAGTTACGATCAGTCAAAAAGCATCACTAAAGAAGAGGTAGAACTGGAGCTTAAAAATAATAACCAAGCATACCACTTTCTTCAAAATTATTACATGGATATAAAGGACCTTGCCTTAATCGCCGTGAACTCAAACATATTTGCGTTTACTTTTTTGTCGGAACGGCTTCAATGTGACAAAGAGTTTGTTACCAAACTGATCACAGCTAAAAAAGAAAATCAAAGACTATATGATTATCTGAATGATGAGCTGAAGGCTGACATCGAAATTGTTAAACTCTGCATCGGGTCAAATTCAAGTATTATCAAGAATATTGCACCGGTTTCTGATAGAGAGTTGATGAAGGAAGCATTGAAAGATTATGAATTTAATTTAGAGTATGCCTCGGAAGACCTGAAGGCTGATAAAAAGTTGGTTCTTGATCTGGTCAGGAAAGAATGGCGAGTATTGAGAGAGACATCAAAAGTTTTATTATCAGACGGGTCTTTTATTGCTGAAGCAATACTTTGCTTTAACAATAATCAGGAAGAGGATAATTCTTTAGCAGAAGATCTGTTTCCTTTCCCATTCGATAAAGAAATAATAGACATAAATAAAGTTGTAAATTACTTGGTATCAAGCTATCCACGAGTGTTAAAACATATAGCCCCGGCATCCGACATGGAAATAATTTGCAAATGTCTTCGATATACGCACGAAGAAGATATACCTTTCATTATTGACTGCATTTCAGAAAACCTAAAAACCACAAAAGAATTCTGGAAAACAGCAGTCAGGAATAGCTTGTATATGCTAAAAAATGCTCCATTAATTTTCAAGCAGGATAAGGAAGTGGTCCTTTCTGCTATATTGTATCATGGGGAACTTGTAGAATTTGCTGATGAAAGCCTGAATGATGACCCTGAAATTTATCTTACCTCTATTCACCAGATCAGTAACCGAAAAGGTGCATGCGATCCTGGTCAGATAATACATCTGATTCCTAAGAAGTTTAAGTCCGATATGGAATTTTTGCTTAAGGCACTTGATGATTACCCTCATATATTTGAACATGTGCCAATGGAAATAAGATCTGATCGTGAATTCATGCTTGAATTAATAAAAAGAACATATGGATGGATAATAGAATACTCAGCTCCGGAACTTCAGTCAGACAAGAGGTTTATTGTTGAGGCAGCAAAACGGAATGTGGATATATTGGGGTGGCTACCCGAACACAACAAGGAGGATAAGGAACTTATCGAAATGCTAAGTAATGAAGGAATTGAATCAGCCTCAATCTCCGAATTAAAAAGGAACTGTGACAACTTTTGGTCAGATTTTTAATAAAAATATTGGATACATCATAACATTAATCTACTACAGGCTGATGTTGGTCAATTAAGTTAGGTGAAGTGTGGTCAATAGCAACAGATTTTTACAATCCTAATAAATAAATCGCATCAAAATCAGAATGTCCAATAATCTAATTATTGGACATTTTGTGTTAAGTATCAGATAAACAGTCTATTAATATTATTTAAATTTTTTATATGTCTAATAACGAGCTATTTAGCTTGTTAATGGACCGTTTTTTTAGTATCTTTGTCTAAAATTAAAGTTAAGCTAAGGATGAATAGATCAGCTGATTATATCAATTATGACACGGCCTTAAGAAAAGGGAACGAACTGCTTCAAAATGATAAGAATCCTATTATAGGGTTTTATATTATACTGTCAATAAATTTTGGCCTGCGTGTGAGCGATGTTCTACAAATTCGGCATTCGGACTTATCCGGGAAGAAAGAAAATGATATTCTAACCTTAATTGAGAAAAAAACTGGCAAATCAAGGAACCTGACTCTCAATAAGCATATTGAAAAGTCCTATAACTATTTAGTAGAAAGACTTAAGGAGATAAATGAATATGATGAATCTGGCTACATTTTTATATCTGCCAGAAAAAAGGTGTATTCCACTCGCTCTCTAAATAGAATACTTAAAAGAGCCTTTAATAATCCACATATTAATTTATCAACTCATAGTCTGAGAAAGGCATTCGGAAGGAGAGTCTATGATAATAATTCACAAACAGATCATAGTCTGGTGATTTTAAGTGAAATATTCCGCCATTCAAGTGTCTCTGTAACAAGAAAATATTTGGGTCTACGTGCCGAAGAAATTGGCAATATTTATATTTCTCTTTAAAAAAGAGAAGAAACATTCAAATAAGTTAGACTTTATTCAAAACCTGTCATATAAGGAATTAATCAACCACCAAAAAAGGTGGCTTAGGTTAATCAGGGTTGGATGTCTAACGAAAAAACATATAAAGACTTTTATTTAAAATCAAAGATCACTGTTGAAGAATTAAAACAATTTCCAGGGTTTGAAAGCATGACAGAAGAGGAATTGATAAAAATTTGTGATGATCTTTTTGATCTGGCCGTGCTATATCAACAAATTTACATAGAACAAAATGCCTAAGCTGACAAATTATTCTCGATTTATAAAGCATGAAGCTGGTGAAAAGACAAAACCCCTCATTCATGAGGTTTGGTTATATACCAGGGTTTCATCGACCCAACAAAAGGATAATTATAGCTTGACATACCAGAAAGAAGAAGCCATGAAATTTGCCTCTAATCATGGATATGTTATTACGCAAGCTTTTGGTAATTTAAGTGAATCAGCTTCCAATGACTTTACTCGAAAAGAGTTTATGGATCTTATTAATAAAGTCAAACAATCCCGTAAAAAACCTTTCGGAATTCTCGTCTATATTATGAACAGGTTTTCTCGTACAGGTGGAAATGCTATAAGTATTGCTGAAGAGTTAATATCAAAAATGGGGGTACATCTCATTGAAGTATGTTCTGGGATGGATACTTCCACTGAAACCGGGAGATACTCCATCTATAGTAAGTTGCTTGAGGCCAGGAAACAAAACCTTGACAGACTTGAACACACTATTCCTGGGATGAGAAAATTTGTTACGACAGGGCATTTTTTAGGTACTGTTCCTTTAGGATATGATCATTTTGGACCTAGAGTAGTGGATCCGCTTAAAAGGTCAATTGAACAAAGAATCGTAATAAATGAAGATGGTAAGAAACTACGACTAGCTTGGGAATGGAAAGCCACGGGGATGCAAGATATTGAAATAATCAGTAAGCTTAAATTACTTGGATTAAATATCAGGAAACAAACTATAAGTTCAATGTGGAGAAGACCATTCTACTGCGGGATTCAGACAAATAAATTGGTTGGGGATAATCCCGTAAAAGGCAATTGGGAACCTCTGATATCAGAGGAATTATTTTGGAAAGTACAATCAGCACTTGAAGGGAATCATCAGGGTTATTCAATTGAGAAGGATGTCAGTGAAAGGCCTCTTATAGGTACCCTTTTGTGTCCGAAATGTGGCAGCAAGTTGTCCGGTTATGAGGTTAAAAAGAAAAGACTTCATTATTACAAATGTCAAACTTGTAAAGGGATCTCAATCAACTCAAATACTCCTAGGTTAAAATTTACTGATAAGATAGGTGCTCATCAATTATTCCTTTCACTTTTATCATCTTACGAGCTGTCACCTGAAATGTTGGAGCCTTTTAAGCTACAAATCGAAAAAATCTTAAACGGCTACAGTGACTCAACTAAAGATGAAATGGCTATCTACAAAAAACAAGTTACTGAATTAGCAAATAAGAAGGATAAGTTAGAGGAGAGATGGGCTTATGGAGATATTGACAAAGACACTTATCAAAAGTTCTTGAGAAGAATAGAAGATGAAATCAAAGCTCTAATGGGAAAATACAAAATTCCGAATGTAGAAATATCTAACCTCAATAAAAGACTGGATAAAATTATTGATTTTTCCCAGAACACTAGTAAATATTGGGTTTCCGGAAGCCTTAGTGTAAAAAAGGCTATACAAAATGTTGTATTTCCTGATGGTTTAGTACTTGATACTGAAAAACGTCAATATCTAACCAAAAAAGTTAATAGTCTATTTTCCTTAAAACGTGATTTTATGAGGACTTCGGGATATAAAAAAGAAAAACTCCCCATCAAAAATGATGAGGAGTCTTCTCTTGTAGCGGAGGGAGGATTCGAACCCCCGACCTTTGGGTTATGAGCCCAACGAGCTACCACTGCTCCACCCCGCAATATTGTGGATGCAAATGTAATACATTAAGTGTTAATCGCCAAAATAATGGAGAGATTATTTTTTAAGACAGAAGTCCGAAGTTGAGGAGCAAAGCGACGAAATCCCGCTCTGCGGGAACTGAAGTCCGAAGAATTTCTTTCCACTTCCGACTTCCGACTTCTGACTTCCGACTTTAAAGATTAATTACTATGTTTGCCTGTGCTTTTATCCGGATCATTTAATATTAATACAGAAAACCATGCCACGCGTTTTCAAAGCTCTTGAAATAGAGAAGGAAGAGAAAGAGGTCAAAAAAGATTACCTCGACAGGCATATGCCACATGTCTATTGCCCGGATTCAGTTCCGAGAGGAGAGAAATTTGAAGTGAAGATAAAACTCGGTGAGGAATATCTTCATCCCGACGACCCCGACCATTTTATAAGTGTTATCCAGCTCTGGAACAGGGAAACCCTTCTGGCAGAGGCACGATATACTGCCGGTGTTTATGCCAATAAGCCGAATCATTTTGAGGTCGATTTTTATATTGTCGCACCAGAAGTCTCCATGAACCTGTCAGCTATGGCCATTTGTACAAAGCATGGCTTATGGCAGAGCGAGGATAAAGCTGTGAAGGTTATCTGACCGGCTACTGTCTACCGGCTACTGTCTATCGGCTACTGTCTATCGGCTACCGGCTACCGGGAAAAAGAGTTAGAGAATTTTTAAACCGGTTACCGGTCACCGGTCGCCTGTCACCGGATATTATTATCTTTGCTGGCTGATCATATCTGAAAAATGGCTAAGAACGATAAAAACAAGCGCAACTGGCGTGACAAATACAGGTTCTCTGTTTATAATGACATTACATTTGAGGAAGTCTGGAGAATAAGACTAACCCAGTATAATGCCTTCCTCCTGATCACCTTCCTGGTACTGTTCATAATAGGAGCTACAGCATCACTTATAGCTTTCACCAATATCAGGCAATTCATTCCCGGTTATCCCGATGTAACCATGCGGCGGAATATCCTTATGGATGCAATAAGGCTCGATTCACTTGAACGCGAATTAGCGCTGAGGGATAAATATTTCGCCGATCTTAATGCCGTTATTTCAGGAAGGCAACCAGTCGAAACCATTTCTCCAAAAGATACCTCCGCGAAATTTAACCCCGTTAAATTCTCAAGCCTTCCGGAAGACCAGGCCCTTCGCAACCAGGTTGAAAAAGAGGAGAAATTCAACCTCTCGCTCGGGCCAAATATTGTGGAAAATACAAGCCTTGCCAGCCTCCATTTTTTCCCCCCGGTAAAGGGCGTTGTCACAGGCAAGTTTGATTTGAGGACCAAACACTATGCCACTGATATCGTAACCATGCCTAAATCACCCGTAATGGCAGCTCTCGATGGCACTGTCATATTTACAGGATGGACCATGGAAACCGGTTATGTTATTGAGATCCAGCATTCAAATAACCTGGTCACGGTCTATAAACATAACTCAGCACTCTTTAAGGAAGCCGGCGATCTTGTAAGGGCAGGAGAAGCTATTTCAGTGGTCGGTGATTCCGGCGAGTTATATACTTCCGGTCCGCATCTTCATTTTGAGATATGGTACAAGGGTACACCGCTTGACCCTGAGAAACATGTTTTCTTTTAATTTATAATCCTGTTGCGGGAATGCCAAAGAGAATTGCATTGATGGGATCAACAGGTTCTATCGGGACCCAGGCGCTGGATGTTATTTCACGCTATCCCGGCCTGTTTACTGTTGAAGTTCTGGCAGCAGGAAACAATTTTGACCTCCTTATCCGACAGGCAAGAAAATATAATCCCGACTCTGTTGTCATTTCCAACAGATCTCATTATGCAATTTTAAAGGAGAGTCTTTCAGATCTTCCCATAAAGATATATTGCGGAAATGAAGCCGTGGAACAGGTAGTCACCGGTGACAACATAGATATTGTACTCGCTTCCATGGTAGGCTATTCCGGCCTCAGGTCAACTTTATCCGCAGTAAAGTCAGGAAAGGATATTGCGCTGGCGAACAAGGAAACACTAGTTGCAGCCGGGAAGATAATAACCGATGCGGCTATTGTATCGGGAAGCAGGATAATTCCTGTCGATTCCGAGCATTCTGCAATATTGCAATGCCTGTCAGGGGAGAAGGAAAATAGTGTGGAGAAGATAACGCTTACAGCATCAGGAGGCCCATTCCTCAATTTTACAATGGATAAGCTAAAGTCGGTAAAGCCGGCTGATGCCCTTAAGCATCCGAACTGGGAAATGGGAAATAAGGTAACCGTCGATTCTGCCTCCATGATGAATAAAGGTCTTGAAGTGATCGAGGCAAAATGGCTCTTCAATTTACTGCCGGGACAGATCGAAGTGATAATACATCCTCAATCGCTAATACACTCATTCGTTCATTTTACCGACGGTTCTGTAAAAGCCCAGCTTGGATTGCCCGACATGCGGTTACCTATCCTTTATGCCTTAAGTTATCCCGAACGGCTGAAATCGGACCTTCCACGGATGGACTTCAACAGATGCGGGAACCTTACCTTTTTTGATTGTGACCTTCAAAGATTCAGAAACCTTTCACTTGCATACGAGGCATTGAAAAGCGGAGGCAACATGCCATGTATCATGAATGCAGCCAATGAGATCGCTGTCAACTCTTTCCTTGAAGAGAAAATTGGATTCCTCCAGATGCCGGAAGTGGTGGAATATGCCATGAATTCAACAGGATACTCAGAAAACATTTCTCTTGATCTTCTGGAGAACTCAGATAGGGAAGCAAGGGAGAGTGCCAGGGAATATATAACCAAGATTATTAAATAAAACAGACAATAAGATGACAATTCTGATAAAGATCCTGCAACTTGTACTCAGCCTTTCGATCCTGGTGATAATACATGAATTTGGCCATTTCCTGTTTGCAAAGCTGTTTAAGGCAAGGGTTGAAAAGTTTTACCTCTTCTTCGACCCGTGGTTTGCGCTCTTCAAATTCCGAAAGGGTGAGACTGAATATGGTATTGGCTGGCTACCGATAGGTGGTTATGTAAAAATTTCAGGGATGATAGATGAATCTCTCGACCGCGAACAGATGAAGCAGCCTCCTCAGCCATGGGAATTCAGGTCAAAATCAACATTGGCCAGGCTGCTGATAATGATCGGGGGCGTCCTGTTCAACGTCCTGCTGGCAATGGTGATTTATGTTACCATACTTTATGCCTGGGGTGAGACCTATCTGCCAACTTCAAACGTGAAATATGGAATAGTGACAGATTCGACTGGAGTGGCAGCCGGTCTGCGGAACGGCGATAAAATACTGACAGTCGACAATCAGCATATTGAAAACTTTTACCAGATCGTTCCCGATATAATTCTCAACAACCGCAAATCCATCCAGGTGGAAAGGGAGGGGAAAATAGTGGATATCCCGGTTCAGAATGAATTCATCAAAGGAGCGCTTAAAGGGAAAGGTATTATCGATGCAAGAACACCATTCCCTTTTGTAATTGGAGCTGTCGTTAAAAATTCACCCGCAAAGGGTGCGGGAGTACTGGAAGGTGATAAGGTTGAAGGCGTTGACAGTATAAAATTTGTATACTATGATGAGTTCCAGAAATACCTTCACGAACATAAAACTGCTGAAATAACGCTAAATATCGACCGGAAGGGAAAATACTTAAACATAAAGTTGAAACCCAGTCCTGCAGGGATACTCGGAGTGTGGCCAAATCCCGGGAATGTATTTGAGCTTAAAACAATAAAATACGGCTTCTTCAAGTCAATCCCTGCTGGTATAAGAAAAGGAATTAAAACCATTGGCGATTACCTTAAACAGTTCAGACTTATCTTTTCAAGGGAGATCAAAGGTTATGAATCTCTTGGTGGATTCATTTCAATCGGAAAGATCTTCCCGGGTGTCTGGGACTGGCAGGCTTTCTGGAACCTTACAGCCTTCCTTTCCATTATTCTTGGTGTGGTAAATATCCTTCCGATCCCTGCCCTCGACGGAGGTCATGTGCTATTCCTCCTTTATGAAGCGGTCACGGGCAGGAAGCCAAGCGACAAGTTTCTCGAATATGCCCAGATAACAGGCATGATCATCATTCTTGCCCTGCTGATCTTTGCAAACGGCAATGATATCCTGAAAATGTTCAGGAAATAGTTTCGCATTTTTAGAGTTTGATTTTGCTAAAGTAATTGTAACTTTGCTGGAGATTAAATACATCATCAAATGGGAAAGATAGGTTTTACAGAAGTTCTGCTTATTCTGGTGGTTGTCGTTCTCCTTTTCGGAGGGCGCAAAATTCCTGAACTTATGAAGGGCATCGGGCAGGGGATGAAGGAATTTAAGAAGGCTTCGACTTATGATCCCGATGAAGAAAACAAGAAGTCTGATTCAAAGTAAAAACAGACTTCAGTCATAATATTAACAGACCCTGCCATGCAGGGTTTTTTTATTTATGATATGATCTCAGACAGTCTCGTATTTCTGATTTCTTTTCCTTGGAGTGAATCCGGCCTCCCTGATTATTGCCTGCATCTCATTTGCATCGAACCTGAAGGATGACCCGGCGGCGCTTACAACATTCTCTTCGATCATAATTGAACCGATGTCATTGGCTCCGGCATGAAGTGATATCATTGCTATCTCCTTTCCCACTGTAAGTATCGAAGCCTGGATATTCCTTATATTATTCAGCATTATCCGGCTGATCGCCACCAGTCGTATATATTCCATCCCGTTAATATTGTTCCTGACGCCTGATCTTTCAGAAAGAGCTGTACCCTTATCCTGGAATGGCCAAGGGATAAATGCTATGAATCCATAATGATCGTCAGGTTTTTTATCCTGAAGCTCCCTCAGGCAGACAAGGTGCATGATCCTCTCTTCCCTGGTCTCAATATGTCCGGCCATCATTGTTGCAGATGTGGGAAGGTTAAGTATATGCGCCTCCTTCATCACATCAAGCCATTCCTGTACCGTAGCTTTGCCAGGCGACAATATCTTTCTTACCCTGTCGGAAAGTATCTCGGCTCCTGCTCCCGGAAGACTATCAAGGCCGGCATCGATAAGTCTTTTCAGGACTTCAGAATAGAGAAGATTTTCCTTTTTCGAAAGGAAAACAATCTCTGGCGGACCAAGGGCATGAAGCTTAAGTGCCGGAAATTCCCGTTTCAGACTTCTGAACAGGTCAGTGTAAAAACCGATACCGAGCTTTGGATCCATTCCACCCTGAAGAAGAAGCTGATCACCGCCCAGGGAGAACAACTCTTTGATCTTGGCCCTGTACTCTTCAGGTGAGGTAAGATATGCGTCCTCCGAATCTTTTTTTCTGCAGAAGTTGCAGAAGCTGCACTGGGAAAAGCAGACATTTGTTATGTTCACATTCCTGTCTGTCATCCATCCCGCTTCATTCTCCGGATGCAATGACTGCCTGATCCTGTCGGCAACGAATATAAGTTCATCAAGAGGAGCCTCATTGTAAAGAAAGATCCCTTCTTCCCCTGTGATCGGTTCCGCCTTTAACGCCTTATCATAGATCCTGTCAAAATTCATTTTATGATTAAATAAACCATATCCAGACTGTACCTGCAAAGGTAGCTTTTTACCATTCAGGCTATCAATTTTTTGATTAACTTTACACTTTTTATAAAATAAACCGCAATATGATCCCGGCAGTTAAAATAGTATCTCAGATATCTTCTGATCAGTCCGTTATATGTATTCTCGGGAGTAATTCAATCCCCGATTACCTTGCCTTAAGCAAGAGTGAAAGGCAATATGCACTTAAGCGTCTTTCTTCAGACGAAGAATATGTTTTTATTAATTCGTATTCCAGATGCACATACCTTGTAAGCCTGAAGAAGGATCTTCCTGATCACAGGATAAAGGAAGAGCTGAGGAAAACAGCTTCAAAGATGAAGAAGCTGATCAGATCCAATGATCACCGTGAACTGGTGATATCTTCCAGCAGTGCTCCGGAAGGATCTGTCGAAGCATTCGCTGAGGGACTCATACTTAGCACCTACTCCTTTGAAAAGTACAGGACACGAAGTGACGATGAAGAAAGGAAGAGTTATCCGGAAAAATTGCTTCTTCACTGCAAAATGAAAGCACCGGAGCTGGAGTGGCTGAAGAACCTCTGTGAAGCAGTTTATCTTACGAGGGATATGATAAACGAACCGCCAAATCATCTTAATACTATTGCCCTCGCACAGGAGATCAAAAGGATGGGAAAGCTTGCCGGTTTTAGCGTGGAGGTGTTAAGCAAAGGCAAGATCGAAGCCCTCAAAATGGGAGGATTGCTTGCCGTGAACAGGGGCAGCGTCGATCCGCCTGTTTTTTGCATACTCGAATGGAAACCATCCGGTAAAGTCAATAAAAAGCCTGTTATCCTGGTAGGGAAGGGGATAATTTATGATTCAGGCGGCCTCAATATCAAGACCGGCGATTTCATGGCACAGATGAAGGCCGATATGGCAGGGGCAGCAACGGTCGCCGGAGTGATGTATGCAATCGCCATGTCCAGAATACCTTTTCACGTTGTAGCGCTTATCCCGGCAACAGACAACAGGCCCGGAGGAAATGCCTACACGCAGGGTGATATCCTGACAATGTACAACAGGTCCACTGTAGAGGTCTGCAATACCGATGCCGAGGGGAGACTGATACTTGCGGACGCAATTAGCTATTCAAGCCATTATGCACCTGAACTTATAATAGATATTGCAACGCTTACCGGGTCAGCAGCCATGACTTTCGGAAACCAAGCAATTGCGGTTATGGGAAATGCTGAAAGAAAGTATTTCGACATTATGGAGAAAGCAGGGAATGAGGTCTATGAGAGAATTGCAGAGCTTCCGTTATGGGATGAATACAGGGAGCTTATAAAGTCGGATATTGCGGATATAAAGAACGTTGGAGGACGGGAAGCAGGCGCAATAATTGCGGGTAAGTTCCTTGAAAGCTTTGCTGAATTTCCACTCATCCATCTCGATATAGCAGGCACAGGTATTCTGAAGAAGGATGATTTTTACAGGATAAAGGAAGGACCAGGATCAGGTCTTCGCCTGCTTGCGACATTTATTAAAAAGCTGGCCTCCGTTTCCAGGAAAAAATAACCTTAATTATGGAACATAAATCAATAATCGTGGGTATCTCCCATGGAGATATAAACGGAATAGGATATGAGGTGATCATCAAAGCCCTGATGGATAATCTTATAAATGAGTTGCTTGTACCGGTAATTTACGGATCGCCCAAAGTGGCGGCTTACCACCGTAAGGCCCTGAATATTAATAATTTCAGTTTTAATAATATCAGAAGTGTTGAGGAGGCTCATCAGAAAAAAGCCAATATGATCAGCTGTCTTGATGATAATATCAGGGTGGAACTAGGGAAATCGACTTCCCAGGGAGCTGAGGCCGCTCTCATTTCCCTCGAAAGAGCGGTGGAGGATCTTAAGGCAGGGAAGATCGACGCACTTGTAACGGCACCTATTGACAAGCATAGCATGCAATCGGAGAAATTTCAATTCCCGGGACATACGGAATACCTGAAAGAAAAATTCGCCGTTGATGAAACTCTTATGTTCATGATAGGGGAGTGTATAAAGATCGGCATTGTAACAGGTCATGTACCCTTATCACAAGTCCCGGCGCTCATCACGGTCAGTTCAGTTTTAAAAAAGATAGAACTGATGAATTACTCCCTCCAGTTCGATTTTGCCGTCAGAAAGCCGCGGATAGCGATTCTCGGGCTTAATCCGCATGCTGGAGACAATGGTCTTCTGGGCAAAGAGGAAGAAGAGAAAATAGCACCTGCAATACAGAAGGCACAGCAGGATGGGATCCTTGCCTTCGGACCATTTCCGGCTGATGGATTTTTCGGCGCAGGTTCATTTAAAACTTTCGACGGAGTTCTTGCCATGTATCACGACCAGGGGCTGACGCCATTCAAGGCATTATCGTTCGATACTGGCGTTAATTTTACTGCCGGTCTGCCGGTGATAAGGACATCTCCGGTTCATGGGACAGCATTTTCAATTGCCGGGAAGGGAGAGGCTTCGGAGAATTCATTCCGCCAGGCGCTTTACACTGCCTGTGATATATTCAGGAACAGGCAGATGTTTAACCAGATCACCAGAAACCCTCTTCGACGGCAGGACATTGATATTCATTCCGACCATGTGGATGAGTTGCCACCTGAGCTGCTAAATTCAGAACCTTCATTATGATAGACTATATAAGGGGAGTTATTACCGGCATGAACCCAACTTCGGTAACTATTGAGACCGGAGGTATCGGTTACTTTATAAATATTTCGGTCAATACCTATAGTAAGCTTGAGGGTAAGACCGAGTTCAAGCTTCTTGTCCATGAAGTGATCCGCGAAGATGCTCACCAGCTTTTCGGTTTTGCCGATAATGTGGAGAGGGATATCTTCCGGCAACTTATTTCCGTTTCAGGAATTGGGGCAGGCACTGCAAGAATGATGCTATCCTCACTCAGCCCTTCTGAAATTGAAAAGGCTATTCTTGATTCAAATGTCAATCTACTGAAAAGTGTAAAAGGAATAGGACTTAAGACAGCACAAAGAATAATTGTCGACCTTAAAGATAAGGTTGGCAAACAGGCTTCGGCTGGCGAAATATTTACCGTTGCAGACAATACAAAGCGTGATGAAGCGTTATCTGCAATGGTGATGCTTGGGTTTGCCAGAAGCGCTGTACTTAAAGTCCTTGATAAGATAATCCTGGAGGAAAAAAATCTGACTGTCGAGGACCTGATAAAGAGAGCGCTTAAAAACTTGTAAAAAAGAATTTAAGCCGGATTGGGATCAGGTATATTACATAAAAATCTGTATCAGGTTTTGTGTCTTTTTCTGTCTGCACTGTTTTCACTTCATGTTACAGATGCTCACAGTCAGGCTACATCGGGGAATACTTCTGCCCAGGACACTTCACGAAAATCCATTCTGAAGCTTAATGATGTGTCAGGCATTCCATGGGAAACCCAGAACAGGGCACCTCTTTTCCTCAATATGCCATCAAACATTAAATCGGGCGTAATTTACGATCCTGACAAGAACGAATATATAGTTTATGAAAAGGTCGGTGGTTTCGACTACAGGCCCCCGGTTCATATGAATCCCGATGAATTCCGAAAGTATGAATTTGAAAGATCTATGCGCGAATACTGGGAATCACGTCTTAACGGGGATCAGACAGGTTACCGTTCCTCACTTATCCCGCAGATTGAAGTCCAGGGCGAGGCATTCGACAAGATATTCGGCAACAACTCAATCAACATTGTTCCGCAGGGTTCGGCAGAACTTATTTTCGGGATAAATATCTCCACGACTCAAAACCCAACGCTTGCTGAAAAGCTCAGGACCATCACCACCTTCGACTTCAAGGAGAAGATCCAGATGAACGTCACCGGCACAATAGGGGATAAGATGAAGCTTGGAATCAATTACAATACCGATGCAATGTTCGATTTCGAGAACAAGACTAAGCTTCAGTATGCAGGCAAAGAAGATGAGATCATCAAAAAAGTGGAAGCCGGAGATGTAACATTACCCCTGACCGGGACCCTCATTACAGGCAGTTACAGCCTTTTCGGACTGAAGACTGAAATGCAGTTTGGCAAACTGACAGTTACCACGGTCCTGTCACAGCAAAAAGGTCAGTCATCTGTTGTCGATGTGAAGGGAGGGGCCCAGCTTTCGAACTTTGAGATAACCGCCGATCAGTACGAGGCCAACAAAAACTTTTTCCTGTCGCAGTATTTCAGGGATATTTATGATGATGCGCTAAAGAACCTGCCGGTTGTAAGCTCAGGTGTAAACATTGATAGAATTGAGGTCTGGGTAACGAACAAGACAGGCAGGTTTGAAGAGGGAAGCACCCGTAATATAGTTGCCTACATGGATCTGGCGGAGAACGCCGGCAATATCTATAATAAAGTTCCGCAATTTCAGCAGAAGCCCGGTGCAAAGCCATATCCTGCAAACGAGGTGAATTATCTTTATGATCAGCTCCTGGGTCCCTATGTAGCAGCCAGGGATATAAATAAGGTAACCGATGTGTTCAGCCCGCTTTACCCTGGTTTTCAGATAGGACAGGATTTTGAAAAGGTGGAAAATGCAAGGCTGCTCGACCCCAGAGAATATACATTTAACCAGCAGCTGGGGTATATCTCACTCAATTCTGCCCTCAATTCGGATGAAGTTCTTGCAGTTGCATATCAATATACACTTAACGGGCAGGTATTTAAAGTTGGTGAATTTTCGACAGATGGCATCAATGCACCGCAGGCCCTGATACTTAAAATGCTGAAGGGAACAACGCTCAGCCCCAGGCTGCCTACCTGGAAACTCATGATGAAGAACATTTATTCTCTCGGATCTGCAAGAGTCGACAGCAAGGATTTTATAATGAATGTTGTTTATCAGGATGATAAATCAGGCAATGCTCTAAACTATATTCCCGAAGGACAGCTTTCGGAAAAGATACTTCTTCAGATGATGGGCCTTGATAATCTCAATTCACAGCTCGACAGGCAACCCGACGGAGTGTTTGATTTTATTGACGGAATTACTATAAATGCTTCAGGCGGTAAGATAATATTCCCGGTGATTGAACCTTTCGGGAGCAATCTCCGGAAACAGATCACCGATCCAGTACTTGCTGCCAAATATGTGTACCAGGAACTGTACGATTCTACCCAGACCGTGGCAAGACAGATAGCGGATAAGAATAAGTTCAAGCTAACAGGTCAGTACTCATCAGCAGCGGGATCGGAGATCCGGCTGAACGCAACAAATATTCCACAGGGAGCTGTAAAGGTAACGGCCGGAGGTGTACAACTTACTGAAAATACTGATTATACGGTCGATTATAGCATGGGGACCGTGAGGATAATCAACCAGGCATTGATCGATTCACAGACTCCCATACAGGTATCTCTGGAAAACAACCAGTTCTATGGCTTCCAGACAAAAACTCTCATTGGTACACACATGGATTATCGTTTCTCGAATAACTTCAATATCGGTGCCACATTGCTTAACCTAAATGAAAGGCCATATACACAGAAGGTCAATTATGGAGAAGAACCGATCAACAATACGATCTGGGGTTTTAATACTTCGTACAAGACAACATCACAGACTCTGACAAACATCATCGACAAGCTACCTTTTCTTAACACCAAGACACCATCAACAATTTCATTCTTCGGAGAATTTGCAGATCTGATTCCGGGCCATTCAAAAGCAATATCGAGTGCCGGCAACTCTTATATTGACGATTTTGAAGCGAGCGAGATACCGCTGGATCTGAAATCCTTCAACTCATGGTCTATCTCGAGCGTTCCACAGGGGCAGGATCAGATATTCCCCGAGGCTCATTTCAACAATGATCTTGTAAGCGGTTTTAACAGGGCAAAACTGGCATGGTATTCCATAGATCCGCTCTTCCTCCGGAACGGATCGTCAACACCACCTAATATAAGAGACAATCCCGACACCCAGTCAAGTCATTTTGTGAGGGAGATATACGAGAATGAAATTTTCCCTTACAAGGAAAGCCCAAGCGGGATACCTACGGCCATTGCAGTGTTGAACGTTGCCTACTATCCCTCTGAAAAAGGGCCGTATAACTACGACGCTAAACCCGGAACCTATTCAGGCGGTGTGGACGTCAATGGCAATCTTAATAATCCGTCGACAAGATGGGGCGGGATGATGAGGGAGATCCTGACAAGTGATTTTGAATCGGCAAATATCCAGTACATTGAATTCTGGCTTATGGATCCATTCGTTGAGGATCCAACCCATACAGGAGGTGATCTTTATTTCAATCTTGGCGATATTTCAGAGGATATTTTAAAGGATTCAAGGAAGAGCTTCGAGAACGGGCTTCCTACCTCACCACTTGTCAAGGATGTCGATACAACCGCTTGGGGCCGTGTCCCTACCATTCAGTCCGTAGTAAACGCATTTGATAATGATCCGGAGTCAAGACAGTACCAGGATGTCGGACTTGACGGATTGCGCGACCTGGACGAGCAGACATTTTTTGAGAGTTACCTTCAGAATATCCAGGCGATAGTCAAACCTGCCGTTTATTCTAAGTTTTATGCAGATCCCTCGAGTGATGATTTTCATTATTACAGGGGGACCGATTATGATCAGGAACAGCTAGGCATCCTCGACAGGTATAAGAATTACAATGGCGAGGAGGGTAATTCGCCTACCGCTGAAATGTCCAAGGAAAGTTACCCGACAAGCGGTTCAACACTTCCGGATATGGAGGATATCAACATGGACAATACCCTGAATGAGACAGAAAGCTATTATCAGTACAAAGTTAGTCTGCGCCCCCAGGATATGAAGGTTGGATCTAACTATATAGTTGATCAGGTCGAATACAATGCGACGTTTGCCAACGGTCAGCAATCAAAGGTCAACTGGTATCAGTTCAAGATCCCTGTTACAGATTATGAGAAGGCGGTAGGTTCTATCAAGGATTTCAAATCGATCCGTTTCATGCGAATGTTCTTAAAGAATTTCAGCCAGCCGGTGATAATGAGATTTGCAGAGCTCAATCTTGTAAGAGCTGAATGGAGAAAATATAATCTTTCATTAATGGAGGGAGGAGAACGGATTTCAGTTCCTGAGCAGGAAGATGGTACCTTTGAGATAAGTTCCGTAAGCATAGAGGAAAATTCAGGCAAGCAACCTGTCAATTATACGCTTCCTCCAGGATTTGACAGAGTTACTGATCCTTCCAATCCGCAGCTTCGTCAGCTTAATGAGCAATCAATGGTGCTTAGAGTGCATAATCTCGAGGATGGAGATGCCAGGGCAGCCTTTAAAAATGTCAACCTCGATATCAGGCAGTACCGTAAGCTCCGAATGGAAGTGCATGGTGAAGCTCTCATCGGACAGCCTCTGAAAGACGATGAACTTACCGTGTTCATAAGGATCGGTGCTGATTATACAAGCAATTTTTATGAGTATGAAGTGCCCCTGAAGCTTACTCCACCAGGCAATTACAGCAATGAATCCGATGCTGCGCGCCAGATCGTCTGGCCGGCGGCAAACAGCTTCATTATCGACCTATCTGTTCTGCAGGACGCAAAGCAGGCTCGAAATGCGAAAATGCAGGAACCTGGTTCAACGATGAGTCTCACGGATGCCTTTGAATATAATGATGGTTCCAACAGGATAACGGTAATGGGTAATCCTAATATGAGTAACATTCAGGTTGTTTTGATCGGGGTGCGGAATCCAATCAAAACCAGGAATCCCGGGAAGGATGACGGATTGCCAAAATCAGCGGAGGTCTGGGTAGATGAGCTTAGGTTAAATGATTTCATTGAAAATAGCGGATGGGCGGCTAATGGGCATCTCCAGGCAAAGCTGGCTGATCTCGGGACAGTAGATATGGTAGGCCAGGCAAGTACTCCAGGATGGGGAAGTATCGATAAAGGTGTAAATGACAGAGCCAAGGAGACCACACTTGCCTATGACCTCTCATCAACTCTTGAACTGGGTAAGTTCTTCCCCGAAAAGGCAGGTGTGAGGCTCCCTGTCTATCTGGGCTATTCAGAATCAAGGATTAAGCCACAGTACGACCCTCTCGATCCTGATATACCATTCAATGATGCACTTAAAGCTGCAACCACGAAGGCTGCAAAGGACTCAATAAAGGCAATTTCAGAAGATTATCTAAGGAGGAAGACCTTTACCATAAGCAATGCCGGCATTACAAAAAGAGGAAATAAAGCACATTTCTGGTCCCCTTCAAACTTAAGCTTTAATTATTCATACAACGAGGTTTACAGAAGCAATATTACCACAGAGCTTAATCTGGAAAAGAACTACAAGGGAGGCCTCATTTATACCTTTGATGGTCAGCCACCGGACATTATGCCTTTAAAAAATGTGAAATTTCTGAATTCACCGGCTTTAAAAATAATAAAAGATATTAATTTCTATCCTTACCCGAAGAGCATTTCCTTCAGGAGTGATATGACAAGGTATTACGATGAGATCATTACAAGAAATATCAGCAATCCCTACTTTAAGGTCACCCCATCATACACCAAGGACTTCTGGTGGACAAATATCTATGATGTCAAATTTGATGTGACCCGCCAGCTAAAGATCGACTTTACTGCAACAAATCTTGCCAGGATAGACGAACCGGCTGGTGGCGTCGACAAGGAACGATACAGTTCTACCTATGCGGCATGGCGCGATTCGGTTTGGCAGAGCATAAAGCATTTTGGAAGGACAACAAACTATAACCATATTATTAATGTGAATTACAATATTCCTATAAATAAGCTGCCCCTTCTCAGCTGGGTAAATGCCAATCTCAGGTATGGCGCAGATTATACCTGGCTGGTCGGACCAGTATTCCCTGACTCCATGAAGATCAATATGGGTAATACCATCAAGAACCATAATGATCTTTCACTTACGGCAAATGCCACACTTACAGCACTTTATAATAAGGTTAGATTCTTCAAGAATATTGAAAACGACACCAGACCCGATGCAAAGAAGAACAGAAAGGATTATATAACAGTCAAATACTCAAAAGATAAGATCGCTTTCAAAGCGAAGACCCCCAGGGCTATTATACATAATCTTAAAACCAAGGATGTTGTGGTTAAGGTGTTTAACACGGCCGGAAAGGAGGTGAAGGGCAAGGTTGAGGTAAATAATGAGAACAAGGTGACGTTCACAGCCGACGAAAAGACTGACAACGCAAGGGTAGTTATCGAGGGGAAGATAGAGAAGAAGCGGAATCCGTTCATAATGACCGGTGAATACCTTGTCAGGGCCTTGCTTGGGATAAGAAACGTTTCTCTTACCCTGTCGTCATCCCAGAGTGAGCTTCTGCCGGGCTATCTGCCAAAGACCAGTTACCTGGGAATGGAGAGCTATGACGGGATCACTGCTCCAGGATGGCCTTTCATACTGGGATACAGCGATCCGAATTTCTTTGATAATGCCGCCAAAAGAGGATGGCTTACAACAGACACACTTCTGAATACTCCTGCAGTGTACAGCAATAACCAGACTATCTCATTCAGAAGCCTTATTGAACCTTTCCCCGGTTTAAAGATCGACCTGAATGCCGATAGGCGTTACGTCGAAACTATCTCATCATATTATATAGCGAACAAGGAAGGGATGTTCCCCGACAGCACCAGGAACAGGATGATCTCAGGCAGCTTCACCATTTCAATTATTTCGTGGGGGACCTCGTTTGAAAAAATGTCAGCGAGCAATGATTATATGTCAGCTGCATTTGAAAAATTCAAATCAAATACTGTGGTGATCTCAGAGAGAAGGGCTGAAGAAAGGCAGCAGAGTGATCCGGCTTATGACCCGAATACTGATCCGGCGACCGGCGAGCCAATTACGGGTCCGTACAAGAGCGGATACGGAGAGACCTCAAGTGAGGTTTTGATACCTGCCTTTCTGGCCGCTTACACCAAGACAGATCCAAACAAGATAACTCTTGATAACTTCCCATCGGCATTGCATATGATGCCAAACTGGAGGATCACGTTTGACGGGTTGTCAAAACTCGATTTTATACAATCCATTTTCAGATCTGTAAGCCTGTCTCATCAGTACAGGAGTACCTACTCTCTGAGCTCATTTACCACAAACCTTGACTTCGTACCCGGAGTCTCAGGTATGGGGGATATGAGGGATCTTCAGGGCAATTATATCCCATTGTACCAGGTAGACGTTGTCACAATAAATGAACAGTTCAGCCCGCTCATCAATGTTGACCTTAACTGGAAAAACAACATGACTACCCGGTTTGAATGGAAAAAATCAAGAACAGTCTCACTGAATCTGGCGAGTAACCAGGTTGCTGATGCCCGTAGCAATGAACTTGTTTTTGGGGCCGGTTACAGGTTTGACAATGTTAAGATAAACATCAAAACTGCCAGCGGTCAGAAGAATTTCAAGAGCGACCTCAATCTAAGGTTTGATATGTCGATAAGAGATAATAAGACCATAGCAAGAAAACTCATTGAGGATGTTGACCAGCCCGTGGTAGGGCAGAGGATCTTCACGATCGGGGCAACCGCAGATTATGCCCTGAGCGACAGGTTCAATCTTCAGATATTTGTCGATCATACGGTTAATAATCCATTCGTAGCCAGTACATTCCCAACATCAAATACAAATTTCGGGTTCACCCTCAAATTTACGCTTGTTCAATAAACAGGAAACAGGAAAAGGAGGTCGGTTAAAAAATGTATTTAGTCACCTGCTGTGAATTAAAATTTCCTTATTTTTGGCTTGCCTGAAATTTGAGCAGGAAGTATTATAAACTTAATAAACCTCTGAAAATGAATGTTCCCGAAAATTTAAAGTACACAAAGGACCATGAGTGGCTTCGTGTTGAAGGCAACATGGCTTATATTGGAGTGACCGATTTTGCCCAGGGCGAACTTGGTGATATTGTTTTTATTGAAATTGAAACGGTAGGGGAAACCATGAAGAAAGAAGAGGTTTTCGGCACCATTGAAGCCGTAAAAACAGTATCCGATATGTTTATGCCTGTCGGGGGTGAGATACTTGAGATGAATCAGGCGATTGAAGAGACACCTGATGTGGTTAATAAGGATCCTTACGGAAAGGGATGGATGATAAAGATCCGGATCAGCGATCCTTCCGAGACAAGTCAGCTACTTACACCGGAAAAATACAGGGAACTCATCGGAGCCTGATCTTCCATCAGGCCTTTACAGATTCTTTTTGACTTCGACCTCCTGGTAGGCTTCAATAATGTCGCTTGGTTTTATGTCGTTGAAATTCTGGATATTCAGGCCGCATTCAAGACCTCCCACCACTTCCCTGGCATCGTCCTTAAATCGCTTTAGTGAACCGAGTTCACCTGAATATATTACGATACCATCGCGGATGATCCTGACCTTGGATGTCCTGCTGATCTTGCCTTCCTTTACGTAACAGCCGGCAACAGTTCCTACTTTTGTTATCTTGAATGTCTCTCTTATTTCGAGCGTAGCGACGATTTCTTCCCTGACCTCAGGAATAAGCATACCTTCCATTGCCGATTTTAATTCTTCGATAGCATCGTAAATTATTGAGTACAGGCGAATGTCGATCTGCTCTTTTTCAGCAAGCTTCCGGGCGTTAAGAGAAGGTCTGACCTGGAACCCTATTATAACAGCATTGGAAGCAGCAGCCAGAAGTACATCGGATTCAGAGATCTGACCAACCGCCTTATGAATTATATTAAGCTGGATCTCCGGTGTGGACAGCTTTATAAGTGAATCGCTCAACGCTTCTACAGATCCGTCGACATCACCCTTAACAATTATATTAAGCTCCTGGAAGTTACCGATGGCAATTCTTCTTCCTATTTCATCAAGAGTTATATGCTTCTGAGTACGCAGTTCCTGCTCCCTCTGGAGCTGTGCCCTCTTTGTTGCAATATCCTTTGCCTCCCTGTCGCTGAGCATCACATTGAACTTGTCTCCAGCCTGCGGAGCTCCGTTAAGTCCAAGTAAAAGCACAGGCATTGCCGGACCAATAATATCAACCTTATTGCCCCTTTCATTGTACATTGCTTTTACGTGACCGAAACAACTTCCTGCAAGAACGATATCTCCGACCCTGAGAGTTCCTGCCTTTACAAGAACTGTGGCAGTATACCCGCGCCCTTTGTCGAGAGAAGATTCGATAACTGTTCCAAGTGCCGGCTTATCCGGATTGGCTTTGAGATCGAGCATCTCAGCCTCAAGAAGAACTTTGTCGAGAAGCAGCCCAATATTAAGGCCGCTTTTTGCTGATATCTCCTGCGACTGGAATTTTCCTCCCCAGTCCTCGACCAGATAATTCATCTTGGCCAGTTCTTCCTTTATCTTCTCGGGGTTACTTGTCGGTTTGTCAATTTTATTGATAGCAAAAACTATCGGTACTCCTGCAGCTGATGCATGGTTTATCGCTTCAACGGTCTGTGGCATCACGCCATCGTCAGCAGCAACCACAATGATAGCTATATCAGTTATCTGTGCACCTCTTGCACGCATAGCCGTAAAAGCTTCGTGTCCGGGAGTATCGAGGAAAGTTATCATTCTGCCGTCTTCAAGCCTTACCCCATACGCACCAATATGCTGGGTAATACCGCCGGCTTCACCAGCAATGACATTTGTATTCCTGATATAGTCAAGAAGTTTTGTCTTTCCATGGTCGACATGGCCCATTACCGTTACTATCGGTGGCCTTGGCTTGAGCTCTTCGGGTGTATCGGCTTCCTCTTTTACTGCCTCCTGAAGCTCGGCGCTCACGAACTCGACCTTGTAGCCAAATTCATCAGCCAGGAGGGCCATGGTTTCAGCATCAAGCCTCTGGTTGATCGAAACAAAGAGACCCAGATTCATGCAGGTGGAAATGATCTCGGTAACGGCAACATTCATCATGGATGCCAGTTCGTTTACCGAGACGAATTCTGTTACCTTAAGAATATTCTTTTCAAGTTCCCTGAGTTCAGTTTCCTCCTTCTGCTTCTGGCTGACCGCATCCCTTTTCTCCCTCCTGTACTTTGACCCTTTCGATTTGCCCTTGAATGTAAGCCTTGCCAGAGTCTCCTTTATCTGCTTCTGAACTTCCTCTTCATCTACTTCGGCCCTGACAGGTCTTTTCTTAATGACTTTTTTGGACTTGTTATCCTTCTTATCAACAAGCGCCGGTTTTACGACAGAAGAAGAGTCCTTTTCCTTAAAAATACGTTTTCTTTTCTTTTTTCTGCGTTCCTCGTCATCCCCTGATACTTTTACGGGCTGGTACTGAGAGGGTTTCTTTTTCTCTTCAACAGGAAGATCGATCCTGCCTACAACTGTCGGACCCGATAATTTTTTGAATTCAGGTTTATAGACTTTCACGATCTCTTCTACCTGGATATCAGGATCAGGGTCCGAAACCTGGTCAGTGATCGCTTCCTCTTCAACCTCGCTTAAAACCGGTTCTTCCACCGGGATCTCGATTATTTCTTCCGAATGCTCTTTTCCTTTTTTAGATGACTTTGAATCCTGATCCTTTGAAGGTTTTGTCTCTTTCTTTGCTGTCTCGAGGTCAATTTTCCCTACAATATGAAGGTCGATCCCTGCCTTTTGGTCAGTGTCAGATTCCTTTGGAGACTTAGCTTTTTTATCAGAAGCTTTTTCCTTTGTTTCACCTCCGGTTGCTGCCCTGGATGGTTTCTCCGTCTTTTCCTCTTTACCGGCATCAGGCTGCACGGTTTTTGGCCTTGAGCTCTTCTCAAGATCTATCTTGCCAACAAGTTTGACCTCAGGTTTCCTGACCTCAGGTTTGATATCAATTGTCTTTTTTACGCCTGAAACATCAGTAATAAGGATCTCATCTTCAGTCTCGGTTTCTTCAGTCTGATCCTTAACGGGCACGTCATCGATAGAGACGCTCTCCTTGTGTCTGTGGAGGTCTTTAAGAATAAGTTTTTCTGATTCTTTCTTAACGCTTATATCGGTGCTGTATTCCTTTACAAGCAGTGCATAAGCTTCGGGAGGAAGTTTTGTATTGGGGTTGGGATCAAGATTGAACCCTTTCTTATGCAGAAACTCCACAATGGTAGAGATCCCAACATTGAATTCGCGGGCTGCCTTACTTAATCTCGTTGCCTTAATATCATCTGTCATGGAAAACCTTACCTTATAAACTTCACGACAAAGAAGTCAAATTTATTTATTAATTCCTAAGTATTCTATTCAAATTCAGCTCTGAGGATGTTGATAACCTCCTTAACAGTCTCCTCTTCCAGGTCGGTCCTTTTAACAAGGTCGCTGATTGATAAATTAAGCACACTTCTTGCTGTATCACAACCAATGGCTTTGAGTTCTTCAATTATCCATTCGTCGATCTCATCCGAGAACTCCTCAAGATTGACATCTTCCTCATCTTCACCTCCTGGTTCCCTGTAAACGTCGATCTCATATCCCGTAAGCTGGCTGGCAAGCTTTATATTCAGACCACCTTTGCCGATGGCCAGGGAAACTTCGTTGGGCTTAAGATATATCTCAGCTCTTTTGGTCTCTTCAATAAGCTTGATCGAAGTAATTTTGGCAGGGCTCAGCGCTCTCTGGATGAAAAGCTGATTATTGGCTGTAAAATTTATGACATCAATATTTTCGTTACGCAGCTCCCTCACTATACCATGGATCCTTGAACCCTTCATACCTACACAGGCGCCTACCGGGTCGATCCTCTCATCGTAAGACTCAACTGCAACTTTAGCGCGTTCACCCGGGACCCTTACAATCTTCTTGATGGTTATCAGCCCGTCGAATATTTCAGGAACTTCAAGTTCGAAAAGTCTTTCAAGGAAAACAGGGGAAGTCCTGCTCAGAATGATGAAAGGGGTATTATTCCTCATTTCAACCTTGATCACTACAGCTCTTATCGAATCGCCTTTGCGGAAATGGTCTGAAGGGATCTGTTCGCTCTTGGGAATTATAAGTTCGTTCCCGTCATCATCAAGTACCAGTATTTCTCTTTTCCAGACCTGGTAAACTTCACCGGTTACAATTTCACCGATCCTGTCCTTGTATTTTGCGTAAATATTGTTCTTTTCAAGATCAAGTATGCGGGCTGTAAGATTTTGCCTCAGAGACAAAATTGCCCTTCTTCCGAAATCGAGGAATTTGACCTCGTCAGAGACCTCTTCGCCTACCTCGTAATCGGAATCAATCTTTTTTGCTTCGGAGAGAGGGATCTGGGTGTTGGGATCAACAAATTCATCGTCATTTACTACCTCCCTGTTACGCCAAATCTCAAAGTCTCCCTTGTCGATATTGACGATAATGTCAAAATTATCTGCTGAACCGTATCTTTTTGCCAGCATGCTCCTGAAGACATCTTCAAGGACACTCATCATCGTTGGCCTGTCGATATTCTTTAATTCCTTAAATTCAGAAAAGGTGTCGATCAAATTAACGTTTTCCATCTGTTAAAAACCTAAAATATTATTTAAATGTTACAATCTCCCTTGCAGATTTTACCTGCTCATAATTGAATGATATATCTTTAATCTCTGCAGGTTTACCTTTTGATCCGGATTTGCTTTTTGTCCCGGTCTCAAGTTCGAACCCGCCTGCGGTTACATTTTTCAGTATTCCACTGTACTTTTCCCCGTCTGTGTCTATAACCTCGATCTGCCAGCCCTCATTTTTATAATATTGCTGGAGAACAAGGAAGGGCATATCCAGCCCGGGCGAAGAAACCTGGAGCTCATAATCCTCCTCATCCCGGTCGAGACTCTTCCCGATGAACCTGCTCAGTTCAGCACATTCTTCAATCGTTATTCCCTCTTTCCTGTCGACAAGAACAGTTATTTTTCCTGTCGCGCTTATTCTAACTGCAACCAGAAAGAGTTCCTTTCCATTAATGTACTCCTTAACCAGATTTTCTATTTTTGTCTTTTCTGTCATTGCTCTGAATCTGATAATAAAATAGGGGACTTTAGTGTCCCCCTGGCTCAAATTCACCTCAAATCGGCTACAAAGATAGATTATTATTTTGAAAATAAAAAACTTTTATATGATTTCGTACTACGGATTCCTGATATTGAAATGCTTAGTCAGCTCAGACATTTTGACCATGTATTGAACTTAACGCAGATCCGGAAGGTTAAAGTATAATTACGCAATGATCAGCGAATTCTGAGGGAAAAATATCTAATATTACAGCCTGGTTGCAATACATGCAGTCATGAGAAATTCTTAACAATTTATGGCATTGGAATTTGACAGGAAAGATAATGATCTGCTGAGCAATTGTATCCTGTGTCCCAGGGAATGCGCTGTTAACAGGTTTAAAGGGAGAGAGGGGTATTGTGGTACCGATTCGGGTCTGAATATTGCATCGATCTGCATTCACAGGGGAGAAGAGCCGCCGATAAGCGGACCGGATGGCATTTGCAATATATTCTTTTCCGGATGCAATCTCAGGTGCAGCTATTGCCAGAATCATGATATCAGCCAACCATACAGCCATGTTCCAGGCAAATTCGATGATATTGATCTTGTTCTTGACCAGGTCGGGAACCTGCTTCTGAACGGGGCAAAGGCAGTGGGATTTGTTTCTCCATCCCATGTGGTCCCGCAGATGAAGGCGATAATAACAGGATTGCACAGGCGTGGCTTACATCCAATCATAGTTTACAATACAAATAGTTACGACAGGCCTGAAACGCTCCATGAAATATCATCCATAATTGATATCTATCTTCCTGATATGAAGTATGCCACACGGGAACTGGCATTGGAATATTCTGATTCAGCCGATTATCCTGATATTGCCCTGCGGGCTATAAAAGAGATGTATTATCAGAAAGGCTCGCTGCTCAGGATGGATGAAAACGGAATGGCTGAGAACGGCATTCTTCTAAGGCACCTTGTTCTGCCAGGACATGCTGAAGAGAGCAAAAAAGTTCTTAGGCTTTTGGCTGAAGAGATCTCGACGGGTATCAGCATATCACTTATGTCGCAGTATCATCCTGTTCACCAGGTCAGGTATCATCCTGTTCTCAGCCGGACGATATATGCGGAAGAGTATTTGAGTGTCGTGGAAGAGATGGAGCGTCTGGGATTCAGGAACGGCTGGCTTCAGGACCCGGGAAGCAACGACAATTATCTGCCTGACTTCAGCAGGGATCATCCTTTTGAAAAATAGCTTCAATACCCTTGTGCAGTTTTACGAAGGCTTCTGGCACATTGTAAAATGTTTTCCTATTTTTGTGTGTTCAATTTGATCGCGTGGTCTATCATCAAAATAAGCGGAAAATCATAAATGATCCTGTTTACGGGTTCATCAGCGTTCCCGGCGATTTCATTTTCGATATCATTGAGCATCCATGGTTCCAGCGGTTGAGGAACATCAGGCAGCTTGGCCTTACAAATTTCGTATACCCCGGTGCAACCCATACAAGATTTCAGCATGCCCTTGGCTCCCTTCACCTGATGGATACCGCTATTCAGACCCTAAGGGCAAAAGGTGTAAATATAAGCGACGAAGAAGAAGAGGCAACTTTCCTTGCGATCCTTCTGCACGATGCGGGTCATGGTCCCTTTTCACATGCCCTTGAGAATTCAATAATTTCCGGCATCAGTCATGAAGAGCTTTCGCTCCTCCTTATGAAGAAGATGAATGAAACTTTCAAAGGGAAGCTGACACTGGCAATTGATATCTTCACCGGGAAATACAAACGCAAATTTTTACACGAACTGATCGCAGGGCAGGTTGATATGGACCGGCTGGATTACCTGAAGCGCGACAGCTTTTTTACCGGTGTTGTTGAAGGATCTGTCGGTTCTGACAGAATAATAAGGATGCTGAATGTGGTCAGCGACAGGCTGGTGATAGATGAAAAAGGAATATATTCCCTGGAAAAGTTCATTATAGCACGAAGGCTTATGTACTGGCAGGTATATATGCATAAAACAGTACTTTCATCCGAAAGCATGCTTGTAAATGTTCTCAGGAGAGCAAAGGAAATTGCAATTTCAGGCAAGGATATTTACGCCACTCCGGCACTCCGGTTTTTCCTATATAATAATATAGGGCCGGCAGACATTACAGACGGAGGGGTTTTTACACCGGGTCATGTTTGCTCGAATTTCACAAAGCTTGACGATAGTGATATACTGGTATCGGCTAAATACTGGGCAGATGATGATGATAAAGCGCTTTCAGACCTTTCGAGAAGACTGATACAGCGCGACCTTCTGGCAATTGAACTTCAGAATGAGGCTTTTTCAGTCAAAAGGGTCGCTTCGCTCAAAAAGGAAGCCGGAGAAAGGCTGGGGATCGATCCTGGTGTGATGAAATATTATGTTTTCGCTGGCAATGTTTCCAATCTCGCCTATGCACCGGATGCCCCGGAAGTAAAGATCCTGAGAAGGTCGGGTGAAACGGCAGATATACAGGATGTATCAGATATGTTCGATCACAGGTTCCTTTCGGAACGGATAATTAAATATTTCCTTTGTTACCCAAAAGAATGCAGATAATTTAAATTGTCAGTCATGGAATTTACAGCAGCAACAATAGCAGAATTTTTAAAGGGTGAAATTGCAGGCGATCCCGACACAAAAGTCAACACGGTTGCAAAGATAGAGGAAGGACACGAGGGAGCGCTATCCTTCCTGGCAAATCCTAAATATGAGCATTATCTGTATACCACAGATTCATCGATTGTCCTTGTGAACAGCGATTTTGTGCCATCGGGCAAGGTCAGGGCAACATTGATCAAAGTCAGGAATTCATATGAAGCATTTGCTTCACTTCTGATACTCGTGGAAAAGTCAAAGCCAAAAAAGAAGGGAATACATCCTACAGCAATAATTGAAAACTCCGCTGTGGTCGGTTCAGATGTATATATCGGAGCATATTCTTATATAGGGGAGAATTGCAGGATCGGTGACGGAACCAGGATTTATCCGCATGTTTTTATTGGTGATGACACGACTGTCGGGAAGAACTGCCTGATCTATGCAGGTGCAAAGATATATCACGAATGCATAATCGGGAACAATTGTATAATGCACGCTGGCAGTGTTATCGGCAGCGACGGGTTCGGTTTTGCACCACAATCGGAGACTGAATTCATGAAAATTCCTCAGATCGGCAACGTGATCCTGGAAGATAATGTCGAGATCGGGGCCAATTCTGCTGTCGACAGGGCTACAATGGGGTCAACAATAATCCGGAAAGGGGTCAAGATTGATAATCTTATCCAGATAGGCCATAATGTGGAGATAGGTGAGAATACGGTGATGGCAGGCCAATCGGGTGTTGCAGGTTCCACTAAGATCGGAAGGAACTGTATGTTTGCCGGACAGGTAGGAATTGCGGGGCATCTTAAAGTTGCAGACGGTACAAAAGCAGGTGCACAGGCGGGTATTGCAGGCGATATAAAGGAGGAGAACTCGACAATCCTTGGCTCTCCCGCAATAGATTATAAACTATGGCTGAGAGCATCAGTAATATTCAGAAAACTGCCTGAAATGAAGATGAAAATTGATTTACTTGAGAAACAGGTAGAATCCCTGAAAAAGCCTTAAATTCAAAGAATTCTAAGACAAATAAGTTGTAATAAACCAAGTTAGCTCACTTATTTCTCGATTGTTCGAAAAATTTTTGTTTTTTTTGTAGCCAAATTTTTAATAACCTTTGTTACTGATGAGTGAGAAACAAAGAACGCTAGCCAAAGAGATAAGCCTGACCGGCAAAGGTTTGCATACCGGATTGACTGTAACGATCACGCTAAAGCCCGCCCCGGCAAATCACGGCTATAAATTTTGCAGGACAGATATGCCTGGCAAGCCAGTGATAGATGGTCATGCTGAACATGTTACGGAAACTTCCAGGGGTACGACACTGGTTCAGAACGGAGCCTCGGTAGCAACAATTGAACATGTGCTTGCCGCATTTCACGGGATGAGCGTTGACAATGCAATGATTGAGCTTAACGGACCTGAAGCGCCTATTCTTGGAGGTTCATCCGAAAAATATGTTCAGGCGATCAGGGAGGCAGGTATCGTTGATCTGAAGGAAGATAGAAATTACTTTATAGTAAAGCAGAAAATCTCATTCTCCGACGAGGAGCATGGCGTTGACCTCATTGTTTATCCTGATGATCATTTCAGCATAAATGTTCTAATCGATTATAATTCAAGGATACTTGGGAACCAGTACGCGATCCTCGACTCGATCGATGACTTTGAAGAAGAGATAAGCAGGAGCCGTACCTTCGTCTTTTTTCACGAGCTTGAGCCACTTTTCAAAGCTGGTCTTATAAAAGGAGGAGACCTCGACAATGCTATTGTGATCCTTGAAAAGGAGGCTCCGCAGGAGGAGTTCGACAGGATCGCCAGGCTTTTCAACAGGCCCGGAATGAACAGCCATAAAGCAGGAGTATTGAATAATACTGATCTGCGCTTCCCGAATGAACCTGCGCGTCATAAGCTGCTCGATATAATGGGCGACCTTGCACTTGTCGGTCAACCTATCAAGGGAAGGGTTGTTGCAACCAAACCCGGTCACTACGCCAATACGAGGCTTGCCAAAATAATAAGGCAGGAGATCAAAAAGGCATACTCTAAAAAGGACATTCCGGCTTACGATCCTGACATACCACCGGTATATACCCTGGAAAAGATCAAATCGATGTTGCCGCACAGGTATCCTTTTCTTTTTGTCGACAAGGTCATTTACATTGATGAGAATAAGGTTGTGGGGATCAAGAATGTTACAAATGACGAGACATTCTTCCAGGGGCATTTCCCGGGGGAGGCTGTAATGCCGGGAGTTTTAACAGTCGAAGCTCTTGCCCAGACCGGTGGATTGCTTGTATTGAGCATGCTGGATGAACCTGAAAAATATTCGACATATTTTCTGAAGATAGACAAGGTCAAATTCAAACAAAAGGTCGTGCCGGGCGATACCCTTATTCTGAAGATGGAACTCACGGAACCGATGAGAAGAGGGATTGTTTCTATGTTCGGTCAGGCATTTGTAGGTAATACGCTGGTTGTGGAAGGTGAAATGGTTGCACAAGTCATTAAAAACAAATAGAATCCGATGGTCTCAAAGTTAGCTTATGTACATAAGGACGCCAGGCTCGGCGAAAACGTTACTGTTGAACCTTTTGCCTACATAGCAGGAAATGTCTTTATCGGAGATGGTACATGGGTCGGCCCGAATGCTGTGATACTGGACGGGGCAACGATCGGGAAAAACTGCAGGATATTTCCCGGAGCCGTAGTGTCGGGGATACCCCAGGACCTTAAATTCAAAGGTGAGGAATCTACTGCCGAAATAGGAGATAACACAACTATCAGGGAAGGTGTAACTGTTAACCGCGGAACCGCAGCAGTTGGAAGGACCCTGGTAGGGAATAACTGCCTCCTGATGGCATATACCCATGTCGGACATGATTGCAGTATAGGTAATTACTGCATAATCGGAAACATGACTGGCCTTGCCGGTGAGGTGAAAATCGGCGATTTTGCGATTGTAAGCGGAGGAACACTTGTTCATCAGTTTACCAGGATAGGGGCATATGTTATAGTTGGGGCAGGAGGCAAGGTCAGGATTGATGTGCCGCCTTTCATTAAAGCCGACAGGGATCCTCTGGTTTACATGGGATTGAACACAGTCGGGCTCACGAGACACGGATTCGGGAAGGATAGAATTGACGAGATACATAATATCTACAGGGCTATCTACCAGAACAAAATGAACACTTCAGCAGCTCTTGAGAATGTTGAGAAGAGCTTCAAACCGTCACCCGACAGGGATTATATAATTGAGTTTTTCAGAAAATCTGAAAGGGGAGTAATACGCGGCCCCAGAGATTAAGATTTAAGAAATCTGCATTACTTCTTTTCTACATTCAACTCCTCCAGCCCTGGGCTGTAAGACCGATCTCTTCGCCGTTCGCAGAAACCAGGTAACTGCCATTTTCATCCGGTGTAATGTGACCGATAATTTTTATCCCGTCGAGCTGCTTTAAGCTTTCAAACTTTTCAAGCGGGACCGTAAACAACAGTTCATAATCCTCGCCTCCGTTAAGTGCCGGTACCAGCGGGTCTATACCAAACTCTGCTGCCATGGCTGCCGTTTCCCTGTCAACAGGGATCTTTTCCTGAAATATCCTGCACCCTTTTTCAGACTGCCTGCATATCTGAAGAAGATCCGAAGCCAGCCCTTCGGTAATATCGATCATGGATGTTGGCACAATACCTTTTTCTTCAAGCTTGTCTATTACTTCTGACGGGAATTCAGGTTTGAGCTGCCTGCCTAGTATATATTCATATCCCGAAAGATCCGGCTTGATATTATTGCCGGTTTCAAAAAGCCTGCGCTCGCGCTCAAGAAGCTGGAGTCCCATATATGAGGCGCCAAGATCGCCGGTCACACAAATGAGATCATTCGGCCTGGCTCCGGAGCGTTTTATGATCTTTCCCGAAGCAGCATGTCCGACCGCTGTCACACTGATAATGAGCCCGGTGAGTGAGCTGGAAGTGTCCCCTCCTGCAAGATCGATAAAGTATTTATTACAGGCGTGCCTGATCCCGCCGTAAAACTCCTCAATGTCCTCTGTCGTAAACCTGGAGCTGATCCCAAGTGAGATAAGTACCTGTGAGGGTTTCCCGTTCATCGCATAAATATCGGAGATTGCCCTGATAACTGATTTATAACCAAGATGCTTCAAAGGTGTGTATACCAGGTTGAAATGGATCCCTTCCAGCAGCATATCGGTAGTGACAAGGGTAAGTTCGCCGGAAGAATCAATTGCTGCAGCATCATCTCCAGCCGCAATAACAGTAGATCTGTTATGAGATCTGAAATCAGAGGTTATATGATCTATCAGACCGTACTTCCCAAGGTCATTTATTGATTTTTTATTATTTGCAGAATTTTCCATGCCTGTTTTTAGTAATCTCTTGGTTTTTTAAAATTTAACCACGGAGTTGCACAGAGTTTTTCACAGAGTAACACGGAGTTTTGCCTTTATAGCCTCTACAGCCTCACAATATCCCTGCCGAACGGACTGAGTGCAACTACAGTCAGCTTGAAATGCTGCATCCCAAAGGGGATACCTATGATCGTAATGCACAGAATAGCGCCAAATATCAGATGGGATATTGCGATCCAAAATCCGCCGACAAGCAGCCAGATGATATTCATGAATATATAAAGACATCCCGAAGATCTTGCCTGAACCCTTGTATCGCGACCAAATGGCCATAGGGCCAGCGATGCCATCTTAAGGGTCTGTAGTCCGAAGGGGATACCGATTATGGTTATGAAGAGTATAATGCTACCGACAAAATACTGGATCGCGATTATAATTCCTCCGAAAATCAGCCAGATAATATTTCCAACAATCGTCATACTGTAGCTTCTATTCAAGAACTACACTCTGGTTCTTAGGATATTTCACGGAGTATGTGAGAACTATTTCCTTTTTTTCCTGAGGCTTGAGATCAAAATCCCACTTTAGCAGGCCAGTGTCACTGCTCAGCTTGCCCCCCGACAGTTCATTTGCTTCAACAGTTATGCTGCTGTTCGATGATACCGGGATCTGGTCATTTACGGTGATCTGGATTGTGCTTGTTTTATTATTCCTGACTGTTATAAGGAAGGAGTAGGTATCTGTTTTGTTGGAGCCGATAATCTTCTTACTTGTAAAATCTTTCCTCTTTTCCCTTTTTACAAGTATGCCGGGATCTGTCCCGAGAGAGATGGTGAGTGTATCTGAAAGCTGGTTGACATTAAGCTGAGATCTCCCTACAAAGGTATTCTCAAAATAAAGAGTTGCTTCCCCCGACATAAGGCTCTGTTTTGCCCAGTCGGTGATATTACCGGTAAGATAGACAAGCTGTGATGTTTTTGGCACTGCGACATATCTGTATGTGGCCGGAGTTGTTGTCCGTTGTATCTCAATGGTCTGGATCTGACCGTCAGAGGGGATTGTATATGGCACCGATACATCGAATGTAACGCTCATCTCGCCTGTTTTCTTCTCTACCTCCACAGGTGCCGCGATAACCTCATTTTTGAGCGATTTATACTTTGAATCCATCTTCATTTCAGCCATAGCTACAGGTGATTCACTCCTCATTGTACTATACCCTTTCAGAGCGACAGGCGAGTAGAAATCAAGAAACCACGGATCCAGGACCGGAACATCTCCTGCGATCCAGGGAGATGCATTCGAAAAGCTCAGCTTCACGTTTTTCCACTCTACCCCTGAGTTCTGGGCAACATTGGCTTTATAGAATATACCTACCGGATTGGTAATGTCATCGACCCTTATATCATATGAAGGATACCAGCTTGCATTGGAAACAAGATACGTAAATGTCATTTTGCCTGAAACGGGTTTATCTGCAGTCACAGCAACCGATATCTCACCGGAGGGGAGCTGCCGTTTGCCGGTCCTGTCCGAGATCTGCTGCTGCAGTGCTGTCATCTGTTTCTCGTAATCCTTTATCAGCCTGCTCTTTTGCAGCTTTGTCACGGAGATCTGATCAATATTTGTTGTATAAACATCCATCAGGCTTTTGAACTGATCAAGGGAGAATGCAGAGGACTTTGAAAGCACACTTTGATTTGCATTCAGGAATGCCCGTTTCTCCTCAAGTGTGTTCATAGCTGCCTTTTCATCCTCAATCTTCGACTGCAAAGCTTCGATCTGTGACCTGATATTTTTCACTTCAGGCTGGTCTTCAAGGTTCTGAAGATAATTATTCTGAAGGTTGACGGAAAGGATAGTATATTCACCCATACCTTTGACCTGGATACTCTGTACATCAATGTATGGCGACAGGCCGGTAAGCTTTAATATGGTCTTTCCGGGAGCAATATCAAATGACGCTTCATGGGTCAGCTGGGCCCTGTCAGGATAGACGGTAACATGATTGATGGCAGCTTTTATCTCTTTTTCATTCTGGGCATTCAGTGCTGCAGTAAATGCAATAGCCAGAAACATAGAAAATATTGATTTTTTCATAATCTATTTTGATAAGATAATTAACGCAATAAAGGTAAGATTTTTTAACTGTTCTTATTGATCAAATACCAGGACGGGGGAAACGCCAGTGTATCCTGATAGATTTTCAGAATAAAATTTTTATTTCAGCTGGATTTATTTTATTGACTCCTACGACTTTTCAACAGGTGCTTTGTTAGCCATGGGGCAACCCGGGACAGGGCAGTTGACGATCTTATGTTCCCTATTATCGGCAGGTTCCCATCCCATGACAAAAAGCAATACGAAAAAACCAATTATATAGGCTACCGTAACATGCCAGCCATATCTGATCCACTTTCCTGCATGCCGGGCCTCGGGAAACTTGTTGGTGATGGCCACTCCCGCCGATGATCCGAACCATATCATAGAACCTCCGAAGCCCACAGTGTACGCAAGCATCCCCCAGTCGAAATGTCCCTGGTCGAGACAAAGCTTTGTAAGAGGGATATTATCAAATACAGATGAAAGGAAACCGAGCCCGAAGGCTGTGACCCACGAGGCTTTCGGCAAATCCTCTACCGGCATTAGGGATGCACAGGAGACAAGGCATAGGAGGAAAATTGTTCCTTTAATTGCGCCCGGCACCTCTTTCCATGGTATCGGCCTGAAAATGGCTCCTATAATTAAGGCTATCCATACACCCAGAGCCGGCATATCATAAAAGAAATTTGATATTATAGCCCCTATCAGCATAAGTGCAACGATAAATAATCTCTTACCGTCAACCTTAACTCCCGGTGTTGCATCTTTCTGTATTCTCTGGTACCTGTCCTGCTGGTGAGAGGCAAACCAGGCGAAGAACAGCAATGCCACTCCTGCCGCAACGAAAGCATGAAGGACGTTAAGGGGATTTACACCGTCGATCCACATCATAGTTGTTGTGGTATCACCCACCACACTCCCGCTTCCACCTGCATTGCTTGCCGCAACAATGGCTGCAATGTAGCCGATGTGGACCCTGTTCTTAAATACTACTATGGCGATCGCTCCACCGATCAGGGCAGCAGCAATATTATCGAGGAACGATGAAAGGATCATAACAAATACAAGAAGAAGGAATGGCCCCTTCCAGTCGTCGGGAAGATATCTGGGAAGAACATCGGGGACACGTGATTCCTGGAATATTTTCGACAGGATCGCGAAGCCCAGAAGCAGACCAAGCAGGTTAAGGATAATTCCCCATTCACCCTGACGTAGATTCTTATCCATCATTTGTTCTGCCATGGGAGTGGTACCGAACAGATGTTTTACAATATTGAATCCAGGATCAAATGCAAATTTAAAGATGAGTAAAACCGAAAGCCCGGTGACAGCGACCCAGAATGTATGTTTATGAAGAAGCGCAACGCAGGCCAGGATCATGGCAAATATTATAAACTCTATGCGCACCGGGCCTATCGAGGGTACCTTGCTATCAGCTGCGGCAGCAAATACAGGGACTAAAAAAACAAGGCAGATCAAAAGTATGCGTTTTGAGTTATCGTAAACTGATTTTAATATACTCTTCATTATGGAATAATAAATTTTTGTCGCTCGCTGGAAGATCCTGCCAATTTAATATGATTTGCAGACTGCACTAAATCTTCCTTCAGGTTTTTTCCTGAATATTTTAAAATATTAATCACTGGATCCGGATGAAATGAAAATATAATTCATGAAATTTTAAATTAGCCATAATTCCAATCGCTTCCGGTTTTGTTTTTTATGAAAATTTAATTTCTTATTTTTGCATGTTTATTTAGATTAAATCCAATTAACGGCTTAACAAAACAATATCAGGGTTGTTAAGTAAATGGAGCGGAAGAAGAAAAAGAACTTGTGATGGGGAAGAAGCAGGATAAACATATTATTCATGAGGTAACCTCGGGAGAATACAAGTACGGATTCTTCACCGATATTGAAACGGACAGGATCCCCAAAGGACTCAACGAGGATATTGTTCGCATGATATCTCTCAAGAAAAATGAACCTTCGTGGCTTCTTGAATTCAGGTTGAAAGCATTCCGTCACTGGCTTACAATGAAAATGCCCCGATGGGCAAACCTCAGGATCCCGGAAATAAATTACCAGGAGATTATCTTTTATGCCGCCCCGAGACAGAAAGTCTCACCTGAAAGTCTCGATGGTATTGATCCGGACCTCAAAAAGACGTTTGATAAGCTTGGTATACCCCTTGAAGAGCAGAAGCGTCTGACCGGGGTGGCAGTTGATGCGGTTATGGACAGTGTGTCGGTCAAGACCACGTTCCGGGAGACCCTTGCCGAACTGGGAATCATTTTTTGCTCCTTCAGTGAGGCTGTCAGGGAGTATCCTGACCTGGTAAAGCGATATATGGGAACGGTCGTTCCTTACACTGATAATTACTTTGCCACACTTAATTCAGCAGTTTTCAGCGACGGTTCATTCTGCTATATTCCAAAAGGTGTGAGATGCCCGATGGAACTATCGACATACTTCAGGATAAACTCTGCAAACACGGGACAGTTCGAAAGAACACTCCTGGTTGCCGATGAGGAGAGCTATGTAAGTTATCTTGAAGGATGCACAGCCCCGATGAGGGATGAGAACCAGCTTCATGCCGCTATAGTCGAGATCATCGCCGAGAAAAATGCCGAGGTTAAATATTCCACGGTTCAGAACTGGTACCCCGGCGATAAGGAGGGTAAAGGAGGAATATTCAATTTCGTCACCAAACGCGGGATGTGCAGGGGAGATAACTCAAAAATATCCTGGACGCAGATCGAAACCGGATCAGCTATAACATGGAAATATCCTTCATGTATACTCAGAGGTGATAATTCGACCGGTGAATTCTATTCCGTCGCTGTCACAAATAATTACCAGCAGGCAGATACCGGCACCAAGATGATCCACATAGGTAAAAATACAAAAAGCACCATTGTCTCGAAAGGAATTTCGGCCGGCAGAGGACAGAACAGCTACCGCGGACTGGTAAAGGTTCTAAAGAATGCCTCCAATGCAAGAAATTTCTCCCAGTGTGATTCACTGTTGCTTGGAGATAAATGCGGAGCCCATACATTCCCTTATATTGAGGTCGATAACCAGACTGCTATTGTTGAACATGAAGCTACGACATCCAAGATAGGCGAGGATCAGATCTTTTACTGCAATCAGAGGGGCATTACCACGGAAGATGCAATAGGGCTTATCGTAAACGGATACGCCAGGGAGGTTATTAATAAACTGCCCATGGAATTTGCAGTTGAAGCACAGAAGCTTTTGCAGATCAGCCTGGAAGGAAGTGTGGGGTAAGAATCAAGAAAAAATAAGATCATGTTAAGTATAAAGAATTTAAAGGCGACAATTGACGGTAAAGAGATACTTAAAGGAATAAGCCTTGAGGTAAAAGCGGGAGAGATACATGCAATTATGGGCCCTAACGGTTCCGGCAAAAGTACTCTTGCAGCTATAATTGCCGGAAGGGATTTTGCAGAGGTTACCGGGGGAACCGTAACATATAACGGAAAAAACCTTCTGGAAATGTCACCTGAGGAGCGATCCAAGGAGGGGATATTCCTTGGTTTCCAGTATCCTATTGAGATACCTGGTGTAAGCATGGTCAATTTTATGAAGACCGCGGTGAATGAACACAGAAAACATATGGGATTGGAACCGCTCTCGGCATCAGATTTTCTTAAGATGATGAGGGAGAAAAAAGAACTTGTGGAGATCGATTCCAAGCTTGCCAACCGGTCTGTCAACGAGGGCTTTTCAGGTGGGGAAAAAAAGAAAAATGAAATTTTCCAGATGGCAATGCTCGAACCAAAGCTGGCGATCCTTGATGAGACAGATTCAGGGCTTGATATCGATGCTCTCAGGATAGTGGCCAATGGTGTCAACAAACTTAAGCGTCCCGATACTTCAGCAATAGTGATCACGCATTACCAGAGACTTCTCGATTATATTATTCCCGATGTGGTACATGTTCTCTACGACGGAAGAATAGTCAAAACAGCAGGAAAGGAACTCGCCTTTGAACTGGAAGAAAAGGGTTATGACTGGATAAAGAAAGAGGTGGAAAAAATCGAAGCAACATGGACCCCAGGTCAGAAATAAGCAGCAGGTTCTCCGAACTATACACGGAAAATATCGGTAAGATAACCGGTATATCCTCACCCTATATCAATTCTTTCAGGAAATCAGCCATAGAAAAATATAACTCACTGGGCATTCCTACAAGGAAAAATGAGGCCTACAGATATACCAATCTCGATGTTTTCTTTAAGCACGAATACAAGAGTTATTTTATTCCTGTCCCATCCGATTTTATTAAAGCAGAGCAGTTCAGGTGTGACATAAATGATCTTGATGCGCATGGGCTGGTACTTCTTAACGGGTTCTACCCTACACTGTCCAATAAGCTGCAGCAATTGCCAAGCGGAGTATGGGTCGGCAGCCTGAATGAAGCTGCAAAAAAATTCCCCGACCTTATCGAGAAGCATTATGGAAAATATGCCGGAAGCGAAACCGACGGGCTGGTTCATCTTAACACAGCGATGGCATCAGATGGGGTTTTTGTTTACGTCCCCAAAGGCGTTATACCCGATAAGCCAATTCAGGTAGTTGACCTGGTAGAATCGGATGTCGATATGTTCAACCAGCACAGGAATCTTATAATAGTTGATGAGAATGCGGAAATTACTTTGATCATATGTGATCACACCCTCTCGCCACAGAAATTCCTGACAAACGCCGTTACTGAAGTTTTTGTCGGCGAGAATGCCCGTTTTGACATTATCAGAGTTCAGAATGAACACAATAACGCATGCAAAATAACAAACACCTTCATTCATCAGGAGAAGAATTCCTCAGCCTCTTCAAACAACATTACCTTGCATGGAGGGCTCGTAAGGAACAGCACTTATCATTTTCTCAGTGGTGAGGGAGCACAGAGCACCTCATACGGATTGTACCTTGCCGATAAATGGCAACATATTGATAATTATGTCAATGTTGAGCATCTGGCACCAAACTGTACCAGCAACCAGCTTTTCAAGGGGGTGATAGATGATATGGCTACGGCAGCTTTCAACGGACGCATTTATGTTGCCAAAGATGCGCAGGGAACATCGGCCTATCAGAGAAACAACAACATACTTCTTACGGATGATGCCAGGATGGATACTAAACCACAGCTCGAGATCCACGCCAATGATGTAAAATGCAGTCACGGAGCTACAGTAGGGCAGCTGGATGGGAATGCATTATTCTATCTTCAGTCAAGGGGCATCGAAAAACGAGAGGCAAGATTAATGCTCATGTTCGGGTTTGCGCATGAAGTGATCGAGAATATCAGGATAGTCCCACTGCGCGATAGAATGGATAACCTTGTGATGCAACGTCTGAAGGGAGAGTTGTCGAGATGTGCAAGCTGCATGGTGAAATGCGGATGAAATTATGGAGAAGGTGAAGGATATCAATGAAATAAGATCAGATTTTCCCATTCTCCGGCAGAGGGTTTACGGGAGACAGCTTGTCTATTTCGACAACGGTGCCACATCCCAGAAACCTCAGTGCGTGATCGATGCGGTTGAAAAGGTCTATTCATCTTATAATGCCAATGTTCACAGGGGCGTGCATGCTCTCAGCGACAAAGTATCGGAAGCCTACGAATCTGCCCGTGAAACCGTTAGGGATTTTATTAACGCATCAAAGATCCAGGAAATAGTATTTACACCCGGTACCACCGCCTCTATAAATGCCGTCGCCTTTTCTTTCGGGGAGAGATATATTGAACCCGGTGATGAGATAATAATCAGTAACCTTGAGCATCATGCAAACATCGTTCCATGGCAGATGATGTGTGAAAGGAAGAATGCAGTCCTGAGAGTGATCCCTGTCGACGACAACGGGCAGATAATCTACGAAGAATATCTGAAGCTGTTGACCGACAAGACAAAGCTTGTTGCCGTTACACAGGTCTCAAATGCACTTGGGATAATTCTCCCTGTTCATAAAATAATAGGGGCGGCACATGATGCCGGAGTGCCGGTTCTTGTCGATGGCGCCCAGGGCATTCAGCACGGGATAGTTGATGTGCGGAAAATGGACTGCGATTTTTATGCCTTTTCAGGTCATAAGATTTACGGGCCAGCCGGGATCGGCGTACTTTACGGAAAGGAAAAATATCTTGATGAGCTTCCTCCGTACCAGGGCGGCGGCGACATGGTTGATAAAGTCACGTTTGAAAAGACTACATATAATGAACTTCCCTTTAAATTTGAAGCAGGTACCCCCAACTATCCGGCTGCGATCGGTCTGGGTGAAGCCCTCAGATATGTTACCGGTTTGGGGCGGGAAAATATAGCCGCGTCGGAAAAAGTACTTCTCGATTATGCCACATTGAAGCTTGGAGAGACAGAAGGGCTGAGAATATTCGGGAAATCAGATAAAAAAATCTCTATAATATCTTTCCTCCTGGACCATATTCACCAGTACGATGCAGGCATGATCCTAGATAAGCTTGGTATTGCGGTAAGAACTGGCACCCATTGTGCACAGCCTGTGATGGACAGGTTCGGGATCGAAGGCACTATAAGGGCATCAATGTGTTTTTATAATACGATGGAGGAGATCGACATGCTGGTCAACGGGATAAAAAAGGTCATAGAAATGTTTTCTTAGCTTGTGATGGAACTTAATGAAATTCAGAACAGCATAATTGAGGATTTTTCTGTCTTTGACGACTGGATGGATAAATACAATTATCTGATTGAGATCGGCAGGGATCTGCCAGTTATTGATCCCCGCTATAAGATCAGGGATTACCTGATCGAAGGCTGCCAGTCGAAGGTGTGGCTATATCCCGAATTTGACGGAAATATCATTAAATTTACTGCTGACAGCGATGCTATTATAACCCGGGGGATAGTATCACTTCTCATTAAAGTCTTATCCGGAAGAACCCCGGAGGAGATAATGAAGGCCGATCTCTTTTTCATTGACAGGATAGGATTAAGGCAGAACCTTTCTCCGACAAGATCAAACGGGCTACTTTCAATGGTAAAGCAGATGAAGCTTTATGCAATGGCTTTTGACATACGGAGCAAAAAACAAAACTGATCGTTATGGATTTCGCAGAAAAACTTGAAACAGAATCACGGATAGTGGATGTGCTTAAATCTGTTTATGACCCTGAGATTCCGGTAAATATATATGATCTGGGACTTATCTATGAGGTTGATCTTGACGACGAACAGGTGGCTCACATCACAATGACCCTGACAGCTCCGAACTGTCCGATGGCAGAAGATCTTGTTGAGGAGGTAAAATACAAGGTCGCCGGGACAAAGGGTGTGAAAGAGTGCGACCTCAAGCTTACATTTTCACCCCCATGGGATAAAAGTATGCTATCAGACGCCGCAAAACTGGAACTGGGTTTCCTTTAACAAATATTCATCCATGGAAAAAGGGGACAAACTGTCTGAGTTTATAAAGCAGAAGGCTCTCGCCTTAGGTTTTGACATGTGCGGAATAGCACGCTCAAGGGCAATGACAGAGGTTGAACCTGTTTTAAGAAAATGGTGTGAATCGGGGATGAATGACACCATGAAATACCTGCAAAGGGATATTAATAAAAGAGTCGATCCCGGGATCCTTTTTCCGGAAGCCCGTTCAGTTATTGTAACCGGGATGAATTATTATTCCGTAGAAGGGCAGAAATCGCCCGGAGTACCTCTTCTTTCGAGATATGCTTATGGCAGCAGGTACCAGGATGTAATAATGGAAAAGCTTGAGCAATTACTCGAGTCTGTAAAAGCCATCTATCCGCAGGCAGAGGGGAAGGCAGTCTGTGATACAGCTCCCATGCTTGAAAAAAGATGGGCTGTGGAGGCCGGACTCGGATGGCAGGGCAGGCACACAATAGTTATAAACAGGAAAATTGGATCTTTCTTTTTCATAGGTCTTCTGATAATGAACCTTGAAATGGAATATGATAAACCCCTGTCAAGAGATTATTGCGGAGAATGCCGTTTATGTATTGATGGGTGCCCGACCGGAGCTATAAACAGCAATTGCACAATCGATGCAAGAAAATGCATATCCAATCTCACTATTGAAAACAGGGATCCCTTGAAGGAAGAGATGATCCCTTTCCTGGGCGGGAGGGTTTATGCCTGCGACAAGTGCCAGGAGGTGTGCCCATGGAACAGGTTTGCAAGGCAACACAATCACCCTGAATTCGAAATATCTCCTGAACTGGCAGAGATGACAAGAGATGAGTGGGCATCTCTTACTGAAGAAAAATTCAATAAGCTTTTTTCTGCAACACCCGTAGGCAGGGTGAAATTCGAACGTTTCAAAAGCAATATCGCTGCAGTTCTAAAATCCTTGGTGTAACTTAGTGCCTTTGTGTCTTTGTGGCAAAAGAAACCACTGGCAAGACACTCTTCCCACGTGTAATACTTCAGAATTCCGGTAATACATTTTGATATGTTTTTACCGTACCTTTAATATTTCGTCTTATAATCAGAAAACATTTTAATTGATTGAAAAGGAAACAATAGAACAATGCCGCAAAGGTAATCTGCAGGATTTCAGAAAGATTGTTGAATATTCCTCCCCCCTTGCTTTTTCAGTGGCTCTGAGGATGCTGGGCGATGAGGAAGATGCGATGGATATAGTTCAGGAAAGCATGATAACGATCTGGAAAAAAATAAAAAGGATCAACTCACCTGCGAGCTTTAAGGCCTGGATGTACAGGATTGTTTTAAATAAATGCTACGATGAACTTCGCAAAAGAAAGAGAAACCCTGAAAAGGTTGCTGATGAATCGACCTGGAAAATTTTGTCCGAAAGAATCTCGGAAAACCCGGGCCGGCAGGCAGATAATAAAGAAACCGCAATGATAATAATGGCACTTACAGAGAAGCTGAGTCCCAAGCAAAAGGCTGTTTTCATTCTGGCCGATATCGAGGAGATGCCGGGTGATGAGATAAGCAGGATAACGGGGATGACAAGAATCAATATAAAGGCAAACCTTTATTATGCCAGGAAAAGGATCGGTGAAATGATTGTAAATTATTTATAGGATGAATTCGAGGGAAAGAAAATATGGTGCAGTGATGGAACTGCTGAGAAGATCAAAACCTGTAATGAGGGATCAGGAGACTTTTCCTGAAAAGGTAATACTGGAAATAAAAAACGGGAAGCCCTCTGCAGATATGTTTGACATGATAAATGATTACCTGTTCGGTTGGGTTTATATCGGGTGGGTACGAAGAAGCCTTATCGCTGTTTCATTTGCGATCCTGCTGGTATTTGTTTACCAGCAATCAGTTATTCTGCGACGCATAAATGATATTGACCATCAGGGGATATTGCCCAGCACCCGGCTTGTGCCTGAATTGAATGACAGGCTGGATATGAAGTTGCTTTATCAGCATGCAAAATACACACTTCCCGTAAAAGAAAGGGCTCTCACGGAAAGGCAGGTTGATGAGCTTATTGAGTCTTTCAATGAACTGCAAATAAAGTACATGGATATCCTTAAGGTTATAAAGGAGGATCCTGAACTTAAGAACTATATTGAAAAGAAGCTTAGCCGGAATGACCGGAAAAAACTTAATTTATAAAAGTATGAAAAGAATTAATTTAAAGCTGGCTGTCACCTTTCTGACCATTATTACTTTTTCCTGTAATGAACCGGAGACAGTAGTTACCGATATCGTTCACACCGATGGATCTGTAACAAGAAAGATCGAAATGAAAAATTCAAAAAATAATTTTTCAATGAAAGACCTGCAGGTTCCTTTCGACAGTACCTGGGCGATAAAAGACTCGCTTGAAATAAATAAGAAGGGAGATACCACATGGGTCAAGCGTGCTGAAAAGCTCTTTGCGACTATCGAAGATCTGAATGTGACCTATAAAAGAGACAGCGGACATAACAAAGATGCCGTAAGACATACTGAATTCAGGAAGCAATTCAGGTGGTTCAATACAGATTATATTTTTTCAGAGATAATAGATAAGAATCTGAAATTCGGGTATCCTGTCTCAGATTTCCTTAATAAAGAGGAGCTTAATTTTTATTATTCTCCCGGAAAACTGAATGATGAAAAGCTAATGGGAGCTGACAGTCTGAAATATAAAGCCCTCAAAGATACGATTGATAAGAAAAAGGATAGGTGGACTTATAAATCACTTGTTTCGGAATGGATCGGTGAGTTTAATAGAATAGCTCCTCCAAGGAGCGGGAAGGAGATGAGTTTTGAAACTCTTAAGGGGAGAGAAAATGAATTCGTGAAATCTATTGAAAAATATTCAAAAGGCTTCGATAGCCTTTGGGCCAACGGCATTATTCTCAGAGATCTATTCGGTGATACAAACGCCCTAAAGTACAGATCTTATGCAGATTCTGCCATGAACGTTGCGACAAAGCGGTTGTTGATCTCATTCAATAATTATTCGTTACGGATCATCATGCCAGGCAGGCTGACAGGGACCAACGGGTTCATTGACAGCAGCCATGTTCTGCTCTGGCCGGTGCAATCGGATTATTTCCTGACCGAACCATACAGGATGTGGGCTGAATCCAAAACGACAAATAAATGGGCCTGGGTAGTGACAGGACTGTTTCTGGTTTTTGTAGCTGCCGGGTTAATAATCAGGAAAATAAAGAGTTAGGATCACGTCAAAACATGTAGAGACGCCCAATTTGAGCGTCTCTACAGATGTTTTGACAAATTGGCTTTCCTAATTATCATAATCCTTCAGCATCAGCATTAGCTTCTGACGGGTGAAGAATATCCTGCTCTTTACAGTGCCTATTTTAAGTCCAAGCTCATCAGCTATCTCTTTATATTTATAGCCATTGATATGCATCCTGAACGGTATCCTGAACTCATCATTCAGTGAATTAATAGCTTTTTCGATCTCCTCTTCGGCGTATGATGATTCAGGGGAGATAAAACCTTTATCATGGGGCATATTTACATAATAAAGATCCTGTGTAACGTCAATAAGCGTGTTCTCCTTTACATTTCGCCTGTAATTATTTATAAAGGTATTCTTCATTATGGTGAAGACCCATGCCTTAAGATTGGTAAAGTCAACGAATTTATCCTTGTAAGTGATCGCCTTCAGATATGTATCTTGTACAAGATCGAGGGCACTGTCGCGATCGGAAGTCAGACTCATTGCAAATCTGTGCATGTTGGTTTTCATTCCGATCAGGCTGCTTGTAAATTCCTGTGTTGTCATAATTGTTTTGTCTGAGTTGGTTGTTGAAGCAAATCTATACAGAAAGAAAAGGATAAGCAAATCTTAATATCTTAAAATCGTTTAAATCTAACAGATATCTAAATAAGGATATTAATGAAATGACAGATTAACAGTATTATAGGAAGGTTATTGGATTTTTTGTACAAATTGCATATAAATAGAAGCCAGTCATTTTCGCAATTTTATCTTAACATTTCTTTAACAATTATTCCTTTTATTTCAGGTAATAATGTTTATTTATCCATCTTTTGTAACTTTAAGAAAAAAAGAGATGGATATTAATATCAGGCTTTCAAATGGTCTTATCCTTCGCGGTTTGATCAGTAGTCCGGGCAGCCACCTGCAGGCCGGAATTATTCTTGTTCACGGGCTTGGAGAGCATATTGGCCGTTACTCGCTGCTTATTAAAAAGCTGAATGATGAAGGTATCGCCCTTACAGCAGTTGACCTGCCCGGTCATGGAAGATCTGACGGCAAAAGGGGTGTCATAAAGAGCTATTCGCTCATTCATGAAATGATCGATACTCTTTGCCACGAATTTCAGAAGACATTTCCGGGGGTTCCTCTTTTCCTTTATGGCCAGAGCCTCGGAGGTGGTATGGTCCTTGAATATTTAATTTCTGCAAAACCCGATTTAAGAGGTGCAGTGGCAATGTCACCCTGGCTCAGCCTCTCTTTTGAACCTTCCAGGACAAAAAAAATTCTTGCAGGAATAATGAAAAGCATACTTCCTTCACTCGTTCAGCCTTCAGGTCTTGTGGCTGACGATCTCTCACATGACAGGTCAGCGGTCGAAAAATATGTAAGAGATCCGCTGGTTCACGACAGAATATCAGTCAGCCTGTTTCACAATGCCGTTTCGGCTGGCAGGTTCACGCTTGAAAATGCCGCATCCATCCAAATTCCCGTATTGTTGATGCATGGCTCAGAGGACCAGATCACATCGCCCGATGGAAGCCGGCAGGTCGCTTCGAAATCAAACCTGGCGGAAATTAAGATATGGGAAGGCGGATATCATGAACTTCTTAATGAACCTTTCTGTGAGGAGGTATATTTGTATATCATAAGCTGGATAAAAAATCATTTGTGATCCTGAAACCAATTTTACCTTATGAATCTCCGGACAACTTTTAAGATCGACCCCTCCAGGCATAAAATAAGCTATGCCACCCCGGTAATGTTCACCGGTTCATGCTTTGCGTCGGAAATGGGAGAGAAAATGGCGGAAGGCAAGATGAAGGTGTTTGTAAATCCCTCAGGCACAGTCTATAACCCGGTATCAATAAGCAATACTATCAGGCTTGTCACAGAGAACAGAATACTCAGGGTAGAAGATCTCTTTCCATATAAAGACAGGTATATCAGTCTCCTTCATTATACTGATTTCACATCAGATAATGCTGATGAGACCCTTAATAAAATAAACAGGTTCACCTCAAAGGCTCATCAGTTTCTGAAAGAGGCCTCCTTTCTTTTTATCACCTTCGGAACTTCAAGGATATACAGGCTGGTGAAGTCGGGAGAAATAGTTTCAAACTGTCATAAGCTTCCTTCGGAAATATTCCGGCAGGATATTCTTTCTGCAGAAGAGATCGTATCACTCTGGATGCAGCTTCTCGACATGCTGAACACCTTTAACAAAAAACTACGGGTAATTTTTACAATCAGCCCTGTAAGACACTGGAAGGATGGGGCACACGGAAACCAATTAAGTAAATCTATCCTGTTTGTTGCAGTTGAACAGCTTCTGAAGCATCCTTTGGTCGAAGGATATTTCCCTGCCTATGAACTTCTTATGGACGATCTTCGTGATTACCGGTATTATGCCGACGATATGCTTCATCCATCACGGACTGCCATTGATTATGTGTGGGATGCCTATACAGGCAATTATTTTGATCCAGCTGCTCTGGCCATGTGGAGAGAGGTAAATAATATTACCAAATCCATGAAGCACCGGATTTCAGAAAGTTCACCATCTTCAAGGAAAGAATTTGCCACAAGCATGCTGCAAAAGATCAATGACTTTTGCTCGAAACATCACGAAGTCGATCTTTCAGGGGAGATTACATATTTCCAGGATATTCTTTCTGCCTCCGGGTGATACGGACGTCCCCCGGTTTTAACTATTCTGTTTAAGGGTCGATACCTTTTTAATAAAATCAGCAGGGTCTCTCGATATAACGATTCTTTCCGGGGCTCTTCTGTCGGCAACTCCGGGATAATCGGTGAAGATTATTTTTTTAATTGATAATGATCTGCCTATAGTGCCAAAATAATCGATCTTCTTCTTGGCAAAATCGAATGCCCCGGAATTGACCACCAGGTAGTCGAACGGTTTTATCCTGAATATCTCATTTACTTCGGAGGGGGGAAGGACTCCGCCTGTGAAAATTACATTGAATCCTCTTTTCTTTAGGATATACTTGTAAAAGAGAAAATTATTGTCCGACAGGTTATCTGATGTATTGACCATTGCCACGACATTTGGTGATTTTTCATTTGAGGCTTTAAGATTATTGTCTTCAAGTATTATAATCTTTTTTATGATATTCCTTATAAACTGTTCCTGCGCCCTGGAAAGGCTGCCTGTCTGCCAGAGTATGCCTGCCTTCGTCAAAAGAGGATGCAGGTAGCCAACATAGGCCTCTTCTATTCCATAGCGCCTGATAAATGGCATAAGGGCATCAATAAACTGTTCCTCATTGAATTTAAGGGCAGACATAAGTAGCTTACCTGGCTGGAAATCCTGGTCAGGGTCATCGTTACGGCTGCTGACATCCATCACCTTACCTGTCAGCTGGTCCTCATCAAGTGCTGCGATCTTTGAGATCTTAAGCCCGTTCCTGTTCAGGAAGGCAACATTCAGTATCTTTTTCAGTTCGGATTCACTGTACATCCTTATATTGGAGTCGGTACGATCGGGTTCTAGAATACTGTATCTTTTTTCCCAAATCCTTATCGTATGTGCCTTTATTCCTGAGAAATTCTCAAGATCCTTTATTGAATAGACATTCAATCCTTGTTCCATCTTCATTGTATCCGTTAGGTATACTACCTGCTATCAAACAGGTCTTTAGATACAACAAACAATTTGAGGATTTGTTTACAAATAATCAGATAGTCCCCTCAACAAGAATTCTTCTGACAGTTCTTGTGTTGTCAGAGAATGTTATGGCGACAAGGTACATTCCCCTTTTGGTATTTTCGAGAATGATCTTTGTGGTAAAGATGGGGGTATTATATTTTGTCATGAAAATATCCTGACCTATTATGTTAGTGATCTTTATCGATGAAATTTCCTTATCACTTTTTATGGTGAATGAATTTTCCCTTACCGGGACCGGATAAATACTGATATTGACATCATTTTCGTCAAAGCGATAACCCTTGCTCATCTGCCCGGGAAGGCTTATGGAGTCTCGCTGACCGTAGGAGGTAAAAGCACAAAGAAACAGAATGAAAATGAGTAAAACCTGCTTCATAAGCGACCTTTTAGGTATTTTACTGCAAAAATTGTGCAAATGTTTCAATAAATCAATTAAAATGCTTTAAATATTCATTTGCTCTCTCCAGATCTTCAGGTACATCTATCCCGATTCCTTCCCACGAAGTAACGGCGGTCCTTATTCTGTAACCATTCTCGAGCCACCTGTTCTGTTCAAGAGATTCTGCGGTTTCGAGAGGGCCCGGGAGCAGTGAAGTCAATTCCATCAGCGTCTTCTTCCTGTACGCATAAACTCCGATGTGCTTATAGAAGGTATGTCTCGCAAGCCAGTTCTCCTGTTCCTCTCCCCTGATGAACGGTATCGGTGAACGGCTGAAATAAAGAGCGTCCCCTGAAAGAGAGACTGCAACTTTTGTCTCATTTATATTGAATATATCGGCTGTCTCTTTGATCCCGCTGATCAAAGTTGCAATTTCCACCGAGCTGTCCGCAAAACATGAGGCGATCAGCCTTATCTGTTCAGGCAGAATAAATGGTTCATCTCCCTGGATATTTACAATGATCCCGGGTTCGATCCCTGTCTCCCTTGCAATGATATCTGCAGCTTCTGCACATCTGTCAGTCCCGCTGCGGTGAGTAGCTGATGTCATTACAGCTTTACCTCCGAATTTTTTTACAGCCTCCGTAATCCTTTCATCATCAGTGGCAACATAGACTGAATCGAGCGCTATTGATACCTGTTCATATACCATCCTGATCATTGGCTTGCCGCCAATGATGGCCAGCGGCTTACCGGGGAACCGCGTTGAGGCGAACCGGGCAGGTATAATGCCCGTGAAATGAGGTCCTGTAACTGTTTTCATTCCGCAAATTTACTAAAAATGCATTTCCCAATATTCTAAAAATGTAGTAAATTCGCAGGATTATTAAATGGGGGATAATGGAGCTTCAGAGCATTAAACAGAGGTTTGGGATCATTGGCAATTATATAGGTCTTAACAGGGCGATTGATATTGCTTTGCAGGTAGCGCCCACCGATCTCTCTGTTCTGATAACTGGCGACAGCGGAACCGGTAAAGAGGTGTTCCCGCAGGTGATCCACAGTTTCAGTACCAGAAAACATGGCCAGTACATAGCGGTAAACTGTGGTGCGATACCGGAAGGGACAATCGATTCCGAGCTGTTCGGACATGAAAAGGGCTCATTCACGGGGGCCACCGACAGCAGGAAAGGCTACTTCGAGGTTGCAGACGGGGGGACGATATTTCTCGATGAGGTGGCTGAGCTGCCATTATCAACACAGGTCAGGTTGCTCAGGGTACTTGAGACAGGTGAGTTCATAAGAGTAGGTTCATCGAAGGTTCAGAAAACAAATGTCAGGGTTATTGCCGCAAGCAATGTTGATGTCCCCACCGCAATTGAAAACGGAAAATTCAGGGAAGACCTTTTCTACAGGCTCAATACAGTGCCGATAAAAGTGCCCGCTTTACGCGAAAGAGGAGAGGATATACTTCTGCTGTTCAGAAAATTTGCAGTCGATTTTGCCGAAAGGTACCGGATGCCTTCCATACGGCTTACAAAGGAGGCACAGGCAATTATGCTCAATTATAACTGGCCTGGTAATGTAAGGCAGCTTAAAAATGTGACTGAACAGATCTCGATAATTGAGAATGAAAGAGAGATCGGTGCTGAAATCCTAAAAGGTTACATTCCTGATTATCTTGGAGTTAAGCTCCCTGCCATTTTCCACAGGCAGGAGGAGAAATCTTTCTCATCTGAAAGGGAGATCCTCTACAAGATCCTTTTCGATATGAAAAGCGATATGAACGACCTTAAAAAGCTTGTGCTCGATATGCTGCAGAAGGGAGGCGGTGAAGCCACTTTCAGCGAGGACAGCTCCAAAGTGATAAAAAATCTCTTTGGTGAAGGAAAGATCGAGAATAATATCAGACCCATGCAGGATAATGAAGCTGTCGAATATCCCGCGCATCCTGTCCGGAACAATATCCAGGATACAGAAGAGATTGTTGAAGAATCCCTTTCGCTCTCGGATAAGGAGGTGGAACTGATAAACAAAGCCCTGGAAAAGCATAATCATAAAAGGAAACTTGCCGCCAGGGAGCTGGGCATTTCTGAAAGGACCCTTTACAGGAAAATCAAGGAATATGGAATTGAATCATAAAAAGACTTTTATCCTGGAAAACCAGCTTTGCCTGTTTGTCATCATGATCTCTTTATCATTCCTTCCCTCTTGTAAGGTCAGCTATACATTTTCCGGGGCAAGGATCGCTCCGCAGGTCAAAACGATGAGCATTCAGACTTTCCAGAACAGGGCCAGCCTGGTTCAGCCAGGACTCACCAATTATATAACAAATGCACTTATTGATAAATGCAAGTCACAGACAAAACTTAACCTTATCAGTGGAGTGGGCGACGTGAATTTTGAGGGAGAGATATCCGATTATAATAGCAGGCCACTTACGGTAGGAGGCGATTCAAGAGCTGCAATGAACCGTTTTACTATCACCGTGAAGGTTAAATTCACAAATTCCGTTGAACCCGATCTTAGCTATGATAAAAGCTTTTCACGGTATCAGGATTATAGCGGCAGCAGTGACCTCAGTTCAGTCGAATCAACCCTGGTGGATGCAATTGTGGTATTACTCGTCGAGGATATTTTCAATGAAGCTTTTGTAAAATGGTAGCACAAGGTGAACCGGAACGATTTCATAAGAATAATAAATGATCCCGCACGGATCGATCGTCAGATGACTGGAGAGGTTAAGGAACTGCTTGATCTTTTCCCCTGGTTCCACAGCGCACATCTTCTTTTACTGAAAGGCCTTCATAATACAGGTGACGTCAAGTTTGAAAACCAGCTTAAACAATCCGCAATTCATGTTTCCGACAGGGAAGTGCTCTATTATATCCTGCACAGACCATCACCTGATGAAAATGGCAGATCAATAAATTCTGCTATAAATCAGATGGTTCAGCCTGACTTGCCTGATAACCAGCAGGTAGTTATTGAGAGCGGCAAGAACAGTGCAGACTTTATAAGTGAACTTGAAAAAACGTCGGTTGCCGTGGCCTGGCCCGAAGAGTCAATAGCTGCAGCGAACAGCCAAAAAGATACGATCGTTATGACAACCGATTCGGAGATCGATGAATCGGGAAGTATAATGCTTGTAATTGATGATGGCGACGGTCATATAGAAGAGACAGTATTCTTTATGGATCCGTCAATACCCTCGCCCGTGCAGGAAGAGCTGCTTGAGCTGGAAGAGAATGGTCTTGAGCTATCTGAAGAGAGCCAGCCGCAGCAAGAGGCGAATGAAAACAATTCTTCCGGCATTGAGAGCATAAAGCAATTGCAGGCAAAGCTAATCGATGATTTCATATTGCTTAATCCGAGAATTGAGCCCTCGAGGGAGAGATCAGACACTCTGAATGAAGATATCTCGAAGCCATTCGTTGAAGAAAAGGGAGCATTCATAACCGAAACGCTGGCAACCATATATATAAATCAGGGATACTATTCACGGGCAATAGATATTTATGAGAAATTATGTTTGAAATTTCCGGAAAAAAGTAGTTACTTTGCGACTCAAATTGAGAAGGTAAAAGCGTTAATAAAATAATGACAAGATGGGAATTTATGTTTTAGTTTCAGTTTTAATTATTGTTGCATGCTTTCTGCAGATACTGATCGTTCTTGTTCAGAATTCAAAAGGTGGAGGCCTTGCTGCTAATTTTACATCAGCAGGTCAGGCAATGGGCGTGAGAAAAACGGCTGATTTTCTTGAAAAATCTACCTGGACGATCGCTATAAGTATTTTTGTTCTGTGCCTGGTGGCAACTGCCGCTATTCCAAGGGGAGGTGACAGCCAGCACTCAAGGATAGAAACACAGATTCAGAATGCGGTCGATCCAAATGCAGTACCCACGCTTCCTACAGCCACTCCTCCTTCTTCAGCAAAAGGGAGTACAACACAACAGACCGGAAAGGATCAACCTAAAAAATAGACCTGATAGAAGATATAACTGAAAAGTGTCAGATTGTCACAAACTGACACTTTTTATTTATTCATCTAATGGATTGAAAAACAGATCAATGTCGTCGTTTTGATCCGAAACAGTTGTTTAAATGACAATGACCCGGATATTTTTATGACAGAACAGGTGCAAAATGGCATTAAATTCCATTTGGCATAATATATGTTAATCAAATGACAGAAAATAAATGTCTAACTTATAATACTAATAAAAATGGCACAATTAAAAGGTAGAATACTGGCAGGAAAGGTATTGGTAAAACCTCACGAGGCTGAGGCCAAGACCGCGAGCGGAATTATCATTCCGGATTCAGCAAAGGAAAAACCGCGTCAGGGGAAGGTAATACTTGTCGGGGCTGCAAAAAAAGATGAGGAGATGGAAGTGAAAAAGGGAGATGTCGTTCTTTACGGCAAATACTCAGGCCAGGAACTGACTATTGAGGGAGATGATTATCTTCTGGTTTCCCAGTCTGACATACTGTTTATTGCTTAATTTTTGTAACCAATAAAAATTTCGAATATGGCAAAAGAGATTAAATACAATATCGAAGCTAGGGCACTTCTTAAAGAAGGAGTTGATGAGCTTGCAAATGCTGTTAAAGTGACACTTGGTCCAAAAGGACGTAATGTCGTTCTTGAGAAAAAATATGGTGCACCACAGATAACCAAGGATGGTGTAACCGTAGCAAAGGAGATCGAGCTTTCTGATCCGTATAAGAATATGGGTGCACAAATGGTTAAGGAAGTTGCATCGAAGACCGGTGATGATGCCGGTGACGGTACCACAACTGCAACCGTGCTTGCACAAGCCATTATTAATGTTGGGCTGAAGAATGTTACTGCGGGTGCCAACCCGATGGATATCAAAAGAGGTATTGAAAAGGCCGTTGTAAAAATTGTCAAGAGCCTTGCTTCACAGGCAAAGGTAATAGGTGACGATCTCAGCAAGATCGAACAGGTGGCCAGGATATCAGCAAATGATGATGAGGAGATCGGTAAGCTTATTGCTGAAGCCATGAGTAAAGTTCATAAGGAAGGCGTAATCACTGTTGAGGAAGCAAAAGGCACTGCAACAACTGTCGAAGTAGTTGAAGGTATGCAGTTCGACCGTGGTTATATCTCAGCATATTTTGTTACCAATGCAGAAAAGATGGAGGCTGATCTCGAAAATCCTTACATTCTTATTCACGACAAGAAGATATCAACTATGAAAGACATGCTTCCTGTTCTTGAAGCAACTGCACAGACCGGCCGTCCGCTTCTGATTATTTCTGAAGATGTTGAGGGTGAAGCACTCGCTACACTTGTAGTAAACCGTCTCCGTGGTTCTCTTAAGGTATGTGCCGTAAAAGCCCCGGGTTTTGGTGACAGGAGAAAAGAGATGCTCGAAGATATTGCTATTCTTACAGGAGGTACAGTAATCTCGGAAGAAAAAGGCCTCAAACTCGAACATACAACCCTTGAGATGCTTGGAAAAGCTGAGAAGATCACAGTTGATAAAGAAGATACAACAATTGTTAACGGAGCCGGCGACAAGGATCAGATAAAAGCAAGGGTTAACCAGATCAAGCAACAGATAACAGTCACAACTTCCGATTACGACAAGGAAAAGCTGCAGGAACGCCTTGCCAAGTTATCAGGCGGCGTGGCTGTTATATATATCGGTGCCGCATCGGAGGTTGAAATGAAAAACAAGAAAGACCGGGTTGATGATTCACTTCATGCAACGCGTGCAGCTATTGAAGAAGGTATTGTACCGGGTGGGGGTGTCGCTTATATACGTGCAATTAAGGCACTCGACGGACTTAAGGGTGACAATGAAGATCAGCAAACAGGTATTGAGATAATCAAGAGAGCCATCGAGGAACCTCTTCGCCAGATTGCAGTCAATGCAGGCCAGGAGGGTGCAGTAGTTGTTCAGTCTGTGAAAGCCGGAAAGAACGATTTCGGCTATAATGCGCAAACCGACAAATATGAGAATCTTTATGAATCAGGTGTTATTGATCCTGTAAAAGTTGCGAGGATCGCCCTTGAGAATGCAGCTTCAATAGCCGGAATGTTCCTTACAACAGAGGCCGTTGTTGTTGAAGAAAAACAGGATAATCCACCGTCTCAACCACAAGGAATGGGTGGAGGAATGCCGGGCATGATGTAAAACATATCACCGGCCCTCCTGAAGGGGGTCAGGAAACAGAATTATGCCAGGGGAAAAACCTGGCATTAATTTTATTGCCAATTCTTAACTTGTTGGAATGGTTTCATCGGTCATAAATTTGAGAGTCCCGCTTCGCGGGATCAGGGGCCAATGACTATATTTTTTTATATTTGCACCGGATCAAAGTTAATCCCCAAGAATGGATAATATCCGCAATTTCTGTATAATAGCACATATCGACCACGGAAAAAGTACACTGGCCGACCGCCTCCTTGAAATTACAAATTCGATTACTGACAGGGAATTTCAGGACCAGGTGCTTGACGATATGGAGCTTGAGAGAGAAAGGGGCATAACGATCAAGAGCCATGCGATCCAGATGGAGCATACCTTTGAGGGGGAAAAATATATTCTGAACCTTATTGATACTCCAGGTCATGTAGACTTTTCATACGAAGTGTCCAGATCAATTGCAGCTTGTGAAGGGGCACTGCTGGTGGTAGATGCAACGCAGGGGATACAGGCACAGACCATCTCAAATCTTTACATGGCAATTGAACACAACCTTGAAATAATCCCGGTGCTGAATAAAATGGACATGGCTAATGCCATGCCTGAGGAAGTTAAGGATCAGATCGTGGACCTGGTCGGCTGCTCGCGTGAAGATATAATTGAGGCAAGTGCAAGAACAGGTATGGGCGTCGACAGGATCGTGCATGATATTATTACAAGGATCCCTCATCCCAAGGGAGACCCTGATGCACCTTTCCAGGCTCTTATCTTCGACTCAATATTCAATTCATTTCGCGGAATAATAGCCTACTACAAGATAGTCAACGGCTCCGTGAAGAGGGGCGACCGTGTTAAGTTTTTCAGCACGGGCCATGAGTATAATGCCGATGAGATAGGAGTGCTGAAACTGAAGCAGGATCCAAAAGAGTACATGGGAACAGGCGATGTAGGATATATTATATCAGGAATAAAAAACTCCGTGGAAGTAAAGGTTGGGGATACCATTACCCGGGTTGACCAACCCTGCGGGCATGCAATCTCTGGCTTTGAGGATGTAAAACCAATGGTATTTGCAGGCATTTATCCGGTTGATGCAGATGATTATGAAGACCTGAGATCATCCATCGAGAAGCTTCAGCTGAATGACGCCTCTCTTTCATTCATTCCGGAATCTTCTGCTGCCCTGGGATTTGGTTTCAGATGCGGATTCCTCGGCCTGCTCCACATGGAGATAATACAGGAACGGCTCGACAGGGAATTCAATATGGACGTAATAACCACTGTTCCTAACGTATCATATAAAGCATATACGACAAAAGGTGAGGAGATTGATGTGCATAATCCATCCGGGCTGCCCCCAATTACCAATATTGAAAGGATCGAAGAACCTTATATAGTAGCACAGGTCATAACCCTTTCGGAGTATCTTGGTGCAATAATGAACCTCTGCATTGACAAGAGGGGAGTTCTCAGGAACCAGATATACTTAACACGCGACAGGGTAGAGGTCACCTTTGAGATGCCTCTGGCTGAGATCGTCTTCGATTTTTATGACAAGCTGAAAAGTATTTCCAGGGGATACGCCTCATTTGACTACTATTATACAGCTTATCAGAAAGCTGACCTTGTCCGGCTCGATATACTCCTCAATGGCGAAATGGTCGATGCATTATCGACCCTTATCCACAAGGGACATGCCTATGATTTTGGAAGGAAAATGTGTGTCAAGCTGAAAGAGCTTATTCCGCGTCAGCAGTTTGAGATAGCCATTCAGGCAGCAATAGGAGCAAAGATCATTGCCCGGGAAACTGTAAAGGCTGTCAGAAAAGATGTAACCGCCAAGTGTTATGGAGGAGATATCACAAGAAAGCGGAAACTGCTTGAGAAGCAGAAAAAGGGCAAGAAGAGAATGAGACAGATTGGGAACGTGCAAGTACCTCAGCAGGCATTCCTTGCAGTGCTTAAACTTGACTGAGGAAAAGAAATTCAAAGATTTCTTAACTTTTTCTTAACAATTTATTTGGAAATTATAAAATTTAACTACTTTAGTCCTCACGAATAGGGACAATATTTTTTAATATTACCTAACCCTGTAATCTAACCTAAATTATACCCTGATCATTACCTCAATGATCAGGGTTTTTTTAATGGATCAGTTTGTACCCCTTTCCATGAACATTAAGTATTTTGACAGATGGATCCATCTTAAGGTATTTCCTGAGTTTTGTAATGTATACATCCATGCTTCTGGCATTAAAATAGTTATCATCTATCCAGATAGCCTTTAATGCATAGTTTCTTTGCATGACTTCATTGCTGTGCCTGCAAAGAAGTTCAAGAAGTTCTGACTCCTTAGTCGTAAGTTTTATTGTCTGATCCCCGAAGGTCAGGAGTTGTTTCAACGTATCGAACCGGTACTCCCCGATCTCATAATGATCCTGCTTTTTCTGTCCCGAAGGTTCGGAAACCCGCCTCATTATCGCCTCTATCCTGTAAATAAGCTCTTCCATTGAGAAAGGTTTGGTGATATAATCATCCGCTCCAGTCTTAAAACCATCAATAATATCCTCCTTCTGATTTTTTGCCGTGAGAAAGATCACAGGTATATCAGGACTGATTTTTCTTATCTCCCTGGCAAGAGTTATTCCATCCATTTCAGGCATCATGATATCAAGGATGCAAATATCGAACACATCTTTTCTGAAGGCATCAAGTGCCTGCTTCCCATCGACCGTAAGGTTGGTTTCGAAATTCTTAACATTCAAATAATTCCTGAGTAGCTGTCCCAGGTTATTATCATCCTCTGCAAGAAGTATTTTTTTGATTTTCATGATCTGCCGATTTTGGGAATGTAAATAGCAAATTTCGTTCCTTTTCCTAACTGGCTCTCAACTTTGATCTTACCATTGTGATCGTCGATTACCTTTTTCACGTAACTCAGTCCAAGACCAAATCCTTTGATATTATGAACATTGCCTGTTGGAACGCGATAGAACTTGTCAAATATTCTCCTGAGGTCTTCCCTCCGTATGCCTATACCTTGATCCTCAACAGTGATCAGAAGTCCCTTTTTAAAATTCCTGGTTGATATGGTAATTTCTGGCCTGCCCTTTGAGTACTTTATCGCATTGTCAATTATATTTGAGATCGCATTCAGAAAATGTACCTCATCCACAAGAGCCAGGGAATTATCAGATCTGAGATCCCTTAATATTTTTCCGTTAACCGAGCTGACCTTCAGAGCAAATCCATCTATGGCCTTGTTAATGATAGCATGAATATCCGTTTCGACAAGCTTAAGCTTAAGTTTTGTCCTTTCAAAGATCGCAGTCTGAAGTACCTTTTCAACATGATATTTTAACCTCAGGCTCTCCTCAGAAATAACATTTGCAAGAGCGTCGCTATCTTTCTTATCGGTACTGATCGATTTATCAGCGAGCATTTGTGCAGCAAGGGAGATCGTTGATATTGGCGTCTTGAGCTCGTGGGTCATATTGTTAATGAAATCATTCCTTATCTCAGAAATTTTCTTCTGCCTGAATATAACGATAAAGGTTCCTGTTGAGAGAACCAGCAGAAATGCAGTGAAAAGCAGTGAAAGGAAGCCAAGGCTTCCGGTCTTTTCGAATTTATATTGCTTTTCCTGCAGAAAATAGAGCACAAGCTGATTCTGACCAGGGAAAGGGTCATTTGGGAAAAGTTGTCTCATAAACCTGTTGGTGCCGGGCATATCAAAATATCCGGGTGACTTTCGGATGATCCCGGCCCTTCCCGATCTGATCGCAAACTCGTATTTCAGCTTTATACCAACATTATTGAAAGACTCCCTCATCTGGTCGTTGAGATCCCGGATATCGATCCTTTCACTGATATCAGGAGGTTGTTTAAAGAGGCCCTCCATAATATTCTCCACCGAAATGATCCTGTTGGTGACCCGGTTTGAAACACCTGCTTCTGAATTCGACTGTGTGAGCTCTGGCGTATCGTCGGGAGGGAAAGGCAAAATATCTTCAGCCGATATAATAATTTTCTGACCGGGTTTTTCCACAACGATCTGCTTTTCGCGTGTCGTAAGACCGTATTTCTGCAGCAGTTCAGAATTGGGTTTATAACCCTGCAGCTTTTTCGCCAGGGATGAATTTGCGGAAATAATTGCAGTTATCGAATCATTCTTGGCAGTTCCGACCTCCTCGAGGATCTTTTTAACAAGTTCCTTCTCTTCAAGGTTAAGGACCACTGCCTCAAGGGCTCTGTTAACCTGGTAGCGAAATTGCTGATCCGTAATATTGATAGCATTGCGTATCCAGTAGATCTGGATAAGTATCAGGCCTGAAAATGCCAACAGGAAGAAGCCAGCAAGCAGGAATATGGTTTTCTGCTTCATATCACACAAAAGTACGGGTAACTGTGTTTGTTAACACTATCTTTAACTTTCTTTAACACCCACTCCCATAAAATGAGGTTTATAAGCAGAATTCAGGTATCAGGACAAGATGGGGAAAATTAACAAATCATTAAATATATGTTAATTTTCAAGTTGTTAGGAAAATATATTTTTTTATTCCGGAAAAGGGGTTTATATTTGCTTTGTGTTTGGCACGATATTTGTAAAGTTTAAATAGAGGTTTTTTTCATAGGTTAGGTTAGTTTTAGGGTTATCAAAAATCGGAGCCGCCGTTCTGGCGGCTCTTTCTTTATTTCTGATGGGGAAGATGGAAATTTATCTCTTTTCCAGGGAAATTACCTTTACAAGTTCAATATTCTTTTCCCTTGCGGCATAATAGAAATGTCTTCTTATAAAATGAGCCTTTTTCTTCTCTATCCAGTTAAGGTTAATTATATGCTCGCTATCGTCTTTATATTTCACCATGATCTTCTTTTCTTTATGAGGGATCATGATCTGATTAATTTCTTCCCATCTATGGGTACATTTTACCGGTTTAAACAGGCCGAACCTGTATTCTACCTTTTCATTATCCATGATGAAATAATGATCTTTCTTTTTTGATGTAGCCATGTATGCAACGAAAGCTGTAAAGATTCCTATACAGAAGGGAGCAATTGCAAAAGAGAGATGAATCGTACTATCATGAAGGACAGTATTCATATATACTATACCGCAGCCTGCGAAGAAGAAAACAGCGCTGAAGACCCAAACCAGTATCTTCCTGCTTTTTGTAAATTCACTTTCGGACAGATCAAAGAAAAGTTTTTCCATGATTTATGGTATTAGATATTGCAAGTTCTTATCCTTAATTTCACCAGAGTCGATCAAGAAAACAGCTGTTATGGTATCGATTGCCCTGAGCGTTAAACTTATGCGAGATACATCAAACCCATTATCAGGTGAATAAACCTGGAATATATAATCGATTTTTTTAAGCTTGCCCAGAAGGAAATCCTTCCCGGATCTATTGGATATTAGATGGTAGGAAATATCATGTTTCACGGAATGATCGGAGAATCTGCTGAACAGGAGATAAGAATTATTCTGCCCGGCTAATTTCACAGGATCGTCATTTTTAAGTGAGATTTTCAGTGCCCTGTTTATTGATAATGAAAGCTTGTAATCCGGTTCTGCAGAAACAATTCCAAAAAGAGAGAAATCCTTCCTGTCTTCATTCTCAAGCTGCACCCGGGTTATTTTTTGCTGGCTCTTCATTTGTCTATGCCATAAAGCATTAAAGGTATAAAAAAATAACCCATACTGAACTTATTGAGCTGAAATATCTTTGAGTCTTTCCCAGGCCTGGCATGAAGCTTCCTGTTCAGCCTCTTTTTTTGAAACGCCCTGTCCCTTGCCGTATTCGACCCTGTCTATATTTAATATCGTCGTAAATACAGATTTCTTTTTATCAAAATCGTATTCCTCATTATAAATGAAGCTGAGATTTGCCTTTTTCTTCTGCACCCATTCAAAGACGAGACTTTTGTAGTCGTTATCAGTTCTGATGATCTTATCAATGTCGAGATACTTTCCAAGGACATTCTGCATGAAAAATTTCCTGGTTTTCCTGAAACCTTTGTCAATGAATACGGCACCTAACAGAGCCTCAAATGCATCACCGTACAAATGTTTTGTGGTATGTCCGGAACTGATATTGCTGACAAGTATTTTATCGATGCCCATCGACAGGGCTATCTGGTTAAGGAAATCCCTGTTGACTATCCTCGACCTTATTTTTGTCATGAAGCCTTCATTTGCAGAGGGGAATTCTTCAAACAGGAATTCGGAAAGGATCACGTCAAGAACTGAATCGCCGAGAAATTCAAGACGCTCGTTGTTAACTTTCTTTCCATCAGGGAGCGTCAGGCTTGCTGAGCGATGAATAAATGCAATTTCATAAATACGCAGATCTCCCGGCCTGAAGCCGAGAATATTCTTTAAACTGGAGCGGAACTCCCGTTTAGCCAGTAAATAAGTACCGTTTTTCCTTAGATAAAAAAGAGACACTAGATCTCTGTTTTTTTAATTACTACAGAGGCATTATGACCGCCGAAGCCGAATGTATTGCTGATTGCGGCGTTGACAGTCCTTTTCTGTGCTTTATTGATTGTGAGATTGAGATTCTGATCTATTGATGGGTCAGGATTCCTGAAGTTTATTGTCGGAGGAACGATATTATCACGGACCGACAATATGGTAGCTATTGCTTCAACAGCTCCTGCTGCTCCCAGCAGATGACCTGTCATCGATTTGGTTGCACTGATATTCAATTGATAGGCGTGTTCGCCAAATACTGAAATGATTGCTTTTGTTTCTGAAATATCTCCCAGGGGGGTTGATGTACCGTGTACATTAATATAATCAATGTCTTGTAGTCTGAGACCTGCATCGCTTACTGCCAGCTTCATTACATTACTTGCTCCGAGCCCGTCCGGATGAGGTGCGGTAAGATGGAATGCATCGGCTGTCATGCCTGTACCTACAAGTTCAGCATATATCCTGGCCCCTCTTGCTTTTGCATATTCGAACTCCTCTACTATCAGGGCACCGGCACCCTCACCCATTACGAAACCATCCCGTGTTATGTCAAATGGTCTGGATGCTGTCTTGTACTCGCTGTTGTTTGTCGAAAGAGCCTGCATCGAATTGAAGCCTCCGATGCCGGGTTCATTTATTGCAGCTTCTGATCCGCCAGTGATGAAGACATCGGCTTTACCCAGCTTGATATAATTTATTGCATCGATTATAGCATTGGTCGATGAGGCACATGCGGATACGGTGGCAAAATTTGGTCCCCTGAACCCATATTTGATCGAGATCTGCCCGGCAGCTATATCGCTTATCATTTTGGGAATAAAGAATGGGCTGTACCTTGGGGTTCCGTCTCCCTGAACATACTGCTTGATTTGTTCATAGAAAGTACCAAGGCCCCCGATCCCTGAAGCCCAGATGACACCCACTCTGTCCTTATCCACTGTTTCAAGATCAAGAGCTGAATCAGTAACAGCTTCCTGAGCGGCAATAAGGGCAAACTGAGCATAATGGTCAAGCTTGTTGGCTTCTTTTTTGTCAAAATAGTTCTGAGAATCGTAGTTTTTAACTTCACATGCAAATTTTGTCTTGAATTTTTCGGTGTCAAAATGAGTGATCAGATCAGCCCCGCTAACGCCTTCAATCAGATTTTTCCAAAATTCATGCAAATTATTACCGATTGGAGTAAACGCTCCGATCCCCGTAACTACAACTCTTCTCATAAATGGATTATTGATAATGCAATGTTATTTTGCATTCTCTTCAATGTACTTGATAGCTTCACCGACAGTGCTTATACTTTCGGCCTGGTCGTCAGGAATACCGATGTTGAATTCTTTTTCGAATTCCATGATCAGCTCAACTGTATCAAGAGAGTCGGCTCCCAGGTCATTGGTGAAACTGGCTTCAGGAGTTACTTCTGCTTCGTCAACTCCGAGTTTATCAACGATGATCTCTTTTACTCTTGTGGCAATGTCTGACATAACGATAATTTTTAATTAATAATAATTTTTAAACAGTGCAAAGAAATATATTTGTACAGTATTTTTCAAGAATTTTGGTGAATATTTATTTGCCCATAGGGTTAATTGGTTGAAAACTAAAATAATAACGTCTGAATAAGGAAATCGGTCAGGCAAAATGTCATAATAGTTAATTGACAGATAATGAAGAATATAGCTATTTTAGCTTCCGGATCAGGAACAAATGCTGAAAATATCATCAGATACTTTTCGAACAGGAATTCGGCAAAAGTCGCTTTAGTTTTATCCAACAAACGTGATGCATTTGTTTTAGAACGCGCTGCAAAGTTTAATATTCCGTCAGTTTTTTTCGACCGAAACCAGTTTTATTCTTCCCGGATGGTATCAGTCCAGTTTAAAAAATACAACATCGATTTTATAGTTCTCGCAGGATTTCTCTGGCTTGTTCCTTCCGATATTCTGGCTGCCTGGCCAAAGAGGATAATAAATATTCATCCCGCGCTTCTCCCATCCTATGGTGGCAGTGGAATGTTCGGAGAAAAAGTTCACCAGGCTGTAATAGCAAATGGCGAAAAGGAATCCGGAATTACGATCCACTATGTGAATGACCGCTATGATGAGGGGGATATAATCTTCCAGGCAAAATGCAGGGTGCTGGCAGATGATTCTCCCGATTCTCTGGCGCACAGGATCCATGAACTTGAATACATGCATTTTCCACGGATCATCGAAAAGCTTATCCTTGAGCTTCCGGACTAAATTAAGGAATCCAGCAGGCCTGCAATAACACTTTTTATTTTCTCAAACCTGGCCCTGTTCTCATCGAGTACCGGCTCCACAGGCGGCGCTTCAACTTTCAGGGGGTCCACTGCATACCCGTTCTTGTAAAATCTGAAATCGAGATGCGGACCCGTCGCCATTCCGCTACTTCCGACATATCCGATAACCTCTCCCTGTCTGACCCTGACACCCGCGGCAATACCATTCGCAAAACCGCTGAGATGCATGTAGGCAGTTGTATAAACGCTATTATGCCTTATCCTTATGATCCTTCCAGGCTCCTCTTCAATATTTACCGAGATCACCGTCCCGTCTCCGATGGAATAAACAGGGGTCCCGGCTGGCGCAGCATAATCCACCCCATAATGAGGTCTCACTATCCTGAGTATAGGATGCATCCTTGCAGACGAGAAACCTGAAGATATCCTGGAAAAGTGAAGCGGGGCTTTAAGGAATTCTTTTCTTAAGCTGTTACCCGTGGCATCATAATAGCTTTCCTTATCATTTTGGATCATGGGAATTGCATACACCTGCCTATCAGAAGATGTATAGAGAGCGCAGATGATCCTCCCGGTTCCTATGGCTTTTTCCCCGATATAATTTTCTTCATATATGAATTTGAACCTGTCTCCCTTTTGCAGACCAAAAAAATCAACGGTCCATGCATAGATATCCGACAGGTCGACAGCAAGCTCGGGATTAAGTCCTTTGCCGATCATTGCATCCCAGAGCGAAGTTTCGATGGTAAGCGAAGAGAATTTTATATCTGTTCGTGTACTGATCCTGAAAGGAGCAACATGCAGAGAATCATTGAAGCTGAAGATATAATACAGTGTGGGATCACTCTCATATATGAAATATTCCATCCTGGCCGTGCTGGCCTTTTTGGTAAGGACGGTGAAGTTATTACCTGTCTTCAGCTCCCTGACGTTGAAAATGCCTTTTGAATTCCTTATGATCTGCTCTGTCTGTCTTGTGTTCGCTCCATAGCTTACAAGGATCTCAGAGAGGAAACTGTTTGCCCTGATCTTCCCCCTGAGGATGTTGAAAGAATCAACAGGTATTCCAAAAAGCATTGAGGAGGGCGATTTCCCTGATGCAGAGATCAATCCTGAAAGCTGCATCTTATTTTGCCTTGAAACGCATGAGACTGAAAGGAGCAGTATGACCAAAAAGATTTCGATAATCCTTTTACATGGTCCCCCTTTTAAGGATGAATTCATTGAACAGATCTTCAGCACTGGAAAGATTTATTTCAGAACGATGTTAATTATCTTTCCCGGCACAAAAATGATATTTACCGGCGTTTTTCCTTCAAGCCACTTCCGGGCCCTTTCGTCAGCCAGGACGATTCTTATGATCTCCTCCCTTCCCAGGGTCAGGGGCAGTTCGACCTTGAATCTAAGCTTGCCATTAAATGAAACAGGATATTCATATACGTCTTCCTTCAGGTATTCTTCATTCACAACCGGCCAGGGTTCATAGGCTATTGTATTAGTTTTTCCGAGCATGCCCCAGATCTCTTCCGACATGTGAGGTGCAAAGGGAGAGAGTATCCTTATGAAAGCGAGTGCCGTATCCCTTGTGACCTTTCCTTTCTTTGTTGCCAGGTTAAGAAATATCATCATGGCTGAAATAGCTGTATTGAACCTGAGGTTCTCGATATCGCCCTCAACTTTTTTTATTGTCTGGTGAAGTCCTTTCAGGATCTCTTTATCTTCTTCGCCATCAGTTATATTTGCTTTCTCAGAGAAGAATCTGAAAGTTCGTGAGAGAAACCCGAAAACCCCTTTGACACCTTTATCATCCCAGGGTTTGGTAACATCCAGGGGTCCCATGAACATCTCATAAAGTCTCAGTGAGTCAGCGCCGTACCTTGCAGTTACATCGTCGGGATTAACAACATTTTTCAGGGTCTTCGACATCTTTGCAACTATCTGCCTCAGCTCTTCCCCTGTCTCTCTGTTAAAGTATTTTCCATCTTTCTCCTCTACAAGGTCGGTTGAAACCTTGGCTCCTTTTTCAGTTTCAAAGGCAAATGCAAGGATCATACCCTGGTTGAAAAGTCTCTGATAGGGTTCGTCGGTGGTCACTATCCCAAGGTCAAAAAGTATCTTATGCCAGAAACGGCTGTAAAGAAGATGCAGAACGGCATGTTCTGCTCCACCGATATAGAGATCAACTGGCATCCAGTACTTGACTTTTTCCAGATCAAAGATCTGTCTGTCATTGTGAGGATCGATATACCTGAGGTAATACCAGCACGATCCTGCCCACTGCGGCATAGTATTGGTCTCCCGTCTTCCTCTGCGGCCATCCTTCCCGGTCACTGTAAGCCATTCCAATGCATTTGCCAGGGGCGATTCGCCTGTCTCGCCCGGAAGATATTTCTCCATTTCCGGAAGCTCAACGGGAAGATCACTTTCGTCGGCAAGGGTAATTTCCCCGTCTTCCCAGTGGATCACTGGGAATGGTTCTCCCCAGTATCGCTGCCTGCTGAAAAGCCAGTCGCGCAGTTTGTAGTTTACTTTTGCCTTTCCGATGTTTTTTAATTCGAGCCATTGGATCATCCTGGCGATCCCTGCCTCTTTATTGAGTCCGTTAATATCGATTCCGGTTACCTTGTCGGAGGAGCTGATATATGATCCGTCCTCAGTCCAGCACTCTTTACCGGCTAATATTCTTTTTTTCTGTTCAGGATCAGTAACAGCAGGATCCTGGATACAGACAATCGGGAGGTCAAATTTTTCAGCGAATTCAAAATCTCTGATGTCATGTGCCGGGACAGCCATAATGGCGCCGGTACCATAACCCGTAAGTACATAATCGGCCACCCAAACAGGTATCTTTTTAAGGTTTACCGGGTTTATTGCATACCGGCCGGTGAATACGCCTGTTTTTTCCCTTGAAAGATCCGTCCTGTCAAGATCTGATTTCAAAGAAGAGGCTTTACTGTATGCTGTAACCTGTATTCTGTTGTTTTCTGTGGTCATTTTCTCCACCAGGCTATGCTCCGGGGCAAGAACCATATAGGTTGCCCCGAACAGAGTATCTGGCCGTGTCGTAAATACTTTTATTTTCTCTTCAAGCTCATCAATGCTGAAATCAACTTCGGCGCCCGTGGATCTGCCGATCCAGTTACGCTGCATATCTTTTATTCCTTCAGGCCAGTTGAGGCTGTCAATACCTGAAAGAAGTCTTTCGGCATAAAGAGGTATTCTCAGCATCCACTGCTTAAGGTTTCTTTTCTCAACAATATGTCCGCATTTTTCGTGCGAGCCATCTGAGAGAACCTCTTCGTTGGCACAGACTATATTGCAGTTCGGGCACCACCAAACCTGTGCATTGTCGTAATATGCAAGGCGTTTGGAATCCGTGTACTTTCTGACCTGATCTTTACCACCTTTCCTGATCTCGTCGGGGATCGGGAGTTCCGATATCGGCCGGCCCCTGCCGGCTGATTCATCAAACCAGGTATTATATATCCTGATAAATATCCACTGTGTCCATCTGAAGTATTCAGGGTCGGTGGTATTTATCTCCCTTTCCCAGTCGTAGCTTAGACCGAGCTCTTTGATCTGTCGCCTGAAGGTATCACAGTTATTCCTGGTAGTTATTGCAGGTTGAGTGCCGGTCTGGATCGCATACTGTTCAGCCGGGAGTCCGAAAGCATCCCAGCCCATTGGGTGAAGGACATTAAATCCTTTCATCCTTTTATACCTTGCATATATATCTGTAGCGGTATAGCCTTCGGGATGTCCCACATGAAGACCTGCTCCAGATGGATAGGGAAACATATCGAGTATATAGCATTTATTCGGATTTGTAAGATCATCTGGTGTTTTAAATGTCTTGTTCTCTTCCCAGAATTTCTGCCATTTTTTCTCTATCTCTTTGAAATTGTAATCCATATATAATTTGTTTCTTTTGATTAGAACTGACCGGAGGCCGGCAGCCGGCTACCGGTCACCGGTATCCGGACGAGTCTGCGAAAATAGAAAAACTTTATGAAATATGGTAAAAATCAGACTGGCGGAGGAGCTGAGTGTCCGAAAAATGACCAATAAGTTGCAAATGCAGCTTAATGGTTATAATTTTGCTTCGTAAACAGATGGTCCCGTAGTTCAATGGATAGAATAGCAGATTCCGGTTCTGTCGGTTGAGCGTTCGAGTCGCTCCGGGATCACGAAAAAGGCGCTTAATGGCGCCTTTTAAAGTTTAAAGGAGAAAGGCAAAAGTTTGATAAAAGAGAGGAGCGACGAGAACGCGAAGGGAGGGGAAAGCGTTCGAACCGAACGAACGCAGCTTCATCCCCTGAGCATTTCGATCATTTCGCTTACCGCTTCGGTATCAAAAACATCCCTGACAGGCGATAATCCTGCCAGTGCCCTTGATGTGTTGAGGTCTTCTTCGGTGATGAAATCTTTTCCTATGAAGATCTGGTAAAGGATCGCAGATTTCAGGGTATTTGCTTTTATCCTGAACGAGAATGGACTGAACCTTGCAGGGAACGAATGGACAAAGCGATGCTCATTATCGTAGTATTTTAAAACCCAGTTTGATCCGTCGGAAAGCAAAATTGTCCTGAAATCATTTGCATCCTTACCGGCCCATTCATGAAAATCTGGCAGCTTTGTCAGCTTGTTTGTTTTGATGAAGTTCAGCAGTTCACCGCCTATCACATCGTATGTGAGATCGCCTGAATAGACATCCATTACAGATCCCCCGATATGTTTAAGTTCTTTAACTATTGCATGGTTGTCTGACAGGCTGTTAGCTCCTGAATTGATCTCAATGAACTCCCTGATGAACCCCAGGTGATGTTTAAGTGGATTGAAAAGTACGGGGACCGGTATCCTGTTAGCAGGTAGCATAATGTTTGATACTGTAATTTATTTTGAACCCATTAAGTTAAGAAATATTTTTTATTCTGATATGATAATTGCAGATAATCTGCCTTTTACAGTCATAGTACTGACTGGTTTACCATGAAATTACCGTAGGATCACCGACAAAGCAAACCCCGCTTTGCGGGGTAACAATGTAAATTTCCCCTCCTTTGCAAAGGAGGGGTGTCATGCCCAAGGTGGCATGACGGGGTGGTTAGCTTGTAAAATGTTCGGGGATTACCTTCGGTGATCCCTGTTGGGGCTCCAGGCAAAGACAAAACAAACCCGGCTCCGCAGGGTATTCTGTTTTTATTCGAGTCTTCGCCCGGACAAGTGCGGCTCAGCCTCTTATAAAAACCAAAACCACCCTGCCGTTACGGCAGGGTGGTTTGTTTTGTCTTTGCGGAGAGAGGGGGATTCGAACCCCCGGTCCCGCTTCTAGCGGGACACACGCTTTCCAGGCGTGCCAGTTAAACCACTCCTGCATCTCTCCTTGCTGGTCAGCGGCGGCGCAAATTAAACAAAATTATTCTCAATAAAAAAGTATCAGGTTATTTCTCCGGCAAGCGATTTATTAAGGTAAAAGATCACCTTTTCCCTTGAGTCAAACCGCCCTAGCAGATGCATGAGTTTTGTAACCGATGCCTCTGAAGTGATATCTCTGCCACTCAGGACTCCAGCATTCAGCATCTCCCTGCTTGTCTCGTAAAGCCCCATTTCGACAGTTCCTGCGTGACACTGAGTCACATTAAGGATCAACCCGCCCTTATTTATGAATCCGCTGAGCTCATCAAGAAACCATCTGAAAGTTGGGGCATTCCCGGCACCAAATGTCTCCAGGATAATTGCCTTTAGTCCGGCTGTATTGGCAACGGCCCTGACAAAATTCCTGCTTATCCCCGGAAAAAGCTTAAGAAGTGCAACATCGGTATTTATATCCTTGTGAACAGCGAGATCTCTTCTGATGACGGGATACTTTATGAGGTTCCTGTTAAACTTTATATGAAGCCCTGCTTCAGCCAGCGGGGGATAATTTGGTGAGTCAAAGGCATCAAACTGTTCCGCACTTATTTTGGTTGTCCTGTTTCCCCTCATAAGCTTACTATCGAAATAGATACAAACTTCAGGGACAACAGGAAGACCATTGCTCCGGGCTGCGGCAATTTCAATAGCGGTGATCAGATTCTCCTTACCATCCGTCCTGGGAACACCGATTGGAAGCTGCGATCCTGTAAGGATCACAGGCTTTTCAAGATTTTCTAGCATGAAACTAAGGGCTGATGCCGAATAGGCCATTGTGTCCGTCCCATGAAGGATCACGAAACCATCAAAATCGTTATAGTTTTGTTCAACCACCGATGCCATTCTAACCCATGTTGCAGGCTCAATATTCGATGAATCAGTGGCCGGATCAAAAGAGACAGACTTTAACCGGTATCCGAACCTCTTCAGTTCCGGAAGCTGGTCTGACACATCGGAAAAATTTATTGGCACCAGTGAACCGGTAACAGGATCATTTACCATGCCAATGGTCCCGCCGGTATAAATAATAAGAATCGATATCTCCTTTTCTGCCGCCATATTTTAAAGATTGAACAGTTCTGCCGAGTTCCCCGAGGTGATAGCCGCTACCTCCTCCGGATCGGCTCCGAGCAGGTCAGCAACCCTGCTATTTATTATGCAAAGATAAGAACTCTCGTTCCTTTTACCTCTATGCGGAACAGGAGCAAGGTATGGAGAGTCGGTCTCAAGAATGAGATGGGATAGCCCAATCTCCCTGACCACTTCTCCGAGACCTGAATTCTTAAAGGTCACAATCCCGCCGATACCAAGCCTGAACCCAACGTCCACCGCCTTTCTGGCTGTATCCGGATCTCCCGAGAAAGCGTGAAATACACCTCTTATGCCTTTACCTGAAAACTCCGAAAGCACCGAAAATATTTCAGGGAAGGCATTGCGTGAATGGATCGCCACCGGAAGATCATTCTCGAGAGCAAGGTTTATCTGGTATCTGAAAGCCTCGGTCTGCTCCCTGAAAAAAGTTTTGTCCCAGTAAAGATCAATTCCGATCTCCCCGATGCCTACAAATCTGTTCTGAGGAAGTAGTTTTCCCAGTTCACTGAGCTGCTCCCTGTAATCCTCCTTTACTGAAGTTGGATGAAGTCCGAGCATAGGAAAGCAGGTCCCTTTGAACCGGCTTACTGCAGACATCATCGGGGCAACGGAATGGAGATCAATATTTGGCATCAGAAGAGTTGATACTCCGCAAGATACCGCATTCTTTACAGTCTCATCCCTGTCGCTGTCGAATTCAGGCAGGTAGAGGTGAGTGTGTGTATCTATAAGCTGCATGAGAATTGTTATTCAGGGTGCAAAAATAAAAAAAGTAGCGTCACATTGTTGTAACGCTACTTTTAATCGAACATTATTTCTTATTAAACTACCCCCTGTGCGATCATTGCATTTGCAACCTTGACAAAACCTCCGATATTGGCGCCATCAACATAATTGATGAATCCATTCTCTTTTTTGCCATAGGTAACACAGGTCTGGTGAATGTTCTTCATAATGGTATGCAGCCTCTCATCAACCTCTTCACGCGACCATGGCAGCCTCATGGAGTTCTGGGTCATTTCAAGTCCTGATGTGGCCACACCACCGGCATTGGCAGCTTTGCCCGGGCCGTAGAGGATACCTGCATTTAGGAACACATTGACAGCTTCGATCGTGGAAGGCATGTTTGCTCCTTCAGAGACGCAGATGCAACCATTCTTAACAAGGGTTTTTGCCTCCTCTTCGTTTATCTCGTTCTGGGTTGCATTGGGCATTGCAACATCACATTTTATTCCCCAGGGTCTTTTGCCTTCAAAATACTCGACCCCATATTTTTCTGCATATTCCTTGATCCTTCCGCGCTTGACATTCTTAAGTTCCATAATGAATTTAAGCTTATCGGCATCAATTCCCTTAGGATCATAGATAAAGCCGTCGGAATCTGATGATGTAACGACCTTTCCTCCGAGCTGGGTCACCTTCTCAATTGCGTACTGAGCCACGTTCCCTGATCCGGATATACAGAGGGTTTTCCCTTTAATGTTCTGTCCACGTGTCTTAAGCATCTCTTCAGCAAAATAAGTAGCACCGTATCCGGTAGCTTCCGGACGAATCAAAGAACCGCCCCACTCAATCCCTTTACCTGTCAGAACACCTGTGAACTCGTTCTTCAGCCTTTTATACTGACCGAAAAGGAATCCTATCTCGCGTCCGCCAACCCCAATATCACCTGCAGGTACATCTGTATCAGCCCCTATATGACGGAAAAGTTCCGACATGAAACTCTGGCAGAACCTCATTACTTCGTTGTCGGATTTTCCTTTAGGATCAAAGTCAGATCCACCCTTTCCACCACCCATGGGCAGTGTGGTCAGACTATTTTTAAAAACCTGTTCGAAAGCAAGGAATTTAAGAATTCCAATGTTTACCGTCGGGTGGAATCTTAATCCGCCTTTATAAGGTCCTATCGCGCTGTTCATCTCAATCCTGAAACCTCGGTTTATCTGTATTTCTCCTTTGTCGTCAAGCCATGGAACCCTGAAGATGATTGTTCTTTCCGGTTCTGCTATTCTTTCGAGAATCTTGGCATGCTTGTATTTAGGATTCTCTTCGATAAAAGGGATAAGCGATTCAGATACTTCTTGTACTGCCTGGTGAAATTCATTCTCACCTGGATTCTTGGCCTTTATCATTGCCATGAACTGTTGAACTCTTGGATCCATAATAGTTGGTTTTAAATGATGATTTTGAAATTTCAGAAATCAATAATATTAAGGCTGGAAAAATAAGAAATTGTTAAGCAAATTACAAAGCAAAAAAGCATCAAACTTTAATATTAATCAATTGAAGATTAAGGCTTAATAATCAAGCAAAAAATGCATTCTCAGATAACAGAATTGTGCTTAATAGTTATGCCTGGTTTAAAATTTAAATGCCTTCAGTTCGTTATGCGGTAAATATTCCCCGGATAACACTTGATTATTCCGTTAAATTCCATCTGCAAAAGCATTGAAGAGAGTTTATTGACCGGTATATTTGTTACCCTGCAGAGGTGATCAATATTCATTTCTCCCTCCCTGCTGATGTTTTCAAAAACGAGCTTCTCATCATCCGGAAGTTCGCTGAACAGTAGCCTTTGTACAGGCAGTTTCGATCTTTCTGGTTTCCAGTCGAGATAGTACTCTATATCATCGGAGTTCTCTACCAGGGCAGCCTTGTTTCTTTTGATAAGGCTGTTACAACCGGCTGACCATTGATCTTCCGGTCTACCGGGTACTGCAAAAACATCGCGGTTATATGATCCTGCAATATCCGCAGTAATGAGCGCTCCTCCCTTTATACCCGATTCTATAACCAGTGTAGCATCGGAGATCCCCGCGATGATCCTGTTCCGTTTTATGAAGTTGTTTCTTTCAGGCTGCTCATCAGAGAGAAAATCGGTAATAAGCCCCCCGTTGCTTTTCATCGATTCAGCAATTGACCTGTGAACGGAGGGATAGGTCGTCTTGAACCCGTGACCAAGTACGCCGATGGTCTGAAGTTTATTTGATAGTGCAGCCTTGTGGGCACTGATATCAATGCCGTAAGCAAGTCCGCTTACTATGATGAGGTCGCTGTGTCCGTGCGCAAGTCCGGAGATGATCCTGTCGCATATCTCTTTCCCGCGGCTTGTCGCATTCCTTGTTCCTACCACGCTTAGGATTTTAGGTGCATTAAGATCACTGTTTCCCCTGAAATAGAATACCACGGGTGAATCCTCACACTGGCGAAGTCTGAAAGGATAATCCGCATCGAGGTAAAAGAAAGTTCTGATATTGTTCTTCGCGATGTATATGGCTTCCTTCTCGGCAGTATCAAGATAGGAGCGCTCGCAAATGTATTTTGCAAGGCTGGTCCCTATGCCAGGGATCTTCACCAGTGAGTTGTAAGGCTCGAAGAAAACCCCTTCAACGCTTCCAACGTGGGCAACCAGCTTACGGGCATTTATATCCCCGATACGGGGGATAAGGCTTAAAGCAATTTTATGCTTAAGTGAGATTTCAGTCATGGCACGAGAAGTTGAGACGATACCAAATATACAAAAAAATGTAGAGACGGTCAATTTGGCCGTCTCTACATCGAAAATATTATTAAAATTATTATTACAGCACGCCAGTATCTACCATTGCATTTGCAACCTTGAGGAACCCTGCCACATTTGCGCCTTTTACATAATCGACATACCCGTTTTCGCGCTTCCCGTATTTGACACACTGCGCATGAATGTTGCACATAATTTCGTGAAGGCGGCCGTCAACCTCGTTGCTGCTCCAGCTGAGCTTCATCGAATTCTGCGACATTTCGAGACCTGATGTGCCAACCCCTCCTGCATTTGCTGCCTTGCCTGGTGCAAAAAGAAGTCCATTCTTCTGAAGTATCTCGATAGCTTCGGGAGTACATGGCATGTTTGCCCCTTCACATACGCAGATACATCCGTTCTTCACAAGCTTTTCTGCATCCTCGCCGTTAAGCTCGTTCTGCGTGGCGCAGGGAAGCGCAATATCGACCTTCACTTCCCATGGATGCCTGCCCTCATGGAACTGTACACCCGGGAATTCGAATGAATACGGTTTGACTATATCTTCATTTGAGGCACGCAATTCGAGCATGTATTCGATCTTCTTTCCGGAAATTCCATCAGGATCATAAACATAACCATCCGGACCGGAAATGGTCACCACCTTTCCTCCAAGCTCGGTCACCTTAAGGGCAGCACCCCATGCTACATTACCAAAACCTGAGATGGCGACTTTTTTACCCTTGAAGCTTTCCCCGCGAGTAGCAAGCATCTCCTTTGCAAAATATACGCAGCCGAATCCTGTTGCTTCAGGACGTATAAGTGAACCGCCCCAGTTGATCCCTTTGCCAGTCAGAACTCCTGTATGCTCGCCGGCGAGCTTTTTGTACATCCCGTACAGGAACCCTATTTCACGTCCGCCAACACCGATATCGCCTGCCGGGACATCTGTCTCGGGTCCGATATATCTCCAGAGTTCAAGCATGAACGACTGGCAGAAACGCATCACTTCCGCATTTGACTTACCTTTTGGATCAAAATCGGAACCGCCTTTTCCGCCACCCATCGGAAGCGTCGTGAGTGAATTTTTGAATATCTGCTCAAATCCCAGGAATTTCAGGATCGAAAGATTTACACTAGGGTGGAATCTCAGACCTCCTTTGTACGGACCGATGGCATTATTGAACTGAACCCTGTAACCAAGGTTGACCCTTACGTTTCCTTCGTCATCCACCCAGGGAACCTTGAACATTATTGCTCTGTCAGGTTCAATTATTCTTTCAATGATCTTTGCAGTTTCAAATTGCGGATTTTCATTGTATACCTCCTCAATTGATTCAAGAACTTCCCTTACAGCCTGAAGGTACTCAACCTCCCCGGGATGCTTTTTCTCGAGGCTGCTCATTATCTTATCTACATTCATAGCTAATATTTATTTAGATGGTTATTAGTGATTGAAAATGAAAGCACAAAGGTTGCTTCCTCGAACGGGATTAAATATGATTTTACTCATGTTATTTCTTAGCCTCTTCTGCATCGTGCGGGGTGAGAAGGTAAAGTGAATTCAGCAACCTTGCCCTCTCTTTCCGCGAAAGATTGCTTATAAAAACCGGAGGGTACTTAGCCACTCCCTGCGGGTACTGGTGAAACAGGGTGATACTCTGAATAAGCCCGAAAAATTGCTTGTCCCTGCGATAACCTGCAAAATCACTTTTATTAATCTCAACTGAGTTCTTCTTTCCACCAACTATACCTGCATTAAAATACCTGATAACAATCTTTTCTTCATCGTCAGAGTAGCTTATATACTGGTAGTTAAGGACCAGTGGGTAAATTGCTATGATCATGTATATCCCTACCAGGATAAGAGTAATGACCGTTTCACTTAATCCCAGAACCGGGAACTTTATGATCTCTGCGGCAAATGCCAGTACCATATAGGCAAGAAGCAGCAAAGTAGCAATGAAAAGCCTGATCCTGGCTGCGATGATCGTTCTGCTGTTATCGAATGTCATAATATTCCGTTTTTTGGTTCTGAAATTTCATTTAGATAATTCAATTATTCAAATCTTCCTGTGCCTTTTTGATCTGAAGAAGCTCACCATGAGGTTCTCGCATTCATCCCTGAGTATCCCTTTTCTCACTGTTGTCTTTGGATGAAGAAGGAGTGCAGGTATCAGTGTATAACCTTTCTTTTCATCATCACATCCATAGATAAGCGCGGAGACCTTGCTCCATCCAAGAGCTGCCGCACACATCGGGCATGGTTCAACCGTGACATAGATCCTGCAGCCTGTAAGATATTTTCCCCCCAGGTAGTTTGCCGCCGCCGTAATTGCCTGCATCTCGGCATGCGCGGTCGGATCATTCAGCGTCTCGGTAAGGTTATATGCACGGGCAATTATCACATCCTTGAAGACCACGATGGCACCAACCGGCACCTCCTGCCTGTTGAGAGCCTTTTCAGCCTCCGAAATGGCTGAGCTCATAAAATGTTCATCTTTGTCAGCCTGTGACATATATGAAAGACAAAAGATTGAGAAGCAAAGCTACGAAATCCTGCATTTCGGGATAAAAGTATAAAGACAAAAGTATAAAGAAAATGTCATTTTCAGTTCACTCTGACCAGGTAAGCTTATGTTTAAGGTGAAAACCTTCCTCAACGGATTATTTTCTTATTTTTGCTGAAATTCTAACACTCATAAGATGTACAGGACACATACTTGCGGAGAACTTAATTTATCAAATAAGGGGGTCAATGTTACACTGGCCGGATGGGTTCAGCGGTCCAGGGATTTTGGAGGAATGACATTTATTGACCTGCGCGACCGTTACGGGATCACCCAGCTTGTTTTCAATATGGCAGTCAACCAGGAGTTGTGTGAAAAAGCAAGGAAGCTCGGAAGGGAGTTTGTGATCCAGGTCAGCGGAAGGGTCGAGGAGAGAAGCAACAAGAACCTGAAGATGCCTACCGGCGAAATAGAGATAGTCGTTGAAATGCTCAATATCCTGAATAACAGTGAATTGCCTCCTTTTACCATTGAGGAGGAAACAGACGGCGGTGAGGAGCTGAGGATGAAATATCGCTATCTCGACATCAGGAGGTCGCCTATTAAGAACAATCTTATCCTCAGGCACAGGGTGGCAGGAGAGGTGAGGAAATATATGGATTCACTTGGCTTTATAGAGGTCGAAACGCCAGTTCTTATCAAATCTACCCCGGAAGGTGCAAGAGATTTTGTTGTTCCTTCAAGATTGCAACCCGGTACATTCTATGCACTTCCGCAGTCGCCCCAGACCTTCAAGCAGCTGATAATGGTTGCGGGTCTTGACAAATATTACCAGATCGTTAAATGCTTCCGCGATGAGGACCTTCGGTCGGACCGCCAGCCTGAGTTTACCCAGATCGACTGCGAAATGTCGTTTGTCGAAAGAGATGATATTCTAAATACATTTGAAGGGCTTGCCAGGTATCTTTTTAAAGAGGTAAAAGGGGTAACCTTTGAAAAGCCTTTTCCAAAGCTCTCATATGATGAGGTAATGAACACTTATGGCTCAGATAAGCCTGATCTGAGGTTCGAAATGAAATTCACCGACCTGACATCACTGTCCAGGGGTAAAGGATTTTCAGTTTTCGACAATGCCGAATACATTGGGGCAGTATGTGCCGGAGGAGCCTCGGAATATTCGAGGAAACAGCTTGATGACCTTACTGAATTTGTGAAAAAACCGCAGATCGGGGCGAAAGGGCTCGTCTATATAAGATATGGAAATGACGGAAAGCTGAAATCGACCATCGATAAATTCTTTTCACCCGATAAGCTGAAAGAGTGGATTGTATTATTAAATGCAAAGCCCGGTGATCTGATCCTGATCCTTGCCGGAGACAAAAAAAAGACACAAGCAGCTTTGTCAGAGCTTCGCCTGGAGATGGGTAATCGTCTTGGTCTGAGGGACCCGGGTAAGTTTGTGCCTCTCTGGGTAGTTGATTTTCCGCTTCTGGAGTGGGATGAAGAGACAAAGAGGTTCTATGCCATGCATCACCCCTTCACATCACCAAAGCCTGAAGATATGATACTTATGGAATCTGATCCGGGCAGGGTCAGAGCCAACGCTTACGACCTGGTAATAAATGGCGTTGAGATCGGTGGAGGTTCAATAAGAATACATGATTCATCGGTGCAGAAACTGATGTTCAGGGTGCTCGGATTCACAGATGAGGAGGCTGAGGCACAATTTGGTTTTCTGGTAAACGCCTTTCGCTACGGGGCGCCTCCTCACGGAGGTATAGCTTTCGGGTTTGACAGGTGGGTCGCCCTCTTTGGCGGACAGGATTCAATAAGGGATTTTATTGCTTTCCCGAAGAACAACGCAGGACGTGATATGATGATCGATACACCTTCAAAAATATCATCCAAGCAGCTCGATGAGCTGATGATAACTATCAGACAGCCTGTAAAGGATTAGGCTATTTCTTTTTTGCGCCCTTCATCAGTGAGATAAGGATCACTCCGTTCGAACCTCTGGATCCGTAAATCGAAGCTGCGGCGCCTTTAAGTACCTCGATAGATTTCACCATCGTGGGCTGAATATCATCAATAGATGAAACCGGGACCCCGTCAACTACTAACAGTGGTTCATTACTGCTGTTGACAGATGTTGGCTCCACCAGATAAATTGAATTCCCCGCTACCCGAACCCCCGGTACTTCATTTCGGATCATATCGTAAATATTCGAATATGATGCATATTTTGGATTCTGGCCGTCGATCCTGCTGACATGGGTCGTAAGTTCCTTTTTCTTCTCTGTGCCATATCCTACTTCAACAGTTTCGTCCTTCTCTTTTTTCTGCTCGATAACCGGTGTGGCGCTTTCAGGATAAAGCTCAAAATTGATAACCGTTTTTCCTGCTATAGGGACCTCTTTCATCCCATTCATCATGGAAAAAGCAGTGATATTTTTAGCCAGGGAACTCACTTTAAGCTTATAATTCCCTTTTTTATTGGTTTCACAATCCGTTTTTTTGTTGTCGATAAGGATCTGTACTCCCGGAAGAGGATTTTTATCCGGATCGGTCACAGTACCTGAAATAGATATTTTTTTCTCCGGCTTCTGTGCGGAAGAAGTCAGGTGGACCACGCAGATCAGGAGTGTCAGGATGATGATTAATTTAATTCTCATTCTTGTGAGTTTAGTTTATTAATATTAATTTTTACTTTTATTTATCTGCTCCGGTCATAAGAGTAATTTTTAATACTCCGGTAGACCCATCGACACCGGAATAGATCAGTGCCTGCGATCCTGTGAAAAATTCTATCTTCTTCACCTGCGTCGGGTTTATATAATCGATACTCGGGACCTTGACCCCGTCCACAATAAAGAGAGGTGTGGAAGAACCGAAAAACGAGTGTCCCTGCTTTATTGTAATGTTTGTTCCGGTGACAGTAACGCCCGGCACCTCCGCTCTTATCATTTCATAAATGTTAGGATAGGTGTTCATCCTGTGAACCCTGGCGATCCTCTTTTTATTTTCCATCAATTGCCTGGAAAGAAAACCCGGCATTTTTGTTGCATCCATATTTACAGTTATATCTGCATTGGAGTTCTCATTAAGATCACATCGGCCAAATCCCTTATCCATGATCACAGCATAAATCGTCTTTGTTGACTGATCAGTCTTTATCCTGTATTTACCGAGTTCATCCGTGACGGTTTTCGTATATAGAGTATCAAGGAAGATTATTGCACCTTCAATGGGTCTTTTATCAAGACCGGTTACAGTTCCGGATACAGTGATCTTTGCTGAGGATTTACCTTTTTTCTGTCCCGACACAGGGATAGCCAGTTCAAGAACCAGGATTAACAATAAAAACACTTTGACTTTCATGATTGAAAATTTGAGAACATGCAATTTACACTTAAGTAAGTAAATAAAAAAGCTCAAATGTCAGTAATTCTCCCGATAAGTGTCGCTGAAGTGCTTTTTTCAATAAAAACATTTACGTAATCCCCGGCGGAATAGTGTTCTTTTGGAAAGACAACAACCTTATTCTGTGAATTTCTGCCGTACAGGTGAGCTTCGGATTTTTTTGAAAAGCCTTCGATAAGAACAGTGTGTGTCTGTCCTACATCCGATCTTTTACTTCTGGCAGAGAGCTTGTTCTGAAGGGCAATGATTTCATTAAGTCTTCTCGTTTTAACATCTTCCGGTACATCGTCCATATATCGTCTTGCAGCTTTTGTACCAGGTCTTTCACTGTATTTGAACATATATGCAAAATCGAAGCCTGCCCATTCCATGAGGGACAATGTATCTTTATGATCATCTTCTGATTCTGTGCAGAAACCGGCTATCAGGTCTGTTGAAACGGCGCACCCCGGGATGATCCTTCTTATTGCGCCTATCCTGTCCATATATCCTTCGCGCGTATACTCCCTGTTCATCAGCTTAAGGATCCTGCTGCTGCCACTTTGTGCCGGCAGATGTACATGCCTGCAGATGTTTTCATGCATTCCGATTGTTTCCAGCAGTTCATCGGAGATATCTTTGGGATGTGATGTCGAGAAGCGGACTCTCAGCTTTGGATCTATCCTTGCCACCTTGCTCAGCAGGCCGGGGAAATTCAAACTGTCTGAACCATCTTTCCAGTTGTAGGAATCAACATTCTGCCCTATAAGGGTAACCTCCCTGTATCCTCCAGCGAAAAGATCAGATGCCTCCTTTATGATCGATCCGGGATTCCGGCTTCTTTCTGCACCTCTCACGTATGGTACAACACAATAAGCACACATATTATTACATCCGCGCATTATTGAAATGAACGCAGTGACCCCATTCCTGTCCATTCTTACCGGTGAGATATCAGCATAAGTCTCCTCACGCGATAAGAGAACATTAACAGTTTTGTGACCTGCCCCCGCATCCCGGACCAGTGCAGGAAGCTCCCGGTATGCATCAGGACCAACGACGATGTCGACCAGCTTGTCTGTCTCAAGCATCTTCTCCTTCAGACGTTCGGCCATGCAGCCTATAACGCCAACGATAAGCTCCGGCTTCTTCCTTTTGATTGAACGTATAGCATCAAGACGGTTCCATACTCTCTGCTCGGCATTTTCACGAATTGAACAGGTATTTATAAGGACAAGCTCTGCATCATCCACTCTTTCAGTGACAATATAGCCGGCATCACCGAGTATTGAAGCTACCACCTCGCTGTCGGCTACATTCATCTGGCAACCGTAGGTTTCTATGTACAGTTTTTTGGACACATTTTTTTAGATTATCCCGTAAATATCTGTTTGTTTCAACTGTTTATGACCCACCCCGAACCCCTCCCAGGAGGGGATCCTCATAACCAGCATCTTTAAATACAGGTCACAAAAGTATAAAAAAAGCAATAAGGGTGTTAAAACCGGATAGGAGCTAAAGCAATCCCTTCCTGCTTATGGCTTCAAAGAAAGCATTTTTGTAGCTGTCGCTTACCGGGATAAGGGCGCTTCCTATCTTTATCCTGTTCCTGCTTATGCTTTCAATCTTATTAAGGGCCACCAGGTATGATTTATGTACCCTGATAAAATTTTCACCCGGAAGAGTCTCCTCGAACTTCTTGAAATTCTGAAGTGTCATGATCTTTGCTGTAGTGGTGACAATCTTAAGGTAATCGCCCTGTCCTTCGATATAAAGGATCTCACTGAATGCAACTTTCTGAAGCCGGTTTTCAGTCTTTACAAATATAAAATTCCCCTGTCCGGCAGGTTTAGCTGCCCTGACCTGGTTTTCAGGCTTTGACCTGGAGGCGACAAGCTTGTTGTAGACCTTATCGACGGATTTGACAAACCGTTCAAAGCTTATCGGCTTGAGAAGATAGTCAGCGGCATCAAGTTCAAACCCTTCAACTGCATAGGAGTCGTAGGCTGTCGTAAAGATTACTTCCGGCCTCTCTTTCAGGGCATGGATAAGCTGTATCCCGGAAAGGGACTCCATCTCAATATCCAGGAACATTAGATCCACTTTGTTCTTCCTGATAAAATCTATTGATTCTATTGCATTGTCAAAAGTCCTCAGCAACCTGAGGAAAGGCACCTTTTCGATGTAAGCGGTTATTATTTCCAGAGCCAGCGGTTCATCATCTATAGCAATGCACTTGAGTTCCATTGTTTTATTTTTTGATGTAAATATTCAGGTCGACGGTAAACCTACCGTCCTTGGTAATGACAGAAAGATCGTGGCTGCCCGGGTACAGGAGTTCCAGGCGCCTTTTAATATTCTTCAGGCCTATCCCAGTGTGGCCATGTGGTTCAGTAACAGGGTTTTCAATTATATAGTTTGAAACGAAAAAATTCAGAAGCTTTTCTGATGCCTCGATCCGGATCAATATCCCGGGATTGGGAACTCTTTTTTTGCCATGCTTGAAAGCATTTTCCACGAAGGAGAGAAGCATCATGGGAGGAATATGATGGTTGGCTGTTTCGCCCTTGACCGAATAATCTATGAACCCGGGATCGGTAAATCTCAGTTTCTGAAGCTCAATATAATCGTTGAGATATTCAAGCTCCTTGTCAAGGGGAACTTTCTCGGCTTTTGATTCATAAAGCATATACCTCATTATGTCAGACATTTTCATCAGGGCTGCCGGCGCTTCATCAGATTTTTTATAGACAAGCGAATATATATTATTCAGGGTATTGAAAAAAAAATGGGGGTTCAGCTGAGCCTTAAGCAGCTCAAGTTCAAATTTATGATCCTGGATCAGCTTTTCATCGGCAGCCTGGCGTTCATTGTACCATCCTACAAGCATCCGTATGAGGATGGCAAAAGCGGAATAGAAGATTATATACAGGATATCACTTGCATAGTGTCCCGGGGAATATACACCGTACTGAGTAAGGTTCAGGGCATATTTTGAATCGATCATTATAACCTTCCCAAGCTTCAGGAAGAAAAGAAATACCACGGATGTGCCGAAGATGATCAGAACTGTGGTAAGCTTACGGCTGCTTTCTATGGAAACCGGGCTTACAAAGAAATAGATAAAGTAAAATACAATAATGTAATATAGTTGAGTTGCCGTCTGGTAAATGATCAGTCCCTCCGGCATTCCGGGGCTGGAGGCAAGCAGGATAATATGGGGTATAAGACTTGCAACTGTCCAGAAGAGAATATGTAAAAGAATGACAGCCCCTCTTTTCATAAATATTATATTATTATTGTATCCTGATTTTGATGGGTCAAAAAGTTATTTTGTGCAGTACAAATTTAATCTTTATCAGTGTCACTTTAGCCGGTACAAAATGTATTAAAGCAGTTGTTCTTTGATGGCTTCATTCAAAATTTCTCAAATTTGACATAATTTTAAAATCAAATCGGTAAAACCCATTCTTTATACGGTGAATGGTAAAAGAGTAGATCAGTTTTTGTTCATTTCAAAAATCAGAGATATCCGTGATTCAAAGAAATATTTAATTTTGTAGATTCTAACCTAAGTAAAATTCACAGTATGTCAGGTCACAATAAATGGTCCACCATAAAGAGAAAAAAGGGCGCTGCAGATGCCAAGAGAGGAAAGATCTTCACAAAAATCATAAAGGAGATTATGATAGCTGCCAAGGAAGGTGGTGGAGATACTGAACTTAACCCCAGGCTGAGACTTGCCGTTCAGAATGCAAAAGGGGCAAACATGCCCAAAGATAACATTGAACGTGCAATTAAAAAAGCCACTGGCTCGGAGGCTGACAGTTATACAGAAGCCGCATTCGAAGGATATGGCCCATGCGGCGTGGCAGTTTTCATTGAATGCCTTACAGATAATAATAACCGGACAGTTTCTTCGGTCAGGGCAGCCTTCAACAGGCATGGTGGAAACCTTGGTACGAATGGCTCATTAAGCTATCTTTTTGACCGTAAGGGCATCTTCACAATAATCAATGAAGATCTTAATCTTGATGAGCTTGAGCTTGAACTTATAGATGCCGGGGCCCAGGATTTTGAAGTTGATGGCGACAGAGTGACAGTAACCTGTGCAATGGAAGATTTCGGCAGCCTGAATAAGAAGCTGAATGAAATGGGTATCGAACCTGAAGATGCAGGATTGAAGAGAATCCCGAATGATACCAAGAAGCTCGATGTTGAATCGGCAAAAAAAGTTCTCAGGTTTATCGATACCATCGAAGATGATGATGACGTTCAGAATGTTTATCACAATATGGCAATGACCGATGAGATTGCCAAAGCATTTGAATAGATGTCCTGGGCGAAAAAAATATTGATCCTGCTGATACTGACGGCTTCGTTATTAAGCTGTAAAAAAAGCACCGAGAATATTATCTGGGAAAGATCATACGGAACCGGGAAAGCTGCTTTTATCAGATCTTCAGGTGACACCGGGTTTGTTTCGTGCGGAACTCTCGGCGGTAAGGAATACCTGCTTGTGGTCGACAACAACGGCAACAAGATTTCAGATTATAAATCGGAAAGAGATGGGCTTCTTACTTCGGCATGGACAGGTGACGGGTATTATATTATGACGGGAGCAACCGGCGGAAAGATGTTTATATCAGAGATAAGCTTCAACGGTACGGTCTTGTACGATACTATATTCAACTCATCCTTTACCGTTGAACATTCAACTATATGCTATCTGGGTACAGGCAGCTTTATAGCAGTCGGATCGGCAGATCCCGATTCATCATATAAAAATACCACAGGAGTTTCATTTGTGAAGTTTGACGGGAGCAGCAGTACGATTACCATTACCCAGAAGACAGATTCAGTCTATTCCTCATTTGTGGCTATGAGGGAAGCGGTGACAGACAATTCAGGAAATCTTTACCTGGCTATGACAAGAAGTTTTTCGGGTGCAAAAATGAAAGCTGAAGTTTCAAAATACAACAGCGATTTTCAGAAGCTTTGGGAAAAGGAATTGTATAATAACCCGGCATATAGCGCAGCCAGCCTGGGGATCATGATCGATGATGGAGATAACCCGATCGTGGTAGGACGAACAGAATTGCCGGTGTCGACCGGGGTCGAAAACAACACATTCGTGGCCAGATATTTTTTCCAGGGAGATTCCATCCAAAAAGAATATCTTGAATATGCCAATTCAGGATCCTCGGTCATGAGCGACGGGACAGGGGAGTTCATGGTACTGAATATGAACTGCCTTATTGTCGATATCATGAATCAGAATATTAAAGTTGCAGGCATAATCCGGATGTACAGCTCATGCGATTCACAAACAACCGATGCCTTCGGTTATTCAATGGCTCTGACAAAGGATGGAAATATCATAATGGCAGGTTCAAAGGGTAACGGATATTACATCGTAGTCAAGTCTTCGGCAGCGCTCTCACCGGTTTAGAAAAATTAATCCCGATCCGGTTCTTTTTCCCGGAATGAAATGTTAATTTTGCGGCATGATAATGAGAGCACTTTTGGTCTGCCTGATGTTCATTTTTATCGTGAACATAACAGATGCTCAGATGTTTATCCGGACTTCAGATCTTTTTCCGGCAAAAATATCTACTCCAGGCTCAGGAGAATTAAACATTATCCAGCCTCAGCAGGTTGATACATTGATGAGCAGGTATATCCTGGGAAACAAGCTTTTGAACAACGGTATGGAGGGTTTCAGGATACAGATCTACCGTAGTTCAATCAGGAATGCAAGTGAAGAATCAAACAAAGTACGAGCTGATTTTATGGTTGAATTTCCAGGTATAACTTCATATGCCGAATTTGAAAAGCCTAACTATTTCCTTGTGCGTGCAGGTGATTTCAGGACAAAACTTGATGGAGCAAAGACCCTGGCGGAGGTTAAACGAAAATTTCCGAATGCTTATATGGTTCCTTGTATTATCAGTTTCCCGGACCTGAATAAAAAATAGCTATGAGTGATCAGATCAATCACGAATGCGGTATTGCAATGATAAGGTTGCGAAAACCGCTTGAATTCTATATTGAGAAATATGGGACCTGGGCCTATGGCCTGCAGAAGATGTACCTGATGATGGAAAAACAACACAACAGGGGGCAGGATGGGGCAGGCATTGCTGGAATAAAACTCGATAAAGAACCAGGTAACAGGTATATTTTCAGGCAGAGATCAAACAGGCCCGAAGCAATAAAGGAGATATTCGGCGCTATCTACGGCGATATTGACAGGATAAACCAGGAACTAGGAAGCCACCTGGAGAATGCAGGTTTTGTTCGTGAAAACATACCTTTTGCGTGCGACCTTTACCTTGGGCATCTCAGGTATGGCACCTACGGGAAGTACAACATCGACTCAGTTCACCCGGTAAGCCGGGAAAATAACTGGAGATCGAGGAATCTTGTTATGGCCGGTAACTTCAACCTTACAAACGTCACGGAAATATTCAACCACCTTGTTGAACTGGGTCAGAAGCCTGTAGATTTTTCAGATACTGTCACAGTGCTTGAAAATGTAGGACACCGGCTCGATGAGGAGAATGAAAGACTTTTCAGGATGTTCAAGTCGCAGGGCCATTCAAAAAAGGATATCTCTCCGCTCATTGAACAGAACCTCGATGTGAGATCGATACTCAGCAAATCGAGCCGCGACTGGGACGGAGGATATGTGATGGCCGGAATGATCGGCCATGGCGATGCTTTTGTTATGAGGGATCCGTCGGGTATCAGGCCTGCTTTCTATTACTATGACGATGAAGTGGTCGTGGTCGCTTCGGAAAGACCGGTGATTCAGACAGTTTTTAATGTCAGAACAGATGGAGTAAATGAACTTCCTCCTGCGCATGCAATTATTGTAAAAGCATCAGGCTCTGTTTCGATCGATAAGATCAGGGATGTTGCCGAACCAAAGAAATGCTCGTTCGAAAGGATATATTTCTCAAGAGGTACTGATGAGTCGATCTACCGGGAGAGAAAAAAGCTTGGTGAGCTCCTGACTCCTGCAGTCCTTAAAGCTATAGATTCCGATCTCGATAACTCGGTATTTTCCTATATACCAAATACTGCCGAAAGTGCCTTTTACGGACTGCTTAAGGGAGTTGAGGATTACCTGAACGGTTATAAGGTGAAAAGGATACACGAAAGCGCCGGCAAGCTTTCTCATGATGAACTTGAAAAGATCATCAATATGAGGCCGAGGGTTGAAAAGATTGCCGTGAAGGATGTAAAACTGAGAACATTCATCACGCAGGACAGGGGCCGCAACGACCTTGTGGGACATGTTTATGATGTAACCTACGGGGTGATAAGAAGGGGCCTTGATAACCTCATAGTAGTTGATGACTCCATAGTACGAGGCACTACCCTGAAGAAGAGTATCATAAGGATACTCGACAAGCTTGATCCCAAAAAGATCGTTGTTGTCTCTTCTTCACCCCAGATAAGGTACCCCGATTGTTACGGGATCGATATGGCAAAGCTTGGTGATTTTGTCGCCTTTAAAGCCGCAGTTGAAATGCTGGAAGAGAGAGGTGAGGAAAAATTGATCTCAAGGATCTATGAGGAGGCAAAAGCTGAGGTATTAAAGCCGGTTGGCAAAATAAAGAACCTGGTCAGGGAAATTTATGATCCGTTTACAGCAGCAGAGATATCAGCCAAAATCTCGGCGATGCTTAAAAATTCAGAGATCAAAGCTGAGGTGGAGATAGTTTACCAGTCCATTGAAGGACTTCACCAGGCTTGTCCCGACCATACAGGCGACTGGTATTTCACAGGCGATTACCCTACTCCCGGAGGCAACAGGGTGGTTAACCAGTCGTTCATAAATTACATTGAGGGAAGGGATGAACGGGCCTATTAATGCTCCCGTGAAAACCACCTGATCTCAAAATCCTTCTTATAGGAAGCCAGGTGCCTGTTTATCTTTTCAACATAAATATCCCTGAGAGTTATCATTATACCGGTCTCTTCCACATTTCCGAACTTATGGTTTATGAATGTGCCAAAAGTTCTCATCGTTGGTGAAAGGTTCATATAGGCGTTGATAAGGGGCGGAATGTTTTCATCAAGTTTCCTTACCTCCTGTGAAAGTATCTTGTAGTTATCCCTGTATCTCCTCCGGTTAAAGATCTGCTTCATGGTCTCTTCATGAATATCAATACTGGCAGGGTCCTTTACGATCACCAGCTGGTCGGGATCGCTGAAATGTCTTCTCAGAAAATAGAGGATCATGTCGCGTGCCCGCTGGTTGAAATGCGTATACATGGTGACCTTACCGAAAAGAAATTTGATATGCGGGTTTTCTATTACAACTGCCCCAAGGCCGTCCCAAAGATTGTCGAGAGCGTAAAGGCTTTTTCTTCCCCTGTTGTGCGACTGGTAATCGGGATGGACAAATGACCTTCCAAGCTCCATTAAATGAGGAAGATATTTTGTCATGAATTTCTCGGAAAAATAGAAATAGTCTGAAGAGGCCAGTTTGGTCACATCACAGTCGCGGCAAGGTTTGGCAAAATAAAAGAACCTGTAACCGCCTATTATCTCCTTGTTTTCCGGATCCCATACAATAAGCTGTTGCTGTGGATTTTCATGGTCGGTATCAAAATCGTCAATATCTATCTCCTTGCCGGTTCCTCCCCCGGCATGCCTGAATGTTATCTCTCTGATCCTGCCCACCTCGTGCATCAATGATGGCGAATTATGGGCGTTAAAGACATATACTTCATTGTTTCCGTTGTTGGTTTTTCGCAGAAGCTTCTCCTTCGTAAGTTCAGCCACTATCTGGTCTTTTGGCAAAGGATCGACAACAGGTTTCATATTATTTTCCATCCGGATGTAAAGGTCTTTCTGACTTTAGTTGAAAACGGGAATGCAATTTAATTAAATTTTTTAATCGGCTTGCTGCTTTATTTCTGCTGCGAGATGGTATGCAACTGACCTGACCCACTCTGACCATTCCGAAGGAGACTTTGATCTGTCGAACGTCTGCCACGGTATACTCTTGCCGAAAGCCAGGTTAATATTTTTGTCTTTCTGTCTGAACATCTCATCGGGGAGCCAGAGCATTTCAATGTTTGCCTTGATACCCAGAAAATTCCGGATGTTGGAGAGGTTATAAAAAAAGTCAGAGTTCCTGCCTGAAAAATATGCTGGTATCACATCCCTTTTGTGTGCCACCGCTTTTGTTATAAAGCTTTTCTGCCACCTGAGGTCGGTTATAATGCCTCTCTTTTTCCTTGAACACAATCCTGCAGGGAAATATAGTATCTGGCTGTCCGATGCATATGCCTCCTCGATAAGCCTGGCTGCCTCTTTTGCCTGAGCGCCATGCTTATTCACAGCCAGGAATATCCCGTTCATGTTTCCTATGTTCAGGAGTATATCATTCACGGGAAACTTAATTTCAGGATAGTACTTTGAAAGCTCATATATGAATACCAGTCCGTCAAGGCCTCCCAGGGGATGGTTGGAGACGAAAATGTACCGTCCCTCCGTCGGAAGATTTTCTGCACCTGCAACAGAGTAGTTAATGTTGAGGTATTTCAATCCGGCACCAACAAGCTCTGCATTTTCGAGGTTACCGTAGAGTTTCAGAAATTCGTTCAGCTCATCCTCGTGAATAATCCTTCTCAGATAGTTAACCAGGAACTGAGGGATAACTTTTGCCAGTGAAGGATTTTTAGACTGCAGAACACTCTTTACATCAATGAGTTGCATTTTAAAATTATTTCAGAAGCCATTGATACTGTCTCATGAATAAACGGATCGCCGTACGTCATGTAAAGGTATTAAAATTCATAAAGAATGAAATCTGCTCGCGGGGTGGCTTAAATCCGGAAAATCTGCTCTTCACTCAAGGGACAAAAAGTTTTCAACAATAGTGGAAAAAAATGGAGCAATGTGGAGTAAAGTGGATATTTTTTACTTATTTTAGCGGTTTATAACCGGAAGTGAGAGTATGGCCACATTTATAGGTGATTACACGTGCAAAATTGATGCAAAGGGCAGGATCATTTTGCCAATAGCATTCAAGAAGCAGCTTCCTGCTTCGGCGCAGGATCACTTTGTGGTTCGCAGGGACATATTTGAACGGTGCCTCGTCCTCTATTCAAGTGAGGATTGGAACGGGCAGGTCGAGAGGATCAGAAGCAGGATCAATCCCTATAACAGGGAACACAATCTATTCCTGAGAAATTTTTTCAAGGGGACCGCTGAACTTACTCTCGATAACAATAACCGTCTGCTGATACCAAGAAGGTTACTCGATCTTGCCGGGATAAAAAGAGATGTTGTGCTTGCAGGTCAGGATGGAAGAATTGAATTGTGGGCAGCCGATCTTTATGACAAGATCGACATGCCTACTGACGATTTTGCAAACCTTGCCGAGAAGCTTATGGGTAACAGGTTAATTGCTCCTGAAGAATAATGGCATATCATGTTCCCGCATTGCTGGATGAAAGTATCAATGGGCTCAATATCCGGCCCAACGGGATTTATGTCGACGTTACCTTCGGAGGAGGAGGACACTCCAAGGAAATACTGAAAAAACTGACCACAGGTCGTCTGGTCGCCTTTGATCAGGATGAGGATGCAGGGAAAAATATTGTACGCGATGACCGCTTCACCTTCCTTAACCAGAATTTCCGGTTCCTTAAAAACAACCTGAGGTTCATCGGAATAAATTCCGTCGATGGCATTCTGGCGGATCTTGGCGTTTCATTCCATCAGTTCGACGAACCTTCCCGGGGCTTTACATTCAGGCAGGATGCCGAACTTGATATGAGGATGAACAGGAACTCAGCTTTAAAAGCATCCGATCTTATTGCAACCCTTGATGAAAAAGAACTGGCTGATATTTTCTACAACTATGGTGAACTGACGAACTCAAGAAAAATATCCAGGGCAATCGTTACGTCAAGAACCCGGAAGCCTGTTAAGAGCGTGAAAGACATAATGGGAATTCTTGGTAAAATGATCCCTCCCAGGCAGGAAAATAAATTTTATGCCAGGTTGTTCCAGGCTCTCAGGATAGCTGTCAACCACGAAATTGACTATCTGAAGGAGTTGCTCGAACAGTCGCTTGAGATGCTGAACAAGGAGGGCAGGCTGGTGGTACTTACCTACCACTCGCTTGAAGACAGGTTAGTTAAGGATTTTATGAGAGCGGGAAATTTTACAGGCGATGAGGAGAAGGATTTCTACGGTAACTCTTCAACACCGTTCAGGCTGATTAACCGAAAGGCCATAACACCGTCGGAAGATGAGATAGCTGCCAACAGCAGGGCACGAAGCGCAAAGCTAAGGATCGCTGAAAAGATTTGAATCAATGGAAGAGGAACAGGTAAAAACTGACAAGAAAGAGAATATCAAAAGGGTAACCACAGGAACCCTGATAAAGGATCTCTTGAGCGGGACCATTGTCACCGACAGGCTGATCCTCAAGAATATCTGGTTTCTCTTCCTGCTGACTTTTCTTGGGGCTCTCTACATTGCGAACAGGTTCCACGCCGAAAGAATTACCAGGGAGACCACCAGGCTAACACGGGAGGTCAGGGATCTCAGATCTGAATCGCTTTCCACTTCAGCCAGCCTGATGCATGAGAGTAACCAGTCGGAAGTGTTCCGCCTGGTAAAGGAACGTGACCTTGGCCTGGAGGAGCTTCGCGAGCCGCCTTATAAACTGGTAGTCAGAGGAAATTAAGATCATGGCGATCAGGGACGATATAATCTGGAGAAGCGGTATAGTCTACTTTGCAATTGCAGCGCTCGCAACAGTGCTTTTTGTAAAGATCATCCTTCTTCAGTACGTGGAAAAAAGCAAGTGGGAGGCAATGAGCGAGAAATATGTATATAAAACTGATGAGGTGATCGCAAACCGTGGAGATATCCTGGCCGATGACGGACGGCTTCTCGCAAGCTCTGTGCCGTACTATTCGATCTATATGGATACCCGGAGCAGCGGCATGTCGCCTGAGATCTGGTCGGAAGGCATCGATGATCTTTGCACGGGTCTTGCAAGACTTGCCGGCGACAGATCCGCGCCCGAATGGAAATCCCTTCTTGTAAATGCCAGGAAAAAAGGGGACAGGTATCTTCTTATAAAACGAAAGGTCGATTATGAAACTCTTAGCAAGCTAAGGGATCTTCCTGTCTTTCGTGAAGGTCAGTACAAAGGGGGCATGGTTACTGTCGCGGAAAATAAAAGAATCCTGCCGAACAGCGACCTGGCGCTCAGGACCATCGGATACCTGAACCAGGGCAGCGAAGGAACTGAGGTCGGCATTGAAGGGGCTTTCGAGAATGTGCTGGCCGGGAAAAACGGCCTTATGGTAAAGCAAAGGCTCACCGGAGGTGACTGGATACCCGTGGTGGACGCAAATTCAGTCGATTCAAAGGATGGCTATGATGTTATTTCCACTATCGACATTGACCTTCAGGATGTTGCGACTACAGCCCTCAGGAACCAGCTGGTCAAAAACAATGCCGACCATGGTTGTGCGGTGCTTATGGAAGTAGCCACCGGCGATATAAAGGCAATTGCAAATCTTGACAGGGGTGATGATGGTGATTACCATGAGGCTTACAACTTCGCTATAGGCGAAAGCACTGAACCCGGTTCAACCTTCAAGCTGGCATCGCTTATGGCTGCCATCGAGGATGGGGTTATTGATACCGGCGATGTGGTCGATACGGGGAACGGGACAGTGAAATTCTACAACAAGATCATCAGGGACCACGAAGAGGCGGGGTACGGAAAACTGACTGTCAAACAGGTATTTGAGAAATCATCCAATGTAGGTACTTCAAAGCTTATCTATGAACATTACAAGGATAATCCAAGGAAGTTTGTCGACCGGTTGTACGCCATGAAGCTCAATCAGAAGCTGGATATCCAGATAAAGGGTGAGGGAGATCCCGTGATACGGTACCCGGGTGACAAACTCTGGTCGGGTCTTTCCCTTCCCATGATGTCGCACGGATATGAAGTACAGCTCACACCGCTTCAGATACTTACCTTTTATAATGCCGTTGCAAACGATGGGAAGATGATGAAGCCACGTTTTGTCACTGAAGTCAGACGCAATGGTACACTGATAAAGAGCTTTGGCACAGAGGTTATAATAAATTCAATAGCATCCCGCTCAACGATCCGTAAAGCAAAGAAGATGCTTGAAGGTGTGGTTGAGCGTGGAACCGCTAAAAACCTGAAGGATGCTGATTATAAAATTGCCGGAAAGACAGGGACGGCACAGATCGCAAAGGAAAAATATGGCTATAAAACCGGATCAAGGATCTCCTACCAGGCTTCGTTCGTCGGATATTTCCCTGCAGAGAACCCACTCTACTCGTGCATCGTGGTGGTAAATGCCCCAAACAATTCGATCTACTACGGCAATATAGTGGCGGGACCTGTTTTCAAGGAGATCTCCGACAAGGTTTATTCAACTACATTCTTCAGGGATTTCAGGGAGGCAAAACACGACGAAAAGCTTCTTGCAGCACCTGATGCCGGCAATGGTTACCGTGAAGATATACGGGAGATATTCAGCGACCTCAACATCAGATACCGGAAAACATGCGACGACAACTGGGTGGCAACACGTGAAAGCGGAGATACCATACGGCTTGCTCCGGTAAAGATTGAACAGGGACTCGTGCCTGATGTGAGGGGCATGACACTGCGTGACGCCATGTACCTTCTTGAAAATTCAGGACTGAGAGTTCAGTTCTCAGGCCTTGGCAAAGTTAAAAAACAGTCACCTGAACATGGTGCAAAGATCTTTGAGGGTTCCGTTGTATCGCTTGATTTGAAGCTATAAAAGATGAAGCTGACCGAAATATTAAGGAATATTGAGATCCTCTCTCCCGGGAGATACTCCGATTGTGAGATCTCAGGTATTGTTTTTGACTCGAGAAAGGTTGAAAAGGATTCTCTTTTCGTTGCCGTAAGAGGAACCAAAACTGATGGACATGAATATATCAGCGATGCCATAAAAAGCGGTGCATCAGCTGTTATCTGTGAGGAGCTTCCTCCTGAAAAACCTGAGAATGCCGTTTTTCTGAAAGTTGCTGATTCAGCAAGCGCCCTTGGAATTGCAGCCTCCGGGTTCTACGGCGACCCTTCACATCAGTTGACCCTGGTGGGCGTGACCGGGACCAACGGCAAGACCACCATCGCCACACTTCTTTTCAGAACATTCAGAAAACTGGGTTATAAATGCGGCCTTTTCTCTACTGTCTGCAACTACATCGAGGACAGGGAACTTCCGGCAACTCATACAACTCCCGATCCGGTACAGCTGAACAGGACCCTTGCTGAAATGGTCAGTAACGGATGCAATTATGCCTTTATGGAGGTCAGCTCACATTCCGTTGATCAAAAACGAATTGCAGGTCTTAAATTCAGGGGAGGCATCTTTACAAACCTCACTCATGATCATCTCGATTATCACAAGACATTCGATAATTACCTGGCAGCAAAAAAAGGATTCTTCGACTTACTCGGACCCGGATCATTCGCGCTTGCAAATGCTGATGACCGTAACGGCAAAGTAATGCTCCAGAATACAAAGGCTGAAAAATATATGTTTTCAACCAGGGGAATGGCTGATTTCAGGGCGTCAATACTTGAGCAGCGTTTTGAAGGGATGGGCCTCAGGATCGATGGTGAGGAGGTATGGACCCGCTTCATAGGTGATTTCAACGCTTCCAACCTGCTTGCAGTATATGCAGCTGCAGTTCTGCTGGGCGAGTCAAAAAAGGAGATTCTGACAATTATAAGCGGGCTTTACTCTGTTCCAGGCAGGCTGGAGGTTGTCAGTTCAACAGGCTCAATAACAGGGATAGTCGACTATGCACATACACCCGACGCCCTGCTTAATGTGATAGAGACCATAAACAAGATAAGGCAGGGAGATAAAAGACTTATTACGGTCGTAGGTGCCGGGGGAGACCGCGACAGGACCAAACGTCCGAAAATGGCCGCTATTTCTGCAGCGGGAAGCAACAGGGTGATCCTGACTTCCGATAACCCGCGGAGTGAGGATCCGGAAAAGATCCTTGATGAAATGGAAGAGGGGATAACCCCTGATCTGAAAAACAGGGTTGTAAGGATTGCCGACAGACGTCAGGCAATTAAAACAGCAGTGATGCTTGCTGAATCTGGAGATGTGATACTGGTTGCCGGGAAAGGCCATGAGACCTATCAGGAGGTAAAAGGTGTAAGGCATCGCTTCGACGACAGGGAAGAACTAGGGAAAGCGCTACTAATGAAAATATAGAAAGATATGTTCTACTATCTCTTCAACTATCTTGATTCGCTTAAAGTTCCCGGAGCAGGGGTCTTTAAGTTCATATCATTCAGATCTGCAGGAGCCATAATTGCATCTCTGATCATTTCAATGCTGATAGGTAAAAGGATAATAAAGTTCCTGCAGAAGGAACAGGTTGGAGAAGTAATAAGGGATCTTGGGCTTGAAGGTCAGTACAGGAAACAAGGTACGCCATCAATGGGGGGAATAATAATACTTGCATCTATCATAGTGCCGACTCTGCTCTTTGCCAAGCTTGATAACATCTACATAATCCTGATGCTCATCACAACCGTCTGGCTGGGCTTCATGGGGTTCCTGGATGATTATATCAAGGTATTCAAAAAGAACAAGGAGGGACTTGCAGGGAGATTCAAAGTGGCAGGTCAGATAAGTCTTGCAATACTTGTTGGCCTTGTTTTCTACTTCAGCAGTGATGTTAAAATTGCTGAGAAAGTTCCGGTCTCAACCCTTTCGTTGAGGCAGAGAAATGAACTTCTTGATCCATCCATCCATTACACCGAAAAGACTGAGATCACGCTCGAGCAAAAGTCAACAAAGACGACCATCCCTTTTGTAAAGAATAATGAGTTTGATTATAAATGGCTTGTCTCGTTTATTAAAGGGCCTATCCGTCAGCCTCTTACATGGGTCGTTTTTGTACTTGTCGTGATCTTCATTGTAACTGCCGTATCTAACGGGGCAAACCTGACTGACGGACTTGACGGGCTGGCGACGGGGACATCTGCAATTATTGCCGTGCCTCTGGCGATACTGGCTTACGTGTCGAGTAACCTGATCTACGCCAGATACCTCAATATCATGTATATCCCCGGGTCGGAGGAGCTTGTGATCTTTGCGGCCTCCTTCATCGGGGCCACGATCGGGTTCCTCTGGTACAACTCATTCCCTGCACAGGTCTTTATGGGCGATACGGGCAGTCTTGCCCTTGGTGGAATTATAGCGGTATTCGCTATCGTAATACGTAAGGAACTGCTGATCCCATTGTTATGCGGAATCTTCCTCGTGGAGAACCTATCAGTGGTGATACAGGTTGCGGTCTTTAAAAGGACAAAGAAAAAATATGGGACCGGAAGGAGATTTTTCCTGATGGCTCCGTTGCATCATCATTATCAGAAGAAAGGATATCCTGAACCAAAAATAGTTACGAGATTCTGGATCGTGGCAATAATTCTTGCTGTACTAAGCATCGTAACACTAAAGATCAGATAACAGGGGATGAAGAACAAAATTGTAATACTGGGTGCCGGAGAAAGCGGAGCAGGATCAGCCGTACTGGCGAAAAGGCATGGTCTCGACGTATTTGTCTCTGATTCAGGCCAGATAAAGCCAAAGTATAAGGAGATCCTTGACAGGGAAGGCGTGAGGTTTGAGGAGGGAAGACATTCGGAGAATGAGATCCTGACGGCTGATGAAGTGATAAAAAGTCCGGGTATTTCTGAGAAGGCACCGTTGATCCATCTTCTTCACGAAAAAGGGATCCCGGTGATCTCAGAAATAGAGTTTGCCGGCAGGTATACAAATGCCTTTAAAATATGCATCACCGGCAGCAACGGCAAAACCACAACTACCAGCCTTATCTACCATATGCTTAAGAAAGCCGGGCTGAATGCAGCGCTCACCGGTAATGTGGGGAATAGCTTCGCAATGGCTGTTGCAGAGGGAGTATATGATTATTATGTCATCGAGCTGAGCAGCTTTCAGCTTGACGGCATGTATGATTTCAGGGCTGATATTGCAATTCTTCTGAACATCACGCCCGATCATCTTGACAGGTATGGCTATCAGCTGCAGAATTACGTGGACTCCAAATTCAGGATTACAAGAAACCAGACAAGCTCTGAGTACCTCATATACTGGGCTGAAGATCCTATAATAAATGCGGAACTATCGAAGAAAAAGTATGGCATGAAAATGCTTCCTTTTTCAGCCGACAGGACCGAAAGCATGACTGCCTACATCGAGAATGATGAACTGATAATCGATTATAAACATAAAACCAACCTTATGACAATCCATGATCTGGCATTAAAAGGTCGACACAACACCTACAACTCCATGGCTGCCGCCATAGCAGGAAAAGTATTGAATATCCGCAAGGATGTGATAAGAGAAAGTCTTGCTGATTTTCAGGGAGTTGAGCACCGACTCGAGCCGGTAATCACTGTTTGTGGCATAAATTTCATAAACGATTCAAAGGCGACCAATGTGAACTCGACATGGTATGCGCTTGAATGCATGGAAACAAAAGTGGTATGGATCGCGGGAGGTATTGACAAGGGGAATGATTATTCGGAACTGTTTGAGGTTGTGAAGAAGAAGGTAAAAGCTGTCGTATGCCTTGGCAAGGACAACAGGAAACTAGTTGAATCATTCAAGGATAAGATTCCCACCATAGTGGAGACCCTGTCGATGGAGGAGGCGGTCAGGTCGTCCTATTACCTTGCAGCAAAGGGGGATACGGTACTGCTTTCACCGGCGTGTGCAAGCTTTGACCTGTTCAATAATTATGAAGACAGGGGAAGACAATTCAAAGCCGCAGTAAGAAACCTTTGAGAATGAATCTGATTATTTGAATTTATGAAAAGAGGCTGGCTGGTAAGTGTGTTTAAAGGCGACAGATCTATCTGGGCGCTTGTCGCCCTTTTTATGATCTATTCTTTGCTTTCAGTTTACAGCTCCTCGGTAAGTGTTGCATTTACAAAGCATGGTGGGAATACGGCATATTTCCTCAGGACCCAGTTCATGATGCTCTCCTTCGGCCTAGCAATAATGGTTCTGACACTTCACCTTCCTTACAGGATATATTCATCACTTGCAGGCCTTTTCCTCATCATTTCGATCTTGCTGCTGGTGCTCACGCTCTTTATAGGCGTAAGGGTGAATGAAGCAACAAGATGGATCGTCATCCCCGGGACAGGATTCAGACTTCAGACATCAGACCTCGCCAAGGTAGCCCTTGTCATATACCTGGCAAGAGCACTCGCACAATATCAGCATGAATTAAATGACTTCATGCTTGTGACAAAGATATTCATGGTTCCAATAGCAATAGTATGCGGACTTATTCTATCGGAAAACCTCTCAACATCCCTGATGATCTTTGGAATAAGCATGATAATACTTTTCATCGGAAGGATCCCTTTCAGGTTTTTGCTGGCTTATGTCGGACTTGCCTTTGTTGCAATCCTGCTTTTCGCACTTACTCTTTCGATCATATCGCCAGGCAGTAACAGGGTTACCGTTTGGAAGAACAGAGTGGAACACTATTTTAAGAGAGGGGCCACCGAGGATGAGGATTACCAGTCAAACCAGGCTAAAATTGCGATTTCCACCGGGGGACTTATCGGAAAAGCTCCCGGCAAGAGCACCCAACGAAATATCCTGCCTCAGTCAAATTCTGATTTCATTTTTGCAATCATAACAGAGGAATATGGATTGATCTTTGGTGCAATACCAATTATCATGGCATTTATGATCCTGCTATTCAGGGGAATAGCTATAGCGAAGAAATGCGAAACGGCCTTTCCCGCCTTCCTTGTGCTGGGACTTGTGGTCATGATCGTTGTCCAGGCGATGCTCAACATGCTTGTTGCCGTAGGTTTATTCCCGGTAACAGGACAGACACTTCCAATGATAAGCTGGGGTCGTACCTCGGTTCTTGTGATGAGTTTTTCAATTGGTGCAATACTGAGCGTCAGCAGGGTCGTCAATGCCCGGATAAAGCAGGAGGAACTTCCCGAAGAAGAGAAAACAGATGAAGGAGAAAAGATCTATGAACCGGCAAAAGCATAACAGGATCATAATCAGCGGCGGCGGAACGGGAGGACATATCTTCCCGGCCATTTCAATTGCCAATGCACTCAGAAAAATCGATCCTGAGGTTCAGATACTTTTTGTTGGTGCGGAAGGAAGAATGGAGATGGAAAAAGTGCCTGCAGCAGGCTATGACATTGTGGGCCTTCCCGTTTCCGGGTTCAACAGGAAAAATATTTTCATGAATATTCCGGTGATCTTCAGACTTCTTAAATCGCTGCGGTATGCTGGGAGGATTATAAGAGATTTCAAACCCGATGTTGTGGTCGGAGTAGGAGGCTATGCAAGCGGCCCTGTTCTGAGGATGGCAGGACGTTCCGGCATTCCATTCCTGATTCAGGAACAGAACAGTTACGCAGGTATCACAAACAAGCTTCTTGCCAAAAAGGCCGGGACCATCTGTGTTGCGTACGACGGGATGGAAAAATATTTTCCGGCAGGGAAGATCATTAAAACAGGCAATCCGGTGCGCCAGGGCTTTGAAAATATGTCCGGGATCAGGGAGGAGGCTATGTCATTTTTCAACCTCGACAGTCAGCTTCCTGTTGTACTTGTTCTTGGAGGATCTCTTGGAGCCGGTACCATAAACAGGAGCCTTTCGGAAAATCTCAATGATCTGATCAGTTCAGGTATTCAGTGGATATGGCAGACAGGCAAATATTACTTTGAAGATGTAAATGCCCTTGTGTCAGTATCATCCGCAAATAACATAAGGGTACATGAATTTATCAACAGGATGGACCTTGCTTTTTCTGCTGCTGATATAATCATTTCCAGAGCGGGGGCAGGAACAATTTCAGAATTGTGCCTGGTCGGAAAGCCCGTGATCCTTGTTCCCTCACCGAATGTGGCAGAAGATCATCAGACAAAGAATGCTCTTGCCCTGTCAGGAAAGGGGGCTGCAATAATGGTCAACGACAGTAACGCTGTCGAAACACTTATAGATGAGGCAATAGCACTTATCGGGAATATTGAAAAGACAAGATCATTGTCAGGCAATATAATTAAACTGGCTGAAAGAGATGCTGATATCAGGATCGCCGGTGAAGTTATGAAGCTAATAAAGGAATGAAAGAGCGATACGACATAAAGGGAGTCTATTTTATCGGTATCGGCGGTATCGGGATGAGCGCTATTGCCCGTTATTTCAGGTTCTGCGGAGTTTATGTTGCAGGGTACGACAGAAGTGAAAGCAGTATTACAGCCGCTCTTGAGCAGGAGGGGTGCAGCATAAGCTTTAAAGATGATATTGATTCAATTCCCGTAATATTCAGGAAGCCATCCGAAAAAGAAAGGGTACTTATCGTATATACTCCGGCGATCCCCCCTGAGAATATGATCATATCATGGTTCAGAGCCAACGAATATCCTCTGCGCAAGCGGTCGGAAGTACTGGGAGAGATTTCTTTGAAAACCTGTACTCTTGCTGTTTCCGGAACCCATGGGAAGACAACTGTATCGACAATGCTAGCCCATATCCTTAAGCAATCCTCGCAGGGTTGTTCAGCTTTCCTGGGTGGAATTTCAAAAAATTACAACAGCAACTTTCTTACGGGTGAAAGCATGTACACTGTGATGGAGGCTGATGAATATGACAGGTCGTTCCATACTCTTAGCCCGGGGATGGCAGTTGTGACAGCTATGGATGCCGACCATCTGGATATTTATGGCACACACCAGGCTATGATCGACGCATATAACGAATTTTTCACGAAGATCAGAAAGGGAGGAACCCTTGTGATCAACGAAAAAATAACCGGTCAGGTCATGATCCCGCAATGGGTGATGGGGGTTACATATGGATTTAATGATGGGTCGGATTACAGGGCGTATAATATAATTCAGGAGAATGATTCTTTCAGATTCGACCTTGAAACGCCAGGAGAGAATATCACCGGTATAATCTTCTCATTTCCGGGGAGGGTAAATATTGAAAATGCAGTTGCAGCTTCCTCGATGGCATTGTTGTGCGGAGTAACTACGACTGAACTGAAAGGAGCCCTGCTCACCTTCATGGGGGTTCAGCGCAGGTTCGATATCAGAATAAACCGGCCGGGCCTTGTGTACATTGATGACTATGCCCATCATCCCGAGGAGATAAGAGCCTGTATCACCTCAGTAAGGGAATATTATGGCAAACGCAAGATCACAGGAATTTTTCAGCCGCATCTTTTCTCCCGAACCAGGGATCATGCAGATGGGTTTGCACGGATACTCGATATGCTTGATGAAATCATTCTGCTTCCCATTTACCCGGCACGGGAGAAACCTATTGAAGGAGTATCCTCATCGATGATACTTGAAAGAATGAAAAACAGAAATAAAAGATTGCTGGATAAGAAAGATATTCCGGCAAAGCTTGATATAGAAGGGCTTGATGTTTTACTTACGATAGGTGCAGGCGATATAGACAGGCTTGTGAAACCTATAGAAGATGAACTGAACAGGAGAAGAAAATGAAGATCTTCAGCAGGATATTGATAGTCATTTCAGCACTGTATCTTCTTGTGATACCGGCCTGGCTTACTAATAAAATCAGGGGAATGACCTGCGGTGGTATAAATATCAATATCGCCGACTCCTCAGACTATCATCTTGTAAATAAGCTCGAGATCAGGAATCTTGTTTCATCCGGAGGCTCCAGGGTAATAGGGGCGCCTGTCAGTTCGATATCACTAAATGAGATTGAGGAAAGACTTTCCCGTCTTAAGGAGCTGAAAGTCGCGGAAGCATACCTGACTATTGACGGGATACTCCATGTTTATGCCAACCAGAGAAATCCCGTGATGAGGGTCATAGCGGGAGGAGGCGACTATTTTGTTGATGATGACGGCGTGGTAATGAGATGTAAGAAGCTTTATACGCCACGTCTGCAGATTGTGGAAGGTAATATCAGGATAACATCCCAGATGCTCAATGGGACAAGTGTTCTTGATACCGCAATTAAAAACACTATCCTGAAAGATATTTTTGACCTTGTCGAATATGTCAGGAATGATGATTTCTGGTCGGCGCAGATCGACCAGATATATGTGGATGATGATGATGAGATAGATCTGATACCTCGACTTGGGAGCCAGAAGATCCATCTTGGATCGACAGAGAATTACAGGGGGAAGCTACGCAACCTGGAAACTTTCTACAAAGAGGTGCTCCCTGTTGAGGGATGGAATAAGTATGATCTTATTAACCTTGAATTCAGGGACCAGATAGTATGCAGAAAAAGATAATCAGAAATAACCATAATTATTAGCTATGAATAAAAAAGAACAGTATGTAGCAGCAATCGACATAGGAACCACGAAAATCGTGGCGATTGTCGGTACAAAGAACGAGAACGGTAAGATCGATATACTGGGTCTCAGCAAAGCTCCGTCGCGTGGTGTAAAGCGTGGCGTCGTACTCAACATCGAGGACACTGTAAATGCCATCGAGACAACCGTTCTGGATGTCCAGAAAAGATCGGGTATAAACTTTTCAGAGGTCTTTGTCGGAATCGCAGGACAGCATATTAAAAGCATGAAGAGCCGCGGGTACATAATGCGCGACAATTATGACGATGAGATAAACAAGGAGGAGGTCTTCAGGCTGATTGAGGATATGCATAAGATACATATAGATATCGGGGAGGAGATCATCCATGTCATTCCGCAGAACTTCATTGTCGATAATGAGACAGGGGTGAAAAGTCCTATCGGAATGTGCGGCAGGCGTCTTGAAGCAAATTTCCATATTGTCATCGGACAGGTCGCAGCTGCCAAGAATATTGAGAAATGCATAAGGAAAGCCGGGCTCACAGTCAAGGATATGATACTTGAACCGCTTGCTTCATCTGATGCATGTCTTACTGATGATGAAAAAGAGGCAGGGGTCGTGCTTGTCGATATCGGAGGAGGTACTACGGATGTTGCTATTTATTATGATAACATAATCCGTCATACTTCAGTCATTCCTTTCGGAGGCAATGTGATTACCAAGGATATAAAGGAAGGATGTGCGATCCTTCACCGTCATGCTGAGCAGCTGAAGATACAGTATGGTTCAGCCCTTGGCGATATTGCACCTGATGATAAAGTGGTCTCGATACCCGGAATCAGCGGAAGGGACCCGAAAGAGATCTCTTTCAAAAGCCTGGCTTATATCATCCAGTCGAGGATGGAAGAGATAATCGATGCGGTGAATTTTGAGATCCAGAATTCAGGATACGCCGATAAGCTGGCCGCAGGAGTTGTAATAACAGGCGGCGGGGCACTGCTCAGGCATCTCCCGCAGCTGATGAAATTCAAGACAGGAATGGATGTCAGGATCGGGCTGCCTAATGAGCATCTCGGGGGAGCTGCAAAAAATGAGATAAACCAGCCGATGTATGCAACAAGTGTCGGTCTTGTCATGAGAGGTTTTGATTTCCTCGAAACATATCATAAGACGTTCGATGCAGGTTCTCACGAGGATTACGTCAAACCCAGGGCGACTGTCACTCCCGATGAGGGGAAGGAGGAGATGATCAGCGAGGTTGAAATGGAAGAGGCAGAGGATGAAAAGGTATCACTTACTGATAAGATCAAAGGCATCCTGACCCGGATGTTTGAGGTAGAAGATCAGAAGATTAGCTGATAATTATGGTTATAGTGTAAAAATGCTGTTCAAAAACTTTTAAAATTATATCGCTATGGCAGACGATCTGATGAATTTCGATCTACCCGTTGAAAGGTCTTCTATTATAAAAGTCCTCGGGATCGGTGGAGGCGGCAACAATGCCGTAAATCATATGTTTGAGAAAGGCATCCGCGATGTGAATTTCGTCGTGTGCAATACTGATCATCAGGCATTGATAAATAGCCAGGTCCCGGTAAAGGTTCAGATCGGGGAGGCTCTTACCGAAGGCAGAGGTGCCGGCAGCAAGCCGGAGATCGGAAGAAAGGCAGCAATGGAAAACATCGATGATGTTATGGATGCTCTTTCGGGTAATACCAAAATGGTCTTTATCACAACAGGGATGGGAGGTGGCACCGGAACCGGCGCTGCGCCTGTAATTGCCAAAGCCTGCAAGGATGCAGGGCTGCTTACGATTGCGGTGGTGACGATCCCATTCAAGTCGGAAGGTAAAATAAGGATCAAACATGCTATCGACGGGGTAACTGAACTGAAGGACAAGGTCGACTCACTGCTGGTAATAAACAACGAAAAGCTGAGGGAAATATATGGCAACCAGCCTGTGTCGACTGCATTTGCCAAGGCTGATGATGTTCTTACAACTGCAGTGAAGGGCATTGCAGAAATAATAACCGTAACTGGCTATATAAATGTAGATTTTGCCGATGTGGAAACTGTCATGCGCGACTCCGGTGTGGCCCTTCTGGGAATGGGAAGCGCTTCAGGTGAGAACCGTGCCATAAAAGCCATTGAGAATGCCCTCGCATCTCCGCTGCTGAACTCAAATGATATAACAGGAGCAAGAAGCATTCTGATCAATATCTCTACAGGGAACGGGGAGCATGAGCTTACTATGGATGAGCTGGGGGAGATCACTGATTATATATACGAAGTGGCTTCGGATGATGCGCTGATCATTAGAGGACTATCGAAGGATGACAGCCTGAATGAAGAGATAAGCGTGACCGTGATAGCAACCGGCTTTGAGGCCAACAGTATCTTCCAGCCCTATAAGCCCAAGGAGCCTCATAAGGTAAACCTCGAGACGAAAATGCCGGTTATTCCACAGCGGATCGTACCCGAGGAAGGGAATGACGTCTTTACTGTTCGCCAGAAAGATAAAAGATCGATTATCACCGATATGGATGAGGAGTCACAGGGAACGATCGATTTCGGCATTGAAGACAAGGAAGAAACACAGTTCGGCAGATCACGAAAAAGTGCATCAGAAAGTGATTCTTCAAGCAAATCCGATGCGACGCTCAAAAAGGTGAAGCATATGCAGAATATCATGAAAAAGGAAGGATTGTCGAATAAGGCAATGAAGGACAATATTGATACTTTTGAGGATGTGCCTGCTTACGTCAGGAAGAATCTGGCCCTTGGTAATACGGATAAGGCGGCAGACAGCAAGGTTTCGAAATTTACCCTGAGTTCAGGTGATGATGATGAGCCTGTCCTGAGAGAGGACAATGCTTACCTGAATGACAATGTGGATTAACAGTTGGTGACTGAACCAATCCACTGCTTTTTCCTATATTTGCCGGTGATGCGAAGGCCATTATTGATCATATTGTTGCTCTTCTTTTCGTCGTTGCTTTCAGCACAAAAGGCAGATACTCTTAAGCATCATCATGTTACCAGACAATTTGCTCTGCCGGATGATTACGCAGAAGAGGTAAGTGTGCCTCTGGATACTGCATCCTCGTTATATCACCGCAACAGGCGGTCAGACAAGTATTCCTCTTTTAATGCCTATCCGGGGAACTACGGCCTTCCATTATACCAGATTAATTTCTTTGACCGGATCACGGATCCCAACAAGTTCCTATACAGGTATCTCTACCCATTTATGCACATGCCCGACAACGCCCTTTTCATCAATACGCAGGTGCCTTTCACCGAAATGGTCTTCAGTTATGCCGGACAACGTGACAGGGCTGAACAAACCTTCAGGGTGCGCCATTCCCAGAACATTAACAGGTTTATGAATTTCGGTCTTGTTTATGATATTGTATACAGTCTGGGGCAATACAGCTATCAGAGGTCAGCCGACAAGACATTTGCACTGCACTTTTCCTATACAGGAGATAAATATAAAGCTTATTTCCAGACAGGAATAAACAACCTGCTTGGTCAGGAAAACGGAGGGATCGTTGATAAAACTCAGTTACCCACCTATAACACGAAGGATGTAGAAGTAAATATGGGAAGCCTGAACGCTGCTCAGAATAATCTTAAAAACTGGAACCTGCTTCTGGTCCAGAAGCTTGTACTCGGTAAACCGACCCCGGCAAAACCGGATTCCGTTAAAACTGACAGTGTTATAAAAGGATTCAGGATGAACGGGGTATTTTCCCATATTTTCACATTTGAGACCGGTAAAAGATCCTATACTGACGCATTCCCGGGAGATAAGTTTTATACAAATATTTACCTTGATTCAGCGGTAACTTTTGATACCCTTTCAATGCGCGTCATGAATAACACCCTCAGGTTTGACTTCAGTACCGATGAAAGAAGAAAATTCAGACTGGGAGGGGGAGTGGGTATCAGAAACGAGCAATTCTGGTATACCCAGGGCATACAAGCCAATGTTACTCCTCATGCAGATTCCTTAGCCTGGCACAGAAGCAATAACGTGCTGGTAGGCAGGCTTTTTAACAATATCGGGAATAAATTCAGGTGGGAGGCTGAAGGAGAACTTTACTTCTCGGGGTACAGGGTGGGAGATTTTAATGTGAAAGGAATCATAACCCGTGATTTTGATTTCAAAAAGGGACGGGCAGAATGGGATATTACAGGCGGGATGAATAATACCACCCCTTCGGAGTGGTACGAAAGGTGGATCGGGAACAATTTCATATGGAATAATTCATTCAGCAAAGAATTCAGAATTGATGCCGGGACTGAGTTTCTTTATCCGGCAAGGATGCTGAGCCTCCGTTTCAATTATGCCATCATCAACAATTATACATATTTCGGACCTGATGCCCTGCCGGCACAATTCCCGGCAGCACTCTCCGTGGCAGCATTAACGCTGAAGAAAGAGGTCTCGGCCTGGAAACTGCACCTCGACAATGAAATTCTTATGCAGGTCTCAAACGACAGGAATGTTGTTGATCTGCCATTGGTGACGCTTCGCTCTGCCTTATACTTTCAGCACAATATCCATTTCAATCTTACGAACGGCGACCTGCTCACCCAGATCGGATTTGAGGTACTTTACAATACCCCCTATAACGGATATGAATGGATGCCGGCTACAGCCACTTATTACCAGGGACAGTTCAACCCTGCCGCAGGCTACCTTCCATTATTAAATTACCAGCCACCTGTTACCAATCAAATTTCTGTCGGAAACTACCCTTATCTGAATGCTTTTCTTGATGTAAAGCTGAAACGGACCCGCATCTTTGTAATGTTCGAACATTTTAATTCGAAGCTGACCGGATATGATTACTTTATGGTGCCCGGATACCCAATGAATATCAGGTGGTTGAAGTGGGGATTTGCCTGGACATTTTATAATTAGAAAAAAGTTACTATCTTTGCACCCTTAAATTTTTGCTTTAGTAACCAATACAAAGATTATTGATTAAGGGCTATATTTTATTCATCTTCCTGCTGTTAATCCAGCTTTCATCCTGTAAGAAGGATGTTTCTCATAAAGATTTCATTCAGACATCATACCTTGACCTTGACGATTTTCGTCACCGGGGCAGGCTGATTGCCATCACTGATTTCAATTCGACGAACTACTTCATATATAAAGGAACCCCAATGGGATTTCACTATGAATTGCTGAAATCCTTCGCCGACTATTCAGGACTGAACCTTGAGATCATTACAGAGAATGATATCAACAGGTCGATTGAAATGCTCAATTCGGGTGAGGCAGATCTGCTCGCGGTTGACCTTGCGGTGAACCCCTTGCGTGAAAGTCAGATCACTTTCACCGGCAGGACAGGAAAGACACATCAGGTACTTATCCAGAGGAAACCTAACAGGTGGAGCAATCTCACCGGATCCGAAATGGACAAAGACCTGGTAAGGAACAAATTCTCCCTTTCAGGGAAGACCATTTATGTTCAGTCTGGTTCATCTGCGGTCGACTGCCTCAGGCAGCTGAACGATATGACGGGCGGAAAAATAAATATCATAGAGGTCCCGTTTGAGACCGAAGATCTTATTTCACTTGTTGCAAAAAGAGAGATCGATTTTGCTGTCTGTGATGAAAACATTGCGCTTGTCAACACAGGTTACTACCCGGTGATAGATGCAAGAACCATTCTTACACCTGAACAGGATCTTGCGTGGGGAGTAAGGAAGCTTAAATCGGATAAGCTTGCAGGGCTATTCAATAACTGGCTTGAGTCGTTCCGAAACACGGATACATATGCTATCCTGTATGCAAAATATTTCAGGAACAGCTGGTCGAACCATATTATAAAAAGCGATTACTATACTCTTACCACGGGTAAAGTATCACCATGGGATGGATATATCAAATCTTTCAGCGACACGATCAACTGGGACTGGAGGCTTCTCACCTCGCTTATTTACCAGGAATCGCGGTTTGACCCCGACGTCACCTCGTTTGCCGGTGCCTACGGACTGATGCAGGTGATGCCTGCCACAGGACGGATCTTCGGGATCGATATAAAAGCCTCACCTGTGAACAACATCAAGGCCGGGGTGCGTTATTTAAGGTACCTCCAGGATTTTTTCAGCGGCAAGATCCCGGATGAAAATGAGAGGCTGAAATTCATTCTGGCTGCCTATAATGCAGGAGAAGGAAATATACTGGATGCGATGAAGCTGGCTGAGAAACATGGTAAAAATCCCCTGATCTGGGACAATAATGTGGCCTATTTTCTTCTCAAGAAGACAGATCCTTCGTACTATAACGATCCTGTTGTACGGTTCGGATATTGCAGGGGAGATGAACCCGTAAATTTTGTATCAGAAATACTTCAGAGATATTCTGAATACAAATACATTATACCTTCAGGGAAAGATGAGCCCTTTTAATTAATGTAAGGAGCTCATGAAGGATCATGGCAGTTGCCCCCCATATCATGTGTCCATCGTAGTCAAAATATCTTATATTGATGGACTCCCCTCTGACCTCCCACGGCCTGGTCCTGATAATTGAATTTTCAAGGAAGAGGGCCAGTTCCGCCTCGATAATGAACAGAACTTCTGAAGGATCAGGCTTAAATAAAGGTCTTTTTCCTGTCCAGCCCACGACGGGGGTCACCAGAATATTACTAACAGGAATAAAGAGGGGGGTAAGGGTACCGATGATCTTAACATCAGAAGGCCTGATATCGATCTCTTCAGCTGCTTCCCTCAGTGCCGTGAATATGGCGTCCTGGTCATCTTTCTCTCTTTTGCCTCCCGGGAAGCTTATTTGTCCGCCGTGCACGCCGTCATAATCTGGCCTCTGGATGAAAACCGTATTTATTTTTCCGGAATGAGGATAAAAAAGTAACAGTACCGCTGCATTAGCTGAATCTTTACGCGGAACCCTGGGGAAATCTTTCACCAGCCTGTCTGATGAGGCCATAGCCCATTGCACTTCTGTTCCGGGCAGGCCTTTGCTGATCTCTCTTCCCAGATCGTGTGCAAAACTCTCCATCTATTTTCTGAATTTCCTTACGAATTCCTCCACCTCGGGAACTCCGCCCTGGTAGACAAGATACCCGTTATATGGCTCTCTTTCAGTTATTTCATCAACTACCGGAGTTAACATGATCCTTCTGACCTCAGCCGGATCATCCGTCTGTCCAAGCGCCCATCCAAGCTTTACCCATGCCACCTCGGGAAGCATATTCCCAAGCGGTATCACACCTTTTGCCATCATATCGCGTCCGGTCTCGTAAACATACATATGCACGTATCCCCAGATGGTCTGAAGAGTCATAAATACCGAAACCCCCTTTTCCTTCGCATAGTCGAGAGCGGGGTAAAGCTCCCTGTTTACATGGCCCAGACCGGTACCGACAATTATTATCCCCTTATATCCCATATCGACCAGGTTTGTCATTATTTCTGGCTGAATATGCGGATAGTAATAAAGCATTGTCACCTTTTCGCTGAAAAATGGCATGATCTTAACATTCCTGTCCTTGCGTCGTGGATTATAATTCTTTTTAATGGGATTAACACCGTTCCTGGTTACCGTGGCAACTGGCGTATCACCTATTGTCCTGAATGTTGACCTGTACGAGCTGTGCATCTTCCTTACTCTTGTACCACGGTGAAGGAAGCCATATTCATCTGAAGTAGGGCCAAACATACAAACCAGTACTTCAGCGATATCTCCATGTCCTGCTGCCGTTGATGCGTGTATCAGGTTAAGAGCTGCATCGGATGAAGGACGATCTGATGATCGCTGCGAACCGACGAGTATTATTGGTATAGGAGGATTCTGTACCATGAACGACAGGGCTGCGGCAGTATGGTGAAGAGTATCCGTGCCGTGCCCGATCATTATACCGTCAATCCCGTTTGATATCTCCTTTCCGATAGCTTTTGCAAGGGTCATATACTGGTCGGGGCCCATATTCTCGCTGAATACGGCAAAGAGCTTTTCGGTATTGATATTGCAAACGTCTGCAAGTTCAGGTACTGCGCCATATAGCTCTCCTGGTGAAAACGCAGGAATAACCGCACCTGTTCTGTAATCAAGCCGTGAAGCGATCGTTCCCCCGGTGCCAAATAATTTGACACTTGGCTTTTCAACTGAGTAGGGAAATTCCTTTTCGGGAATCTTGTAATTTGCTTTCTGATAGCCGGTCTCGATCATCCCTTTTATAGTAGTAATATCTATCCCGATATTATACCCCGTATCGATCTTCAGTACTATATGTTTATCATCATCATTTTCTGACCTTGGCAGGACAGTTCCCTTAAAAAGCCCCCGGGAAGTATCTATTTCAGCCTTACCCCAGACCCTGACATTAAATCTCTTTAGTACTTCAAGGGCCTGTCCCTTATAACCCTGGAATATATCTTCAGTCATTTTGTTTTTCTGATTTTATTTTCGATCTCGGTCTTAAGTTCAGTCAGGTCGACATTTCCAAGGGACTGGCGGTGAAGTTGTCCCATTAACCAGTCAATTGCAGCCTGTTCTTTTTCACTGTATCTTATCTGCCTGAATTTCTGGTAAAGGAAGTCAACCGGTGCGATGATCTCATTCATCGAGTATTTTTTGAAGTCAATTGCCGTCAGCACTGAACCAAACTCCATATCAGGATTATCGTAGATAACCGGCAGCATCACCCGTGCAACTGATGGAAGCAATTTCTTCTTTGAAATGAAGCTGAAGAGGCCGTAGATCTTCTCATATGAAAAATTCTTCCGTGCTTTCTTCCTGCCTTCAATATTTTTAAAGGTATGTCCGAGAAATGTTCCTATATAACGCGGCGAAAAGCCATGGTTGCCAGAGATCCTTTCAATAAGGGGAACCATGTTTTTGCTCAGGAGATAACGATAAGTGTCCTCCGGGATGTTCCAGTTCTTGAGCTGATGATAACGCTCGGAAACGAGCACAGGAGTTCTTTCCTTAAGTCTGGCAATATACTCATCGGTAAGAGGGATGGGTTCTGAGTCAGTATCGGGGTACATCCTGTCGCGACCGGGAAGGACCCGCTCGAAAATATTTGTCCCGTCCGCAAAAGTTTTTCTGGTCTCATTGGGAACCCCTTCGTATGCGAGCCTGATCCTTTCATCGACGGTCTCAAGGGCAGTCGGAATATCAGCTTCAGGCCCCCATATTATTACCTGGGCATCATCTTCACCTGCCCCGAGGAAAGAAGATATCTTTTCAAATTCCTTCGCTGAAAGCCGCGGTTTCAGATCCTCGGAATTAGTCATGTTGGGTTTCTCAATACAGGCGATAACCTTCAGCCTATCGCATATCTCATCAGCAAAGACATGTCCGGGCTGCGTAAAATGCGAAAGTATTCCCCGGCATTCCGGCAGGTTAAGTGCAAATACCCTGAGCCCGTTATCCAGTGCCTGTCTGACAGGCTTGGTTATCAGATCAGGATTTGAAAAATCGATCTCCCTGTATGTCATCTTCCATGAAGATATGTCCGCTATCCTTTTCCTTAACAAGGTGCGAATATTGAGAAGAGACCATTGTCTGAAACATTCATTATGTGAAAGTTCGGGTATCCATGAATTATGAGCCACACCTTTTAATTCCACCCTTGTGCCTCCCTCGCAGCTGACATTGACATCTTCCCTGGCAGCTCCTATACCCGTTCTCACCTTGCCGGTACTCCTGTTTAGAAACCTTATATATTCTGCAGCTTCGGCAAGCTCATCAGGTGTCAGCATGTCAGGATAAGTGACAGTTTCAATAAGAGGCATGCCCAGACGGTCAGTCTTGTACACCCTGGTGTGGCCAATGTCGGATATTTCCCGGCAGGAATCCTCTTCAATGCTGAGCTGAATAAGTCTGACTTTCTTGTTCCTGAGCTGGATCTCACCTTCCACGCCGACTATCGCAGTCCTCTGAAAACCAGTCGGAATACTTCCGTCGAGATATTGCTTGCGCGTTATATGAACCTCCCCGACAATATTTAATTTTGAAAGGATGGATATCTCAAGGGCTATCTCAAGAGCATCACGATCTATCGGAAAAGGAGGGGTATCATCCACCTCGTAAGTACAGGCTGTCTGATTGTTTATCCTATAACGGATCTCTTTCTTTGTCTTGAATTCCATGAGCGCTGTCCCGTCATAAACGCCGAGCTCGCTTAGTGTCGGACGCATATGACGAATAAGCTCTGCATTGTAATCATTATTGTCATGGTAAATCCCTGCAGGGCAACGGCAGAAAAGCTTACTGCGGGTCTTAAGCTGCTGATGGACCTCCAGCCCGGATTTAAATCCTATACGCTTATAATCTTTAAGCGTAGCCGATTTCCTGTCAACATAACCAACTGCCTTTCTGGACAATTCATAGTTTCTCGTGGGATCAAGCTTCTTCATCTCCCTTTCTCTTTAACCGTGGAAAGTTAATGAGGAAAAAATAAATATCAAAGTGGTGTAAATCAGAAAGTTTCATTGATGTTTACGATTGTAGCTTATTGTGGTTGGCCGGTTTATATTGTAAATCAACAGCCACGATTGTCTTTAAGAAATAATAGAAACAGACACAAAAAATAATATCAGCAAATTATTTTCAAAACGGAGGCAGCTTACAGATGTAAAGCGTCTAAGTAACAATAGCATAGATATATAGAGGCGAAAAACTTCAAAATACAGATAATTAGGTGAATTTTGAAAATTCAGATCCGGGTTTTTATTCCCGTCAGTCAAATTTGATCGCCCTGACCGGAGTTATCCTGCTTACAAGCTGAGATGGAATAAGAAGCATAAAAACAATCGCTGCCATGGAGCCAAGATTAAGAAGTATAATATGAAATGCATTAAGATCTATTGGGACAGTTTTAATATAATATGAGGTGGGATCGAGTGTAATAAGGCCTGTCTTCAGCTGAAGCAAAGCAAGGCCTATGCCAATAATGTTACCCCAGAAAAGACCCTTGGCTATCAGGTATCCCGCCTGGATCAAAAAGACCCTCCTTATGGTCCTGTCTTCAGAGCCGAGCGCCTTAAGCACTCCGATAAGATTGGTCTTTTCAAGGATCAGGATAAGCAGCCCTGATATCATATTGAATCCCGCAACAACCAGCATGAGAATAATGATTATTATTACATTGATGTCCTGGAAACTGAGCCAGTCGAATATCTGGGGGTATTTTTCCCGTATATTTTTCACTTTGACAGAAGGTTCCTTTTCAGAGATATTGTAGCCTATGACATCATTTACAGCCTGCGTCATCGGTTCGAGGTTATCGAATTTGTCGATAAAAACTTCAAATCCGCTCACCTGGTCGTCAGTCCAGCCGTTAAGTCTTTGTATATGCCTGATATCGCAGAAGATATATATTTTGTCAAACTCTTCAAGGCTTGTTTCATAAATTCCTGAAACGATAAATTTCCTCATTCTTGGCGGGTCCTGGATAAAATGCATTGCAAATGAGTCGCCAACTTTAAGGTTAAGCATATCCGAGATCTTTTTGGATATTATCACGCGGTTGGTTAAGGCAGTGTCGCTTACAGCGAAGACCGAACCTTCAACCATATTCTTTTTAAAGTAGGTCCAGTCAAAATCTGAGGATATGCCCTTAAGAACAACTCCCTGTATATTCTCATCTGTTTTTATGATCCCTGCCTTGGTTGCAAAGACTTCAATATGTTTAATTCCGTGGAGCTTTCTTATTTTTGGCAGGAAGGCAAGATTGGTGCTGACGGGAGCTGTCTCAAATGAATTATTGGAATCAAAATTGAGTATCTGCATATGTGCCCCGAAGCCAACAACCTTATCCCTTATCTGCTGCTTGAACCCCGTAAGAGTGGATACTGCAATTATCATTACTGCCAGACCTGCAGCAATGCCAGTGACAGCAATTATATTTATTGGTCTTGAAAAAGAGGTCCCTTCCCTTCGGCCCCTGATCAGTTTTTCTGCTATGAAGTACGGTAAGTTCATTGTCTGATGGTCTCAAAATTAACAAAATTTGAACCATAAAACTTCCTGCTCGGGGGGAACAAGAATGTTTTTGTTCAGGTGTATTTATAACATATTAATATATTGTATTTTAGAATCAAAATTCCTTTTTCCTGGTGTAACCTGGTGCCTTGGTGTCCCTGCCTGCCGGCAGGCAGGTTAGTGGCTACTTTTTTTCTGCCACTAAGGCACGAAGACACATAGATTCACAAAGCCAAATCTTGCTAATTCAGCTGTTAAGAGACAAGGCAAAATTTTTATTTATTATTTATTTAATTAGTTTTACCATATCCCTATAATGCTTAAAATGAAAAGGACAGGATCTCTGCTTACACTCTTTCTGATGACAGCAATAACCTGTTCATGTTCTGTTGCGACGATACGTACAGATACTGCAGGGGTTGTTACGGGAGACCTGAGAACAGCTAAGTACATTGATCTTCTGAAAGGTAAAACAGTTGGTGTCGTGGCCAACCAGACATCAATGGCAGGAAGGACTCACCTGGTCGATACCCTCGTTTCCCTTGGCATAAGGATAGGAGTGATATTTGCTCCCGAGCATGGGTTCAGGAACATGGCTGATGCAGGAGAAAAAGTTGCCGACAGCAGGGATCCGAAAACTGGTATAAGAATAATTAGTCTTTATGGCTCCCATGTCAGGCCTTCTTCTGCCGACCTTGCCGGGATTGATATTGTAATATTTGACATCCAGGACGTCGGGACACGGTTTTATACATACATCTCGACCATGTCGCTGGTTATGGAGAGTTGCGCATCTTCAGGTGTGAAATTCCTGGTCCTTGACAGGCCCGACCCGAATGGTTTTTACTTCGACGGGAATGTACTTGATACTGCATACAGCTCATTTATTGGTATGCATCCAGTGCCAGTGGTTCATGGAATGACAACGGGGGAATATGCCCGTATGGTAAATGAAGAAGGGTGGCTTAAAGGCGGGATCAAATGTGATCTGACAGTCATCCCATGTGACAATTATTCTCACAGTACTCTTTATGATCTTCCCGTTCAGCCCTCGCCGAACCTTCCGAACCAGACCTCAGTCTGGCTATATCCGACACTCTGCTTCTTTGAAGGCACCGCCCTTTCGTGTGGCAGAGGAACGCCATTCCCGTTCCAGGTATTCGGAAGCCCCGACATGCCTGACAGAGGATTCAGCTTCACACCGCAAAGCGGCCCGGGATCAAAAAATCCTTCTTATAAGGGTATGGTCTGTTTTGGCACCGATCTCAGAAATGCCGTAAATGAAAGATTGATCCCCGTTCCCCATCTGAATCTCAGCTGGATAATAGACGCTTACAGGGATTTCCCTCATAAGGATAAATTCTTCACTCCCTATTTTGATGCCATTGCCGGAGGGCCACTATTAAGACAGCAGATAATCGGCGGCATGACGGAGGATCAGATACGGGCCACCTGGTCGGACGGACTAAAGAAATTCGGTAAGATCAGGGAGAAATATTTGCTTTACAAGTGATCCTGATTCCGCAAACTGAAATGATTATTTAAGTCCTGCCCGGATAAGCCTTCAGAGCTTCCGAAAGTATCTCCATGGCATTCTTCAGCTCTTCAATATTGAGGACATATGCTATACGAACCTCATCCTTTCCTGAACCAGGAGTCGAGTAGAAGCCAGAAGCAGGGGCAACCATCACGGTCTGTTTCCTGTACTCGAATTTTTCAAGAAGCCACTGAGCAAATTTATCAGCATCATCAACCGGGAGCCTTACCACGGTATAGAATGCACCCTTTGGTTTCGGACAGTAAACACCCGGCATCTTGTTCAGAGCATCGACCATATAGTTTCTTCTTGCTGTGTACTCCCTGTTGACTTCCCTGAAATATTCAGGAGGCGTATCGATCGACGCTTCTCCCACTACCTGCCCCAGTCCCGGAGGAGAAAGACGAGCCTGGGCAAATTTAAGGGCTGTGGAGATAACATCCCTGTTTCTAGTTATGAGTGAACCAATTCTTACACCGCATTCGCTGTATCGCTTTGATACAGAATCAAGCAATATCACATTATTGTCAATACCCTCAAGGTTCATTGCCGAAAAATGTTCAGCACCGTCGTAGCAGAATTCGCGGTATACTTCGTCGGAGAAGAGGTAAAGATCATGTTTTTTTACTATATCCCTCAGCACAAGCAGCTCCTCTTTTGAATAGAGGTAACCGGTGGGATTATTCGGATTGCATATTATGATCCCTTTCGTCTTTGCCGTAATCTTCCTTTCGATCTCGCTTATGGGAGGAAGTGCAAAATCATTTTCAATATGCGAGATAACCGGAACGACTTTGATGCCAGTAGAAACGGCAAACCCATTGTAATTCGCGTAGAACGGTTCAGGAGTGATGATCTCTTCACCCGGGTTGACACAGCTCATAAGGGCGAACAGAACTGCCTCTGAACCGCCGGCCGTGATAAGCATCTGGGTGTGATCCACATTGATCCCTATGCCCTGATAATATCCTGCAAGCTTTCTCCGGTAGGATTCATTACCGGCAGAGTGGCTGTATTCAATTACTTTGAGGTTGAAGTTCCTTATGGCATTCAGCGCCACTTCGGGCGTTGGAATATCGGGCTGTCCAATATTCAGGTGGTAAACCTTAATTCCTCTTTTTTTGGCCTCTTCGGAATAAGGAACAAGTTTTCTTATGGGTGATGCAGGCATTGCCTTGCCTTTTTCTGAGATTGCTGGCATGTACGATGAACTTGATTAATGAATTGCAAAAGTAAGCAATTTGAAAAAATAACCATGCAGATGACAATTAAAGAAACCAGGACATCTTATCAATGTCAGGAGATGGATTTTATTTAATCGCAAAGTGCGTAGTAAAATGATCATTAAGGAATTTTTATAATTTTGCATTTTCTCAAATAAAGATCAGATGTCGGATATTCCTTCAAAGTATGAGCCCGGGAAAGCAGAGGGCAAATGGTACGATTACTGGATGAAAAATGGTTTTTTCAGGAGTGTTCCTGATAAGAGGGAGCCATATACGGTTGTTATTCCGCCGCCGAATGTCACCGGTGTTCTTCATATGGGACATATGCTCAATAATACAATTCAGGATGTTCTTATCCGCAGGGCAAGGATGATGGGGAAGAATGCATGCTGGGTGCCGGGAACTGACCATGCATCGATCGCTACTGAAGCCAGGGTTGTTGCCAAGCTTAAGAGTGAAGGTATTGAAAAAAGAGATATCTCCAGGGAGGAGTTCCTGAAGCACACATGGGATTGGACCCACAAGCATGGAGGGATAATTCTTGAACAGCTTAAGCGCCTGGGTGCATCCTGTGACTGGGACAGGACCCTGTTCACAATGGATGAAAAAAGGTACGATTCAGTAATTAAGGTGTTCGTCGACCTTTATAACAAGGGGCTAATCTATCGTGGCATAAGAATGGTGAACTGGGATCCGGAAGCGAGGACCGCCGTTTCGGATGAGGAGGTTAACTACACCGAAGAAAAATCGAAGCTCTATTATGTACGCTACAGGATCGTTGGCTCAGATGATCATGTGATGGTGGCGACCACAAGGCCTGAAACAATTCTTGGCGATACCGCAGTATGTGCCAATCCAGCCGACGAACGATATAAGCATCTTAAAGGGAAGAAGGTCATAGTTCCGATGGCTGAGAGGGAAGTTCCCTTCATTTATGATGAATATGTCGATATGGAATTCGGAACCGGTTGCCTCAAGATAACGCCGGCACACGATATCAATGATTATGAAATAGGTATCAGGCATAAGCTTCCCTCAATAGATGTTTTCAATGATGACGGAACGATGAGCCGGAGAGCCGGGATGTTTGTCGGCGAAGACAGGTTCCGGGCAAGAGAGCTGGCAGAAGCTGAGCTTCGCAGGAGAGGCAGCCTGGTAAAAGTTGAAGATCACGATAACAAGATAGGGAGGTCGGAACGGACCAACTCGGTTATAGAGCCCAAGCTGTCAATTCAGTGGTTTGTCAGGATGAAGGAGATGTCAAAACCGGCTCTTGATGCTGTCATGAACGGTGAAATTCATCTCCACCCTGCAAAATTCAAAAATCTTTACCGCCACTGGATGGAGAATGTCCACGACTGGTGCATAAGTCGCCAGCTCTGGTGGGGACAGAGGATACCTGCATGGTATTATGATGAAAGTGAATTTGTCGTAGCCGAAACTCCAGCCGGGGCGCTGAAGCTTGCCCGCGAGAAAAGCGGTAACAGATCGCTTGCTGAGAGTGACCTCCGGCAGGATGATGATGTGATGGACACATGGTTCTCTTCCTGGCTCTGGCCGATCACCTGCTTTGACGGGATCAATATCCCGGGTAATGACGATATGAAATATTACTATCCTACAAGCGATCTGATTACCGCCCCTGAAATTTTATTTTTCTGGGTGGCAAGGATGATAATGGCAGGATATGAATTTGAAGGCAAGAAGCCGTTCAGCAATGTTTATCTTACCGGGCTGGTGAGGGATCAGCAGAGAAGAAAGATGTCCAAGTCGCTGGGCAATTCGCCGGAGCCTCTTGAACTTATAGATAAATATGGTGCCGATGGTGTCAGGGTCGGAATGCTGCTCTGTTCACCTGCAGGGAATGACCTGCTGTACGAAGACACTCTTCCTGAGCAGGGAAGGAATTTTGCCAATAAGATATGGAATGCATTCAGGCTTGTGAAGGGATGGAAAACTGATGGATCTGCCGGTCAGCCATTATCCTCCGCCATCGCCGTGGAATGGATGGATGAGGTTCTTAAGAAATCGATGAATGAGATTGACTCGGATTTCAAAAAATTCAGGATATCAGAAGCGCTTATGAAGACATATAAGCTATTCTGGGATGAATTTTCAGGATGGTATCTCGAGATCATCAAACCTGATTATCAGAAACCGATAGATATAAAAACTTATCAGTCAACTGTTTCAATATTCGAGAAGCTGGTGCATGTTATTCATCCATTCATGCCGTTCATCAGTGAGGAGATATGGCAGCTGCTTGCGGAAAGAAAGGATGGAGAGAGCCTGATGATAAGCAGGATGCCCGACCATAAGAAACCCGCGAAAGTTCTTGTTGAGAGATTTGAAACGGCAAAAGAGGTCATCAGCGCCATAAGAACGGTAAGAAAGGAAAAGAATCTTCCGTTACGTGACAATATGCAACTTTTCATTAAAGCCGGGGAGGAGTATGATGATCATTTTGTTCCTGTTATTTTAAAGATGGGAAACCTCTCAGATGTGGTTTTCACCGGGGAAAAAATAGAAGGAGCTGCCTCATTCATCATAAAAACTGTCGAGTATTATATTCCACTCGGTTCAAGGCTGGATGTTGAAAGCGAGCTGAAAAAGACCCGTGAGGAATTGGAATATACTCGCGGATTTTTGAAATCGGTCATGAACAAGCTTGATAATGAGCGATTTGTTGGCAATGCTCCGGCCAGCGTGATAGAATCTGAGAGAAAGAAGAAATCAGATGCCGAGACCAAGATAAAGTCTCTCGAAGATAGGGAATCAGAGCTTATGAAATTAAGGCAGTAAAGGCTTTAGAGGCTTCCGAAGCTATAAAGGCAAAACCTCTGAGGTCCTCTGTGTCTGCTCTGTGATCCTCTTCCGATAGATCGGGACAAGTTGTGTAAGTTTTTTTGGTTTTCGGACTCAAGACCGCAAGACTGCAAGACTGCAAGACCGCAAGACCATATTAAGGCATCAATTTTCGGATAAAATAGTTTTCATCCATTTTTACAACCTGCCAGTCGTCGTTGAGTATCAGGTGCCAGCCGTCGCCCGAGATATGATTTTTTGCCTCCACGAAATTTTTGGCAGTCACCCTCATAGATTTGAGGTTGTACGATACGAGGCATCCACCTTTTTCGACAGTCAGTTTTCCCCAGTTATCCGATACCCTGATGGAGTTGTAAATTGTACCCAGAGTGTCAAGTGAACGTATCTCCTCAGGTTCAAAATCGAAGTACGGGCTTTCCAGCTCGAGATAGACAACCGGTTTTTCGGTGAAGGTGGAGATCTGCTTGTGAATCCCCTCTTTTATGTCGGCAATTCTCTGATCCTCTTCCTTATATATACTCTCAACATCATACCCCAGGGCAAGACTGCCAGCCACATCCCTGCATATCGAAGGAAGCTGGATATGATAAAGGTCCTTCACAACACCGGCGAGATCAACACTGTCATTTTTAATTGTCCTGAAGTCAAATCCCTTCTGATAGGCCAGCCAGGCATAGAGAGCTCCGTGAATGAATCCGTATGAACGTGAATATGATTGATATTTGTAGGTACGGTCAAGCGCATCGAGCAGATTTTTACTTGCTTCTTCATCAGATTTGCTGCAAAGAAGGGTATATGTGAAAGTTGTCAGTCCTTCCCAGCATTCAAAATTGTTCTCCCCGCTTATCTCATTCGGGTATTGTTCTCTTCTGGCTCCCATGAAAACAAGAGCGTCCCTTATTGATTGCTCACGATGTTCACCGTTTGAGTTAAATGCATTTTTCAATGCCCTCCATTCCAGCTTGAGCCAAAGCCTGGAATTTTTTTCATCCATGGTTTTTATGTAAGTGCCTGATGGCTTTATCCCCGAATTCTTCCTGAAAACATGAAAAAGACCGTGAACTGCTCTTGTAGTTATCCTGAACGTATCTTCAGCAGAGGGAAGCGGGGCTGTTCCGAAAAGAGTTCCGCCAATAACCACACCTGCATTGTCGAGTACGATCTCCCTTGGGAAAGAACCGGTATAAACCCCATCCTTTAATTTCAGGAGACCTTCAGCATCGGGTTTGTTTGCAAAGATCCTTTTCGTCGGCCTGTCGACAAACATCATGGGTCCATAGAGATTTTTTCCCCAAAGCTTACCTCCGTCGCGGTCGCAGAATTTCTCAACCTGAGTGAAATACCAGGTGGCTTTTTCCGGTGTAAAATAAATATCCGTCTTCTTTTTTGAACAGCCTAACGGAATTAGAAGCACCAGGATATATATCCATTTTCTCATTTAGCCAGATTAGAAAGTCAAAAGTAATGAAAAATTAAACAACCGGATCATTGCGGAAAACATCATGCAGATTTGCACAATGAAATGACCACGACAAACCTCATTTGCACAGATGACTTAAATACCTATTTTTGTTTCTCTAAATTATAGACGATTATGAAGAACAGCGAGATTCTGATGAATCCCAATGAACTGGTCCAGTTTCTGAAGAAACCGGCATGCGAATTTACAAGGGATGATATAATAAAGTTTATCGAAGCTAAAGGCATATCGATGCTCAATTTCAGATATATTGCAGACGACGGAAAACTTAAGACACTCAATTTTGTGCCCTCCAGCCGCGACCATCTCGAAACGATACTTTCCACCGGTGAGAGGGTAGATGGATCGAGTCTCTTCTCATTCATTGAATCCGGATCAAGCGATCTCTATATAATTCCAAAATTCAGAACGGCATTCGTCAATCCCTTTACCGAAACGCCAACTCTTGAGATACTATGTTCATTCTACAACAGTGACGGGAAACCACTTGACAGCTCACCTGAATATATCCTGAGGAAGGCATATTCACGTTTCAGGGAGACGACCGGGCTAAGGATGAAGGCATTCGGAGAGCTGGAGTTTTATATAAGATCGATCCACGATCAGCTCTACCCTGTGATCGATCAGAAGGGGTACCACCAGTCCAAGCCCTTTGCCAAGTTTGAGGATCTGAGGGTCGAGGCACTGGAGCTTTGTGCCCGTGCGGGATGCAGGATCAAGTATGGCCATTCTGAAGTTGGTAGTTTTTCGAAGGATGAAGAAGATTATGAGCAGCATGAGATAGAGTTTCTTCCTGTGGAAATGGATGAAGCAGTAGATCAGTTAGTCATTTCCAAATGGATACTCCGCATGCTCGGATATGAATATGGTGTGGAAATAAGCTTTGCCCCTAAAATAACAGTCGGAAAAGCCGGATCGGGAATGCATATCCATATGATGCTGGAGAAGGATGGACGTAACGTAATGATCGAGAACGGGGTCCTGAGTGATAATGCCAGAAAGATGATAGCAGGCGTACTCGACCTTTCAAGGGCTCTGACAGCTTTCGGGAATACCATACCAACATCCTATCTGCGGCTGGTTCCCGACCAGGAAGCCCCTACAACCATTTGCTGGGGAGACAGGAACAGATCTGTCCTGGTGAGGGTGCCGCTCGGCTGGGTGGGTGCGACCAATATGATAAAGGATGCAAATCCGCTTGATGACTTTGAGATCTCGGGATTTCCCACAAAACAAAGCGTAGAGCTACGATCACCTGATGGTTCTGCAGATATTTACAAGCTTTTTGCTGGCCTAGTTATTGCAGTTGAGAATGGCTTTAGAATGAAGGATGCCGTTAAAAGGGCAGCAGATCTTTATGTCGATTACAATGTCTTCAGGGAAAACAATTCAAAAAGGCATAAGCTTGAGTCATTACCGGCATCCTGCTGGGATTCAGCCGACTGTCTTGCTGAAAGAAGAGACCTTTTTGAAAAGGACGGCGTCTTTCCGGCCGGGGTCATCGATAATGTGATAGCTAAACTTAAGGCATATAACGATAAGGACCTTAGTCAGAAACTGTTCAACAAAAATGATGAGATCAGGAAACTGGTAGACCAGTTTCTTCACTGTAGTTGATGTCACCCGCGGCATAATTATCCTCGGCACGTGCCGCCTTGATGCTGACATTCAGTTCAAAGCCGATAAGCAGTGCTATCGAATTGAGGTAAAGCCATATCATAATCACTATCAGGGTGCCTATCGATCCGTAAAGTTGATTGTACTGTCCGAAATGATTTACATACGCTGAAAATCCCAGCGATGTGAGTATGAACAGGAAGGTGGCCATTGTCGAACCGGCTGAGATGAACCTGTAATCCGATTTTTTAGCGGGAGCCAGCCAGTAAAGGAATGAGATTGCCAGGAAGATCAGCATTCCGATAACTACCCATTTCAAAACCATCAGCAGATAATAAACTATATTCTTTTTAATGTAATGAAGGGCCACCATCCTTGTCATTAGCATCTTACCGAAGATAAGGAGCAAACCTGCAAAAGCAATAAGTAAAAACACCACAAGAAGCAGAACCAACGATATCTTCCTCTGGTGGATCCACGTCCTTGAACGGAACCTGTGTGAAGAAACAACAAATGCGTTTATAGTTGCATGGATACCATTTGTTGAGAATATTATAGTGGCGATGAACATGAAAATAAGGAACCCGCCGCTTTTCTTTGTTATCACTTCAATAATGGTCGCCTGAAGGAAGGAGTAGGCCTCCGTGGGGGTCAGGTTCTCAAACAGCCTGATCAGTTCCTGCTTGAGGTTCGGTATGGGGATGAAAGGAATAAGTGTAAAGAGGAAGATCGAGGCCGGCAGAAATGCCATCAGCATATTAAATGCAATTGAGGATGCCCTTGTAACAAGGACGCCTTTTCCGAATCCCTTTATGATAAACCTCAGAACATTTTTCAGGGGAACTCCCTCAAAGCCGGGGAGAACCATCCTCTGCAGCCACCTCCTGGAATTATACTGTGTAACCTCTGGCATAGATCAGTCACTTACCGCTTTAAGGCTCATATCAAGACTCTTCAGGTGGTGTGTTATAGCCCCCACCGATACAAAGTCGACACCGCATTCGGCATAATCCCTTATATTTTCCAGTGTTATTCCGCCCGAAGATTCCGTCTCAAACCTCCTGTTGATCATTTTGACCGCGATGAGTGTATCGGCAGTAGTGAAGTTGTCGAGCATTATCCTGTCAACTTTGCCTACTGAGAGTATCTCTTCCACATCGTGCAGGTTCCTTGCCTCTATCTCGATCCTGAGATCAACTCCTTCTTTTTCAATATAGGCGCAGCTCTTTTCAATTGCCGGCCTTATTCCTCCTGCAAAATCAATATGGTTATCCTTAAGCATTATCATGTCGTACAGACCCATCCTGTGGTTCAACCCCCCACCAAGCCTTACTGCCTCTTTTTCCAGTGCTCTAATCCCGGGTGCGGTCTTTCTTGTATCAAGTATCCTGGCCCTGCATCCCTTTATTTTAGACACATACTCTTTTGTGGAGGTCGCAATGCCGCTCATTCTCTGCATTATGTTCAGGACAAGCCTTTCGCTTTTAAGGATAGACAGCTGGCTACCTTCAATATAAAAAGCCACATCGTCGGGCTGTACCTCAGCACCGTCGCATAAAATGGTCTCCATCCTTAACGACCTGTCGGCCTCTTTGAAAATGTATTCTGCTATTCTCACCCCGGCAAGAATACCCTCTTCCTTAATAAGCAGCCTGGCTTTCCCTTTTGCATCAGGGAGTATACAAGCGAGTGACGTGTGATCACCGTCACCAACATCTTCCTTCAGCCACTGTTTAATAAGATCGCACAGCTCTTTACTTTCCATCATCAGGTTCAATACGTATCTGGTGGATCAGGAGCTCATTGTCAACCTTCTTCAGAAGGAAATAGACCCTGAAATCTCCCTTATCGGTTTTAAGACTGCCGATCGCGTACTGTGCATCATTTGTTCCACCCTGATGACGGATGATAAAATCCCTGGTGCGGTACTGGGCAAAAAAATCCTTCAGAATATCTTCTGCCAGGTTCTTCTTGTAAAAATCCTCCTTCCCGAGCAGCAGTATCTGAACGGTTGAATTGAAGTACCTCGACAGCTCTGTTGCATTGCCTGCCCTGAATGCCATCGGGATCCCGGCAGGGATCTTTACCTGTTCCTGGGCATTTGCTGAAAGGAGAGGCAAAAGCATTATAAGAACAGGCATAAAGCTTTTCTTGATCATAATGGACTGTTTTATTACAAGATTCCTTTCCTGGTTAACGACTACAAATTTAATCAATTTCATTTAAGAAATGTCCGGCTCCTTATTCTATTGTACCAAAGAAGGTTTAAATTGTTATTTTTGTATTCAGGCTATGGTAACCGGCATTCGGAAGGCTGCTGTTCAATATGAAGATCATTTTGTTGCAAACCGGGAAGACAGGTGAGAAATATATCTCCGACGGAGTTGAGGAATATTCCTCAAGGATCAGGAAGTACGCCGCATTTGAAATGATTACCATTCCTGATCTTAAAAATACAAAAAGCATGCCGGTTGAAGAACAGAAGGCCAGGGAGGGAAAACTTATACTTCAGTCTCTCGGGAATGATGATTACGTGATAGTATTGGACGAAAAGGGGAAGGAGCTTACTACGATGGAGCTTGCCAGCCTGATGGAGAAGATATTCCAGATGCCAAAAAAAAGAGCAGTTTTTGTGATCGGAGGCCCATGGGGATTTTCAGGTGAAGTATATGAAAGGGCCGATCTGAGGATGTCGCTCTCTCGACTTACATTCTCGCACCAGTTGGTACGTTTATTGTTTGCAGAGCAGCTATACAGGGTTCTTACAGTAATTAAGGGAACTCCCTATCACCATGAGTAGAATTTCAATAAAAATAAAACGGGTCAGGATCCTGCTGATAGCTTTTGCAGTACTGCTGGTCCTGCTTGCGAAGGTTGCTGAATCTGTTTATTTCAGCAGCTTTGAGTACAGGCAGCGGACAAAGAAATTCAACAGGATACTTGCTGCGAAAGAGGCAGTGACGGCGAATTGCCTGAATAGCCTGAAGAGCTTCCTTGGGAAAGGTCAGGATATCGATACCGTATCCCGGAGCGACGTAATCAAAACACTGGAATCTGAGGGTATAACTCTTCTATGGTACCTTGACAAAAAACTTGTATACTGGTCTGATAACAGCTTTGACATACCGTCTGTTTACGATGATTCGCTTTTTGCAAAACCGTTGTCATTCATTGATAACGGATGGTTTTTTATACGGGGCCAGGCAGCAGGAAATGAAAAGATAATTCTGCTTGTCAGGATCACTCATTATTACGGTTTTGAGAATGATATAGTTAAAAACGGTTTTGTCAGTTTCTTCAATCTTCCGGAAAACACGGATCTGACCTTTGATAAAAATACTTCACCTTTTCACGTTACTGATAAAAACGGAGATCTGCTGTTTTCACTACTTTTTCCCGGAAAAAAAGTAACTTCAGGTTATATCGTCCTGCCGGTACTGCTGTGGATCATTGCTCTGATCATTACTCTGCTGGTTGTCAGTAAGATAATTAAAGAGATCGCAAAGAACGGAAGGCCCAATCTTGCCTGTGTGCTGGCCTCTGTTTTCTTTTCTGCCATTTACCTTATCCTCCTTTTCCTTAAGGAGCCTCGTGTCTTTTTTGAGACCGGGATGTTCTCGGGATACCGGTTTTCACTTAATGGTTTTATCCCATCTCTCGGGCACTTGCTTATACTGAGCACGCTCCTCTCAATTTTGGCATGGATCTTTCTCAAATACATCAGAATAAAATTTCCATCTGCAGAGAATCAATTGCTGACATCCGGAGTACTTGTTATATTCTTTTCGGTCATCGCCCTGCTCTTTATCCTGTGCCATTACATCTTTAGGAGCCTTGTGGGAAATTCAAATATAAATTTTGAGCCTTTCAGGGTCCTCGACCTCTCCGTCTATTCAATTGCCGGGTTTATTTCAATTCTGTTTCTTTTCCTTGTTCCCGTATTTATGATGAGGAGGGTACTCTCTGAAAGCTTAAAGGTAAGAAGAAGGCTGGTCATTTTTTCGCTTGTGACATCTCTTATCGTTTTTATTGCAGCCGGATTCCCTGCAGATGTTAAAATATGGCCTCTTGTATTGTTTTATCTCCTGACGGCAATAATAATCATGCTGGACCTCAAAGGGAACATAGGTAAGTTCAATATGACTGTCCTGTTCTCACTTTTTTTCGGTTTGTATTCATTGTTTTATGTTATCAGGCTTTCAGAGGAGAAAAGTATTGAAAACAAAAAAGTAATGGCTGTTTCCTATTCGAGCGAGCATGATCCCGAGGCAGAGAATCTTCTGCTTGACCTCTGGAAAGGGTTGTCGAATGATACTGTAATTAAAAATATACTTACGAAAGAACCTCTCAGGCAGAGTGATGTTGATAATATCGAAAGCTACCTTCATGAAAAATATTTCTATGGTTACTGGGGCAATTTCAATCTGAGCATTGTAACCTGCAGCAATGATATGCCACTCCAGCTATCCAATGAGACCCTGGTTGATAACTGTTTTGATTTCTTCAGTGACAGGCTGAAGAAATATGGGCACAGGATAACAGGGACAGGGTTCTGGTTCCTCGACAACCAGGGAGGACGGTCGTACTATATGGGGCAGATGTTTTACGATCTTACTGGCGGAAGGAAGAACGGTCTTTTCATCGAGCTTTACAGCGATGTGGATGCTTTCCAGGCAGGTTATTCGGAGCTGCTTCTTGACAGGAAGTACCATGGATACGTGAAGCTTAAGGATTATTCCTTTGCCAAATACATAAACGGTAACCTTGTACTGCAGATAGGAGATTTCCCTTTCGACAAGACTGATGCACAATATATTGGAAAGAGTTCTGACTACAGGCTTTTTGACGGTGAAGGATATAATCATGTTCTTTACAAAAATGGAAATATAACAGTGATGATAAGCGAGGAACAGGTCTCAGTATTCGATCTGATAATCAGCTTCGCTTACATTTTTGCCTTTCTCCTGCTCCTTTCAAACCTACTCCTGCTGATATTTATAAAACCAGACCTGAAGACACTTTTTTATTTCAATTTAAGGCAAAAGCTACAGCTTTCATTCATCTCGATACTGCTCTCATCATTCGTAACGGTAGGTCTGGTTATTGCCTTTTTCAGCATAAGGCAGTACCAGTCGCAGCATCTTGATAACATAAAGGAGAAGATCGGATCGATCTATACCGAGCTTGAGAACAGGCTCTCGTTGGAACAAACGCTCTCAGCCGATTGGAGAAATGCATCTTATCCAACATTGAATGAACTTCTGATAAGCCTTTCAAATGTATTCAGCACCGACATAAACCTCTTCAGCACAAGCGGCTATCTCATGGCAACATCACGTCCTGAAGTTTTTTACCGTGATCTTACAAGCAGACGCCTCAACATGGAGGCCTACAATAATCTTGAAAAACTGACAAAAAGTGAATATATACAGAAAGAGAAAATAGCATCGCTTGAATATGTATCAGCATATGTGCCTTTTTACAATGGTTCAGATAAGCTTCTTGCCTATCTGAATGTACCCTACTTCAGGATGCAGAGCGTGCTGGCAAGGGAGATCTCGAATGTGATCGTTGCGGTTATCAACTTCACTCTTCTCCTCATAGTTCTGACGATGATACTTGTAGTTATCATAAGCGGACGGCTCACATCACCCCTGAGGATGCTGGGTGAAGGGCTCGCCTCCGTGGAGCTCGGGAAAAAGAGTGAACATCTTTCCTACAGCGGCCATGATGAGATAACCGAACTTGTGACCCAGTATAACAGGATGGTCGATGAGTTGCAGGAAAGCGCAGCCAAGCTTTCCAATTCGGAGAGGGAGTATGCATGGAGGGAGATGGCAAAGCAGGTGGCACATGAGATCAAGAATCCCCTTACACCGATGAAGCTCAACATCCAGCAACTTTACAAATCGTGGAAGGACGGGATACCGGGATTTGAGAAGAAACTCGAAAGATTTACAAAAAGCCAGATAGATAATATTGAAACCCTTTCATCCATAGCATCTGCATTCTCCTCATTTGCCAAGATGCCTCCTGCCAACCCCGTAGAGCTGAACATTGTCGACCAGGTAAGGACCACTCTCGAGCTTTTCAAGAATACGGAAAACATAACCTTCAGGGGAAGCTGGCCAAACGATCTCACAATAATGGTAAGAGCCGACAAGGAGCACCTTAACGGGATTTTCTCGAACCTTATTAAAAATGCCATCCAGTCAATACCACAGGGTAAGGAAGGGATCATTAAGACAAGTATCGAGCTTTCAGCCGATAAAGTGGTGGTCTCCATAGGGGATAACGGCATCGGAATATCTAAAGAGCTTAAGAGCAACCTTTTCATACCGAATTTTACGACCAAATCCTCTGGTATGGGAATGGGGCTCTCGATAGTGAAGCGTTATGTCGAGAATGCCAATGGAAGGATATGGTTTGAATCGGAACATCTGAAAGGTTCTCTCTTTTTTGTGGAACTTCCGGTGATTTTTACCGTAGAAAGGCATTGAAGACATCCTGTTCAAAGCGGGGTGATTATTTTGACTTGAATTGAATAATTAATTCCTTATATTAGCACTTCAGAAGATTACTGATGGCTTCCAGTCTGATACGCAATATATTAAGACTTTTTCTTACTCTGCTGATCCTCTTGGGGTTAGGGAGCAGTTCATTATTGAATGCCCAGCACCAGATCTCCGCAAATGAAAATATTTACAAAAGGGTGGTAGGCGGGGCTGCGATCGGTACCTATAATGTAGTTGTGGATGATGCCACGAATCTGTCAAAGTTCGGACGGGGTGATACCGTACTGGTCATCCAGATGAAAGGGATCGGAATAGCTGCAGATGAGAACTCAAATTACGGAACCTATCAGGATATAACCGGATCGCCGGGGCAATATGAATTTCTTATAGTTGACACTGCTTTCTCCGCAACCAAAACAATACAGTTCAGGAAGCCTCTGCTAAATGATTACGATATAAACTCATTTGTACAGGTTATCCGGGTGCCGACTTACTTTAAAGCCACTGTTGTCAGTAGTCTGTCTTGTCCCCCATGGAATGCAGCATCAGGAACCGGAGGTGTATTGTCTATGATAATAAATGATACGCTTACCCTGAATGCGGACATAAATGTGTCAGGAGAAGGAAATGCAGGGGCTCTTCCTGCTTTGGGGAACGGAATATGTGCTGAAACCCCCGGGTATAATAATTATGCCTATGATGCATCATATAATAATTCCGGGTTCAAAGGCGAAGGGTCAGTCACAATCGGATGGACCTCTGTTCCGGTTCTTACACCTAATCCAATTTATCCGGCATATGCAAAAGGATATGGTAATAATTTCGATGGCGGAGGAGGTGGTAATGGAAGATTTTCAGGCGGAGCAGGTGGTTCAAATATTGGCAATGGCGGAAGGGGAGGCCAGGAATTTAAAGGGACCTGTATAAGTCAAAAGTTGGGAGGACATGCCGGATATTCAGACTCGACCGGAGTATATAATGGCATTTTTCTGGGCGGTGGCGGTGGCGGTTCGACCTATTCCGGTTCCGGAGTCTCCTCTCCGGGAGGAAATGGAGGGGGAATTGTTATTATAATGTGCAAAACCCTTGCCGGTGAGGGTCATTCAATATTAGCCAATGGGCTCGCTCCTTCAATCAATGCAAGTGATTCCGCTGGTGCTGGAGGTGGAGGAGCAGGAGGGTCAATAGCAATCTACCTGGAACAATTTAATGACTCACTCAAGCTCTTCGTAACCGGGGGCAAGGGGGGCAATAATAGCTATAAATATGGAGAGGGAGGTGGTGGCGGAGGAGGGCTTATATGGACTTCAGTTGGTCTTCCGGGCTTTGTTAAACCAAATGTTACCCCCGGAGCGAGAGGCACCTTGCTTGGAGGAGGTTCCGCTTATTCAAATCCAGGCGGAAGCGGGATATCAAGGAGCTCCTTTGCTCCCGTCCTTAACGGATTCCTTTTTAATTCCATTCGGACATCATTTAAATACGATTCGATCGATTATATCTGTTCAAACAAAGTTCCAAATAAAATTTCCGGTACCACTCCGGTCGGAGGTACTACACCCTATACTATTAAATGGCAGCTTAAAAATACAAGTCCGGACAGCCTCTGGAGAGATATAGCAACAGGTTCCTTACCGGCATTGAAGGATTATATTTTTAACGTACCGCAACCAGATACATTTAAGATCCGCCGGATTGTTATTGACAGTACAATACCGACAAATCTCAAAGATACCAGTAACACTGTCAGGATAATCGTTCATTCAGAGATACTTAATAATAATATCAGGATATTCAGCGCTGACACCAGCCTTTCAGATACGGTTTGTTTACAACAGGTTCCCGGGGTTATGAAGCAGAAACCAAAAGTATCGATAAATGATACATTATGGTATCCCACAACCGACTCACTTTATTTTTTCTGGCAGGATAGCACACAAAAAGCCGGGAGACACTGGAGGACCTTTTTCAGCGGGCCGGGTGCTTCGGTTTATACGCCTTCAGCCGGACTGGACAGCACAAAATGGTACAGACGGGCTTTAAAATCAGGTGTCTGCGTTAATTCTTCAGATAGTATCTTTGTGAAGGTTTTACAGCCAATTACCGGAAATGCTATTTCAGCTGCCCAGGAGATATGTTCAGGCAGTAAATTTGATACTTTACGACCAGCCGGCGTACTGGCAAACGGAGATACCAAATACCGGTTCCAATGGCTTTTGAGAAAAGGCGCCTCAGGCTCATTCCTGACTACCAGTGTGACAGATACTTCAAAAACTTACTTTCCGCCTGCCGAGACAAATGATACACTGGTAAATAATTATTACAGAAGGGTGGTTTATTCCGGAACTCATGATGTTTGCAGGGATACGAGCAATTTGTTGCTGCTTACCCAGCTTAAGAATATCAGTAATAATTCTCTGGCTTCCGTACTGGATTCTGTCTGCTCAGGATTATCACCACAGATAATTACAGGAAGTCAGCCAGCGGATGGCAGTTCCGGAAATTATCTTTATGACTGGCAAAAAAGTACTGACAGTGTACTTTTTTCGGATGCAGGCGGTACATCAAAAGATTATCAACCCCCTGCTCTGACGGTAAAGACGTGGTACAGGAGATCTGTTACTTCTTCTGCCTGCAGCAGTATAAGTGATACAATGAAAATAAGGGTGGACCAGACCATTTTAAATAATACAGTTTTCTTCAATAACCCTGTTAATCCGGATACAACAGTCTGCTATAACCAGCTTACTTTACCTATTAATGCGCAGAATACTACAGGAGGAACTAATATACCCCTGCAGAATAAATACTACTGGGAAATTCAATACCCCGGAAAATCAAACTGGGTTACCGCACCGGCTCCCTTTAACACCAAAACCTATCAACCTGCACTCTTTGATACCGTTTCGCCAATAAGCGTAATTTATAACTACAGACGAAATTTCACTTCAGGGGCATGCTCCTCTGTTTCCAACACAGCGGCAGTTACAGAATTCCCTGCTATTGCGCATTCGAATGATCTGATCAGCACTCCCGATACGGCAGTTTGCTACAATACCAGCCCGGGAACAATAAACGCTGCTCCGCTTACAGGTGGTGATCCAAATACTTTGACCACTAAATGGTTATGGCAACAGAGCACTAATGGTGGCGCATCGTGGAATACAGCTGCCCCGGCATATAATACTCAAAACTATGCTCCGCCTTCCCTTATAGCCGTAACAGAGTACCGCCGGCTTGTATCCTCCGGACCGAATGGGGAGTGTAAGGATACGACAGTAAACATTCAAAACATTTCGATCAATCCACGACCTTCAAGCACTATCGGATCGCCGGACTACACCATATGTGAAGGCGATTCAAAAAAAGTTGGGATTCAGATCATCAACAGTACTGCTTTCCCATTTACTCTTATATTAAGACAAACAAACACTCTTGACAATTCTTATACTCTTCTTGCATCGAACAGTACAAGTCTTACAAATGACTCTATACCATTAACTCCGTCAATACCGGGCAATACCACGAGCAATGCTATATACAAGTATTCGGTGGAATCACTTTCTGATGCAAACCTCTGCCTTGATACAACAAGGGCAGGATCAAGCTTGTTTACAGTCTACAAGGTGCCATCAGCGTCTAATGCAAATATCGATGCCGGGTCCGATAAATCAGTATGTGGTCCGAAAGCTCAGCTGGAAGGTACAGCAAACTTCGGAATAGGTACCTGGACCTATCCATTGGTACCTGTGACAGTGCCGCCATCAACTGCCACGAATGACACGGTTACAATTAATTTTCTTTCAACGAACAACAGTGAAAAGTACAGGTTCTACTGGACCGTTTTGAATGTAATATGTTCCGGAGAAGATTCTGTCGACATTACATTCTACCAGGATCCGGGAAAGGCAAATGCCGGACCACCTCAGCACCTGTTCTCTCCCGTTGGCACGGATACCCTGCATGCAGTCAAACCGGCTTTCGGAGATGGTAAATGGAGTGTTGTTTCAGGAGGTGCCACTTTTATCAACGATACGGTCGTAAGTCATCTTTCAGCGGGCAATAATGTATTTTTATGGACGGTGACCAATGGAAACTGTTCATCTTCCGACCAGATGTCAATTGACTTTCAGGATATTAAAAGACCGACCGCCTTTTCTCCCAACGGGGACAAATGGAATAATGAATTTGAGATAGTCGGGCTTGATACGGTCAACTATGAGGTGACTATTAAAATACTTAACAGCGCCGGTTCGCAGGTGTATCATTCTGATAACTTAAATGGCAATGAATATAAGCAATGGAACGGGGAGAATGAGAAGGGGCCGCTTCCCGACGGGACCTATTACTATGTGCTTTCCGTGGTATTGAAGAGCGACCACAGTGTAAAGTTTTATTATCAGGGGTTCATTTTAGTAAAACGGGATAAAAATTAATGATAAGATCTACCATAAAGAAATGCACAGGAGCAGGATATTAACTGGCATATTGATGATTATTACAGGCGCCGGTCTCACCGGTCAGACCGATTCGAACCATATCCGTCTCAGCCTGGCGTATCCTGTTTACAGCCAGTATCTCCAGAACGGACTGATCATAAACCCTGCCTATGCCGGATCGCGCGAGGCATTAAGCTTTTTTGCTTCATACAGGCAGCAATGGATAGGGGTGGAGGGTGCACCTACATTCGAGTCATTTTCTATCCACTCCATGCTGAAGAATGATCACGTAGGACTGGGGCTGACCTTTCAGACACTTCAATATGGAGTGACCAGGGGAACGAGCCTCTATGCAGATTATGCCTATCACATTAATCTTGGAAAATCACGATTATCCCTTGGTCTCAAGGCTGGATTTGATATGTCGAACGATGATTATTCGGGAATCATAACCATTGATCCAAATGACCCGGCTTTCGCGAGCAATGCAAAGTATTTCATGCCGAATGTGGGTGCCGGGGCATATTTTTACAACAAGAAATTTTTTATAGGTGCTTCTATCCCCTCATTTCTTAGCTATGAAAAGTCAAGCAACGGCAAGATAAGCTTCGATACCTTTCAGAAGTTCGATATCCAGGCAACAGCCGGGGCGCTGATAAAGATTGCCGAAGGGTTCAAGTTCAAACCCTCGGTATTCGTTGATTATTGGCTTGATAATTCAAAGCAGACAAGATTAGACATTAACGGGAATTTTATTATACATGATTTTGTATGGATTGGCGGATCGTGGAGAACAAACGAAAAAGCGGTGGTGGGTATCGTACAGGTGCAGTTAAATGCGCAGATGATGATCGGATTTTCATATGATTATCCTCTTGGAAGCATGAGTCAACCGTACTCATCCGGTTCCCCTGAAATTGTGGTCAGGTACGAATTCGGCTACAAGGTAACAGCAGCCAACCCAAGATATTTCTGAGAATGAAGCATTCCTGCAGTTATATGACCCTTGTGCTACCTCTCTTTTTCGGGATGTGCTTCCAGGCTTACTCACAGCCCTCGATCTACAAAATTGAGAAGCTGCCTTTCAATTCCGGCCAGTTCAACGAGATTGCCCCGGTCATAGTGAAAGACGGGATCATATTCTGCTCCGACAGAAGAACCAGCAGCATCACAGACGGCACAACCTACCAGGACGAAAGGCTCTACAATATTTATTATGTTGAGAAGAAAGATTCATCCTCCTGGGGAAAAGCTGTGGAGATCAAAGAAAAGACCAGCCAGCTTCTATATTACGGTCCTGTAAGCGTTTCATCCGACGGAAAAACCATCTACTTCACCAGCAGCGTCATCACCGGCAAGCAGGCAAGAAAGAAAAATATTGTGAATCCAAGGGGCATATTCATCGGTGATCTTTCCGGAACAACCATCTCGAATGTCCGCCCGTTTGAGTATAACAACAAGGAGTACAGTGTTGCCCATCCTTCAATAAGCCGCGACGGCAAATATCTTTTCTTCGCATCCGATATGCCGGGAGGGCAGGGTGGTTCAGATATCTGGTACTGTGAAAACCTTAATGGGAAATGGGGCCAGCCGGTAAACCCGGGAAGCAAAGTAAACTCACCATCCAGCGAAAATTATCCTTTCATTCATTCTTCGGGCCGTCTCTATTTTACCTCCAACAGACCAGGAAATGCAGATTACCTTGGAGGGATGGATGTATATTATACCTCTCTCGTCTATGGACAGTGGGATGCCGCTGCCCCAATGCCGGCGCCTATCAATTCAAAGGCGGACGATTTCGCATTTGTCTCGGAGGATAATATGCAGACAGGCTACTTCTCAAGAAAAACAGGCAACAGTGATGATATCTGGAAATTCACATCAACAATAATCAGGAAGGCAAAATGCGACACGCTCCAGCCCAACAGCTACTGTTATGAGTTCTTTGATGAGAATGCTATGAAATTCGATTCTATCCCTTTCAGGTACATCTGGAATTTCGGCGACGGTTCAAAAGAAGAAGGAATAAAAACGACACACTGTTTCCAGAAGCCCGGAAAGTACTTAGTTACTATTGACGTAACAAATCTTGTCACAAAGGAAACCCAGAAGGCTGAAAAAACGTTTGACATGAATATTACATCCATCGAGCAGCCATATATCTCAGCTCCCGACAACGGGAACCCTGGCAGAATGATAAGCCTTAGTGCTGACAGTACCTGGCTCCCGGGATGGAATATTACCCAGTTCTACTGGAATTTTGGTGATGAGTCGATTGCTATAGGGAAAGAAGTTACAAAGGCTTTTACAAGGCCTGGAGTTTACAATGTTCAGCTGATCGTAACTGCCCCTGGTGCTAACGGAGGCCCTCCAAGGGAAGCTTGTGTATTCAAAAACATAGAGATACGGCAACCCTGATAATTAAATTAATTACTTTTGGCAGAGAATGCGCTTGAAGAGCAATATAGTTAAAACATTACTGGCCGGATTTTTCCTGACGGGACTTGCTGTCCAGGGTTTAAAGGCTCAACCCGTTCCGGGTCTTGACGAGAACATCCCGTTCCTCGTTACCTTCGGGAAGAACGGAGATACCTCCTGGGGTGATGCCGACTTTTCCCAGACGTGGTTTTTTGCTATCCCTGCAGATTACAAGGGGAAATTCTATATCCGCGTCTTCGATCCTGATACAGGAGGGGAAAATGATGAAGGTAAGGGAGAATGGGATACTAAGATGCTCTACAGCATTTACGGCGGGAAAGGCGTTGACCCCGAAAACCCCAGGAATGAAGATTCCAGGGGGATAAGACCAACCGGAGATTACAAGAGCGGTACATTACTGGCTTCCAAAATCTTCGGAAATGAAAAGCAGTATGACAATAAATATTACACCTTCGGTCCGTTCAACGCCTCTGAAGGAGATTACAATAAACGGTGGGGATATATCTTCAAGATAATCTGCGACGGCATATCCGGAGATGACGGCAATCTTTACAGGTACTTTCTCTCGCGTGAACCAAACAGCGATGTCCCGGTCGAAGGCGCAAATGCTTTCACCTACAGGTATACCTTCAGGATGTGGAACAATATCGAAAGCGTTTCTCACATATATCCCTATATCGACACGGGTGTTGTTTACGTTCAGCAATGGAATTTCGACTGGGATTTTGACGGTACCATTCTGGTTGTTTCAAGGGTAAGAAGAGGTGTCGAGGTGCCGATATCGGGACAGAATAACTGGGTAAGCTCCAAGATCCCGATAGAAGCCGGAGAGGTCGGATCATCACTCGATTTCCAGTTCCATAAGTTCCAGGGTGAGCTTATTAAGAACAACAACGTTGTAATTCGCCTTGAAAACCAGAGAGGCGATAACCTGAAGTTCTTCAGTGCCCCGATCGGAGGAGTGCCTGTCTACCAGGCCGATCTGCAAAAGAGGCGGATAAGTCCTCCCAAGAAATAATTGACAGCCAGCTATGAAACACCAGTGGACCCTTATTGCAGTTCTGGTATGTTTATCCCTCTTACCGGCAAACCTCAGCGGGCAGGCATACAGGTTCAGGAATTTTGGTCCACCTCCCGAGAGCAAAATGCCCGACGGCTATGTCTATTCCCTGAACCAGGACCTCAATGGATTTCTCTGGATAGGGACAGGCAGCGGGCTCGTAAAATTTGACGGATTCGATTTCCATCGCGTTTTATTTCCAGACTCCTCGGCGAGCCGGTACGTATCGGTCATTTTCAGGGACAACAGCGGAAGGATCTGGCTTGGTTGCAGCGACGGATCATTATATTATGACACTTCTGACGGACTCGTAAAGCTTCCCGATCAGGGCGTCCAGAGCATAAATGACATTTTTGAGAATAAGGACGGGAATATCTGGGTAATTCCCCAGGATAAGATGATCATAAGGATCAATTCTGAAAAACCTGCGGATATATCGAAATTTAATATATCCAGGCCTGTCATTATGACGACCGCCAGCCTTGCATCTTCAGGAGATATGCTTCTCGGTACGCAGGAGAGCCTTCTCTGGTGCACATTAGACAAGGATTCGCTGCTGGTGAAAGGTACCGTTGAAGGAATAGATTACACTAAGGTCCAGGTAATAAGGAAGCTAAAGGATAAGGATGTATGGCTGATAGGAACTGAAGGCGCCGGATTGTACAAGCTGAATATGACCAGGGGGAAGCCTGTAATGGAAAGATTTTCAGGTCATCAGGAGCTTGATTCACTGGATATTAAAACGATCACAGAAGATAATAACGGGAATATCTGGATGTCGTCATATGGTTCCGGCGTTTACCAGTTAAGCCTGTCGGGGGATGCAAGGTCGATAACCGCAATGAGACAATTTACAAGGGGATCGGGGCTTTTAGGCGATAATGTGAGAGTAAGGGCTATTTTCCAGGATATGGAAGGAAATATCTGGATGGGTTATTATGGAGATGGATTGTCAATGCTGTCATCCGATGCGTTCAGCTATTATACGCCTTCAGAAAATCCGGAAGAGAATAGCATAATTTACATTTCAGGTAAGAACAACAGGTATCTTCTTGGCACACCCAGAGGGTATTTTATTTTTAACCATTCGACGGGTAAGAGTGAGACTTTTGTAAACCTGGCAAAAGAGATCACAGGTGAAATTTCATGCTACCATAGCGATCAGGATAATAATATCTGGATCGGAACAAAGGGCAACGGTCTGTATTTAAAGAGACGGGAAGGTTCCCCCGGACTGTTTTACAGATCGGGTAATACGGGTGAAGATTATATAAGGAATATCACTTCAACTGATACCAGGCTATGGCTTGCCACAACTAACGGGATAGTTGTGCTTGACAGGAATAGTGGTGCGGTGATCAGAAAACTTCGGATCGAGGACAGGTTGCCTCACAACAGCATAAACCAGATCTTCCTGAGGAAGAATGGTCATGCCTTGCCTGCAACCGAATGCGACAGGCTCTATGAAATTGATCTGCAAAAGGGTGTAACCATTGGGAAAGCCATAATGTACGGAGGATCAAAGAATAAAGTTACGTGCTTTGACGAAGACGATGATGGTGGTATATGGGCAGGAACAGCAGGCAATGGTGTTTTTTATATAATAAATGATTCGGTAACGAGGATAACAACAAACGATGGATTATTGTCGAACTACTGTTACAGCATCCTTGCCGATTCGGCCGGGACAGTATGGGTTGGACACGAAAGAGGATTTTCAAAATATGACCTGAAAACCGGCGTGATCAAAGCTTTGCCGACGGACTTTGCCAAAAATGGCGATTGTAATGCAAATTGCCTGATCGAGGATGACGGCAGGATACTTTTAGGGACTACCGAAGGCCTTATAATTTATGAAAGGTCGAGAGACAGGAAAGTTCGCATGGCCCCTTTGAACAACATAGTCTCAGTATTAATTAATAATGTACAATACCCCATCCGATCATCCTATTCGCTTAAATATAAAAAATATACAATAAAGATCGATTATGTGGGAATTAGCCTCAGCGATCCGGAAAAGGTTCTTTACAAGACCAAGGTCGACAATGTAAATGAAGACTGGTCTGCCCTGAGGCCATTAAGGAGCATCGAATACCCGCTCTCTGATGGGAAATACAGGTTTCACCTGATCTCTGTCGGTGAAGACGGTATGTCGCAGAAAACTCCGCTCAGTTTTGATATCCTCATAAAGAAACCATACTGGCGGACCTGGTGGTTTACTCTCCTGGTACTTATGGCCGCAGGAGGGATCGTGGCAATTATTGTAAATGAGCGGGATAAAGCCCAGCGCAAAGTAAAGGAGTATCTTGAGACCGAGCTGGCCGCAAGGACAAGGCTGGTATTAAAGCAGAAGGATGAGATAGAGCTTCAGAATATCGAGATCACCGATTCCATAAATTACGCTAAGAGGATACAATCGAGTATTCTTCCCGATATAGCGAGGCTGAAGGAGACCTTCATGGATGCTTTTATCCTGTTCCATCCGCGTGACATAGTCAGCGGAGATTTCTACTGGTTTGACAAAATTAGCGATGAAAAGTTCATCATAGTTTGTGCTGATTCAACTGGTCATGGAGTGCCTGGCGCATTCATGTCAATGATCGGCTCAACCCTTCTCCAGGATATCATTTCGAGAAAAGGGATCACCAAGCCCTCTCGTATACTGAGCTTGCTTGATAAGCAGATTTTCTCTACGCTTAACCAGAATATGGATGTGGGTGTTTCAAACGACGGTATGGATATGGTCGTATGCGAGATCGATGTAAAATCCAAGCTGGTAAGATTTGCTTCAGCCATGCGTCCTGTGATAATTGTGATGGGAGGAGAGTCGTACTACATTAAAGGCAACCGGTGCTCTGTAGGAGGTGAATCCGTAATTGAAAAATATTTCGACGATCAGGAATATTATCTCTCCGAAGGAGATACGATCTATATGTTCTCAGATGGTTTCCCCGACCAGTTCGGAGGCGCTGATGGCAAGAAGATGAAGATCGCAAGGATGAAGAAGCTTATTGAACAGGCAAGCGCTCTGCCCATGAGTGAACAGAAGCAGATAATATCGGATTTCTTCTTCGAGTGGAAAGGTGATTATGAACAAGTGGATGATATCCTTCTCATGGGGATCAGACTCTGATCTCAGTTTCCCTTACATATAGTGTCCTTGATAAGGGGGATCTCACAAGTAGAAACAGTGTCGCTGACGTGATCTGCCCTGTCTTTTATGTAAAATTCATATTTTATAGTATCGGCGGGAGTGTAAAAAAGGTACAGGAAAGTGACACTTATTGTTCCTATTAATGCCTGGTCCTGTCCGACCTGGGTAAGGTATGGTATCCTGTAGGGTGATGGTTTAAGAGGATCATTGTCCGCCGCTGGGACGAGCACTCCATTCGTAAGACGATACAAAGTGAAAAAAAGGTTTACAGAATCCTGGCCGGTGGAAGTTGGTGGATCCAGCCCGAGATCGCCGTCTCCATCCACAAAATGGAACTTGAGCCTGCCTCCCCTAGCCTGATTGCCAAGAATATCAGTTGTGTCAAATGTCTGGAAGCTGGTGAATGTTATTGCCGGAATGGCTGAAAGCTTCTCAACCTTAAGACAGGAAAAGATCAGAAGAGGGAAGAAGATCAATATCCCGGCAAGTATTGTCCTGTTCATTTTTAGGATTTTTATTTAACTCCTCAAAAACCGCACCAAAATAAGCTATTTTTTTCTGAAAAATATCTTTATAGGGACACCGGTAAGTTCAAAATTTTCCCTGAGCCTGTTCTCGATATACCTTTTATAAGGATCCTTCACATACTGGGGAAGGTTGCAGAAAAATGCGAATGTCGGTGAATGGGTGGGAAGCTGGGTGACATACTTGATCTTCACATATTTTCCCTTTAATGCGGGAGGCGGATAAACCTTGACAGCTTCAAGCATCACCTCATTTAGCCTCGAAGTAGGAATCTTTCTGGTCCTGTTATTATTTACTTTTTCTACCAGGTCGAGTATACTATGAATTCTCTGTTTGTTAATGGCCGAAATGAAAAGTACGTCATAATCGGTATAGGGAGAAGTTTTTTCCCTGATCTCCTTTTCAAACTGTTTTGCAGTATTTGAGTCTTTTTCAACAAGGTCCCATTTATTGACAAGGATTACCATCCCTTTACTGTTTCTCTGGATGAGTGAAAGAATATTTATATCCTGAGCCTCGATCCCTCGTGTCGCATCGATCAGCAGAAGGCAGACGTCAGAGTTCTCGATCGTCTTCACCGCCCTCATTACCGAATAGAACTCTATATCTTCAGAAACTTTTCCCTTCTTCCTAAGGCCAGCTGTATCAACCAGCAGAAAATCATGGTTGAACTTATTATATCTGGTATAGATCGAATCCCGTGTGGTACCGGCAATCGGTGTAACAATATTTCTCTCTTCCCCAAGCAGTGAGTTGACCAGGGATGACTTTCCGACATTCGGTCTTCCAACGATCGCGATTCTCGGCAGTTCAGGCTGTTCTTCCTCCTTCTCGTCGGGAAGGGCGGAAGCAATTGCATCACAAAGATCTCCCGTACCGCTTCCGTTTATGGAACTGATAGCAAAATAATCTCCGATCCCGAGCCCATAAAACTCAGCCGCCTCGAGTAATCTTTCATGATTGTCAACCTTATTTACGACAAGTAATACCTTCTTGCTTCCTTTCCTCAGCATTGAAGCTACAGACCAGTCAAGTTCATGAATCCCCTGAGTAACATCGGTCATGAACAGGATCACATCGGCCTCTTCAATGGCAAGAAGGACCTGCCGGTTGATCTCACCTTCGAATATGTCCTCTGATCTTTCAACATATCCTCCGGTATCGATCACCGAGAAATCCTTGCCGTTCCAGTTGGCTTTCCCGTAATTACGGTCGCGCGTAACGCCGCTTACCTCATCAACTATAGCTTCCCGTGATTCGGTGAGCCTGTTGAAAAGTGTTGATTTGCCAACATTAGGCCGGCCTACTATTGCAACTATGCTTCCCATAATAAGTATCTTTTTATCTGTAGCCGAACTTTTTAAGCATATTCGGCTTATCCCGCCAGTCCTTGTTAACCTTCACAAAAAGTTCGAGGAATACCTTCTTCCCGAAGAACTCCTCCATCTCCTTCCTGGCTTCCGTTCCTGTTATCTTCAGCATCCTGCCCTTATGACCGATGACTATGCCTTTCTGGCTCTCTCTCTCAACATAAATGACAGCCCTGATCCTGTTGATCTTCTCCTCCTCCCTGAAACTTTCGATCTCCACCTCCACCGAATACGGGATCTCTTTCTGATAATTCATCAGGATCTTTTCCCTTATGATCTCAGAAGCGAAAAACTTTTCGTACCTGTCGGTCAGCTGACCTTCCGGAAAGAAGGACTCGCCTTCAGGAAGTTTATCAAGAATTGACTTAAGGAGTCCGTTAATATTGAATCCGCTGAGAGCTGATACCGGGATTTTCAAAGAACCGGGGAAGATCGCTTCCCACTTATCAACAAGAGATTCCAGCTCTGCCTGTCCGGAAAGGTCGATCTTATTGATGACCAGGATCACTGGTATCCCCGATTCCCTTATTCTGCGGATGTAATCTCCTTCTGTATCTGCCTTCTCCTCAACGTCGGTAACATAGACAATAATATCGGCATCGGTGAGAGCGGTGTTAACAAAGGTCATCATCGATTCCTGTAGCCTGTACCTGGGCTTCAGAATGCCCGGAGTATCTGAAAATACGATCTGGAACCCGTCCCCGTTCAATATTCCAAGTATCCTGTGGCGGGTGGTCTGGACCTTGGGAGTGATTATTGAAAGTTTTTCCCCGACAAGAGCATTCATAATTGTAGACTTGCCTACGTTGGGATTCCCTAAAATATTGACAAAACCTGATCTGTGACCCATTTTCCCGTACCTTAAAAAATTCCTCTTTTAAGCATATTGATCTCTTTCTCGGTCAGGAACCGCCACTTTCCCCTGGGAAGGTTCTTTTTTGTGAGCCCGGCAAAATATACCCTGTCGAGTTTTTTTACCTTATACCCCAGTGTTTCGAATAACCGCCTCACTACCCGGTTCTGCCCCGAATGAAGTTCAATGCCGATCTGTGTCCGGTCAGCCGGATCGGCATAGCTTACGGCATCGGCCGCAATAGTTTCACTGTCAAGATCAATGCCTTCGGTCAGACGGAAAAGGTCTTCCTTTACAACATCCTTATCTAGAAATACGTGGTAGATCTTTCTTCTTTTATATTTGGGATGAGTGAGCTTGCCTGCAAGCTCCCCGTCGTTTGTAAGCAGCAGAACACCGGTTGTGGACTTGTCAAGTCTTCCCACAGGATAAACCCTTTCACTGCACCTGTCGCCAATAAGATCAAGAACAGTTTTTTCGGCATGGGGATCACTTGTGGTCGTAACATAATCTTTAGGCTTGTTGAGAACGATGTAGACCATTTTTTCAGCGGAAAGCTTTTTATTCCTGTACCGCACCTCATCGCTCCTGTTTACCATAGATCCCATCTCGGTAACAGGCTTTCCGTTGACAGTGATCTCACCTCTCTTTATTATTTCATCGGCATCACGACGTGAGCATACACCACTGGCTGCAATATATTTATTCAGCCTTATCTTCTCATCCTTCTCATTTAAAGGTTTGCCGGACTGCTTACCGGGTTTTAAGCTCCTTTTATCAACTTTTCGCTTCTGATCCATATTTTCGTTACTCGCTTTGCCCACCGAAGCCTTCTTTGACCTCCGAAGCCATAGCGAAGGAGGTAGCGAAGGTGGGGTGCTCGGTGCTTGGCACTCAGGCACCTGATTTTCAGTGCGCAAAGTTACAATTTATTGGGGATATTAAAGGTTTGCCCTTTTTTTTGCAAATTTGTATCGCCTAATTAAACTATAACATGACTCTCATAAAATCAATATCGGGCATTCGCGGAACGATCGGTGGCAGGCCTGGAGAATCCCTTTCCCCGGTAGATGTGGTGAAATTTGCTTCAGCCTACGGAACATGGATCCTTCGAAGGAATACATATCCAAAAGCCAGAATAATGGTGGGCCGTGATGCAAGGAGTACTGGTGGCATGTTAAGCAGCCTGGTCATCGCAGCTCTCCGGGGTCTCGGAATAGATGTGACAGACCTGGGACTGGCGACAACTCCCACAGTTGAAATAGCCGTAACCGGGGCCTGTGCCTCAGGTGGTGTAATCATTACAGCAAGCCATAACCCCGCCAGCTGGAACGCCCTGAAGCTGCTGAATGAGAATGGAGAATTCCTTTCAGCCTCCGATGGAAATGAAATTCTGGCGTTAGCCTCGGTAGATGATTATAATTTCGCGACACACGATAAAACAGGCGCCTTGTCTGCTGACAGCTCCTGGGGTAAAAGACATATAGATCTTGTTCTGGATCTGAAACAGGTAGACGTGAATGCCATAAAAGCAGCAGGTTTTACCTTAGCTGTCGATTGTATAAACTCGGTGGGGTCATTGGTTCTTCCTGAATTGCTGGAAAGACTTGGCGTAAAAAAAATATATCTTCTCAACGGAACTCCTGACGGGAATTTTGCTCATGATCCTGAGCCTTTGCCCGAGCACCTGGCAGGTATTTCGGATCTGGTGAAGGGTAAAAATGCAGATCTGGGTTTTGTTGTGGATCCCGATGTTGACCGGCTGGCGGTAGTATGCGAGGATGGTTCAATGTTTGGGGAAGAGTACACTCTTGTGGCAGTTGCCGATTATATCCTTTCGCAAAAACCCGGAAATACAGTTTCGAACATGTCATCGACAAGGGCCCTGAAAGATATTACGGAAAAGCACGGCGGAAAATACTTCACATCCGCGGTGGGTGAGGTAAATGTGGTTGAAGAGATGAAAATCAGGGGAGCCCTGATTGGCGGCGAAGGAAATGGCGGAGTGATCTTTCCAGAACTTCATTACGGACGTGATGCGCTTGCCGGCATTGCACTTTTTCTTTCTCATCTTGCAAAGTGCGGTCTGAAATGTTCAGATCTTAGAAGGAGCTACCCATCATATTTTATTGCGAAGAAGAAGGTCGCTCTTGAACCTGGAACAGATATCGAAATGATACTTTCTGAGATAAGAAGGAAATTCTCCGGTCAGAAAATTGACGAACGCGATGGCATCAGGATCGATTATGAAAACGGATGGGTCCAGGTAAGAAAATCCAATACCGAACCCGTATTAAGGATCTATTCCGAAGGTCGCACAGAGGCCGAAGCGGGTGAGCTCGCAGCAGCCATAACCACGATTGTTAATAAACATTAACCTGCCATATTTTCAGGCAAACATAAAATATAAGCCTCTGAATGACAGTTCTTTAATTGATCGGTTTGAGAAATGACCGCTGTTAATTATTGATAAGATCCGTATCTGTACAGTAAGGCTTGCTAATTTTTAATACTTTCGTGGCGGATACCCTGGATCTAAAGAATTAAGTAATATTTTATATAATGAAAAGGAGAGTCATTATTACAGCTATAGTGATTATTGTTGCTGTAATTGCAATTATAGTTTTCAATAAAGCATCCTCAAAAAAGGGAGTGACAAACCTTTATGCGACGCCAGTGAAGGGACAGTTTGACATAATTGTCACCACCACAGGTGAGCTGCAGGCGGAAAGATCGACGGATATAAACGGACCCGATTTCACGCAGACCAGGAATATCAGGTTCATGGATATAAAAATTCAGGATATAATTGCTGAAGGGTCAGAAGTCAAGAAGGGTGATTATATTGCAACCCTCGACCGGACAAGTTTTGATAATACATTGAAAGATGAGCTTGATAAGCTTACGACCTATGAACAGAATTACCAGGTCAAGACTCTTGATACAGCCGTTACATTAAGTGACCTGAGGGACAATATCAAGAACCTCCGGTTCTCAGTAGAGGAGGCTGGTATAACTCTTGAACAGTCAAAGTTTGAGCCTCCGACCACGATCAGGCAGGCAGAAATATCACTTGACAAGGCAAAACGTTCACTCGAGCAGTCCATTAAAGGATACGGGCTCAGGGTAGAGCAGGCCAAGTCGGATGTAAGGATCCTTCAGCGCCAGATAGCGGATCAGCGCCAGAGGGTTTCAGATCTGCAGAAGATCCTGTCAAACTTCATAATAAAGGCTCCATCGGATGGTATGGTGATATATAAAAGGGACAGGATGGGCACAAAAAGAAAGCTTGGTTCATCGATAAGTCCGTGGGATCCTGTTGTAGCCACCCTTCCCGATCTTTCAACAATGATCTCGAAGACATTTGTCAACGAGATCGATGTAAGTAAGATCAAGGCAGGGCAGAAGGTAACCATCATGGTTGATGCTTTTCCCGAGCGTAAATACACAGGTATCGTGACAAGTGTTGCCAATATAGGGGAACAGCTTCCAAATGCCGATGCTAAAGTTTTTGAGGTCCAGATCAAGCTCGATGGCTCAGACCCGATATTGCGTCCCTCCATGACCACCGGGAACAAGATCGTGACCAAGACAATAAATGATGTGATCTTTATACCCCTTGAAAGTGTGCAGGCGGGTTCAGATAGCATACCGTTCGTATATACAAAAGAGAGGAAAAAGCAGGTTGTTCTTCTTGGTGAATCCAACGAAAATAATGTCATTATCGAGAAGGGGCTTGGACCCAAAGAGATCATTTATCTGAACACTCCGGAGGGAAGCGATAAGTTCAGACTATCAGGTGAAGAACTGATACCGGTGATCAGGGAAAGGGAAAGGGCAAAGAAAGAGGAGGAGATGAGGATAAGAAGGGAAGCTGAAGATGCCGCTAAAAGAAGGGCAGCTGCAAACCAGTTCGGCGGACCGGGAATGATGCAAATCCAGAATTTTCAGCCCGGCGGCGCAAAGGATACTTCATCAAAAAAAATGTCCGGTGACAAGCCGGTACAGCAGGTAACCCTGCAAAATGCAGGGAAACAATTTTAAATGAAGTCTAAACCGTTAACCCCACCAAGATGTTTAAATTCTTTTTCAGATATTTCCATGATATTGAGATTGCGGTCGAATCGATCATTTCGAACAAGCTTAAATCAATACTGACCGCTCTCGGGATAATTTTCGGGGTTGCGGCAGTGATTGCCATGCTTGCAATCGGTAAAGGTGCAAAGCAGGAGATCCTTGAACAGATGAAGATGGTGGGCGTGAACAATATTCTTGTTAACCCCATCATCCCTGAAAAAAGCTCTTCATCAACCGAAGATGTTGAGAAGCAGCAGAAAAAGTTCTCGAGGGGACTCAATATGCTCGATGTTGAAGCAATACGCGAAACTTTGCCCTCCGTCAGAAGGATAAGCCCGGAAATATCTTTCAACTCGATTGCCATGCTTAACGGGAAAAAATATACTGCCAAGCTTGTTGGTGTTTCGAACGACTATTTCTTCCTTTACAATCTGCCGCTTCTTTCCGGTACGATATTCAACAAATACCAGGAGGATAATGGCATACAGGTTTGTATAATCGGGGCTAACATCAGGGCAAAATTTTTCAGTAACCTTGACCCCATTGGCCAGTACGTAAAATTCAATGGGATCTGGCTGAAGGTCATAGGTGTGCTTCAGAAAACCACTGTTACACTTACAGGATTTGAGGAGAAGGGAGTGAATGTTTACAACGATAACATCTATATCCCTATCGAGACGATGTTGCTTCGATATCAGAACAGGGCGCTGATCAATACCAAAATGGTCTCCGAGGCAACATCAAATGCATTTTTTATAGGAGGTCCCGGCGGAATGGCAAGAGTTGTGGTCAGCTCATCGGATGCAAACAGTAATGTTGAGACGAACTATAACCAGCTCGACCGGATCGTTGTACAGGTAAATGAGACAGAACAGATAAACTCTACCACCGAAATACTCAGCCGGATGCTCACACGCCGCCATTCAGGCGTGAAGGATTTTGAGATCACAGTTCCCGAACTACTTCTTAAACAGCAGCAGAGGACAAAGGATATTTTTAACATTGTACTGGGTGCAATTGCAAGTATCTCTCTGATCGTTGGAGGTATCGGGATCATGAATATAATGTTCGCCTCCGTAATGGAAAGGATCAAGGAGATAGGAACCAGAATGGCCATCGGGGCCAAGAAGATGGATATTGTGGTCCAGTTCCTTTCTGAAGCTGTTCTTATCAGTATTTCAGGCGGTTTCATCGGAGTATTTCTTGGCGTTATAATGGCCAAGCTCATTGAAAAGATCGCAGGGATAATGACCGTCGTCTCATTCTTCTCGGTATTTATTGCTTTCGGCGTCTCGGCAGCAGTCGGAGTGATATTTGGCTATTCCCCGGCAAAAAGAGCCTCTGAAAGGGACCCGATAGAATCATTAAGGTATGAATAATCAGATTTATATGAAGAGGATATTTATAGCTGCAGCTTTTATTGCAACTTCCGTTTTCACAGGGAGCGCTGTTGCGCAGGAAGTTAAAAGGCTGACATTCGATGAGGTGATTAAGATTTCTGAAGAGCAATCACCTCAGGCTTTGATGGCAAAACACCGTTACCGTGCAAGCTACTGGCAGTTCAGATCCTACCAGGCCCAGTTCAGACCGACCCTTATCCTTACCGGTACTATCCCTGCCTACAGCAGCGGCTATGACAAGATATACAACTCAGTCACCAATGAATACCAGTATATTCCCAAGAATATAATAACCAATACAGGTACACTCTCACTGGCTCAGGCAATCGGGTTTTCCGGAACCACTATTTCGTTGCAGTCAAGCTTACTTCATCAGTATGATTACGAACAAAATGTAGGGCAGTTCCTGACTACTCCTTTAAGCGTAGTAGTTAACCAGCCTATCAGGCAATATAATACACTCAGGTGGCAGACAAAGATAGAACCCCTGAAGTATGAAACTGCCAAAAAAACGTTCCTTTCAAATATTGAAGCAGTTCATACAAGCGCTGTACAGTCGTTCTTTGCACTTGCACTCGCACAGATCAATAAGCAGATAGCAGTCATGAACCTTTCGAATGCCGATACTCTGTACAGGATAGCAAAAGGAAGGTACCAGCTGGGAACAATTTCCGAGGATGAGCTCCTCCAGATGCAGCTCTCTTATCTTAATGCAGTAACTGAAAGCAAGCAGGCTGATATGAACCTGCGCGACAGGGAGATAAGACTGAGATCTTTTCTCGGTTACAACGAAAATGTAAGGATCGAACTTATTATACCAAACGAGGTTCCGGACCTCCAGGTTAAAACCGCTGAGGTTCTGGACCTTGCAATGAAGAATAATCCGGATATACTCACGCAGCAGCTTAATGTGGTTACTGCCCAGAGTAATGTGGCGCAGGCAAGAGCTGCAAAAGGATTTAATGCAAGCCTTCAGGCTTCAATGGGCATTACTGCATCGGGCGTTGATCTTCCGACATCTCTTGATAATCCCAGCAGATCTCAATCTATAAATATAGGGTTTACAATGCCTATCCTTGACTGGGGAAGGGGAAAAGGCAATTACAGGATGGCCCAGTCGAGCCTTGAACTTACAAATGTACAGGTTCAGCAGGCCCTCACCGACTTTGAGCAGAACCTTTTCCTCGATGTTGAACAGTTCAACCTTCAGAGAGACCAGGTGGCGATCGCCGCCAAGTCAGATACTGTGGCAATGAGAATGTTTGAAGTTACGAAACAGAGGTTCATGATAGGCAAGATCGCAATACTCGATCTGAATAATGCCGATACAAAGAAGGACCAGAACAGAAGAGCTTATGTTCAGGCCCTGCAGGATTACTGGACATATTTTTACAATATCCGTACTCTTGCATTATTTGATTTCATCAACAGGAAGAATCTTGAAACAGATTACGAGAGGCTTTTAAGATAAGCTTAAATACCTGTTCGTAAGTGTTGATTCGTGAGGTCATTCATGACCCCCGCGGATGGGTTTTTTTATTATCCTATTTATTTAATTCATTTAAGTTTAGTTGAGTGTTTTTGCAAATTTATATATATTTGCGCCTCGTTAACAGAGAAACAAAAACCCGGAATAATTCAAAAAAGGAAATCAGATGCAGAATAAAGGTCTTATAATCGCCCTTACCATTACCCTTGTGATCGTCACGATCTATGAGTTGTCTTTCACAGGAGTTACGTACAGGGTAAAGCGTGACGCACGGGAGCATGCAAAAGGAAACATGGTGCTTGAAACGCAATATATCGATTCTGTAAAATTGCTGCCGAAGGATCAGTGGAGCTATCTTGGGAACAATTTTGCAGAATGCCAGAAGAAGGAGATAAACCTTGGCCTCGACCTTAAAGGCGGTATGAACGTTATAATGGAAGTAGCTGTTGATGATATATTGAGAGCTCTTTCTGATTATAACCCCGATAAGACCTTTAATCAGGCTTTACAAAAGGCAAAGGAGAGGAGGAAAGTCAGTCAGGCCGATTTTATAGATCTGTTCCAGAAGGCATTCCAGGAAATTGACCCCAATGCAAAGCTTGCTTCAATTTTCGGGACCATTGGACTAAAAGGCAAGATCAATTTCAATTCGACAAACGATGAAGTTATCAAGGTTCTGAAAGCTGAATCGGATGCTGCAATTGATAATGCATTTAATGTCCTTAGCAGCAGGATCGACCGTTTTGGTGTTGTCCAGCCTAACATAACCAAAGGGCAGACAAAAGGTAGAATACTCATTGAACTTCCTGGAGTAAAAGACCCACAGAGGGTCCGTGAGCTCCTTCAGGGTACTGCAAACCTGGAATTCTGGGAAACCTATGAGAACAGTGAAGTTATAGGTTACCTATCGCAGGCAAATAACGCACTAAGGGATATACAGTCGCAGATCGTAAAAACTGCCGATTCGGTTAAAAATAAAAATGCAAAGGCTGTTAACGGCGTAAAGGATACAACTAAAACTGCTCAATCTCTGATCGACATAATCAATAAGGATACCACTTCCAAGGCAAACCAGTCAAAAAGCCTTGAACAATTTACTACCCAGAATCCGCTTTTCGGTGTGCTTCGTCCTCATGTTGATCAGCAGGGACAGCCATATCCCGGCAGTCTGATCGGACTTGCAAGCTTCAGGGATACGGCAACCGTCAACAGGTACCTTAAAATGTCGCAGATCAGGAATATTTTTCCCAGGGATATTAAATTCATGTGGAGCCAGAGACCATATACAAGTGATGCTTCCAAAACCTATTATGAGTTACATGCAATAAAGGTAACTACCCGTGATGGAAGACCTCCTCTCGACGGAACTGTTATTACATCCGCAAGGCCTTCATCCGGAATAGTTGCTTCCGATATCAAAGTTGATATGTCGATGAATTCCGAGGGAGCAAAGACATGGGCAAGACTCACGCGTGAAAATATAGGAAGATGTATTGCGGTTGTACTTGACGGATATGTCCGTACATGGCCGAGAGTATCAGTGGAGATAACCGGCGGTAATTCTGAGATAACTGGTAACAGAACCATCGAAGAGGCACAGGACCTGTCAAACGTTCTGATGTCAGGCAAAATGCCTGCCCCGGCACGCATTGTGTCTGACAATGTTGTCGGACCTTCACTCGGAAAAGAAGCCATCAATTCAGGATTCACCTCTTTTGCCATAGCATTCCTTGTTATCCTTTTATACATGATCTTCTATTACAACAAAGCAGGACTGATCGCTGACCTTGCGTTGTTTACCAACATAGTTTTTCTGTTCGGAGTGCTTGCCTCACTGGGCGCTGTGCTTACTCTCCCAGGCATCGCAGGTATAGTTCTTACGACTGGTATGGCGGTGGATGCAAACGTGATAATCTATGAAAGGATACGAGAGGAGCTCCGGGCGGGTAAATCGGAGAAGCTCGCAATTCAGGATGGTTACAAGCATGCGTTTTCAGCTATTATCGACTCCCATGTCACATCCATCCTCACGGGTATTGTTCTTTATACTTTCGGTACAGGTCCGATCAGGGGATTTGCCACAACACTTGTTATCGGTAATCTTCTGTCACTCTTCACAGCATTCTTCCTAAGCCGCCTCATGTTCGACTGGCTGCTTAAGAGAAAAGCTAAGATCACCTTCTCTATCCCGATGACAGAGCATATACTGAAGAACACGCATATCGATTTCATTGGTATGAGAAAGATGTTTTACGGGGTATCGCTCACTGTCACTTTAATAGGTGCCATCTCGCTGCTGACAAGAGGCTTGAATCCGGGGATTGATTTCGCCGGTGGGCGTACGTATGTCATCAAGTTTGATCATAATGTGAAAACTGAAGATATTGCCAGCAGCCTTACGGCTCCATTCCATGACCTTCCAATGGTAGTTACTTACGGAAGTGACAACCAGGTGAAGATAACCACAAAATACAAGATCAATGAAACCGGCGCAGACAGGGAGATCGATTCGCTTCTTTATACCAGCCTGAAGCCTTATGTCGGTGCCAATGTAACAAAGGTACAGTTCCTTACCGATAACAGGCAAAGCTCGGAAACAGTCGGACCGACAATAGCAAGCGATACAAAGATAAAGGCCGTTTGGGCAGTTGCGATAGCACTGGTAATGATGTTCTCTTATATCTTCCTTCGATTTCGGACATGGCAGCATGGATTCGGGGCAGTTGTTGCACTTTTCCACGATTCTCTTATAATAATAAGCATATATTCTCTCGGTTATGGATTCCTTCCTTTCTCAATGGATATCGACCAGTCATTTATTGCTGCGATCCTGACCGTTATCGGTTATTCCGTGATGGATACTGTCATCGTGTTCGACAGGCTGAGGGAATATATCCCGCTCTATCCGAAGCGCGACAGGAAAGAGGTTATGAATATGGCCCTTAACAGTACACTGAGTCGTACGATCAATACATCCATGACGGTTATCCTTGTACTTCTTGCAATTTTCTTCTTCGGAGGTGCTGTGATCCGCGGGTTCGTGTTCGCGATGCTTATCGGGGTTGTTGTAGGTACGTATTCATCGGTGTTCGTAGCTACAAGCCTTGTTTACGATACAACTAAAGTAGATGCCAGAAAAGCAGTAACCAGCTAACAGGCAGGTAAATATATAGATAGCGTCACAATTCGTTGTGGCGCTTTTTTTTGACTTCAGGGATACCATATTCTTTAATTTTGAATGAAAATAAATTAATGTTCATTGTCATTTTATGCTGAAAAATACTCTCCAAAAAATTGTATTTTCTAAGAAAATACACACCTTTACCTTGCGATTTTTTTCAATCTTAATTTTTAATTTTCATATTTTTTACCATGAGTAAATACATTTATTTATCTGTTATTCCTGAAGCTTTAATAGCGTCGATGCTTCCTCCGAGGGAATTCGGTGACTATATGGCTACGGGTACAAAAAAACGGAATGTGAGCCAGGCCATATTCTTCGAGCTTGACCTGGACCTTATGAAGGAGATGATTGACATGGATTATGTGAACAGGCGATGCGTCAGGAAAGCGGATGGCTCCCCTAAGAGTTCAGTGTATCTGTCGACATACAGGGTTCTTGAAATGGTTCCCCTTAAAGCGATGAAGAGTCTCTATGTCACGACCGAAACGGGTGTCGTTCTGGAACTGAGAAGGACAGATTATGATAAATCGGTGGAACAAAAGAACATGCTTCACCTTTTCCAGGAACTTTGTCCTGTCTCGCCCAGGGTGGTAAGTAAATATAGTCCATCAGAGTTTGCTAAATCACTTACTGATGGTTCATTACATGTCAACCTCCCTAAACTATTCTTTGCTGATCTGAAACTGGGTGATCTGGCATCTGATCCTATTTCGGGTTCAGCCGAGCTGCTGCCTTACAGGAACGTTGGCCACCTGAGAGATTGCCTTGAAATACTGAAGACAGATGACAATAAGTACATGAAAACTGTTCAAAGAGTTTTTTCAGGAACCCTTCTTTACAGGACCATCGGGAAAGGTTTTTATATTGGGGACAAGGATGAGATTATCTTTTATCCCTTTCCATCAATGTCAGTTCTTGAGGAACAGAATTATGATTTCTTCAGGGCAATCTGAAAAATAAGATTTAAAGTGATTATTTATCCTATTCATTCATTTAAAAATTCATATCATGATTAGTTTACCACATGCAAGTACCTTCGAGATAATTGCAGTCTGGACCGTTTTGTGTATAGCTTTCTTCGGACTTGCCTATGCTTTGATGCTGCGCAGGCAGGTACTGGCCCACGACAAGGGTAATGAAAGAATGCAGGCTGTATGGGGAGCTATCAGCGAAGGTGCAGACGCTTATCTAAGGCGACAGCTTAAGACCATTGTGCCTCTTATCTTTGTTTTCACAGTTGTACTATTCTTTTCAGTTTATATTGTACCGCCTACTGAAGAATCAAAACTTCGCTTTGTCGGGTATTCTGATGAGTCGCTTAAGCTAATTATCGGTTTCGGACGAGCCATCGCATTTATTATGGGAGCATGCTTCTCGCTTATGGTTGGCCAGTTCGGGATGAGAATGGCCGTCCAGGCAAACGTCAGGGTTGCTTCCGCTTCAACAAGGAGCTTCAGCGAAGCTCTTAAAATAGCTTACCGTGCGGGAACTGTAACCGGTATGCTTACTGACGGTTTAGGTCTGCTTGGAGGAACACTTATATTCATAATATTCGGAGTTGCCTCTCCCGATACATTGCTTGGATTCGGTTTTGGAGGTACACTTCTGGCCCTCTTCATGAGGGTAGGCGGCGGTATCTACACAAAAGCAGCAGATGTGGGCGCTGACCTTGTCGGAAAAGTTGAAGCAGGGCTTCCTGAGGATGATGAGAGAAATGCCGCGGTTATTGCAGACCTGGTTGGTGACAATGTAGGTGACTGTGCAGGTATGGCAGCTGATATTTTCGAATCATACGAAGTTACAATTGTCTCAACCTTGATCCTTGGCGTGGTCCTTTATACAATGACCCACGAGCTATCCTGGATCATCTTCCCCCTACTCGTAAGGGGCATTGGGGTGCTTTCGTCAATAATCGGGACGTACCTTGTCAAAGGTCAGAAAGAGTCAAAAGACCATAATGCGCTTAAATCAATTAACAAAGGCTTCTATACATCAGCCGCTATAAGCATAGTCATGTTCGGACTGGTCTCTGCTTTCTACCTTCACGACTGGCGTTCGTTCCTTTCGGTTGTCACCGGTATCATTCTGGCCATAAGCCTTGATGAGATAACAAAGCACTTTACCGACGGACACTACCGCCCGGTAAAGGAGATTGCAAGAAACTCAAAGACAGGTGCAGCAACACTCATCCTTAAAGGTCTTGCCTACGGATTTGAAGTATCGGTTTGGCAGACATTAGTTATTGCCCTTACGATCCTGGCTGCAATTGTCATTTACTGGGGACAGCCTGTTGTTTATGTTCTTTATGGCGTTGCCATGACAGGTATCGGGATGCTTACACTTACAGGCAACAACGTGGCCATGGATGCATTCGGACCTATTGCTGACAATGCTAACGGCGTAGGTGAACTTTCCCATCTCGACAAGGAAGCAAGGAGGATCATGGATTCACTTGATGCCACCGGCAATACAACTAAAGCCATAACAAAAGGTGTTGCCATCGGATCAGCAGTTATTGCTGCCGTTGCCCTCTTCGGCTCATTTATTACCGATGTAAGCAAGGTGCAGCTTCAGCTCGGATTTGAAAAATCGACACAGCTTCTTGAGACCGGTATCCGCATTTCAGTTCCGATGGTATTTATAGGGTTTCTTATTGGCGGGGTTATCCCATGGCTGTTCTCCTCACTTACCATCAATGCAGTTACCCGCGCAGCTTCAATGATAGTCGAAGAGGTGCGCCGTCAGTTCAGGATACCTGGTATTATTGAACGTACGGTTAAGCCCGATTACCAGAGAGCAGTCGATATCTGTACTGTTGCAGCGCAGCGTGAGCTGATCCCGCTGGCACTTATAGCAGTACTCTCGCCGATACTTATTGGTAGTCTTCTGGGCGTTGAAGCCCTTGGCGGATTCCTTGCAGGCGTTATCCTGTCGGGCCAGATGCTTGCCGTATTCATGGCAGGAGCTGGCGGCGCATGGGATAATGCGAAGAAATCAATTGAAGACGGTCTGTATGGAGGCAAAGGATCTGATGCCCATCACGCAGCCGTGGTCGGCGATACAGTCGGTGATCCCCTGAAGGATACTGCCGGTCCTGCCCTTAATCCCATGATCAAGGTCATTAACCTTGTTTCACTTCTGGCAGCACCTGTGCTGATCTCATATCAGAAAGGCGGAAAGCTTGCAACCGGGATGATCATTACCGGCATTCTTTGCATGGGCCTGATCGTAGGATCGGTAATCTTCTCAAAACGGGGAGGATTCAAAAAGCATGTCTACCTGGATGAATAGTTCTATGGTTTTTCCCGTAGATTTCGCAGATTGTCGCAGAAAATCGTTCATTGCAAATCTGCATAAATCAGCGGTATCTGCGGGAAACTGTTAAATTGTGTCGTCCTAAAATAGGTTGACAGTTTTTAAACTAAGTTTTTGCAAATATCCTTCAAATTAGTGTGATTTGGAGGATATTTTTTATGTATTAATTGAGGTGTTCTGTAATTCAGGGAT
>JBEKFE010000005.1:0-251361 GCA_050013475.1 Bacteroidales bacterium
AACTTCGTAAATTTACCACTAATAACAAAATATCGGTTATATGACACATCTTAAGGAAGGTATGCCGGCTCCACATTTTACCGGGAACGATCAGGACGGTAAAAAAGTTGACCTTTCTCAGTTCAGAGGCAAAAAAATAGTTCTATATTTCTACCCTAAGGACAATACGCCGGGCTGCACGGCAGAAGCATGTAACCTCAGGGATAACTACAGTGATCTTCAGGAACGCGGGTTTGCGGTTCTTGGAGTAAGTCCCGATTCTGAAAAGTCGCACAGCGGATTCAGGGAAAAATATTCATTGCCATTCACCCTGATATCAGACCCTGACAGGAAAATACTGGACCTTTATGGTGCATATGGCGAGAAAAAAATGTATGGAAAGACAGTTACCGGGGTATTGAGAAGCACTTTTATCATAGATGAAAAAGGCATTATTGAAAAAATCATCTCAAAGGTCGATACTGCAGATCATACCCGGCAGATATTTAAATTGTCTGATAAATAATAATTATATATAGCATGAGTAACGAAAGAAAAGAATTAAACAAGGAAAAACTTAAGGCCCTGGAGGTTACCCTCGGCAAGATCGAAAAGGATTTTGGCAGGGGAACTATTATGAAACTTGGTGATCATGCCGTCGATAACGTGCAGGTTATTTCCACCGGCTCAATCGGCCTTGATGCTGCACTGGGTATCGGAGGAATACCAAGAGGCCGTGTCACGGAAATTTACGGACCTGAAGCTTCAGGCAAAACCACGCTTGCCATTCACGCTATCTCCGAGGCTCAGAAAAACGGAGGAATTGCTGCCATTATTGATGCTGAGCATACCTTCGACAGGAACTATGCCGAAAAACTCGGCGTTGATGTTGAGAACCTGCTTATATCACAGCCCGATAATGGTGAACAGGCCCTCGAGATCACCGATCATCTGATCCGGTCAGGAGCCCTGGATATTATAGTGATCGACTCGGTAGCAGCCCTGACTCCCAAGGCAGAAATTGAAGGTGAAATGGGCGACTCAAAAATGGGTCTCCAGGCGAGACTTATGTCGCAGGCCCTGAGAAAACTGACAGCTAATATCAATAAGACAAATACTTCGTGCATTTTCATTAACCAGCTGAGGGAGAAGATCGGCGTGATGTTCGGAAACCCTGAAACCACAACCGGCGGAAATGCCCTTAAATTTTATGCATCGGTAAGACTGGATATACGCAGGACAAACCAGTTAAAGGAGGGCGAAGAGATAATCGGTAACCGTACAAGGGTCAAGATCGTGAAGAACAAACTTGCCCCTCCGTTCAGAAAGGCTGACTTTGACATACTGTTCGGTGAAGGAATATCCCAGCTTGGCGAGATCGTTGACCTGGGGGTCGATTTCGAGATCATTAAGAAAAGCGGATCATGGTTCAGCTACGGCGAAACAAAGCTCGGTCAGGGAAGGGATGCGGTTAAGCTGATAATAAAAGACAACCCCGAATTGTACGACGAATTGAAAAAGAAGATCACCGAAGCGCTTAAAAAATAACTGATTAAATATTTTTACCCAAATAAAAGAGCTTAACCGCAGAGGACGCAGAGTTAGATTAAAAAAGTTATCTCTGCGATCTCTGCGCATCCCGATAGCTATCGGGACTTTGCGCCCTCCGCGGTTAAATCTTGAAATAATCTATTACAAATTTTTAAATTCATGAAAAATAAGCTTTCTTTATTAACTCTTCTGGTAGTAGTTATTACTGTTTCATGCAAACAGAAGCAGCCCGAACCAGCTGTTAAACAGAATGATTTCAGCGTTGCCCTCACCGACCAGGAAAAAGCCGGTGGTGTGATGACCCCGGAGATAATGTGGAAATTCAGCCGTCTTGGCGGATTCGCCCTTTCACCCGACGGATCAACAGTTATCTACTCAACTACAAAATATGACCTGCTGACCGAAAACAGGGTCACGAATATTTTCAAAATACCCTCAACAGGTGGTGAAGCTGTTCAGCTGACCGCCGATGGCGGATCATCGCCCCAGTGGATAAACGGTGGTAAGAAAATAATATTCCTGAAGAAGGGAAGCCTCTGGACCATGAATACGGATGGATCGGAGCAAAAAGCAGTTACAGGCTTATCTGAATTTGAGATCTTCAATGTTTCACCTGCAGGGGACAAAATATATTTTACCCGCCGGGTCAAGCTTGATCAGACCGCAAACGAGAAATATAACCTCCCGAAAGCAAAAGTAAGGATCATCAATGACCTGATGTATCGCCACTGGAACTACTGGAGCGACTACTCCTACAGCCATCTTTTTGTTGCATCGTTTGACGGGCAGAATGTTACTGGCGAAAAGGATGTTATGAAGGACCAGCGGTTCGAATCGCCCCTCGCTCCTTATTTTGAAGATGGCGAGATATCTTGGAGCCACGATGGAAAATACATCGCCTACACAACAAAAAGGCTGTCAGGGAAGGCTGATGCGGTCAGCACCAATTCCGACATTTATCTTTATGAAGTTTCGACTGGTAAAGAGGTGAATATCTCTGAAGGAAATATGGGTTACGACAGAGCTCCGGTATTTTCCCCGGACGGATCGATGATTGCCTACCAGAGCATGCAGAGGGACGGTTACGAGGCAGATCTTGATCGCCTCTTTATTTATAATATAAAAGATGGCAAGAGGGAATGGCTGACGAAAAGCTGGGATTTTGATGTTGAAAGCATAGTCTGGGCTGATAACAATACGCTCTATTTTACCTGTGATCAATTTGGCACAAAGCAGATTTTCAAGACCGATCTGAATAGCAGGAATGTTTCAAAACTGACGGAAGGCACTCATAATCTGGGACCTATAAATCTGTCATCACCGGTTATGATTGCCCAGATAACCTCAATGTCTATGGCTCCTGAGATATGTTCTGTCAATGTTTCAACAGGCAGTGTAAAAAAGATTACTCAGATAAATAAATATATCTACGATTTTATTAAAATGGGAAAGGTGGAGGAAAAACACACCAGAACAAAAGATAATCAGAACCTGCAGATGTGGGTCGTCTTTCCTCCTGATTTCGATCCTTCAAAAAAATACCCGGCTCTGCTTTTCTGTGAAGGAGGTCCCCAGAGTGCGCTGGATCAGTTCTGGTCGTACAGGTGGAATCTCCAGATGATGGCGGCAAAAGGCTATATTGTTTATGCTCCTAACAGAAGAGGGGTCGTCGGATTTGGACAGCAGTGGAAAGAGGAGATCTCAGGAGACTGGGGAGGAAAGAACATCCAGGATTACCTCGATGCCACGGACGCCATGGCTAAAGAACCGTATGTTGATAAGGACCGCATGGGGGCTGTGGGTGCAAGTTATGGTGGTACATCGGTCTATGTACTCGCAGGAGTACACCAGAAAAGGTTCAAAGCTTTTATTTCACATGCAGGCGTTTTCGATCTTATCAGTGAATATGGCTCTACTGAAGAACTCTGGTTCCCGAATTTTGACTGTGGCGGCCCCTACTGGATGAATAATCAAAGCTTAAAGTATTCATCACATCTGATGGTCGATAAATGGGATACACCCATTCTGATCATTACCGGGGCAAACGACTTCAGGATTCCCTATACCCAGAGCCTGGAAGCTTTTACGGCAGCCAGGATGCGTGGCATACCGGCCAGGCTTCTCTTCTTTGAAGATGAGAATCACTGGGTAACAAAACCGGAAAACTCAGTAATCTGGCAACACGAATTCTTTGAGTGGCTGGATACTTACCTGAAAAAATAACATATTTAACCAGGCTTTTGGAATTAATTTCTTAACCGCAGAGGACGCGGAGTAGGAACGCGGAGGTCGCAGAGGGACAATTAATTTTCTTCTCTGCGTTCTCTGCGTTTTTTCTTTGCGCACTCTGCGGTTAAATTCTTTCTATATGCTTTCTTTTGCAAGTAACGATAATATTATTTCTGTTTTTTCCTTCACAGGCAGGTACCCATCGAGCCAATGGATTTTTATTCCCTTGCGTTCCATTCCCCTGAACCAGGTCATCTGCCTTTTGGCAAACCTGTGGATCTCTGTCTCCAGTGTTCTGAACATTTCATCATAACTCATTCTGCCGGTAAGATAAAGGGTAATATACTTATATTCCAGGCCGTAATAGATCAGTTTATCGCTGCTGATCCCACCATCCATGAGCTTCCTTACCTCGTCAACCATTCCATTTTCTATGCGGTCCCTGAGCCTTTCAGATATCCTTTTCCGTCTGGAATCCCTGTCAAACTTAACTCCGGTAATAAGGGCCTTCAGCTGAGGAAACGAACTTTTCCTGCTGCCATCTCCGGAATAGTATCTTTCGATCTCAATAGCCCTTATGGCTCTCTTTTTTGTATCAACATCAGTTATGTTGTGCAGGTTCCTGTAACTCCTGAGCATGACTGTGAGTTCCTCCAGAGATTTTTTTCCGAGTTCTTCCCTCAGTTCCTTGTCAGGCGGAACCTCTAAAAGCTTATATCCCGAGACTATGCTGTCGATATACATTCCCGAACCTCCGCAAACGACCGGGAATTTTCCACGCCCCGAAAGATCTTCATAAACCTTAAGGAAATCCCTCTGGTATTCGAACACATTATATTTATAACCCGGCTCTGCGATATCGATCAGATGAAATGGGATAATTTCACCATTGACAATATAATCTTTCAGATCTTTTCCTGTACCGATATCCATTCCCCTGTAAACCTGTCTCGAGTCAGCACTTATAACTTCCCCTTTGATCCTTGCCGCAACGGCTGCAGCAAGGGCAGTTTTACCAGAGGCTGTCGGTCCTGTGATCACTAAAAGGTCATATGGAATTTCGTGTCTGATCAACTTAATAAAGGATTAGCCGCCAGGAGCAAGTTAATAATAAAAATAGTTAATTTTGCCGGGCAATAAAACACACATAATAATGGATTACAAGTTTTTTTTCAGACAGATAGCCCTTATCATCTTTTCTCCGGGAAAGGCCTGGAAGCGGATCTCAGAGGAGAACATTCCTCTCAGGCGGGTAAGGAATAGCCTTTTGTTCCCACTCCTGATCGGGGTGGCAATATGTTCATTTCTTGGTTCCTTACTCTTCTCCAACACAACTCTTCATACTATCTACTCGGTTTTTATTGCTGCCAAATATTTCTTCCTTGACCTGTTCGTGGTTTATATCACTTCCTTACTTTTCCGTGAGATCGCAAAAGCGCTTGATCTTGCCGCAGATTTCCCGATCTCCTTCAGGATAATAGTTTACTCTCTAGTACCGTTCTTTATCTTACAGATGGCAAGTCTGCTTTTTGAATCACTCGCGTTCATAAATGTACTCTCATTGTACGGGCTCTGGATATTGTGGATGGGAGGGGACATTACGCTGAATCCCCCTGACCATCAGAAAATACCGATACTGGTTGCAATACTGGTTGTCGTGGCAGAATTATATATCGGAGGTAACATCGCCCTCTCATCGGTTATTGAGAGGATATATTTCAGTTTTTTTGCCAGATAGAGCGATATGAAAGGTGGTGCCGGTAATACTGTAATAAGAAATAAAAAAGCTTCTCATGAATTTGAGTTCATTGAGAAGTTTATTGCAGGAATTGTACTCACCGGTACCGAGATCAAGTCGATCAGGGAAGGTAAAGCCACGATAGGAGATTCATATTGCCAGTTCAGCAATGGAGAACTATTTATAAAAGGAATGCATATTTCGGAATACTGGTGGGGGAATATCAATAATCATGAACCTTTGAGGGAGAGGAAACTACTTCTTACCCGACGTGAACTGAAAAAGCTCGATCGCAAGGTCAGGGAGACCGGACTGACTGTCATCCCGATAAAGATCTTCATTACGGAAAGAGGCCTTGCAAAAGCAGAGATCGCTCTCTCAAGGGGGAAGAAAGAATATGATAAGCGAGAGACCCTTAAGCGAAAGGATGCTGTGAGGGAGATGGACAGATCAAGAAAAAAATGATCACCTGGCCTTCCTCGCCTTGTCAACGTCGACCTGCTCTCCCTTTAACCAGGCGACAATAAATGCCCCCTTTATACCTTTTTCCTTCAGCTTCTTTAAAAGCCCTTCGGCCGACTCATAATCGGAGTATTCACCAGCCTGGTATTTATATGTATTTCCCGATCTGATAATTGAAATCCTTATGTCATTGCTTAAATCCATCTCTTTTCTCAGTCTGGCTTCCGTGATGACCTTCGAAGAAGCTGACACCTGTACCCTGAAAACAGCTTTGGCACTGAACGAACTGACTTCCCGGTAATCGGTTTTTACTGCCGGAATCGCACCCGGAAGAAGCGATCTGTCCTTCATTTCCGCCGGAAGAACTCCGTTTGTTCCGCCTATCTCAATAGATCTGTCCTGAAGTCTTACAGCGTATCTTGTTGTCCCACCAGAAATGATCACTACTTCTCCCTGAAGGTTAAAGGTCCCATTCATGTTGCTTTCCGGTTTAATGAAGTATGAGAACTCTGCCGGTTTGCCGGGTCTGACATCCATAAGAACCACATTTAGCTGGCTGCCGGTCCAGCTTATGTCGCAGCCTTGTGAATCAGACTCTGTTACATCAAATCCTACCGGAAAATCCTGGGTAAACCTGGCAAATCCTTCAGCCTTAAATGAAATTGAAACGGATACTTTGTTATAACGACCCGGCCCCCATTGATCCTGACAGCTAATTGAGACGTCAGCCTGGGAAAAGCTCTTCAGGGTAAAGCAGAGAATAACCGGGAATATGAGAAAATTCTTTCTCACAGGGTTATCAGAAGTTCGGACTCAGCAGGTATCTTGAATAGAATTTATCGATCAGCTGAACAGCCTGTTCCGAAGTGTCAACTATCTTGAAAATTTCGAGATCACCGGCGGAAATGTTATGTTCCTCCTCAAGCATCACCTCCCTTATCCAATCGAGCAGACCCTTCCAGTATTTTTTACTGACAAGCACGATGGGAAATTTCCCGATCTTTCTGGTTTGGATCAGCGTAATTGCCTCGAACAGTTCATCAAACGTACCAAAGCCGCCTGGCAGAACAATGAAACCCTGCGCATATTTCATGAACATGACCTTCCTGACAAAGAAATGGTCGAATGTTATAAGCTTATCCGGATCGATAAAAGAGTTAGGCTTCTGTTCAAAAGGGAGATCAATATTTATGCCTACAGACTTCCCATTACCTCTTGAGGCACCTTTATTTGCCGCCTCCATTATGCCTGGACCGCCACCGGTGATGATACCGTATCCCTTCTGTGTAAGCTTGAAGGCTATCTCTTCCGCCATTTTGTAATACTTATCATTATAATGTGTACGGGCTGAACCAAAAATAGATACACAAGGTCCTATTCTTGCCATCTTCTCAAAGCCTTCGACAAGCTCTGAAAGAATCTTGAAGACTCTCCACGAATCGGTAGTATGAATTTCATGCCATGTCTTCTGTTCGAATGCATCCTTTATAAGATCAGCCGGCTTCTCCATTATTCAGTAATTGTTAATTAAAACACTCAAATATAATTAATTTCTCAAGCCTTAAGTTCAGGCCCCAGAAAAATTCCTGTATAGCTCTCCCTGCATTTAATAAGTTGTTCGGGTGTTCCGGCAAATATAAGATTGCCTCCCTCCTTTCCTCCTTCCTTACCCAGATCGATGATATAATCTGCCATTTTAATGACATCCATATTATGTTCGATCACGATCACGGTATTCCCGCGCTCAACCAGCTTGTCCAGTACATCCATGAGCACTCTTACATCCTCAAAATGTAGCCCGGTTGTTGGCTCATCAAGTATATAGAGAGTTTTCCCGGTGTCGCGTCTTGCCAGCTCAGTGGCAAGCTTCACCCGCTGTGATTCGCCTCCCGAGAGGGTTGTGGACTGCTGCCCGATCTTGATATACCCCAGCCCGACATCCTGTAAGGTTTTGATCTTATGATGTATTGATGGTACGTTGACGAAGAAATCAACAGCCATATCCACGGTCATTTCAAGAACGTCACTGATTGATTGTCCCTTATACTTTACCTCCAGCGTTTCGTGGTTATATCGCTTGCCATTACACTCGGGGCAGTGAACGTAAACATCAGGCAGGAAATTCATCTCTATGGTTTTCATCCCTGCCCCTTCGCACCCTTCACATCTGCCACCTTTGACATTGAATGAAAAACGTCCCGCATTGAATCCTCTTATCCTGGCTTCGGTTGTCTGGGCAAAAAGGTTCCTGATATCTGTAAAAACGCCTGTATATGTTGCAGGATTGGAGCGTGGAGTTTTACCGATCGGTGACTGACTTACCTCAATAACCTTATCAATATATTCAAGTCCTGTAATCTCATCGTAGGGTAGTGGCATCTTCCCCGAGTTATGATATTTCCTGGCCAGGGCAGGATGAAGGGTCTGGTTTATAAGTGAGGATTTACCGCTTCCTGAAACCCCGGTAATGCAGATAAAGGTACCAAGCGGAAATTCCGCTTTCACTTTTTTCAGGTTATGCCCTGTGGCTCCTGTTATAAGAAGCTTTTTCCCGTTTCCCTTTCTTCGCTTCGCCGGTATCTCGAGTCTGCGGCAATTATTAAGATAGCTGGCAGTAAGTGTATCACAACCTTTGAAATCACCGGGACTTCCCTGTGCAACGATCTCCCCTCCGTGAATTCCGGCTCCCGGTCCGACATCTACAATATAATCGGCCGATGTGATCATTTCCTTATCGTGTTCAACAACAATAACTGAATTTCCAGCGTCACGTAGCTGCTTAAGGGCCGAAATAAGCCGCCTGTTGTCCCGCTGGTGCAGGCCAATACTTGGTTCATCAAGAATATACAGGACATTGACGAGGCGGGATCCTATCTGCGTTGCAAGCCTTATCCGCTGGCTTTCACCGCCTGAGAGGGTCCTGGCTCCCCTGTTGAGAGAGAGGTAATTAAGTCCTACATCGAGGAGAAATCCAAGTTTGGCCCTTATCTCCTTAAGAATTTCAGCAGCGATCTTTTTCTGTCTTTCGCTCATTTTATCTTCCACCCCGGAAAGGAATTCAGTCAATTCCCTGATATCCATTGCCGAAAGCTCACCTATATTCCTATCGCCTATTCTGAACCAGAGCGCCTCCTTCTTAAGCCTTGTTCCGTTACAATCGGGGCATGTCTCATACTGTACGTACTGGTCCCTGATCCTTGTCACATTCCTCTGCCCGTTAACCACCTCCATATTACCGATGAAATTGACCACTCCCTCAAATGTCAGGAAATAGTTTGATGTCATGCCCAGTGGAGTATTTGAAAGTTTCAGAACTTCATCCGAGCCGTAAAGCACTTTATTCATAGCCTCTTCAGAAATTTCACCGACAGGTGTGTCGAGAGTGAATCCGTTCTTTTCGGCTATTGCCTCTATCTGCCAGAATATCCATGTATTGCGGTATTTCCCAAGTGGCTCTATCCCTCCCTTTCTTATGCTCAGTGACCTATCCGGTAAAATTTTTCGAAGATCAATGCTAGATATTTCCCCAAGACCGTTGCAATGAGGGCAGGCTCCCTGTGGTGAATTGAATGAGAATGTATGAGGCGCGGGTTCATTATATGATATTCCGGTAACCGGACACATGAGATGCCTGCTGAAATAGCGAAATTCATTTTCTGTTGTATCAAGCACCATCATCACGCCGTCACCCTGGTCGAGTGAAAGTAATACTGAATCATGAAGCCGCTTGTCAGTCACATCTCCCACCCTGAATTTGTCAATTGCGAGTTCAATGAAATGTGTTTTATACCTGTCAAGCTTCATTCCGGGCACCAGCTCTCTGATCTCACCATTGATCCTGACATTCAGGAAACCCTTTCTTCTGAACTGTTCGAACAGTTCCTTGTAATGCCCCTTCCTTCCTTTGATCACAGGCGCCAGGAAGTACACTTTTTTGCCTTCAAATTTTGTTTTGACAAGCTCCAGTATCTGTTCGTCGGTATATCTGACCATCTTCTCTCCCGAAGCATATGAATAAGCATCTGAGGCTCTTGCAAAGAGTAATCTCAGGAAATCATATATCTCAGTAATTGTCCCGACTGTCGATCGGGGATTCTTATTGGTGGTCTTCTGTTCTATTGATATTACAGGGCTCAGTCCGGTTATTTTATCGACATCGGGTCTTTCCATTCCACCCAGGAACTGCCGGGCATAAGCAGAAAGAGTTTCCAGGTAACGGCGCTGCCCTTCAGCATAGATCGTATCAAAAGCAAGTGATGATTTGCCGCTGCCGCTCAGACCGGTTATGACAACAAGCTTGTTTCGGGGAATTGTGACATCCAGATTCTTGAGATTATGCACCCTTGCCCCGTAAACTTTTAGTTCCTCTCCCATATCAGCACATCAGGTTGTAGAATCTCAGTTGATATTTTCATAATAGCCGACACTCCTGCTCCCATTTTCGGGAATCTTGATCATATAAGATTTCAAGGATTTATTTGTAAGGTAAGGTTTTCTAAGCCAGGGGTTCAGAAGCTTGATCATTTTGTAATTTGTATTAAAGCCCCGTGCAAACCTCGTTATGTCAGTTATTGCCGAGTCGACCTTCACCTCTGTATATTTGAATTCAGGGTAATAATCTTTCTTATCAATTTCAAACCCGTAGGCTGCCGGGTCGCTGATCACCAGCTTGTAAGCCACCGCCCTGAATATATAACGGGCTGTCTCCTCCGAAAGCAGAAGATCGTAATAATTATTTACCTTTTGAATTTCCACCTGTTCATCAATGGCGTTTCTTCCGCCGTTGTACGATGCTGCTACGAGTGTCCAGCTACCATATTTTTCAAATGATTTGCGGAAGAACTCGCAAGCAAATTTCGTCGATCTTTCAAGGTTGTACCGTTCATCTACCTCAGCATTGATCTCCATCCCTTCCTCTTTACCGGTTTCTGGCATTATCTGCCAGAATCCAGTCGCTCCTGCCGGTGATACCTGGTAGCTCAGGTCAGATTCGGCCACTGCAAGGTACTTGAAATCATCGGGGATTCCATACTGGCTGAGTATCTTCTCAATGACAGGGAAATACCTGTGTGCCTTTTTGATAATAAGAATGGTCGAAGAATGGCGGTACGCTGTGGTTATTATTTCCCTTTCAAGACTTTCGCGGGTATCGATGTTTTCAAGAGGCAGTCTTTCACCAGCAAAATTCACGCTGTCTGGCAATTTAAATGCATGAGAAATATTGTCAAACCCGGTGTTACCGGCAAACGATGTGTTCCTGGCATTGTTAAAAGCCAGAATTGATAGAAGTCCGGCCCCTGCAGTAATGGCCACTACGATTACCAGCAGCCAGCCCCTTTTATTTGAAATATTCACCTTTTTTAATGATTAAAAATCAGAATGCAAAGGTAGTGTTTTTATGTCTGAACAAAGAAGATGCCTCTTCCTAAATTGACAATGGCAGAAAGAATAAATGGTGAAGACCCGGATCAGAATTTTAAGAAGAGCCCCGACATTATTCCGAAAGTATAGGGATGCATTGAAGAACCAGCCTGTCCGGTCATAGGTGTAAGGAAATATTTGAAGGTCGGTTCAAGGTTCAACGACAGTTTTTTGGTGAAATTGTATTCCATTCCAACTCCGAAGGAACTGCTTAAGGTGACAGGATATAACCCTTCGGTACTCCCGATATAGTATTTGTTACCATCTGCAACGGAGTAGGCTGAGTTGTTAAGCAGCTGGTTATAGGATATGCCTCCGACCAGGTTCATGCCGATCGTCCTGTCAATGAGTTTATACCTGAGAACAAAAGGCACTTCCAGATAATTAAAATTCTGGTAAATGGAACTATTAATATAGTCAAGGCCTGCTTTTCCCGGATCAAAAACATCACCGGAGAAGTTACTTGTAACCCTGTTGACCGAATTACCGTTGGCAAGAAAAATATCACTATTTCTCGAAACTATGGTACCATTGGAGGTCTCTACTGTAAAGTTGTCAGCGCCTTTGGATGTATTATAACTGGTAAATCCGGAATATGATTTCACGCCATCTATTTCCTGATTCAGGGAGTTATAATATAACCCCATCTGAATGCTGAACCTTTTGTTTACGCTGAAGGCGAAAGAAAACCCGCTTGAGTATGACATAGCTGCCTTTTCAGACCCACCCAGATTTTTATCCGGATCAGGATTGCCAGCATCAAACTTTGAATAGTAGGTCGGGCTTATCGATGCTCCGACGGTCCACCTTTTTTTATGCGAAGATGAAGCTCCATTTTGTGCAACATCATAATTAAGAGTGGTACCATTCATGTAAGAAATAACTGATGAGGGTGAGATTCCCCTGTTATTGATGAACAGGGTCTTTTTTTGAGATGAAAATAAGGTTCGCTTCATTCCGGCAAGGGTCAAAGTCCCGTCACGGCGAAGATCATATTGTAGCGAAGGACCCTGATTTTCAACCTCCTGCTGAGGAGTTACCTGGGTGTTTTCAGCTAAAGCCTGTGTAACAGGAAGAACAGGTTTGACCGGTGCAAGGTAAGGTATGTACTTTCCTTCAGGCCTGGCATCCTGATTGAGGGTAATTGCAGGTCCGTTGAAATTGTCAGCAATAGTACCTGAAATAAAATAAGTCGCTGCACCTGCAGTAAGGGTCAATCCAATAAAAGCCGCAGCCCTGAGATATGACACGGCTGGTTTCTTCCTGGCAATAGAAGGTCTTATACTATCCCACACCTCCTGTGGAGGAAGTATTTCAAATTCCTGCAGCCCATTTCTGAAAACCAGGTCAATATTTGAATTAGGAGGAACCATTAATTGCTTTTCTTTTAATCCCTGTTAAAGAGCCTACTCTCCTCTGAAGAATTATCCTTGCCCTGGAGAGATTGGACTTGGATGTGCCTTCAGAAATATTAAGCATATCGCCTATTTCCCTGTGCGAATAGCCTTCAATTGCATAAAGGTTAAATACCATCCTGTATTTCGGAGGCAGTTCCCTGATGATATAAAGAAGATCAACCGCCTGAAGGCCTGAATAATCTTCATTATCCGGCTCTGCTTCCGGTTCTGTGATAGTGTCAATGTCATCCACCCTGAACAGGTTATGTCTGCTCCTGAATTTTTCAAGGGCAGTATTGACAACTATTCTTCTTATCCAACCCTCGAAAGAACCTTCATGCTTGTAATTCTTAAGGTTTTCAAAGATCTTTATAAAACCTTCCTGAAGGATATCCCTGGCTTCTTCATCATTACTTGAATACTGAAGGGAAACGGCATAGAGTTTTGCCGAATGACGCCTGTATAACAGTTCCTGATCTCTTCTGTTACCGGCAAGACAACCTTTTATTATTTTCTTTATATCGCTCAAGGTTCTCTCATAGAGGATATAAATATAATAAAAATCGGTTGAAAAACCAGTATTCCTTCAAATGAATGATGGATTGAACCCTGAAAAGGTTGCGTTTACAGATGGATCACTTCTCCATATGCAGCGGCAGCGGCTTCCATAATTGCCTCTGACATTGTGGGATGAGGATGAACTGCTTTGATTATTTCGTGGGCTGTAGTTTCAAGCTTTCTGGCAACCACTATCTCAGCTATCAGCTCGGTGACATTGTAACCTATCATATGGGCTCCAAGCAATTCACCGTAAACGGCATCAAAGATCAGTTTGACGAACCCATCCTTAGCACCTGCTGCACTTGCCTTACCGGAAGCCGTAAAGGGGAACTTGCCAACCTTAATTTCATAGCCTGCATCTCTTGCAGCCTGCTCAGTAAACCCGCACGACGCAATTTCAGGCGTGGTATAGGTGCAGGCAGGGATATTGTCGTAATCGAGCGGAAGGACATCAAGACCTGCTATCTTTTCAATGCAAATAATGGCTTCAGCTGATGCAACATGGGCCAGGGCCGGACCAGGAACTATATCACCAATGGCATATATACCCGGAACAGATGTCCGGTAAAAATCGTCAACCACCACCTTGCTTTTATCTGTTCTGACACCCGCTTCCTCAAGACCTATTCCTTCTATATTTGTTGTCACACCCACTGCCGAAAGAACGATATCAGCTTCAATGATCTCCGAACCCTTTGGAGTTTTGACTTTCACCTTGCATTTATCGCCTGAAATATCGGCCGATTCCACTGTTGAACCGGTCAGTACCTTCATCTTCATCTTTTTGAATGACCGCTCCAGCTGCTTTGAGACCTCTTCATCCTCATTCGGAACTATCCGGGGAAGAAATTCCACAAGAGTCACATTTGTTCCTATTGACTGGTAAAAGTTGGCAAATTCACTTCCAATCGCTCCTGAACCTACAACCACCATGCTTCCGGGTTGTTGTGGAAGAGTCATCGCTTCACGGTATCCTATTATTTTCTTTCCATCCTGACTGAGGTCTGGAAGCTCCTTTGACCTGGCTCCTGTGGCAATTATTATATGCTTGCCGCTTATTTTTGTTTTTGTCCCCGACTGATCAGTTACCTCTACTGTACCGTTTCCGTCCAGCTTTCCAAAACCTTTTATAAGCACAATATTGTTTTTTTTGAACAGGAACTGGATCCCCTTGCTCATTCCTTCAGCAACTGACCTGCTTCTGGAGATGATTGCAGGAAAATCTGGTCTTATTTCACCCATAACAGAGATACCATAATCAGCTGCATGCTTAAGGTATTCAAAAACCTGGGAGCTCTTAAGCAGGGATTTTGTCGGAATACACCCCCAGTTAAGGCAGATCCCGCCGGTTTCAGCCTTTTCGATCACTGCAACATTCATTTTCAGCTGAGCTGCTCTTATTGCTGCAACATAACCACCCGGGCCACTCCCGATCACAATAACATCATAATTCATCTTCCGGAATTTTATTTTTAAACAAACTATACCAATTTAAGTTTCTTCAAACCTGTAAAAAGCAATTTGCCGATGATCCATAGCAGGACCAGTACAAAAATTATTGTTGCGCCCGGAGGGATCCCTGCAACGAAGGAGACATAATATCCTGCTGCCGTACCTGCAAAGCCGGTAACTATTGACCAGATAATGATCATCGAGTATCGCTTTGTAAAGATCATGGCAATATTTGGCGGGATTGTCAGAAGTGAAATGACAAGCACCACGCCGGCCATCCTTATATTCAGTACTATGGTGATCGCCATAAGGGCTGTGGTGACATACTTGAAAAAATTCACGTACGAGGAATAGGTCCTTGCATAAGCTTCGTCGAACGAGATGTAAATGATCGTCCTGTAAAAGACTGAGAAATATGCAATTAGTATTGCCGAGAGTATTCCAAGAGCAATAATATCACCATTTGTCACAGTAAGAATACTTCCGAACAGGTAGCTCATTAGGTTAGGTGTATACCCTGGCGTGAGGTAAATGAAGATTATCCCTACAGCCATCCCAAGAGCCCATAGTATGCCAATCGCAGAATCTTCCCTTATCCGTTGTCTGACAGACAGGTATTCAATTCCGAGGGCAGACATTATACCAAAAACCGCTGCTCCGAATATGGGATTTATTCCGGTGTAATAACCGATACCAATTCCGCCAAACGATGCATGGGTGATCCCTCCGCTTAGGAAAACCATTCTTCTTGAAACGATATAAGTACCGGCAATTCCTGCAGAGATACTAGCAAAGATCGCCCCTAGCAGACCCTTTATGACAAAATCATATTGAAATATTGTACCGTCCATCAGTCATGCTTTTCAAGTACGGTATGCGGAACCCGGCCATGTGTCACAAGTTGTATCGGGCAGTCATATTCCGACAACTGTTCATTGGTTATCTCGGGGGAAGGATGATAATGAAGCCTTTTGTTTATACAGGCAAATGATTTCACATGTGCTGAGATCGTCCCAACATCATGCGATACCATCAGTATTCCCATCCTGGCATTCAGATCGTGTAGTTTTTCGTAAAAATCATTTTCAAATGAAGTATCAACAAAATTATCGGGTTCGTCAAGAAGCAGGAGTTTCGGGGAACCGATTATTGCCCTGCCCAGAAAAACTCTTTGTAACTGTCCGCCCGACAGCTCATTAAGAGGTGAACCTTTAATCCGCTCCAGTCCGAGTTCAGCTATTACCATTGCAGCCTTTTTCCTGTCATCGCGCGACATCCTTACCACAACGCCCTTCTGGATCATAAGACCCGAGAGAATTACATCGGTGACCGTCACTGGAAAAGTGTTATCACCTGCCGACATCTGCGGCAGGTAGCCTATTCTGTTTCTCCTCAGGATTGACTCATTGAATGTCACAGTTCCTGAGAATGGTTTCAGAAGCCCCAGAATTACCTTCAGTAACGTGGTCTTCCCTCCGCCATTAGGACCTATTACCCCGATAAAGTCATTTTCATTTACCGTGAAATCAATATTTTCGAGCACGGTATGAAAATCATAACCGGCAGTGAGGGAATCAATTTTGAACAGGAATGCCATATATTTTATTTCGTACTTTTTACCAGACTCTCATGCAGTGCATCTATAATGTCGGATACATCTTTCGGCCAATCTTCACCTAAAGGATCGATGGTTTTGAGCACTGCTCCCGTTCCTGATGCTATCGCTCCGGCATTTTTGGTATCGAAGCCTTTCTGTATGAAGATGATCTTTATGTTGCCGGAATAAGCCTCATCTATCAGCTTCTTCATCGAGGATGGTGTCGGTTCCTTACCTTCATTTTCAACTGCAAGCTGCTTTAGATGATAATCCCTTGCAAGGTACCCCAGGGCAGGATGATAGATCATGAATTCTTTCCCTTCATAACCTGAAAACATCTGTATTGCCTTTTTGTCTATAGATTCGATCGTGTCAGAGAGTCTTGAAAAATTCTTTTCATATTTCCCGCAGTTTTCAGGTTTCAGGGTGCAAAGCAGGGATTTCACTGAGCCGGCCATTACTAATGCTGATTTCGGTGAAACCCAGAAATGCGGATCAGCACCCTCTGAATTATGCCCTGACGGGTGCTCATCAGCCTCTATAAGATCTATATTCTGAGCCAGAGAAAGTCTCTTCATCTTCCGGTTGGCCTCAAAAAACCTGTCGAGCCAGGTGATCTCAAAGCCAAGGTGTCCGTCACTTATATAAGCGACTGATCTGCTGAGGGCTGTGATCTGATCGGGTACAGGTTCGTAGATATGGGGATCAGCCCCCGCGGGTACCATTACATTCACATCAAAATCGTCTCCGGCAATCGATTCAACAAAATACTTAAATGGTGAAATACTGACGGTAATAATATCCCTCTTATCGTAATGATTTGCAATACTGCATGAAACCAGCAACGGCAGAACCAGGTATATTAATAGTTTTTGCATTTTCATAGTCAGATACCACAAATTTAATATATAACATTACAACCGGTATATGTGTTGCAAATAAAATAATATAAGCTAAATTTGATTAGCTTTTTCAAAACACCTCATTGCTGAATGAAGAATAAAGGAGAGATACTGGCAGCAATCCTGAATGAATATGGGAACTGCTACTTCTTCCTTCATAATACAAAAGAGAAGATCATAGCCGAAAAAATCATGAGTGAGGGCTTTATCTTTGAGAATCAGCTTCCTCATTCTTCCGACAGGGTCAATCCGAACGAGCCTATTGAAGTTACATATTTCCTTTTCCAGAGAAAGGATTACGGGTCATTTACAATAATCATCGCCATCCCAAAGAGGACATATGAAAAGTATACTCTCATCTCAAACGAGCAGGATACTGGTATAGAGGAGGTACTGACCATAACAAAGCCTTATTATGGCGATAATGATGAGTTGATATATACTATATCACCAAAACATATTCTGGGCTATTATAATAATAAGACTGGTGAATTTGTCAAAAACAGGTATTGGGACCAGAATCACGATTCATCATATTCAAAGATCTTACACAAACACAACCCCGGCTCTGAAAAAGAGATTTAGATCCTGCCTTGCTTTTCAAGCAAAAAAACCGCCGGAGCCGATACAGATGAACATCTGGCCACATAGATCCCGGGCGGACATCCTGAAAGATCAACTTCCTTAAAGTAAACTGAGGCGCTTTGCAAAACTGAAGAATAGACCATCTTTCCCATTGAATTGAATATCTCAATACCTGGCTCGGCCTCAGTAATATTCGTGAGCTTCATAATTATCTTTCCTCCCGAAGGGTTCGGATAGATACTCAGCGTCGCCACTGAATCGTTGCTATGAGACAAAAGGAATGATTCATATCTGACAGAGATATTCCAGTTGTTGAATGTCATGCTGTCCTCAGAAATAACATCGTAAACAACAGGAGAGTAAAATGAATTTACCGGGATCCCGCTGTTTTGTTCTATCCCGTTTATGTATGCTTTTGTATTTGATGATAACTCGAAAAGGGCAGGAAGATCATACAGCAACTGACCATGCCTGACCTCGATGCTGACCTTCCGGCTTCCTGGCTTATCACCCCTGGACATTACCGGTATCTCAAATGAGGCTACATCTGCCTTATTATGTTGCATCTCCACGCTTACTTTCCACAGGCAGATCGTAAATCCATCCTTTGCCATAACCTGGTAGGTAACAGGTTTTGAAAAGTCAACCGTGCCTTTTTTTGAAAACTGCTGAACCGATCCGATCCAGGCCATGGCTCCCTTTGAAAGCCTGAACTCGACCGGTAAAGCTGTAACCGGACTTTTGGGACTGACCGTTACTAGTATTGATTTATGTATAGGATCTATTGATACTTGCTTTGCATACCAGGGGATCGTAAAAGCCTCAATATCTGCAGTATCACTGTTTGAATTATCAACTGTTATTGTCCAGTTCACTGGCATGCTCCTGTTCTCCGGGTAAATTGTATAAGTAACGGGCTTGTTGAAATTGACCCTGGAGATGCCGCTTTTCTGCATTGAACCCGACACCTTTGCATATGCACCTGAAGGCAGGATGAATGAGGGAACCAGGCTGCTTCTGTCAGATCCGACCGGCATTACGACCGTTACTGTATGATCCTGTTCATCTATTTTACCACCCTTTTGCCCCGGGATTGTGAATTCAGCAAACCTGGCATCAGTTGAAGCCTGGTGCCAGTGTATCGGATGCAAAAGGATAATGACCCGGTCGCCCTTTTTAAGCGAATTAAGGTCGAGCATCCCTATATTCCACCTTATGCCATTGGTGATGGAGGCATCGGAAAAGTATTTGTTATTGTTCAGGAAGTAGGCCTCATATTCAAGGTTGAAATCATTTAGTTTGGCTTTTTTGATTTTCATTCCTCCGGCTCCGGGTATAGTAATATTGTTTACATATACACCTCCAATGGGCCATGTACACTCTTCAAAGAAATAATAATTCAGATATAAATATATTTTACAGTAAGGAGAACCGTGAGAAGAGGTACCAACAATTTTTATTCCATTGTTTCTGAGCCAGTTCAGCTCCTGGTGAAGAAAATCAACCGGATCGATGTGGTAAACCACCTGGAGTGTCACCAGGTCGTTATGCCAACCGATCTCAAATCCTGAATTATTCTGCATATCCCTCAATATGGGAAGGATCGAATCTGAATGCACTGCCTTGTTTGCAGGATCGGCAAGATAATAGTTAGCAGTATGTAAAATATAATAGGTCGACCTGAAACCGAGATCCTTCTCCGTTTTTGAAAAACGGTATGCCACCTTCAGATCATTGTCCACATCGTGTCTGAGACCAATGACTATCTTGTTGGTATCAAATGTCTTCCTGAACTCATTAATAGGGAGAACTATATATTTGCTCGTGTCAGAGATCTTTTTCAGGAAATCTGCATATTTCTCCCATGTAAAATTGGTATCGACCGGTTCCGTTGAAACGGCAGGTCTGTTTCCGGCTTTAGGCTTTTTATTTACTCCTGGTCTGTTCTGATTCTGCGGTGGAGCGTTCATCTCATTCTCCTGTGCCTTCAGAAGTGACAGATTGCATGCGCCTATAAAGAGGATAATTATAAATAATATCGGATTATTTTTTCTACAGTAGGTCGTCATTGATTTTCTCCCCGTATAAATTACAAATGGCGCAAAGTTAAATAAAATAATTAAGTACAATTTATCTAACAACTTTGTGCTGTTAAAGTTTTAAAGTGTAAAAAAAAGCCGGCAAAACTGTGCCGGCTCTTTTGTCAGGAATGAAAATCAATAGGTCTGTAGAGAGATCTTGAAGGAACCGGTTGCTTTCGCAGCATCGATCTTAAAGATCCATTCACCAGCCTTATCCTTGTTCTCATTTTCAGATATTGTAAATGACTTTCTCCAGTTAAGATTGCCCGATTCATCAATAACTATGTCGGAATATGTTTTACCGCCAGGCATAACGATCTTAACTCTTATTTCCCCCGACTTGCAGTCGCCCATCACGGTCATTACCACGGTACCCACACTCTTTTCGACATCAAATGAATACTGTTTGGAAAATGATGCTTCTTTAACATACCTTGAAAAATCCCAGGTGGTTCTTTCACCATCCCCTCCTCCATGGGAGAAGAAAGCATTTCCTCCAAAATCCATTCCGGGAGAGATATAAAATGACTGGTCACCAAAATCCCTTCCGATCATATTCGGATGAACCCTCCTGTAATACTCTGAAATGCCTTCTGCATTCCTTGATGCCTCCTCTGCTTCCTTCATCACTTTATCCATATCCATTTGCTGCTGCTCTTCCACCTTTTTCTGATCCGCCATTTGCTTCTTCTGCAGCTCAATGGCTTGCTGAAGCTTGGCATCCTTGTCTTTCTGGTCCTGGGTCACTTCCTGCCCGTTTAACTGCTGAAGCGATAAACAGGCCGTTGCCAGGATCGCTATTGTAATTAAAAAAGTCTTTTTCATAATCGCCTCCCTGATTTGTTTTATGATGTAAAGATACATCGCCTGGAAGCCCTGCACTGTTAATGGCGGGTTAATGTCGGGTTAATCTGTACTGCCCATCTAAATTATAAGCTTAAAATGAATATTTTTATACCATTATTTGACCATTATATGAAAAAGAAAGATTATGTATTGATATCGGGGATTGTCTCAATATTTGTTTTGATTTCAGTACAGGTCTTTATTATTAAAGATATATGGCGCGAGAAGGATGCCATGTTCGATCTGAAATATAAAATATTGTCACGCGAGGCAGTGGATCAGATGAGCAGGATAAAGAATTCTGACGGATTTGAAAATGCGCTTGACCTGGTTGACAAATATGCCCAGGATGTCTGGACCAATGAAATAAATACGGGAAAGACCCTTGACAACAACGATCTTAAAGTGATCAAAAAAGATGTTCTCGGTGGCGTAACAAAGATATTGAACGAGCTGCAGAATCTTAGTCCCTTTCTATCGGGATATTTCAAAAAGCAGGGGTTCGACAGCGATTTCAGATTCAAAATAGTTATCAATTCCCTTCAACTGATCGATTTCAATTCAAAACTTGACATTTATACAAATCCTGATTTTGAAGTACAGAATGCTTCTCCGGCAACCGCACCGCCAGCCAGGACTGAAAAATTAAGATCGAGGATCCTGGTGAACAGCTTTTTCAGGGAAAGGAACTATTATGTTCTGAACTTCGACTATTATATTGATTTCTCCCACAAGCAGAGGATGGTCTTAAGAAGTATGACAGCCTATCTGCTGATGAGCGCATTCAGCATCATCGTGGTGGTTGCAATTTTCCTGGTAACGTACAGAAACCTGATGGAGGAGAAAAGGTTGTCAAACCTGAAGACAGACTTCATAAACAATATGACCCATGAGCTTAAAACCCCGCTCTCGACTATAACGGTTGCAGGAAAGACGCTCGAGATGGAACAGATCAGATCCAATCCAGAAAAAGTTATGGAAACTGCACGTATGATTGGAAAACAGAGCATCCATCTGAATCAGCTCATCAACCTGATCCTGGAAATAAGCATGTGGGAAAGGACACAGTTCCAGCTCGATAAAAAGAATTTAGAGATAGAGGATCTTCTGCATGATATTGTGGAAAGCTTCAGGACAGGCTACGGGAATTCTGCCAATATAACGCAGAAATATGATCTTGACGGACTTAAGGCTGAGATCGATATGGTCTATTTCACCACAATGATAAATAATCTTCTTACAAATGCGGTTAAATATGCTGATAAGGAACCTGAGATAAATATTGAAGCATTTAAGGATAAAGGAACCGTTTGTATAAGCGTGGCTGATAACGGAGTTGGCATAGAAAGATCAGAGCAAAAGCACATTTTCGATAAGTTCTACCGCGTGAGTCAGGGAAATATCCATAAAACAAAAGGGCTGGGGCTGGGTCTTTACTATGTCAAAAGGATCGCAGAATCTCATGGAGGTGATGTAAGTGTTTCAAGCAAACCGGGAAAAGGTAGTATATTTACAATAACGTTGCCATATTAATTAAATTCCCTCATGAAAGTACTTATCGCAGAAGATGACAGAGATTTCGGGAATATCCTGTCACAATACGTCACCATAAGTGGTTTTGAGGTTACACTTGCCCGCGACGGCAAAGAAGCCTGGGAGCTTTTCAATGCCGGTAAGCCCGACATCTGTGTTCTTGATGTGATGATGCCGGAACTGGACGGTTTTACTCTTGCCGAGAAGATCAAACAGTCAAATAATGATATCCCCTTCATATTCCTGACCGCCAAAAGCCTGAAGGAGGATATAGTTAAAGGGCTTAAGCTTGGAGCTGATGATTATATAACAAAACCATTTGATCCCGAAGTTCTGATCCTCAGGATAAACAACATACTTAAAAGGGTCTACTCTTCAGTAAATGATGAATACCGTGTTTCCAATACAGTTCTAAGGTTCAACACCCTTGAACTTATATGCGGAAAGAAAAAGGAAAAGCTGACCCTGAAGGAAGCGCAGTTGCTCAGATATTTTATTATAAATAAGAACAAGATACTTGCACGGGAAGATATTTTAACGGAGATCTGGGGTGAGGATGATTATTTCCTGGGCAGAAGCATGGATGTGTTCATAAGCAGGCTCAGGAAATATGTCTCAGATGATGGCGGAGTGGATATACGTACGGTAAGGGGTACCGGCTTTATCCTGGAAGAAAAGAAGAGTGGAAGCGATCTGTAAGATCTGAGTCGTGAAAAACAAAAAAGGGTACTGTATTAAGGTACCCTCTTATATTCGTAAGATCAGAATATTACTTTTTCGACAGAAGCTCCTTTATCTTGTTATAAAGATCCTCACCCCTCAGGTTCTTTTCGAGGATGATCCCGTTTTCATCAAGAAGGAAGTTAGCGGGGATAGCATTGACGGCATACTGCTTCGCAGCTGCGCACTCCCAGAATTTAAGATCTGAAACGTGTGTCCACGTAAGTTTATCATTCTTTATGGCGCCTAGCCATTTTTCTTTGTCTCCCGGCCGGTCGAGGGATACGCTGAATATGTCGAACCCCTTTTTATTAAATTCTTTCCAGACCTTCACCACGTTTGGATTTTCCTGGCGGCACGGACCACACCATGAAGCCCAGAAATCGACGAGTAAAAGCTTTGTCTTTCCGACTTTTGAATACAGTGATACAGGCTTATCATCAGGGTCATTCAGCGTAAAATCAGGTGCTTTCTGGCCTTTGGCGACTGTTTTCATTATCGCAACTCTTGCCTGAAGGTCCTTTACAAGCTGCGTTTTGGCGACATTTGTATCCAAGACTATGAGCAGCCCTTCAATTTCTGCCGGTTCCATCTCATAGCTGAGGCTTCTGATGATGGTCGGTGAGACATATGATTTAGGATTGTTCTTAACAAAATCCTTTTCTATGCTGCTCATCTCTTTCTGGAGAGTGTCGAACTGCTTTTCAAGGCTGTCTGTTTTTGCCTTGTTTCCTGCTCTACCAGCTTCCTGGTACACCATATAGAGATCGGAATATTTCTTATTGGCAGGTTCCAGGGATTTCTGGAGAGCAGTGTATTCATCCTGCGATCTGGAGCCTGTTATCTTAGCTTTATAGAGCGAGTCGAGCTTCCCTGTAATTGTAACCTCGGCATTCTCAAGGAAAAAGGAGACTCCTCTTCTCATATCCCTTGCCACAAGCGATACCATATCTGGATATTCAACTTTCCCGCCGGCGATTGTAAATTCCCCCTTCACTACAATAGCGGAGTCAATTTTTACATATTTACCGGCTTCTCTCTTCTGCAAATAGAATGTAATACTATCTGCCCCTGCTATTTTTCCTTTGATAACGTAATGAGGTTCCCTGGTTTTACATGCAGCCAGCAGAGCTGCAATAGTGAACACAAATACTAGCTTCTTCATTTTTAATCTTATTTGGAAATTAATAATTTGCAACAGGTTGATCCATTCAAAGATATTGAATAATATTTATTATGGACATCTTTTAAAGTATTTGTTCAACATATCCCACGCTGCTTTATAAGATGTAATTGTGCCTTTTCTGAGCTGATGCTCAAGGATGCCGCTCATCTTTTTTATCTCATCATTATTGTAGAATGACCTCATGAGTTGTTCAAGTATGGTATCATGCATCCTTATGATAGCCTGTTGTTTCCTTCTCTCCTCAAAGAAACCCGATTCACGCGTCATTTTCACATATGATGAAACTATCTCCCATATCTTCTCGATGCAGATACTTTCAAGAGCTGAACAGGTTATGACCTCCGGGATCCAGCCTGAAGGTGAAGGTGGAAAGAAGTGAAGGGCACTGCGAAATTCGGCAGCAGCTTTTTCGGCTATCAGCTTATTGTTCCCATCAGCTTTGTTGATAGCAACCAGATCGGCCATTTCCATTATCCCCCGTTTGATTCCCTGCAGTTCATCTCCGGCACCAGCGATCATAAGTAGCAGGAAAAAATCAACCATGGATGACACAGCAGTTTCGGATTGGCCTACCCCTACTGTCTCTACAATTACTGTATCGAACCCGGCAGCCTCACAAAGGATGATAGTTTCTCTTGTTTTTCTTGCAACTCCTCCAAGAGTGCCTGCAGCTGGCGAGGGTCTTATAAAGGCGTTCGGATCAACGCCAAGGCTCTCCATCCTTGTCTTGTCACCAAGTATACTACCCCTGGTCTTTGAGCTGCTGGGATCAATTGCCAGAACTGCGAGTCTCCTTCCTTTACCTGTCAGCAGTTTTCCAAATGCCTCAATAAATGTACTTTTACCGGCACCCGGTACACCGGTAATACCTATTCTTACCGATCGTGCACTGTGCGGCAGACAATTTTCGATTATTTGCTGTGCGGTTTCAAAATGCCGGGGACTGGAGCTTTCAAGGAGAGTGATCGCCTGGCTCAGTATGCTCCGGTCTCCTTTAAGTATACCTGTGACATATTCCTCAACCGAATACTTCTTTTTCCCTGCGCCTTTAATTTTCCTGATAATATCAGGGTTTACGCTGGGCGGTTGCTGAACGCCCTTCTGAATATTAAGAGCACTCCTGAATACTTCTTTTTCTTCCATTTCCAGATATACAGCCAAAAATAATAAAAGGGCATCAGATTACCTCGTCTGCCCTTAAAATATTGATATTATAATTATTACTCTTTTTTATTTCTGCATATCCTTCTGGGCTACATCAGTATTAAAGGTAAGTACAACTTCTGAATTCTCAGGATCGTTGGTGTAGACATAAATAACCTTGACGACTTTCCCTTTATAACTTCCTGAATTGAATGTAGCCTTTATAGTGCCTGATTCACCTGATTTGATATTGGTACTGCCACCCTGCTGGATAGCTGTACAGCCGCATGTTGGTCGTATATACCTGATAATAAGGTCTCTTTCCCCTCCGTTGGTGAATTTAAACTCAACCTCCTTTGTCGTACCCGGATCCATCGGGCCCAGGTCAACTGAAGAATTTTCCAGCTTGAAAATGGGTGCACTTGCCAGCTCCTCTTTCGACAGATTTGAGAAATCCTCTACCAGTGTCGAGGATGCAACGAAGTATGTATTCTCCTGCAATATCCCGTTAAGCTTAACCCTTACCATATCGGTATTGGTACCCCATCTCGGGTCCTTGTTTGCATCCCAGGTCCCTTCAATTACACCTTTCTGGCCAGGCTCCAGAACAGCAGGATTAGCCTTCAGTGTCAGATGATCCGGAACTCCTTCAAATTCAATTTTCTGCGGTTCCTTTGAAGTATTGATAACCTGCATCGTCCTTGTCCTGATCTCACTCTTTGACATTTTTGTGAATGCAAGATGATTGCTCTCAAATCTGACGCCTCCGAGAGGCCAAATGAACAATTCCTCAACTGTTTTTTCCCTGGGAATGACTTCCCCCTTGATCACCAGAACGACAAGCTCTGGTTTTGAGTTCGTATAAACAGTAAGCGTTTTATTGAATATCCCTGGTCTGTTTGTAGGATCATAGATGGCTGTTATTACTCCTTTCCCGTTTGGCGGGATCGGGGTCCTGGTCCAGTCAGGTGTAGTGCATCCGCATGAGGCTACGATATTCTGTATAACAAGAGGTTCGTTACCTGTGTTGGTCACCTCGAAATTAAATGTTTGCCTCCCTGACTCCTCCTTGAATTTTCCGAAATCATGTTCACCTGAAGCAATTTTCATTTGGGGCTGTCCAAAAACTGCTGCACTCAGCAGCAGTGATAAAATAATAAAAGCTGATTTTTTCATTTTAACTATTTTGAATAATTGAATTTTGTTCATCGGATCCTGCCAGAAATAATTGGGATAATAATATATAACAATTCCTTGTCTGTTTTGGTTGCATCATCAATCAACAAATCATGCCCGGAATAAAAAATATGGTGCAAATTTAAAAATTGAACGATAATTTATCATATGAATATCAGATTTATATTACCTCATTTCTCCTTGGGTTTTTTCTTAATCACCATCGCCTGAACTCCAAACACAACTTTTGAATTTGCGGGATCATTGGTAAATATATATATTGATCTTGAAACCCTTCCAGAAAGCTTCTCACTGTTGAAGACCATTTTAATTGAACCTGCCATGCCAGGGGCAATTTCTGAATTATTCCCTTCAGTGACTTTAAGACAGGGGCATGAACTCCATATATTCCTTATAATGAGGTCACGCTTGCCATCGTTTCTGAAGGGGAATTCCAGCTCCTTAACGTCCCCTTCATCGATGGCCCCCAGTTCAATCCTGGTAGTGGCTGGTTTGAAGACCGGTGCATTTGCAATTTCAGACTTGCCAAGCTTTGAAAAATCCTCGGCGATCATTGCCTGTATAAAAAGTTCCTGGGTCTGTGCTTTCCCGTCAAGATCAAGCCTTACAGCATCAGTTACAATTCCCCATTTGGAGACTTTGCTGCCATAATATACACACTCGATAATGCCCTTTTCTCCTGCTTTCAATTCTGCAGGTATAGCCCTGATCTCGATATAGGAAGGCGTTTCTTCAAATGCTATCCTGACTGGCGATCCTGAAGTATTTATCACAGGCAGGACCCTGATCCTCTTCTCGGTGTTGAGAACCTGCGGAAAAGCAATGCTGCTGCCCTTGAATCTTAATGGACCAACCTGCCAGGGATAATAATCCTGGGTGGTCTTAACCTTTCCTGTTACCTCTCCTTTCAGTGAAAGAGCCAGGGTTGAAGGAGTTGAGTTGGAATAGACTGTCAGGGTTTTCCTGAACGGACCAGGTCTGCTGGCAGGATTATAAACAGCGGTGATCTTGCCCTCCCCACCGGGGGGAATGGGAGACCTTGTCCAGTCAGGCGTAGTACACCCACATGAGGCAACAATATTCTGTATAACCAGCGGCTGGTCACCCGTATTGGTTACGACAAAAGTAAATGTCTGTTTTCCTGCTTCTTCTTTAAAAACCCCAAAATCATGCTCAGTTACCTGCAGCTTCATCTTAGGCTGTCCTGCGGCTGGAATGGCCGGTAACAGAAGGAAGAGAATAAGAAAAGTATTTTTCATAAGTAATTATAAGTTCCAAAATTGCAATTAAAACATTAATTGAACAAACCTGGTTATGATGCGTCAAAATTAATCAAACTTGAAAACAAGAAGTATATTTTCTCGTTTTGACATAATAATTCCGGTATAATAAAATTATTGGTTTTAGATTATTTTAAGGCAGAATATCTTAGTTTTGTCGGTCAGTCCCCCCGTTTTGGAACAGAATTTGCGCGGAATGAAGACAGCATATAACCATCCATGCATGATTAATAAATCCGTCAGAAGACTGATAATTTTTATATTTGTGCTTTTAACCCACCTTGCTGCAAACGGTCAGTTTTACAATGGGATGCAGATGACCTTTGGGAAAAACAGGGTCCAGTATTACGACTATTTCTGGTCATTCTACCGTTTCAATGATTTTGATTGCTATTACAAAGAGGATGGAAGTGATCTGGCCCGGTTTACTGCAAATTATGCGATAAAAAAACTTAAGGATGTTGAGGAATACTTCGATTATACCTTAAATAAGCGCATGATCTTCATAATTTATAACAAGCAGGCAGAATATCAGCAGTCAAATATCGGGCTTGTCACACTCTCTGATGAAGATTACAACACGGGTGGGTACAGCAGGATCATTAAGAATAAGGTAAGCCTCTATTATGAAGGGGATCATATAGCTTACGAAAAACAGATCGCGGCATCAATTGTACAGGTGATTGTTAGTGAGATGATATCGGGTGCGGAAACCAGGGACAGAACGACAAGTTCATCCTCATTCTCCATCCCCGACTGGTATATGAACGGCTTGATAAACTATGTTGCGTTCGGATGGGATTATAACACCGAAAATATTGTCAAGGACGGATTTAAAAGCGGGAAATATAAGAATATCTCGCACCTTGAATATGATGATGCAACCTATGCAGGAATGTCCTTCTGGAGATTTATTGCAAAACAATATGGTGATCCGCTGATACCTAACATCATTTACCTTTCAAAGATCTATAAGAATATCAACGATGGCTTTCTTTATATCATCGGTCAGAAGCTGAAGGACCTGGAGATTGAATGGAAGAAATACTATACAGCTGAATTTTCGGAAAATAAGGATGACCTGCCTGCTGTAACCAAGGTTCTTAAAACATCGAAAAAGGAACAGTTAATCCAGGAGGTCAGGATCAGCCCCGACAACAGGTACATCGCTTATGTGACAAATGACTGGGGAAGGAAAAGAATATGGCTCTATGACCAGACAACAGGAAAGACCAGGATAATCTTCAGGAGGGAGCCCAAATATGAGCACAAGACAGATAATACTTATCCGGTACTCGCCTGGCATCCAAACGGAAAGATACTGACATATGTAAATGAAGAGAGGGCAAACCTGAGGCTCTATTTCTACAGGGTAAATGAAAAAAAGACAGAAGACAGGCTACTTCTCTACTTCGATAAAGTCCTGGATTTCTCATACTCCCCGGAAGGTGATAAGCTGGTGTTCTCCGCCGTTAAGGATGGGATCACAGATATATATATTCATAACATAGCCTCCGGGACAAATGACCAGATCACGCATGATGTTGCTGATGATCTTCATCCTGCATTCCTGAAAAACTCTTCTGATGAAATAATTTTTTCTTCAAACCGGGTTTCCGACACACTTACTAATTCAGGTGACCCGTTTGAAAAAGTATCGCAATCATTTGATCTCTTCACCTACGACATTGCCAAAAGGGCTGACTATCTTACCCGCCTCAGTGAGGGACAGTATGACGACAGGCTGCAACCTGTCAGCACCGGCAGGAATCTGATCTCATACCTCGGCAACAACAACGGGATAATTAACAGGTACAGCGCAAGGTTTGACAGTGCGGTAAGCTATATCGATACAGCCACCCATTACAGCTACCATATTAAATCAGTGCCGGTTACCAATTATGACAGAAACATTCTCAATCATGATGTTGTAAATAATTCCGATTCTTATGGTGAAGTTATTTACAACAAGGGTAAATATTATGTAAGGAAGGAAGATACCGATGGAACCGGGAAAGTGAATGAAGCGGATCTGAAACTGAACGATTTCAGAAAGGAACAGATCCGGCTGATGCACAGGACAGACAGCATAGAACGGCTCAGGCAATGGCTTATCACGGAGGATAAGAAACGCAGGGATACTCTTAAAAAGCCCCTGTATGAATACTATGTTAAAAATGAGCCTATAGATATAAACCACTATATCTTTGAAAAGGAAAAACAGAATTATTACGATCAGCTCTGGAGAAAGGATTATATGAATATTGATCTGGATACCAGCAAGCTGGTTTTGCCGCTTTCACGAATTTACCAGCCATCCTTTTACAATAGCTATATAGCCACCCAGATAGATTTCAGCTTTCTGAACAATTCATACCAGGCATACAACGGGGGGGCTCCTTATTTTAATCCCGGCATAAATGTTCTGACCCGCATCGGGGTGCTTGATCTTTTTGAGAACTACAGAATAACAGGCGGATTCAGATTTGCAGGGAATTTCGACAGCAATGAATATCTTCTGAGCGTCGAAAACCTGAAGGGAACATTCGATAAAGAGTTTATCTACCATCGTCAGACCTTTGACAGCAATACTGATTCCACTCTCAACAAGATCCATAGTGACAATTTTTACATGTCGTGGTCATATCCGGCATCACCGGTTCTCGCCCTTAAAGGAACTGTATTCTACAGGCAGGACAGGTTTGTTACACTTTCAACTGACGTGGCAACCCTTAATACTCCTGATGTAATAAAGCACTGGGTTGGACTGAAAGGCGAAATAATTTATGATAACACCAGGAAAAAATGCATAAATATTTACTACGGGACAAGATTCAAAATATTCGGTGAATACTATAATCAGATCCAGAAGCAATCTGACATGATAGTTATCGGAGCCGATATCAGACATTACATCAAGATCTCCCGTGAGCTTATATGGGCCAACAGGTTTGCAGCAAGCACATCCTACGGTCCCACCAAGCTACTTTACTATCTTGGAGGCGTTGATAACTGGATGGGGTATCTTTTCAACAGCACTCCGATGTTCGACAGTTCTATTCCGGTAAGTACAAAATATAACTACGGATTCCAGGCGCTTGCAACAAATCTGAGGGGTTTCAGAGAGAATATAAGGAACGGAAACAGCTTCGCCCTGATAAACAGTGAGATAAGATGGCCATTTGTAAGGTATATCGCAGGGCATCCCTTCCGTTCAAATTTTCTCAACAGCCTCCAGGTAATAGGCTTTGGTGATATTGGTACTGCATGGTCGGGCAAATCTCCATGGTCGGGAAATAATGCATATGACACCCAGGTGGTAACCAACGGACCGGTGGAGGTGACTCTTGATACCAATAAACAACCTATAGTCGGTGGTATGGGATTCGGCGCAAGAGCTCAGATCCTGGGATATTTTGTAAGAGCTGACTGGGCATGGGGAGTGGATAATGGCTATATTCTTCCCAGTATATTTTACCTCTCATTCAGCCTTGATTTTTAGCACAACCCGAATACCATGATTCAGATAAAAGAGACAATACTCAGGATGTCTGAGGAAATCAGATCAGAAGTTATCAGTTTTCGCAGGCGCTTCCATATGAATCCTGAACTCTCATTTGAAGAATATGAAACTTCCTCAATTATTTGCAGCTTCCTTGATGAAAATGGCATCAGGTACAGGAAAGATGTAGCAGGTACAGGAATTATAGGAGAAATAAAAGGTTCGTTACCGGGAGGGAAGGTTGTTGCATTAAGGGCAGAAATGGATGCTCTGCCGTTAAATGAAAGGAATGTAACATCATACTCCAGCAGCAGACCCGGCAAGATGCACGCATGCGGCCACGATGCACATATGGCCATGCTCCTGGGTGCAGCAAAGCTTCTTAATGGTTTAAAGGATTCTTTTGCGGGTACAATCCTTCTGATCTTCCAGCCTGGAGAAGAGCTTGCTCCGGGAGGGGCACGGCTTATGATAGAATCTGGTGCATTTAATGATCCGAAACCCGATATTGTCCTTGCCCAGCATGTTCTTCCTGAGCTCGAAACCGGGAAGGTCGGTTACAAAGCCGGCAGGTATATGGCGTCGAGTGATGAGATATATATCACTATAAGCGGGAAAGGCGGACATGCGGCCCTTCCGGCAGCATCAACAGACCAGATTTATATCGCCTCACTCCTTGTTGTAAAGCTTAAGGAGACTATCGGATCGCAGAAAGCTAAAGGTATCCCTACCGTGCTGGGCATTGGACGGATCCGTGGTGATGGGGCGACAAATGTTATACCCGAAAAGGTTGAGATAGCAGGGACCTTCAGAACATTCGATGAGAAATGGAGAGCGGAAGCTAAGGAGCTGATAAAAAATATCTCATCAGAAATGGCAGGTGAAAAGGGTGTCAGCATTGAGGTCAGGATCGTCCAGGGCTACCCTGTTCTTAAAAATGATGAAAAACTAACGGCAAGAGCCATTGAACTCAGCAGTGAGCTCCTTGGGAAAGACAATGTCGAAATATTTGAATTCAGGATGAGCTCCGAAGATTTTGCCTATTTCACTGAAGCATTCCCCTCGGTCTATTTCAGGGCAGGGATAAAGAAAAGAGGAGAAGCAATGAAGAATCTTCATTCCCCCGAATTTGATATTGATGAGGAAGCCCTTGAAACAGGGGTCGCAAATCTGTGCTGGCTGACAGTTAATTTTCTGAGCGATAATTGAATATGACCTGTAAATAGTTTTTAGCTTTCCATTATGAATTTTATTATTAGAAAAAATTAGATACTTTTGTACCCTCATTGTCATTAACACAACTTAATAATAACAGAAATGGCTTACAAAATTAATGATGATTGTACTGCTTGCGGAACATGCATTGACGAATGTCCGGTAGAAGCAATTTCAGAAGGTGACATCTATAAGATCAATCCTGATGTTTGTACCGATTGCGGGGCATGTGCTGATGTTTGTCCTGTAGAGGCTATTCATCCAGAGTAGTATTTCAAATCATTGAAAAACTAAAAGGAGGCTAATTCAAAAGCCTCTTTTTTTTATCCGTTACGGCCCGCAGATGGCCTGTATCTCGCTTTTTCAAGGATCTCCTGTATGTCCTTCTCTTCCATCAGCTTTTCAAGAGTGATCCCCCTGTTCTTTGACATATAGGATTCAACGATCCTGAAACCCGTCCAGGCAGCAGCACGGCCAGGGGATTCAGAAGAAAAATAGCTGGTAAATGGCGCTTCGCCAGTCAGTTTTTTACGTGTAAGCATTTCACTGCTGAACAAAAGATTATGCTCAACAAGATACTGCCACATGCCCCCCTCATTCTTAATACAGAATTTAAGCTGATCTGGTGTAAAGCCGAATATCAGCTCATCCGGGATATCCGGAAGCATGCATCTTACAAAATAGAGCAGCTTTCCTTCATGGATAATATCAGCCAGCACATTGTTCTGGGAATAGCCAATATCCTTGAAATCCCATTCCGACGAGGCCCATCCGTACATGCAATCGGGAAGGATATTTTCAGGCCTCATCCTGGCAATCTGATATTTATATAGCCCAAGCTCCCGGTAATATTTATTCTCCGGACCAAGATACCTGTCGAGCCCTATACCCAGCACGGAATCCCCAGTAATAATACTGTTGTTGAATCCTGTTATGCACGAAAACACACCCGGGATCTTTTTCAAAGGAAAATAATACTTGTAATGCCTGAAGGCATCGGTCATGCCCGTTTCCAGACCGGTCAATGATGGGAAAACTGCCGTGGCCGAGCGGTAGAGATCATTATTCACCTTATCGGTGCAGAAGCTCACAAGGCTTTCATTCCATGTTGAATCTGAAATCTGGCCGATGTTTATAACGTACCCGAAGTACTTTAAAAATCCATTATACTTTTCTTTCAGGTATCCGATACTGTCGGAGATGTGTCCAGGCGCTATTGTAAAAAGATCCTGCTCAAGTCTTTTTATACTTATATTCACGTTGATGCCTGAAATACTGACTTTGTAAATGTCCCTTTTGCATGAGGAGCAAAATGACAGAATAAAAACAAGCCAAAGTGACAGAAAAATTGTTCTTTTCATATCCGGTCTGAAATGTCTGGTAAAAATAGATACTATCAGACAATCTACCAACTAATCCAAGTCACTCAACAAGTTCATATATTATTTGTTATTTTTACAATAGAAAAAGATTGAAGGGTTGTCAGGTTTAAAAATGAGTCTTATGAAAACAGGGAAAAAAGGGATGTTTTTCAGAACAATAATGCTATCAACGGCGCTATCTTTTGTTTTGATGACCGGAGTCAGGGGCCAGAACTTAAGATTCGGGGTATTTGCTGATCCATTAATTTGCTGGTACTCATCCAACACACAGCTTACTGTCAATGATGGTACCAGGGCCGGCTTTAATTTCGGGGTCACGTTAAATAAATATTTCACCAAGAATTACTCATTTTCTACAGGATTGAGCCTTCTTATTGCCGGTGGAAATCTGCATAATACGAACGCTGTAAAGATGGATCTTAACGACACCACTTATTCGATCAAGCCTGGTGAGGTTGTCAACTACAGGATACAGTATATTGATATCCCCCTGGGTCTTAAATTCGAAACAAACCAGATAGGATATGTAACTTTCTTTACTGATCTGGGGTTTGATCCGAAATTCGTGGTGGGAGGAACAGTAGATATCCCAACGGAATCAATAGCCAGGGAGTCTGCCGGAAAAGAGATCAACAGATTTACCATGTCGTACCATATAATGACCGGAATTGAGTATTCATTAGGGGGAAATACAGCTCTGGTTTTCGGTCTGGGGTACGAAAACAATTTTATTGATATCACAAAAGATGTGGAAAATCAGCCACCTGACAAAATTGCAATGAATATTGTAAGATTCAGACTGGGTGTAAATTTTTAATCCGTAACAGGATGAAAATCAGCATTGCACAGCTCAACTATCACATTGGCAACTTTCAGAAGAACGGGGAACTTATATGCTCTGCCATCAGAAAAGCAAGGAATGAGGGTTCTGAGCTGATAGTATTCTCTGAGCTGTCGGTTTCAGGTTATCCGCCACTTGACCTTCTTGATCATGCCGATTTTGTAAGAAAATGCCAGGAGACAGTTGATGAGATCGCAAAGGAGTGCCACGGGATAATGGCAATTGTGGGTTCACCTATACTCAACAATAATCCGGAGGGAAAGAAACTTTTCAATTCAGCCCTTGTGCTCTCGGAGGGAAAGGTTATTTTCACCTCAAGGAAGGCTCTTCTTCCAACATATGATATTTTTGATGAATACCGCTATTTCGAACCGGAAAGATCATTTTCAGTTTTCAGATTCGGTTCTGTAAGGATAGCCTTAACTATATGTGAAGATCTCTGGGACGAACAGCCATTTGAGAACGAATTTGAAAAATCAAGGCTATATACGGTCTCGCCAATGGACGAGCTTGCCAGACAATCGCCCGATCTTGTGATAAACATCTCTGCCTCCCCTTTCTCCTACTCAAGGATTGAAACAAGAAATAATATCTTCATAAGCAAGGCAAAAAAATATCATCTTCCTGTAATTGATGTCAACCAGACAGGAGCAAATACCGAGCTGATCTTTCATGGGGCATCGGTTATTGTAACTAATGAAGGGAAAATTGCGGAGCAGCTACCTTTTTTTGAAGAGTGCGTCAGGACATTCGTTCTGGAAGATGTCATCTCCGGTAGTAACAAACCGGTACCAGTCAGTCCGGGCGAAATCGAACTGATCTACAAAGCACTTATTACCGGTATCAAGGATTATTTCGTGAAGATGAACTTCAAAAGAGCGGTCGTCGGGCTGTCAGGAGGGATCGATTCAGCAGTATGTCTTTCCCTTGCAGCCAGTGCGCTTGGACCTGAGAATGTGATTGCTTTGCTCCTTCCCTCCCGTTATTCTTCTGAACATTCAGTAAGTGACGCTGTTAAACTGGCTGAAAATCTTGGTGTGAAACATGAGATAATCAGCATAGAAAAGCCTTTTACCGCCGTTGAAGAATCCCTGTCAGGCCTCTTCAGCAGTCTCCCTGCCGATGTGACAGAGGAGAATATCCAGGCGAGGATAAGGGCTGTCCTGCTTATGGCTTACTCAAACAAATTTGGTCATATCCTTCTGAATACCTCAAACAAAAGTGAGGCGGCAGTAGGATATGGAACACTGTATGGTGATATGGCAGGTGGCCTTTCGGTTATAGGCGACGTCTACAAGACAGATGTTTACAGGCTCGCCGGATTCATAAACCGCAATTCGGAAGTGATACCAACCAATATCATGATCAAGGCGCCATCTGCCGAGCTGCGGCCAGGTCAGTTTGATTCTGATTCACTCCCTGATTATAAAATACTCGACAGCATCCTGTATCTTTATATTGAACTGCAGAAACCCGTTTCAGAAATTATCTCTTCAGGCTTCGACGAGGAGGTGGTCCGGCGTGTTGTCAGAATGATCAACTCCAATGAATATAAGCGATACCAGGCCCCTCCTATTTTAAGAATATCGTCAAAGGCCTTCGGAGCCGGCAGGAGAATGCCTCTTGTTGCAAAATACTGAATCTTTCATCTTCCCCTGTCTTTAATGAGCTATGGTGATGATGATCACCAATTTTCAGTCATAATTCTTCGGGATCCCTGATATTGATTTTCATTGCTAATTTTACAAGTGCCTGTATTTGAATATGTTAAAAAATGTTAATTCTATTATTTGTATTAAATGATCATTACCTTTGGTATGTTATTTAACATATTTTCACTATGCAATACAGGAACCCGTATATTGAATTTTGCCTTGAAGGACCGCATTCTGACTTTAAAATATTAGCGCGGAAAGAAAAGGAGGTACTCGTTCAGCATCACACCTATGCTCTTTACAGGAAAGGGGAGCTATTGCTTAAAGAGGGAGAAAAGCCTCATGGGCTGATCTGCCTGGTCTCGGGGAAGGTAAAGATCTTCAAGGAGGGAGTCGGGGGAAGAGAGCAGATATTAAGAATGATCAGACCACAGGGATTCATCGGTTACAGAGCGATCTTTGCAGAGGGTACATATTGTGCCTCTGCAGTTGCAATTGAGGATTCGGCTATATGCATTTTCGAAAAAGGGTGTGTTATCAGGATAATCAGGAGAAATCCTGACCTGGCCCTGAAATTCATGAGGATTCTGGCAGATGAGCTTGGATTTTCAAATAACCGGACTCTGTCGCTTACCCAGAAACACATAAGAGGCAGGCTGGCTGAGTCGCTGCTTCTTCTCAGAGACACATATGGCTATGAGACTGACGGGAGGACGATAAATGTATATCTTTCGAGAGAGGATATTGCCAATCTTTCGAACATGACAACATCCAATGCTATCCGCACTCTTTCGAATCTGGTATCAGAAGATATTATAACCATTGATGGAAGGAAGATCATGATCCTTGATTGCGGCAGACTTGAGAGGATCAGTGAGCTTGGTTAGCTCTATTCCCTGCAGAAGATCCTTTTCACCCTCGCCGGGATTGACGTAAGTACCTCATAAGCAATTGTATCACAGTTACGTGCCATCTCCTCAACGCTTATGTTTTCGCCGAATATCTCCGCAACATCACCCTCTTTAGCGTCCAGTCCCGTTATATCGGCCATACACATATCCATACATACATTCCCGATTATCGGGACTGCTACACCCGCAATGAACAGCTTTCCGTTCCGGTTCCCAAGTTTCCTGTCAAGTCCGTCAGCATAACCGACCGGAAGTATTGCAATAAGCCTGTCATTGTCTGATACATCTGCACAGCCATATCCTACCGGTTCACCCCTGGGTACGACCTTTATCTGAGATATCCTTGTCAGGTATCTTCCGGCCGGTCTCAGATCAAGTCCCTCTGCAGTGTTAACTCCGTACAGTCCTATCCCCAGCCTGACCATCTCGAACTGGTACTCAGGAAATCTTATAATTCCCGCTGAATTCAATATATGCCGAAGGAACTGTGAGCCGGTTGCTTCCCTTATCCTCTCTGTTACCGAAAGAAATACCTTTACCTGTTTCCTCGTGAAATCATCCAGCGAGGGATCTTCAGATGCGGCGAGATGAGAGAATACCGAAACGATCTTCAGACAAGCTGAATTCCTGATATCACTTATCAGCCTCACGGTCTCCCCGGGTAAAAATCCGAGGCGATGCATACCGGTATCGATCTTGATATGGACAGGATATTGAACAAGCCCATGCCTTGAGGCGGCATCAGCAAACTGTCTGAGCAGTGACAGACTATATATCTCAGGTTCCAGATCGTACTTTATCATTACTCCGAAAGCAGAAGCTTCAGGGTTCATGACCACTATTGGCAACGAAACACCTGCCTGTCTCAGCCCAACGCCCTCATCTGCATAAGCAACAGCGAGATAATCAATACGATGATACTCAAGCAGCCCTGCTATTTCCGACGGGCCCGCTCCATAGGCGAAGGCCTTGACCATTGCCATTATCCTTGTACCCTGGCTAATATGTTGCCTGAATATATTTAGGTTGTGGGATATCGCATCCAGGTTTATTTCAAGCACGGTCTGGTGAACCTGCTGCTCAATATGCTGACCGATCCTTTCAAACTCAAAAAATCTTGCTCCCTTAAGCAGGATAATTTCATCCCTGAAATCTGAAAAAGGATAATGAAGTATAAAATCGTCAGTTGAATGGTAGAACCTGCTTCCTTCATCAAAAAAAGCACTGTTCCTCTGAAGTGTTTCGCCAATACCTATGAACTTTGCGATACCCGTCCTTTTCACGAGAGAGGCAACTTCGCTGTATAATTCACCCTCGTCCCTTCCGCTCTGTATAAAGTCTGACAGGATAAGTGTTCTTTTGACATTATTCTGCGATACCAGGTATTCAAGAGCCATTCCCAGCGAGCCAGGGTCCGAATTATAAAAGTCTTCTATGAGCATGCACCCGTTTATGCCGTTTTTGATCTCCATTCTCATGGCAACCGGTACGAGGCTTGCCAGTCCTTTTCTGATAACATCATCCTGCATTCCTGTGAATATACAGGTGACTGCAACATTTACAGCATTTTCTACCGAAGCCCTGTCGGTAAACGGGATCACAAATTCTGAATCTTTGCCCTTATTTCTGATCCTCAACAGGGTCTTTCCTGCAGCTGCTTCGGATCTGGTCACCAGAAATTCTGCTTTATCATCATGAAAAGACCAGTCAATGATCTTCCTGGCAGAGAGCTTAGTGTCATTCCTGATTAGGTCCCTTATTATTCCGTAGTCGCAGTTGTAGATAATTGCCGAACAGTTTTCGAACAAAACAAGCTTTTCGGCAGCTTTGGTCCTAAGGTCAGGAAAATTTTCACCATGGGCATCCCCTATATTTGTAATGATCCCGATATCAGGATCAATAATGGTCCGGAGTTTCTTCATCTCACCCGGCCTGGAAATACCTGCCTCAAAGATCCCCGTGGTAAACTGTTCATCCAGCTTCCATATGGAAAGCGGGACTCCGATCTGGGAGTTATAGCTTTTCGGGCTCCTGATAACCGGCATTCCGGATCCCATCAGATCAGCCAGCCACTCTTTAACTACAGTTTTTCCGGCACTTCCGGTAACAGCTATAACAGTACCCTTGAACTGTTTTCGTTTAAAAGCAGCGACTGCCTGCAGTGCCTTAATGGTGTCGCCGACAACAACGAAAGAACTCTCTTTATAATTCTGAAGGCTGAAAGGAAGGGCCTCGACTATAAAGATCCTGATTCCCCTGTCATAAAGCCTGAAAATAAAATCATGCCCGTTGTGATTCTGTCCCTTTATAGCAAAGAATGCCAATCCTTCTGAATAGCTGAACTGCCTGCTATCGGTAAGCAGTCCGGTCACTGCCAGATCGGGAAGGCCCTGGAGCACTCCCATGGTTATTTTAGCAATATCAGAAGTTATGATTTTCACAAGGGGTCATATAATTAGTTGTCAAGGTAGTATTATTTTCCATGCGCCTTATTAAAGCAGCGCCTGCATAATGGTTCATAGATATCCATTTCCCCAATAAGCACCTGACTTTCTTCAGATGACTTTCTGAATGAATACTGGGCCAGATTGCCGCAGCGTGTGCAGATCGCATGCAGCTTGGTCACGAATTCAGAAATGGAAAGCAGGGCAGGCATGGGGCCGAAAGGCTTGCCGGTATAGTCCATGTCAAGACCGGCAACGACTATTCTGAGACCGCCATTCGCCAGGCTGTTGCATACATCAACAATCGAGTTGTCAAAAAACTGGGCTTCATCAATGCCAACTACATCACAGCCTGCGGCCAGAAGCAGGATCGAACTTGCATTTTCAACAGCCGTAGAGCTTATTGACTTATCATCATGAGATACTGTATGCGTTTCAGAATAGCGCCTGTCAATGGAAGGTTTGAATATTTCAACTTTAAGCCCTGCAAACTGGGCTCGCCTGAGACGCCTGATAAGCTCTTCCGTCTTTCCCGAAAACATCGAACCGGTTATCAGTTCAATAGACCCCCGCCTTTGCCTGCTCCATTCCGGATTCTCAAGAAATTCCATCCTGCTAAGTATCTGCGATATCAGCCAAATTGTAACTACTATTCATTTACGACTTTCAGAATATTCGTTACTTTTACAAAATAAAGAAAAATGGTTTGTTTTATTAATAATAATGGCATGGATTTCAGTACGACTATTGATATAATTATTAAGGATCTCAGAGAGATCGGTACGATAGTGGATGATTTTAAGAAATATCCCGATGTGCCAGGCCTGCAGATAGAGCTGGTAAAATCAAAGTGCAGGTACGCTGAAGAGATAATTTCCCTGCTAAAAACATACGGACCCGTAGATACCATGGAGATTATCCCGGGAGAGGCCACGTTGAGACCAGGCAAGGCAGGCAGTGAAAAATTGATAGAACTTACTGATGAGGGATCCTTTGCGGAAGAAAACGGACCAGAGACCGAACCGGTAAAAGAGGTGTCCGAACAGGTAAATAATAAAACGGAGACTGGTGATATATCGTCGGTGATCAGATCGATCCCATTATCTGACCTTTCAGGTGCAATAAGGTTGAACGAGAGATTCCTGTTCATCAGGGAGATCTTCGATGGGAACATAACTGCATATGAAGAAGCGGTAGCTAAGCTTAACAGGGCGGAGAGCGTTGCGGATGCAAAGGCGATCATTATGAGCTATACAGGGGATGCAGAAGAAACGGAGGTTGTCAGTCAGCTCCTGGAGATAGTCAAACGTAAAATGCCGTCAAATGGGTAAGCTGCTGCTGGTCCCGACACCCGTTGGCAACCTTAAAGACATCACTTTCAGAGCTATAGAGGTTTTGAAGGATGTTGATCTGATCCTGGCAGAAGATACAAGGCAGTCAACCAGGCTGCTTAAACACTACGATATTCATACGCCGCTTCAGTCACATCACATGTTCAATGAACACCGGAATGTGGAAGCAGTATGTAAAAGGATCCTATCCGGAACGACCATAGCATTGATATCCGATGCAGGTACCCCCGGAATATCAGATCCGGGATTTCTCCTTGTCAGAACCTGCTTGGAGTATGGGATTGAGGTTGAGACACTTCCCGGCCCTACTGCGTTTGTTCCGGCACTTGTTAATTCCGGACTTCCATGCGACAGGTTCTGTTTCGAAGGTTTCCTTCCACAAAAGAAAGGCAGGCAGAAGAAACTTGAAGCGCTTAAGGAGGAGTCAAGGACAATGATCTTTTATGAATCACCATTCAGGCTTGTGAAAGCCCTTGAAGAGATGAAGGAAATATTTGGCAATGAGAGAAATGCCTGTGTTTCAAGAGAACTCAGCAAAGTCTACGAGGAGAACAGAAGGGGTTCACTTGATGAACTCGCAGATCACTACAGGTCGTCACCTCCCAGGGGCGAAATTGTTATCATAGTTGCCGGGAAAGGAAAAGAAAGCCGTTAACAGTTTACAGGTATGCGTCTATTGGTCCTGTGTCTCTTATCCCTTATTATTTCTGCCGGGCTTGATGCACAGGTCCTGAAGGGAACAATAAAAGATTCCCAGGGAGAAGCAATCCCCTATGCAACTGTTTATATACAGGAGTTAAAGCAGGGTACTACGGCAAACACTAAAGGTGATTATGAGATCAGGCTGCCTGCAGGGAAATATACAGTTATCTATGAGAGCCTTGGGTTTGAACCGGACATAAGGAATATAAAGCTTTCCGGCAGCATCATAATACTGAACATCACCCTCCAGGTCCAGACCTATGAGATCCCTGAAGTTAGAATCACCGCATCAGGTGAAGATCCGGCTTACCAGATAATGAGAAAGGTGATCGGGATGGCTCCCTATTACCTTAACCATGTCGGTTCGTATAAGGCCGAAGTCTATCTGAAAGGTAACCTTGTACTTACCCGGATCCCCGGGATAATAAAGCGTAGGATGAAGGTTGAGGCCAGGAGCAATTCGGGTGCTTCGGCAAGCAGCGCGACTATGAAAGAGGGTGATACCTATATGATGGAATCTTTCAATGGGATAGAATTCAATGCCCCTGACAAGTACAATCAGCATGTTATATCATCCCGAAGCACATTCCCTGAACAGGGGGGCGAGATATCTCCGATGGAATTCATAAAGGCCAGCTTTTACGAACCGGTATTGAACAACATGTTCATATCCCCATTGTCGCCTGAAGCATTTTTTCATTACAGGTTCAAATATTTGGGCCTTTCGGCAGAGGGCAATTATTATATTGACAAGATAGAGGTGACCCCAAAAAGAAAAAGCCAGCAGCTTTTTGAAGGAACAATATATATTATTGAAGATCTGTGGTGCCTTCACAGTGTGGATCTGATAAACGAAAACATTGCAGGAAAGGTCAGGGTTCAGCAGCTTTATATTCCTGTCCAAGAAGATGTATGGATGCCTGTCAGTCATAATTTCGATGTCAGTATTTCTATATTAGGCGTGAAGGGTGAAGCCAGTTATGGCAGCTCGATCAAATACAGTGAGGTAAAGTTGAATCAAAACCTGAAGAAGCCTGAAGGGATCGCAGAATATAAAGGCAGACAGGCCGGGAAAACGGCCCTGGCGGATACAATAAAAAACAAGACCACCAGGCAGATCGATGAGATCCTTTCGAAGGAAGATCTTTCAAACCGTGACATGGTCAGGCTTTCGGGACTTATCAATAAAAAGTCGAAGGAGAGCCTTCCCGACAGTGTGAAGAAAAGCCTTGAGACCAAGGATAAAACGACGTATGTTATCGAAAAGGATGCTGATAAGAAAGACAGCACTTTCTGGTCCGGGATAAGGCCAATACCATTGTCGGAGAATGAGCTGAAGAGTGTAAAGGCTTCCGATAGCATAAAAGCCAGGCTTTCACCCGCCCAGAAGAATGACACGACTAAAAAAGCACATCCTGAAAAAACTGGATTTTTCCCCTTCATGGGTAAACTGGCATTTGGGCATACCTGGTCGGATACAACGGGATTCAGTTTTACAAATAAAGGATTACTCAATCTTAAGAATCTGAATTTCAATACTGTCGACGGGCTGGTTTATGGAATGGACCTCAGGATAAACAAGAGCTGGCAGAAAAAGTACCGGCTTGGGATCTACCCGGCATTTCTTTATGCTTTCAGCCGTGAGGCCTTTATGTGGAGAATAAACGGGCAGTTCAGCTTTGGCAAGCAGGGCCGGATGCAGCTGTATTTAAAGAGTGGCAGCCTTAGCAGGGACCTGAACGGAGGCAGTGGTATCGAACCCCTGGTGAATTCAATAACTACACTTTTCCTGGAATCAAATTATCTGAAACTTTATGAAAGTAAGTTCCTTACAATTGGTTACCGGACAGAGGTTACCAATGGTCTTTATATAGATCTGCAGGCAGGTTACGATAACAGGAAGATCCTGTCGAACACGACTGATTTTACAATAATAAGTACCTCAAAGCCATATACCGACAATACCCCTGTAAACAGTTATCTTGAAAATCCTTCAGATCCGTATTATGCTCTCGTGGATCACAAGCATGGCGAATTTACGCTCGCTCTTCAATATACCCCAAGGCAGAGGTACACCATAAAGGGCGGATCGAAAATACCAGGGAAATCGGACTGGCCGACCTTTGCTGTCTCCTGGAAACATGGGATAAACGATTTTACCGGCTACTCTCCTGCTGTACGGCAATTTGACCAGTTAAGGTTTGAAGTTTTCCAGAGAATGTCAATTGGCGCCATGGGAGAGTTCAGGTGGAGATACATGGCAGAAGGGTTCCTTAAAAATACCGGGTTCAGCTTCATTGACTTCAACCATTTCAACTCCCAGCAGTTCCCCGTACTTATCAAGGACTATGAAGATGCGTTTATGCTTCCGAAGTTCTATTCTCAAAGTTCGCCTGAGAGATTTTCAGAACTTCATACGAAATACACGACCCCTTACCTGCTGATCAAGCTGATACCAGGCCTGAGCAATACTCTGATGAGGGAAAACCTGAGCCTCTCATTTCTCTGGTCAGATTACCATGAAGCATATACGGAGCTGGGTTATAGCATCAGCGAGATCCTGCTCATAGGAGAGCTTGGAGTATATGTCGGGTTCAATGACTTCAGCTATGGCAGTGCAGGACTAAAAGTGACGTTGCGGCTCAATTAAGAACCTGGTCAGGCAAAGGGAGGTTCTGAATATTCTCCTGATTCGTTATCAAATCCGCCACCAAGCTTGCGCATATTATCGTGGTTCATTTTTGATCCGAAGGTCATGCTCTGTTTGTTATTCTGTACTGCCGTTTCATCTTCCGGTCCAAAATCCTCAAGATCGATGAACATAGCCTTTTCTTCCCGGAACCTCAACCTTATATCATCGACAGGACCGTTTCGGTTCTTGGCAAGGATAATTTCGGCAATTCCCCTTGTGGATGATCCATCCTCGAATGTATCTATTCCGAATTTGTCCTGTCTGTGGATAAAAACGACCATGTCGGCATCCTGTTCAATTGCACCCGATTCCCGCAGGTCCGAAAGCTGTGGTCGCTTCAACCCTCCCCTGAGCTCAGCTGAACGGTTAAGCTGTGAAAGCGCAATGACCGGGACGTTAAGCTCCTTTGCTATACTTTTCAGCGATCTGGAAATATTGCTTACCTCCTGCTCGCGGCTTCCTGAATTTGCCGGGCCGGTCATAAGCTGGAGATAGTCTATAATGATGATATCAAGTTTGTGCTGAGCCATAAGTCTCCTGCATTTGGCCCTGAGCTCTGTAACGGTAATGGCGGGCGTATCGTCGATGAATACCGGTGCCTGAACCAGCTTTTTGATCCTGGCATCAAGCTGTTTCCACTCTTCTTCTGACAGGCGTCCGTTTTTTATCTTGCTTCCCGATATGTCGGTTTCTGCAATTATCAGCCTGTTCACCAGCTGGATGGATGACATCTCGCATGAGAATATCGCAACCTTCTTCCCATGATCGATGGCCATATTTCTTGCCATTGTAAGTGCAAGGGCAGTTTTACCCATCGAGGGTCGGGCAGCAATAATGGTAAGCTCTGATTTCTGCCATCCTGATGTAAGCCTGTCAAGCTTGGTAAAGCCCGAGGGTATTCCCACGAGCGCATCTTCTCTTTTGCCTGCCTCTTCAATTTCTTTGATCGCATCCTTAATAACTTCATTTATCGGAGCAACCTCACGCTTAATGTTGCCTTCCGCGATCTGGAAGATAGCATCTTCAGAAAAGTCGAGAAGCTCAGTTATATCATAAGTATCATCGAACGACCTGGTCTGTATCTCTGATGACACTCTTATCAATTCGCGTTGTATATATTTCTGGGCAACGATCCTTGCGTGGTATTCGACGTGTGCAGCTGATACTACCTTCGTAGTCAGCTGTGTCAGGTACACCGGACCCCCAACGCTTTCGAGCTCACCGGTTGCCCTGAGCTCTTCGGTAACAGTAAAAATGTCTACAGGGACCTCCCGGGTTGAAACATCTCTTATTGCATTAAAGATCTTCTGATGAGCTTCCTTGTAAAAACTTTCAGGCTTAAGTATATCGACTATCGTAATCACTGCCTCCTTCTCAAGCATCAGTGCACCCAGAACAGCTTCTTCCATGTCGAGTGCCTGTGGAGGAACCTTGCCATAATCCGGTAACTGAGCCACGACGGGCCTACCGGTTCTTTGTTTAGCCATTAACAATAATTTACTGTATTACAATTAGTTATTAAATAATTTCTGCTTTCCAGGTAATCTTTTCAAAGGTAGGAATTAGGGCTGACCCCGACCCGGGAAAGATGAACTTTTATTACAAACACTTTTTGTTAAGAACTTGTTGAAAAGGTAAATGTGAAAAGAAACAGAATAATTTCATTACGAATAGGTATTTTTACGTCAAATAAGCGGAGATGGTCATTTTTCCTAAAGCCAAGATCAATATAGGACTTCGTATAACTGATAAGCGGCCTGACGGTTATCACAATCTGCAGACCATTTTCTACCCGGTAGATCTGTCAGATGCGCTTGAATTTGTTGTTCCCGGTGAACGCCTGGAAAATGATCTTTTTACGATGACAGGTATTCCCATGGTGATCAAGCCGGAAGAGAATCTTGTAATGAAGGCTCTTTCAAAGATGCGGGAATATTGTCCCATCCCCTTCCTGAAAATACATCTTCATAAAATGATACCTTCAGGAGCAGGCCTTGGAGGAGGCTCCTCCGATGCCGCCGCATTTCTTAAGATACTGAACCGATATTTCTGCTTTAAACTAAATGACCATGAATTAATGGAAGCTGCCCTGTCGCTGGGCAGTGACTGCCCTTTCTTTATATTGAGTCAGCCTGCCTATGCCGAGGGGCGGGGTGAGAAAATGACTCCGGTCGGTCGCCTTCCGGATGGACTGTTCCTTATCATCTTAAAGCCTGAGACTGATATAAGCACAGCCGATGCATTTGCAGGTTGCACACCAAACCGGACCGGGACAAGTCTCCCAGACCTGTACAGGATGGATATCACCAGGTGGAAAGATCTTATTTCTAATGATTTTGAGAAAACCTTACTTGTCAGATACCCTGAGATAGAGGCAATTAAGGGATCACTCTACAGCATTGGAGCTGTTTTTTGCTCCATGACAGGAAGCGGATCAGCTGTTTACGGAATATTCAAAGGCAGGCCTGATATTCCGGACAATCTCAGGAAATATCTTGTTTACACAGGCATCCTGTAGATCAGTTACTCTATCTCAATAAGCACTGATCCTTTAGAGACTCTGTCGCCCTTTGATACATTTATCTTTTTAACCTTTCCCTGCGATGCGGATTTCAGCCTATTCTGCATCTTCATTGCATCCAGCACCAGCAGATCCTCTCCCTTTTCCACTTTCTGACCTTCTTTCACAAGGATCTCGGTTATTGTTCCAGGGATAAAACTGACCACAAGATTTGGATTGGCAGGCCTGTAAGATTTCCTGTTTTCAAATTTCCTGCTTATCCTTGTTGTGTAAAGGGTTGAATTGATATTGAGTGACTTTAGATTTTCTTTATTTTTCATGCTCTGAAATTTTCCTGATCCATCAAAACGGAGGTATTCCATGTTTTTTTGCCGGCATGCTGATCTCCTTATGCTCAGAGACCTCAATTGAATGAAGAAGTATCCGCCTGGTCTCTGCAGGCTCGATCACCGCATCAACATAGCCCCGGGAAGCTGCTACGTAAGGATTCGCAAATTTCTCCTTGTATTCCTGTACCTTTTTCCTTCTCATTGCATCAGGATCATCTGAGGATGTGATCTCCTTCCTGAAAATAATATTAGCAGCCCCTTCCGGTCCCATCACTGCGATCTCTGCCGAAGGCCAGGCAAAGACAAAATCAGCTCCGAGATGGCGCGATGACATAGCTATATAACCACCTCCATAAGCTTTCCGGAGAATAACAGTAAGTTTCGGTACTGTGGCTTCACTATAGGCATACAGCACTTTTGCACCATGACGTATAACACCTGCATGTTCCTGGTCCACACCCGGAAGATAACCTGGAAGGTCAACAAAAGTTATTATAGGGATATTGAATGCATCGCAATATCGTATAAACCTTGCTGCTTTATCAGAAGAATCAACATCAAGAACACCTGCCATCTCCATAGGCTGGTTGGCAACGAACCCGATTGTTTTGCCGCCCATTCTACCAAAGCCTATGACAATGTTCCTTGCATAAAGCTCCTGTATCTCAAAAAAATCGGAGTTATCAGTTATTGCCCTTATGACATCCTTAACATCATAAGGGAGTGTCGGATCTTCCGGGACGATCTTTTCAATATTGTATTCATTCTTTGGCTCGGCGGGTTCGAACATCCTTGCCTTACGTGCATTGTTCCAGGGAATGAAGGTTATCAGTTTCTTTATCTGGTCGAAGCATTCATCTTCACTCATGGAAAAGAAATGAGCATTCCCGGTGATCTCGCTGTGTACCCTGGCCCCGCCAAGATCTTCCATTGATATCTCCTCACCAAGAACTGTCTTTATAACTTCCGGTCCGGTGATGAACATTTTGGAAATATTATCCACCACAAATACAAAGTCTGTAAGTGCCGGGGAGTAAACTGCACCTCCCGCGCATGGACCAAGTATTACCGATATCTGAGGAATCACGCCGCTTGATATTGTATTTCGGAAAAATATTTCACCATAGCCTGCCAGCGAGTTTACTCCTTCCTGTATCCTTGCTCCTCCCGAGTCGTTGATGCCTATCAAAGGCATCCTCATTTTAAGAGCATGGTCCATTATCTTGGTTATCTTTCTTGAATGCATAAGTCCGAGTGAACCCCCTGCAACCGTAAAGTCCTGGGCGAAGATTGCCACCGGGGCGCCATAAATGGTACCGGTTCCGATAATGACGCCATCACTGGGAAGTGACTTCTTGTCCATATCAAAATCGCGGGCATCATGCTCGACGAAAAGGTCATATTCATTGAAAGAATCTTCATCCAGAAGAGTCATTATTCGTTCACGGGCGGTACGTTTGCCCATCGCTTTCTGCTTTTCAATAGCCTGTTCTCCTCCACCAAGAAGAGCTTTTTCACGTTTCTCCTGCAATTCGCGGATCTTTTTCTCCAATGCCATATGAATTAGATTTTTACCCGGGTTATAAGGTCGATCTTACCTCAATTCAAGGGCTACAATGTTAAAGAATTTGTTCTATTAAAAGAAATATTTTTGTCATATTCGGGTAACAACATGATCTTAAACGCATTACTGGTGGCTGACAAATGAATCTTCATGAACAATCAGACAGCCTACTTTGGAGCGATCTTGTACAGGAAAAGGGCGATTATCATATACACAATGTTGGGGATCCACTGTGAGAGCATCGGATCAAGATTCCCTTTCAGGGAGAACTGAGAAGCAAATTGCATAAACAGGATATATGAGAAGCTAAGCCCGAGTCCAATTCCTATCTGCATACCTATGCCTCCCCTCACCTTCTGCGAAGAGAGGGAGACGCCGATTAGGGTAAGAATAAAAACTGCAAATGGGTTTGAGAAGCGCCGGTGCTTCTCAAGAAGGAACAGCTTAAGCTCATCTGAGCCCTGCAACCTTAGAAGATCAATATAATCATTTAGCTCACGATATGTCATGGTTCCGACAAATTCCGGATCCCTGGCAAAATCGGATGGTTTGACAGTAAGGGCAGTATCGATTCTTATTCCTTTTGTAATAGTCTCCTCATCATCCTTAATATCCCTGATGAAATATGTCCAAACGGTCCATTTATGCTTCGTTGTATCCCATGTGGCCCTGGCTCCGACAAGCTTGGAAACAAGCCGTCCGTTATCGTCAAACTTTTCAAGGGTGAAATTGATACCTGTCTGTGTTTCAGGCTTATAATTACCCATGAACATGTAAACATTTTTGTAGACCTGCCTGTGAAAGTTGTACACTATACCTGTCCGTATCCTCGAGTTCCTGTAATACCTGTCCTCAAAATCGATCCTCACAGAATTGGAATGTGGTATTACGAAGTTTGTAAGTATGAATGTAAAAAGTGCAATAACAAATGCCGACAGGAAATAGGGCCACATCAATCTCCTGAAGCTCATTCCGCTGTTAAGGATGGCAATGATCTCCGTATTGACTGCCATTCTTGAAGTAAAAAAGATGACAGAGATAAATACAAACAGCGGGGAAAAGAGTATTGCAAAGTAGGGTACGAAATTGAAATAATAATCAAAAATGATAGCCCTCAGGGGAGCCTCCTTTTCCATGAAATCATCTATCTTCTCTGCTATGTCGAAAACAACGGCAATGGTCATGATAAGGGCAAGGGAAAAGATGAAAGTTCCGAGGAACTTTTTCATTATGTAGACGTCAATAAGCTTTATCCTGAGTTCGGCTACAGCCGCCCTGAAAGCTTTCCAATAACTGACCTTTTCCATGTTAAGAATTCACCTTCAGCAATTTTTTTCCTTGCCTCGGCCACAAGATACAGATAAAATGCAAGGTTATGCATACTTGCGATCTGAGCTCCAAGCATCTCTCCCGAGATGATAAGATGCCTGAGGTAAGCTTTTGAATATGTCTGGCTGACGTACGAAGGGCAACCACTGTCGATCGGTGAAAGATCATCTATCCATTTCCTGTTCCTGATATTCAGGATCCCTTTGCTTGTGAAGATCATGCCATTTCTCCCGTTCCTCGTAGGCATGACACAGTCAAACATATCGATACCTCTCCCGATCGCTTCTAAAATATTGACCGGAGTACCGACTCCCATAAGGTATCGCGGCTTATCTTCGGGAAGTATTTCATTTACTGTTTCAATAATCCTGTACATCTCCTCAGCAGGTTCACCAACCGATAATCCACCTATCGCTATACCTGCCATTTCAGTGGAAGCGGCAGTTTCAGCAGATTCACGCCTGAGATCTTCGAAAGTACTTCCCTGCACGATCGGGAAAAGGAACTGCTGATATCCCCATAACGGTTCGGTTTCATTAAATCTACCGACAGCCCTTGCCAGCCACTCGTGGGTCAGATGCATTGACCTGGCTGCGAGCTTATGTTCGCAAGGCCAGTGAGTGCATTCATCAAGCGCCATCATGATATCTGCACCGATTATTCTCTGAATATCGATCGTATTCTCAGGGGTAAACAGATGTTTTGATCCGTCAATATGCGACCTGAATGTCACCCCGTCGGCTGTAACTTTTCTGATCTCCGAAAGCGAAAAAACCTGATACCCGCCGCTATCGGTAAGCAGGGCCCTCTCCCATTTCATGAAATTATGAAGTCCTCCGCAAGATTTAAGTATTTCCGTTCCGGGCCTGAGATAAAGATGGTATGTGTTCCCAAGGATTATTCTTGCATCCATCTCGCCGGCGAGGTCGCGCTGAAGAACACCTTTTACCGTCCCTGCGGTTCCCACCGGCATGAAAACAGGAGTTAGTATTTCTCCGTGAGCAGTTGTCAGTACTCCGGCCCGCGCCCTGGTATCTTTATCCTTTGCCGTTATACTGAACATTTTATATCCCTTTTCGAAAGCACAAAGGTAATTTTTCTGTACCGCGTCGAAAAATATAACCGTACTTTTTTAAAAAGTGTTCTCATTATCGAAGTGATTGTTGAAAACTATCTTTTGTTGTTCCGATTATCTTTTTAATATTGCCGGCAATAACTGATCGCTGGATGAATGCGGGAAATGAAGGTTTGATGCTGGCACTTTTTATAACATTCTGTATTGCTGCCGCCCTGCAGCTTTTTTATTACCTGTGGTTTTACCTGGGACCTTTTGTTTCAAAGCGACCTGTTAACGAACCAACATTTAAGCCGGTATCAGTAATAATATGCGCAAGAAATGAGGCTGAGAATCTAAGGCAATTCCTTCCTTCAGTCCTGGAACAGGATTATCCATCTTTTGAAGTCATAGTTGTAAACGACTGTTCGGAGGATGGGACTGATGATGTGCTGGGAGAGATGCTTTTAAAGTACCCGAATCTCAGGATCTCGTCCATAACAAGGGACGCCAAGTTCACTCACAGTAAAAAATTCGCACAGTTCATTGGCATAAAGGCCGCGGAAAACGAACTGCTGCTTTTTACTGATGCCGACTGCAGGCCTGAATCGCCGAAATGGATCGAGATGATGGCTTCGGGCTTTACTGAAGGAACCGATTTTGTCCTGGGTTACGGAGGTTATTTAAGGGAAAAGGGGCTATTGAACAGCTACATCAGGTACGATACCAGTTTCATTGCCATGCAGTATTTTGGAATGGCATTAAAAGGAATTCCCTATATGGGCGTGGGCCGCAATCTTGCATGGCGTAAGCCGGTTTTTTTCAGGAACAAGGGGTTCGGGGCTCACAATCATATTGCATCAGGCGATGATGATCTGTTTGTGAATACCAATGCCTCGCCTGAAAGTACTGTAGTTGAATTCCGGACCGGATCCCATACAAGATCAGTAGCGGCAGCAACAGTGGAGGAATGGGTAAAGCAGAAGCAGAGACATCTGACAACTGCCAGGTTTTATAAAGTCCGCGACAAGATACTTTTGATCCTTGAACCATTATCAAGATTATCATTCTTTACACTCTTCATTATTCTCCTTGCCCGGCTTTACTTCTGGCCGTATCTCCTTGGAGTTTTTGGACTAAGGCTTATCGTTCAGTCAATTACTTTCTTCCTGGCGGGAAAGAGATTAAACGAGCATGGGAATATCCTGCCTTCGATAATTTTCGATTTCTTCTCTCCGTTAATAAATATTTCCCTCTATTTGAGTACATTTCGGAACAGAGCCGGCAAAACGACATGGAAATAAATCAGGAGCTATCTGATAAGGCTAAACAGGATCTAATCCTTGTTGAGCAGGCCAGAAATGGAAATGAGAAGGCTTTTGCATCACTCCTTAACCGGTATCGTGATTCCATTTATTTCATGCTCCTGAAGATGGTAAACAATGCCTCTGATGCCGAAGATCTGACAATAGAGGCATTCGGAAAAGCCTTCAGGAACATTGAATCCTATACTCCGAGTTTTGCATTCAGTACATGGCTGTTCAAGATCGCGACGAACAATTGCATCGATTTTATCAGGAAAAAGCAGGCTTCTCCTTCCATTATCGATCACGGTCAGGATGAGGAGATGGAAAGCTATACTGTCAATATTCAGTCAGATACTCCTGACCCTGAAGAGGCACTTATCCATCATCAGAAGATCACGGCCCTCAGGGAAATTGTAAGCCAGATGAAACCGAGGTACAGGACTCTCATCGAACTCAGGTACTTCAAGGAGTATTCATATGAGGAGATATCTACTGAACTTAAACTGCCGATAGGTACCGTTAAGGCACAGTTATTCAGGGCCAAAACGCTCCTTTACAATATCCTGAACAAGACAGGGAACCGCTGATGTCAGAGGTTATAGAAAAATACTTCCCGCAGATTACAGAGGGTCAGAAGGAAAAATTTTCACTGCTCGGTCCCCTCTATGAGGAATGGAACAGCAAAATAAATGTCATTTCAAGGAAGGACATCGGGAATTTTTATATCCACCATGTACTTCATTCCCTTTCCATCCAGAGAGTTATCAGTTTTTCACCTGGAACAACCGTGCTTGATATCGGAACGGGAGGTGGATTTCCCGGTCTTCCCCTGGCGATCCTCTTTCCTGATGTCAGGTTCACATTGCTCGATTCGATACATAAGAAAATAAGGGTTGTTGCAGCGATAGCAGACCAGCTTCAGATCAGGAATATCACACCATTGAGAGCCAGAGCTGAAGAGAATACTGCGGAGTACGATTTTATCATCAGCCGTTCAGTTTCGGCTTTTCCTGAGTTTGTAACGCTCGCCTCACCCAACGTAAGGCATGGAGGGTTTAATACGCTTGCAAACGGGATCATATGCCTTAAGGGAGGAGATCTTTCACAGGAGCTGAGAAGCTTCAGAAACAGAGTAAAAACCTGGGATATCAGTCAATTTTTCAGTGAAACCTATTTCTCGACCAAGCAGATCGTGTACCTGCAGGTTTGAATTTCATGAAAAAAAACTGCTCCCCGGTTTTGAATTTGAAAAATTATACTACTTTTGCATTCTCAAAACAGAGAGATAGTATTTAAAAAGGCACACAATGAAAAGAACATTTCAGCCATCAAGAAGAAAGAGGGCCAATAAGCACGGCTTCAGGGAAAGAATGTCGACAGCGAACGGCAGAAGAGTTCTTGCGAACCGCAGGGCAAAAGGAAGAAAAAAACTTACCGTCTCCACAGAACTTAAATTGAAATAAGATAATACTTTACTGATTCATAAGGGTGTCTGAATTAAAAGACACCCTTTTTGTTTAAAATACAGAGAAGAAATATTCATAATTTTAACAACTGAATTTAACTACCGGATGAAAGACATCCTCAGCCATATAAACGATCCCGCCATTGTACAGATAGCTGAAAAAATAATTGCCGGCGAACGGGTCACTCCCGGTGAAGGTGTTCTTTTATTTAAAAAAGCCGATCTCCCAGTGCTTGGAATATTGGCAGGGATCGTGAGGAAAAGTATCAACGGGAATTATGTGTACTACAACCGTAATTTTCACATTGAACCAACAAACAAGTGCATCTATAACTGCCGTTTCTGCTCTTATCACAGGCCGGATGGCGATCCGGAGAGCTGGGAGTTCAGCATAGATCAGATGATGGACATCGTCAGGCGCCTTGATGACGGGAAAGTTACTGAGGTCCATATCGTGGGTGGCGTTCACCCCGATCGTGATCTTCACTATTACGGTGCCCTGATAAGAAGCATCAAGCAGCACAGGCCTTCACTCCACGTGAAAGCCTTCACGGCTATCGAACTTGATTACATGATAAGCAGGGCTGGTTATTCTCTTGAAGAGGGACTGAAAATCCTGAAGGATTACGGACTCGACTCCATTCCCGGAGGTGGCGCAGAGATATTCGATGAGACCCTGCGCAAAAACATCTGTGATGAAAAATCATCCTCCGAACTCTGGCTGAAGATACATGAGACCGCACATAATCTGGGGATCCCTTCAAACGCTACCATCCTTTACGGACATCTTGAAACTTACGCACAACGTATCGATCATATGGAGCGCCTGCGTCAGCTCCAGGACAGGACAGGAGGATTCAACGCGTTTATCCCTCTCAAGTATAAAAAGGCAAACAATACCATGTCTTTCATTGGTGAAGTAAATACCCTTGAGGATCTTCGCAATTATGCAGTATCAAGGATCTATCTGGATAATATTCCCCATATCAAAGCCTATTGGCCGATGGCAGGCAGGGATGTTGCACAGTTAAGCCTCTCCTTCGGTGCGGATGATATGGACGGGACGATCGATGATACTACGAAAATATATACAATGGCAGGTTCCGTTGAGGAGAAACCATCCATGTCTACCAAGGATATAACAAAGCTGATAACCGATGCCGGATTTATTCCAGTCGAAAGGGATACCCTTTACAATGTAATCAGGCGATCATGACAGTATTGGTTCAGTACAGGTCACTTCCCCAATATAATTTTATCTTTACCTTTGCGTTAGTATAAATGTTCAATAAACGTCTATGAGTTTAAAGAATTTCCTCCTGACCAGGGTCTTTATCAAGAATCTTGGACTCGCAGCAGTCATTCTTGTCGGTATTTTAATGGTACTCCTTATATGGATGAACATTTACACGAGGCATGGCCAGGCCCGGTCTGTTCCTGATTTCCATGGGCTGAGTCTTGAACAGACTGCGAAGCTCGCCAGAAAAAGCAGGCTTAAGTATCAGATCATTGACTCGACCTATACTTCTCAGGTTGGCCCGGGGTGTATTGCCGGACAAAATCCGCTTCCCGGCTTCAGAGTTAAGAAATGGAGAAAAATAAATCTCACAATAAATGCTTCAAATCCAGAAATGGTTGCTGCTCCCGATCTTGTAGGATTACCTAAAAGACAGGCTATTGCACTTCTTGAAAGTTCCGGGCTGGAGGTTGGCCAGCGTTATTACCTGCCAGACCTTTCCGTCGATTTTGTCCTCAAGCAACTGCATAACGGGCAGGAGGTAAAAGCAGGCGAATCAATTAGAAAAGGATCCGTTATTGACCTTGTGCTCGGGAAGGGTCTTAGCAATGAAAGAACCCCGGTTCCCAACCTTGTAGGATTTAAGCTGGACAAAGCAAAAAATGAAATACTTTCTGCCTCTCTCAATCTGGGAACCTATATCTACGACAGCACCATTGTATCTGCAGATGACACGATGAATGCCTTTATCTTCAAGCAGAACCCTGAATTCAATGAAACAGCAACACTTCAGCTGGGCTCTGCCGTGTATCTCTGGCTTACGGTCGATTCTGCAAAACTGCCTGTCGACTCGACAATGGTAGCTGTAAAAGATTCCCTGAGGACGACTGGCGATAAAAAATTACCCGAAATGTAGATAACCGATGCTTAGAAATCTCCTGGCATATCTGATACTGTTCAGCAGCCTTGCTACGGTCTCCGGGCAGGAGGTTGTCACCGGATTATTCTCTAATGTGAGGATAAAGAGCGCATGGGAAAAAAAGAATAAAAAAAAGAGCATCACATTTACCGACACACTTGAACTTCCGTTCTTTGATGATTTTTCCCAGGAGGATATATTCCCTGACCCTGTGCGCTGGCAGGATGATTTTGTTTTTATTAATAATACGTATTCCATTAAGCAGAGAACTCAGGGCGTTGCTACATTCGATGCACTTGACAATACCGGTGCCCTGTATTCCTCAGCCTCATCTTACGGCTTTGAAGCTGATCATCTCACTTCGCAGCCGATCAATCTTAATTACAACCCTTCCGACAGTATATATCTCAGCTTCCTTTATGAGCCCGGAGGTCTGGGCGACAGGCCTGAATTGAATGACAGCCTGATTCTTCAGTTTTTTGCACCAGCTGAGAGTACATGGTATTCGGTCTGGCAAACTATAGATATTTATGCTGATACTTTCAAGGCTGTAATTATACGAATAGATGATCCTCGTTACCTGGTTAAAGGGTTCCAGTTCCGTTTTATCAATTATGCCAGTCTTAGCCAGTCATCCAGTGATCCTTCAATGATGGGAAACTGTGACCAGTGGAATGTTGATTATATTCTGCTTGGCAAAAACAGGAACCATGCAGATACGATTGCTACCGATGTGGCCCTTACCAGACCTGTAAGGTCGGTTCTTAAGACCTACGAATCAGTGCCATGGAAGCAATTCAGGCAGTTTTTCCTTTCCGAGATGGGCCCCTATATAAACATCAATTACTTTAACAACGATACCATAATAAGGAACGTGACCCGGAATTTTGAAATATCGGATGTATACAAGGACTCACTTGTATATGCCACTTCAGGCGGAGCTGCCAATATTTCGCCATTATCTGGTGTCAGTTACAAGGGTGATCTCATCTATACATTTAATTCCAACAACCCCGATTCGGCTTTGTTCAGGATAAAATCTTACCTCACTACAGATATTTTTGACCCCAAACAGAACGATACAATAATATACTATCAGAAATTCGGTAATTATTACGCCTTTGATGACGGAACAGCTGAAGCCGGTTACGGAGTAAATGGACTTGGATCTGAAAACGCGATGGTAGGATACAGGTATTCGGTTCTGGCTCCCGATACGCTCAGAGCTATTCAGATCTGTTTCAACGAAAGCTACCAGAACTCAAATTACACAACTTTCAACCTTATGGTCTGGGATGATAATTCAGGGATTCCGGGAAATGTCATTTCCTCACAGGATGGAATGTCTGTAGCCCAGGGGCCTGGTTTGAACGGGTTCCAGACTTATGTGCTTACAAATCCAGTCGAGGTAAATGGTGATTATTATGTAGGATGGCAGCAAACTTCACAAACATTCCTGAATGCCGGCTTCGATTTTAATACTCCGAATGCCGGGAGACAGCTCTATTATCTGAATGGCAACTGGAATGAATCGCAGGCAAATGGAAGTATAATGATAAGACCTGTTTTTGGTCCCAGAATAGCTACTACCGGAATTGTCGATATAAAGGCCGAACCGCAAAAACTCAAATTCTGGCCCAATCCATCAGCAGATTATATTACAGTCGAAACTACTGGTGAAGAGATATTTAATCCGCCTGTGGTGGTTATAACCGACCTCCAGGGAAGGGAGCTTATCAGAACCCTGAACACCGGCAAGATAGATATTTCATCTCTTCCAACCGGCATGTATATCGTTGTGACATACAGCGGAAATAAACCCACAGGATTTGGCCGCCTGATTAAATCACATTAGAGAAAAATGACTGAAGAGGAGATCCTTGATCAGCAGGAATTATTTGAACATCACCGGTTTAAGGCAGATGCTGGACAATCGCTGCTGAGGATCGACAAGTTCATCACCGTGAGACTCGAGAATACATCAAGGTCACGTGTTCAAAACGCTGCCAATGCGGGTAATATCCTGGTCAATAATATCCCCGTCAAGCCGAACTACAGGGTCAAACCTGGGGATGTGATCCAGATAGTTCTTCCCAACCCCCCCCGTGAAATTGAGCTGATCCCCAAGGATATACCTCTTAATGTCATTTATGAGGATGATGACGTAATAGTTGTCAATAAGGAAGCTGGTATGGTGGTCCATCCGGCTTATGGAAACTACACTGGCACGCTCGTTAATGCCCTTATGTGGCATTTCAGGGATCTGCCTCTCTTTCAGACAGGTGAGCTTCGTCCCGGACTGGTGCACCGGATCGATAAGAATACATCTGGTATCCTTGTCATTGCGAAGAATGAGTTTGCTCATAACAGGCTCGCCAGGCAGTTTTTTGACCGGACCACTGACAGGAAATATATAGCGCTGGTCTGGGGAATTCCAGTTCCACCGGCAGGCACCATTAAGGGAAATGTTGGCAGGGATCAGAAGGACAGGAAGATAATGCATGTCTTTAATGACGGGATCCAGGGAAAGCATGCAGTTACCCATTATAAGGTGATAGAAAGCCTTGGCTATATTTCAATTGTTGAATGCAAGCTGGAGACAGGGCGGACCCACCAGATAAGAGTACATTTCAGCCATATAAAACACCCTCTTTTCAATGATGAAGAATATGGCGGCGACAGAATACTTAAAGGCACAACTTTTACAAAATACCAGCAGTTTGTAAAAAACTGCTTTAAGATCCTTCCAAGGCAGGCACTGCATGCAAAATCTCTTGCATTCGATCATCCCGTCTCCGGAAAGCGCCTCTCTTTTGATTCGGACCTGCCAGCGGATATGCAAACGGTCATTGAGAAGTGGAGGAATTATATTTCCACCCGGGAATCATAATAAAGGCCTTTTTACCGAGCACCCAGCACCGAGGACCGAGCTACCAGCTGCCACCTGCTCCTCCGCCCCCGAAACTTCCTCCGCCAAAGCCTCCGAAGCCACCTCCGCCTCCACCACCTCCGGAAAATCCGCCCCAGCTGCCGCTTGAAGCGTTCCTTCCCGAATTCATCATAGATAGCAGCAGCCAGAATGGTAACCCTCCTCTGCGACTTATATTATTATGATTGGATTTCCCGGCGCTAATAAGGAACATAGCAATGATAAAAATTACAACGAATAACCCCGCCGGAGCTGCTTTTTTAATATTCTTTGGTGACTTGCTGCCATACTGGGCTGCAGTAAATTCACCCCTGACAAGAGATATGATCACACTTGTGGCCTTATCAAGTCCCTTGTAATAATCCCCATCCCTGAATGCAGGAAGGATCTCGTTATCAACAATACTTGAGCATGTAAGGTCAGGCACAGCGCCTTCGAGCCCGTAGCCAGCCTTAATGAAAACCTCTCCTTTGGATGATTCTGTTTTGGCTTTTACGACAATCACCAGCCCGTTGTTCATCCCTTTCTGACCTATACCCCATCTTTCACCCAGACGCTGTGCATATTCCTCGATCTCATAATTTGCAAGGTCTTTTACAATAACGACGGCGATCTGTGTAGAGGAAGAATCATTGAAGGCAACAAGTTTGCTTTCAAGGGCGCTTATCTCATTACCATTTAAAAGATGGGCAAAATCGTTGACGAGTCTCGGAGGTGAAGGCTTTTCCGGGATGTCCTGTGAATAAAGCAGACATGTTGACGATAATACAACAAATAACATCAATGCCAGAGGGGCAAAAATTCTTTTTTTCATATTATTTATTCTCCACTGGTTTATCGAATGAGATCTCATCGCTCAACTCGTTCACATCATCTTTCTGATGCGGAAAGTGTTCCTTAAGATGCTTCCCGGCCAGGAGTATCCCCTCGGAAAGGCCTTCCGAAAATCTGCCCTCGACAAAATTTCCCTTGAGCAGCTCCTTTACATCATCCCAGAAGCCGGCAGGGACTTTTGCATTAATGCCCGCATCTCCCAGAACAGCAAATTTTCTGTGCTTTATTGCGAGGTAAAACAGAACCCCGTTCCTCTCTTTAGTCTTCTGCATTCCCAGCTTGTTGAATATCCAGGCTGCCCGGTCAAGTACATCGCCATGACAGGAGGTCTCAATATGGACCCTGACCTCACCTGATGTTTCATTCTCAGCTTCGTGGATCGCAGCTACGATCCGTGATTGCTGTTCCCTGGTGAAGAATGATGAAGCTTTCATTTATAGCTTTTAATAATCAGAATTTCACTTCCGGAGCTTTTTCAGCGCCTTCCTGCGATTTGAAATATGGTTTCTCCTGGAAGCCAAACATTCCTGCGAGTACGTTCTGCGGGAATCTCTTGATAAAAGCGTTATATGATAATACAACCTCGTTGAATTTTCTTCTCTCTGTTGCTATCCTGTTTTCAGTTCCCTCAAGAGTAACCTGAAGGTCGCGGTAGTTTTGTGTTGCCTTCAGTTCAGGATATCGCTCCACAACAACCATAAGCCTGCTGAGTGAAGAGCTGAGTTCGCTCTGAGCCTGCTGGAACTGGGCAAGATTCTGCTCGGTCATTTTTGTGGGATCAATTTTAACTGAGGTGGCCTTCGCCCTGGCTTCAATAACTTGTGTAAGAGTCTGCTGTTCAAAGTTTGCCGCACCTTTTACGGTGTTTACAAAGTTAGGTATAAGGTCCATCCTACGCTGATAAGTGGTCTCAACATTTCCCCACTGGGCTTCAACTCCCTGTTTCATCGTAACCATCTGGTTGTACACCCTTACACCCCACAGGACGATCATAAGAACGAAAAATGCAATGACTGCGCCGATAATTATTGATACTAAACAACCCTTTTTCATATTATCTGATTTTAAAATTTAAGGTAAAGGTAACATAACAGGGTAATTATTCAATCTCTATTCCGTGTATCGCTGAAAATCAACGGCAAGGTCCATCCTTTTGCCGGTAAATAGTTTTTGGCTCAGGAAACAGGAATTATATTAAATTTGAATATATTTTCAACCTCTTCCTATGAAAACTATAGCTATTGCGGCAGGTGGTGATTCTTCGGAATTTGAAATTTCTGTTAAGAGCGCTTCCGGAGTGAGCAGGGCGATATCCTCAAAATATTCGGTGTACATTATAATGATCCGGGGTACAAACTGGTACTGGGAAGACTCAAAGGGAAGATATTTCAGCATTGATAAGAATGACTTCACCCTTAAGCTTGATGACGAAAAAGTCAGATTCGATGCAGTGTTCATTGCAATTCACGGCACTCCGGGAGAGAACGGGTTGCTCCAGGGTTATCTTGATATGCTAAAGATCCCGTACACCAGCTGCGGAGCGTTCTGCTCGGCGCTTACCTTCAACAAGCAAGCATGCAAAATGTATCTCGGGAATTATGGGATCCCAATGGCGGAAGCCGTAATTGTAAAGAAAGGCGATTCTGTCGAGAGTAAGGCTATAACTGACAGGACAGGCTTGCCATGTTTCGTCAAACCCAACGACAGCGGATCGAGCGTGGGTGTTTCAAAAGTTAAAACAGAATCAGAGCTTATCCCGGCAATTGAAAAGGCTTTCAGGGAGAGCAGCGAGGTGATGATCGAAGCCTTTATGAACGGGCGTGAGGTAGCATGTGGTGTTGTTAAATCAAAGAACATGAAACTGGTGCTTCCGGTAACCGAGATCATAAGCAAGAACGAGTTTTTCGATTATGAGGCAAAATATACCCCGGGCAGATCAGAAGAGATCACCCCGGCAGACATTGATGAGTTTGTAACGGAGGAGATACAGCGCTTAAGCTCATTGATATACGATCTTCTGGGATGTAAGGGTATCGTCAGAGTCGACTTCATCATTGTAAAAAACAGACCCTGGTTCCTGGAGATAAATACCGTTCCGGGAATGACGGAAGGGAGCATTGTTCCAAAGCAGGCCAAGGCGGCCGGCGTTGAGCTTATGGATCTTTACTCAATGGTTATCGAAGATCTGTTTTAATAAAGGTGCAGAGGATCAGAGGCTCAGAGGCCCAGCGGCTCAGAGGCTCAGAGGCTAGGAATCAGGAATTATTTCTCCCTGGATAGTTTAAGGGCGCTGGTGGTAGTATAGTACTTGGTGATCATACCCTGGACTTCCCATTCCGGCAATTTCCCTTCTTTAAGAAAATCAAGGAATTTTGCCATAACCTGTGCAAAATGTTCTTCATGCCCGACCCTGTACCTTGAAGGAATATTTACTCTGAGGATCTTCCCATCCACTTTATCAACAGAAAGACTGTCATAAGGTTCTTTCCCCAGCGCAACTACCAGCTCTTTTCTGAAATCATCAATGTTCGCATCTTTGACATTCTCAATGTACAGGGTTGGCTTTGACTTTTCATCTGCTGTCTGCCTGATCACCAGGTCACATTTTGAACCACGCATTACGGAAAAATGCGTGTCCCCTCCTCCCTCCGGAGACTGGTATCTCCACTCGGCCGAAACCTTTGCCCAGATACCTTTTATCTGGTAGGTAAATTCACCGTTTGAGAACACATTCATATCTCCGTTCTTTATATCTTTCATCAGGAATTCCGGAAATTCAGAAAGGCCGGTAATGCATTTGAATTCCTGCAGGGTAATCAGAGTCGGCCACCTCCTTGAAGATGCAATTCTGATATCCTTTTTGCCGAGTACCTGTTCGGGAAAACACTCCCATTGAACAAGGTCAACAAGGTGTGTGGTTACATCTGCGATCCCTTCGCCTTGCTGTTCCACATCGAAGAACCATGCCGGCCTGATAAGAGATACACCTGAAACATTCTTTGCAAAATAATGAACGCTCACCATGGTAACAGCCGGATCTTTCTCTGTTCCTTCCTCAAGCCGGCCAAAGATCTCTGCGTTTCGTGAAAGTTCCTTCTGAAGTACCGTTGTAATTTCATAACGCTCGGTCATTATATCGTATAGCAGGAGACCTTTTTTTGATGCAACACTGAAGGCCTCCTCAAGCCCTTTAAAATCAGACACATTGATTATCATAGGTTTATCGGCAAGCACATTCAATCCGGCATTTACCGACCTTTTAATATACTCGGCTTTCTTCCTGTTGTTACCCGCCAGTATTACCACATTCCCTGGCTTCTCCGTGATCATCTTTTCAAAATAATCAGGTCCGGCATAAACTATCTCATTCCAGCATGTCGGGGAAACAGGTCTTGAATTATAGGCTTTGATACGGTCAAGATGCTGCTGCAGATCGGTGCCTTCCGGTGCATAAACATGGACATCGTGTGAGACCTGCTCATACATTGATTTCTGTACCAGTGAAGCATGAAAATGGCCTGGGTCCACGGTTATTAATCTGACCATCTTATCCTGTTTTGAATCATTTGCATTTTTTTGTGAATTATTGCTGCCACATGAGACTCCAGCCAGGAAGAACGGAATAATCAGATATAAGATCTTCTTCATCTTACAAAGTGTTGGGTCATCAGAAAAAAAGAGTTTGCCGTTTTGCGACAAGCTCCGGAATCTCCATCTCCAGGAAAATTACATTTTTAAAGTATCCATTCTGTAGGCATCTATCGGGGCACAGGTACAGACAAGGTTCCTGTCGCCGTACCCGTCATCTACCCTTCCGACAGTCGGCCAGAATTTATTTTCCACCACCCATTTCAAGGGATAAGCAGCTTTCTGTCTGTCGTACTTGTGGTTCCATTCATTACCTGTAACCATTTTTGCAGTATGCGGGGCATTACGAAGAACATTATCTTCCTTGTCAGCTTTACCATCCCTGACTTCCATAATTTCGAGCCAGATAGTCTTAAGTGCATCGATGAACTTATCGAGCTCGACCAGCGATTCCGATTCGGTAGGCTCGATCATAAGTGTCCCGTGAACCGGGAAAGAGAGAGTCGGGGCATGGAATCCGAAATCCATAAGTCGTTTTGCTATATCTGCCTCGGTGATGCCGGCTTCGCTCTTGAAATTCCTGCAGTCAAGTATCATTTCATGAGCTACTCTTCCATTTGTCCCTGAGTAAAGAGTTTTGTAATAATCCTTCAGTGCTGCCGAAATGTAATTTGCATTCAGGATCGCATATTTTGTCGCTTCAGTCAGCCCGTCAGGTCCCATCATAAGAATATATGCATGGGAAATGGTAAGAATATGGGCGCTTCCAAATGGTGCACCGGCAACAGCTGTGGTTCCATGGCTTCCGCCGGTTTTCACCACCGGATGGGAAGGGAGAAATTCAGCAAGCTTGTCATTCGTAAGGATAGGTCCCATGCCAGGTCCTCCTCCTCCATGAGGTATGGCAAATGTCTTGTGAAGGTTCAGGTGACAAACATCAGCACCGATATATCCCGGATTAGTAAGGCCTACCTGAGCGTTCATATTTGCCCCGTCCATATAGACCATTCCTCCGTTTTCATGAACTATATCTGTCATCTCCTTAACAGCTGCCTCGAACACACCATGAGTTGAAGGATAGGTTATCATGAATGCTGAGAGCTTATCCCTGTGTTCGATGGCTTTCTTTCGCAGGTCATCTGTATTAATGTTTCCCATTTCGTCACATTCCACTACCACCACCTGCATTCCGGCCATTGCTGCACTGGCCGGGTTTGTCCCGTGAGCCGATGAGGGAATAAGAGCAACATTCCGATGACCCTCTCCCCTGCTTATATGATATTCGCGTATTACCAGTAATCCCGTATACTCACCCGCAGCTCCTGAATTAGGCTGAAATGAGATCGCTGAAAATCCGGTTATCTCCTTAAGTGCTTCTCCAAGTTCATGCATGACCTGGTAATAACCTTCTGCCTGATCTGCAGGCACAAACGGGTGAATATTTGCAAATTCCGGCCAGCTCATGGGGAACATCGAGGTGGCAGGATTGAGCTTCATGGTGCAGGAACCAAGTGGGATCATGCAGTTTGTCAGCGAGAAATCCTTTCGCTCCAGCATCTTTATGTACCGCATCATATCCGTCTCGCTGTGATAGATGTTGAAGGACGATCCATTAAGGAATGATGACTTCCTCAGATACCTTTCCTCAATAATGTTACAGTCGCAGAATGACCTGTTTTCTTCAAATTTTTTACCTGCGGCCTTTGCAAAGAGAGCCCCTATGTCGTTGATATCCCCAAGTGTTGTGATCTCATCTGTTGTGATAGACACCACGTTATCTTCAGGATACCAGAAATTTATTCCTTTTGACAGCGCTTCCTTCCCGATATCCTTTGATGTGATTCCAGATGGAAGAATTACCCTGACAGTATCAAAGAACTGGGTGAACTCGGGCCTGAATCCAAGCTCAGTAAGTGTATGACATACTGTTCCTGCAGCGATGTGAATATGATTTGCAATAGCCCTGAGTCCTTCCGGACCATGATATTGTGCATACATTCCCGACATGATTGCCAGAAGGGCCTGCGCCGTGCAGATGTTGGAAGTGGCCCTTTCACGTTTTATATGCTGCTCTCTTGTCTGAAGCGACATTCTGAGTGCCTGGTTGCCCTGCGAATCTACTGATACTCCGATTATTCTTCCCGGCATGCTTCGCTTCAATTCATCCCTGGTAGCAAAATACCCTGCATGCGGGCCTCCGTAACTCATGGGTAATCCCATCCTCTGGTTTGAACCAACAACTATATCGGCTCCCCATTCTCCCGGAGGCGTCAGGATAGCCAGGCTCATAAGGTCTGCTGCGACCCCCAGAAGAGCTCCGACAGCATGAGCTTTAGCAGCAAAAATACTGTAATCCAGTAACCGGCCCGATGCTGCCGGATACTGCACAAGTGCACCAAAGACAGACTCATCAAATGCAAAATGGCCCCATTTTCCGGTCACCAGTTCGATACCAAGTGGGGCTGATCTGGTTGTGATCACATCAAGAGTCTGGAGGAATATATCCTCATCCACAAAAAATTTATTGGCTCCAGCCTTTACTGCTGCTCTGGACCTCGCATTGAACATCATGATCATTGCTTCAGCGGCAGCTGTCGATTCGTCAAGAAGGGATGCATTGGCGATCTCCATGCCTGTAAGCTCGATGATCATTGTCTGGTAATTAAGGAGGGCCTCAAGTCTTCCCTGCGAGATCTCAGCCTGGTAGGGAGTATATGAGGTGTACCAGGAGGGATTCTCAAGAACATTTCGTACAACAACCGAGAGCGGTGCAACACCATAATAACCCTGACCGATGAATGATCTGAAAAGTTTATTTTTTGACCCGATCGTCCTTATATGGTTCAGATATTCAAATTCTGTCATGGCCTTTGGTAACCTTAAGGATCTCTGAAGTCTGAGAGAATCAGGCACCGTATTTCCGATCAGCTCATCGAGAGACCGGGTTCCTATCGTCTGAAGCATTTTCTGAAGATCCTCTTCGCGCGGGCCTATATGACGATTAACGAATTTATCTGATAACATGATACTTATGATATTTGAAACGTGTAAGAAAATTTAATCAGGAAACATGCGAAATTACTAAAAGAAATTGTGTAAAACATGAAAAAAAGCATCCTTTATATCAGATATGGATTGGCGCTTTTTTCGTGCCTGATAGTTGTTTTACCTCCATGACCGGGATATACTACTGTTTCGGGGGGAAGGGTCAGAAGATTTGATCTTATACTGTATAGCAGGGTCTCGAAGTTACCTCCCGGCAGATCTGTCCTTCCGATACTTCCTGCAAAAAGTGCATCACCGGTAAGAACAAATCCATCCTGTTCTGAATAGAAGGCAATACTCCCCGATGTGTGTCCGGGCACGTGAAGAGCAATGAGATCGACCGGACCAAATCCTATATGCTGGCCATGTTCGAGATATGCTTCAGCTTCAGGTGGATTTTCCATCTTAAGTCCGAAAAACATTGAATGCTCCGGAGCTGCTTTCCTGTTTGGCTCTTCAAGCTTATGGAAGTAAGTTTTCAATCCGAACTTCTCAAATATCATCCTGTTTCCGAAGATATGATCAAGGTGGCAATGGGTATTAAGCAGCAAAACCGGTTTAAGCTTCATTGTATCCAGAAATTTCTCCAATCTCCTGAATTCGTCCCTATTATAGCATCCGCAGTCAATGATCGCGCACTCACCCGATTTATCTGCCAGTATGTAAGTGTTTACTTCTATCGGGGAAAAGATCTGGGTGTATATTTCCATTCTTTATTTGATTTCAGTTAACGGTGCCTTTCAGCATAGGCACAAATATAAAATTTCCGTGGGTGGTGGTTTCAAAAGCCTCCGGACCAGTTCTCTGCACTGCGGTCATGACCTGGACATCCGAAGATCCGAGAGGCACGACCAGGCGTCCTCCGATTTTTAGCTGATGAAGAAGTTTATCGGGGATCTCAGGGGCTGCGGCAGTTATGAGAACTCCATCATAAGGTCCATACTGTTCCTTCCCTTCAAAGCCATCACCATAAAAGAAATGGACGCTATATCCGAGGGATGAGACGATCCTTTGTGCCTTCAGGAAAAGTTCACGATAACGCTCGATCGTATATACCCTTACGCCCATCTCTGCGAGTATTGCAGCCTGGTATCCTGAGCCTGTTCCAATCTCAAGGACCTTATCCCTTTTTTTTACCTGCAGAAGAGTTGTCTGAACAGCCACCGTGTATGGCTGCGAAATTGTTTGTCCTGACGAAATAGGGAATGCCTTATCGATATATGCATGGCTTAGAAATGCCGGATCCATGAAACTATGCCTGGGGACAGCATCAATTGCCCTCAGAACCTCCTCATCGCCGATACCTTTCTTCCTCAGCCCTTCAACAAGCTTCTTCCTTAACCCTTTGGCTTCAAATGGATCTGTCATTCCCTGGTTACAAGTAAACCTGAAGGCAAATATAAAACTTGTTTTTATATGGAGGTTAGCCAAAATAGATATATCTTACACTTTGAAACCACGATCAATAACCAGCTTAATTGCATAAATAAGAGCTCATTATAAATAAATGAAGAGAGGGCGCACATCGTATCTTTATGCAGGCTGTGATTTTATAGCATCTGGTCTGACATGGGCGCTGTTCTGCCTGGTAAAAGAAAGGCTGGACATTTCAGGGTCTGCCCTGACAGGGGATCAATTTATTACCGGAATTGCCGTTCTGCCACTATCATGGGTTTTACTTTTCCTGCTGACAGGCTTTTACATAGCTTCATTAAAAAGGTCACGTCTTATGGAGCTTGTCTACTCACTTATAGTTACCATACTGGGTACTTTCATCATCTTTTTTATCCTGCTAATGAATGGTTTTGTAACCGATAATAAGGTATACTTTCCACTCTTCATGTCCCTCTTCATTCTGCAGTTCGCGCTTACTTATATTCCAAGACTGATAATTACAAGTATTACAGCAGGAAAGGTCCATAAAGGATTGCTTGGCTACAGTACTATCATTATAGGATCAAATGGCAAAGCTTTTGAAATTTTCAGAAAGATAAGGGAAGAAAAGATACCTTCCGGAAGCATGGTCACCGGCTATGTCAGCATAAACCATGGGAAATCTGAGCTTTTCGGTGAGTCGCTACCGTTTTTGGGTAATCTTGACGATCTGCCTGGTATCATAAGCGAACTGAATATAGAAGAAGTTATAATAGCAATTGAGGGGAATGAGCATGAAATGATAGGAAAAATAATCGGGCTGCTCAATTATACTGATGTAACGGTGAAGGCTATCCCTTCACTCAAAGATCTGCTTACGGGGAGGGTTGTCCAGACGGCAATCTTCGGGACCCCTCTTCTCGAGGTCTCAAACCGCCTCATGTCGATATGGCAGGCAAATTTAAAGCAGATAATGGATTACCTTCTTTCCGTGATATTTCTTCTGCTGCTGAGCCCGGTAATAGCTGCCTTGGCTGTGATGATAAAGCTTTCGGGAAAAGGACCCGTAATTTATTCCCAGGTGAGAACAGGGAAGAACGGGAAACCATTTACCATTTACAAGCTCAGGTCAATGTTGCGGGACGCTGAAACAGATGAGCCACTTCTGTCAAGCAGCAGCGACAGCCGGGTTACAAGGATAGGAAGATTCATGCGCAGGCACAGACTAGATGAAATTCCTAATCTAATAAATGTCCTTAAAGGCGAAATGTCGCTTGTGGGGCCCAGGCCTGAAAGACAATACTTCATCGACCAGATCATTCAGAAGGCACCTCATTATCAGAGGCTGCTCAAGGTCAAGCCAGGCATCACCTCGTGGGGGCAGGTCAAATATGGTTATGCTACGGGTGTTGACCAGATGATCGAAAGGCTCGAGTATGATCTGCTGTACCTCGAGAACATGAGTCTTTTTATTGACCTTAAGATCATGATCTATACAGCCCTTATAATTATAAACGGAAAAGGGGTCTAGGAGCGTTGAAGCGTTGAAGTGTTGAAGTGTTGAAAAGTTCAGGAAAGTTTAAATACCTTGATGGGAAGATAGAGTGGTCCGGTTTGCTGAAGAATACTTTCATAAAATATCACTTCTGTCACATTCACGTCCTGGAATTTAAAACCGCTGTATTTTGAAACTGCCGCTTCAAGAGCTTTCTTTTCTTTGATCCATTTTATCCTTCCAATAGTCAGATGGGGCTTAAACTCACGTTCTTCTGTCTCTATCCCGGTCTCATGTAATCCCGATTCCACAAGAGTGAAGAGGGCTGCTAGTTTTTCAGAATTCCCGATCCCTCCCCAGATAACCCTTGGATCATTCATGTTCCTGAAAACACCAAGTCCGGCCAGTGAAAAGCTAAACTGCCCGAAGCCGTTACAGACATTCCGGAGCATAACAGATACCTCCCTTATAGTCTCTTCCGAAGTATCACCAAGAAAGGCGAGTGTAATATGCATTTTGCCAATATCCACCCATCGCACCGATTCGTTCATCAGATCTTCCTTCAGGACATTAAAAACTTCAACAAGTTTTTCCCCTGCTTCAATCTTGACTGCTATGAATGTTCTTTTCATTTTCTTTCTCGTAAATTTCGTAATTTTATAATTCAGAATAAAGGTAAAACCATAAATATTACAATATGAAATTTGCGGTGGTTCTTTCGGGATGCGGGGTTTATGATGGTGCAGAAATTCATGAAGCTGTACTTACACTGCTTGCCATATCAAACAACGGAGGCGTTTACCAGGTCTTTGCGCCCAATGTAATGCAACACCATGTAATAGATCACCTCACCGGAGAGGTGATGAAGGAGAACCGTAATGTTCTGACAGAGGCTGCAAGGATCGCAAGAGGCAAAATAAAGCCTCTCATCGACTACCGGGTCTCCGATTTTGATGCCATTGTTTTTCCGGGTGGTTTCGGAGTTGCAAAGAATCTATGCTCCTACGCATTCGACAGTATCGATATGAAGATCGACAGGGTGGTTGAGAAGGCCGTGAAGGATACATATGCTGCAGGCAAGCCGATCGGCGCCCTCTGCATATCGCCTGTGCTTATTACAAAGATACTTGGCCACATTGAGGTTACTATTGGCAATGATGCTGCAACTGCGGCTGATATCCAAGCTATGGGTGGTGATCATAAGGAAAAAAAGAGCGGTGAAATTATGATCGACAGAAAAAACAAGATAGTTACAAGCCCCTGTTATATGGTTGATGCAACTGTCTCTGAAATTGCAGCAGGAGCAGATAAAACCATAAAAGCGCTTATTTCCCTGGTAAAATAAATATCAAAGGCGTCCGGCATCAATCTCCTGGACGATCTTTTCGATTACTGCATCATCACCATAAGGATCGTATTCCTCTTTAAGATTTGTCCCGAAAATGCGGGCGATCCCCTGCCAGAAAGAGGCCGTGATCTTGCCCCTGTATTCTTTAATAAGATCAAATGAGGTGTTCTTTGTCTCCCTGTCTATAAGCTTGATGAGTATCCTTCCCTGTGTAATTGTCATATCCCGCATGTCACCCTCATAATCTTTGAAAACCTGCTTTTCAACATCCTTGATATACTCTTTCCGCTCCTTCTCCCCCTTTACCTTTTCCAGGTTTGAATTTATTTCATCAAGTTTATTTCTGACAAGAACAGCATAGGGATAAACCGTGCGCACATTATTTACAAGCCTCTGGTAGCGCCAGTACTGGAAGCTTGACGACAATGTTCTCTTACCAACTATATCGACCTCCTTGATCTCGATCTCCGGAAGGGTCTCCCCGTTGCGGTGAACCTTCTGAAGAACATAAAACCTGTCTGGAAGAGAGTCGGTCTTTACACGGGCAGTATCTTTCTGACCCTTGACAATTGTCACGGCAGGAACAAAAAGTATTATAAATACAACCTGTTTCAATCTTTTTCCTTTCCGCAAAATTATCAAATAATAATCTACTTGCCACATCTCATTATTCATGCCAAATTGCTCTTCCTGATAATATTTTAGCACCAGAAATAGACAGAAATTATTTCAAAAGGATAACTTTGTTTAAAAGTCCTGCTATGGCATTAAAGATTGAAGATCTTGAAGATCAGGGGAGATACAGACATCTGTTCACTCTTCCATACGGGGAGATAGTGTCATTCGTGCTCGATTATCTGCGCAGGAAAACAAGCCTTACACTGTTTTTCTGGTCATTCTGTCTTCTTTCTTTAGGGATTGCTCTGACAATACGATTGAACATTGGGCACTATTTTGAACATAACAGGATATTTTTTCATACCGTGCTTGGATTTATTGTCTTTCCGATCCTGATCATTCCATTGCATGAGATGCTGCATATTGTACCATATTTTCTCTCAGGGGCAAGAAGGATCAGAATGGGGATGGACCTCAAACAGTTTATCTTTTATGTTACAGCTCACAGGTATGTGGCTTCAAGGGGTCAGTTCAGGCTGGTTGCAATATGTCCTTTTATAATAATAACCGCAGTTTCACTTTTCCTTGTATTATATCTTCCCGGGCTATGGAAATGGAGCATCTCGCTCCTGATCTTTGTTCATACAACGATGTGTGCAGGTGATTTTGCGATGCTGAACTATTATCATATAAACAGGCATCGGAAGATCTATACCTGGGATGATGCCGATCGTATGGAAGCCTACTTTTACGAAGAGATACAATAAATTTAACCGCAGAGAGCGCAAAGAAAGAAACGCAGAGAGCGCAGAGTTAGTTTTCTATCGGATTCTTCTATGCGTCCTCTGCGTAGAATCTCTGCCTCCCCTGCGGTTAAAAGAATTACATTAAAATAAACCATTTATTTTTAGAATTTCTCTCTGGAGAGTTTCTGGATGTCATCCTCTTTTGTGATCGGGCGGATCCTGAACGAGTATTCATATTTATCTGCGAGCAGCCTGTATTCCTTATGTATCACCGCGCCCCATGAATCATCTCCTCCCACTCCCATCTGACCCAGGTCGACATTCAGATTAACCAAGTCGCGTGGCTTGACATTATTGGTATGGGTATTTGCAGTTTTAGCATCCTTACGGTACTGAGCAATTTTCCCCGGTGATTCAAAATCATCATGAATATTATGAAGGGCCGCAAAGCAGAACAGGGGATCACCGCTGATTAGTATCCCGGTCCCTGTTTCGTCGGTGAGTGTAAGCCAGCGTGTTCCGGTCTTATAACCATTCTCCTGAGGCTTTATATACGGTACATACTGGTCGCCCACTGTACTCTCGTACAGGCCAACTTCTGCCGAAGTATATCTGTCACAATAGTTCTCATGCGGTCCCCGACCGAGCCACCTGAGGTTTGCAAAATCGACCGGGAGCTGCATCTGCATTCCCATTCTTGGCAGTTCAGGGATCTTTGAGCTTGCTTTCGATATACTATTCTTCACCAGCACGTCTCCCGAACCAAGTACGGTATAAACTGAGGAATAGCCTGCAATTTTTTCATTATTCAAACCAGCTATATCATATCTGAAAGCAACAACCACCTTACCCATCTCAGGCTGCGAGATATCGGCCTTGGTGACCTTTATACGTTCCCCCGCTTTTTTCCAGACAACAAATTTATAATCACCTCCGTAACCATAATCATTGTCTGTGGGAGGTCTCCAGAAATCAGGCTCAGGACCTTTCATTAATATCTCTTTACCCTTGTAGATGTAGGATTCCAGAATACCTTTTTCCAGATCAAAGGTTATCCGGATATCTGTCCCGGCAACTTCAAGCTTTTTCCCTTTTGTGGTCATCTGAAGAAGGGCAAGCTTGTCTGTCGTTGAAGCCATTGATTTTGACTCAAATGGAAGCTTGAACTGTTCGGTTGCATAAACATGATCTTCCGGAACATAATTCCACTCATCGACCCTGGAAGCCCTCACATTGAGAAAATACTCTGTTCCCGGTTCGGGCGTGACCTTTTCGAATGGTATTAATACAAGCGACTGCTTATGAGGCGGGATCGATGGTATTTTAAACTTCCCCGACTGGATCACGAAACCGTCTGCAGTTATCTCCCAGTCGAAATTGAACCGTGAAAGGTCAGTAAAATCATATTTATTTTTGACCCTGATCATCCCTGTTTTCAGATCAACAGGTTCAAAGCCGATATACTGGTATACCTTTTTGACCTCATAGAGCCCCGGATGAGGTGTCCTGTCGGGCCAGACAAGCCCGTTAATATTAAAATTGCCATCGCTTCTGATACCTTCAGGTCCATAATCTCCTCCATAAGCCCAGTATTTTTCCCCTGTATCACTTGTCTTTAGCAAACCCTGATCGACCCAGTCCCAGATAAACCCTCCCTGAAGCTTCGGGTATTTCTCAATCACATTCCAGTAATCCTGGAGATTCCCCGTGCTGTTTCCCATTGCATGCGCATATTCGCACATTATCAGTGGACGATCATTCTTCGCATCCTTTGCATAATTTTCGAGATATTCAATCCTGGAGTACATTGGGCACCAGATATCCGTATGGCGCTCAGTAGTATTAGTGAGCTGTTCAGCTCTTTCGTACTGCACTGGCCTGGTGTTATCTCTCTCTTTTATCCACTTGTAACCGGCAAGGAAATTATGCCCGTCACCGGCTTCATTACCCATCGACCAGATGATAACAGAAGGATGATTTTTGTCCCGTTCCACCATTCTCTTCATCCTGTCGAGGTGGGCGGCTGCCCATTCGGGTTTATCGGCAAGTGTCACATCCTTATTATAGCCCATTCCATGCGATTCAATGTCTGCTTCATCAATAAGATAGAGACCAAATTTATCACAAACCTGGTACCACAACTCCTGCTGTGGATAATGACAGGTCCTCATGGCATTGATGTTAAAGCTTTTCATCATCCTGATATCCTTAAGGATTGTTGCCTCATCAATAACATGCCCGGTTACATCATTATGCTCATGCATATTTACCCCTTTCAAATAGATGGGTACGCCGTTGACAAGGAATCGTGAGTTAACTATCTCGATCTTCCTGAAACCGATGGCTGCACTGACACTTTCAAGTATTTTACCCTTGTCGTCTCTGAGAGTAAGTACAAGAGAATAGAGATCAGGTGTTTCGGCCGACCATTTTTTTACGCCTGGAAAGTTCTTTGAAAATTTGATAAGTGTTTTATTTCCTGTTCCCAGTATAGCCTTATCTTCTTCATTATAGATCTTATTGCCCTGGTCAAAAAGCGACACATCAAGCAGGAACTGCGACTTATCTACAGACTTTGAGGAGAGCATGACGCCAAGGTCCAGCTTACCATCGGTATAGTTATTCTCAAGATCGCCTTTCGCGAAGAAATCTTCTATATATGTTTTTGGCCTTGCATGCAGGAAAACTGTTCTCTGTATTCCACTCATCCGCCAGAAATCCTGGTCCTCAAGGTAGCTCCCGTCGCTCCATCTGTAGACCTCTACTGAAATGGCGTTATTTCCTTTCTTAATGTACTTTGTAATGTCAAACTCAGCAGGGGCCTTGCTGTCCTTGCTGAAACCCACAAGATGCTCATTTACCCAGACATAGAAAAAGGAGCTGACTGCCCCGAACCGCAGGAAGATCTCTTTCCCGTCCCATTCAGAAGGGATCCTGAATGTTCTTTTATAAGAACCGATGGTGTTAACATCATGAGGTATCCTGGGTGGATCTGCTTTAAATGGATAGGGAATATTCGAATATATTGGAGGGTCGTATCCCTTCATCTGCCAGTTCGAAGGTACCTGTGTATTATCCCAGTCGCTTATATCATAGTCATCCTTAAAGAACCAATAGGGCCTCTCTTCGGGTGTTTTTGAAAAGTGGAATTTCCAGATTCCATCCAGGCTAAGATAGTTTGGAGATTTCTCACTGATACCGATAAGTGCAGAAGCTTCGTCTGCGAAACTTATGATCGTGGCGTGGGGATCCTCCCTGTTCAGCCCTGTCAGTTCCGGATTTTCCCAGTCACGCGGTACATTTTCCGTGAATGCGACTCCTGCATACTTGCTGTATCTCCTGCAACCTGATAATATCATGATTATCAAAATAGAACAAAAGATGATCTTTTTCATAGGTATCACTTTAGCGGAATAAAGGTAAATAAAATGAACAAAATTGACATGCCTTATGCCATGCTAACTGTATTTCCTGGCATCTCCGGGGGAGTTGATGTTCACAAAGGCCTTGATTACCTCATCTGAAATATCAGGTCTGTAAAAAGTGACATTTATCGTTTGGAGAAAGCTTCTTAAAGCCTTGTCTTTTCCTGAAGAGAGATGGCTTTCAAGATCAGTTATAAGATAATTCATGTAGATCCCGTGAAGAGGTTCGACCTTGCCGTTAACTTCAGGAATTATGGCATCGGCATGATTGTCACCGGCATAAGTTATCTGATCAAGAATAAGCTTACTGTTCAGGAAAGGCATATCACCTGCAAATACAAAAACGGCTTTTCGCGAAGAGACCTTCATTGCAGCATGGATCCCTCCAAGCGGCCCTGCCCCCCTGAAATGATCCGTTGTCAGAATGAGTCCATAATATTCCGTGAATTCTTCAGGCGTATTTGTGACAATTATGATCTCATCAAATACATTCTTTATTAAGCGAAGTGCACGGTCAATTATTTTTTCGCCACCAATAAGTGATTTTGCCTTTATTCTGCCCCCGTACCTGGTGGAGGCTCCCCCGGCAAGTAAAACAGCTGAAATTTCCCTGATCGTCAGTCCTTTCGTATCTTTTCCCTTCTGTTTCATATATTGACCTTCACCCATTCAATTATATCAGGTACATCCCTTTCTGCAGGCATCCTTATCCTCCAGCCTACAGGAAAATAATTATTTATCCTGGATCTTATGTTCTTGATAAATCCGATGTTTACCCCCAGGTATCTTGCAATTACCCACCCTTCAGGGAGTCCTTTGATACTTAAATGCTCCTTCCTGAGAAATGAAACGGCATCCCTGTATTCAAGCTCGACCATGGGAAATGAATCTGATGATAACAGTTCTGATAAAGCCAGTTCGTGAGAAGGGATGATATCATCTCTTTTGACCTGGTAAAGCAATGTTCCCTTTTTAACGATAGTCAGATTCTGGCACAGCATAGAGTACTCATCAGCCGGAACCGGGACACTGAAAACTTTGTCCGATTCCCTGAAAATGAAAGGAACATTCATCCTGAGCAGTTTCTGAGAGACACTCCTCTCCTCCTTCAGAACCTTCTTTGCAGATTGTCCTGATCTGCCACGATCAGGGGCTTTAGATTCTTCGTCCTTTCTTATTACTGACAGAAAAAATCCTTCCCCCCTTATCCTGTGGGGATAAAATCCATAACCTTTGATCCCTTTATGATCTATTTCACTTATACCCCTGAATTCTTCTGTATCGAGTCTTACACTCTCTCCTTTGCACGTATCAAGAAGCCATTTTACATTTTCTTCATTTTCAGCAGGGTTGAAGGTACATGTACTGTAGATCATATACCCACCTTTCTTCAGCGATGGCCAGACATCCATAACGATCCTCTTCTGGCGGTCTGAACAGAGAGCGGCGTTAGAGAGCGACCATTCCCTTAATGCCACTTCATCCCTGAACATTCCCTCTCCTGAACATGGAGCATCAACTAGTATGAGGTCAAAATAGCCGGCCATTCCTGAAAATGAAACCGGATCGTTGTTTGTAACTATTGTGTTCCCTTTTCCCCAGCGCGTGATTGATCCTGCAAGAATGGAAGCTCTTGACTTGATAACTTCATTGGTTATGAGTACCCCATTGTTACCTGTAAGTGATGAAAGATGAGTGCTCTTCCCACCCGGGGCTCCGCAAAGATCAAGGACCCTGATGTCCTTCCTTTCACCAATCAGCTGCCTGAATGCCTCTCCGATAAACATCCCTGATGCCTCCTGGGGGTAATAGCATCCGGAATGGAAAAGCGGGTCGAGCGTGAATGACGGTCTTTTGGTGAGATACCATCCATCGGGGCACCAGGGCACCCTGTTGCTCCCAAGGGGCTTCATAATCCATTTATCCCAGTTTATCCTGATGCTAACAGGGGATGGTTCCTTCAAAGCTTCAAGAAGCAAGGAGGATTCACAACCTGCCTGGTTTTTTATCCTTTCAATAAATTCTTCAGGAATATTCATTCACAAATATATTAATATGCCAACACTGTTTCATTGCCAGTCAGGATGAATGGTAGCAGATCGGCTTTGCAAATATCTACATTACCTCACACCGGATAAGTGTCAAAACCTTATGAAAAAGCAAAAACCGTTAGAATGAGGAATATCATTCTGACTTCACCGGCAGGCAAATGGACGGGTGATTGTCTGGCTGATCTAGAATACATACTGAACCATCATGATATACAGAGGGTCGGCAGGGGTATTCCTTCCTGTAAGAGGTATTGATACTGATTCTCCGAGCCTGAACCTTTTTATCTGGAAAACCAGGTTAGGCACATAGACAGCGGCCCATGATTCTGGGATCGTTACCGTACCTGCACTCTCTATCCAGCCCTCATCTTCATGGTAAAAGCTTAGCTCATTTGCCAGGACAATCCATTCATTCAGGTGAACGTTTGCACTTAAACCAGTCTCGAACCTGTTTCCAGGCTTGAATCTGCTTTCTGCAGGATCTGTAACGTCAATCTGCTTTGATCCGGTGAAATTATAATTATACTGAAGGTAGGCGGTAAATGAGTAGGGGAAAATGATACTCCTTGCATAAATCTCTCCTGAGGCTGCATATGTACCATTGCCGACAGGAAGGTCATATTCTGTGGCGCTTTTGACATTTGTGGGATTTTTTTCTCCTGTAGGAAAAGTAGCATCGATAATTCCGGTAAGAGATATTTTATACTTTGTATCGGGGAGAAACTGATATTTAAGGTCAACATGGGTGTCACCAAACCCCAAACCGACTTGCTTTGATATCACGTTTGTGGTGGCATTGGTACCCGGTGTGATCTCAGCCACCTGGCTTTTCACCTTGTTATGCATATAATCAGTACTTACATCTGCTTCGAACCTGTCTGAAATCCCATATTGCAGGGAGAAGTTATATGATGACTTTGTAGACCATGTTGATGAAACATAATATTCCTTACCACCATCATTGTCGAAATATCTGTCTGCCACCCTGTAATTTATGAGAGTTCCGATTCTGAAGAACCCTTTTCGTAAAGTCACAGGCTCAGTGACTATTGTCTGCTGCCTGAGATCTGAGGGTACAAGCTGTATTTCATTTTGCCCGGTAAGTGATACCATGTAAAAGAGAGCCGGTACAGTCAATATGTAAAATTTTATATAAAAATTTTTTATCATCTTCTGTGGAATAAGAAGGTACTGAACCTTACAGTCGTAAAAAGATAAAACGGAGCATCTGAATTTTTGCCGCCAACAGGAAATCCGGCAACCTGGTAAATAGTCAGATTCGGTGATATCTGAAGTTCAAACCCTGGTTCAAGCGTTATTAAACATGTTTCAGGATTCTTATACTTGTTACCCCAGTATTCAGTCCATCCACCGCTGGTTTTATGCCAGTTACAGTTCATGTACAGGTCAAACCAGCCTGTCGTCTGGTAATGCAGTGCAGTATTTAGAGAATATTCATTACTTAAGAGGTACTGATAGGACTTGTCATTATATGAGAATTGATTGTTGTCAAGTGTTGTTTCCCAACGTATATTTTTGCCTTCGTACATTGGAGTCCTGTAAGAAAAGTCTGCAGCGAAAGTGAATTTTCTGATACTGGCTTTGGCGGATCCTGAAAGAAGGTAAACCGGGACTCCGTAACCATTGGTAAATTTGTTGTAAGAATCTACAATGTAGCTGTTTGTGGCAGCAATGTTTGTTACATTATCTGATGGCTGGGCAGGTTTGTATTCTGAAGAAGGGAGGAATAGCCCTCCTGTCAAACCGACATCGAAACCTCTGTATTCCATAGGTGGTCTCATTGTGGCAAAGAGCAGTATATCGCCCAGTCCCCTTACTTCAGAAAGCTTATTGACCGTCAAACTGGTGGTCCCTGCAGCAGTGGTGGATACGTACATGGCAGTTTCTTCACGCATACCATGACGAATATAATCTGTCTCGGCTCCAACTTCAAGAAAATTCGTAATCCCGTACCGGATATCGGCAAAATAATAATGATAGACCGATCCAGTTCCTGTGTTTGTCAGCATAACCTTCTCACCATTGCTGTCGTATGATTGTGATCTCACCGCGAACTTGTAACCTCCACTTATCGCAAACTGGCCCCTGTAAAGAGTCAGCTGGCGTAAATTATATGGCATAGTAAGAAGAGTATATCTGTCTTTCTGATCTTCCGCTTGCTGACCTCTGGCCTGATAAAGAGCTATAGAGAACAGCAGGAAGGCTGTAAGTATGTTTTTTGTGCTATTCATTGATCACTTCTTATCTAATGGAAGTGTATATTTTACCAGACCCTTGCTTGCGAGACCGAACCACAGATCACCATACTTATCCTCGCCAATGCAGTTTATATCGTTTTCAGGTAACCCATTATATTCCTTAAATGAGTACGGGGCAATTCCGTTGTACATGATAAGTCCGTTTGCGGCAGTTGCAAACCAGATATCCCCCTTCCTGTCCTCATGAATATCATTAATTAAGAGACTATCTGCTCCGGCCAGAAGATCAAGCTGATGGATCCCGCCATCGTCGAGCCACGCAGCATTTTTTCCTCCATCAGTGCCAATCCAGAGTCTCTGCCGGCTGTCATATCTGAGAGAAGTGACCCTGTTCGATGGCAACCCGTTTATCAATTTAAGATAGGAATAACCAGAGCCGTCCCATTTAATTATTCCGCTATCGGTCCCCAGAAAAATATTTCCGCCCTTACCCTCCTCAATCGTATTTATATTGGCATGCTGATAAGTCAGATTCCTCACAAAACCGGAGCCGTAATTAACATAAAAACCCTGGTTTTGTGTTCCTACCCAGACCCAGCCGTTTGAAGCAACTTTAATAGCATTTACGTACATGCTTGCCGAAGGGTCGATATATGATGACCAGACACTGGAAGATGAAAGTATTGACAGACCGTCAGATGTTCCGATCACTATATTTCCATTGCTCGTCACATCAAGCACTGTCACAGCATTGCTCAGAAGCTGGGTTGGTCCAGCTGCGTAAATTGTCCAGCCGCTGTCGTTAAGCATGGCAGTACCATGACCCGGAAAAGTAAACCAGAGATTGCCCTTGTCATCCAGCTTAATGTCTTTCACCTCATTTCCCGGCAATCCGTCAGCAGTCGTATAGAGAGTCATTTTCCCTGCGGTTGCCGGATCAAGGAGTTCGTAATTGTTCCTTTCACATGCATTGAAAAGAACAAGAAACGTAAGCATACACAAGGCATGCGACTGATGTTTCGTAGATATGATTCCGTCCATGGAACGACATTTTGATCTTAAACGAAAATCAAACCGGTCAGGTTGCAGATATGATACAACAAAAATCAGGCCTGATTGTCAGCCTCTCAGGAATCTTCCCCGAAGCTTTCCTTGTTTTTCTTCCTGTTCCAGAGAAAGAATACAGGAATGCCAAGCAGTACAAGACCAAGACCCGGAATTGTATAATTTGGCTTATAGATGATAAGGATGACACTGATGGTTAAAGTGGTAAGAATATAGATTGCAGGGATGACCGGATATCCGAATGCCTTGTATGGTCGCTCAATTTCCGGGCGCTGTATTCTCAGGATGAAAATTGCCAGAATTGTAAGGGTAAAGAAGATAAGGACAGCAAAGATCACATAATCAAGCAGATCGCTGTATGTGCCGGAAAGACAAAGAAGTACAGACCATATCCCCTGGATAACTATCGCAAAGCCCGGAACTCCTTTTTTGTTCAGTTGTCCCACTTTTCTGAAAAACAGGCCATCCCTGGCCATTGCATAATAAACGCGAGGGCCTGCCAGCACAAGTCCGTTATTGCATCCCATGGTGCTGATCATTATGAAAACGGCCATGATTATAGCTGCATAATCTCCGATAACCAGGCTAAGTGCCGATGTTGCCACCCGGTCGTCAGATGCAAACTGTATCCCCCTTGCCATAGCATCTGCGCCGTCGGGCGATCCATGTAGCGGCAGGAACCTGATATATACAAAATTTGCCAGAAGATACAGGAAACTTACAAGGACGGTCCCGAATAGAAGACTCAGTGGAACGACCCTTTTGGGATTGATCACTTCACCTGATATATAAGTAACATTGTACCAGGCATCAGCGGAGAAGAGGGAACCGACAAGAGCAGTTCCTATAGCTGCGATAAGGCCGAAACCTGCAAGAGGGATCAACTGATTCTTCTCTCCGATCTTGCTGGCCTGCCAGAATACCTCCTTATTTAAATGCCAGGCACCCGTGGCTTTTGTGATAATCAGACCCACGAGGATAAAACCGATAAGGGCAATAACTTTTGTTGAAGAGAAGATATTCTGTACTGTCTTTCCGGTAACTATTCCCCGTGTATTCAGCCATGTCAGGAAAATGATTGAAGCCATTCCGACGACCTGTGTGCTGGTTACTTTGAGCAATCCGATATGGAGCAGGATGTTTTTATCAGATATCCAGGGAATAAGCACTCCGCTGAACTTTGCGAATCCAACAGCAACTGCTGCGATCGATCCGCATTGTATGACCACAAAGGTCGTCCAGCCAAAAAGAAAACCGATAAGCGGATGGTAAGCCTCCCGGAGATAAACATACTGTCCTCCCACATTAGGCATCATTGCAGCAAGCTCCCCATAACTTAGAGCCCCTATTACAGTGATAATGCCTGTTATTAACCATACAATCATCAGCCAGCCTGGTGATCCTATATTCCTTGCAATATCCGCGCTGACAATAAAAATACCGGATCCGATCATCGATCCGGCAACAAACGAGACTCCGTCAAAAAGGTTAACCCTTTTATGGAGTAGCGCATTTCCCTGCTGCATAATTGTCCTGTTATCTTCTAACAAAAATAATTAAACAAATGATAAATCACTTATTTATGTCTTTTTTAACTATTGTCTTATATCTCTGTGAAACCTCTGTGCCTCTCTGTGTCTTCTCTGTGTTACTCTGTGAAGCCAAAGAACTTACACAGAGTGCCACTGAGTTTTCACAGAGGGCCACAGAGGGTTACCTGGCAATCGATCAGTTTGCAAATGGAACTTCCTTTCCGGTAAGCTTTATCCTGCCGGTAAGTACCTGGGTGTCCTGGGGATCGAGATAACCTTTGAAGCCAGGTTGCTTGCCGCCGACCGAAATCGTGAAATATCCCGGTTCGATAACCCTCTTCTCTTTACTATTAATAATTGAGAACTGCCTCGGATCGAGGATAAAATTTACCTCTCTGCTTTCTCCCTGTTTTAGTGTGACTCTCTTAAATCCTTCCAGCTGTCTGATCGGCCTTGGTGTTGATGCTTTCTCATCGGTAAGGTAAAGCTGCACAATCTCATCGCCTTCAACCATGCCGGAATTTGTAACTATCACCTTTACCCGCACCGTATCTCCTGCAATCGCTTTCTCAGCCAGTTTCAGATTGCTGTAAGTGAATGAGGTATAGCTCAGTCCATAACCAAAGGGATAAAGCGGTTCCTGCGTAAAGAACCTGTAGGTTTTCCCTTTCATATCATAATTCTCGAATGCAGGTATCTGATCAACAGATCTATAGTATGTCACCGGCAGCCTTCCTGCGGGATTATAGTCGCCGAAAAGGACATCGGCAACTGCATTTCCGCCCTGCTGACCTCCGTATCCGGCAAGAAGAATAGCAGAAGCCTTCTCCTGTTCTTTCATTACAGAGAGGGCCCCTCCGCTGGCAAGCACAACGATCACCGGTTTGCCTGTGGCTGCAACTTCTTCAAAAAGCCTATCCTGAGCTGCCGGAAGATCGAGGCTTGTACGGTCGCCTCCGCTGAAACCTTCAATTTTTATTGGCATCTCTTCACCCTCAAGGCGCTGCGAAAGACCCAGGACGAGCACCACCGCATCCGCCTGATTTGCCGCTTCGACAGCTTTTTTAAGCATATCTGTCCTTGGCCTTGCCCATAGCAGCTTCATGTCAGCATCGCCTGAATAATTGCGATAAAGAATTTCTATTTTGTATTTCTTCCCTTCCTCAAGGTCAGCCCTGAATTCTTTATGAAATGCCCCATGCTCAGTCCTTTCAGAAATTTTCTTTGCTCCATCGATCCAAACCTCATATGCAGAAGCTCCCCATGTTCCAATATAATAGGTCCCTGTTTCCGGTGCAGTCAGAAATGTTGTCCACCTGACTCCGAAATCATCATCCGGAAGATCATATCTCGGGGAGAGCTGTTCCATGTAGAAATTAATGTTGTCATCAACTCTTGTAAAGGCCGGATCGCCTTTCATGTCGCGGTTGTTGAAATATTCGCCGAGGGCGCCCTGCTTTCCATCGGGTGTCTGAAGATACCGCGATGGGATCACAGTAAGATTATGAACGCCCTCCGCCAGGTCACTTCCCTCGGCGTAAATTATTTTTGTATCTGGAGTTAACTTGGAGATTATTCCTTTCAGAATTGTCACCGGATCTTTCGGGATCCCGTTATAGTTGCCAATAAGCGATTCAAAATTATCAGCATTGGGGCCGACCACCGCTATGGTCCTTATATTCTTCTTAAGAGGCAGAATATTCCCCTGGTTTTTAAGAAGCACGATTGATTCCTGTGCCGCTTTTCTTGAAAGTGAATTATTGTAATCGGAACAGTTCACAAAATAAGGTATGCTGGCATAAGGTACGATCCCGTCGGGATCGAACATCCCAAGTTTGAACCTGGCAGTAAAGATCCTTTTAACCGCAAGATCAATATCTGCTTCGGTAAGCAGTCCTCTTTTGACGGCTTCAACAAGATTTTTATAATCCTGCCCGCATTCAAGATCTGTTCCTGCCTTCACTGCCTGAGCAGCAGCTTCGGCGGGGTCTTTTGCGAACTTTGTAAAAGTGTAGAAATCCGTAATGGCCCAGCAATCAGAAACCACATACCCTTTGAATCCCCATTCATTCCTGAGGATGCCATACAGGATAGGATTGGCGCAGCATGGGTAATCCCGGAACATGTTGTAGGCGCCCATTACTGAATATACCCCGGCATCAACTACCAGTGTCCGGAATGCCGGAAGATAGGTCTCACGGAGATCGACCTCGCTCACCTTCGCATTAAATGAATGTCTCAGTGGCTCCGGTCCTGAATGCACCGCGAAATGTTTTGCTGTGGCTACGGTCTTCAGATATTTTGGATCATCACCCTGCATTCCCCTTACAAACTGATACCCGAGCCTGCCGGTAAGGTATGGATCTTCTCCATAGGTCTCATGTCCTCTGCCCCATCTGGGATCGCGGAATATATTGATATTCGGAGACCAGAAGGTCAGTCCCTGGTAGATCCCCGTTTTGCCCCTTCGCTGAAATTCATGATATTTGGCTCTTGCCTCATCAGATATTGCAGATGCAACATTCAGCATCAGCATCTCATCCCAGGAATTTGCAATTGTGATCGACTGTGGAAAAACAGTTGCATACCCGGCCCGTGCCACTCCGTGCAGCGCTTCATTCCACCATGTGTATGCAGGGATCCCGAGTCTTGGGATGGCGGGTGCAGTGTACAGCAGCTGATCTGCTTTCTCCTGCAGGGTCATTCTCGAAATAAGGTCATTCACCCTCTCTTCGGTAGTAAGGCTTGTATTCCGGAATGGCATCTGGTTTACATTCTGCTGGGCAAAACCACAGGAAGCATAGATGCCTATTACAGAGATAAGGAATAATGCGGCTGTCTTTTTCATTTTATTTTTTTAAGAATTTAACTGCAGAGAGCGCTTAGGAAGAAACGCTGAGAGCGCAGAATCAGCTATTTATAAGCTTTCCCTTTGCGTTCTCTGCGTAGAATCCCTGCCTGCGCTGCCGCTTCGGCAGACAGGTCTGCGTCCTCTGCGGTTAAAAGATCCCATAAGAGAATTTATTATTTTACTGAAAACCTGTAAATCGTTCTTGAGGTAAATGTCTCACCAGGTCTGAGAACAGTTTCGGGAAAGTCAGGATGATTGGGAGTGTCAGGGAAATGTCCGGTTTCAAGACATAGACCCGACCTGTAGGTATAAGGCTTCCCTCCATGTCCGATCGCTTTACCATCAAGGAAATTGCCGCAATAGAACTGGATCCCCGGCTGATCGGTCATAACCTCCAGAAATCTTCCTGTAAGCGGGTCATATACTGAAGCATCAACCAGTTCCGAATTGTCGAGAACAAATGTATGGTCGTACCCCTTTCCAAGCTTAAGCTGCTCATAATCATCATTTATTCTTTCTCCAACCTTATGAGGCTTTGTAAAATCAAAGGGAGTACCTTCAACCCGACGAAGCTCTCCGGTCGGAATCAGTGTTGAATCCACTGCCACAAAGCTTGCCGCTTTAATAACAACCTCGTGGTCGAGAATATCTCCATTCCCAGCGCCGTGAAGGTTAAAATAGGCATGATTGGTAACATTGAGAACCGTTTTTGCATCAGATATGCAGTTATAATCGATGACAATTTCATTCTGATCGGTCCATGTGTAAAGAACCCCGACATCCATATTTCCAGGATAACCTTCCTCCATATCCGGGCTATGGTAGGTGAAACGTACGGCCGGGTATTTTGAATCCGTTACCTGCCTGCTGTCCCAGACAACACTGTGCCATCCACCTGGTCCGCCATGGAGGGTATTTGGACCGTTATTCAGTGTCAGAGAGTACTCTTTATCTCCCAGGGTGAATTTACCTTTTGCGATCCTGTTGGCGTACCGGCCAACCACTGCACCGAAATATGGATCACCTTTGATCAATTCGTTGAACGTATCATACCCGAATGTCACATTCTCTTTTTGCCCCTTTTTATCAGGCACTTCGATCCATGTGATCCTGGCACCGAAATTAGTAAGCTTCAGAACATTACCATCCCTGTTGGTAAGTGTATACTGGTACACATCCTTGCCATTAAAACTACCGAATAATTCCTTTTTGACCATTGTCATGTTTTTTGGTGATCGATTGCATGAGGTGATCATACCTACAGCAATAACCAATGTTAGAAATAACAGCTGTGTATTTTTCATTTCATTATTTATTAAGATTCGCATTGAACTGTGAAGCCGGAAGTCCATCACCATTGGACAATGTTCCAACATCTCCGTTCCTCCAGCAGTATCTTGCATAAACTGGTTCAGATATTTTCGGAGCCTCAACCCATACTTCATCATCTTTGACTTTTGCCTGCGCCTTTATGAATTTCATATCCTTTCCAGCGATCTCAAAACCGGTAACAGGATTTTTTTCTGCTTTCAATCCGGAAGCCGTATTTTCAAATTTTATTTTCAATACCCTGCCATCCCTGGTCATCGATTTGTACACTGGTCCTGCACAGGCGATCTTTTTACCGTAATCATTTGCCAGGGCCAGGTTTGCCAGGCGTTCCCCCACCTCTTTCTTGAAAGGGGGATGGATATTATTGACAGTTGCTATATCGAGTGTCACGACCATTCCGGTTTTTGGCAGATCAAGCGCTTTGGTCTGTGCTTCGCGCAGAGGTGCAAGTTCGGTGGAATCTTCGCCTGAATAAACATAAGGTGCTATCTGAACGAAATAGAAAGGGAAATCACCCTCTTTCCAGGTTTCTCTCCAGTTCCTGATCATAAGCGGGAATATCTTTGCGTACTGATCAGCTCTGCCAACATTGGCTTCACCCTGGTACCAGATAGCTCCTTTTATCCTGAAATTCCTGGCCGGATTTATCATGGCGTTGAAGAGAGCTGATGGCGAATTTGGTCCTGTTAAGACAGGTTTCTTCTGTGTAAAGAAATCATTCTTTGCCAGATCAAAAATGTAAAATTTTTCTCCCGATAGTTCAGCCACAGGCTGGTATTTCCACTCTCCTTCAATATCCAGCGGAGGTTGTTTCCCACCTCTGACAGTTATCTTCATTGATCCCTTTTTCCCATAAATTCCTCCACCGCCGCCGGTATCGAGAACCCTGACCGCAATTGTATTTGTTCCTTTCTTCACAATACTGCCAGGAACAGCATAATTTCTTTCGGTTTGCCAGGCTCCGCTCATTTGCATATTTCCGACAGGTTCGCCATTGAAATATGTACAATCCATGTCGTCAATCGGTCCAAGTGAAAGTGTCAGCTCCTTTCCTGCAAACGACTCAGGAATTTCTATCTTCCTGCGGAACCAGACTACACCATCGAAATCCCCAATTACATTTTCAAATAGCTGTGGAAGTATCATGGCCGGCCATGAGCTGTCGTCAAACGAAACCAATGCAGCATCCTTATCTCCGAAATCAAGGTTTTTCCACTTGTCGTCTGTGGTTTTTACCGGTTGCTGTTTATGACCGTTAAGCCATGCCAGGTAGGCATCAACCAGCGGAGCTGATTCTTTCATAGCCTTCAGCTCGGAAGTAAATTCGCCGGCACTTTGAAGGGCGTCGGCAGAGGTCCACGCTTCTGATGGTGTGCCGCCCCATGAGGATTCTATCAGTCCGACCGGCTGATTTATTTCTTCATATAACTTTTTACCGAAGAAAAATCCTGTCGCGCTGAACTGTCTTACACTCTCCGGGTTGCAGACCACCCATTTACCAGTGCAATCATCGAGAGGTATGCCTGAGACCTTGCGTTGGAGGATAAAAAGATGTATTCCCGAGATATTTGCAGATGCGATTGTTTTGGCCGAGTGCATGATTGTATCTTTCGGCGGCCAGCCTTCCATTGGCATTTCCATATTCGACTGGCCTGAGCAGAGCCAAACGTCACCGCATAAGATATTATTTACAGAGATAGTGGTGTCGGAGGCATAAATTTTAAGAGAATAAGGGCCTCCCTCTTCTGGTGAAGGGATCATCACTTTCCAGTTCATATCATCACCAGCTTTGGTTTTGATCTCTTTTGACCATGAGGGAGCTATACGGATCGTCTGACCTTTAAGAGCTTTGCCCCATATTGTGACATCAGTTTTCTGCTGGACAAGCATGTTATCTCCGATGAGGGAAGGCAGTTCGATCTTTGATGGCCCTCTGCTGCATCCGGCGAACATTACGGCTGCAAAAACAAACAGTATTAATTTTTTCATTTTTTTGATATTAGATATTATAGTAATTTATATATTATATGCTCTTATATATTAAATATTCTTATATATAATAATTCAAAATATTCCAGTAATAAATTATTCAATAACCCATTCGTGTATCCCTCCTGAAAAATTCTTTTTCAGCTTCACCATTATCCTTACCGCAGTTGTCGTTACCGGTGCAAAAGTTACAGTATTCCACGAATCAATGGTAATTGAATAAGGCACTGTTACTTTTACAGGCTTCCACTGCTCACCCGACCTGTACAGGATTTTCCACTCATCAGGTATCCTGCAACCACCATCGGGATGATCGTCGAACCAGTAAACTTCCGATTTCGAGATGGACTCAGGCTTATCAAAATCATACTGTACCCACTCCCATTTGTTTGTATCGGGCCACCAGTGATAATAGCGCGATGTTTCATCGCCTGAGCTCTTCGGTTCAATCTGGTCCTTCACCGATTCAAGCGACCTGGTGATCTTACTCGCAGTGACTTTACTCCTGTAAGCTATGGTCGGTGCAGGAAGAGGTTTTGCCACGCTGTCCGTGACCGGAAGCCATACACTCATCTCACCTGCCCCCCTGTTATTCCAGAAGGCATAAGGAATTAGCAACAGAGATTCATCAGCCAGGGCTTCAATCCTTCCATCGAGAGTTTTCTTTGTCTGATGACCGGTAGTTCTTATTATCTCAGTGCCTCCCAGGAGCTCATTTTCATACTCTGTTTTAAATCCGGCATCTTTTCTCAGGACAAGATTTAAAATTTTGCCATCATCGTTGTCAGGCCACTCGGCGCAATAAATTATCGGGCCACGCTGAACAGCCACTTTGCCAATATCGTCCTTAACATTATTGCTTGCTGATATTTCCCTCACAGGCATCGGAAATTCTATCTCAACATGATCATCTTTCCCCCATTTCCTGCTCAAAACGGCATATCCATTATCCTGGCTGATCTGCTGAGGAGCACCATTCAGTAAAAGTTTGATCTTCTCCATATCATCATCAGTGTACCTGTAAAGATCCCCTGCGAGAGCCTGGTTTAATGCCCATCCCGGAATCCTAATCATAAGATCAAACTTGCTCTCCTTTTCAGGATTGATTCTGATGTCAACTTTGCCGGTCCACGGGAAGCCTGATTCCTGGGATATTTTTATTTTATTTTTCCCGACATCGAAGCTCGCCGAATCCGAAATAAAGAGGTTAACATATAATGCATTCCCGGTCACGGCATAGACATATCCCGGTATCGCAGGAATGAACCTGCAGACATTCGAAGGGCAGCATGCACATCCGAACCAGGAGCTTCTCTCGTGCTGACCGGCCGATTCAAGGGGGTTCGGGTAGAAAAACCTGTCTGCTGAAAGTGAAACTCCGGAAAGCATTGAGTTATAAAGGGTCTTTTCCAGTACATCGTAATATTTCGACTCCCCGTGCAGCAGAAAAAGCCTGTGATTAAAAAAGATATCACCGATTGATGCACACGTTTCACAATAAGCTGTCATGTTCGGCAGCAGGAACGGATCGGCAAAACCTTCATTGCCTCCAGTTGCGCCAATGCCGCCTGTAACATACATCTTCCCGTACACCAGGTCTTCCCATATCTTTGTAATTGCTTTAAGGTAGGCAGGATCATTCTCCAGGGCAGCTATGTCAGCCATTCCTGAATACATATAAGTTGCTCTTACAGCGTGGCCGACAGCGGTGGTCTGGTCAACAGGTTTCAAATTGGCCTGGTTATACTGCTGCCCTTTTGGTCCCCTTACATCCAGAAAAAATTTTGCAAGATCGAGATATTTTTTCTCTCCGGTTACGCGGTAAAGCTTTACAAGTCCCATCTCAATTACCTGGTGGCCCGGGTAGACCCTGCACCTGTCCCATCCAAAATCCTTATTAACAAGGTCGGCAGATTTAATTGCGATATCAAGAAGCGACCTTTTCCCGGTAGCCTGGTAATGAGCTACAGCGGCTTCATAAAGATGACCAAGATTGTACAGTTCATGGCTGCTTATAGAATCATTAAGCCATCTGCTTTTATTCGCCCACGGGTGCAATCCCTTGCCTCCATGCATCTCGGCGATGGTTCTGTTGGTATAGAGATATCCGTCGGGTTCCTGTGCTTTCCCGATCTTCCAGATAAGAGTATCAAGCCATGCTGAAAGCTTTGGATCAGGAAATGTCTGAAGCGAATAGCTTGCCCCCTCGATTATCTTATAAACATCGGAATCATCGAAAGGATAAATGGTCTGGAATTTCCCGGTATCAAGCTTACCTGCGATCTCAAAATTCCTTATCCTGCCCGTCGAGCCGCAGTAACCGAAAGCTATAGGAATAGTGATATCAGCATTTCTTTTAATTCTTGGAGCCCAGAAATTATCAGTAAGCTTTACACGAGTAAATGGCACAGGCTGAATGGGATAATCTCCTGCAGCAGATTTCTTTGCACACCCCGATACAAGGAATAAAACTCCTGCAATGATCAAAATATAAATTTTTTCTTTTCCCATCATTACTATTTTGAAAGCTCCAGTACTACAACTGATTTAGCGGGGAGAGTGACAGTGAACCCTCCTTCCTTCTGTTTAAATCCCGTGAATGCTGCAGGCTTTATATTATCCGGCCTTTCAAAGGTATTGCAGGCATTCATCTCACGTGAGGTGATCACTTCTCCCTTCACATTTTTGAAAGTGCCTCCTATTACAGGGCAATCAACAATAATTTCTTTACCCGGATCAAGGTTTGCAAACGAGACATGGATCTTACCCTCCCTGTCAACAGACGCTGAAGCAGAAACTGCAGGGATCCTGCTGTTGCCCATAACATAATCCTCGCATTTCAGGTCTGTCTTAAGCAGCTTTGCATCCTGATGAACCCTGAACATCCTGAAGACATAAAATGTCGGAGTCAGGACCATTTTGTCATCTTTGGTAAGGATAACAGCCTGAAGGACATTTACAGTCTGTGCAAGATTGGCAACCTTCACCCTGTCGGCATGCTGGTTGAAGATATTGAGATGAATAGCCGCAGTAATCGCATCACGAAGAGTATTTTGCTGATAGAGGAAAGAGGGGTTGGACCCGGGCTCAACCCTGAACCAGTTTCCCCATTCATCAACTACAAGACCCTTGGTCTTATCGGGGTCGTAGCGGTCCATAATGGCGCTGTGTCCTTTAATGAGCTCATCCATCTGGTAATTCAGCCTGAATGTTTCAAACCAGTCTGACTCGGTGAACACAGTTGCATTGTTCATGTGTCCCCAGCCGCCGGGGACGGAGTAATAGTGAAGGGAGATTCCCTGGAACATTCCACGCGTTTCAGGGTCTTTCATAAGCGTTTCAGTCCATTCATAGTTATTATCACTGGCGCCACAGGCGATGCGGTAAAGATTGTTACCTGAATAATCGCCGAGGTAGGTCGAATACTGTTTCATTACATTTGAGTAATAATCCGGAGTCATGTTTCCTCCGCATCCCCAGTTCTCATTGCCGATACCCCAGTACTTAACCCTCCATGGCATTTCATGTCCATTTTCTTTTCTTATTCGTGTCATGGGACTTTCAGCGCCTGATGTCAGATATTCAACCCACTCGGACATTTCGCGTACAGTTCCCGATCCGACATTTCCTGTTATATACGCGTCGCATCCTACAAGTTCAGTAAGCTCCATGAATTCATGGGTGCCGAATGAATTATCCTCGGTCACACCGCCCCAGTTTGTATTGACGATCGATGCCCTCTTATTCTGAGGCCCGATCCCGTCTTTCCAGTGGTAAGTATCAGCAAAGCAACCTCCCGGCCAGCGGAGAGTCGGTATCTTCATTTCACGCAGGGCGCCGATAACATCATTTCTGATCCCGTCGGTATTGGGGATCTTTGAGTCGCGGCCCACCCAGATTCCACCATAGATGCATGCACCCAGGTGTTCTGAAAAGTGTCCGTAAATGTCCTTGCTGATGACCGGGCCAGGGTTATTGGCAATAATTATAAGCTGGTTCACTACCGGAGCTTCATTCTGAGCTGATGCTGCCAAAACGGTCAGAATGTTTACGGTGATAATAAACGAAATAAATCTTTTCATGGCAACAGGTTAGGTTTGTCAGCTTAACTAAGGTCATTTTCAATAAATGTACCCAGTTTCATATATCTTTTAAAGAGCTTCTCATACTTTTCCGCATTTACGGGATTCGGGTGGTATTCCTTCTCAAATCCCCCGCCCATAGCTTTCTGCGCAGAAGGAATATCAGGATGGATCCCCGCAACAACCGATGCGGCCATTGCAGAACCAAGAGCACAGGTCTGGTCCGAACTGACGACTTTGATCGGCATATTGAGCACATCACAAACTGTCTGCATTACAAAGGGATTTTTCTTTGCCACCCCACCAATTGCTATCACGCCATCTATCCTTATACCTTCCGAGATAAACCTTTCGTTTATCATTCTCGATCCAAATGCAGTTGCTTCGACCAGCGATTTAAATATCCTTGGAGCATCCGATCCGAGCGATAATCCAGCTATCGCTCCCTTAAGAGCCTGGTTGGCATCAGGAGTACGGCGCCCGTTAAGCCAGTCGAGGGCGACAATTGCAGTCTCTTCAGCAGGAAGATCTTCTGCCTTTAAGCTGAGCTCAGAGATCATCCTGCCGGATGTTTCGGATATTATCCTGTCTCTTGATTTTTCATCAAGCCAGCTCATGTCCGGGATCATCTCCTCAAAAGGCCACATCAGCAGCTTGCAAAACCATGCATATATATCTCCGAAGGCTGACTGTCCTGCCTCAAGACCAAGCATGCCAGGTATAATTGAACCGTCGACCTGTCCGCAGATACCCGCGACCAGCCTCTCGCCCGCCTCAGCTTTCGGGACCACAAGCATGTCGCATGTTGAAGTTCCCATTACCTTCACGAGGTGATATGGCTTTATCTCACCTCCCACGGCCCCCAGGTGAGCATCAAATGCACCTGCCCCGACCCTGATACCATGCGGAAGTCCCAGCTTATCAGCCCATTCATCGGTAAGAGCCCCCACTGAAGTATCGCATGCGTAAGTATCGTGGTACAATCTGCTTCGCAGGGATGCAAGGTACGGATCGAGCCTGCCAAGAAACTTTTCATCGGGAAGCCCGTCAAAACCTGCATGCCACATGGCTTTGTGACCAGCTGCACATCGGCTTCTTTTAATCTTTATCGGATCAGTATTTCCTGTAAGCAGGGCAGGTATCCAGTCGCAATGTTCCACCCATGACCATGCATTGCTTTTAATTTTGTTGTTCTTCCTTATAATATGCAGGATCTTTGACCAGAACCACTCGGAGGAATATATGCCTCCTTCATATTTCGTAAAGTCCTCGCCTCCCCACCTCTTTGCAAGCTCATTGATCTCAGCTGCTTCACCAACCGCAGTATGATCCTTCCAGAGGACAAACATTGCATCTGGTTCTGCCGCAAATTCCTCCTTTAATGATAGTGGAATACCATCCCTGTCGACAGGAACAGGTGTCGAACCTGTAGTATCAACTGTAATACCTGCTATTTTAAGGATGACCTCGCTTTTTAGCCCTTCAAGAGCGCCCCTGACAGACTCTTCAAGTCCTTCAGTATAATCGAGAGGGTGCTGCCTGAAACGGTTTTGTGCCGGATCGCAGTACAGACCCTTCCTCCATCGGGGATATTCGGATACAGAGCTCCCTGCAATTTCGCCATTGGAGGCATTTACAACAACTGAACGGACCGAGTCTGTTCCATAGTCTATTCCGATTACATACCTATCTGGCATATGAGTCAGTTTTTAAAGATCATTTTTGACCGTAGTAGGCACTTTTCCCATGCTTCCGGTAATAATGCTTATCGAGCAGAGCCTGGTCAAGCGGTTCGGTCCGTCCCAGCAGGACAGTATAAAATGCCATTCTTGCTATTTCCTCAAGGGTAATAGAGTTAAATACAGCTTTTTCAGGATCGCTTCCCCAGGAAAATGGACCATGGGAATTTACTAGCACTGAAGATATTTCAGTGCTGTCATTGTCCTTCAGTCTTTCAATGATCACCTTTCCGGTATTGATCTCATAATCTTTGGTTATCTCTTTGCGGCTTAGTGGTCTTGTACAGGGGATCAGTCCATGAAAGTGATCAGCATGTGTTGTTCCAAACGGAGGAATATCTTTCCCTGCCTGCGCCCACGAAGTCGCATAGGTGGAATGTGTATGGACTATTCCACCGGTACCAGGAAAGCCATTATACAAAACAAGATGTGTCGGAGCATCTGTTGAAGGCTTGTGCTTACCTTCAACCCTTTTCCCTTCATTGTCAAGGACAACCATATCCTCAGGTATCATTCTTTCATAGCTTATCCCCGAAGGCTTGATCACAATGAATCCCGATTCCGGATCTCTGCCGCTGACATTTCCCCAGGTGTTGGTAACAAGTCCGTTCTCAACAAGGTCTATGTTTGCCAGATAGACTCTCTCTTTTAATTTTTCAAGCATATTCTATAGTATTTAGATATCCTAATTGACGTCAAGGTTGAAATAAAACCCATTCTGTCTGAAGCTCTCATATTTCTCTTTGTTAAACCTGTAGTAGAAAGCACCTTTTTTTGATGTCTTCCTTTCTTTTTCATCAAGCTTCTCAACAATTTCCATTGATAATATTTTCTTTCTGAAATTCCGCTTGTCGACTTTTCTCTGGTAAATGGCCTCATATAATTCCTGCAGCTGAACCAGCGTGAATTTTTCAGGAAGAAGTTCAAATCCTACCGGGTTAATTTTTACCTGCCTCCGGAGGCAGCTCAGAGCTATGTCCACCATTTCAGAATGATCAAAGATCAGTTCAGGAAGCCGGGAGATAGGTCGCCATTGAGCACCATTGACTTCTTTCAGCTTCTTGTCGATATCAAGGATCTTGGTCAGGGCATAATAAGATGTCGAGATAACCCTTGCGCCTGGATCCCTTTCAGGGAGTCCGAAGGTATGCGACTGCTCAAGATAGACATTAATGAGTCCGGTGAGATTAAAAAGGATCCTGGAAGCTGCATCATCAAGGCTCTCATCTTTCATGACAAATCCCCCGGCAAGAGACCATTTGCCAAGAGCTGGTTCGAAGCTGCGTTTAATGAGCAGAAGCTTGATCTCCTTGTCAAGGATATCGTATCCGAAGATAATGCAATCGACAGCTACAAGATATTTTGGGATTGAAGAATATATCTTCATCACTTCCTAATATTATTCATTGTCGTCAGGTTGACCTGACAAGCCTAAAATCAAAAAGCCATTCTGAAACCGCAGGATCCTTATCTGATCCCGTCGGTCAGATGGTAATATACCTCATTCCATCTGAGTTCATTTCTGAAATCAGTCAGATTGAATTGCTTTCCGATAAGCAGATATTCAATTCCGGCCATTGCTGAAAAATCTTCGATGTATTCTGCATTTATGGCAGAACTGAATCCTGTATGGTGTGCACCTCCTGCAAATATCCATGCTGCAGCTGCAGTCTTAAGATCCGGAAGCGGATTCCATAGAATACTGGCCACCGGAAGCCTCGGCATATCGGGGCATTTTACTACCTCAACCTCGTTCACGATCATCCTGAACCTGTTACCCAGATCGATAATTGAGACGTTTATTGCCTTCCCTGTTGATGATTTGAAAACAAGTCTTGCCGGGTCATCTTTTCCTCCTATTGAAAGAGGATGAACCTCAACAAAGGGTTTACCCTGTGCAATGGATGGACAAACCTCAAGCATGTGTGCTCCCAGAACTCTCATTCCCTTTGGATCAAAATGGTAGGTATAATCTTCCATGAATGAAGTGCCTCCTTTCAGACCTGAAGACATAACCTTCATTGAACGGACAAGTGCAGCAGTTTTCCAGTCACCTTCTGCTCCGAAACCATAACCCTTTTCCATCAGTCGCTGAACAGCGAGTCCGGGCAACTGCTTAAGGCCATGCAGATCCTCGAATGTGGTGGTGAAAGCAGAAAAGTTTCCGGCTTTAAGAAAAGATTCCAGCCCTAACTCTATTCTGGCGGCTTCTTTAAGTGTATCAGATCCAGCAACGCTTTTGGTAATTTTATATTCATCTCTATACACAGAAATCAGTTTTCTGACATCAGTTTCCTTGACTTCGTCAATACTTTTTACCAGATCTCCCACGCCAAAACCGTATACAGAATAACCCAGTTTCATCTGGGCACTCACCTTATTACCCTCGGTAACTGCCACATCGCGCATGTTGTCTCCGAATCTTGCTACTTTCATTGATTTGGCTTCATCAAAAGCCGCTGCCGCCCTTGTCCATACGGCAATTCTGGAAAGAGTCTCCGGATCTTTAAAATGGCCTACAACTACTTTCCTTTTTAACCTCATTCGTGTTGCTATGAAACCGAATTCCCTGTCACCATGCGCCGACTGGTTAAGGTTCATAAAATCCATGTCGATAGTTTCCCAGGGGATATCCCTATTCAATTGGGTATGAAGATGAAGAAATGGCTTACTGAGAATGCTCAACCCCCTTATCCACATTTTCGCAGGTGAGAATGTATGCATCCATGCAATAAGCCCGATGCAGTTTGCAGTACTATTAGCTTCTAAACAGATTTCAAAAATTGAATCGGGTGTGGTGAGGACCGGCTTAAAAATTATCTTCACAGCGGTTTCCGGATATTCTCCGAGGAATGAAGCAATTTCAGATGAGTCTTTTGCAACCTGCTTAATTGTTTCAGGACCGTAAAGGTGCTGGCTGCCTGTCACAAACCAGGCTTCAAGTTTTTTAAGATTGATCATTTTATTTTAATTTCATAAGTGTTTCTACCAGAAACAGACATAGAATGCTATGCATAAAGCAGCCACCATTACAGTGTTGAAAACATCCCATTTGCTCCAGCTGGCTTTCGATTCCGCTATTTGAGCCGGTGTCCTTGAAAAATAGGTTATACCTTGAATCTTTGCTTCCTCGGCCTTTGGAGTGAAGAAACTTATCCCAACCATCAGTGCCATGGTGAACAGAAAGAGGAATAATTCAAAATGCAACCAGTTAATATCAGTAAGAGCATGCAGGCCGGCTGGTTTGAAGATAAGCAATATCAATCGCAACATTCCAAGGGAGAAACCAGTTGTAAGACCCCACAGACCTGCCTTGGGCGTGATCCATTTATTGAAAACACCAAGAAGGAATACCGCAGCGATGGCCGGTGCAATTAGAGACTGGACATTCTGCAGATACTCATAAAGTACAGCTCCCAGACCTTTCATAAGGGGTATCCAAACCAGACCCAGCACTACCACGGAAATAGTAGCTACTCTGCCGATCCATACAAGTTTGTGTTCGCTTGCTTCAGGGTGATATTTCTTATAAAAATCTATTGTAAAAAGGGTTGCTGATGAATTAAAATGGGCCGCCAATGAGGTCATCAAGGCAGCCATGAAACCTACTACGATCAATCCTTTTATACCTATAGGAAGAAGATAAGTGACCAGACTTCCATAAGCTTTGTCGTTGCCATCAAACATCATCATTCCCTTGGCCTTCAGCACTGCGGCGATCATCCCCGGTATGAGGAAAAGAAACACTGGCGATATTTTCAGGTAACCGGCAAAAATTGAACCGCGGCGAGCCTGGGTCAGATTTTTGGCTGCAAGTGCACGCTGAACGATATGCTGGTCGGTACACCAGTACCAGAAACCGATTATGGCGGCTCCCAGAAACACTCCTATTCCCGGGAATTTAGGATCAGAAGCCGGACGGGTCAGGTGCATATTGAGCGTATTCATGCTGTCCGTATATTTTACCATTTCATGCCAGCCGCTCAGAAGGCCCCCGTGCCCCAGCTTAAGAAGACCCAGGATCAGGATGGTAAGAGCACCGCCAAGAAGAATGGGAGTCTGAACTACTGAAATAGTCATTATCCCTTTCATCCCTCCCAGAACTGTGAAAATTCCGGTAAGAAGGACCAGCCCGACCGCTGCAATCCAGAAAAAGTCTATACCTCCGATACTCTCAATACCGAAAACAGTCTTCAGGAATATACCCCCGGTATAAGCAGTTACGGAAACTTTTGTAAACACATATCCGAGAAGTGTAATTATAGAAAGAACTGAGCTTGTACTTTGATTGTATCGCATCTGAAGGAATTCAGGCATGGTAAATACCCTGCTGCGGGCATAGAATGGTACAAATACCCATCCCAGGATCAATATCATCCAGCCGTGCATTTCCCAGTGTGCCATAGCCATTCCGCTCTCTGCACCCGCTCCTGCAAGTCCTACAAGGTGTTCAGATCCGATGTTTGCGGCAAAAATTGCAGCACCAACTGCAAGCCAAGTCTCACTCCTTCCCGAAAGGAAGTAATCAGAAGAAGTATCTTCTTTATGCTTTATCACCCACAGGACAATTCCTATAAGGACGAAAAAGAATACCAACAGAACGATCCAGTCTAATGTTCCCATTTATTCTCCATTAAGTTAAGGTAAGTTATATTTCATTGTATATCTGGTCTGAGCATTTCTTTTATCGGATTAAAAGAAGCAACAGAAATCTGATCTCAGCTCTTACAAATCTAATAAATAAATTAATTGTAATATATACACTTAAAAAATAATTCCCGTTACAATTTCAGTATTTAAGTCTGGATTTGAATATGAAGACTGAATGTTATTCAGCAGAATTCCGGGAGATTTTATTTAGTCGGATCCCCAGACCTTCAGATTCTCAATTATAAAATTGATCACCTGCTGGTTTTCTTCTTTTCCGGTACCTGCCACGGTGAATGGCTCACCGAATTTTATATGTATCTTCTTTAAATGGTCAAACTTACCTACTTCCCTGATAATCTTTCCATTACCCCAGAAATCGGTTTTAATTGCAACCGGTACCACCGGCACATTAGCTTTCTTTGCAAGCTTCATTCCAAGCGAATTGAATTCAGAAGGAATGAAAGCTTCGCTTCTTGTGCTTTGCGGAAAGATGACTATTGAAATACCTTTTGCCAGATGCTCGGTACCCTCCGTCATTACAGTTTCAAAATCCTTTCTGGCATCTCTCCTTCCGACGACAACAGGGTCTCTTGATTTCATCACATCCCCGAACAGGGGATGTCTTATCAGGCTATCTTTAACTACGAAGGTGACTTTCCTGTGAGGACGTATCAGACAAGGGAAGATCATTGTCTCCAGCGTGCTTATATGGTTACTCAGAAAAACGACTGGACCGGGAATCTTTGGTATGTTTTCCATCCCCTCTATTATGAACCTGCCTCCTATATTTTCAAGGATCCTGAATATTTCAAAAGATGAATCGGACCACTCTTTGTCGCCATATTTCTTATTCCTGGCTTCATGCCTGGTCCTGAATACAACATTCCCATATGCGATCACGAAATAGAACCAGTTATCGCGCTTCAACCAGTTTAGAAATCCGGGTTTTCTCTCCGGAGTCTGATAATCAAATGAATCAAAATAACCGAACTGCATCTTTAATCACGAATTGCAGATTTATTTTATTTGATCTCCTCCTCTGTACTTCCGACTTCTCCCTACTTCCCCATCAGCATATCCCTGTGTTCAATATATGATCTCATTCCTTCAAGTATGATCTCATATGCTTGTACCCTTTCGATGAACCGTTCTACTGTTACATTCTTATGTTCCTCCTTCTTATAGTCTTCAAAAAATCTTTTCAGCTCAACAAGGGTATGTGGCGGAAGTTCATTGAGCTCATTAATATGGCTGACGGACATATCATTTCTGGCAACTGCAATTATTTTGGCATCCTTTTCCTCCTGATCGATCATCTCCATTGCTCCAATTACTCTCGCATCAATAATACACATCGGGAATACGTCAATGGAACATATGACAAGTATATCCAGAGGATCATGATCGTCACAGTAGGTCTGTGGAATAAAACCATAGTTTGCAGGATAGTGTACGGAGGAAAAGAGCACCCTGTCAAGCCTTAAAAGTCCTGATGCCTTATCCATCTCATACTTGCCCTTTGACCATTTTGGTATCTCGATGATGCTTTTGACGCAAACCGGTGCTTCATCACCGGTCGGGATCGAGTGCCATGGATGCGCGCCTGTCTTCATAAATCAGTTTTATTAATTGTTATATAAGGAAAATAAGACTTCCCAGAAGGCAAAGATATTTATAAATCATTCTTCCGATCAGTATTCTCCTTTTTTGTTGAGAAGATAAGGAAGAAGATAATTGCCCAGCAGAACAGGATCATTATTTCTTGCCCATTTTGTGGTAAGCGTATATTGTTCCTGCAACTTTTCGAAATCAAACATCAGGAAATTCCCACGGAATTCAGGGATCCAGATCCACGTCAGCGGGATCAGCTCAGGTGCCTCGGTGACATACGCTACCAGTCGTTTTATTATTCCCTTTTTAAGTATATTATCAAGTGATATTCCCATCTTATCAAAAAGTCCATTGTCATTAATGCCAAGTGCCTTCAGCTCCTCGCTAACTTCCGGGATGCTGTCGCTCTTGCGGCTGATTATATATACCCTTTCAACGCCAACTCCCCGGTGTTTCTCAAATTCCAGCAGGGCATGATAAGGTATATGATCCTCTCCCACTCCGCCATCGAGATATTCATCATCCGGGATGGTCTTTACATTTTTTATCCTGGCTGTTGGAAAAGCGATCGGAAATGCAGTAGATGCCATGAGGACATCTACAAGGCTCAGAGTTGTATCTGTCTCGTTGTTTATTTTGCGGCTGCACATCCTGTAAACCACTTTCTTCATATCAAAATCTTTAAGATCTGTAAAAGAAATTGCAGTGGTGATCGGCAGGTCTCCCATTTTATGATAGCCAAGCCTCTTTTCAAAGATATTTGTTAAAAACTGGCGTTCCGGCCCGGTATTCACGGGAAGCTTTTTCCCGTTCATTATAAAGATATCGCTGTTTTTAATTCCGAACAGAATCTTCCTGTACTCATCCCAGGTCATTTTCCCGGTCAGTATAGCATTAAGTCCAACTGCATTAAGCGCGCCGGAGCTTACACCGGAAATAAATACGACATTCTTCAGAAGTCCCCTGTTATAGAGCTCCTCCAGTAGGGCTGCCTCCTGTGGTATCCTGGCTGCAGCGCCTGTCATTATTATGGCAGTGCCGCTTCTCCTGACTATGACTTTACTCTTTACCTGACCCGGTTTCTGATCGTAACTGAAAGAAAAAAAAGTTGACAGTAAGATCACGGTTGTCAAACCTATTATTATTCTTTTCATGATAAATGGTTTTCATCATAAACAATTATGATATACCCGGATGATGCAAATGGCTTATAAAGTTATCAAATAATGCCGGAACCGGCAAAACATGTCCTGAATCCCGAAGCCATAAAGGAATAATTCAATATTATTTATCCAGGATAGGCATTATTAGCAGCGCAGCTGAGAGTCCCACAAGGATCACCACCGCGGTCCAGCTTATAATATTCTTTAGTGGTTTATTTGTAAATTCTCCCATAATTTTCCTGTTGTTGATCAGCAGGATCATACTTACAAGTACAACCGGAAGGAGAAGTCCGTTTATCACCTGCGACCACAGCGAGATTTTAATAAGGGGAGCATTTGGAAAAAGAATTATAATTGCAGAAATTGAAATGATAGCCGTGTACAGGATATAAAACTCCCTTGCTTCATCCCATTTTTTATCAATTCCTGCTTCAAAACCGAAAGCTTCGCAAACATAGAATGCAGTTGCAAGCGGGAGTATTGTTGCGGAGAATATCGAAGCGATGAACAAACCGAATGCATAAACCTGTGATGCCATGTTTCCTGCAAGTGGTTTAAGCGCCATGGCAGCATCTTTAGCCTCATTTATCTGGATACCCTTTTCATGCAACGTGGAAGCACAGGCGACAATAATAAAGAATGCAACTACTATTGTAGCGACGCTCCCGATAACAATATCTGCAACTGTATAGTTATAATTCTTCATCTTAAGACCTTTTTCAATCACCGATGATTGCATATAAAATTGCATCCACGGGGCAATGGTCGTTCCGACCAGACCGATGACCATTGCCAGGCTTGCGGTATTAAACTCCATCTTCGGATGGATGATCGACATGCCTATTTCCCCCCAGTGTGGTTTACCCATCAGGGCAGAAATGATATAAGAAAGAAGGGCAACACTAAAAATAAGAAATATCCTCTCAGCAATTTTATAGGTCCCTTTGACCACAAGTATCCACACCATAAAACTAACTACAGGTACGGCAATATATTTGCTGACTCCAAAGACCTCCATACTCCCGGCAACACCGGCAAATTCTGTCGTGGTATTTCCAATATCGGCAAGCAGAAGTCCGATGAAAATAAAAAAGGTCACTTTTACTCCTGCATTCTCCCTTATAAGATCTGCAAGTCCTTTGCCGGTTACAATACCCATCCGGGCGTTCATCTCCTGGATAATTACCAGTACAATGAAAGATGGGATCAAAGTCCATATTAGACCGTATCCATATACGGCACCGGCAATAGAATATACTGTAATACCTCCTGCATCATTGTCTACACTGCCAGTTATTATACCTGGTCCGAGTATTGCAAAGAAAACTGCAAGCTGCCTGAAGAATTTTTTATATGAGAATTTGTCGCTGAACATGATTTATCCTACTTCCTTTTTCTTGTCCTTCTCTTGTTCGCAAGGTCTTCAACAACATCATCCACAACCACCATGCCTTCAAGATGATTATTATGGTCCACGACTGGTACCGCAAGCATGTTATACTTTGAAATGATCTCGGCTATATCATCAATATCCTGTTCATCATACAGAAAGACAGGCTCGGTTTTCATAATTTTCTCAACCTGTGTTCCGGGGCCGGCAATAACAAGATCTCGCAGGGTGAATGTCCCAATAAGTTCCTCGTCAGAATCTGTAACAAAAAGATTGTACAGTTCCGCCTGTTCCGGCTTCTTTTCCCTCAGCTCCCTGAGTATATCATCAACAGTTCTGGAAGGATGATAAGAAAGATAGTCCGTTGTCATAAGGCTGCCCACCATATCATCTTTATATTCGAGAAGCTCCCTGACCTCTTTCGAAGACTCTGCCTCCATCTCCTTCAGGAGCATTTCTGCCTTGTCATCTTCAAGTTCATCGAGAATATCGGCAACCTCATCAGCAGGCATCTTTTCAAGAACATCGGCAGCTTTCTCCACAGGCAGGTTCTCAACGATATGTACCTGGGCAGCTGATTCAAGTTCTTCAAGAACATCTGCAGCCCTCTCTTCGTCAAGAGAGGTAAACACTGACATGCTCGATTTTTTTCCAAGATCCTCAATTATATCTGCCAGGTCTGAAGGGTGAAGCGTGTGCAGTTTTGAATAGCTTTTCGAAAGCTTTATATTAAGGTTTGAAAAATCTATCGCCTGTACATCGTCCCATAAAATGAATTTTGCAGGTATGCTGACCCTGAAAAATGACAGGATCTTCTTCATGAATATTGATACCCCAAGTCGTCTGAGCAGGCCTTCGATGCCGATATCGACCGCAAGCGGAAATGTACCAAGTGAAAGCCTGACAAGCCTCACATCATTTACCCTGACAAGCTTGCGACCATTCAGGTCGACAATCTGCTTGTCAAGAATATTCTCCACAAGAAGAAGCCCGTTGGCAACTTCTTCATCCGTCAGGCTGATCAGCTCTTTGCACGTCACACCCAAACGTTCCCTCTCTTTGAGAACAGTGAAATGCTGAAATGAATAAAACCCCGTCTCTTTCCCTATTTTCAGCTTGATACCCGTAACAATCTGTCTGCCCGAATCGTTAGGGCTTCCGGGAATTGAATTGATAAGAAGATCTCTTATGATACCAACGGCATCACCGTCAATATCAAATGCTTCTTTACCAATTATTCCGCTCAGGTAAAATGTTGTATAGGCAGTCATGTAAACCTCCTTTCTCTTCGATACGGAAGGAGGCGCGTTCATGGTACGGGCAACCCTTCAGTATCTGGGTTAAGATAAAATATTCGCCGGGCCGTCGTCCATCTTTTTTATTACATCTTGATTTGCGTGCCAAAAATAAGTTTCGATTCTTTACTTTCCAAAAAAGCCAGCGAGTTTTTTTGAAACAATCCGGGATTTTTTTCACCAGACTTTCCCATTAAAAAATCTTAAAAATTAAAATCTGGAAATGGAAATTGACTCTGTGGCACTTTGTGCCTTTCTTTGTCGGCCGAAGCTTTAGCGAAGGCTGAGTGCCTTAGTGGCCAAAAATACCTTGCCACAAAGACACGAAGACACCAGGTTTCACTAAGAAAAAAATGTTGAGGTTAATAAAAATTGACTCGGATCAGATCAAAAATGGAATTATGGCCTTCCTGTTTTTTGGATATTCGCTGAAATTCTCCCTGTACCAGTTGTGAGAAGCCCATGCCCTGGGAAAAAGGTTGGCAAAGGTGAAAAGCGCAAAAGCCAGACCCGGAGTCGACCAGGTGAGAATAGCCCATCCTGTCCATTCGGCAACCTCTCCGAAATAGTGGGGAGAAGAGATGAAATTGAATAGCCATCCTTTCGGAATTACATATTCATCAGGATTGCTCTTCCTCATCATTCTGAGTTTTTCATCAGCGGTTTTATTTATAATAAACCCGGCTATGAAGATCAGGAATCCTGCAACAAACTGCCATCTCATTATCCAGGAGAAGGAATAGACAACATACCTGAAAAGCCCGTAGCCATTAACGAAACCATTCAGGCAATTAAAAATGAATGCCAGGGATACTATTATGATCGGATATGGTTTATCATGGCCTGATTGCATGAACGAGTAGATAAATGTCCTGTGTATGTAGTGCGCAAGCCATAAAGAGATGAAGATTATCTGAGGCAGCTCTTTCTGGGGTGCAGAAATAAAAAAGTATGTCATAATAACTGGTGAGGGCAGTTCCATTATCATCCATGCCCATTTGGACTTGATAGCCGGTCCCCATCCTTTTCTTAAAAACTTCCCGTAAGGTGCCGAAACAAAAAAGAGAAGCACAAAAATTAGTATCGCAAAGCTGAAAATGAGAATGAGGGAGAATTTGTAAAAACCGACCATTTGAGAAGTATTAATGACAATCAATCTGATAAAAATGCTTAACGCATACTTATCTTTCAGATTCCAAAAGTAAGTAAATATGCCATTCCAAAACTCTTTCAATAAAAAATAGGACAGAATTATGTTCAATAACAGCCGATTCTGCTTTTTTACATATATTTGCACTTTCTTAAAAAAATAATGCAAGTGGGATTATTACAGGAAAAACTTTCGAAGTATGATGCGCCTCAGAAAGCAATGAAGGCAGGCATCTATCCTTATTTCAGGGAGATTCAGTCAGACCAGGACACCGTTGTAAAGATCGACGGGAAGAAAGTACTCATGTTCGGTTCAAACAGCTATCTTGGGCTTACGAATCACCCAAAGATCAAGGAAGCAGCAAAAAAGGCCATTGACAAGTATGGTACCGGTTGTGCCGGTTCAAGGTTTCTTAACGGCACGCTTGATATCCATATTGAACTGGAAAACAGGCTTGCAAAGCTTGTTGGCAAAGAAGGGGCATTATGTTACAGTACAGGCTTCCAGGTTAACCTTGGAGTCGTTTCTGTTCTGGCTGGCCGGAGAGATTATCTAATTCTGGACGAACTCGATCACGCTTCAATTATAGAAGGCAGCAGGCTCTCCTTCTCAAAAGTCCTGAAATTTGCCCACAATGATATGAAAGCGCTTGAGTCAAAACTTAAAAAGTGCGAACCTGACAGCATAAAACTGATTGTCGTTGACGGGATCTTCTCCATGGAGGGAGATATAATAAATCTTCCTGAGCTTGTTAAACTTGCCGCCAGGTATAAGGCAACAGTTATGGTCGATGATGCCCATTCTATAGGAGTACTTGGCAAAAACGGTTCCGGAACGGCATCGCACTTCGGACTGACAAAGAAGGTTGACCTGATCATGGGGACCTTCTCAAAATCACTTGCTTCACTTGGTGGATTTATCGCTGCGGATAAAGAGGTGATTAACTTCATTAAGCATAATTCAAGAACACTCATCTTTTCTGCAAGCATGACTCCGGCATCAGTTGCCTCAGTTCTTGCCGCCATTGATATAATGGAGTCTGAGCCCCAAAGAATTAAACATCTCTGGGATGTAACTAACTATGCCCTTAAAAATTTCAAGTCAGCAGGCTTCAACACCGGCAAATCAGAATCTCCAATAATTCCTTTGTTCATCCGCGATGATGTAAAAGCTCTCAAGCTCACCCAGATGTTGCTTGCTGAAGGAGTGTTTGTCAACCCTGTCGTATCACCGGCTGTTCCCAGAGAAGATTCCCTTATCCGATTCTCCCTCATGGCAACCCATACATACCAGCAGGTCGATACTGCAATCGAAAAGATATCCAAAGTCTCCAAAAAACTTGGGATCATCTGATAGTTTGATCATTTTATCAATGTGAACTTGTCCCCGGATACCTTACCTGTATTTATGTTTAATCCTCTGAACAAGGTGTCGCATCTCTTTGTTATTCAGTTTAATAATTTAAGATGATATGAAAAAAGTTATCCTCATCACCGGAGTTTCCACTGGATTCGGGAAAGCCACCGCTTCTCTTCTTGCAGAAAAAGGACATGCTGTTTATGGTACTATCAGGAATGAAGCAGAAACAGATCCGAAGGTCAGTATCCTTAAAATGGACCTGACCAATGAGGCTTCAATAAAAGCCGCAGTTGATACTGTTATCGGGAAGGAAGGCCGCATTGATGTATTGATAAATAATGCAGGCATGCATATCGGCGGACCGGCTGAAAACTCACCGATGGAACATATCAGGCTCATAATGGACACTAATTTCCTGGGGATGGTAAGAGTAACAAGGGCAGTACTTCCTGTTATGAGGAAACAGCAGTCTGGTACCATTATTAACTTCAGTTCGATCGGCGGTCTTATGGGACTTCCCTTCCAGCCGTACTATTCTGCTTCAAAATTCGCAATAGAGGGATTTTCTGAAGCGCTCAGGATCGAGCTCCTTCAGTTTAAGATAAATGTCGTAGTCATCAATCCCGGCGATTTTCATACGAATAATACGGCCAACAGGAGAAAATACCTTGCCCCGACAGGTGAATATGATCCCTACTCTGATAATTTCAGCAACGCGTTAGCAAGCATGGAGAAGGATGAAACAAACGGCTGGGACCCTTTAATCCTTGCACGGAAACTTGTTAAAATCGCCGAATGTAAAAAGCCTGCAGCAAGATATAAGATCGGAGCATTTATCCAGAGATTTTCAGTTTTTGTCAAACGTCTGGTTTCTGACGCAACCTGGGCAAGGATACTGGCAATGTTTTACAATATTAAATAACCTCCACGCAGTAGTTTTAAGCATTCTTTTTAATTGGCCGGGATTGTTTAACTTTCAGTTCTGTTTCTTTTCATTTGTCCGGACTAAAAAATGCTTCGCAATGAGATCACTTATTATTATCACGTTTATTATGATATTTAATGCTGCTGCTGCCCAGGTTAACAAGGTGGGTATTTTCGAGAATAATTCCGATATAGGCAAGCCATTATTGGCAGGATCGGCCAGTTACAATGAGACCAACCAGCTTTATGACCTGCACGGATCGGGTTACAATATCTGGTTCGGGAGAGATGAATTCCGATACCTCTATAATAAGATCAAGGGCGATTTTATCCTTACTGCCAATTTTGAATTTACAGGGGAGGGTAAAAATCCTCACAGGAAGATTGGATGGATGATCAGGTCAGCTGCTGATGATAATTCACAGTTAATTGCTGCAGTACTTCATGGCGACGGACTGACTGTGCTTCAGTGGAGGCCGCTCAAAGGAGCCCTTATGAGAGATCCGGAAGATGAGATCCGCTCACCAAAGTCAAAATACACTATAATTCAGCTTGAAAGATCAGGCAATAACGTAACAATGAGGGCTGCGCATCCGGGAGAACCTCTGCAGGTAATAGGCTCCAGGGAGATGAACGGGCTTCCCTATGAAATCCTTGCGGGTCTTTTTATTTGCTCCCATGATACTGCGACAGTTGAAGAAGCTCATGTCTGGAACGTACGTATCGACAGGCCGGTGGCGGACAATTATGATGGCGGTAAAGAGGGCTACCTGGGATGCAGGCTGGAAATAATGAATGTATTTGACTGCAAAAGGAAAGTCATCTATGAAAAACCCGACAGGTTTGAGGCACCAAACTGGATGCCTGACGGTAAAAAGCTGCTTTTTAATATGGAAGGATCGCTTTATAAAATACCAGTGGAAGGAGGAATACCTGAAAAGCTCAATACCGGATTTGCAAACAGGAATAATAATGACCATAGCATCTCCTTCGACGGGAAGCTGCTGGCTATCAGCAACCAGCGTGAAGGCATGCCCGGGGGAGGATCAACTGTCTATGTATTGCCTCTCGAAGGTGGCACTCCAAAAATAATTACTGAAAAAACACCTTCCTATCTTCATGGATGGAATCCCAATAACAATGAGGTTGTTTATGTTGCCATCCGGGATGGTGGTACAGTTTATAATATTTATAAAAATTCCATTGATGGAGGAGAGGAGATCGCTCTTACTTCTACAAAGCCGGGTGAACATGTTGATGGGTGTGAATATTCTCCCGACGGCAAATACATCTATTATAACGGCAGCGCCTCGGGAACAATGCAGTTGTGGCGAATGAAGCCCGACGGGTCAGGCAAGGAACAGATCACTTTCGACGAATACAATAACTGGTTCCCGCATATTTCACCCGATGGAAAATGGATCGCATTCCTTTCATTCCTTCCCGATATTGATGTGAACGGACATCCCTTCTACAAACGCTGCATGCTAAGGCTTATGCCTGTTACCGGAGGCGGTCCGAGGGTAATTGCATATCTCTACGGTGGCCAGGGTACCATTAACACCCCATCATGGTCGCCCGACAGCAGGAGTATTGCCTTTGTTACTAATTCAGGCAGGAAATAAAGTCCTTTTTAGTTAAGTAATATCTGATTTTTATTGTTTCGATACTCCCGAAACCTCAAATACCTTTACGGGAATAGTGCCATAAACAATCTTAAGAAATGGCTTCCCCTCTTTCAGACCTACATTGCCAAACCCGGTTTCAGTCGAGATAAAGCCGGTAAAATCCCCGATGCGAGAATCGATGAACATCTCCTGGGTTAAGGCATCATATCTGGCACCTGTAAGTCCCTGCAGAAGTGCATAACTCGACATCGCCCTTGCATACCAGTGGCCGCACTCATATTCATCGAATGGGTTCCTGACCCTCCCGTCGTACCTGTTGCGGCATGTGCGGACAATATCAAGTCCCTTCCCGACCTCCCCGATCATCATCAGATGTGAAGCTACCTGGTATTCAAAGCCCGTCCATACCTCGTCGCTGTAAGGGAACGGAATGGAGAGGGCTCCGCCCCTGGGCCATGTGCAAAGGATCAGCCCGCCTTCCTTACCCATAGCGTATGCAGGCCGCTGGGGATTGGAGTGATTGCTAAGGTCTTTGTTGAAATTATACTTATAGACCGAATTCAGATGGCTTGCAATTTTCACTGAATCAATAATATTGCTGATCCCACATACCGCACCTATCCATGTTCCCAGCACACCGTCGGACAGACATCCTGTTCCGTACTGATATTTCGGACCCTCTTTAAGAAACCTGTTTTTTTCTTCCGGAGGAGTATTGTTCATCGGGTCGTTTATCGAAATTTCAGGATCAGCAGTCTTCAGATCTTTCCATCTGACCTTCTGGTAAAAATACTCACCATTATAGAGCTGCCTCTCCATGGCTTCCCTTCCTTTAATGTACAAAGCTTCATATCTGCTGACATCCTCACCTATATATTTTCCCATAAGGGTCATCGCCTTCAATGCTCCCAGATAGAAGCTGGTACACATTCCGTCGGGCCCCCAGAATTCTATATCATAAGTATTATGATGTGGCTCCTCCAGGGTTCCGGTCGATCGTGGATCCCATGTTCTGATACAGTAGTCAATACTTTTAACTATCTGCGGATACATCATCTTAAGCCAGTCGGTATTTCCGCAAATCCTCCAGTCACGATAAATTTTCATTATACCACCGAGCTGTCCGTCTGACGCTGCATAGAAATTATTCAGGACAGGCCTGATAGGAAGGGCAGACCTGAAAGTCTGGTGTCCGGTGGAATCCTGGCTGGGGTTGAACTCTGTTTCGCGCATAGTCCTTTCGAGGGCCGGGAAAAGATGAGATATTGCCTGCGCATAGTTCCAGACATGTTCGCACGATCCGGCACAGCATCCCCGGCTGTCTCCGCATCCTTCCCAGCTCCATAGCTTACCATCTGGCTGTCTTAAAACAGTCGGAGACTTAAGGATGGTCAGGTTGGCGGCAACTGCTTCAATTACTTCAGGAGGAAGAGAGACAGAATAAAATGAATCCCTGAACAATTCAGATTTCTTTTTCAGATCATCATAATTGGTGATCCAGTAACCTGAGACCTCATAGATCCCTGCAAATTTTCCGGAATACCATGGCTTGAACCAGGGGAGCTTACATGAACATCCCTGATCTTTGCAATCCTCATTCGCTCTGCTCTTATCATCCTCGCCGTACTTGAGATCACTGTCAGGCACATACCATGCCGTCATAAGCCTGATAATCCTTGTCTCTCCGGGGGCAAGGGAAAATGGAACAAAAAGTGTGGCTCCGGGTGCGCCTTCAGCCACGGGAGGATTTTCCCTGGCTTCAGAATTCATAATTGCTTTCCATGCCATGGTAAGAGGATCCCACCATCCTCCCCTGAACCAGCAATAATCCGTTACTGTTGAAGATTCATTTGTAAACACGGCAAAATACCCTTTGGTCGCAGGCTTATCCTTGACTCCATCTTCACAAAGAATAAATCCGTTGGAAATCGCATTGATTGAATTCCTGCCTCCTGGTTGTGACATGAAATTGCGTGAACTGTACGAAAAGACGGCATCAACCTTGCGGGAGCTGGTATTTTTAAAAGCATACTCTATTGCACCTACAGGGAGGCTTGAATTGTCCTGGTCGGTCGGGATAAACGGACTCCATCCCGTAAGGGTGATATCCATCGGGATATCGCTGTCTTTGAGGTCAATTGTTGCGAAGGGGAACCTGGCAATGAATCTTGCCTCGTCAAACCTGGGGAGACCATAGGTAGACCCTTCCGATCCATTCCCCGAGCTAGGCTGACCGAATTTTTTCCAGTCAGGTACTGCTCCCTCAAGTACTTTGGTCCCGTTTTCAACACCTTTAACAGATATTGCTGCAAACATGCAGGGTTCATTGTACATTTCCGGATGGTTCCGTACCGACATGTGCGAGATAGCGCCTGTGCCTTCAAGGCAAAACATCCCCGCTCCAATTCCTCCAACAGGGAAAGCGATCCTGTCGAGATACTTTCCTTCATAATAGCCATTATAGATATGCTTGCCGGGTTCTTCCTGCTTATTCCCTTCACAGCATGATATTAAAAGAAGAAGAATGCAGAAGTCCGCAATTTGGAAGATCTTATTTATCCTTTTCATAAGTTTTCTGTCAGTTCACCTCCAGACCCTGCCATCCCGGCAGTTTCGGAAATTTTGCATGTGGCTCGGTCTGATACCAGTAGCAGACCGATGCAATATCAGACTTCTGGGCCAGATACCTTCCTCCCTTATGCCAACCAAGGTCCTGGATAGTAATCTTCAGATCCTTGTCAAATCTTATCGGATCCATTATGTGCCAGCGATAAAGTCCGAAACGCTGCATAATGTCATAATGGCCATCCCCCTTTATCACCTGGTGAAGCCCTGAATATGGAGTGCAGAACTCTGTAAATGCTGACTCCCCGACACCTGCTGCATTCTTTTTTTCCGTATCAAAATCATAAGAACCGCAAAAATAATCTTCAGTCCCGGTTCCGCATATTGTCGGGAACTGGGAATCACCGTCAATGTAGAATTTTATTTCACCTTCACCCCACCAGCCGTTGTCATGAATCCCCATGGCCAGGTAAACCCCTACATACTGGCCCTTCCCGCTGATCCCGTCAGCAATGGTGTACACTGAGGTCTCATCAGGGTTTGATCTTCGGAACTGGGCATGAAAATAACCTGCATCTTCCGGAACTTCAGTAAGAGTATAATCTACCTGGTAGTAAAGGGACAAGGTTTCAGAATCATCTATATTTTCCATTGTGATCCTGCATTTCTTTCTGAAAGGCATCACCCAGTAGCAGTTAAAGGCACTTCCCGGGTTAACGCATACTGCCAGGGATGACAGGTGCGAATACTTCCCCCACCCCATCCCAAAGAAATCGCCAACCGGACATTCTACGGATGGTTCTGCTTCATCATCCCAGTATATCCTGAGTATTGAAAGGCGCCAGTTGCCTGTAGGTGTCATCCATATATGCTGGATCGCACCCGGGCCTGAAATTTCTGCCATCGTAAATGTCTCACCCGGCTTGATCCTTACGAAAGGGTTGATCTTCCATCCCAGTCCCAGGTCGCGTGCCGCCCATGCTGCATTGGCCTCATTCCGCTTATCCTTGTTGGCAGGGTCAGCCATGCCGGCTTTCCCTTTTTCCCCTGTATAGTTTTCAGGACTTATTGACCGGGTCCTTGCATCTGAAAGCCTGAAAAGGTTGCCCATATTCATATCCAGACCATTAAACTTTGTCTGGGAGAATGCCATCACAGGCATAAGAATAAAAATAAAGTAACTGATCAAAGTCTTTTTCATATAAAAGGATTTTAAAATGAATACTTCATGTATGGTCTTCATTAGCAGAAATAATTGTCCTCAGCTTTCTTCTCTTAAAAGTAGGAAATTCTGTTGAATTTCTACCCTGTTATTGACCATTCACATTTAAGAATTATCTGTTACTTTTACTTTTGCAGCCTGCCGGCCTGAAGGATGAAACAATTTTGTACTTTAGTTGAGAAGAAGGTCAAAGAATATGAAGCTTAAATTCAACGTTCCGCATAACCTCGTAATAGTTTTCAGCATTATTATAGTTTCGGCAATCCTCACATGGATCATTCCGGGGGGGAAATATGACCGCAAACCGGTGTTCGTCAATGGTATTGAAAGAAGCGTTATAGTTAACGGATCATTCCATTATGTCGAAAGCAAGCCCCAGACGTGGCAGATCTTCTCGGCCTTTTACAAGGGTTTCATAAATATGTCACACATCATTGTCTTCATCCTTATGGTGGGCGGTGCCTTCTGGATAATGAATGAAACAAAGGCTATTGATGTCGGGATATTTTCTTTTCTCGGATTCACTCAGCGCATGGAGCGATACCGGGCTGTGAAAAAGCTGGGTGTGAACAATATAATAATTACGCTGGTAATGATCATTTTCAGTCTCTTCGGCGCAATTTTCGGCATGAGCGAGGAGACAATTGCCTTCTCGGTTATTTTCGTACCGCTGTCAATTTCAATGGGTTACGATTCAATAATAGGAATAGCACTTTGTTACTTTGCTGCACATATTGGTTTTGCTGCGGCAATACTCAACCCATTTACAGTGGGAATAGCGCAGGGACTTGCCAGTGTTCCTCTCTTTACGGGGATCGAATACCGTACGCTTTGCTGGATCATAATTACGTTTACGGGTATTCTGCTGGTACTTATCTATGCTGCAAGGATCAGGAAGAACCCGTCTCGCAGTCCTATGTATGAAGCCGACGAATTCTGGAGAAAAAAGGGAAGCGCACATGTGGAGGAGATAAAGTACTTCACACCGCTGTCGGCCTGGATCGTGGCAGCAGTAACATCGGTTGTTTTGCTGATCTTTGCTGTCAGGTATCCCTCCACAACGCTTAACTTTGGCCTGTCAAAAGTCTCCGCTCCGCTGCTTCCCGCTATCGGAGGATTGTTCATCATTGGCAGCATAGTCACCCTCAGAAAATCTATTCATTTCTTCGTACTCAACGTCCTTGCATTTACAATGATCTATCTTGTTGTGGGTGTCCTCGGATATGACTGGTATATAATGGAGATTGCAGCTCTTTTCCTCGCTATGGGGCTCGTTACAGGATTTGCAGCATCGAAAAAGCCGGGTGAGATTGCTAAACTTTTTGTCGATGGTGTCAGGGATATTGTCTCTGCCTCCCTTGTCGTTGGTTTTGCCGGAGGTATAATTGTCATTCTTACCGACGGACAGATTATTGATACTGTCCTGAACAGCCTGTCAGGTGCACTTCACGGGGCAAGCAAGATGTCCGCAATAACTATAATGTATCTTTTCCAGTCGATGCTTAACCTGGTGATCACTTCAGGTTCAGCCAAAGCGGCTCTGACAATTCCGATAATGGCAGAATTTTCAGACATTATCGGCCTCACAAGGCAGGCAACCATAATGGCATTCCAGTTAGGTGCGGGGTTCACCGATATGATTGCGCCGACCTCAGGAGTCTTAATGGGTGTTCTCGGAATGGCGAGGGTGCCTTACGTCAGATGGCTTAAATGGGTAATGCCGGTTCTTCTGATCCTTGTATTAATCGGATTCCTTTTGCTGATCCCTACAGTGACGATGAAGCTGAATGGGTTTTAGATAGTCATGCAGTCTTGCAGTCATGCAGTCATGCAGTCTGAAGAGTTAAATTTTTGTTAAAAGAAAATAAAACGAAAACTTTTGTGGTTATTATAAAGTTTTACAACAAAGTTGATTTCAAAAAGAAGGTTTATCTTTAATGCTACATTCAAGTATGTCTTCACAAATTTCAAAGAATCAGGATATTTCAAAGACCAGGTACTTGCAAGATATTAAATACCCAGCTTAATGGATTTAAAGCGATTCTTGATAATACCGGTTTTTTTCACTTCTGCCATTGTTTTATTTGGTCAGGAAAGTTTTAAAGATACCCTCAGGATATCAGTAAGGCAGGCAGACAGTACTTTTATATCACAGAACCTGTCGCTTCTGGCAGAAAAGTGTAATATTGAAGCATCCAGAGCCCAGATCATCCAGGCCAGGTTATTCAAAAATCTGACATTCTCGATCGAACAAAATGTTTACAATACGGAATATCTTACAAACGGAGGACGACCATGGTTCGATTTTACGGATAAGGGTGAAACCAGCGTTCAGATCCAGAAATTATTCCTTTTAGCTGGAAAACGAAATAAGCTCATACAACTTGCTGAATCGGGTGCTTTGCGTGAGGAACAGGTATATTTTGATATGCTGCGTACACTTAAATATTCTCTCCATAGCCAGTTCTACAACATCTATTTTCTTCAACAGATTTTAAAGGTTTATGACAAGGAGATCAGCTCACTGGACAGACTTGTCGGGGTCTTTGAAGGTCAGTCAGAAAAGGGCTTTATTTCAAGGAAAGAGCTTCTGAGAATTAAATCCATGCTTTTTTCGCTTGAAAATGAAAAACTCGGCTTAACTACCCAGATGATATCAGCCCAGAGTGACTTCAACATCCTGATGCATACCAGCAATCTTTATTATCTGACTCAGTTCGATCAGAATGAATTTGATAAAAGATCTCTTGACAGCCTTAAATTGAGTACACTGATCGATACCGCCGATATCTACAGATATGACCTTAGAATGGCAAGAACCGATCTTGATATAAGCAACATTAACCTTGCTTATCAGAAGTCAGTGGCTGTACCCGATCTTACTCTGTCGGGCGGATGGGACAGGAACGGAAGCTATGTCCATAACTACAACTTCATCGGAATGCAGTTTGATCTCCCCTTCTTTGACAGGAACCAGGGAAACATAAAGACTGCAAAATTCAATGCTGAAAGCAATAAATATAAGGTTCAGAGTGCCGAGGATCAGGTGAAAGCTGATGTTATAAATGCCTACTCAACTGCGATTGAAACAGATCGCCTTTATTCCAGGTTTGATAAAAGCTTCCTCGGTGACCTTGAAAGCATGAATGGCGAAATGCTTAAGAATTTTGAAAAAAGGAATATCAGCCTGATCGAATTCCTTGATTACTACGATGCCTATAAGACAAATGTGATCCAGCTTAACACTCTGATGTATAATCTCATTAATTCATTTGAAAACATCAATTTTGTTGTAGGAAAAGACATTTTGACAAAATAAAACACTCCCTTATTATATGAAGAGACTATTTTTCCTAACCACCTTTTTACTGATAATTGCCAGCTGTTCCAGCCACAGAGGCAAGGTGCCAGGAACAACCGAGTTGAAATTCTGCATCCCCGACAGTCTGATGAACCAGATTAAATTCGACACTGTTAAGACAAAACAGGTTATAAATGAATTAAAGCTTATCGGAAAGGTAACTTTTGACCAGGACAAGGTTGTGAGAATATATCCGCTTGTCAGCGGGATAGTTACAGATGTCAAAGTCACCCTTGGCTCCTACGTGAGAAAAGACCAGGTCCTTGCAATAATAAAAAGCTCCGAAATGGCGGCAGCTGAAAATGACTATATTTCAGCACGTTCTAATCTTGCCGTGACAGAGAAAAATTTTGCCGCTGACTCCGACCTTTACAAAAGTGGCATCCTTTCTGAAAAAGAATATTCAGCTTCTCTTAATGATGTTGAAAAGGCGAAATCTGAATTTAGAAGGTCGAATACTGTTCTGTCCGTTTACGGATCAGGCTCGCAATCAGACTATGTTATTAAAGCTCCCGTCGCCGGCTTTGTGGTTGAGAAATTTGTAAACGCCAATATGCAGATACGTCCAGACAACAGCACTAACCTTTTTACAATATCCGATCTGAAAAAAGTATGGGTACTTGCTAACGTATATGAATCCGATATTTCCAGCATAAATGAGAATGAGAAGGTTGAGGTTACCACCATTTCGTATCCGGGCAAAAAGTTCTACGGGAGGATAGATAAGGTCTATAATGTCCTGGATCCTGACAATAAGACGATGAAGGTTCAGATCCAGCTTGACAATTCCGATTATCTTTTAAAACCCGAGATGTTTGCTGCAGCTATGGTATATCAGATTACCACAGAAAAAATGCTTGCCGTTCCGGCCTCTGCAGTAGTATTTGACAGAAATCAGTACTGGGTTATGGTGTACAGAAATAAATGCGATATCGAAACACGTAACTTGGACGTTGTTTCTTCAAACCAGACCGAAACATACGTAAGATCAGGGGTAAGTGAGGGTGATGTTGTAATTACCAGCAGGCAATTACTGCTTTATGATGCGTTAAATCAGTAACCAGCCAGGCCAGCAGAATATGAACAGTTTCATAAAAAACATTATTTCATTTTCGCTGAAGAACCGCTTTTTTATCTTTTTCAGCGTTGCGATAATAATAATATGGGGAGTCATAAGCTATTTGAAAACCCCTGTTGAGGCTTTCCCTGACGTGACTAATACTGAGATCACGATCATTACACAGTGGCCGGGAAGAAGCGCTGAAGAGATCGAGAGGTACGTCACAATTCCGATCGAGATCCAGATGAATTCCGCGCAGAAAAAGATCGATATCAGATCCACTACGCTTTTCGGACTTTCAGTCGTCTATATCGTATTTGATGATAATGTTGAGGATGCCTTTGCACGCCAGCAGGTAAACAACCTTCTTCTGGATGTCGATCTGCCCGAAGGGATAAAGCCTGAGGTGGAGCCACCATCCGGACCAACAGGAGAGATATTCAGGTACACGCTGAAGAGCGATTCCCGCAGTGTGAGGGAATTAAAGACTATCCAGGACTGGGTGATAGAACGTCAGATCCGTTCAATTTCCGGAATTGCAGATGTTGTTAGTTTCGGTGGTGAAGTGAAAACATACGAGATCCAGGTTGATCCCAATCTACTTGCAAAATATAACATTACGCCACTTGAGGTTTACCAGGCAGTAAACCGAAGTAATATCAACGTCGGAGGCGATGTCATTGAACACAATACACAGGCTTATGTGGTAAGAGGTATCGGCGTACTTGACAGGTTTTTTGAGATCGGTGACATTATAATCAAGAATATCAATGACAGCCCTATCCTTGTAAAAAATGTAGCCACTGTGAGAGAATCATGCCTGCCACGTCTTGGCCAGGTGGGTGTTGATGACCGCCCTGATGTTGTCGAAGCCATAATAGTGATGAGAAAGGGACAAAATCCGGGCGAGGTTATTTCAAAGCTTAAAGCCAAGATAGAGGAGCTTAACACGAGGATCCTTCCCTCAGATGTTAAAATAGTTACATTCTACGACAGGGACGATCTCATCAATTATGCTACACATACTGTTCTTCATAACCTGCTGGAAGGGATCATTTTTGTTACTATCATTGTGCTGCTCTTCATGGCCGACTGGCGTACCACCCTTGTAGTTTCGCTGATTATTCCACTGGCGCTCCTTTTTGCTTTCATCTGTCTCAGATTGAGAGGTATGTCAGCAAATCTTCTCTCCATGGGGGCAATTGACTTCGGAATAATAATTGACGGGGCGGTGGTGATGGTGGAGGGAATCTTCGTGGCTCTTGACAACAAAGCCAAAGAGATCGGGATGATCAGGTTTAACAGTTTATCCAAACTTGGACTGATAAAGGATACAGGGACTGAAATGGGAAAATCGATCTTCATCTCCAAACTTATAATAATAACCGCCCTGTTGCCTATCTTCTCCTTCCAGAAAGTTGAAGGCAAGATGTTCTCCCCGCTTGCATACACACTTGGGTTTGCACTTCTGGGAGCGCTGATCTTCTCACTTACTTTTGCACCAGTGATGTCGAGCTACCTGTTTTCAAAAAATGTAAAGGAAAAGCATAACATTTTTCTGAATTTTGTTGTAAAGAATACAACTGCTGTCTTCGAACTAATTTACCGCAATAAAAGAATAAGCATCATAATCTCGGGTATAGTTCTTGCTCTGACACTCTTTTCCTTCAGGTTCCTCGGATCAGAATTCCTTCCCCAGCTTAACGAGGGGGCAATATACGTAAGAGCTTCATTGCCAATGAGTGTCTCTTTAAATGAATCTGTCAAAATATCAGAGGATATGAGACACATCCTTAAATCATTCCCGGAGGTAAAACAGGTGCTCTCCCAAACCGGAAGACCAAATGACGGGACCGACGCAACCGGATTTTACAACATTGAATTCCATGTCGATATATACCATACAAAAAAGATGGAATTGAAAAAGAACCGCGATGAGCTGATCAACAGAATGGTAAATAAACTTTCAAAATACCCTGGTATCGACTTTAACTTTTCCCAGCCGATCCAGGATAATGTTGAAGAGGCTGTCTCAGGTGTCAAAGGCTCACTGGCAGTAAAGATATATGGAGACAATCTGGATATTCTGGACCAGAAAGCAGACAGTATTTATAATATAATGAAGGATATAAAAGGTGTGGCTGATCTGGGGGTAATAAGGAATATAGGGCAGCCGGAGTTTCGCATCGAACTTGATGAAGATAAGATGGCACTTTACAATGTTGCCACTGCAGATTGCCAGGCAGTAATCGAAATGGCAATCGGAGGGAAAGCCGCATCGACTTTTTATGAGGGTTACAGGAAGTTCGACATACGTATTCGTTATCTTCCTGAATACCGGACAACGGAGGAAGAGATCGCTAACCTGATGGTGCCAACTCTTGCGGGCACACAGATACCCATAAAAGAGATTGCAAATATCAGGAAGGTTACAGGTCCGATACTTATCTTCAGGGATAATAACCAGCGTTTCATAGCTCTCAAATTTTCTGCCAGGGGCAGGGACATGGGTTCCACGGTTGCTGAAGCCAGATCAAAGGTGAATAACATTATCAATCTTCCAAAGGGGTACTCAATATCATGGGAGGGTGATTTTGAAAACCAGCAGAGAGCTTCAAGGCAGCTGAGCATAGTGGTCCCGATAAGCCTTATCCTGATCTTCCTGATACTGTTTATAATGTATGGGAACGGGACAGACGCAGGATTGATCCTTATCAGCGTGCCATTTGCAATTGTCGGAGGTATACTCGCACTTCACCTGACCGGAACCAACTTCTGCATATCGGCAGGAATTGGTTTTATAGCACTTTTTGGAATATCCATACAGAACAATGTTATTCTTTTATCAAGGTTCAAAAAATTCCTCCACGAAAAAATGGAGCTTGACACGGCCATAAAGACAGGTGTCATTTCCAGGATAAGGCCGGTGGTAATGACTGCCACACTTGCCGCAATAGGGCTATTCCCGGCAGCAATATCAACCGGAATAGGATCAGAATCCTCAAAGCCTCTGGCAATAGTAGTGATCGGTGGACTTGTCTCTGCCACAACAATGACACTGTTTATATTTCCGATCGTGGCTAAAGTGGTCTATAAGTACAGAATGAGAAGTACTGAGATAACTGTATAATTCAGCGACTACTGAAAGTAACCAGGGAAGAAATAAAATTTACAAAGCTGTACGGACCCGTATGCCGAATGCATTTACCGGGCCTCTGTCCTTATTGTAACCCGGATTTAAAATAAACTGGTAATCAGGGCTTAACCACACGGGATATTTACCAAACTTGAAAGAATAGTAGATCTCAGCGATCAGTTCAGACCCGTAGTTAAGATTTCCGTCGCCTATCATGAACCCGTATCCCCCTTTTTGCAGGTACTCCCGGTGGTCTTTTGATATCAGGTTGGAAATCATTGCCAATCCCAGGCGATCTTCTTCCATGTTCCATAGCGATCCTTTTAACTCTATTCCGGCTGAAAAGGTCATATCAATCTCGGTGAATGCCCACGACTCGTTATGCCCGTCATTCCATCCTGCCCTTAAAAAGAACCCTGTATTCCTGCCCAGATTTTGCTCAATATTGATCCCAAAACCATATTTTGTATTACCCCGCCTGTTTACCGAATCAATGTCAGGAGCAGTGTTATGAATCATTCCCCAATCTATCGCATCCCTGTAACTTCCCATTCTGGCAAGGGTATAATAAGCAAATAACCTTATCTCTCCTTTTTTATTGAATAAGTTATATTTATATTGAAATTCCAGGGCCTGTGATCTTGCTTTCCGAAGATCCCAGTCCATGACATCCCCGTTTACAAATTCCGCAACCATTACCTCCGCAAATCTCACCGCCCAAAGTGGTTTAACCAGTTCAGCAACCAACCCGTATGTATACCCGCGTGTATTAGCGGGGTAGTCCCATGCCCCGTTACCCATAAGGGCCCAGTTGTAAAACTGTGTTCTTGGTTCGTGGCTGTAGCTGTTCTGGTCAAAATAGTCCATTATGCTGAATTTGCCAAATGTTAAAGATATATAGGAAAGCGGCATCTTTCCGGCAAGCTGGTTATTATCATCCCCCCGGATGGTCATTTTATCAGTCAATGGTATAACCTGGTTAAAAAGCAACCTTGCAATATATATTCTTGGCGCAGTATTATCCACTCTGTAAACTTCTCCATTGGGAAACCCTGCGATACCATGAGTCTGAGAAAATCCAGAGCCTGCTGTCATTTCAGAATTAAAATAAACTGAGCTCCACCTCCAGAGTTTCAACCCCAGAAAAAACGTAACAGAAGCTGAAAGGTTTTTTTCTTCACTGTTAATCAGACTGTTCTTTCCGGAGTATTTAGCATCAAATGACGGGTGATATTGATAGATCAGCGTATTCTGAAAATGAAAATTGAGCTTCTGGCTGGCCATAAGGGAATCCTCAACAGATTGTGCCGATGTAACTAAGGGATAAAAACATATCGTGATCAGCAAGAGTCTTTTTATCATACATATTATCATACAGAGTTTTTACCAGGCGTAGATCGATACTATAACAAATTTAGCAAATTGAAACCATAAAAGAAAGTACTGGTCTTTGAAACTGGAACAGAAGGCTCATTTGTTCAAGCCAGTGCCTGAAGTTCAGCACGTCAGGTTAAAGATCAGGTCCCCAGCTTTCAGGAAATAAGCCTGGCAATAAAGAAGGCCGCTCCTGCCGCAAGAACACCGATAAAGACTGTTTTTATGCCACCCAGAAATGGTTTATTGCCAGTGAACTTAGTCTTTATATATCCAAAAGCAAAGAGGAAAAGAATTGTCACGATGGTTGAGATGATCAGTCCATTTTTAGGAGTCCTGGTAAAAAAATAGCCAAGAAGCGGTACTATTCCCCCAATTATGTATGACACTCCTATATTAAAAGCGCTTTTGGATGCCCTTTTCTCATCAGGTCTTTCCATCCCAAGCTCAAACTTCATCATAAAGTCAACCCATCTGTTTTTGTCCCTGCTCAGCTCCAGCGCAATTTCATTCTGCAAAACAGGGCTGATACCATATTCAGCAAATACATCCTTTACCTCCTGGATCTCATTTTCAGGAACTTTTTCCACTTCTTCATATTCTCTCTGCAGTTCCGACTGATAATGATCTGAATCAGTTTTGCCTGCAAGATAACCTCCCAGACCCATGGCAATTGATCCGGCAACTATCTCGGCCATACCTGCGGTTATGACTATGCCGTTGCTCGAAACTGCCCCGCTCAGCCCCGCTGCAAGGGCAAATGGGACCGTAAGTCCGTCTGACATCCCGATTACTATATCCTTTATAAGATCGGATGCTGTAAAATGCTTTTCAGTATGCATGATGATCTTTGTTTTTTGAGTCATAGTAAATACCCGAATTCTGGACCGAAATTATAATTTTCCGGGCTTATCTAAGTTATATTTAAATTAATTATGTAATCGGTCGTGGCAATGTTACTATGGGTCAATGCGGTTTTTCATTTGAGTACTGTAGCAATGCAACTGAACAATATCTGAAATAAATTGTTAAAAAAATGTACAACCTTAAATTTAATGGTGGTACCAAATGCAGGATTGAAGAATTTTATATACTAATATCACTCGAAAATGAAAAAATCTATTGTTTTTCTTTTGGTAGCCGCTCTTCTTGGCGGATCTGTTTATTCCCAGGGATTTTATTTCAGGGCCGGAGGAACATACGGACTTCCCGTAGGAACATCAGTTCTAGGTGATAAGTCCAATTTTACTTATGATTATTCAACTGATGTCAGTACAGCTACTGGCTCATCAAAGGCAGTTTCAGGATCCTTTGGAGCAGGACCAACTTTCTCAATTGCTGTCGGTTACAAATTCAACCAGAATTTTATGTTCGACCTTTCCGGCGAGTACCTGGTAAGTAATAAATATCAGATCTCCTCTTACTCAAAGTATATTTATTCTGGTTATTCAGCTGTGGATAGTGATTTTACTAATTCCCAGGCAAAAGCATTTCTCATTAATCCCTCCTTCGTTTTTTCCGCGGGTTTTGGTAAAGCCGCACCCTATGGCAGGTTCGGAATTGTTGTAGGAATCCCTCAAATGACCGTAAATGAGTCGTATTATAACAATGGCGACGGGGTCACCCAATACGATAAAACATGGGTTTACAAAAAGGGACTCGCCTTTGGCTATCAGGCTGCAATAGGAATGAACTGGAAACTTTCAGATAAGTTCGACATATATACTGAAGTTAACATTCTTAATATGACATGGTACGCTCAACAGTCGGAACTGACAAAAGATATTGAAAACGGGACTAATGTTTTGCCAAATATGTCAGTTTCGCAGATACAGACAAAATATGAAAAAAGCTTTGATCCCACCGTCCAGCAGGATCCTACTCAACCGTCTGTTCAGCTCAGGGAGGCAAGTCCATTCTCATCTGTTTCAGTAAATGTGGGACTGAGATACACCCTTTTCCAGAAGAAAGACCAATAATATTATTTCAGATATCTGATAGAAAACCCTGCTGAATTATACCTGCAGGGTTTTTTCTTATATTCATCATTAGATCAGAATGGTAATCAACAATAAACTAACTGGTACTAAAAAGTTCCTGATCTCTATAATACCTATTCCCGGGATTTTTGCATTCTGCATGGGATAGATCCTATTGCGGGCAGGTATCCGTTGAAGACGATATGAAACATTTACAATGATCAGGAAATAGCCGGTTTGATCCTGAACCAGAGCAGACCTCCTATAACTGCAAGGATAGCTGCAACATGGAGAGCGTTTTCCCATCCTATCCATGATGCGATCAAAGGAGTAAGTGCGGGAGATATGAGCCCTCCGATATTGCTTCCCATATTCATTATGCCGCCGGCAGTGCCGCTTCTCTTACCTGCTATTCTCATCATCATCGTCCAGAACGGACCCTCGACGCAAAGTATCAATGCTGTGGCAAGTGCCAGCGAGAGGGCGGCCATTACTGCACTTCCCGTATGAGCTCCAATTGAAATGAATATACCTGAGACGACCATTCCGAGGACCGGGATTATCCTCCTGCCCTTTACAGGTCCGCGCCTGCCCGAGGAAAGACGGTCTGATATATATCCACCCAGTGGTATTGATATAATAGAGAGCACCCATGGCAGACTGCTCATCCAAGCACCGCCAAGGAGTCCGAAATGCCTCTCCTGCACGAGGTATAAATAAAACCACGTCACAAAAATGTATCCCACATATCCCTGCAGGGTATAGCTTATTGTAAGAAGAATGAATGCCGGCGATCTGAGGCTTCCTTCAGTTTTCGCAATGTCTTCTTCTTTTAAACCGGTATCGGAAGTTGTCTCATCAATCCTCTGAGGTTCCCTGATACGCAGCCACACCAGAGCAATTATTAAGGCCGGGATGGCTGAGATCACCATCGCAGGCCTCCATCCCCAGTGTACCATAACGTTCGAAACAAGTGGCGGGGCTATTGCAGACCCCAGCCCTATAGATGCAATGACAATCCCATTTGCCCTGCCCTGCTGATGCGGCAAAACCCATTTTGAAACACCCTGTGCAGCTCCGGGATATGCAGGGGAGGCTGTTATTCCAAGCAGAAAACGGATAACCATAAAGAGAATGACCGAGGCTCCCGCAGTGGACTCGAGTATTCCTGCCCCAACTATAGCCTGCAATACAGTGAAGATAACCCAGAACCAGGCAGCAATCGCAAGAACCCGCCTTGCCCCCCACCTGTCGGCCAAAGCCCCGGCAGGGACCTGAAACAATGCGTAACCCAGAAGGAAGGCACTGAAGATTCTTCCCATGGCAACCTGGGAAAGACCAAATTCTCTCATTAATAGCGGGCCGGCAGTTGAAACATTTACCCTTACAATATATCCGGCAGTCGCTGTAGCTGACAGCATCGAAACGATCCACCAGGTTTTTCGCCTGCTCATCTTAATCTTTTATGCAAAAGGATCTCAGACTCTCCTTCAAGAATATAATCATGAAATTCTCCAACCTTTGTATAACCGAGTCTTTCATAGAGAGACCTTGCACGAGGATTAAAAGACGAAACGCACATGAAAAAGTGTTTCGAGGATTGCCTGAATAGATCCTCTGCAAAACCAAGCAGCTTTCTGCCAATTCCACGACTTCTGAACCTGGTATCCACGACAATAGATTTCAGGTAAGGAGAGCTCGCAAGCCCCCTCGGATGGATTACCATAGCTCCGCACGGTTCAATTCCCCAATGAGCTATAAACACCTTGTATTCCCTGTCGTGGCAAAACTTCTGGCATGTCTCAAGTGAGGTGCCGAGAGTAATCCACGGTTCCGAAGAGGCGATCATCCCGGCAGCCCAGTCACGTTCCTCTTCCAAGGCCTCAGCAATTGTAATATTTTCCATTTTTGGTTATTGATCTCCGGTGAAAATCCTATTTTCCAGTTCTCAGATCTGCTAAAATTAATCGTAAATTTTTCATGAAAAAACTAAATGTGATCAATTTTAAGGAACAAACCCTGAATAATTTTTGCCGGTAAATTGAAACTAATCTGTAATTTCGACCCGGTTTTCATTATCAGGTACCTTATTTCCTGAGAGAGTATTCAGAAACCATTTAAAAAGTCATGAAAAGATCCGTTATCATTCCAGTTATTGTTGTAATAATCTCAATGATAGGGCTGGTTATATTTAACAGAATGGCTTCTGCAAGAAAAAATGTCAGCGCTTACACGCAGGCTTTAATGGGAAATTTTGAAGTTACCATTAATGCAACAGGTGAGCTGATACCTGAAAAATCGGTTGACATAAAGGGCCCTGTTTTAAATACGTCACCTGACAACCGGGGACCCGGAAGGGGAATGGATATGCGTTTCGTGGATCTTAAAATCCAGGACCTTATTCCTGAAGGTACCGTTGTTAATACAGGTGAATATGTGGCCCAGCTTGACAGGACAAATTATGACAATACCTTAAAGGATGAGATCCAGAATCTTTCGACCCTTGCTGCAAGCCTGGAACTGAAAGTGCTTGATACAACTGTGACTATGACCTCACTGAGGGATGACATCAAGAATCAGACCTATGCAGTTGAAGAGGCAATGATCGTCCTCGATCAGTCAAAATATGAGCCACCTGCAACCATACGTAAAGCTGCGCTGGACCTCGACAAGCAAAAGCGTGCACTGGAGCAGCTTCAGAAGGGTTATTTGCTAAAAGCGGCACAGACACTCGTTGACATTAATACGATCAGGCAGAGTGTAACAAGAAAGACACAGCTTATCAAGGATCTTCAGGATTATCTGGCAGGCTTTACAATAAAAGCTCCTTCCTCGGGTATGATAATTTATAAAAAGGACCGGATTGGATCCAAAACGAAGACAGGCTCTTCGATCAACTTCTTCGATATGGTGGTTGCCACATTGCCTGATCTTACGACCATGATCTCCAAGATTTATGTGAGCGAGATCGAAATAGCGAATGTAAAGGCTGGACAAAGAGCAGATATCGCAGTTGATGCACTGCCGGGGAAAACATACAAGGGCCAGGTTGTAAGCATTGCCAACGTTGGCGAACAGTTGCCAAACTCAGATGCAAAAATGTTCGAGACCATGATTAAAATTGACGGAACCGATCCTGAACTCAGGCCGTCGATGACAACCGGGAACAAGATACTTATAAAGTCAGTCAGCAATGCTATATACATACCTACGGAATGTATTCAGGCAGGAACTGACAGTATTCCGTTCGTCTATATGAAGAACAATACAAAACATATTGTGCTTCTTGGCGATTCGAATGATAAATACACAGTAATTGAAAAGGGTCTTGAACCAGGCGCCCAGATCTACCTGATACCTCCTGAAAAACCGGATGGCTTCAAGCTCACAGGTAAGGAACTTATTCCTCTTGTAAGGGCGAAGGAGATGACTGCCAGTAGTACAAAGTAAATAATTTGTTTTAAGTTTACAGGCTGAAACAGAACCTGATAAGCATAAATTTCAATTACAGCTGATGATCCAGACCAAAATGCCACGGAATGTATTCAAGTATGTCTACTACAAGATCACGGCTTTTATCGGGTATATCCTTGAGACAGCAAGTCCGTCTGAAATTACTGATTTCCACAACATACCTGTTATAATAAATAACTTTAACCGGCTTGAATATTTAAAAAAGCTTATTGAAAGTCTCGAAATCAGAGGTTACAGGAATATCTATATTATCGATAATCTTTCGACGTATCCGCCGCTTCTTCAGTATTATGACACCTGTAAATATGAGATATTCAGGCTTAAGAAAAACCGAGGGGCTTATGCACTCTGGAAATCGGGTCTTATCAAAAAATTCAACAAAGATTATTTCGTATATACCGATGCAGATCTTGAGCTGATAGATGAATGCCCGGCGGACTTCATGCTTTTTTTTCTGCGGGCGCTTAAAAAACATAAGTTTGCAAGTAAAGTCGGATTCTCGTTGAAAATTGATGATATCCCCGATTGCTTTGCACCAAAAAAGAATGTCATAGCTCATGAACAAACCTTTTCACGTTTCTATCTGAGCGATGAGTCACTCTATTATGCCCCCATTGATACTACCTTTGCCCTTTACAGACCGCGCACATCGTGGAAACACGCAAATTACAATATTGAGATGTACAGGGCTGCATACCCCTACATGGCAAGGCACCTTCCATGGTATATCGACAGCAGCGATCCTGACGCTGAGACCTGCTATTACCTTGATACAGCAAACAAGACGGCAATCTGGATCAACAGGGACAAAGATCTGGCTGAGAGCCGCAATCAGATCAAAGACCAGTGATCTGAACTTTATTCAGCTGCACTCAGGAATGAAGATCCTGGCTGATGTAATTTCTATATTAAAACAAAGAGTTAAATTTGAACTGTACAATTAAGTTCTGTTTTGTACTGTAATATATCCCGAATTATGAAAAAGCCTGTTAATATGATCCTCGCACTTTCAGCAAGGATAAAGAAGAGCACTCTTCTTAAGATCTCATTCATTACAATGGGTATTGCCTCCACTATATGGTTCCTTGTAAGGGTATTACCGAAACCCCAGAGGGCTTCCTATCCGTGTATGCGGGCAGCCGCTCCTGTAATGTTGGGATTCATTCTCTATCTTCTCTCTCTCACGGGAGCATTTGCAGCGTTCCGAAAGGCAAAACTGAATTTCAGCAGGGCGAAGTACCTCTATGCTGCAGCTTTTGTTATGACCGGGCTGGTCTGTACGACCATTCTTGTAAATGTAAAGAGTGAGAATGCGGCAGCGAAAACTGACACAAAATGGGTGGTTGTTCCAAATAAACCTGTCGGGACCGCAAAGGGCATCTTCCCGGGAAGAGTAGTGTGGGTTCACGATCCTGTTGTGGCAAAATGGGATGGGAAAACCGGTAACTGGTGGGATGATAATGTTGTTTCACAAACTGAAGCTGACAAAATGCTCAACAACTCTCTGCTAAGTCTTACCGGCGAGCAAACAGGGAAGAATGCATGGACAGCACTGTTTAAATACTTCAACGCCAGCCATAACAGGCAGACTTTGACTTATCAGCCCGGGCAGAAGATCGCAGTCAAGATAAATATGAACAACACCTACAGCCATAAGGATTCAGAAGAGATCAACGCCACTCCCCAGCTTGTTCTGTCGCTGCTCAAAACTCTTGTCAGTGAGGCAGGTGTTCCCCAAAAGAACATAACTGTTTTCGATGCCAGCAGGCAGATCACCGACAATATATTCAACAAGTGTCATTCTGCTTTCCCGGAAGTGGTCTTTGTCGATAATATCGGGGGAGACGGCAGGGTTAAATCGACCTATACCGATAATGCCATTCCCTATTCAGCCGACAACGGCAAGCTGGCGACAGGTCTGGCAACATGTGCGGTCGAGGCAGATTACCTTATCAACATGGCATTGCTTAAAGGACATGTCGGTCAGGGAGTGACGCTTTGTGCAAAAAATTGGTACGGGGTTACAAGCATTGACAGGGACTGGCATAAAAATGCTCATGACCATTTTAATCCCGACAGGGTAGGAACTCCCGGATATCTGACATTTGTCGACTTCATGGCGCATAAGGATCTGGGTGGTAAGACGATGCTGTTCCTGATCGATGGAATATACGGGTCAAAACTCGTCGACGGGGCTCCCGGTCCGAAGTGGCAGATGGCGCCATTCAGCAATAACTGGGGCTGCAGCCTTCTTTCTTCACAGGATCCGGTTGCCATAGATGCGGTGGGCCTCGATCTCATAAGTTCGGAATGGCCTGATGCACCTGATATGGCTTTCAGCGATATGTATCTTTACGAGGCTGCACAGGCTGATGCTCCTCCTTCCGGGACCAGGTATGATCCGCAGAGAAATAATGCAAAGGTTCAAAGCCTGGGCGTAATGGAACACTGGAACAATTCCTCTGAGAAAAAGTATAACCGTAACCTGGGTAAAAAGGAAGGTATAGAGCTGTTGCTGAAAACCTTGTAAGATTATCAGTTCAGTATACTTAAAGATTAATACACTATCGTATCTTACCTACTCCCCAAACCTGTAACCGATACCCGGTTCCGTGATTATCAGCCTCGGATGTGAGGGATCATCCTCTATTTTCTTTCTTATCTGGGCCACAAAAACCCTCAGGTATTGTGTCTGGTCGGAATAGCTATGGCCCCATATTTCTTTAAGTATATACTGATGTATCAATACCTTACCTGCATTTTTTGCCATCAGGACCAATAGTGAAAACTCAGTTGAGGTCAATTTAAGAGGAACATTTTTCTTTTTCACAATGTGTCCTGATATATCTATCGTAAGGGGACCAAACGTCAGAACAGAATCGGTGGACAGACTCTCCTGTGAAGTCCTTAATGCCGTCCTGATACGGGCAAGCAATTCCCCGGTTCTGAATGGCTTTGTCAGGTAGTCGTTTGCCCCGCTGTCGAGGGCCTTTATTATATCCTCTTCATCGTTCCTGACAGAAAGAACAATAATCGGGCTCTGATACCATTCCCTTAACTTTTTCAGAACGGAGATACCATCTTCATCGGGCAGACCCAGATCAAGCAATACAAGTGAAGGATTATGAGTAGCCACTTCCACTATCCCGTCCTTAGCATTTGAAGCTTCTGAGACTTTGTACCCGTTCAGGTTCAATGTTATCTCAAGAAGCCTCCTTATCTGAACTTCGTCATCAATTATTAATATATTACCTGTAGTTTCCAAGGCCCAATAATGATAAAAATTTATTTACATCGTAAATAATTTTCCGGTTCATTTTCCGTAAAATTCCCTTTCAGCCAGCTTTTATACGATCATATCCGTACTGCCATGTAATATCACAATTGCTCTTTCAGTCAAATACTTTTGATACTTTCTTTAAAGAGAACATATATCCCAACGGAACAATAAAATCTCTCTTTTTGTTATATGTTGAAATTTTATTCAATTCAGTCTTATAAATCGTTTTTATACCATCCATTGTCAGAGTAAAAGTCTCCGCCTGCTTAATGCTGTCCTGATTTAAGTCTTTTATCATAAATCTGAATAATTCATTAGTCGAAGCAATTTCAGAGGCATTCTTATTAACAATATTCAACTGATTTAATCCAAGAAGCTTTTCTGCAAGAATGTTGACCAGCGTAATATTCTGGAGCTCATCAAGTATAATTACGGGTTCATCCATTTTATTTATAATTGACTCCGCACGCGCTTTTGCATTGATTAACTGCCCGATCTCAACTTTTTCATACTCTTCCAATCTATCGGCAATTTCATTAAAAGACTTTGAGATTTGTCCGAATTCATCATCTGAGTTGAAATACACATGAGCGGGATTGTTCCTGTCAGCGATTTCCTTAGCGTTTCTGGCAAGTATTTCAATAGGTTCAGCTATATATTTCGGAAAACTGAAGATAAGTGAAAAAAATACCAGGAAACAGATAGAAGAAACAATCGAAAGGACAATATAAGAATGGTTTGCAGTATTATTTGCTTTTACATTTTTCCTGACTATAGCATTCATATTTAAATCAGAAACCGCAAACAGGGCGAACTTCATCTCCTTTACGGTTGGCAAGATATTCGCATAATAAAAACCCGGCTTGTCCTTTATGGAAGGCTTATCTGATTCCGTAAGCAATATTTTGAATTTTTCAAAATTATCCCTTACAGATTTTACCAGTTCCTTCTCTCCTGTCTCTGTAATATTTTGTTCCTCCTTTATTAAATTATTTTCAAAATCTTTTATAAGTCCTGAAAACTCACTTTCATTTGACAGAAAATGAATATTAAATATTGAAGAGGTTCTGATTTCATTAATCCTGTCGATAGATTGCAGCATATTTTCAGCATATCCGATAGACAAGTTATTATCTCTTGAAATCAGGTTGTTTTGCTGGGATATTTTAAATATAAAATAAAGACTGCATAAGCTCACAATCAAAAACTCTGATAACAGAAACACAAATCCGAAAATCAGTTTCGTTTTAATTTTCATATTATGCTTGATTCAATTATAATAAAACAAAAAAATAACTGATATGGTTATTCTGAAAACTTAAATATGTTTAAAATTACATATTATTCCATGAATTTTAACATCATCTTCCCATCAGAAAATTTCCCCATTATTATTATAGATCTGCTGAAAGAGTTTCAGTTGGAATTTTAATGGTCAGTTTGGCACCGCCGTTTTGACGATTTTCCGCAGTTATTGTGCCCATATGTGCTTCGACAAAGCCTTTTGCGATAGATAGCCCCAGACCAGTACCACCAGTTTTTGATCCTTCCAGTCTGTAGAATTTATTGAAAATAAGTGATATTTCTTTACTGGGGAACCCTGGCCCCCTGTCCATAACCTGCAAAGTCAAAATGCCATTGTCCAGGAATGCTTTAAATCTTATATTGGTAGAAGGTGGTGAATACTGAGTAGCATTATATATGATGTTATGCAAGACCTGTTCCATTAGTCCGAAGTCTATTTTTACAAAAGACATGTCATCCGGAATGACGACATGAAGTTGAAAGGGAGCAAGCTCATCCCTTAGGTTTTCAGCAACTTTATTTATCAGATCATGAATATCACACCAATCCAGCTTTGGTGTTATCCGACCGCTTTCCAGTCGCGACATATTCAGTAAGTTTTCGATAAGACGATTTAATCTTTTGGATGCCTTGAATATTTCCTGGGCAAGCTCTTCACGTATATCCTCCGGAAGTTTGGATGTTTGCAGGGAGTCGGATGCGCCCATTATTGTTGCAACCGGAATCCGCAGCTCATGCGAGATGGAGCTGAACAGCGTTTTGTACAGTTTATCAGATTCAGTAAGTAAGAAGGCCTGTTTAGCCATATTGCGCAAATATTCACGTTCAAACTTCCCTGATATCTGGGAAATAAATGCCTCCCAGAATTGTTCTTCACCCTGAGTGAATACATGTACCTGTTGAATGGCAATCACACCTAAGTTCATCTGATTCCCTTTCAGGGGATAAAATGTATAATTACTGGATGGTAAAGTATCAGTATGCTTCCCTGCCTTGGTGGAGTGCTGGAATGTCCATGCAGCAACACTCACATCGTTTCTAGATAGTGTGATGTGTGAATCATGCTGACCACTATAGTCAAGCTGGTTTGATTCATTTCTAAGTAAAATCCGACTTTTAAGATCAAAATATTTCTTAATATCGTTTTTAGCGATATTAATAACTTCATCGATACCTGTAGCTGTTGAAAGTTCTCTGGTAAGCTGGTAAAGGGCGTTTGTGCGTTCCTCGCGTATTCTTATCTTCATTTCCTGCCTCTTTACTCTTGATGTCAACACTCCGTTTAAAAGAGCAATGATGAAAAACATTACAAGCATAAGCATATCCTCTGGCCTGTCAACATGCAGAGTATAAAGAGGTGGTATGAAAAAATAATCCCAGATAAGGGCGCTCAACGTTGCTGCCACTAAAATAGGCCCTCTGCCAAAGAAAAATGCAAGTGTTGATACAACAAACAATAAGGCAAATGAAACCACCTGATAACCTATAAATACTTTAAGTGAAAAACAGATGATCGCAGTAATTATAATTATCATCGTAACGGTAAAGTATTGCCTGATATTAGAAGTGAAAGAAGGCAAAGAGACTTTTTCCCTGAACTTATCTTTCGCCTGAAAATCAGAACCCAGTATGTAAACATCAATATTGCCACTATAACGAATAAGCCTGTTCACGAAGTTGCCAAGCCGTAAAAGAGTAAGGAGAGTTCGTACACGGGGTTTACCGATAATTATATGCGTGATATTTTCTTTTTGGGCAAAATCAACAATTGCTTTAACCATATCACTATGGGTAATAAAGCGGAACTTAATACCTAGCTGTCTGGCAAGGTTGATATTCTTATTGAGCTGTTCACTTTCTGCGGGCCTAAGCTTGTAAGATGTTTCAACATAGACAGCTTGCAGATCAGCACCCATTGTGTATGAAAGGTTTTTGGCCCACCGGAGTAATTTAGCCGATTGTTGGGTAAAACTTACAGCAACCAGGAGATGTAAACCCGATTTCCATGGACCTTTAATACGCTTGAGCTGCATGTAATCATGCAGCTGTTTGTCCACCCTGTCGGCAACGATACGCAATGCCATTTCACGCAAAGCAGTGATATTTCCTTTACGAAAGAAATTCTCAACAGCCTCTTTTGACCTTTCGGGGGTATATACTTTACCTTCTGAAAGCCTTTGCAGAAGTTCATCAGGTGTAAGGTCAATTACCTCGATTTCATCGGCGTTTTCAAAAATTTCATCAGGGAGAGTTTCCCTGATGATAATTCCTGTAATCTGCGACACCGTGTCAGAACGGCTTTCGAGGTGCTGTACATTAAGCGTAGTGTATACACTTATTCCATTGTCCAGAATTTCCTGAACATCCTGGAATCTTTTGGCATGGCGGCTTCCCGGAGAATTGGTATGAGCAAGTTCATCAACTAAAACAATCTGAGGCTTTCGGGCTATAATAGCATCCAGATCCATTTCCTGAACTGTAGCAGATTTGTACTGGTAGATCTTGCGTGGAATCAATTCAAAGCCCTGTACCAGTTCAGCGGTCTCCTTCCGTTTATGAGTTTCAATGTAACCGATTATTATATCACAATTTTTTACTTTTTCAGCCTGAGCTGTTTTAAGCATAGTGTAGGTTTTTCCTACTCCGGCGCACATGCCGAAGAATATTTTCAGCTTACCCCGCTTGCTCTTTTCTTCCTCGAACTTTAAAGAGGCTAAAAGTTCATCCGGATCCGGTCTGTTATCGTCGTTATTCATTACTTTACATTATCCAGTGCCAAATTTAATTTAAAAACGTTGATTCTTGGCTCTCCAAACAAGTAAAACTGAGGCTGTTCTGAATTAATTTTAATCAGCTTCAATACATGTTGTTTTTGCGATTCATTAAAATTCCGTGCTGCCACAACTCTGTCTACTTGTAAAATAGCAGCTTCGGGCGAAATATGCGGATCAAGACCACTTCCGGATGCAAAAATCATCTCAACGGGAATATCCGTTGTATCAGGCACAGAATTCATTTTCGTAAATAAAACACGTCGTGACTTTACCTGTTTTTTTAAGGTATCGCTTGTAGGCCCATAGTTTGATGCCCCTGATGGAATTGTGTTATACCCGATGGCTGAGGGTCTTGACCAGAAATAGACACTGCTGTCGAACTTCTGGCCAATCAGATCAGAGCCTATAATTTTACCATCTTTTTTAATTAGACTCCCATTAGCTTTTGAGGGAAAACTTACCTGGGCCAGACCGGTCATTACAAGCGGGTAAACAATTCCTGTAAGTACAGTCATTGCAAGTAAAAATTTTAATGCTATAATCGTTTGTTTTTTCATGATATCTATAAAATATTAATAATTATCATTGAAACTAAATCACATGTATGGATACTAACAGCATATCTATCAGCTTGATTCCAATAAATGGGACCAATATTCCTCCAAAACCGTAGATAACAATGTTTAATGCCAGCACACGGTTAGCTGAAATAGGACGGTATTTCACACCCCTGAGGGCGAGAGGAATAAGGGCTACAATAATTAATGCATTGAAGATAACTGCACTTAAAATAGCGCTCTGAGGAGAGGTAAGTTTCATTATGTTGAGTACATTTAAAGGAGATACACCGGAAGCTGTAACATAAAGTAATGTTGCAATAGCCGGTATTATGGCGAAGTATTTGGCAACATCGTTTGCTATGCTGAATGTTGTCAAAGCTCCACGTGTCATAAGCAACTGTTTCCCTGTTTCAACTACCTCAATAAGTTTCGTCGGGTTACTGTCCAGATCCACCATGTTGCCTGCTTCACGGGCAGCCTGGGTACCCGTATTCATCGCAAGGCCTACATCGGCCTGGGCCAGTGCCGGAGCATCATTGGTGCCATCACCAATCATTCCTACCAGATGACCATTGGTCTGTTCTTCCCGTATGCGATGCAGTTTATCTTCAGGCTTTGCTTCAGCCAGAAAATCATCAACCCCGGCTTCTGCGGCAATGGCAGCTGCAGTTTGTGGGTTATCTCCGGTGATCATAATTGTCCGGATACCCATCTTTCTGAGCTGTGCAAAACGTTGCTTAATGCCTCCTTTAACTATATCTTTAAGATGGATGATACCGAGTACCTGACTATTTTCAGCTACTACCAATGGCGTTGCTCCCTGTCGCGACAGATTGGAAACAACCTTCACAACATTTTCAGGAAAAAATCCATTGTTATTTTCAATGAATTTCCTGATTGCATTAGCTGATCCTTTACGGATCCTGCGTATTTGCCCATCAGGATTCTTTAAATCGATACCACTCATACTGGTTTGTGCAGTAAAGGGTATGAAAACAGCATCTGAAGCCTTCATTTCTCTTCCCCTGATGTTGAACTGCTCTTTTGCCAACACAACAACAGACCGGCCTTCGGGTGTTTCATCAGCCAGGGATGCTAATTGTGCTGCATCAGCCAGTTGCTCTTTCATAATGCCTTCGGCAGGTATAAACTCGGTAGCCATACGGTTCCCTAATGTAATTGTTCCTGTTTTATCCAGAAGCAAAACATCAGTATCACCTGCTGCTTCAATTGCTCTGCCACTGGTTGCAATAACATTCTTACGCAACAGTCTGTCCATTCCGCTGATGCCGATAGCGCTCAGTAAGCCCCCGATAGTTGTCGGAATAAGGCAAACTAGAAGTGAAATCAGGACCGGCAGGGTCAGGTTGTGATCTGCTGATACACCTGAAGCTTTCAAACTATAACCGAAATATGCCGGTAAAGAGATAACTACCAACAGGAATATAATGGTCAGACCCGATAACAGAATAATCAATGCAATTTCATTCGGTGTTTTCTGGCGTTTTGCACCTTCAACCAACGCAATCATACGGTCTAAAAATGTAAAACCCGGTTCAGACGATACTTTAATCGTAATCCGGTCGCTGATTACTTTGGTGCCACCGGTCACTGCACATCTGTCACCGCCGCTTTCACGGATTACAGGTGCTGACTCCCCTGTTATTGCGGATTCATCAACACTGGCAATTCCTTCAATTACGTCTCCGTCAGCAGGGATAATATCTCCTGCTTCACAAATGACAATATCTCCTTTTCTCAAATCCGTTGCCGATACAAATTCTTCTTTATTATGAACGAGCTTACGGGCTTTTGTCAGTGTACGGCTTTTACGCAAGCTATCTGCCTGAGCCTTGCCCCTGCCTTCAGCAACTGCTTCTGCAAAATTGGCAAATAAGACCGTAAACCAAAGCCAGAGTGTGATCTGAAAGTTGAAGCTGGAAAAATGACCATAGAAAATATCAGCAAACACAACCACGGTTGTCATAAGTGCACCAATCCCGACAATAAAAATAACCGGGTTTTTTACCAGAACAGCCGGGTTTAATTTAATAAAAGAATCTTTAAATGCCTGTATCGCAATTTCCCTGTCAAACAAGGAACTTATTTTTCGTTTTTCCATAATATTCAACTTAGAAATTAAAAAGTAACACCCAGATTCATCAGTAAATGCTCAACTATGGGACCTAATGCCAGCGGGGGAAAAAATGTCAGTCCACCTACAATAAGAATAACGCTTATCAACAACATCACAAACAACCAGTTGTCGGTTCTGAAAGTACCTGATGAAACCGGAGTTATCTTTTTCTTAGCCATGCTCCCTGCAATTGCCATTACGGGAACGATTATTCCAAAACGACCTATCAGCATTCCAAATCCAATCATCAGGTTATAAAAAGGGGTGTTTGCATTGAGTCCCCCAAAAGCACTGCCATTATTACCGGCAGCCGAACTGAATGCATATAATATTTCAGAAAGACCATGAGGCCCTGCATTATTAAGACCCGATATTCCTGCAGATACCGAGCATGCAATCGCTGAAAATAATTTGATGACTATGGCTGGAGCTAAAATTGCCAGAATGGTCATCTTCATTTCGAAAGCTTCAATTTTTTTACCCAGGTACTCAGGAGTTCTTCCAACCATCAGTCCGGCAATAAAAACGGTAAGTATTATAAAGATTATTATCCCATATAATCCGGATCCGACCCCTCCAAAGATGATTTCGCCCAGCATCAGATTGAACATTGCAACCATACCCGATAAAGGTGATAAGCTGTCGTGCATGGCATTTACAGAACCATTCGATGTAACTGTTGTAGTAACAGACCAAAGAATGCTGTTCATCACTCCAAACCGGGTCTCCTTTCCTTCCATGTTGCCCGAAACATTCAACACATTGTTATGACTGTACTCGGCATAGAGAGATATTGCCAGGCCTGCTGCAAAAAGGATAAACATTGTAATAAATATCGCCCATGCCTGACGTTTGGACTTCATATAATGACCGAAAGTAAACACCAGACCTGCTGCAATGATAATTAAAGAAAACATTTCCAGAAAGTTGGAGAAAGGAGTTGGATTTTCGAAGGGATGTGCACTGTTGGCACCGAAAAATCCTCCCCCATTTGTGCCAAGTTGCTTAATGGCAATCTGAGACGCTGCCGGGCCTAATGGAATAACCTGTTCAGTTCCCTGCAATGTGGTCGCTTTGACATAATGTGAAAATGTCTGAACGGCACCCTGCCCAACCAGTGCCAGGGTAAGAATAATAGAAAGTGGCAATAATATATACACAATACTCCGGGTCATATCAGCCCAGAAATTACCCAGGGCATCGGTTGTCTTCCTGGTCAGCCCGCGTATCAGTGCCAGTACAACTGCAATACCAGTTGCCGCACTGACAAAATTCTGAACAGTAAGCCCCAGCATCTGGACCAAGTAGCTCAGGGTATTTTCACCGCTATAAGATTGCCAGTTAGTATTTGTTGTGAAACTCATAGCCGTATTAAATGCGAGATGCCATGAGACATTGGGCAATTTTTCCGTATTCAACGGCAACCAGGCCTGTATCATCTGTAATGTAAACAAAAGCACAAAGCCAAACAGGTTAAACAGGAGAACTCCATACAAGTAGGTCTTCCAGTTCATCTCCTCTTCACTTTTGACACCGGATACCTGGTAAACAAACTTTTCAAGCCAGCCAAAAACTGGTTTCATAAAATGTTTTTCACCCATGAAAACCTTTGCCATATACTTGCCCAGTAATGGCGACAGAACAGCCAATAATACCATGAAAAGAATCAATTGAATCGCCTCATTCATATTTTTAAACATTAAATGTTATTTCAAAAAACAGGTATATTAAGACGGAAGTCGGACTTCGGACTTCCAACTTCTTAAAATTTTTCAGGTCTTAATAAAGTGTATATCAAATAACCCATAATAAGAAGGGCTATAATACCTCCGATCAGATAACTTACCGGGCCATTGGAAACAGCCGCATCTGAGTGGACAGGTATGATAACAAGAGACAAAAACGATGAAGCAATTTTTGTTTTCATAATGTTTCATATTTAAAGTATCTTAATTCAAATTAACATGTTTTATCAGATACTTATAATCTGAATAGCAGGGCAAAGATTATCCTGTTTTCAGATTTAACAAGATCAGGTCTCCAGTTTGGATCCAATGGAGTAGTGGAATAACCTGTTTGCGATGTAACACCTCCTCTTCCTGCAAAATATGGAACATCTGATGCCCGATGTACAAATTCGATCCGAAAAGTCAAACTCTGGTTGGGCATGAAATCAATATTTGTTGAGCAGTCCCAGGCCTGAAATTTATCTCCCGGGTTTGCACTGAAAGGAAAGGCGCCCTCAGTTTGTGTCGGATTATTGGGATCCGGTAACGGACTGGCCTGTCCGCTTGGATAAAGTACCAGGTATCTGCCCGGATTTGTCATCCAGCCACCGCCTAATGTCCATGCAATTTTGTTTTTAGCAAACCAGACACGATTATAAAACATGATGCTAACGAAGTATTGAGCGGGGCCCTGGATACTATCGCCGTTACTGAAACCATTTACACCACCTCCCTTTTCGAAACCTAAATCGCCTGTCAGGGAAAATGCAGCCATGCTTATCCCACCAGATTCACGGGAATTGAAATATCTGACCAACAGGCTATTATCTGAATGGAAACGTTTCCTGTCCGGATTTCCTCCGGTATCTGTTCCATAATAGTCATTGGTCAATAATTTCAAATTACTGCCAGGCATCCATGTTATGTTCCCTCCAAATCCAGGCATACTGTTGAACGAACCATAGCTTTGCCATCCATTTATGATCCAGGGTTCAATTTTAAGATGTTCGGTCGGAAATATCTGGATACGGACGCCATTAAAGAACCATGGGGTATTATCAGAAGTAAAAGATGCCTGATATTCCCAGTTTTCGGGCTGGTAGTATGAATTCAGACCTATGTACGACATAAACAAACCGGCATCAATGTTTATTCCATACCAGAGATCAAAATGATACCCAATATTTGCTTCACTAAGGTAGCGATAAGCATTCGCCAGCTGGTATTGACCTCTGTACGGGCTTAGATCGTTCCGGGGTACTACGATGGAGCGTGTCCCAAACTGGGTCATAAACCTTGCCCTGGCGTTCTTAAATGAAAAATCACCGCCAAAATTTAAAGAAGATAATTGTATCTCATTGTCACGGGCCAAAGCGGTGGATCCCACAACTGTATTGTCAATCGGATTATTGAAAGAATGCGTATAATTCACATCCATTAATATAGAAGGTATGAAAAACTTCAAATCCTTGAAAACTGATGAATCCCTTCTATCGCTTCCGTTTTGCCAGGTCATATCAATACCATCGAATGGAATTTTTTGAGGTTCATTTACTTGTTGTGCATAAAGATTAAAACTATATGCAATTGTAATAAAAAGAAAAATAATTGTTTTCATAGTCTATTTATCTATTTCATTAAAGTTGTTCAGGATTAAACTGGATTACCAGTATTCTGACCATCGCTTGTGTTATGTTTTAATAATATAATATTCAGCAAAGCAGTTTGCCGGTATAACTTTTTACTTCTCTTTGATATTGTCACCCTGAATGTTGCGCGGATTAAATACGTACCCATAATTCCCGTTTATTTCGGGTTCCTCTGATATAGCCTGCTGCAGCGCGGATAAAACTTCCTGACACTGAAGCTGCTTCATACGCTTTTGCCCCAACGATATTGAAAGTGACTGAACGTTCGTATTCTCTCGCGACAAAGCAAGGATTCTCACCCTGATATCACTAAACCGTGTGTAATCAGACACTGCACTTTTCAGATCGGGACTACCGCGAAATTCCTGGATTACAGCAAGACCACTCAAGTCCCTCCGGACCTCATGATCCTCCCTGGTCATCTGAACTTCAAACTCGTCCATTTTCTTGTCGCTTTCCTCTGCAATGTGTGGTGCCAGCAAAGACTGAATATGCCATGCTGAGATCTGAGCCCCGCGGGCATGTAAAGCAATATCTCTGGCCTCCGGGTAAGAGGCACTCTTTGCAACAAGGCTGGAAAGGGCTGTATCCATTTCTCTGAGCGCGTCCGAAGCAGGACCAAAGGCCAAACTGTAAGCTTTGATGTTGGTGTTCCTTATTGCCAGAGTCAGCAGGTCGTTATCAATGAGCTGGAGTTCCTTAAAAACCACGGAGAATTGGGCAATTAATTCTTTCTCGCTCCGGGTGCCCTCCCTGGCAAGGAGTTCACCTAATTCATTTTTTTCCTGCTCTACTTTCAAAGTAGCCATACGGGTCTGGTCGGCAAAAGTCTTCGAATCCTGGTCGGTGATTGCCAGCACAGCACTCTTTTCAGCCTCTGAGGCAGATGTCAGATCCAGGCGCATCTGGGCTACTATATTCACCCTCCTGGCCTTTAATGCAAGTTGCTCAATGGACTTATGTCCTGTTTGAAAATGCCAGACCAGGATCAAAGCCAGAAGAAGTACCAATGTTCCGATAACCATCCACAATGTATCCCTGGAATAAAGCTTGATTTTCATAGTACCTTAATTGAAGTTTAGCATTAGATTTAATTTGAAACCGGCCTGCAACATAACAGCGCGATCACATTTTAGGTTAAATGAATGTGAAATATCTTTTCAAGGAAAATTGAAATAAGATATCCCACAAAAAAAACAGCTGCAACTGATGACAGAAACAGAATTATTTCTCCAAAAGTTCTTATGCCCATTTTAATGAATTTGCTACAGTAAAATTAAACCGTCTTATATAAGCACACTATAAGGAATTGGGTCATAGATATAAAGATTTTATAAATTAAGAAATTATCCAATTAAGTGTGATTTATTCCTAATGTTGTAGCCTGTAATTCAATTCATTAGCCAGGACATTAAAATTGTCTGACCTATAATTCACCTATGGTCTTTATACTTTCTTTATACTAAATAAAGGCATATTTATTTTCTCTTAATGATCTTAATACTATTTTTGGCAATTTATTTGCCGGCAAATCAGCTTAAACTGAACCGTGGAATAAACTGAGTTGAAAAAGAATCCGTGGAGTTATGGAAAACTACGATGCAAACTTGTCATTTGCAGGCAGATTAAAAGACACCTTCATAGGTAAAGCAAAAGCGATTCAGGATAAGGGCATCTTTCACAAATTATCACTTATAGCTTTCTTTGCATGGATAGGGCTGGGCGCTGATGGAATATCTTCATCCTGCTACGGTCCGGAAGAGGCATTCAGAAATTTGCAGGGTCATTCCAGCCTCGCAATCTTTGTAGCATTTGGAACTGTTCTGACGATTTTTGTCATAAGCTCAAGCTATAACCAGATAGTCAAGCTTTTCCCTCATGGCGGCGGCGGGTACCTTGTTGGAAGCAAGCTACTGTCACCCGTGGTGGGGATGATATCAGGATCAGCACTTATTATTGACTACGTTCTGACAATTACACTTTCTGTCTCAAGCGGAGCAGATGCACTTTTCAGCTATTTTCCTCCTGAATGGCAGGCGTACAAACTTACTTTCGCACTGGCAGGTGTAGGTTTTCTCATCCTGATAAACCTGAGAGGAGTCAAGGAATCTGTACTTTCGCTTACCCCGATATTTATTATTTTTATTACAACTCATGTAATTGCCATCCTGTATGGTATTTTTATACATTCCTCCAATTTAGCAGTTGTTGCAAGCCAGACTTCTCATCAAATTAATTCAACAGTTTCGCAATTTGGTTTCTTTGCCACTTTTTTCATTATCCTGAGGGCGTACAGCATGGGTGCAGGAACCTATACCGGCATTGAAGCCGTAAGCAATGGAATTCCTATCCTGCGTGAGCCAAAGGTTGCTACTGCCCGTAAGACCATGTTCCTGATGGCAGCATCACTTTCCTTTATGGTTCTGGGACTTATGATCTGCTATATGCTTTTTGATGTCCAGCTCGATACCCATAAAACACTAAATGCAGTACTCCTTGATAATCTGACTTCGGGATGGGGAAGATTATGGTCACGAAGCTTCATACTTATAACCCTGGTTTCAGAAGCTGCTCTGCTATTTGTTGCCGCACAGACAGGATTCATAGATGGGCCAAGGATTATGGCAAATATGGCTATTGATCACTGGTTCCCTAAAAAATTTGCTGCTCTCAGCGATCGTCTGGTATCAATGAATGGCGTGGTACTTATGGGTATTGCATCAATAATCCTAATGATCATATCAAAAGGTTCTGTTGCCCTTCTTGTTATTCTTTACAGCATAAACGTTTTCATAACCTTTACCATTTCTCAGGTGGGTATGGTCAAGCACTGGTGGCTGATGAGAGGAAAGCATCTGCACTGGAAACGAAAGCTTGCCGTAAACGGGATCGGCCTTATCCTCACCTCTTTTATCCTTACTTCGGTCATAATTCTGAAATTCAGCCAGGGAGGCTGGGTGACCCTGCTGATCACAGGTATGGTTGTACTTCTTGCTTTACGGATCAAGAATCATTATTTTAAAGTTGCCGTAAAGCTTCAGAAGCTCAGGCTGAATGCATTTAGTGAGATCGAGAAGCTGATCGGACAGCGGCCATGCGAAGAGAGATTTTCAAAAAGAAAGATATGCTTCAATCCTGAAGGGAAAACTGCAATTATTCTCGTAAGCGGATTTGGTGGCACAGGATTGTATACATTCCTCAGGATACTTGAAAATTTTAAAGGGGTGTACGACAATATAATATTTATACGGGTTGGTGTCATAAACACAAAAATTTACAGGGGCATTGAAGAGCTTGAGCATTTCAGGATACATGTGAAGGAAGATGGCGAAAAGTATGTTAAGGTTGCTAACCAGTTCGGGCTGTACGGCAAGAGCTTCTGGACAATCGGAACCGACCCGGTAAACGAAGTCTACAGGATCGTTAAAAAAATAAGACCAAGATTATCGGGAGCAGCTTTGTTCGGAGGACAGCTTGTCTTTTCCAAAACATTCTATCTTTCAAAATTACTACATAACCATACAATTTTCTCGATCCAGAAGAGATTATTCAAATTCGGCATTCCCGTACTCATTTTCCCCATCAAGATCGACTGAACGGGGATGAAGCATCGCTAATGCAGGAATTTAGCCGGTCAGGATCTCATAAGAAAAATAATTGTTTTACTTCTAAACTTGGCTTAACTTTGGTTAGCAAGTTGATGATCAGAACTATTATTAGTCTTTTTCATTCCCTAACCAAAACCAGTAATTATGCAAAAACAAGGATTTATCTGCCTGCTTTGTCTGATTCTGCTTGTTTCCTGTACAGGAAATAAGTACAAGCTGACCGAAAACATTGATAAGAACGGATATTCTTATCAGTCTGTTTCCAACGACCCTTCCGCGATGCGGCTTTATACCCTGAAAAACGGGTTAAAGGTATACCTTGGCGTAAATAAGGATGAGCCTCGCGTCATGACAATGATCGCTGTAAAGGCTGGCTCAAATAATGACCCTGAGGCAACAACAGGCCTGGCACATTATTTTGAACATCTTATGTTCAAAGGCACCAGCTCTTATGGGACGAGAGACTGGCAAAAAGAGAAGCCATTGCTTGATTCCATCTCTGCGCTCTTCGAAGTGTACAGAAATCAGAAAGACAGCCTTGAAAGGCTTAAGATTTATAAACACATCGATAAGTTCTCTATTGAAGCGGCCCAGTACGCAATACCAAGTGAATATGGCAAGATGATGTCGGAGATCGGTGCATCCGGGACTAATGCGTTCACATCCAATGAAATGACCACCTTCATAAATGATATCCCCGCCAATGAGATCAGACGCTGGCTGACCCTCGAAAAAAACCGCTTCGGCGATGTCGCCCTTCGCCTCTTTCATACCGAGCTGGAGACTGTATATGAGGAATTCAATATGCATCAGGACCGCGATCAGAGCCGCGCCTTTACCGAATTCAGCAAGGCATTATTTCCGAAAAATCCCCTGGGAAGGGATGTGATCGGATATCCTGAACATCTTAAAAAACCTTCCCAGGTCAATATTCTGAACTTTAAGAAAACCTGGTATGTACCTAACAATATGGTAATATGCCTCAGCGGAGATCTTGATATGGAAAAGACGGTGAAGCTCATAGATGAGACTTTCGGTACTTTGCCTTCCAAACCGGTCCCTGTTGTTCCGTTTGTCAAAGAGGATCCGATTGCCACTCCCGTTTTAAAAGAGATATCGGGCCCCGATGCTGAGTTTATGCTGATGGGTTATCGTACCGATGGCCAGTCAAGCCCCGATAAAAAATATATATACCTTCTCTCCCGGATACTCGCCAATGGAAATGCAGGTCTCTTTGATATCGATCTCGTTCAGAATCAGAAAGTCCTTTACGCCTATGCATATTCAAACCTGAATTCACAATACGGGAATATTACCATATATGTGACGCCTAAGGAAAAGCAGACCCTAGAAGAAACGAAGGATATTGTCCTTTCCGAGATCAGTAAACTGAAAAAAGGTGAATTCCCCGACTGGATGACTGAGGCAATCGCCAATGAATACCGTCTCAACAACATGCGGCAGTTCCAGAACAGGTATGAAACATATGCATTCCTTGATGCATTCATTTACAACAACAAGTGGGAAGATGTGCTTTCCTTCGGAGATCAGCTGGAAAAAGTTACCAAAAAGGAGGTGACTGATTATGCAAACAAACTCTTTGCCGACAACTATGTTGTGCTCTATAAGAGAAAAGGTGTTGCAAAAGATCTTGTAAAGGTCCAGAAACCTCCGCTTACACCTGTTACTATAAACAGGAATGATGAGAGTAAATTCTTCACCGAATGGAAAAAGATACCTTCAGATTCCCTTTCACCAGTTTTTGTTGATTTCAATTCCGCTATCACCCATAAAACAATAAAGGATGGCATCGAACTGAATACAATACAAACACACGGGAGCGAATTGTTCAGCCTCTATTATGTCATAAATGAAGGGAAGGACCACAACATGAAAATGCCGCTGGCAGTAAACTTTCTTCCGTATGTCGGTACTTTAAAACATTCAGCAACGGAGCTTAAGCAGGAACTATTCCGATATGGGCTGAATACATTTGTCTACAGCAGTGATAACAGGTCGTATGTTTATATTTCCGGATTGAACCTTAACCTTGAAAAAGGTATAGAGATCCTGGAAGAGATTGTCAGCAGCTCACTGCCCGATACTTCAGCGTATGCAAAATATGCGGAACGTCAGATCAAGGAAAGGAATGATGCAAAGCTTAACCAGGACAATATTCTTTTTTCAGGCTTGATGAATTATGCAATGTACGGGATCAAATCCTCGGTAACGGATGTAATGTCAGACGAAGAGATAAGGAAACAGAGCCCTGCCGAGCTCATGGGACTTGTAAAAACGATCTTAAATCACCCGCACAGGATATTGTATTGCGGCCCATATACACCACCGGAGGTTGAATCGTTGATAAGAAAATACCATTCTATCCCGGAAAAACTTGAGCCGATACCTCCGAGAAAGATCTATCCGGAACTTAACATAGATAAAAACCAGGTTCTTCTGGCAAATTACGACATGACCCAGATCAACCTGATAATGGTGACAAAAGGAGCCCCTTTTTCGCCTGAATTGCTTTTCCATTCATCCCTGTTCAACCAGTATTACGACGGATCACTTGCTTCAATAGTGTTCCAGGAGGTAAGGGAATCTCAGGGAATGGCCTATTCTGCAAGTGCCTGGTACCAGAGCCCGCAGTTTCCCGATGAATCATTCTACCTTATAGGATTTGTGGGAGCACAGGCCGACAAGATGAAAGCCGCCCTGACAACAATGAACAGGATCCTGAATAACTTTACCGAGAGTGAACATTTTCTTGTTACCTCCAAAAAAGCAATACTTAACAGGATATCCTCCCAGCGGCTGTACAGGGAGAACATCTTCTTCAGGTATCTCTATAATCTCGATCTTGGCATAGATCATGATCAGAGAAAGGATGTCTATGATTTTGTAAAAACGGCATCCATGAAAGACCTGAAAGATTTCTTCAATTCATATGTAAAAGATAAAAAATATGAATACTGCATCGTTGGAAACCTTAAAGATATCGACATGAAAGCCCTGAAGGAAATTGGTGATGTAAAAGAGGTATCATTAAGGGATCTTTTCGGCTATTGATCAAAAGGCATTTTAATTTGTGCCCCCATTAAACAGCCACGAGTTCCGGATTTAATATCAACTCCGGAACCGTGGCTGTTTTTCTTAAGAAAGAGTATCTGTGTATTTTCATCAATTCTTCTTAGTATTTTAGCAAGCAAATTGAACATCAACAGATCTGGATCTTGCCAGATAGATAATTTCAGATATCTTGTCAAAAATTATCAGTACAAAATGACTGAAATAATACTGACAATGGCGATTGCCGGGTTGATGGCGGGATTTATCTTTTCCATGCCGGTTGCCGGTCCTATAAGCATTCTGATCACTTCCAATGCTTTCAAGGGAAGGGTGCGCTATTGCCACCGGGTAACGATAGGAGCTTCATTTGCTGATTTCTTTTATGTCCTTGTTGCATTTTTCGGACTTACAAAACTTTATTCACTTTATAAGCCGGCTCTGCCATTTATCCTTGCGGCAGGTTCCCTGTTCATGATTTATACCGGATACAGGACAATGAAAACAAAGGTCGATCCGGAACATATGCATGAGAGCCATCTTTCGGAAAAGATCATTCATAAGGACGAGGGAGGACTTTATTCAGGGTTCATGATCAACTTTCTTAATCCAACCTTGTTTTTTGGCTGGCTCACAACCTCATTTCTGGTCATCTCTTTTATGGCAGCAATGGGTTTCAATACAGGGGGCCTGAATACAATCATAAATGAGAACGTAAAGAAGATCAGTATTATGGAGGGGACCAAAATAAAAGATACAATAGTCTTTTCAAGTCGGAAGATCGAGAAAATACGTTCCTTTAACCTTGAAATGCAGAAAAAGGAACCGGTAAAATTTCCAAAACATTTTCATCTTCTGATAAGCACTGTCTATGCCGCTGCACTAGCTTTCGGAACAATTATCTGGTTCTACCTTCTTGCTTTCCTGATCACAAAATTCCGGCGATATATAAATCTCAGGTTCATAAACGGGATCATCTACGGCCTTGGCGTAATTCTCTGCCTTTTCGGGGTCTATTTCGGTTATGTGGCAGTAAAAATAATCTTTTTTGCATCGCATTGAAAAGCAGCAAATGAGTAAAAGGAGAAGAGATCACGTATCCTTTAATATAATTATATTCCTGTTTACAGGCTTCGCTTTCCCTGTTGCCGTAAATGGCCAGGCAAGCGTCAATACTTTAATCAGCGGTGTTGTTACAGAGGCCAGAACAAAAGAACCATTGCCCTCAGTGGCTGTCTCCCTTGAGAACACGACAGTGGGGGTCTATACCGATCTGAACGGGAGATATTCAATAGTTACAAGCGCCACATCCTACAAACTAAAATTTGACTTCCTCGGATACGAGGATATCGAAAGGGTTATCATTCCTGGCCAAAAACAGGTCATAAATGTTGGAATGACACCCACTGAGATAATGCTGAATGAGGTCATTATCAGACCGGCAAAGAAGGTCTACAGGAATAAGAACAATCCATCAGTTGAACTCATTGAAAGGGTAATTAAAAATAAGGATATTAACAGGAAGGAAAGCCTCGATTATTACAAATATGAAAAGTATGACAAGGTTGTTTTCTCTGTCAGCAACATAAAAGACAAGGTCAGGGAAAAAGGTCCCCTCAAAGATATCCAGTTTATCTTTAAAAATATGGATACCACCAGACAGGATGGCAGGAAGAATCTGCCACTTTTTATTCAGGAGTCTGAGTCTGATTATTACTACCGCAAGAATCCCCATGCAACCAAGGAGATAGTCAATGCTGAAAAGACAATTAATTTTGACGAATATATCGACCCCAAAGGTGTAAATGCTTACCTGAAATACATGTATCAGAACATCAATATCTATGACAATGAAATTTTCTTCCTGACAAATAAATTCCTTAGTCCGATTGCTTCATCAGCGCCGGGCTTTTACAGATACTATATTCAGGATACAGCAGATTATGACGGGACAAAATGTATAAGAATGTTCTTTGAACCAAGAAATCCGGCTGACTTTCTCTTCCATGGATTCCTTCTTATCACCTATGATACTACCTATGCCATTAGAAAAATCGATATGAGCTTCAATAAGGGGATCAATATCGACTGGATCAATGATGTGAGGATCGTCCAGGATTTTGATAAGGTTCAGGAAAAGACATGGATCCTGACAAAGGATGATATACTTATAGATTTCGGCATAACCGAAAAACTTCCCGGAATGCTTGGAGAACGATCCGTATCATATAACAAATACTCAATTAATGAGCCTATTGCCGATACTGTTTTTAAAGGCCAGATGGTCAACCGGAAAGAGAATTTGTCAAACAAAAGCAACGCATACTGGGATAGTGTCCGCAATCCGCCACTTAGAAGCTATGAAAGCAATATCTACTCGCTGATTGACAGTGTAAAGACCGTACCGAGCTTCAGGCGGAACATGGACATCATTATGCTTATTTCAACCAGCTTCTATACAAGAAGAAAAATCGAGATAGGACCTGTAGGAACATTCTACAGCTTCAATCCTACTGAAGGGCCGAGGATCAAGTTCGGTGGAAGGACAACACCCTCCTTCGACAAAAACTTCTATTTTGAATCGTACCTCGCTTACGGATTCAATGACATGAAAACCAAGTACAGCTTTACGGCAACCTGGTCGATCCCGCACACTTCGATCTACTTTTTCCCTGTGAACTCGGTAAAGATAAATTACCATTACGATACCAGCATACCCGGACAGGAAACTGAGTTTTTTGCCCCTGATAATATCTTCCTGTCCTTCACAAGAGGAGTAAACAATAAGATATATTACAACAAGACATTCCTCATCGAGTACCTGAATGAGCTAAAAAACCATTTTTCTTACACTATAGGGTACAACCTCACAAAGCAGTTTGCAGGGGGAAATCTTCATTTTATGCCAAGCGATTCAACATCCGATGCAGAGATACCTGGTATAAATATCGCTGAAGTATATACTACCCTGCGATACGCCCCAAATGAAGAGTTTTACCAGGGCAAATTATACAGGGATCCGATCCCTTCGAGATACCCTGTGCTGCAATTACGATACACAGTCGGAAGTAAAAACCTCGGCAACGACTATAATTATCAGAAATTACAGATTTCCGTTAGCCGGAGATTTTATCTTTCCATAATCGGTTTTACCGATGTTGAACTGGAAGCAGGCAAGGTTTTTGGAACTGTTCCCTACCCTTATCTTTTCATACATAACGCAAACCAGACCTATATCTTTCAGAAATATTCATACAACATGATGAATTTTCTGGAATTTGTCAGTGACAGGTATGTGGCCCTCAACATTGATCATTCATTCAATGGTTTCTTCTTCAACAAGATACCCCTTCTTAAAAAACTCAAATTAAGAGAGGTCGCCACTCTGAAAGTACTTTACGGAGGTGTCGGCAGCAATAACAATCCCGAACTTCATTCCGGATTATTCCAATATCCTGAAGATGCCAATGGAGTACCACTCACCTATACTCTCGAGAATAAGCCATATGTCGAAGCCAGTGTAGGTTGCTCGAATATATTCAGGATACTGAGAGTCGATCTGGTAAAAAGAATTACATATCTCAATCTTCCAAATGCACCCTCCTGGGGTATAAGAGTCAAGATCAAGCTTGATTTATAGAGATGTTGCCTTTTTTGAACTTCCCTTACAGGGGAATGAGGGGCATAAAATAAGGATGGGCTTTTAAGAAATCCTGGTTTATGTTCAGTGAAATTGATCTCCAGTTTATTAATAAAATTGTTTAACTTAATGGCAGCTTAGCAAACTAACTGACATTAGTCACTACTATGAAAGTCAACGCCAAAGAGGGTTCCACTCAAAAAACTGTTTTTGTCCAAAGGATTAAAAATGCTTTTATAGGCAGGTCAAAGAATATCGAGGACAAGGCAATATTCCAAAAGCTTACCCTGATAGCATTTTTCGCATGGATCGGTCTTGGAGCTGATGGTATCTCATCATCCTGTTACGGTCCTGAGGAAGCATTCCGGAATCTCCAGGGTAATCACAGCCTGGCCATTTTTGTTGCTCTGGGAACAGTATTCACAATATTCATCATAAGTTCAAGCTATAACCAGATAGTGACCTTATTCCCAAATGGAGGTGGCGGATATCTCGTCGGAAGCAAGCTCCTTTCGCCGATTGTAGGGATGATCTCAGGTTGCGCACTCATAATTGATTATGTACTTACCATAACACTGTCTGTATCAAGCGGAGCTGATGCATTTTTCAGCTTTTTCCCCGCAGAATGGCAACCATATAAGCTGTCATTTGCCCTTAGCGGGGTTTGCATTCTTATTCTGCTTAATTCCAGAGGGGTAAAAGAATCCGTAATCTCACTTGCACCGGTATTCGTGTTATTCATTCTCACGCATCTCATCACCATCTCTTACAGCCTGTATATCCATGCATCAAACCTGACCGCTGTTGTGGATCATACAGCGAGTGATATACATTCCACCATTTCTCAAACCGGTATTTTTGCGACCTTATTTATTATTCTGCGTGCCTACAGCATGGGGGCAGGAACTTATACAGGGATCGAAGCAGTAAGCAATGGTATACCGATCCTGCGGGAGCCAAAAGTTGAAACTGCCCGCAAAACAATGTTCCTGATGGCAGCATCCCTCTCCTTTATGGTTATCGGACTTATGCTTTCCTACATGCTTTTTGATGTACGCCTCGATACCCATAAAACCCTCAACGCAGTACTTCTGGACAGTATCACTGCAGGATGGGGAGGATTCTGGTCAAGAAGCTTTATCTTTTTAACGCTGGTTTCTGAAGCTGCACTCCTTTTCGTGGCTGCACAAACAGGTTTTATCGACGGCCCCAGGATAATGGCAAACATGGCGATCGATCACTGGTTCCCAAAAAGATTTGCAGCCCTGAGCGACCGGCTTGTTACCTTGAACGGGGTCCTGTTAATGGGTTTTGCTTCAATAATTTTAATGATCATCTCAAAAGGATCGGTAAGGCTGCTGGTTGTGCTATACAGTATTAACGTTTTCATAACCTTTACCATATCTCAGTTTGGCATGGTCAAGCACTGGTGGCAGGAGAGAAAAACGGAGAATCAATGGAAGCGAAAGCTGATCATAAACGGCATCGGTCTTATATTGACCTCCTTCATCCTGGTCTCAGTTGTTATAATTAAGTTCACCGAAGGCGGATGGGTAACTGTGTTTATTACAGGTATCCTTGTTATCCTTGCGATAAATATTAAAAGACATTATTTTGATACTGCTTTAAAGCTTCAGAAGCTAAGGCTCAATACATTTTCCGAAGTTGAAAGTATCATTATCAACAGGTCTGCGGATGAAAAACATTCGCAGAAGGCTAGTTTTGATCCTCTTGAAAAAACGGCCATCATACTGGTAAGCGGATTTGGAGGTACAGGCCTTTATACATTTTTGCGGATACTGGAAAATTTCAAAGGAGTATACCATAATTATATTTTTATTCGCATCGGCGTTATCAATTCCAAAATTTACAGGGGTTCTGAGGAATTGAACCAATTCAAAAGTCAGGTAAAGGAAGACGGGCAGAAGTACATTTCAATAGCAAATAGATTTGGCCTCTACGCAAAAAGCGTATGGACCATAGGCACTGATCCCGTTAATGAAGTGTATAGAATTGTTAAAAAATTCAGGCCAATACTTACAGGAGCAACATTTTTTGGATCCCAGCTTATATTTTCGAGAACATTCTATCTTTCAAAGGTACTGCACAATCATACAATCTTCTCCATCCAGAAGAGATTCTTCAAATTCGGGATCCCCATAATGATCTTCCCTATAAAAATAGACTAAAGAGATCAAATTACTGTTTAACCAGCTCAACCCTGCGGTTAAGCGCCCTGCCCTCTTCTGTATCGTTGGTGGAAACGGGTGCTGTCGGACCATCTCCAAAAGCCTTCAGGCGGGAAGCATTAACTGAGAACTGGGTCACCAGTGCATTTACCACCGCAGCAGCTCTGTCCATGGACAGTTTTATGTTTGCGTCAAAAGTACCTTTGCTATCGGTATGGCCAACCACATAGAGATTCAAGCCCGGATCCGCGTTAAGCAGCCTGGCGATCTCCTGCAATGTTGGTTTTGATTCAGGCTTAAGAACCGATAAGCCAGTGTCGAAATAAATGCCATAAACTGCAGCCTTTCCCGACTCCTTTATCGAGTTGGCAAGGCTTTTGGCATCGGCAACAACATCCTGGTTCATTGCCTGTTTTTCAACAACATTAATTGAGACCTGACCATTAGGGCTTGAAGCAACGGCGGCCCAGACTTCTTTACTATCCTTAACTACTTTCAAAATCACATATTGAACACCACCATCATCATATTCATAAACCAACTGGCCACCGATTTTTTTAATTGCATTCGTATAATTTCGAACGGTCTGCAAAGGGCTTGGTGTCTGAGCATTCTCATTAAGATCGTACATAACCATTAAATGGTGTCCCTCGACAGCCTGAGTTTTGCCACTGCTTATATAGAATTCATATCTGTCAAACTGCAGATCTTCACATCTGTAAATATGATAACCCGGCATCCTTGTAAACAAAGCCGGATCCTTACATCCTTCAGCATCTTCCTGTGCCGACATAAATGAAATAGTGCCCAGCATTATCAATAAAAAACAAAATAGCTTTTGCATGTTAGTGGAATTAAGAGTTTATACTTTGAATTCTGTCAGATCACTAATTATTTTCACACGATATACAATATAAAGTTAAAACAAAAAAAATGGACCAAAGCTGGTCCATGACTGCAAATTCTGAAATATTGACTATAACTCCGATAAAAGCTGCTTTAGTTTTGTTTCAGATACTTTCAGGTAATATTCAAAATCGATAAGCCTGGTAAGTGAATTCACATAGCTTTCCTGTGCCTGGTGCAGTTCAACTGATGTCGTTTGTCCAAGGCGCAGCCTTTCCATTGTAATATTAAGGTTTTCTTTTGCCAGATCTGCATTCTTCTTTTCTATCTCCAGAAGCTGAAGCTGATTATCAAAAACTGTAAGAGAATTCTGCAATGTACTGTTCACCTGCAGCCTGGCACTCTCAAGATCGTACTGGGCCGATTGCATTTCTATTCTTGAAGTTTTTATCTGCCTTGCTGCATTGCCTGCCTGGTATATCGGAATCGAAAGTGTGCCCCCGAACTGAGGACCAAAGGACTGGTTCTTTTCAAGGCTGCTGGCCGTGTTATTGCTGAGAAAATAGGAGTACCCGGTATTGAAAGAGAGTATCGGCAATTGAAGGGTTTTGGTCTCTTTCAGGCTAAGCGCCGCTATCTCAAGCTGTTTCTGAAGTATCAGTACGGTAGTGTTCGCGGAGAAAAGCTTCCTGTTAAGTTCTTCCCTGTCAGGAACATAATTGACCGGTATGGAGTCGGCCACCTCGAACGGAGTTTCAGGATCTCTTGATAAAAGCTGGTTAAGGACCCGTTTGGCAGCTATTATAACAGCCTTCTGATTAATCGCATTTTCCATGAAAACATTCAGATCGATCTGCGACTGGAGCAGGTTGGTCTTAGGAGAAAGTCCTGCTGTAAAACTTGTCTGCAGGATGTTTACCATGGTCTGATTTGATTTTATCACCTCTTCAATGGAGGTAAGTTGCTGCTTCTCCCTGACAACTTCATAGTATGCAACTATTACATTATAAACTGTCTGCAGGACCTGATCCTTGAATTGTATCTCACCCAGTGCCTGGATCTGATTAAGTTTGGTTTTGGTGACAAACATCTTCCCTCCGTCAAAAAGGGTCCAGGTAAGTGCAGCGCTTGTGCTGAGCGAATTTGCATGCCCGTCAGGTGATTTAATTTCAGGTACGTTAGTATATATCTGATAAACATTACTCATCGAATAATTTTCCGAGGTTGTCACTGCAACATTGGGCAGCATGCCGGCATTTCCCGCTGTATTATTGATCTTTGCGATATCGGAAGCATTCCTGGCGACCAGAATGTCATAATTATTCTTCAGGGCAATACTTACAGCTTCATCCTGCGAAAGCTTCTGTTGAGCCTGCACTGCGATTAACGGAATCGCCAGCAGAAAAATGCAGATAATGACATTAATTCTCATTAACAATGGTCTTTATTTCCTGGGTATCTGAATTACTTATGATGATTTCTTCTCTCTTTCCAGACATGAGCGTGTACATGGCAGGAATAACAAAGAGTGTAAAGATCAGGGCAAACAGCAATCCGAAAACTATGACGATCCCCAGGGGCTCACGGCTTTGAGCACCTGCGCCAAGAGCCAGTGCAATAGGCAATGCTCCAAAAATAGTTGCCAGTGATGTCATCAGGATCGGGCGCAGACGGGCTGCTGCAGCTTCGAATGCAGCTTCCCCCTTTCCCAGTCCGGCTTTGCGCTTCTGATTGGCAAATTCGACTATCAGGATGCCGTTCTTGGTTACAAGTCCGATCAGCATTATCATCCCTATCTCTGAGAAAATATTGAGTGTCATTCCAAATATCCAGAGCGATAGCATTGCCCCGGCTATTGCAAGAGGTACTGTGAGCATAATTATAAAGGGATCACGAAAGCTCTCAAACTGTGCTGCAAGAATAAGATAGATAAGAATAAGAGCAAGCAGAAGTGCAAAAGATGTGTTTGAACTGCTCTCTGCAAAGTCCCTTGACGGACCCAGAAGCGAAGTCTGGAAAGTATTGTCGAGCAGTTTGGCAGCAATCCTCCTCATTGAAACTATGCCTTCCCCCAGGGTCTTCCCGGGAGCAAGCGATGCTGAAACAGTGGCTGATTTATACCTGTTGAAATGGTACAGGGTCGGTGGTCTGCTGCTCTCTTCGAGTGACACAAGATTATCCATCTGGATCATATTGCCTGAATTGCTCCGGATATAGAGAGAGCTTATATCGGTAGGTTTATTCCTTTCGGCACGTTCTACCTGGCCAACAACATAATACTGCTTTTCCTTTTTGAGAAAATAGCCATACCTGCGTCCGCTCAAAGCCAGATTCAGGGTGTTTGAAACATCTATGACATTCACGCCAAGATCAGTTGCCTTTATTCTGTTGATTGTGATGTTTATCTCAGGTTTATTGAACTTAAGATTGGCGTCCACATTGCCGAAAACAGGATCTTTCCTGGCCTCCTCCAGGAATTTCGGAAGGACATCCTGAAGCTTGCTGAAATCAAGGTTCTGGAGAACAAACTGGACCGGCAATTGCGATCCGGATGAAAGAGATGTGGAGATCGTCTGTTCCTGGTTCGGGATTATCCTTGCTTCCGGAAATTTCCTGAATATACCCTGAAGCCTGTTGTATATCTGTTGCTGGGTGGCTTTTCTTTCATTAGGCTCTTTAAGGAACAAGTTTATTCCTCCTGTATTGTTACTCCCGGACCCCATCCCTCCCACCCTGGCAAATAAAAGGCGGGTCTCCGGCACTTTTGCATTCAGGCTGTCGGAGATGCGATCGAGAAGGTTCTGTGTATAGTCGAAACCTGTACCTTCGGGCTGAGTAATGGAGATCCTTATAATGCTGTGATCTTCAAGGGGTGCAAGCTCTGATTTAAGCAGCCCGGCGAATAATAAGATCAGGATAAGACAGACTCCCAGAATAGCAAAGGATATCCATTTGCGCTTCATAAACCATGTAAGCCATCTCCGGTATCCCTGATCGAGTCCGGAAAAGAAAGGTTCCGTTGATCTGTAAAACCTGCCATGGCCAACATGTTTTCCTCCAAGTCTGACGTTGAGCACCGGGGTAAGCGTAAGTGATACAACTGCGGAGATAAGTACCGCTCCTGCAACAACGATCCCGAACTCGCGGAATAACCTCCCTGTAAACCCCTGCAGGAAAATTACCGGGATAAATACTACGGCGAGTGTCAGTGAGGTGGCTATCACCACAAAAAATATCTCTCTTGTTCCTGCCAGTGCAGCTGACCATTTATCTTTTCCCTGTTCGATCTTTTTGAAAATATTCTCTGTAACGACTATACCGTCGTCAACAACCAGCCCTGTAGCCAGGACCACGGCAAGAAGAGTCAGCACGTTGACAGAAAAACCGAAAACGTACATAATAAAGAACGAACCTATGAGCGAAACTGGAATATCGATAAGCGGGCGGAGTGCGATTATCCAGTTTCTGAAAAACAGAAACACGATCAGCACCACCAGGAAAATTGCAATAATAAGGGTCTCAACAACATCGTGGACAGACTGTCTCACAAATTTCGATTTATCATACCCCACGTAAAGGTTAAGCCCTGGCGGAAGCGTTTTTTTAATATCCTCAAACCTTTTATAGAATTCATCTGCGATCTGGATGTGATTTGCCCCTGGTAAAGGGATCAGGGCCAGTGAAATACCGTCACCACCATTCAGCTTAACGCCTACCTCCTCATCCTGGGGTCCGAGGACTGCCTCCCCGATATCGCTGAAGCGTACGATCTGATCGTTGGTCTGCTTGATGATAAGGTTGTTAAAATCCTCCTCGGTAGTGAGTCTCCCCAGCGTATTTACAATGACCTCAGTAGATTTACCCGTCAGTTTGCCGCTTGGCATCTCCACATTTTCATTCTGAAGTGCATTATCGACATCCTGGGCTGTAAGGTTATATGCGATCATCTTGTCTGGATTGAGCCACAGTCTCATTGCCGTTCTTTTCTGACCATAAAGTCCTACAGAACTTACACCGGGTATGGTCTGAAGCTTTTCCTGAAGAACATTCTCCGCATACTCACCCAGCTGAAGGGCATTCATGGTCATGCTCTGGATAGAGACGGTGATGATAGGATCACTGTTGGCATCTGCTTTTGATACAACCGGAGGTGCATCAATGTCAAGCGGAAGGAATCTCGTTGCCAGAGCAGTTTTGTCACGCACATCGTTAGCTGCCTTTTCAAGGTCGGCCCCGACATTGAACTCAACATTAATATTACTGCTTCCGGTCGAGGATGAAGATGAGATCGATTTTACCCCTTCAATGCCATTAATAGCTTTTTCAAGAGGTTCAGTTATCTGCGATTCAATTACATCTGCATTTGCACCTGTATAGCTGGTCTGGACACTTATGGTCGGCGGGTCAATCGCAGGGTAAAGCCTGACCCCAAGGAAAGAATATCCGACAACTCCGAAAAGGACGATGACCAGGCTCAATACTATCGATGTGACGGGCCTCCTGAGGGCGAAATCAGATAATGTCATGCCTGGTTATTTTATAACTTTTGAAAACTTCAGATCTGAACCCTGCTTTATGAAAAGAATACCGGTTGTTACCACAGTATCTCCGGGATTCAGTCCTTTTGTGACTTCGATCATAGAATCGAGGCGAACTGAAGTTGTAACTGTAATGAAGCGTGCCTTGCCCGACTTTGCGAGTATAATCTGTTTATCCCGTTCGCGGGGAATGATGGCCTGTGTCGGCACCATAAGAGCATCCTTGTTCTCATCGAGCTTGACCTCCACTGTGGCAAATCTGCCCGGGATAAGGGCGGGTGTATCCACATTTACAAGTGCCCTTATTTTCAGGTTCCTCGTAGTAGCGTCGATCCCCTGTTCGGTGGCCATAACGACAGCCTCGAATTTTCTGGGTTCGCTCTGTATGGTAAACTGAACCCTGGTTCCGGGCCGTATCTGGTCGCTGTATTTCTCAGCAACGCTGAAGTCAAGCTTTAGCTGCTTTTCAGATCTGATCACTGCAAGCGATGTAGAAGGGGTAACCTCAGCTCCCAAACTTATATTCCTAAGTCCGATCACTCCGTCGTACGGTGCGATCACCTCAGTTTTCCTTATCTGCACCTTATAAACCTCTATATCGGCCCTTATTGAATTGACCTGAAGGACAGACTGATCATAGTCGGTCTGGCTTATACCGTTTACCTTCACCAGTTCGCTCTGTCTCTGTTCAGTTTGCTCGGCAATCTTTAGCTGAGCCTGAGCTTTATGAAGCTGAGCCTGCAGATCATCGTCGAACAGCTTGACCAGCAGCGTACCCTGCCTGACGAATTTGCCTTCGACGAGGTTTATATTAACAACTCTGCCCGACACTTCCGGCATCAGAACTGTCTCTTCAAAAGGTTTCAGAGTACCTGATGCTGAGATCGTCTGCTCAATGGTTGAAGGCCTGACCACAAATCCTTCAATGTTGGATATTACATTGGACTGTCGGCCTGGCTCTGTTTTAACGGGATCCTTTGATCTGCAACCAGATAAACCGACAGAAACCGCGCACAGTAAATACAATTCTAAAAGTTTTCCCCTAAACATAAATGGTTCTTTTATTGCAGCAATATTAATACTTGAAAATGAAGGTTGTTCAAAAAAAAGGCCGGAACGGAAAAAATAACATTTGAACGTATTGGATCACGGCCTGAAAATATACCCTTCACAAAGCCGGAAGATATATATATTATTTTTTTGTTCCCGGAATAATAAGCGTTATATGCCATAAATTATCATTCTCTCCTCCGGAATATCTGATTCACGGATTCAATATTCTATCAGTATTCACTCGAGTCAAAGATACTATCAATATGAATATGACTGAATAATTTAACATTTTTAAGCATTTCTGCTTTCCTGATTAAAAGGAATAGAAAAACCATTGTTCTTCCGGGAATCAGAATAAAGCTAACTGCAAACTCTTTTGCATTTTCATTTTCTTAAATTTGCAGGAGATTTTTAAATAGAGTACTGATTTTTTGAAGAAATTATAGCAGGCATTGACAGAACTATTCACTCCTTTAATAAGAAGTTGAACATTTTCTCTTTTTCTTTATATAATTTAGGCGAATCAAAAAAACACCTATTAACCTGGACTGAACCATTTTGCTCTCCCAAACCCATCCTCCGCATATGAAAATAAGTTTCAAAAAAAATTTACTGCTCATAATAAGCCTGATAATTTTAGCCAGATCGTATGCACAGGAACCAAATAGAAAATTAAGGGTCGGATTTGATCTCCTGATAGGGACCCAGCAGGTCTTCCCATTTAATGATCTTAATTACTTTCATACTCAAACAGGATACAGGCTTCAGTTTAACTACCTTTTAAGATCCGGGAAATTCAGTTATGAGCTGCAGATAGAGCCTTCAATATATGTTGCAGAACACCGGCTCCTCAACCCTGACTTTATTCAGCCATCCGACGGAGCAGATTATCTGCAGCAACGGGATTACTATATGCAAAAAAGAACCATAAAGGATTACGCTCTGAATATAGGGTTTGTTTCAAGGTATAATTTCAATAAGAGCTGGAGCATTTATCTAATCATCAGTACGGGACCAACATACATCGATGCCGAGACAGAAAGGCAGGCAAAAGGCTTTGCTTTTTCCAATCTCATTTCCACCGGAGCGGCTTACACTGCCGGCAGACTTAGATTTGAAATCGGTCCAGGTGTCAGGCACGTCTCGAATGCAAATACGCATTATCCTAATGGCGGGCATAATAGTTCCACCCTTGATGCCGGCGTAACATGGTCTTTTGGAAAATAAAAGACTCCATTATATGTCTTATCACCTTACTTAATACTTTCGCAGATGATCTTTGGGGGTTATAGAACAAACTTCAGCCTGCGAATAATCATTTGCTTTCTGATCTTTATCCCTTTTTCAAGCCCGGTGCTCAGTGAGAGTCCAGAAATTCTGGATTCCCTTAACAATCATATTGTTGTACATACTGACACATTCCAGATAGTTAGCCCTGGACTGGATCAGCCAGTTAATTTTTCTAAGAGCGACAGAGCCCAGATCCCTCCCATCCTGGCTGACTCTTATTTCGAGGTGAATATAGGCTACATCCAGTATCCGTTCGGTGCCGGCAGCCTTGAAATCGGCTATACTCTTCAGTCGGTAAAAATTCCGCACACCGCGGTGAGGATCATATTGTTTGGTCATGAATTCAACAGGTACCTGTCGGCACAGGTATCATATATGAGACCGGTTTTATGGGTTAAATATACATACAATACCGGATCCCCCGGAACAGCTGAAACAAGGTCGGTATGGATGAATGTGGCCGGAGTCACGCTGAAGCCGCAGCTGCCTCTTTCTTCACATTTTACAATCTATGGAGAAGCCGGATTTGGATGGATCACAAGGCATGGTTTTGGAGACCAGAATGGTAAGCCGGTTGTAAAAAATGCCAATTATGGCTCCTGGCTGGCAGGAGGAGGAATAAAGTACATTATCAACCAGAAATGGAAGCTGATGCTGAGTATGACATACTCACCGGAGAATACAGCTGAGAAACAGCCTCCCATTTCATTCTACTCAGCGGGGTTTGCCTATACCATTCTTCCTTTAAGTGAAGATAAGCTTAAGCAGAAAGCCGCTTCAGGCCGTATTTTCCCGAAGCAGATGATCCAGGTCGGCTTTGCAGGCAATTTTGCAGGATATGGGGTCAATGATTTCTTTACAAAGGGTAAAATCCCCGTCTTCTGGAGCGGAGATGTGTATGTAAAGAATGGATTTTCAATTAATTACCTGCGAAATATTTATCATGGGACAAAGGTATTCTCGCTCGACTGGGGCGTATCCGCGGGAGCATGGAACTCCAATATAAATGGTGATAAATTTTTCACCCTGTCAATTTTTCCTCTTTTCAGATTTAACCTCCTTCATACAAAACCCGCCGATATATATTTTATTTATTCCCTGGCAGGACCTACCTTCATATCCGCAACAGTTGCCGACGGGCTTGACCTTGGTAAAAAATTCACATTTAACGATTATATGGGAACCGGCGTTTCCCTGGGAAAAAAGCGAAAGTACAACATAGAGCTGAGGATCAGCCACTATTCCAACGGTAACCTCTTTACCTCAAATGCTGGTATAACTATTCCCCTCTCTCTGCATTTGGGATATGCTTTCTGACCATCTGCAGTTACCAGGGCCATGGTAAGAACCTTTTCACCTTTTTTTTATACTCAGCATACTCAGGATATTTACCGCTACTGACCTTCTCGGTGAACTCTGAACTGCCCTGAAACAGGAGGACAAGTAAAACCGGACCGGAGATTGTCCAGTTGAGCCATCTGCCTGATGCAGCAACGCCAAAAAGATAAAAACTTATCCAGATGGCCTGTTCTGAAGCAAAATTTGGATGCCTGACATATTTCCATAACCCCTCCGAAAAGAATCCTTTCTTTAGCGATTCCCGGTAGTGACCTTTTGAATCCAGCTTTCCTTTTTTCATCATCTGAAATCTATACAGCTGATTATCTGCTATGGTTTCAACAACTATAAACAGAAGCATGAGAGATGTGGCGATCATATCCATTGCTGAAAGGCCCGTATCCTGGAATTTTGCTGCCATTAATAGCGGAGTGCAGAACAGGAGAATCAGGAAATGCTGATAAAAAGAGATAAAGAAGAGGTTAAACAAACCAAATCGGATCCTGCCTTTCAGTATGGGATTCTGCCTCATTATTGCCCATCTGTAGTCCTCCTCTCCTTTCCATGGTATAATACTATAACCTCCTTTTCGGTAAAAATTATAGCTCAGCCGGGTTCCCCAGAAAGTAACGAGGATACACATGATGCACAAACGGGGAGTTGGGAAGGCGATAAGGGCTAAAATACTATAGACCACGGGCATAAGGCTCCACAACTTATCAACCTGGGAATAGTTTACGGTTACTTCACTGACAATAAAACAAACCAATGCGGCAGATATCATTATAATGATCCATAAACTGATTAGGTGCTCATTATGAGTACCAACGAAAGATAATTCCGAAAACATGCCCTTAAAAAATATTAGTATTAACATTAAACGTTTTTTCTCATTGCCGCTCTGTGTCTCTCAGTGTAAGTTCTTCAACCCTTCAACGTTTCAACGCTTCAACCCTTCAACACTATTGTCCCCGATCATCCATCTGACATTTAGGCCAGAAATATTAGTATGGAATTCAATTTGGCTTATTATTCTCAGAACTGGCCTGGAAGCCCTTATCGGGTCTCCGGGATGTTCGTTCTGAATTTCATGGGCAGGATCAACTGAAAGCTTATGTTCCTTCCCATATTGTAAATGCCGCTTCTGCCGGTCAGGTTACCCGGATATGGTTCAAAATATTTCAGCCTGCTCAGGTGGGACTGATAAATAACGTCAGTTATATTACTCCCAAGGATATTAAAGATCAATATGACTTTCCCTTTCCTGTTCGTTATATTCGCGCCTGCCCCTGCATTATAAAGGATATATCCGTTTGTCGGAGTTTCGGTATTGTCTGCTGAGTACACCCTGTTCTGCTTTGCATAATATTCCATCCCGATCTTCACATAAATTGAAGAAGCAAATTTCAACTTTCTTTTAATGTTTGCCCTTAGTTCAGTATTGGTATGAAGCGGGGGGATCAACGGCAGGTATTTGGAGTCCGGTGTAACAATTATTCCATTGCCTCCCCTGTTCAGGGCATAGATCACAGATATGGAATTTTCAAAGTGAATCCAGTCCAATGGGTGAGGATGAATATCAAGGCTTGCTTCGCCACCATATAACTGGGCATTTGACTGCTGATATACAAAAGTCTGATTGCCTTTTACAATGATTGAATCCTGCCCGGCACCATTTAATAATTTCTGATTAAAAATATAGTTGGAAATATTATTATTGAATAAATCGAGACTCCCTGAAAAATGACCCGATGCAAATGATATCCCCAGATCTTCCTGCAGGCTGAATTCCGGTCTGAAGTTAATATCTCCTATCTGGTAAATAAGTGTCCCGGGATGAATGCCGTTGGCTGATATTTCGGCAATATTCGGAGTACGGAATCCCCTCGCTATATTTGCCTTGATCAAAATATCCTTTGTCACCTTATAGGTTGCACCGATGCTTGCCGAGATTCCCGAAAAAGATCTGTTGAAGCTATTAAATGGATGGATGGCATTAACAGTGTCGGGAATACTCACCCGCATATCAAAACCTGTCTGCGGATCAGGACGGGTGTACATTCCCTCTACTTTCAGGAAACGGTAATCATATCGCAAACCTGCTCCCAGATCAAATTTGTCCGTTCTTTTTTGTATAAGCATAAAAGCTCCAAAATCGAACAGGCTGTAATCAGGTATTATAAATTCAGTTCCTTTGTTGATGTTCTTCTGATACATCCCGTTTACGCCAACAGATGTTTCCCATCCTTCTATTACCGGATAGGAATATTTGACATCATATGTAAATGTCTTTAAGGTGAGGCCCAGACCAGGAGTAGCCGGATACTGAGGATAACTGAATTCTTCTCTAATGTTTTGCTGATAACCAAGGATCAAACCTATCTTATGCTTGCCGAACATTAAATTATTTGTTGAGTACAGCCTGTAATGCTGTATGTGCTGATGTAGAGGGGTTATTTTATATGAATTCAGTTCGGAATTCGGAACAATTTCCCTGACCGTATCGATATCGGTAATTTGTTTTGTGAATCTCCTGGATACTGAATCCCGGCTTCCATCTGGTATTTCCTGCAAGTCGTTAAACACGCTGAAATTAAGGTGCGAATAACCCCAGTGTTTATTTAATCCGGCATAGCCACTGAGGTCTGTTTCGTTGAAAGCTGTCCCGTATACCCTGCCATCTACTCTATCGCGGTAATTTGTTGCCTGCTTATGAGATGCCACCCCCCCCCATAAAATCCCATTCTTGTTTCCATTGATCGATGCAGAAATTCCTGCAAGCTCATTATTGGTCTGATAATTTGTGCTTACCTGTCCGCTTACGGTTCCATCAGGCACCGGAGGTACCGAAAGTATATTTACAACACCTGCAAGTGCATCAGGACCGTATGTCAGACTTGCCGGTCCCTTAATGACCTCAATCCTGTCAACGGCATTTTCGTCGACTTCTATGCCATGCTCATCCCCCCACTGCTGACCTTCCTGCCTCACTCCGTTAAATAATGTCAATACACGATTGTATCCCAATCCCCTGATGGATGGCTTCGACACGTTAGGCCCGGTTGAAACAGCACTGACACCCGGAAGTTTCGTAATAGCATCGATAATATTGGTGTTCAGATCCTGCTGCAGATCTATTCTGCCCATCGCCACTACAGGAAGCGGGTTACGTTGAACCTCAGTTGTCCTTAATGTTCCTGTAACGACCACTTCATCTATTTCGGTAAAGGTCTCCTCCAGTTCAAAATTCATTGTTGTCACCAGTGAAAGGTCAATGCTTTCAACGATGGTTTTATATCCCAGAGAACTTACCTGGACTACAACTTTTGCCGGGTGCAGATTATCGATCCTGTAAAAACCTGTTGAATCTGACATCGCTCCGCTTTGAAATTCCGGGATATATACGGTAGCCCCGGGAATAGCTTCACCGGTTTTTTTGTCTGTTATCTTGCCGGAGAGAGATGTTTTTGTAGCATGAATACCATAGGTAAAAGGATCAATTGAAATAAAGAAAGCAATAAGGATCAAAATAAAATGAAAGGTTCTTTTCATAAAAGTCTGTTCGAAGTAACACGGGTAAAGATAAGACATCAATCAAAAAGAACAAGTGTGATATCTGACAAAAAAGAGTTTAATTTTATAACTTAAAATAGGAGGTAATTATGGCATTTAAAGCATTGTTTATTGCTCATGCACCTGATGCAGACCCTGAGAGAGATCATAATTTGATTGAAACAGGCAAGTACAAGCTTTATACTTACGTGGTAAAGACACAGGCCGAAGCTATAAAAGCTTGTAAAGATCTCTACGACAGGGAAAAAATCGATTCCGTGCTGCTTTGTCCGGGCTTCACCCATAAAGATGTGGCTGAAATCTTTGAGGCTCTCGGAAATAAAGTTGCAGTATGTGTTTCACGGGGCGATGGTCCCAGCAGTAAAATTTCAGGCCCTGTTTTGCAAAAGGAATTTTCATGAAAAACATAATCAGACAGATCATTTCTTTTGTCCTGCCTGTCACCGTTCTGATCATAATTCCTTTATATATCGAAAATGACATCTCGGTAAAACACATTCCTGCATTCGTATCAGGCATAGTCCTGATGTGTGCCGGATTGTTTATCCTGGTATTGACGATATCAACCTTTATACGGATCGGGAAAGGGACGCTTGCTCCCTGGAGCCCTCCTAAAAAACTTATAGTAGTAGGCATATATGGATATGTCAGAAACCCGATGATAACCGGAGTGTTGATAGTACTGACAGGCGAATCGATGGCAATTCTGTCGGTAAATATATTAATTGAGGTAGTGATCTTTTTCATTATAAATAATATCTGGTTCCTTCTGTACGAGGAACCAGATCTGAAGAGAAGGTTTGGAGATGAATATCAGGATTATAAAAGGAATGTTCCCCGGTGGTTACCGGGGTTAAAGCAGAATGATTACAAGACAGGATTAAAATAAAAAACGGAATTCAATAAAATGGGTAATAACGATCGTACCCGTGATCGAAACTGAGCGAGAATGAATCAACATAAAACCTGTCAAAGAATTCAGCCCGATTGATTATATTTGTTTGTTGGTAATTAAGTAACACATCCTGTCATATTTCCGTATACAGATAATCTTATAGAAATAAAGATCGAATAAAAAACCAGAACCATGAAATCAATTATTCAGATCCTGTTACTCCTGTTAATTGTAATTGATCCCGTATTTTCTCAGAATGATTTTAAGGTAATTAAAGTGAACGGGACCATTTTATTGAAATCAAAAGGCATTTCCCTGGAAACCGGAACTGTCTTTTCACAAAAGGATGATCTGCTTTTCAGATCCGAAGATGCTACAGCGGCAGTCATAAATTCACAGAGGGGAAGAATGGTGATTACAAGCCGGAATCATGATCTCACAACAGCCGGATCAAATTCTCTTCCCTCCATGTATAATATAAGCTCAAGAGGGGTCGATATAGTGCATAATACCGATCTCAGCAATCTTTTTTCAGGGAAGTACGTAATCTTTGACCGGCAGGGTATTGAGGTGGATAATGAGACCTACCCAATGGATAATAATCATTTCTTCTTTTTAAGATATATCTATAAGGATGAAGGAATTAATAAGAAGCTCGGTTTTTCAGGTGATACACTGTTCATAGATAAATCTACTCTTTTTACGGTCGATGGCCAACCGATTCCCAGTCCCGATAACACAAAGATCAAACTATTTTACAGGAACGGAGATGAATCTACCTTTATCAGTGAGTTTGATCTTGTATTTCCGGATATGAAGCAGCTGGCAAAAGAGACCCAGATCATACTGGATGCAATAAAAGGAAAATCAACGAATGAGAAAATCGGAGAGGTAGGCTCCTACATTAATGATTTCTACGGTAAAGTTCCCAGGGAATGCCTGGTTAAATGGCTCGAAACCAGGTTCGCAATAAAATAAATGGTTGCTAACTACTCCACTTTGCAATGAATTACAGGCTGAAGCTGATTGCGCTTTTATTCTTCATCTTTTGCAAGGCAAATTCACAGAATGCTGTTTATCCAGTAACTAACTATACCACTAAGGATTATGGCAGGGATTTTAATCCAGCCAACTGGGCAATAGTCCAGGATCAGCGTGGAATAGTATATGCGGCTAATGGATTCAGATTACTTGAATATGATGGAGCGGACTGGAACTCCTACCCGATCAATAAAGTTAGAGGGATATATTCATTGGCTGTTGACAGCGCCGGTGTGATCTATGCCGGATCTCAAAATGAATTTGGCTTTTTTGCTCCTGACAGGAGGGGTGAATTAAAATACCATTCACTTTCTGATTCCCTGGGTTCAAATGACCGTGACTTCACAAATATCTGGAAAGTTCACGCATTTAAGGGAGTTGTTGTCTTCCAGGCCGAGGAGAAACTGTTTTTATACAGAAAGGGCAAAATTGAAGTAATCAAACCTGAAACATCATTTCATACCTCCTTCAATGTTGACAACAGATTATTTGTCAGGCAGCGAGGGACCGGATTAATGGAGCTGAAAGATAACGAACTGGTCAGGATGAATGGAGGTGAGAGATTTGACACCACCGGGGTCTTCCTCATGCTGCCTCTCGGCAGGACCGGGAATAAAATTCTGATAGGAACGCGTGAAATGGGATTCTGGCTTTTTGAGACAGTGGGCAACTCAGGCAGTTTCCGGCAGTTCCATTTAGAAGATGGCAGCCTGCTTGAAAGATCAACTATTACAGGAGGTATCCTTACCGGTGACGGATCAGTTGCGATCAGCACCATGCTGAACGGAATCATCGTCATAGATACCACAGGCAGGACAAAGGCGATCATTAACAAGAGTAACGGTCTCTCTGACAACGATGTCAAACAGCTTGTCCTGGACCAGAGCCAGAACATATGGCTCGCCCTGAATAACGGCATAAGCATGGTCGAGATAAGCTCCCCGTTAACAGTATTAAGCGAAAAATCGGGAATCACAGGTAGCATAAACTCAATAATCAGATTTGAAAACCTCCTATATGTAGGGACTACAACGGGTTTGCTGGTCCAGGCTCCGTGGAAAGAGGCGGAGGTTCCTTTTAACCAGGTTTCAGGACTTTCTGTCCCTGTAAGGTGCCTGACCAACGCCGGCGGATCTCTCATTGCAGGAACAGAAGCAGGCCTCTATCAGGTCTTAAACAACAGGATCATAAAGATAGATGAGGAAGGATCATTCACCCTTTTTTACTATCCTGAATTAAATCTTCTGCTTTCCGGTGGTCCTAAAGGATTGAGAGCTTACCTGTGCAAGGGTTCAATTAAAAAAACAGATCTCCTCAAAATTGAAGGAGAAGATATTATTGGCATTAAAGATGAAATTAACAGGACCGGAGTCGCAGCCGAATTCTGGCTTGGGACAAGATACAAGGGGGTGATCCGGGTCAAAGTACATAAAGACCTCTCCTATACTTCCGGCAGTTACAATAATTCTGACGGTCTGCCCGACGGATGGGTTATCCCGGCATGCCTGAACTCAAGAACGGTATTCGAAACTTCCCGTGGCCTGTACAGCTTCACAAATGAAAACATTGTGAAAGAGTCTGTTCCGGATTCACTGAAGAATAATGGAAATTTTACCAAAGGCTATTTCTCGGCCTTATCAAATACCCAACCAGGGATAGTAGAAACAGTCTCTTTCCTTATTGAAAGCAAAGGTAAAGCATGGACCTGCTCAAATAATAATGTCGGCTACATCGATAAAAGTGATAGCATGAAGTATATCAGCCGGCCTTTCATGGGAATTGAAGCTGGTAAGATTAATACAATTTATCCCGAAGAAAATGGTATCTGCTGGATCGGGACCACTGACGGTCTTATAAGATATGACGGGAATATAAGAAAAGATTACAACCAGAATTATCCCACGCTGATCAGAAAAGTTACATTACCGGACAATGATTCGATAGTTTTCATGGGTACGGATTTTAAGACCAATAACGGTAATTTAAAAATAGTGACCCAACAACCTGCAGGCCTTAAACCAATCCTGGCTTATCGGAACAACTCCGTCAGGATAGGTTTTTCAGCATCTTTTTATGAATATCCGGGAAAGATCCTGTATTCTTACAAACTTGATGGAAGAAACTCAAGGTGGAGCCAGTGGGCCCGGGAGAACTACCAGGAATTCACGAATCTGAAGGAAGGCGATTATGCTTTCATTGTAAAAACCAGAAATATATATGGAACAGAAAGCGAGCCGGCTAATTACAATTTTTCAATTCTTTCTCCATGGTACAGATCGCTCCCGGCCTTTGCCGCATATATCATTCTTGCATTTATCCTCTTCTGGCTTTTTGCCCGTCTTTATTCATACCGCCTTAAGCGCGAGAATATCAGGCTTGAAGGTATCGTTTCTGAGAGGACTGCTGAGGTTGTCAGACAAAAGGATGTAATAGTCGAGAAGAATTCAGTTCTTGAGCTTCAGAAGAAAGAGATAGAGGATAGTATCAGATATGCCAGGAGGATACAGTCGGCAGTCATCCCGTCAGAAGAAGCCTGTCATAAAATATTCCCTGAAAGCTTTATATTCTTCAGACCACTTAACATTGTCAGCGGAGACTTTTACTGGATAGGTCATGATGGCAATAAGATTATATTTACTACCGCAGACTGTACAGGTCATGGTGTACCTGGGGCATTCATGAGTATGCTTGGTGTAGCCTTTCTAAACGAGATCGTCAACAAAGACCATATTTTACTTCCTGATCTGATCCTGAATAGCTTAAGGGATAAAGTAATCCAGGCACTTCAGCAACAGGGGCATTCAGGAGAGGCACGGGATGGCATGGATATCGCATTGGTCAGTATAGATACGGAGGCAGGCAGGCTTGAATATGCAGGGGCATATAATCCACTGATAATGATAAGAAACGGAGAATTATCTGAAACTCCAGCCGATAAGATGCCAATAGGTATTTATGAAAAAATGCGTGCCTTCAGAAGACACGAAATTAAAATTGAAAGAGGAGATATGTTCTATTTGTTTTCAGACGGATACGAAGACCAGTTCGGGGGTCCTGAAGGCAAAAAATTCAAGTCAAAAAGATTAAAAGACCTGTTCCTGGGAATATGCGGTTATCCGGTGGAAAAGCAGAAAGAGATATTGGAAAGAAGCTTCGAGGAGTGGAAAGGAGACCTGCCTCAGGTAGATGATATAGTTATTGTTGGGATCGCTATAAAATAATCAGCTATTCCATCAGAACAAATGCACCCCAATAGTATGGATCATATTTTGCCCTCATCTCCTTCTGGGTCCTGTAGAAAGCCTCCCTTATATCCTTTAATGTCAGCATGTAATTATAAAACATTCCCATGAACTCGACCGTCTCCTTATCCGGTATCTGCCAGAGACTCATTATTATATTTTTTACTCCGGCCATTTTCAGCGCCCGCTGCAATCCGTAAACCCCTTCATTTCCTTTAATATCGCCCAGTCCTGTCTCGCAGGCCGAAAGAACAACCAGGTCATTCTTGCGCAAATCGATCTGTGTAACTTCCTGGGCTGTCAGTACACCGTCGTCTGTTTCTTCTTTCTCCGTTTTTACCCAGACATCGTTCGCTCCTGCCAGGACAAGGCCCGATCGCATCAGCGGATTTTCGTTATTGACAAAGCTATTGACACCGTATCCTCCCCGTGCGCCACGGAAAGTTACCTGACCGTATTCAACCTGCTGCTTTTTTTCTTCAAACCTTACTTCATTAGGATCGGCAAAGAAGAAACCATGTGTGGCGATATGAAGTATATTATAATTGGGCGCATTCTGCTTAAAAAAGGCTTCAGTTGCATTGCTTCCCGTAAGATAACGGACATTTATCTGCCCGTTCTCAAGGATATGATCAACTGCATCTCCTTCATCCTTTGTCCCTTTCAGGTAGGTCCACACATCCGAATCGGAATGTGTGGAGCTGTATTGTATGCCGCCGAAGATAAGGGCAGATGGCTTATTGCCCTGGTTAAAAAGGGTCTGAGTGGCAATATTTCCAGTACTCCCCTTGATCCGGATCTGGTATTTATCGCATAGGTAAACATTTTTACCGTTGCTTATCGCAGGGAAGGAAATTTTATTCAGAAGACCCGAGGGTGAAATATATACAGTTTTCACGCCATCCATGTATTGCTCCAATGGCTTCCAAATGAGATCATACAGCCTTTCATCCTGCCTGTTGACCGTACCGTAGACGTCATTAATGTCGGTGATATTATTTACATCGCTCTTATTTATTATGGACCTGAGCTGATCTTCATTGAACAGCCTGATCATTTCGGGATATTCTGAATTTGATCTGACCAGAAGGGCGCAATAAATTACTGCATCCCCGCCATCTCTCTCCCTCCTTTTAAAGTCTGTGAATTCTATGGCTGCCTCATCAGGCTTAAGGCTGTTCCTTACATCCTCCCATGTTATCTGAAGCCCTTTCCTGTAGTCACTGAAGTCCTGAGAGCTTGCAACAAGTGATTTCTCAATTGCATTTGCCTTGCTTTCAAGCACAGTCACATCCTTATCCCGCATTTCAACGGGAGTTGAGTAAAGAACCGATAACTCTTTCTGAAGAGCAATCCACTCATCATATTGGGCCAGCAAAGCAGGGTTATTACTGTTCAGGATCGCCAGCCGCATGGCAGTGCTTGATTTAAGCATCAATCCCTTGTTAAGCAAAATATTATTATATGTGTACCCCGTGATCATCGGGTTAGCTCTTTTCCTCGTTAATGAATAAGCGGTAAAAGAGTACACGTCGGGTAACCTTGTCTGATAATACATCTCCTTCTCACTCTCTGAAAGGAATGAAAAGTCCTGGAGGGTCCTGTGGTTAATTACACTCATATATTCGAGCGTAAGCTCCTCTTCAGTCCTGACATCATCATTTGACCCGTAAAGAACTATAAGAGATTTTAACATCTCTGCATAAGCAGGGTGATACGGTCCGACCGCTTTTTTTATATTATTTGCCTTCCCTACGATCAGCTTGACCAGGGCATTCGTTACGGCGTTACTCTCCCCGGAGGAGCTGCCCTGCATATTTGAGGCTGTTATCTCATCAATCAGCTTGATGCTGATAGGTATGATTACAGGCTCAGGACCCGAAGTTCGTCCGGAGGGTAGTTGCCCCGACATGTTCATTTTATTCATCATCGCGACCACTCTCAGACTCAAATTTGAATCAAATGCCAGGTCGTTCATTATATCTCTTGACTTATTCTTATTTCCCATAATATTGTACCAGATTGCCAGGTTACGGCTTATGGCAAGGTTGTAAGGATGAGGCTTCTGGCAATTTAGCATGAAAACAGAGTCCGCCTTCATGAAATTACTTCCGGCGTTCAGCAACCGTTGCCTGCTCTTATTTTCGGGGCTTGCATAATATTCTTCTGAAAGGGAGACTGACGCGAGGTTATTGAGTATTACTGCATAGAAAGGATTATCTTTTTGAAAATCGTTCTCAAGCAGCTCTTTGGCCTGGGTAATAAGGGTCGTGGCGATCTTGTAATTCCCAATGTCGTGATACAGTGCGCCCAGATTGTTTAGACAGACAGCCGTTTGAATCTGCACTGCTCCGGGGCTCTTTTTATAAATATCTGCTGCCTCGACAAAAAACTTCTCAGAGAGCTTGTAGTCTCCGGTGTTAAAGTACAGAACCGCCAGGTCGTTCAGGGCCGTTGCATAGGAAGCGCTTTCAGGTCCGTACTGTTTTTTACACATTTCAACAACCTCTTTAAGAATAGATTCTGCCACAGGTGAGTTCCCGACATTATTGTTCCATGCAGCCTGGTCGGACAAATTCGTAATATATTCATTTACCTTTCTCTCACCGTATTTCTGATAGATAGCCTCTGCCCTTTTAAGGTACTTTTCTTCCATATTAAGATAAACCATGTCGTTTACAGAGCATCCCATGTCATGGTAAACTCCTGCATAGTAGTATAATATTTCAGCATAAAGAGGTCCCTCCTGGGCAAAAGTTGCAAGTGCTTTAATATCTGCTTTTTTGATCTGCACAAGTGCATCCTCATAACTTCCCGCTTTCCGGCATATAAGTGAAGCAGCCTCGAGGCAGCTGATATATTCCTGATCACTGGTTTTCTTAAGGAGTTCCCATAATTCTACCTCTTTGAGTATGAAATATTTTGCCTTTTTATAATTCCCCAGGCAGAAATGTGACGTGGCAAGCTTGCGCAGCATTGAAGCGTATTGAAGGTTGTTTTCTCCTGTTGTCCCCCTCATTATTGCTGATGCCTCTTCAGCATAATATAAGGCGGAATCATATCTGCCTTCAAGAAGGAACTTATTCCACAGGGAATCAGGCCTCACCCATGCCTGAGAAAAGCAGCCGGATAAGGCAAACAATAATGCCAGGATAATTAATGAACCTCGTTTCACGGAATCTTAATATGATTAATCTTTAAAATTAATTAAAAAACTTATTTATTATTAGCTTTGGAATCAGGCAGGACATTTAAAAAACAGTACACCTATGAAATCAAAACTCCTCTTCCTCCTTCTTTTTGTAATATCAGGAATATTATCTGCACAGGACACAATCTATGTAAAAAACGGGAAGCCGATCCCCGCAACTATCATCGAAAAAAACAATACCGAGGTAAAATATAAAAAATTTGGCCAGCCGGAGCCGGCAGCTATCTATTCAATTTTTGTAACGGATATAGCAAGCATCCACTATAAGGATGGAATTATTGCAGATTATACGCAGGCAGGACAAACGGAAGATAACAAACCAAAAACAGCCATTGAGATGGCGGGCTCAATGAAATCGATAAGGATAAGTTTTGGTTTAAGAGGTGAATATTTCATAAGGACCACATCTGACGATTTTCTTACATTCTGGAGGTATTATACCGGCGACCCCAGGGCTGAGATTGAGGGAAATCCAATCGCGATCCCGATTGTAATGAGAGCAACTTTTACATTAGGATCGACCAAAAGAAACTGGATGGGCGATGAAGTGCAGGTGGTATTAATGCCGAAAGATGCCATAAATGCCGTGAATAACGGAGGAGCAAGTGAAATAAAGCTTGGAAACACCATTGCCAGTATCATCCTCTTTTACGGTCACACACTGAACCATAAGAGGAGTCTGGCAGCAATTCTTGAACCAGGCCTCGATCTGGCTTTTTCGGATGGATTTATTAAATTGTCAAATAAAACTTATGATCTTTCCAATAATTTCGGCATGGGCTTTCATATCGCACTGGGTGCGGACTGGGTGATATCAAGAAGGTTCACTGCTGATTTCAGGCTTGGCTACCGGACCATAAAGATACAGGAGATGCATAAAGACAGCAGCAGTTCGACCGGATATACAACTTTCTATGTTCCCGGCACAACCGAAGATCTTAAAATCAGCTGGAACGGACCTTATGCAACCCTGGGTCTCTGCTGGAACTTTTATGCAAAGCTGAAGGGTATGAAGTAGGGATGCATGTCAACCTTAAAACCTGATCCCGAAACCGATCCCGTTATCCTGTATGCCGAATTCCAGATTGTACGAAACAAGCTTTCCCAGGGATGAATTATAGAGATCCACAGATCTTCTTATCTTTCCCTTTCCTTTGGATGCCAGGATTATTCCTGCAATTATCAAACCCCCGTCAATACCCAGGCCGACCTCAGTAATCTGCTTTTTCTCTGTATCATCACTTTTACCGTTTGCTATTATTGAAGTAGTAAGGCTTACTAACATAATGCCCAATGCACATGTATTACTGGCATTGCACATCTTTCTTCCCGACTCATACATTGCTGATGCCTGGGGATAATCTTCCATTAATGCTTTTACATTCCTCGGAGACTGCATCTCACCGTTGAGAAGTACATACCTTTTCTTTACAGTAAGGAATCGGCCAGTATCAGCCCTGACTACGGGTGCATTGCTGATAGCGTTCCCGTGGTCTGCCTGCGTGCCCCTGTCACCCTTTTTGTATTTGACAGATTCCACCAGCTCTTTCTTTATCGAGTATACCGGTCCCCCGGGATTTTCATATTCCCGGTATTTTATAATATCTGTACCTTCTTCTATTATGCTGACCTTCATCTCTTTCCCGCTCTTAAGCTTTAGAATATCCTGCGCATTCAATGAAACAGATGATCCAAAAGCCAAAACCAGAATAGCTGTAATGATCCTGATGGTTTTTAATGCCGTATCTGATAAATTTCTTAATAAGTTTCCTGGAGACATATTTCTCATTTTGCTCAATATTAATTACATGAACTGGAAGATCTGTTTCGGTTTTGTGCAGCCACCCATATACCTGGCGAACATATTCCAAATGTACCTATCGCAAGTCAATAAAACAATGATAAAAACAGTTTTTAAATTACTGGCTTGAATGTTAATATTTTATAAATTTAACTTGAACAAAAGAAACAGACCAGCCTCCACTATACGGTTTAATCAGTGCAATATGAAAAAGAATAATATTTCGAGGAGAAAATTTATCAGTTCAGCAACTGTAGCAGCAATCGGATCTTCAGTTTTCGGGTTGAACAGGATCTATGGAAAGAGCAACAATGGCATATCTCCAAAGGAAATTGTCAGCATTGTCAGGGTTAAAGATGGAAATATCTCAAAAGCTGTCGAAGAAGCGATCAATCATCTTGGGGGAATAGAAACTGTAACCAGAGGGAAAAACAGTATTTTGCTTAAGCCAAATCTTGTTGCTCCTGATGTTAATTGTACTACCAAGCCTGAAGTAGTAAAAGCCATCGCACAGCTTATGCTAAAATCGGGGAAAAAAGTAATGATAGGGGAAGCTTCAGCTGCTGCAGAATCCTTTAATGTTATAGGAGATGATACCTACAGAACCAGGAAAAAGGAAATTCTTGACGGAATGCAAAAGCATGTGTTCGACACACTTGGATATACAGAGATGGCAAAATCATTGAATCTTCCCTTAATAAACCTGCACTCCGGAGATATCATAGAGGTACCATTGAAAGATGGATTTGCCGCAAATTCACTGAAAATTCATAAGGTGCTTACCGAGGTTGATCTGGTTTGCTCAGTGCCGATGATGAAAACTCATACTCTGGCAACAGTGACGCTTGCCATGAAAAACCTTATAGGACTTTATCCGGGTACGGAATATTATTCGGTCAGATCCTGGTTGCATGACCGGGCTGCAGAAAAAGGATCTCCAGGAGTTGCGTTCGAAGTAATCGACATGAATCGTGCAGTCAAAACAGGATTCTCGGTTATTGATGCAACAAGTGCCATGGAGGGAAATGGTCCATTCGGTGGTGCGCTGGTTGATATGGGACTGATAATTGCGGGAACTTCTCCCCTTGCAACCGACATGGTCGGAGCAACTATAATGGGATTTGAATTAGATGAGATCCCCGCAATTGTTTTGGCACACAAGGCAGGCATGGCGCCCCTTAACTTGCATGATATAGAAATACGTGGTCTGAGCATAGAACAGACCAGACGTAATTTTGTAAAGCCGCAGGTTTCAAGGTGGACCGATATCAACAAATTCTGGGGTATCAAAGAGCTGTAATAACTTCGAAGCGATTAATTCATTTTGACGCTCTTAGCAGCTGACAACATTCTAATCTATTATTATCTTCTTAATTGAAGTTGTTTATTATTTCCTGTTAAACTCTGAGATGAGCCTGTTTTTGGCTCTTGATAGCTGAGACCTTGAGGTACCTTTTGAAATTGATAATATCTGACTTATCTCTTCATAATCGTACCCTTCCAGAAAATAGAGCGTAAATATTTTCCGGCATCCTTCAGAGAGATGCCTGATCCCTTCAGCTATTTTCTTAATCCTGCCATCAGGTTCTCCATCGGACAATGAATTTTCAAAGGAATCATCTGCAATTTCATGGTAAGATTCAACATCTTCAAAGATCATTTTCTCTTTTTTTCTCCAGCTGTCGATCGACCGGTTCCGGACTATTCTTTTAAGCCAGGCACCAAAGCTAACCTCGCCCGAGAAGTTACCGATCTGTTCAAAAGCAGTCAGAAATGATTCCTGCATGATATCTTCAGCCTCCATGGGATCATTGACAACTCTCAGACTTATATTATACATTGATTTATAATACAACTTGTAAATCTGAAACTGTGCCTTTTGTTCACCTCTCCTGCAGCCTTCAATAAGATCATAATGAATATCTCTGAATGATGCTTCTGTATTTGCCATATTTGTTTCCATGATATATAGTTTTGATTTCCTTTCATCAAAACTACTATCAGACACAGGCAGACAAAGAACATCCCTATGAGGACGGTGTACATTCCAATAGGGATGTACGAATCTGACAGAGCATATGCAAGACTGTCAGGCGTTTATGAATTTACGAAATTCTGATGGAGTTTTGCCTGTCAGCTTCTTGAAAGCATTATTAAAGGCGGTTTTTGAATTGTATCCGACCATTTCAGAGATCTCCTCAATTGTGATTTTATTCCCGGTATCCTCGCTCAGTATCTTTTTTGCCATCTCCACCCTGTATGATGCCAGCAGTTCGAAGAAGCTTTTGTTCAGTTTTTCGTTCAGCACCTGGGAAACATGATGCGGACTCTCCCCGATTTTTTTTGCCAGACCGGAGAGGGATGCCATGTTTTCAGAAAAATACTGTCTGGTTTCAAATTCGAGTCTGATATTGCTGAGAATGTTCTGCTTTCCAGCTTCAGTTAAGGATGATTTACGGTACTTCCCCAATGAAATATCAAGGAAAGAGACTGACTGATCAAAATAGCTTGAATCGTTCATTACCCTGTAAGTTGTCAGTAGTGTAAATACAGCTACATAAATACCGATAAAATAATCACCGGCATTCCCGTGAAAATGCGTCTTTACGATTATTAATATCAGAATGATCATAAGGCTATTGAAAAGCACAAACCTTAACGATCTGAGAACTTCATCATCAGTCTTCATAATCGATGATCCTGTACTTCTGGCTTTCTTCACCAGCTTTCCAAAAGAAAGTGAAAGATAAAACAAGATCTGGACCGCCTGCAACAAAGTCAGGTAATTATTAATCTTCAGGGGATCATTCGATATCGTCGTATTAACTTTAAGCGGTTGCAAATCAGGATGGTAATTGCTTATATACAAGTTATACTTGAATTCATTTGGCTGAATCAGGTCGAAACATAAATAGACCATATAAAGAAATGGAAGTATAAAATGTATCCACTCCTTTTTTGATCCTGACTGATCGAGGTTCCTTTTTACAAAAAGGTAGAGAAAGGGCCCAATCAAAAAATTCATAGATGCTGAGCAGAATGTCAGGGGGAGAATCTTTACGATATATCCTGTAAGATTGAGAACCAGTTCAAGTGTGATAAGCGAAAGCGACAGAAGCAAAAGACCCTGGAAACGGTTGGCCTGGCTGTTCGATGAAGGTTTTAATATGAAGAATAATGAAAGTATCAGCCCCTGGATCACACCGGTAAAAATGAAGACTGATACTATATCAATATGAGCTGTAAGGTCCACGCCTCAAAACTACTCAACTTTTACAATACTCCTGATATCAATCAAAATTTAACTCTTTTGGCAAATCCTTTAAAACCTTCAAGCTTCTTTTTCAGCATATTATCATCAGACGATGAACGAGTAATAAATAGAATAATATCTGACATTGCCAGTATTAACACCCGAAATGATCCGGGAATTATGGGTGTCAATAAAAGGAAGAGATCATTCCGGTGTATCCAGGATGACGTATAGCGATTATATTGGTTCCAATATCTGGAGTTATATTACTGTGCGGGTTTCCGGCATAAGCATTTTAATATGTCTTTTCATACTTTGAAAATGCGAGCCGTTCCAGTAGATCCGATCACAGTCAGGACATTTTTTAAATTTCCGGTAAAACTGCCGAGTCTTAGGCAATAAGCGGTTCAGAATCTCCCCTTTTGGAACATCCTCCAGAATTCCATTACATTCTAAACAACGGGTAAAAAGAGTGATCCGCTTCTTTAAATCGAAACGCAGGATTACATCCTTTAATTGCTCGTAAATGTCCATTGATCTTATCCAGTAGCCATGGGTCACTATTTTATTCTTTAGCAATTCCTTATCCCTCGTCAGGATAACTCTTTTATCAGATATTGCAAGATCTATAATTTCTTCATCGCTAAAATCGGAACGGTAAAATGTATCAAAGCCGCATAAACGCAGGTATTTTGTGAGCTTACCCAGATGAACATCAGAGATAAACTTCAATTCCCGTAAGGGTTTTTCCCTTAAATGCGTGACGGAACCGATGTCAATGCTTTCAAAAGCAGGATAAACGGATACAGAATCCGCATTCTTAAGTTTATAGGAAAAATCAACCGACAGACTATTTACCAGGATCAGGTCAATTTCGACATGCGGCACTCCGATCGCCTCGACAGAATCTTTAACTGAAGGATTACCATAAAATTCATATGGAAATAGCTTCTTTCTTTTCCCCGCAGGCAGAAAATCATTCAGCTCCTCATAAAATCTGAAATAAGCCAGGCTCATATCCTTAGCCCATTAGAGTATCCGCTTCCAGCCACCCTTGTTTATTGTGTTGTAAATATACGAAAAGTAACAGCATCAGCCGGGATCAGGAACAAAGTGACAATAAGGACTCGCAGGGCAACGATCAAAAATATAGTGTGAGTGCGGGTGCGTGAAACATGGTCATTGGATATAATTATCTTCTCCCTCTGTTAAAGAGAATCATTTTTCTATAAATTTGATTCCGGAATGTTTTAAATATCCCGGGTTTTTAAAAATTTGAAAATGTAAAGAAAGAATATCGGTTATAGATTATTGATTTATAAATTTTAAGAATGGTAATATGGGACTAATAAACAAAATCAGGGGTGAATTTATCGACATCATCGAATGGCTCGACCCTACCAATAACACCATGGTTCATCGTTTTGAGAGGTATCAGAACGAAATTAAAAATGGTGCAAAACTCACAGTCAGAGAATCCCAGGTTGCAGTCCTTATTAATGAAGGACAGTTAGCAGATGTATTTAAACCCGGGCTTTATACTCTGACAACTGAAAATATGCCAATCCTTACTACTCTTAAAGGATGGAAATATGGCTTCAACAGTCCTTTTCTTGTTGAAGTCTATTTTGTTAACACAAAGCAATTCACCGATTTACTATGGGGAACGCCTAATCCGGTAATGCTTAGAGATCCGGAGTTTGGTCCGATACGCATTCGTGCAAATGGTAATTACACTATGAAGGTTTCCGATCCCGGATTGTTCATCAAATCTATAGCCGGTACTGAAGGTAACTTTACAACGGAAAGTATAACAAATCAGCTAAGAAATGTTGCTGTTACACGGTTTACAGATGCTATTGGAGAAAGCAAGATCCCTGTTCTCGACATGGCCTCCAATTTTGATGAGATTTCGAAATTTTGTGAAAACAAAATGAAACCTGAATTCCTTGAATACGGAATTGAACTATTAAAATTTCTCATAGCCAGTGTTACACTGCCTGAAGAGGTGGAGGCTGCTCTGGATAAACGTTCAAGCATGGGTATTCTGGGCGATATGAATAAATTCACTCAGTTCCAGGTTGCCGAATCAATGGAAGCTGCAGCTAAAAATCCTTCTGGTGGTGGAGCTTCTACCGGAATGGGAATGGGCATGGGATTCGGGATGGCTAATGCAATGATGGGACAAATGGGACAATCCGGACAGCAACCTCAGCCTGGTCTGCCTCCAATACCCGGAGTGGTAAGCTATTTTGTTGCAATCGGAGGACAGCAGTCAGGCCCTTTTGATCAGAACATTCTGAAACAGATGGCCGTGAAAGGGGAGATTAACAAAGATACCATGGTATGGAAACAGGGCATGAGTCAATGGGCCGCAGCTTCTGTACAACCCGATTTAGTCAGTATTTTCGATACTGTTCCTCCTCCATTACCTCAAAAGTAGATTCCAGGATCTAATAAACTATTTAGAAATGCCGGTAAACATAAGTAATTATGAATCAGAATAATACAATTTCAGAGACATCACAAAAAGAAATAGTTTGCAAAGGATGTTCCGGCAAGCTGGAGTTTGCACCTGGCACCAATCGTCTCAAATGCCCCCATTGCGGAATGGAAAACGAAATTGCGGTTTCTGCAAAGGTTATTGAAGAGCTGGATTTTGAGAAATTTGCTAATGAATTTGAAAAAGAGGCTGATACTCATGAGACTGTGACCATAAAATGCCAGGGGTGCGGTGCACAAACATCCTTAAATCCAAATGTGGTTTCAGATGCATGTCCTTGCTGCGGATCGCCACTGGTAGTAAAAGATGCCACATCCGGACATAGCATTAAACCTGAAGCAATCCTTCCATTTGCAATTGATCAGAATAAAGCAATTTCTGATTTCACGCAATGGATAAAAGGATTATGGTTTGCCCCTGATAAGTTGAAACAATACGCTCAGCAGGAAGAAAAGCTGACCGGATTGTATATCCCCTACTGGGCTTATGATTCACAAACAAGTACTGACTACACAGGTGAACAAGGCACTGATTATGAAGAAACAGAATCTTATACCGATATCGAAAATGGAGAATCAGTTGAAAGGACACGTACGGTTACCAGTACAATCTGGAAGAATGTTATCGGACATGTAAATAATGCTTTTAGTAATTTATTGGTCCTTGCCAGTAAATCGCTTCCTGAAGCTTACGTTGAGAAGCTTGAACCGTGGGATCTGGGGAATCTGGTGCCATTTAATGAAAGTTATCTCAGCGGTTTTAAAACAGAGAGTTATCAGATAAACCTTAAGGATGGCTTCGGTTATGCAAAGGTCAGAATGGATGAAGCTATTAATTCTTCCGTCTGTAAGGATATAGGAGGCGATCATCAGCGTATTTTTTCACTCAAAACAGTATATAACGATATAAAATTCAAGCATATCCTGCTTCCTATCTGGATTAGTGCTTATATGTATAAGAATAAGGTCTACAGGTTCCTGATCAATGGCAGAACAGGAGAGGTCAAGGGTGAAAGACCGTACAGCTGGACAAAGATTACTCTTGCAATTCTTGGAGCATTGGCATTAATCCTAGGTATTGTCCTGATTGTGCATAAGTAAGGAGCCAGGAAGTATTTTTCAGGGTTAGTATTACTGATGAGACATAGCTTTTTTAGGTTTCAGGTAATATTGAAGGCCAATGTTAAAATATACTCCCTTCAATTCATCCTCTTCACCAGTGCTTGAATTTGAGGTTTTTGTAATCCGATATTTAATCAGAGGTTCGATAGCAAGCGAATTTGAGATAAACAAAGAATATCCTACTCCACCATCAATTGTACGGTCACTGCTGTTTGTCACAGGCTTTACAGCATAGTTGCGATCAATTCCCCATGCACCCGATATCTCGAAAAAGATCTTCGGTTTTGTATAATATCTGATAAATATCGCGGGTATCAGGGAATAGACCTTGGTGCAGGTAAGTGTGTCAATATCTATTGTTTTTGTCCATTGCTTGGTATCTGTCGTACCATAATTAAGCTGCATCCCTAGGCAAATATTTTTCATTAAGAAGTATCCACTGTAAGGAGCAAGCTGAAGGTTCCAGGTCTTTGTAGTTATATTTATTTCCTGAGTCATCATGCCTGCGGGTAAATGATTGGTCACTTCGGAATAGTTATATGAAACATTTCCTCCGATCAGCAGTGAACTTTTGGAAAAGGGGCTTTCATTCTGGCATAGTATAATCCGCGAAAATCCGCAGATTAAAATGATAAAAAGAATAAGTTTTTTCATATTCGTTGCCGGGTTATAGAATTTTATATAATTCCTGACAATTTTAAGGTTTATTTCAGAATTACCAGCTATTATCCTGGTTCTGTGGACGGTTATTTCCTTTTTACGAAAATAAAGTCGCCGCCTTCATCCCCGGCGTCTTTTACTTCTCCAAATTGAGGAATATTACTACTATTGTTGAGGACTGCAGACTTCATACCATAAAACAACTGTTCCGAGGGCAGGAAATTCTCCTTGTTCTGTTCAAGATTTTTCTTTAGATACTTTAGGAAAACACTGACATCCGGAACTTCTTCCAGAGTACCACTCGTCATAGCCTTTCTGCTTGGTTTGTTGTAGAGTCTTTCAATTCCTCCGGGTTTGTCAGAGACACCACGTGTTTTGAATATGGAACCGGCAAAGCATGCATCTGCAATAAGAAGCGTATGTTTTGACTTAATGCTGGCAATGTAGTCAGTAAGTGTACTATTTCTGAACCAGTTAGAAGTACTTGAAAGTCTGGCATCTGATGGCAGCCAGTATCCTCTGCTGGTTACCTTGTCCCATTTTCCGTGCCCAGCATAAAAAATAAGCAGATTGTCGTTGGATGTTACAATCTTTTCCAGATGATCCAGCGCTTCAATTATTTCATGGTATTTTGGATTTTTAAGTAATTGGACTTCCGCCTTATTGAAGGTATAATATGATGTCAACAGGTCATATATTGATTCGGCATCTTTAATCGGAGAATCAAGACTGGGAATGAGTGGATCTTCATAATCGTTAATGCCAATTATCAATGCATAATATTTTCCATTTATGTTGAGGGGCAGTACAGGAATATTTATATTAATATCTTTTGGAGCATCGTTGTTTGAAACGATATCAGTTCTTGAATTATCTTGCGTCTGTTTCGAAAATTCCGCTAACCCTGACACTTTGAATAGCATTACCTCATTGGATCTGGAACTCTCATTTTTCTCTGCAACAGCTAACCAGTCACCTTTATCGGAAATTTTCAATGAAGAAACGTCACCCTCTATCTGATAAGTTTTAGCTACATCTCCTATTTTTATATCCCGGAAATTGATCTTTTTAAGCCGGGGAGTCGAATTATCTGTTAAGAAATAACTTCCATCTGGGGAGATATCAATTGTTTTAATATTTTTGACGTTTCCCTCAATGACCTTTTCAAGTATTCCCGATTGCAGGTTGTATATTGCCGTATTATATTTAAATATCATGCTTGTCCCACCTTTGTCAAGCATGGTTTCCTGATAAGCTATCAGAATTTTCTTCCTGTCAGGCATCACTACCGCAGTTTCGACCTCAATACCTGATTCGTTGATTGTATGTGGATTAATTTCTGATTTTCTCAGTACACGCTTTGTGGCGATATCCCAAAGGATAAGCTGATTATCCTTACCAACTGATACCAATTGATCCCCTGTGATGTTAAAAGCTGAATAAACTATTTCTTTTGTATGTCCATTCCTTAAAAATCCAATAAAGTTTCCTTCAGGGAATTGATAAAGACTTATATCCTTATTTGAACCGGTAACACAAATGACATTTTCAGAAGGATTTAATGCAATATGGGAGATCTTTCCCTTATAATCATCCATGACCTTCAGACTGTTCCCAGTATATAGATCCCAGATAATGATATGATTATTCCCGCCTGAAATAACATATTTGCCCTTCGAATCAATCAGGACGGTACTGACTGGTGATCCATGTTTGAGCTCATAAAGTTGTTTTTTTGCTTCAACGTCCCATAATTTGACTAAACCTGATTGAGTACCGCATGCCAGAAATCTGTTGTCACCTGAAAAGCACATAGTAACAACAGATCCTGATACGGGGATATTATGATCCCCGTAAATCAGGATCTGCGATTGTGTTTCTTCACCAAATAGCAGAAGAAAAAATAAACACCAGAATATCTTAAATATGGTTACCATTTAATTGAAATACCGGTCAACAGCATGAGCATCCCTGAACCAGATGATCCACCAGATTTGGCAGGAAAGCCGTAAACAATAGAGGTGTCCCAGCTTACCTTTGAATTAAAAAATGATTTTAAGCCGAGCCCGGCCTCAATAAAACCGGCTGAAAAGAAACCAGATTCACCAGTATCGAATGTCTGTTGGTAATATGAAGCTTTGACGTATGGAAATGTTGGTTTATTGTTTGAAAAGTTATAGTTTACAAAAAGCTGGCCGCTTACATCAGTATTATCCGATGTGATCGTAACTCCGGGTGCCAGGCCAACTTCTAATTTTTTTGTAAAATAATAACCATAAGACAGATAAATATCTCCCATGGTAAAACCCTGAGTTGCAATTACCATACCGTAAAAGCTTACCTCTTTGTCGCCTTTTGCAATACCTTCAAATTCCTGGGCATTAATTTTAAAGAATAAACAGCAAAAGATCAATAAAATAAAAATTTTTTTCATGTTAGATGGGGTTTGGTTAGAAAACTAAATTAATTGAAATAATATTTATTTGCAATTATTTTAGATATAAATTATTAAACAATCAATAAACCTTGTTGGCATCCGGTATAAATTGGTAATATGTTAATGATTAATTGTGATGTGTTGATATGCATTTATTTATAAGCCTTGCATGAGTTGCCCCGTTAAATGTTTTAGAAGTATTCCAAGAATTAAATTTTGCAGTAAGAATGATTTTGCTAAAAATCTATTATGGTAAAAGGGGATGGTTTACTAATTTTTCAGGACTTTTCTAAAACAATTACCAGGAAATAAACAGAATTGCAGGAATGCAAAATACGGATCACTTAACCATATTTAGCCGGGCAGATGACGATTATTATACATACCTGAAAAAGAACACTTAATAATGGCTTTTGGTGGTTAATTCATTAAAGCCAGTTGTGGTCAGGACTTCTGGCTTTACCATTCATTGCAGTGGTGCCACCCGCCTCACAGGAAATTGATTTAATCGTAATGTTTAAGTATCTGACCGATATGAAAAAGAGTCTTTTTTGCAAAGTTTATGCTGTTGTTTACAGGGATTATGATCTTTGGATCATAACCAAGTTTTAAAGCAAGTCCTTTCATCCTGGCGTTCCCGGAAGCATGAAGGATACAGGGGCTCGAATGGGAAGCAGTATTGATAACTCTCCTGTCATAAAATTCCAGATCCTTCAGATCGGGTCTGCGTGTTATGAAATCTTTAAAGAGAAGATTATGAAAAATTTCGCATTTCCAATCGATATCTATTTTATATGAATTCTGAATGTAAATACCAGTTAATAGCTGCTGGTCCATTGAAGTTTCGATCATACCAAATTTATCTACAAGCTCGTCGATCAGAAACCCTGCATATCCGGCCCGGGATATCCAGGTGCCGGTATTCAGGAAATTGTAGCTAGTCGGTGTTCTGGGGAGGCTTTTATGGGTCTTGTTAAATTCGTAATTATAAATTGCTCCATTATATTTACCCAGGTTTAGTGCGCCACAAAGGAAAGATGAAGGAACTTTATTAAACTTGTTTTCTATCTCTTCAAGTCCACATAAAAAAATTGTGTCGAATGGATCCACTGAAATTACAATTTCTTCCTCAGGCAGAGATTTAATGTATTCCCGGATCATCATTGATTTTTTCCCAAAACCAATCCACTTTTCATTCCACCCTAAAATGACTGGTTTAATTTTATAACGATTGCAAGATTCAATGAATAAATCATAATAAGCCTGCTTATTTGTTCCAAAAGCAATTACAGTTGACATCTATCTTTTCTCCGTTAAAATTCAAAAATAAATATAACTTATTAAATGAAAGGAATACCAGCAAAATGAGAATATCAGGTTTTATAGTAACCACCTTCACAAGCTTTTAACATGCATGGCATTTTGTATTACTGAGCATATCCGCTTTACATCATCATCATCAAGGTCAAAATAAAAAGGAAGTCTCAGCAGGCAATCCGAATAGTGGTCCGAAAAATAAAGCTGTCTGCCATCATATTTATCTTTATAATATTTGCTTTTGTAAAGACTCTGGTAGTGAAAAACTGCATGAATATTACTTTTCATAAGTTCCTTAATCATATATGATCTTTGTTCAGCATTATTAAAGACAATGTAAAACAGATGTCCGTTATTTGTTGCGTAAGATGGTACTACTGGTAATTGGAATCTGTTATTTTCAGCCCAGTCGGTCAATTCCAATTTATATAAATTCCAGATATGTTTTCGTTTTTCCTGAATCCTGTCAATATTATTAAGCTGTGCCCACAGGTATGCAGCTGTTATCTCCGAAGGGAGGAAAGATGAACCAATGTCGACCCATTCATATTTATTGATCTCTCCCTTTAAAAACTCTGAACGGTTAGTTCCTTTTTCCCATATAATTTCCGAGCGTTTAATAAATTGTTCATCGTTAATCACCAGTAACCCTCCTTCCCCTGAGTTTAAATTCTTTGTCTCATGGAAGGAGAAGGTTGCAAGATGTCCTATACTTCCCAAAGGTCTCTCTTTGTAATATGAGTCTATTGAATGAGCAGCATCTTCAATAACAAGAAGGTTATACTTCGCTGAAAGTGCTAATATCTTATCCATATCACATGCAATGCCGCCGTAATGAACAGGTATAATTGCTTTTGTTGATGGTGTAATAAGAGATTCTATTTTATCTTCATCAATTCCGGGATGATCTTTTCTGCTGTCAGCAAAAACTATTTTTGCACCCTGACGAACGAATGCGAGCGCCGTTGAAACAAAAGAAAATGAAGGTACTATTACTTCATCACCCGGCATAATTTCTGCCAGGATTGCACTCATTTCAAGCGCCCCCGTGCATGAAGTTGTCAGAAGACATTTTTTAAACCCATATTTATTTTCAAAAAAAGAATGGCATTTTTTCGTGAAAATCCCGTTGCCTGATATTTTACCAGATCGAACAGCATCTAAAATGCATTCGATCTCACCGCCTGAGTAAAAAGGTTTATTAAAAGGGATCATTTATGAACCGATTTCATTTTTAAATATACAACATTCTGAATTATCAAATTCAGATGTACTTTGATTTTTCCGGGGAAAAGCCGGTAGGGCCTATCATTGTTGGCAGGATCAAATTAACCGCATAATACCTTAGTTAATAATTTCTTTATTAGTTATATATGTAAAATGCATTCTGACCGGAACAGGATGGTCTATTTGACCTTTATTTGCAAGAAGGTACATAGTGTGAGAGATGAATAACACTTTAAGTTTGACTGGATGTGGTTGATTATGCTTATGTTGTAAAATCCGACAACACTTCCGTCAACAAAAAATTTTAAACCCCTTGCAGATCGCCGATCTATAAGGGGTTATGATTTGAGGTTGTGGTGCCACGTGCACCTTCACAAAGACCCGAAAAGTCTTTAAACTCCATCTCTGTTTTCATTAAGGAAACAGATCGTACCATCTTTAACGTCAATAGTAATCCTATCTTCCTTCAATATCTTCCCGTTTATAATCTCTTTTGAAAGTTCATTTACAAGCTCCTTCTGAATCAGCCTCTTCACGGGACGGGCACCTAACTGCGGGTCATAGCCTCTTTCAGCTAGCCAGTCAATTACACTCTCGTTGACTGATAGTGATATACCGCGGGAGCTTAGCATTTTTATCAGAGACGATACCTGGATTACAACTATCTCTCTGATCTGTTCAACATTTAAAGGTTTGAACATTACGATCTCATCGATCCTGTTCAGAAATTCAGGATGCATGAATTTCCTGAGCATCAATAATATTTCACCCTTCAGTGATTCTTCCTCCTCATGTGGTATTGAATTTCCAAACTCCTCCATTTTATCCCTTATAACATCTGAACCGAGGTTTGATGTCATTATTATTATAACATTTCTGAAGTTGATGGTACGACCTTTATTATCTGTCAGACGCCCTTCATCAAGCACCTGTAGAAGAAGATTAAAAACATCAGGATGTGCCTTTTCGATTTCATCCAGAAGCAACACAGAATATGGTTTGTGACGCACCGCTTCTGTAAGTTGGCCACCTTCATCATATCCGATATATCCTGGAGGTGCTCCTATAAGACGTGAGACTGAATGCCTCTCCTGGTATTCCGACATATCTATCCGCGTCAAAAGATTTTCATTATTAAAGAGAAATTCAGCCAGTGCTCTTGCCAGCTCCGTTTTTCCAACACCTGTTGTACCGATAAAAATAAATGAACCTACAGGTTTTTTCTCATCGCTCAGGCCGGCACGCGATCTTCTGACTGCATCTGAAACTGCTTTTATTGCTTCATCCTGACCTACGACTCTTTTATGAAGCTCCACTTCAAGATTCAGAAGCTTTTCCTTCTCACTCTCAAGCATCCGTGCAACAGGAATTCCAGTCCATTTTGAAACCACTTCAGCAATATCTTCCGCCCTGACATCTTCCCTGATAAGCGCCCCGCCCGATCGTTTCTTTTCAATCTGCTGCTGATACCGGGATATCTCTTTTTCCAGACTGGCAATTGTTCCATACCTGAACTCTGCTACTTTTCCATAGTCTCCTGACCGTTCAGCCTGATCGGCTTCCAACCTCAGGGATTCTATTCTCTCTTTTTTCTCCTGCATTTTTCCGATCATGCCTTTCTCTGCGACCCATGCTGCCTTAAGTTCATTTCGCTTATCCACAAGGGTCGATATTTCGCGTGCCATCACGGCTTCTTTTTCTTTATCACCATCACGTTTTAATGCTTCTCTCTCAATTTCATATCTTGCAATTGACCTTTCCAGTTCGTCAAGCTCTTCAGGAACTGAGTTCATCTCCAGACGCAGCCTCGATGCAGCCTCGTCCATCAGGTCAATTGCCTTATCAGGAAGAAACCTATCTGTTATATATCTGTATGAAAGGTCTACAGCAGCAATTATTGCCTCATCTCTAATAATTACTTTATGATGAGCTTCATATCTTTCCCGCAAACCTCTGAGGATTGAAACTGCATCAGCCCTGTCGGGCTCCTCCACCATAACAACCTGGAACCGGCGTTCAAGCGCTTTATCCTTCTCAAAGTACTTCTGGTATTCATCAAGGGTAGTTGCACCAATAGCCCGTAATTCTCCCCTTGCAAGAGCAGGCTTCAGGATATTAGCCGCATCCATTGCACCTTCCGATTTGCCGGCTCCGACAAGAGTATGAATCTCATCGATAAAGAGTACGATCTCTCCGTTTGATGATATTACTTCATTAATAACGGATTTGAGTCTCTCTTCAAATTCACCCTTATATTTGGCACCTGCAATGAGTGCCCCCATATCCAGAGAATATATTACTTTTGATTTTAGATCTTCAGGAACATCACCCCTCACTATACGATGAGCAAGACCTTCTGCAATTGCAGTCTTCCCCACACCCGGTTCACCGATAAGCAAAGGGTTATTTTTAGTTCTTCGGGTCAGTATCTGAAGTATCCTTCGTATCTCATCATCGCGGCCTATTACAGGATCAAGTTTGCCGGAGCGGACCATTTCATTCAGGTTGTTTGCATACCTGCCAAGTGCGTTGTAAGTGTCTTCCGGTGTCTGGCTATTAATTGTCGAACCTTTCCTGATCTCTGTAATGGCAGCTTTAAGGTCCTTTTTTGTAATTCCCCTCTCCTTCATTAATCGTGACACCTGGTCCTCTGTATCGAGTATTCCTTGAAGTATATGTTCAACAGAGACAAATTTATCCTTCATTGTTGAAGCATGATCCGATGCTTTACGAAGGGCTTCTGAGGCCTTTTCAGAGAGATAAGATTCTGCACCCGAGACTTTCGGGAATTTATTTATCATCTGATCGACAGCTTTTGAGAATGAGACAAGATCAACTCCCATCTTGCCGAATAGAAAACTGACCACATTGTCTGATTCACTGATTGCACCCTTCATCAGATGAGCGCACTCAACAGCCTGCTGTCCGTCTGAAGCTGCAATATTAAAAGCCTTCTCTACCGATTCCTGGGCTTTTATCGTAAAATTGTTCAGATTCATGATATTCGAATTTAAATTAGTGGCCAGCAAAATCCAGACGAGCAGCAAAAAACCAATTAACGGTGAATTTTTGGCAAATTAAGCACAGTATTTTCTGCAATTGTGTCACCGTATCAAACGGTTAAATTGTAACACCCTGAATCGATCCATGATTAAACAAACTGCTGTACTTATTACTTTCCTTTGCATATTTATATCTTTGACTTTATCCGCTATTTTGAGACCTTAGCTAAAATATTTTCAAAATCTATATCGATTATTCTAAAATATCAGGAGTATATAAAAATTCAATCCAAAAGGATACCAAAAGTGCCTACCGTAAGTTAGCAAGAAAATTTTATCCCGGCGTGAATCTGAACGATAAAGATGCTCAAACAGATGGAATTTCATTAGGATGGTGTGATTACGGAGCAAGATTTTACGTCTCTTTATTTCCAGCAATCTTAAGAAGCTTTAATATGAGTGTTGGTGATGGCCTTTTTAGCGATTTGACCTCTGCAAAGCACTGACAACGAATAAATTGAAAAATCCGTCACCAATTCCGTCATCTTCTTAAAAACAAAATCCCGTAAGACGTTGATCTTACGGAATTTGCATTTTAAAGACGTGGTGCCACTCGGAATCGAACCAAGGACACACGGATTTTCAGTCCGTTGCTCTACCTACTGAGCTATGGCACCTCCTTTTGGGACTGCAAATATAAACCGCAAATCCTTTTTCACAAATACTTTACTGAATTATTTTCTGTTTGGAATCATTTTACCTATATGGTACCTTTGACACCTCACTAAGGACAATTAATGGATAACATTCTTTATACACTCGATAACGGGATACGCCTGGTACACCACAGGATCCAGGGAGCAGTCGGACATTGCGGTCTCCTGATAAATGCAGGCTCGGCAAACGAAACTGCTGACGAACATGGAATAGCTCATTTCATTGAACACATGCTTTTCAAGGGCACAACTCACCGGAAAGCATACCATATCCTTTGCAGACTTGAAGATGTGGGCGGTGAGCTCAACGGTTATACCACCAAGGAAGAGACTGCGGTTCATGCTTCATTCCTGAATATTGATTATGAAAAAGCAATTGAGCTGATAAGCGATATCACCTTTCATTCGGAATTCCCTGCAAGGGAGATGGTCAAGGAAAAAGAGGTGATCATCGAGGAGATAAATTCCTACAAGGATAATCCCGGTGAACTTATATTTGACGATTTCGAAGAGATAATCTTTAAAGAGCAGCCTATCGGGAGAAATATCCTTGGAACTCCTTCAACTGTCAAAAAATTCAGCCGGAAGAAGATAAGATCATTCATGAGGAATAACTACTTCACCGATAAGATCGTGTTCTGTTCTGTCGGCAATATTGATGAAAAAAAGATCAAAAGGCTTTTCACCAAATACTTTTCCGGGATACAGGCGAGGCGATCGGTTGAAACATCAGCCAGGAAATGGAATTATGAACCTGTCTCTGTCGAGCGAAAGATGGAAACCTGGCAGTGCCACTGCATAATCGGGAATGTGGCATATAACCATAATGATGAGAAAAGATTCAGTATGACATTGCTGAATAATCTGCTCGGGGGACCCGGACTGAATTCAAGACTTAACCTCTCCCTGAGGGAGAAAAAGGGATTTGCATATAATATTGAATCAAACTATAACCCTTATTATGATACAGGTGTCTTTTCAATATACTTTGGAACGGACTCTCAGAATCTTGAAAAAAGCATTGATGCGACGATAAAGGAGCTCGAGGGCCTGAAGAACAGGAAGCTTGGAACCATCCAGCTTGCCAAAGCCAAGAACCAGATGAAAGGTTACCTGGCACGCGGTTTTGAGAATCACGAAAGCCTGATGCTGTCGCTGGGCAAGAGCATGCTTGTTTTCAATAAGACAGACTCCCTTGAAGAACTTTGCAGGCAGGTTGATGAAATCACTTCATCAGAACTGCTGGAGACAGCTAACGAGATATTTGAAAGAGACAGGCTTTCAACCTTAATCTATAAGTAGTGGAAAGAAAAATTGAAAATTATATTATCAGCCATTCCTCGGATGAAGATCCGGTTTTGAAAGAACTGTACAGGCAGACCCATATCAGGTTCGTAAATCCCAATATGGCTTCGGGAAACCTGCAGGGCAGGTTTCTTGAAATGATCTCCAAAATGATTTCTCCTGATAATATTCTGGAAATTGGCACGTTTACAGGTTATTCAGCAATATGCCTTGCTAGGGGTCTCCGGCCAGGAGGCAGGCTGATCACAATTGAACTGAACGATGAGCTCGTCTCATTCAGCAATGACTTTTTCAGAAAAGCTGACTTATCGGGCAGCATTGAACAGCTTACGGGAAGGGCGCAGGATGTGATCCCCGGGCTTAATATTAAATTTGACCTTGTTTTTATCGATGGCGATAAAAGGGAATATTGCGAATATTTCAGGGCAGTGAAAAAAAAGGTTAAGTCGGGAGGATTCATAATCGCTGATAATGTCCTTTGGGGAGGGAAAGCCCTGGATGAAAGTACAAAGGACCAGCAAACCAGGGGAATCATAGAATTCAATGAAATGATAAAAAGCGAGCCCGGAATTGAAAATGTCATCCTGCCTTTACGGGATGGCATAATGGTTATAAGAATCATTTAACACTACCTTTGCACCCTTAAGCTTATGAGCCTTTTAATTATGGTATAATTTTTGAGCAGTTAAATAAAATTTCCAATATGAAAAAGCAGATTATTGCACTGGCACTTCTCATGATATCGGTTACATTACCTGCCCAGGATAACAAAACCGATCTCCTGCAGAACCTGGAAAAGAACAATAAGGACCAGAATGTACAGCCACTGACAGCCACTCTGAAATCATCAAGCAGGCTGTTCGCAGATAAGGATGACCTCACTTCTGTTAAAATGGTAATTCAATCAGGCTCAACTGTAAATATACTTGGAAGTGACAGTACTTATTTTCATGTCACATACCAGGATAATGAAGGCTTTATCTTTAAAAAAGATGCGGTCGTTGATGAGATACCTGCAAATAACTTAAGGTCATCACGTAACCAGATGCCGAACCAGGCAAACCAGCAGATGCAACAACAGCCATCCCAGAATAACCAGCAAAATGACCAGCAAGCCAATCAGCAGAATGACCTGGCCAGCAGGTTGACTTATCTTGAAAATAAATATGGGACCAGTATGGCAGCTTTGCTTAATGCAGGAAAGATATGGAGAGGCATGACAGGCGAGATGGTTCGTGACAGCTGGGGAGAACCCGTAAAGATCAACAAGACTTTTGAGGGAAACCTGGTCAAGGAAGAGTGGCTCTATACCAAAACATGGTTATACATTGAGAATGATATTCTTTCCGACTGGGGTCCTATAAAAAAATAAGCACTATATGTCTGTTCCCGGAAAATTGAAAGCCCCGACAATTCAGTCGGGGCTTTTTTTTATTTTTTTGCTTACTTTTTGCCTTTCGGCTTCGCTTTAGATGCACTTGCATTTGATTTTTTTGCAGGTACAGCTTTTTTTGCGTTTGCTTTAGTTGCCATGTTGGTGATATTTTTTAGCCCCAGCCAATGGAGTGGAACTCTCTCCGCTAATTGATCTCATGTATCAAATAACGAAACAAAGTTATATTTATTTAGACTAATTCCAAATAATAAAGAGATCTTTTTATTAACAGATAAAAAAATTGAAATGTTAATAAAGTTGAAATGTAAATCGGGTATGAGTGGTTTGATTATAGGACGGGATTGTCCCGACACTGACGGTCGGGACGGACCCTTATGGGGCCACTATCAAACAAAGCCGCCACTTGAAAAAGTGGCGGCTTTGTTTGAGCGGGAGACGGGACTCGAACCCGCGACCCTAACCTTGGCAAGGTTATGCTCTACCAACTGAGCTACTCCCGCGAATTCACGGCAAAAATAAGAATTTTTTTTTATCTGCAAATATTAGCCCTAATATCTCCGGGACTCCCCCACCCTTCCATCTCTTCTCCTGTTAAAAAATGTTATATCCAGCAGTCTCTCATTAAATTGTTATAATTTCGAGTTCATTAAATAGCGATAGAACTTAAAAAATATGAACATGAAAAACCTTATTCTGTCATTAATCATGAGCCTGACATTTACCCTTGCTGGCATTGGCCAGTCTAAAAATAGTGATAATTTCTCAATAGCAGTTGAGAAGTACAAGCTGCCCAACGGGTTGACCGTAGTCCTTCATCAGGATAAATCCAACCCGATAGTGGCTGTTGCCATTTATTATCATGTAGGTTCAAGCCGCGAAACTGAAGGTAAAACAGGCTTCGCTCATCTCTTTGAACATATGATGTTCCAGGAATCAGAAAATCTGCCGAGGGGTGAGTTTGTAAAAAAAATCAGCAATGCAGGAGGAACCTTCAATGGAAGCACCAACCAGGACAGAACCAACTACTTTGAAGTCCTTCCCAAAAACTATCTTGAGATGGCACTTTGGATGGAATCCGACAGGATGGGATACCTTGAGAATACAGTTACTAAATTCAATCTTGCCAACCAGCAGGATGTTGTGATGAACGAGAAAAGACAGAGTTACGACAATGCTCCTTATGGTTTCAATCAGATGCTTATCCTGAAGAACCTCTATCCTAAAGGTCACCCGTACAACTGGGATGTGATCGGAAGCATGCAGGATCTTGTAAATGCAAGCATACCTGATGTTAAGGCATTCCATCATAAATTCTATACTCCTAACAATGCTTTCCTTGTTATTTCAGGCGACTTTGAAAAGCCTGAAGCCAGGGCACTTGTTGAAAAGTATTTTGGTGAGATACCTTCAGGTGTGGCAATTGAAAAAAGAAAGCCAATGCCGGTTTCTCTCAATTCAACAGTAAGGCTTTATCACGAAGACAATTTTGCCAAGGCTCCACAGCTGACAATAGTTTTCCCTTCCACAGAGAGATATTCAAAAGATTCCTATGCACTCAGCTTTCTCGGAGATCTACTGGCTAACTCCAAGAAGTCCCCTCTGTATACAGTTCTGGTAAAGGATAAAAAGCTAACCTCGCGAGTTATGGCACGGAATATGGCCCAGGAGCTTGCCGGTTCATTTACAATATCTGTAACTGCAAATCCGGGAGTCAATTTAACGGAAGTGGAGAAGGCCATCTTTGAAGGCCTCCAAAAGTTCGAAAAGGATGGCTTCACCCAGGAAGACCTTACAAGGATCAAAGCAGGATTTGAGACACACTTCTACAACTCATTCACAAGCGTGCAGGGAAAGGCATTCACTCTCGCCGAATATACTATGAACACTGGTGATCCGGAATTCTATAAAAAAGATTTTCAGAATACCCAGTCTGTGACCATGGCAGATATCAAGGCAGCTTATGATAAGTACATAAAGGGTAAAAACTTTGTCGAGACAAGCTTCGTTCCAAGAGGGGAAGTGAAACTTATTGCTGAAGGCTCGGTCAATGGAGGGATTACAGAAGAGGATGTGACCAAAGCAGCCGAGGCCAGGGCAGACACTACAAAAGAAAATATTATCAAAACAAAGACCAGGTTTGACCGCTCTGTCATGCCAAAATCAGGGCCAGATCCGGAGATTGCCACTCCCCTGTCATGGTCCGCTTCACTGTCCGATGGAATGAAGGTCTGGGGTATCAGGCAGTCAGAACTACCTCTTGTACAATACTCCCTGGTAATTGAAGGAGGTCACCTTCTCGACAATGTCGACAAGGCTGGTCTGGCAAATATGGTCGCCACAATGATGAATGAAGGCACAAGGAACAAGACTCCTGAACAACTTGAGGATGCGATAGGTATGCTGGGTGCCACGATCAGGGTTTCAGCATCGAATGAAAATATCTCAATTGATGTCAGCACCCTGTCGAGGAATTTTGAAAAGACCCTCTCCCTGGTTGAAGAGATGCTTCTCGAACCAAGATGGGATGAAGAGCAGTTCGGTCTTGTCAGTTCAAGGATAACAAACAGTATAAAAAGGAACGCCGCCAGCCCCGATTATCTTTCCTCAAGCACCCTGAACAAGCTAATGTTTGGCAACAATATCCTGTCAACCGACTTAATGGGAACAGAGAGCTCCGTCTCATCAATTACAATCACAGACCTGAAGGATTTCTACAGTAAGTATTTCTCGCCATCAATTGCAAGGTTCCTGGTTGCCGGCGATGTTGAAAAGCAGAGGGTTCAGACCGCACTCTCTTCCCTCAGCCAGAAATGGCCGGCTAAGCTGGTCACCATATCAGAGATCAAAATACCCGCCGCACCTGAAAAGTCTCAGATCTATTTTGTAGATGTACCCGGGGCAAAGCAATCTGCAATTTCTATTGGTGCCCCATCTTTACCAAGGAGCAGTCCTGATTTCTTTCCCGAGGTGGTGGCGAATTATAAGCTTGGGGCGAGAGAGGCATCGATCGCAGGAATATGGATGCAGATCATCAGGGAACAGAAGGGTTATACATATGGTGCCTACTCCTCGTTCAACGGATATAAAAATTATGGCTATTTTGCTGCCACATCGAGAGTACGGACCAACTCCACGCTTGAGTCTGTGAATATTTTCAGGACAGAGATGGAAAAGTACAGGCAGGCTATGCCGCAGGAATATATAGATTTCACCATATCGGGAATGATAAAGAGCGATGCCCGCCGGTTTGAAACACTTGGATCGCTTGTCGACTACCTCAATATTATGAGCGCCTATAATCTACCGGTTGATTGGGTTAAACAGGAGCAGGCTTACATTAAGAGCCTTACTCCGGAGAAGCAGCTTGAGGTCGTAAGGAAATACATCGATCCATCAAGGATGTACTATGTTATTGCAGGAGATGCAAAAACGCAGCTGGACGATCTCGAGAAGGTTGGCTTTGGTAAGCCGATCCTTGTAAAAAATTAATTTCCTTCTCAGTGTCACTCTTTGACATCTCTGTGTCTCTCTGTGTAAGTTTTAAGACTCAGTTACACAGAGTGTCACTGAGGACCACAGAGTAACACAGAGGTTAAATCCTTAACCAGACTCCCTGTTTTGATTAAGGATTATTTATTTTAAATTTGCACATCCCTTCAGACTGCAAGACTGCAAGACTGCAAGACTATAACTGCCCGGATGGTGGAATGGTAGACACGCAGGACTTAAAATCCTGTGACCATTGCGGTTGTGCGGGTTCAAGTCCCGCTCCGGGTACTGAAAAAAGAACGAGAGTGAGAGCGAGAGCGAACACTCTCGTCGCTTTTTTCCTCGCTCTCACTCTCACACTCACTCTTAAAGATTTTCTATCTTTACTAATAGTCTCGCAACTATTATTTTAAGTTTATTAACCATTAAATCCTCGTGCAGTATGTTTGACTTTTGTAAACTTGATGTCTATCAAAAAGCAAAAGCATTTTGCATTTTGATGCATAACCTGATTTCTGATGGAAACTTTGACCGTGCCACCAACGATCAACTTAGAAGAGCTTCTTTCAGTATCATGCTGAATATCGCTGAAGGTTCCTCCAGGTTTAGTAATAAGGATAGGAAAAACTTCATGGTTATAGCCAGAGGAAGTGCATTCGAATGTGCGGCAATTCTTGAATATCTTTATGAGTTATCCGAAATAAATGAGGAGGAATTCAAGAAGAATATTAATAATCTTGAAGAAATTTCGCGGATGCTCTTTAGCCTGATCCAACACTTAAACAAAAGTTAGGAATGGCCTTTTGAACTTCCCAGAACATCACTAATCCTGAGTATGGGTTGTAAAGGTTCCGTGAAGACAGGGGTTGCAACTTTTATTAATCGAATCTGAGTTCTTAGTCAGAGTTGCAACCAAGAGTCTTTGTGGAAGCTATAAAATGAAAAATTACTGCATTGGTACAAGTACATTTATTAATTTTGTGAGGTATGGATAATCTCTTTCACATATTCAGGATAAGCCTGGAGGAAGCCAGAAAAATTGCTGAATCTCCCGATCGGGTTCATATTCACGATTTTGAAGAATTGATTGTGGGGATCGAAGGGAAGCTTGAACATTTTATTGACTTCAAATCTGAAAGATTCATATCTCCTTTTATCAGTTTTGTCACAAAAGGAAAAGTCCATGGCGTGAAACCATGTCCTGAAAATAAAAAGTTTGACATCTGGGTCATTGAGTTTAAAAGCGAGTTTATTCCGGAGATGACTTTCCAGCTTTATTCGTATTATCATGATCATGCAAACCTCCCAATGCAGAAAGGTGATAATTTCAACCGTATAGTGACAATGTGCGAACTTATGTATAATGAATCAGTTCAGAGCACACCTGATTATGCAGTAATAAGGTTGTTGCTTAATACTCTCTTCACCATGATTGAATCTGAAAGAAGGAAAGACATTGATCCAGACAAGCGACTTATCAGTACTCAGAATATTACATTTAAGAACTTTCTGGCAATTCTTGAAGAAAACTTCAGGAGACCCGAAGGAGTGGATTTTTATGCAGAGAAATTGTTCATGTCAGCGAGGAATCTGAATCTGATATGCCACAATATTTTGCAGAAAAGTGTTTCAGAGATTATCGAAACCAGGAAACTAATCGAAGCTAAAAATCTCCTTGTTTCAACAAATAAAAATGTTTCCGAGATAGGCTTTGAACTCGGGTACAACGAAAAATCCTATTTCACAAATGTCTTCAGGAGGAAGTCGGGACAGACTCCGACCGAGTTCAGGAATGAGATGAAGAGTCTCATTTCCTGAAATTACAACCCTTTTACCGAAAAGTATTACCGCCTGCGATTTATTCTGGTGCATCTTTGTGCCATGAATTTATTTACAATTAATCATAATTAAAAAGATCAAAAATGAAAACTAAATCAATCGCAGCAAGAACACTCGCAGCAGTAATATTAATTGCAGGTGTTGCAGCATTAAACAGTTGTACTAAAAAAAGCGGAAATGTTTCAGTCCGTCAGTCAGAAATCGATTCACTCAGGAACGAGATTAAGGTGATGACATCAGGTAACGCAGAACTTGCCAAAAACTTAGTTACATTCGACACACTTGACTACACCATTTTCACTAACCAGGAATGGGTAAGATTTCATGAGAGCCACTCAAAAGACATCAAGGTTAACTGGCCTGATGGACATTTTACGGTGGGTCTTGATCGTCACATTGAAGATTTGAAAGCCCTGTTTGTGTATGCGCCTGACACAAGGATCAAACAGCACCCGATCCGTTTTGGAAGCAGCAACGGAGAATGGACTGCAGTAACCGGAGTAATGGAAGGATCTTTCACCAAACCTATGCCAATAGGCGGCGGTAAGTTTATTCAGCCAACCGGAAAATCATTCAAACTGCCAATGTGTACCATAGGTCATTGGAAAGACGGTATTATGATTGAAGAATCATTATTCTGGGATAATCAAACTTACATGAACCAATTGGGATTAGGTAAATAAATCATGATAGTTCTCGCAGCTATTCAAAAACCATTTAAAGAATGCAGATAGTTGATTTCAACGTTCTGCATTCCTCATTCATCGTTAAAGCAAAACATTATGAAAAAACTATTATCCGTTCTGACAATCCTTGTTTGGGCAAATATTTCATTTGCCCAGACAACAACATGGAACGCAGACCCCATGCATTCCAAATTAACATTTACAGTTACGCATAGAGGTTTCTCCTCTATTTTCGGATTATTTCAAAAATTTGAGGCAACAATTACTTCATCGAAATCAGATTTCAGCGATGCCGTATTTACTCTTTCGGTGGATATGACGTCAGTTAATACAGAAGTGAAAATGCGTGATGATGATCTAAGGAGTCCGAACTTTTTTGATGCAGTCAAATATCCTTCCATGACTTTTAAATCAACTTCTATTCGTAATACAACGGGTATGAAGGATAGGTTAAGGATTACAGGTGATCTGACGATGCATGGAGTCACCAAAGCCGTTACTATAGATTTATGGTTCAGGGGAACAATAGAGGATGCAATGTCGAAGAAAACGAAAGCTGGTTTTCAGCTTACAGGAATTATAGATCGGACGGACTTTAATGTCGGACCTGCTGACCCATTCGATATCAGCACTGATGTAATGATAAAAGCAGATGGGGAGTTTTTCAAACAATAGCAAACCTGAATTTTAATTATTAAAACCAAGCTCGTCTACATTTGAAAATAAAATGGTCCTGATTACCTTGCCATGTTAGTTATTGAGGGTAGATATTCTGTTCAATGAGATCAATACACTAAACAAAGAGAAGGTTATAAGGATAAATATCAAGAAATGATCTGGAAACAATAAACAAAAAATAATATGAAACCCACAAAAGAAGAACCAACTAAAATAAAATGGATTATCGACCCTGTTCACAGTGAAATCGGTTTCAAAGTAAAGCACCTAATGATTACTAATGTAAAAGGTGAATTCAAGGAATTTGAAGCCAGTATTTATACCACTGGTGAAGATTTCATGACTTCCGAGATAGATTTCTGGTTAAATCCTGCATCAGTAGATACAGGTGATACGAAGCGTGATGAACACCTGAGAAGCGTAGATTTTTTTGATGTTGAAAATCATAAGCAGATATCTTTTACAGGAAATACCTATGAACAAGTAGATGGAGACGGAAGTTATACTTTATATGGCGACCTCACTATAAAAGGAATAAAGAAACAGATTAAACTTGATGTCGAATTTGGCGGGGTGATGAAAGATCCATGGGGCAATGAGAAAGCTGGTTTTACAATTAACGGTAAAATTAACCGAAAAGACTGGGGTCTGAACTGGAACGCCACCCTTGAAGCTGGCGGGGTCCTGGTAAGTGATGACGTAAGAATCAGCTGCGAAGTTCAACTGGTAAAACAACAATAAAGATTTAAATATCATGGCAAATTCAGTCTTGCATAAATCAGAAACTCGCGGTGATGAGGATCATGGATGGCTTCACAGCAGACACACTTTCAGTTTCGCTGATTATTACGATCCTGAAAGGGTCCATTTCGGAATGCTCCGTGTGTTAAATGATGATACTGTGGAGGCAGGGATGGGTTTTGGTACACATCCTCATGATAATATGGAAATAATTTCAATTCCGCTTGAAGGAGACCTGGAGCATAAGGACAGCATGGGAAATGTATCAGTCATCCGGCATGGAGATGTTCAGGTTATGAGCGCCGGAACAGGAATAACTCACAGTGAATACAACAAAAACAAGGATGTACCAGTAAAGTTCCTTCAGATTTGGGTAATACCCAGGATACGGAATGTAAAACCGCGATACGATCAGATTACACTAAACGTTGATCATCGGCATAATAATCTTCAGCAAATCCTCTCTCCTAATCCTGATGATGAAGGAGTATGGATATATCAGAATGCTTGGTTTCATCTCGGGAAATTTGACAAAGGATTTATGTCAGATTATAATTTGAAGGCAAAGGGTAATGGCGTTTATGCCTTCATTTTGAACGGTAATGTTGCAATCAATGATCAGGAACTTGCATCTCGTGACGGTCTCGGAATATGGGATGTGGACAAGCTTACTGCAAAAGCTGATTCCGAAGCAGAATTTTTATTGATGGAAGTTCCTATGAAATAGTTGATATATGGAGAAGGAAACTTCGAGGGTTGAAGCCTTCAGCGATGGGGTATTTGCAATAGCATTGACATTACTTATCCTGGGAATCAGGGTGCCTGATTTGGGTGACTTTGTGACAAGCGATAAACTCTATAAAGCACTTATAAATCTGTGGCCATCATATTTTGCGTTTATCCTAAGTTTTCTTGCAGTATTGATAATGTGGATCAACCATCATGGTTTTTTCAAATATCTCAGGAAAATAAATCCTGCTTTCCTGTTTGCAAATGGATTTCTCCTTCTGGCTGTAACATTCATTAACTATCCTACAGCGGTTCTTGCAAGATATTTTGAGACACCAGCATTTAATATTGCGTCGGCTTTTTATTGCGGCTCTATGGTACTAATAAGTGTCGCATTCAACCTGCTCTGGTTTTCATCAGCTTATAAGCGAAGACTAGTAAAAGAAGAAATTTCTGATGCACTTATTGTTAAAATCAGGAATGCATACTGGTTCGGTTTCTTTATTTACCTGGCGGCATTTATAATATCATTCTTTCTGCCATTCGCAGGACTGATAACATGTATTTCACTCTGGGTCTTCTGGACCTTGCTGGATTATGATAAAAAAAATTCAAGAATTAAAATATTAAAACGATGATCTTTAAAATCCCTTCATATGAGGATGTTTCCGAGGAAGCTCATCCTTTGTTTGATATGCTGAAAAAAACCTCCGGGAAGGTTCCCGATCTTTATGCTACCATAGGATATTCAGCAAATGCCCTTGGCTCTTACCTCGATTTCGTCCAGGCTCAGGCAAAAGGTTCTTTTCATGCAAAAGACCGAGAGGCTGTCTATCTTATTGTTTCGCAGTTCAACAACTGCGAATATTGCCTTTCAGCGCATACAATTACTGCAATCAGATTTGGCTGGACAGAGAAAGAGACAGTATTACTGAGGGCTGGAGAATATCCAGAAAATAAATGGAAAATCATATATAGCCTTATCGGATCTGTGATCGAAAACAAGGGCGAGGTTAATGATCAGATTATTAACTCATTCTTTAATCTCGGATATGATAATAAAGCATTGATTGATATGATGGCACTTATTAATCTGATGTGCTTTACCAATTATGTCTACCGGCTCACAAAAATCCCGATTAATATTCCTTTAGCAAAACCGCTGAACAATAAATAACTGGTTATGCCACACATTTCAATTATATCGTCAAGTGTCCGTAATGGAAGAAACAGTCACAGAGTTGCCTTATACTTCAGGAATTATCTGGAGGAAAACAAGCTTGCCGCTTCTGAAATTCTCGATCTGAATAATTATAATTTTCCTCTTTTTGAAGAGAGATTGCAGTATCAGGTGTCACCATCAGACGGAGCGATTGATTTTGCTGACAGGATAATAGCTTCTGATGGTGTAATTATTGTAACTCCAGAATATAATGGCGGATATCCGGCCAGTATAAAAAATGTAATAGACCTTCTATATAAAGAATGGCATCTCAAACCTGTTGCAATATCTACGGTTTCTGAAGGGAGTTTTGGCGGTAACCAGGCATTGATATCAATTCAGTTTGTCCTCTGGAAAATGAAGGCATGGACTGTCCCGGCTCTTTTCCCAGTTCCTGAAGTTACAAAAACATTTGATGAGAATGGAAATCCGGTAGAAAAACAGAAAACTGATAAAAAAGCTTTTGATTTCGTAAAGGCTTTGCTTTGGTGTGTGGAAGCAAAATCCAGGATGGAATAATTCAGGGAATGAACAGGAAATAATTTATAAAATTATTATCTCTAATACCGTTTATATTTACTGCAATGAATTTAAATAAATTAAACAAAATAGCTGATTCATATAAGAGCTCAGAAAAATTACCCGTGCTTTTTGTGGGACACGGAAGTCCAATGAATGCCATTGAAGAAAACGAGTTTGTCATAGGGTGGCGTAACATCGGAAAATCCATCCCTGAACCAAATGCTATTCTTTGCGTTTCGGCACACTGGGAAACAAGAGGCACCCATGTTACTGCTATGGAAAAACCCAGGACTATCCATGATTTTGGGGGATTCCCAGCGGAGCTTTTTGATGTACAGTATCCGGCATCAGGAGCCACGAAGCTTGCAAATGAGATCAAAACCGTCATTAAAAAAACACAGGTCGTTCTCGATGATAAATGGGGTCTTGACCATGGCTGTTGGAGTGTGTTAAAACATCTTTATCCCGCCGCTGATATACCTGTTATTCAGCTTAGCCTTGATTATTTTCAGTCGCCTCAATATCATTATGATCTGGGAAGGGAACTTTCATTACTTCGGAAGAAAGGAATTCTTATTATAGGAAGCGGTAACATAGTTCATAATCTTAGCCTGGTTGCATGGGATAAAATGGAAGAGCCGGGCTTTGGATACGACTGGGCAATAGAGGCAAATGAGAAAGTAAAAAAGTTTATTCTTTCAAACGATCATAAATCACTTATTGACTACAAAAAACAGGGAAAAGCTTTCAGCCTGGCAGTTCCAACAGCAGATCATTTTCTTCCGTTGCTATATTCGTTGGCATTGAAAGAGGAAAATGAAAAGATTGAAATCTTTAACGATAAGGCAATTGCGGGTTCCTTAACTATGACTTCAATCAAAATCGGATAAATAATTATTTAATCAACTTCCATTTTTACCACTGTGGTTATACACTTCAAAAAGTCGCTGAACCGGTTGCAACTTTTGTCCGTTCGGGGTACAGAAAAAGAGTGAGAGCGAGTGCGAGTGCGAGAGCAATCGTGAACACTCTCACTCTTTTTTTTGGTAACGCCTGACTTCCTGAAAAATTCCAGGAGGTTAATTAACCTTTTAACCTAAATTCTCCAATTTAATTTGACTTTCAGTTTAAAGATCGATATTCGTTAGGTGTACATCCTGTCTCATTCTTAAACATACGGCTGAAGTGCTGGGAATGCTTAAATCCCAGTTCAAAAGCTATTTCGCTGATCGACTTACTTGTATCAAATATCCGCTCCTTGGCAATATCTATTAGCTTTAAATGGATATGTTCCAGAGCCGATTTCCCAGTCTCTTTTTTAATCAGATCACCAAAATAGTTTGCAGAAAGATGCAATTGATCGGCACAATATTTTATCGTTGGTAAACCTGTCGTTTTTGCCATTTCTGATATGAAATAATTATCCAATAAATTTTCAAACCTTACAAGAATGTCTTTGTTAACCAGGCTTCGGGTAATAAATTGTCTGTCGTAGAATCGCAGGCAATAATTGAGAAGCAATTCGATGTTATTTGCTATCAGCTTCTTACTATGCTTATCAATGGATTGATGAAGTTCGTGATCGATTTTATTCAGGCAGTCTAAGATGATCTGTCGTTCTTTTTCAGACAAATGAAGTGCTTCATATGCTTCATATGAAAAAAAAGTGTACTCTTTAATATTGCGGCTAAGTGAAGTTCCTTTTATTAAATCAGGATGAAAAAGCAGGGCCCATCCTTCAGGATGAGGGTTTCCGGGAATGTTACCTATTCCAGCAACCTGACCAGGGGCAATAAAAACGAGTGTGCCTTCCTGGTAGTCGTAATAATTACAACCATATTTCAAATCACCGCATATAGCATCTTTCAGAAAGACACAATAAAAACCAAGATTTACCCGTGTAGTCGGAATTAGTTTCATTTTGGATAATTCATAAACACTTACCAAAGGATGAAGTGTCTCTATACCTCTCATGGTGTTATATTCCGATATATTCTCCAGTTTTAGTATTTCATCCATAGCCATAGATTTTATTCTGAACCAAATTTACTGCATTATTTCTAAAATGGTTACCGGTAAAAGTTACTATCCGTAATTCTGGTACAACATACAGTAATCTGTATACAACCCTATCAGTTTTTTCATCTCAACTTTGCCTTGTAAAATTCTTGTTCCATCATAGACATATTAAATTTTTAAAAATATGGAGAAAGTTATATTAAATAATGGTGTTGAGATGCCCATACTGGGATTTGGAGTTTTTCAGGTGACTGACCAGAAAGAATGTGAAAACAGTATCCTTGATGCTTTTGAAACCGGATATCGTCTAATTGACACGGCCGCTTCTTATATGAATGAAGCCGCGGTTGGGAATGCAATTAAAAAAAGTGGAGTACCAAGAGAAGAGTTGTTCATTACCACTAAGCTATGGGTTCAGGATGCCGGTTTCGAAAAAACAAAAAAAAGTTTTGAAAGATCCTTAAATAAACTGCAGCTGGACTATCTCGATCTGTTCCTGATCCATCAGCCTTATGGGGATGTTCATGGCTCCTGGAGAGCAATGACGGAGTTATACAAAAACGGAAAGATCAGGGCAATTGGTGTTAGTAACTTTTACCCTGACCGTGTCATGGATATAATAACTTTTAATGAGGTTCCTCCAGCTGTAAACCAGATTGAAACACATCCATTCAATCAACAGATTGAAACCCAGAGATTCTTAATCGAAAACAAAGTTCAGATAGAATCCTGGGGACCGTTTGCCGAAGGCAAGAATAATCTTTTTCAGAATGAGCTGCTCCTTTCGATCGCAGCAAAGCTCAAGAAAAGCGTTGCCCAGGTGGTTCTTCGCTGGCTTACACAGAGGGGTGTGGTTGCTATTCCCAAATCGGTTAAAAAGGAACGAATAAAGGAAAACTTCAACATTTTCGATTTTGAACTCAGTGCCGGAGATTTGGAATCTATTGCAACCCTCGACATGAAGACAAGCAGCTTCTTTGACCACCGCGATCCGGAAATTATAAAATGGATGGGAAGCAGAAAGCTCGATTTATGAATAGGTCACTTATGATTTTTTTCTAATTAAAAACTTACAAATATTTATCATTATGAAAACATCAATTATCGGACTCCTTTTCTTAATAATGAGTACACAATTGTCCTTCGGACAACAACCTGGTATAAATCCGCCTGACAAAACCTTCACCGCTGAGGAACAGGAAATTATTAATCTTTTAAAAGATAAGTGGCAGTGGATGGTAGACAAAAAAGTAGATACCCTCAACAATCTCTTTCACACAAAAGCTGTGTTTGTCCACATGGGAGGAAGCTGGGGGAAAGAACAAGAACTCAATGTTATAAAAAGCGGAGGGATTTGGTACAAGAAAGCGGATATACACGAAGTATCGGTGAATATTATTGACAATACTGCTATTCTGTTGAACAGAATTACGCTTTTAGCCGTTGTTGGGGGAAATGAGGTAACAAATCCCTTTGAGGTAACAGAAGTCTATGTGAAAGAAAATGGCACCTGGAAATTAGGCTCGCTCTCCTTCACCAGGCTGCTTACACCTCCCGGCCCGGCCCCGGAGTCACACTAATTTTCATGCCCATTAGCTATTCTAACTGAGAACATAAGAAAATTCACTTAAAACTAATAAAATGAAAACTGTACTGGCAGGTTTGGCCATTTTTATCTTTTACTCATTGAACGCTCAACAGAAGGTTATACAGCTATATAACGGAACAGCTCCTGGCTCTGAAAACTGGAAACAAAAAGAGGTCGTAATTAGTAATCCCCAATTTTCCACTGTGCGTAATGTGGTTGACCCCTCATTAACCGTTTTTTTACCCGAAGAGAGTAAAGCAACCGGTACAGCAGTCATAGTAGCTCCGGGTGGTGGTTTTCGCTTTTTAACCTGGGACAACGAAGGAACAAAGGTTGCTGAGTGGCTTCAGTCACAGGGAATTGCTGCATTCGTATTAAAATACCGATTAGTTGATATGGGGCAAACAGATGAAGATTTTCAGAAAAGGATGCAGGAATTTATGCAACAAATGACAGATGCCAGTAGAACAAATGATCCAAAAGAACTGCTAAAAGATCCAGATGTGGCCCGGGTTATTGAATTAGCAAAGGATGATGGCAGACGGGCTATAAAATATGTTCGTGCGAACGCTTCCAAGTATAAAATCAATCCGGACCGTATTGGGCTGATGGGTTTTTCGGCTGGCGGTATTCTCGCAATCGGTGTAGCCCTTCATCATGATGCGGAAAGCCGTCCTGATTTTATTGCACCCATTTATGGCATATCACTGGATAGTCTGATTGTGCCAACAGATGCTGCTCCCATTTTCTATGCCTGCGCAGCCGATGATGAATTTGTTGCCTTACAGGCTGCGAAATTGTTCACCGCATGGAAGTCTGCAGAAAAAAGTATTGAGTTTCATGTCTATTCAAAAGGGGGACATGGTTTTGGCATGCGCAAACAAGGTTTGCCGGTCGACAACTGGATTGAGCAATTTAAACAGTGGCTGAATGTTCAGGGATTTCTAAAATAATAAAGACATCCTTAACTTTGAAAAAATTGTTGTTTCAAAGTATTCAATCGAAGAGTCCTATATTGTATCCGTAAAGAATTACAAAATACTATTTATCATGAAAAGTACGAGTATTCAGATTTTTTATCTCTTTTTCTTCCTTGCTAGCAGCTGTTTTTCTCAAAACAATCCTGTAATAGATGCTTTCCCGAAGGGAACCATTTTGCATGGGAACGTGCGATATAATAACGATACCCTGCCAAAACATTTACTGGATATTTATCTGCCGGCAAATGCAAATGGGAAGCTGCCATTGGTAATTCTCGTACATGGAGGTGGCTGGTTAAGTAACGATAAATATGCCGACATGGGTTATATGAAAAAAACCATCTCTGAAATTATCAGCAATGGTTTTGCCCTTGCCTCTATTGACTACCGGTTCAGCACCCAGGCTGTCTTCCCAGCACAGATACAGGACTGCAATCGCGCCATTTCATTTCTGTACGATAACGCCGACAAGTATGGCTTTGACAAAAACCGCTTCGCTGTCATGGGCTTTTCGGCAGGAGGGCATCTTGCTTCACTGGTTGGTTTATCTAAAAACAATAACGTCAGCTCATTTTTTATGCCCGGGACAAGTAGATCCTTTTCATTCAAAGCCGTTGTTGATTTTTACGGGCCAGCTGAATTGATATTGTTTCCCGGAAGAAGTGATGAAAAGTCACCTGAAGCTTTATTAATTGGAGCCACACCGCTTTCACGGCCTGATTTAGCCAAAGCTGCCAGCCCGGTTACATATGTAGATAAAGATGATCCGCCATTTCTGATCATTCACGGTGAAAAAGATGAATTGGTTTCCCCTGATCAATCACGGTTATTGAGTGCCTGGTTAAAAGTAGCAGGGGTTGAGAATGAACTTGTGTTTGTAAAAGATGCACCGCATTTCGGAGTGATGTTTGATTCTGATGAAGTCAGAAAAAAAGTCATTGATTTTCTAAGGATGAAATTGAAGTGAAATGTTTTCAATGATAATATATCAAGCAATGAAAATAAAAAACATAGCTATGAAAAAGATTAATTTCCTCTTATCCGCTGTCGTTTTTTTTGCCTGCATTTCGAATGTATGCGCACAGGACTGGCCACAATACCTTGGTCCAAACAGGAATAGCACATCTCCTCAAAAAGACATTTTAAGATCATGGCCTGCATCCGGACCTGAAGTACTATGGACAACCAAAGTTGGTCCCGGTTTTGGCGGACCTGTTATTAAGGACGGAAAGGTTTATTTGTTAGACAGGGATGATAAAACCGGTGACATCATGCGGTGTTTTGATTTTAACAGTGGAAAAGAATTATGGAGCTACAGTTATGATTCACCAGGATCAGTTTCATATCCGGGTTCAAGAAGTGTTCCGGCTATCGATGGCAACAGGGTATATTCCTGCGGACCTTACGGCGACCTGTACTGCATTGATATCAAAACACATAAACCGATATGGAACAAGAACATCATGAAAGATTTCGGTGGAATCAAGATACCTGTTTGGGCGATAACCCAATGTCCACTTATTTACGGCGACTTGCTTATCGTGTCTTACTCACAGGATCCTAACGCCGGATTGGTTGCCTTTAACAAACTGACAGGAAACATCATATGGAAGACAGAAGCTATCGGAAATGAAACTTATGCCAGTCCGTCTGTCGCAAAGATTGCAGGAGAGGATCAGATCGTAATGGTATTCTCATCTACGAATTCCTTCATGCACAAGGAAGCCAAGAGTTCCCCGGGCAGTATAATCGGGCTAAAACCACAAACAGGGGAAATTCTCTGGGAATACAATAACTGGCAGAATATGATTCAGGTAGCTTCGGCTCTTGATGCCGGCGAAGGAAGAATCATTGTTGTTGGGGGATATGAGCATGGTACAGCTATGATTCAGGTAGAGAAAATGAAAGATGACAAATTTAGTGTCAAAGAAATATTTAATCACAACGATTTTGGGGATCATACCAAACCTCCTGTAATGTATAACGGTTATTTCTATGCCCAGTTCTCGACCAATAGTAAACGTGATGGCTTGGCCTGTATGGACATGAGTGGCAAGGTCATGTGGAAAACAATGCGTTCACCTCTGTTCGATAAAGGCAGTATGATCCTTGCCGACGGACTGATACTGGCAACAGATGGCCGAAAAACCCTGTATCTTATACAGCCGGATCCTTCAGGATTCAAGCCTTTGGCTTCTGCTGAGATGCTTGGAGAGGGCCAGAACTGGGGTCCTTTGGCGCTTTCTTTCGGCAAGCTGCTTCTTAGGGATCAAAATCGTTTAATGTGTGTCAGGGTTGGTAAATGAGTCCCGCAGAGGTAATCAGAACTGTTAAGTTCAGATAAGAAAAGGTTGCAATTTTTATCCATTAGCCAAAAGGTAGTCAGGTTCCGGGTACAAATAATAAACAAAAAATCAATCCGGCTGTTTATCTAATGTATTTTCTAAAACAAGTAAAATAGCCATAGCATGAGTAATTATCTGAACTCAAAAACAATAGTCTTCATACATGGACTCTTTATGAATCCGACGAGCTGGGAAAACTGGATCATCTTTTTTGAAAAAAAGGGGTACAAGTGCTACGCCCCTGCCTATGCATTTCATGATGGGAATCCCGCTGTCCTGAGAACCAATAAAAATCCGGATTTAGGAAAAACAACTTTTGGACAGGTCATTGATAGTCTGGCAGGATTTATTGATAAACTACCTGAAAAACCAATCCTGATTGGACATTCCATGGGTGGCCTTGCGGTCCAGAAGCTAATTGAAATGAATAAAGGGATTGCGGGAATCTGTATTGACCCTGCTCCGCCAAAGGGAATCTTCAGTTTTAAATGGAGCTTCTTAAAAGCCAATTTACCTACAATTAATCCTTTCAAAGGGAATTCAGTTTTTTTACCGGGTATAAAGTGGTTTCATTACGCTTTTTGTAACACCATGACAATGGAGCAGACAGAGATTGAATACAACAAATATGTCGTTCCGGAAAGCAGGAACATTGCAAGAAGCAGTACAAAAAAAGACGGTGATGTTGATTTCACTAAACCTCACAATCCATTGCTGATTATTGCAGGAGAAAAAGACAATATTGTCCCATCCTCTTTAATTAAGAAAAACTTCAGTGCGTACAAAGACCAAAATAGTAAGATAGATTTTAAGGAATTTCCGGGAAGGACACACTATATATGCGGACAGTTAAACTGGGAGGAAGTTGCGGGCTATTCTATGGATTGGATTGCAAATTTATAGAAGTAATCGCCAGTCGAAGCGTCAGTGCAGGTTGGTACTCACACTCACTGCGCTTGCCGAAGTTTTAACGAAGACAGGCGGTCTTGCTGTCTGAAAAACTTCCATCTTTAGAACAGTCTCTATCTGAGTATCTCTACCTTTTTATAAATTCTTTTATTCCTGAATTCGATGACCAGCAGGTATATGCCATTTGAATAGGGTGAAATATTCATGCTCATAAGATCGGTGGAGGATTCGGGAATGATCTTTTTCAGGCAGGTGCCTTTCAGATCATATAATGAGATGCTTCTTACAGGCTCGCCATCATTTGTCATGGAGAAAAACAATATATCCCTGGCCGGGATGGGATAAACTGTGAGTGAAGGATTCTCTGACTTGGGATCAAGCAAAGCGGGTAGTACGGGGTGATAATATTGTATGAAGGGTGATTTTTTTGCAGATGCAAAATAGAGCCATGCTGTCGCATCCAGGCTTGACCAGTTTACAGCCCAGATCTCCACCTTGCTTCCGATTGTGTCATTGTACGCCGGAATAGTACCATCGCTATACCTGTATTTTACCAGGCTGTCATAAAGATTACGGCTTCCGGGTCCGCCGGCACATATATAACTCAACGTTCCTTCATACCATGTTGCAACAGGACCGATCCCGTCCAGACCTTCAGGTCTGCCGGGTCCGTGTGTATCCAGCGCCTTACCCGCAAAAGAAAGCGCATTAATTGCTTTTGCAGAATCGTCCGAATGATACATAAGCATCGACATCCATGTATTTGCGAAAAGGACTGGTCTGGTTGAATATATACCTTCTTCCCAGTACCGGAGATTGCTATCCCATGTCAGTGAAGAGATAAAATTGATCATACCCATCGCTTTTACGGAGTCGCCAAGCTCAAAGACCGCATTGATGGCCGCACTGTATGCTTCAACGCTTGTTACGGGTTCATTAGAATTCGTACTCGTGTTCAATGTATAGAGCTCTCCGGCTGGTGTGATAAGTGAATAAAGAAAGGACCTTGCTTTCTGTATGGCCGGAAGTACGCTTTCATCGCCTGATTTGGCATAATAATTTACCAGCCCTGTAATGATCCATGGAAAATCTCCCATCCAGATGGTCTGGTCCATGAATTTAATGCTGCCTGTACTGGTATTCCATGCCCGTGGCCAATAGCCTTCATTTTCCTGGTTATTTATAAGGAACATCGCCAGCTTTTCTGCTGCTATGGCATAACTGTTTGAAGGAATATTGTTCTGCCACGTGCCTTCAATCGACAATATTTTCAGGATTAGTCCATGTCCATAAAGCCAGGAGGCGTTGTCTTCCTTCCAGCTGTAAAACAGACCGTTTGAAACCTGCCGACTCAGAATTCCTTCCAGGACCTTATTTTTGACAGAGTCAAGCTGGTTCCCGCCTGCGAGGGTCTCGAATTTACCGGCCCTCTGCCAGCTTCTGATATTTGATCTCATCAGGTTTCTTACAGAGACAACTCCTGAATCAGGCTGAATATCTGACTGGGATGCATCCGAAGAGACAACAAAGGTAATGACAACAACATGATTCCAGTTAATGGTTCCGCCAAACTGGCTTTTCAGCATGCTCAGCCTCTCGCACCAGCGGTTCACACTGGCAAGGCTTTGCCATGTGAAGAGAGCCTGGTTAGTACCGTCTTCAAATTTAATGCTGAAGTTCCTGTTGCTGTTGCATACCGATCCCTTCACAGTAATTCCGATCATGTCAGAATCGGTAATAGCGACCGGATTCTGTAAAACCTGGAAACAGAGAGCATATTTGAACTGGTTACCTGTCCCGAACTTCCAGTGAATATTCAGGGAATTTGTATCTGTTGTTGTATAGATACTTTCACCGGAGGAAGCTCCGGTAATCCAGCTGGAGTTATTCAGGAAGCTGCTTTCTGCAATGATATCATTGCCCTGCCATCCCAGCGTGTACGTTTGAGATTGCGCATTGAGGAAATTGAAAAGGAGTGCAATGAGAAATGAATTTCTGCGCAAATTAAATCTTGGTTCTGCTGTCAGGATTTTCATTTCATTGGCAAGTACATCGTCAAAATTAGGATAATAGCAATTTAAAAGCAAATTCATCCAGGAGAATGCGCCTGAAGACTTTTTATGAATGTCTTGGGGTCTTGGGGTCGTAGAAATATAATTCCAAATTAGCTTTTGAGAAGCTTATAGAAACTGTCTGACTCAGGTCGCAAAAAAGCTCACATCGGGCTCATCCCGATAAATCGGGATTCGGTTCTCAAACCCTGCATTCTAATCAGAAACAACCAGATGATATTTAACTTCAGAACCACTGAATGATCCTCCGTTTTCGCTGGCCCTTATAATAATGTAATATTCCCCTGCAGTGCCGGCTTCTGGTTTACCACTGATTGATCCATTTCTAAAACTCAACCCTTTTGGTAATGCATCACCCATTTTACCCAGAGTATAAATATATGACTCGACAGTTCCGCCGCTTGCCGATACGTGCATATTAAACTCTTTGCCTATGTTTGCTTTTATTTCAGCATTATCAGGCGGATCAACCTTTAGCCTGCCATTGATATGAAGATGGAATGCTTTAACGGTCTCATGATTTTCCTGGTCCTTTACTTCTATTCCAATATTATAGTATCCATAATCCTGTCCGGCAGGTGTCCAGGTAAGCGTACCATCCGGACCTATTGCAAGTCCCTTCGGATGATCGCTACCTTTGGTTAATTTAAAAAATCTTATTCCTTTTCCTCCAGTCACAGATATCACCTGCAAATATGGAACATTCACTGTACCGTTACTCAGTTGATCAGTGGTGATCGTAAGGGCTGAAGAAGCCTGATTTTCTTTAACAATAACCGTATAAGGCACCTCCAGCATAATGGAACTGCCTGTCACTTTGACCAGGATTTTAAAATTGTACGTGCCAGGTTCAGAAGGAATTCCTGTAATACTCGTTCCAAACATGCCGGAGTTCAGCTTTAACCAGTCAGGTGCATCAACCAGCTGAAATTCGTAAGTATCATTAAATCCACTTCTGTTGGCTGATATTCCTATGTTTAAGCTGCTGCCTGCCTGTGCATCAGTTATTGGGGATGCTGGTAAAATTGTAATATTGATCACATTTTCAACCTTCAATGTGAAGCTTTTTTCAACAATGCTGCCCTGACTATCTGTAACATTTACTGTAAATTGCGATCCCCCCGGTTTCTCCGGGATACCTGATATCCTGCCGTCAGACCCCAGCTGCAGTCCATCCGGCAGAACTCCTTTCTGTATCTTATAAACAAATGGAGGCTTACCTCCCATTATCACAAATCCTTCAAATTGAGTCGCATAATTCATCTTCAGGTGTCCGGCAGGCAGAGCTGTCGTGACAACACTCATACTGGCCACATATAATTCGAGTGGCTTATTTACCACGTTCCCCATATCGTCTTCAACCCGGATAACCAGGCTATATTTTCCGATATTTTCCGGAACCGGTATGCCGGTTATAGTTCCATCACCATTCAATACCATAGATCCAGGGAGTCTGTTACCTGTTTCTGCAAGAGAGAACTTATACTTTGAGGTGCCTTCGTCACCCGAGACGATGATCGGATTTACCTTAATTTTTGAATACTCCATCCCAACAATAGCAACAGGTAATTGAGTTGTAAGTATTTCCAGCTTACTGCTGATGTGTCTTGATAAATTGTAGCTATTCCCATCAAAAGCACTTTTACCTGACAAAATAGTTCTTATGACATGAGATGCATTTCTTTGAAGCTGATTCACTGTCACATAGTTGGGTTTCCCTGTGCTTGCTTCTGCCAGGTTATTATATATCTGATCGGGTATTTTAAAACGATTATGAAAGCCCGACATGATCATGTCTACTCCTGCGCTCATCTCAGCTGCTGCATTGGGTATCTCATCAAAATCGCCCCAGTCAGTAACCACAAATCCCTGATAATGCCACTCACCCCTTAAAATGTCCGTGAGTAATTCATCGCTTGTTGCACAATACCTTCCATTTATTTTGTTGAAAGCTGACATCACACACATTACCTGACCTGATTTAACAGCTATCTCAAATGGTTTAAGCGTGATCTCGCGCAACGCCCTTTCACTTTCAATTGTATTTGCAGCGTCCTTGTCTATGCCCTGTGCTTCAGATGATGGTGTATGCAAGCCTCTCCGGTACCATTCCTGATCATTGCCTGCAAAGTGTTTCAGGCAAACAGTCACGCCGTTTTCAGCGACACCTCTTGCTACAAAGGCTGCTACCTTACCACTAAGCACAGGATCTTCAGAATAGTATTCGGTATTACGTCCGTTAAGCGGATTCCTGTGCAGATTGATACTTGGGGCAAGCCATATATCCACATTAATTGCTCGCATTTCTTCTCCTATTGCATTTCCCCACTGATACTGCAATTCCGGATCCCATGTACATGCCATTCCGGCAGCACGTGCAAATCCGGGGTTTCTATCTATCCCCAGTTTGCTGGCACTGGCTTCATCAATAGAAATACCCGCTGAACCATCTGCATAAGTTAACGATGGAATTCCCAGGCGGCGAATATTACGCGATGACCCTGCCCCGCCTATCCATCCTTTATTAGCATCTTTTGAACTAAGGTTATTGATCTGTAATGCCTTATCGTCACTATAAAATTGGTCTGAATTTATGGCAGTAAATCCGCCGGAAAGAAAATTCACAAGTTCATCTTTTGTCATTTGCGCTACAAAATCCGCAAGACTTATTTCACCTTTTTTAACTGCGGTCAATGTGGCCACATGGTCCTTTGGAGCACGACCGGCAGTAAATGCTGTATTGTTTCCGGAATTATCCACGAATTCAATATAATCAGTGCTGATCAAAATGGCAGAAGCTCTGGCCTTATTTAATTCTTTTCGATCATTCGGATTCTTATATCCATAAACAGCAGGGTCGGCCGGACGCTTTGCTTCTGTGGAAAATCTCGTGGAATTATAAATGGCCTCGTTATCAGCTTGTCCTCTCGGATCTGCACCGTTCAATGTGAGTTTATTGGAAAGCTTTTCAACAATAATTTCATCTTTAACGGTAATAATACCGGCAATGTGAGTATTTCTCGAGCTATTACCAACACGAACAATATAATCACCCGCTTCCAGAACATAAGCAGCTTTTTTCTCGTTGTACGATGCAAGATCCGAAACAGGAATTTTAATTGTAATGGTTTCTTCCTCTCCCTGTTTTAATTTCCTGGTCTTTGCATAGTCCAGCAATTTTTGATAGGGTTGCTCCAGATCTCTTTCAGGAGCACTTAGATATACTTCCATCACCTCTTTTCCTGAAGGCAGGGTGTTTTTGGAAGATATATTTCTAACGGTTGCCGAAACAGTAATGACATGTCCAATATTACTGGCTTCAACTTTATAATTCTTAAATTCATAAGTATTGTAAGTCAAACCATAACCAAAAGGATAAAGTACATCCCTTTCAGCAAAAGTGTCAAAATATCTATAGCCCGTGAAAATTCCTTCCTGATATAGATAAATGGGATCATCCTTGCCATTTAAAGAATTAAAATCTCTGTAGTTTAAACCTTTATCCGCATAAGTTTTATAATGAAAATTATCTTTGGTAGGCTGACGATCATAGGTCCTGGTCATTGAATCAGCCAGCTTGCCGCTAAAATCTTCTTCCCCGTAAAGAAGCTTCGCCAGCACCAATCCATGATAAGAACCTGAGCCATAAGATATGACAAGGCCTTTGATCCTGTCAGCACATTTTTTTGCATATTCTGCAGTAATCTTTCCGCCCTCATTATAATCAGGATCGTTGACAAGCCAGTTAAAATCCATCCATGACAGGTCAACAGAACCGGAGGTGCTCAGAACTACAATTACCTTTTCAAACTCCCTGGTAACCTGTTTTAAAAGCGTATATTCCGAGGGATTTAAATACCAGTCGCTGGGCTGATCGAACCTATCCATTTCTTCTGTTCCAACACCACGGGTTATATAAATAATTGCTGTCTTATCACTGCTTAGATCCGCCGCAGAGGAGACCATTTCATTTTTCAGATCCAGCTCCGGATCAGCTATCGGGGAATTTCTGTTCCATCCGCTGTTGGAATATTTGGATTCGCCCCACTTTTTTGTATCAGAGATATCCCAGTGATGATTGATCTTTAAGGAAATATCCCCGCCATTTGAAACAGATATATTCTCCTTATAATAGTTGAATACTGACTCATCATAGGCTACCCCTATCGTTTTCAGGCCCTCGTATAAGTTGTAAGTAAATGCTCCTGCGACCGTGCCTGATCCGCTGCTCCCATTTGTCGGTACAAATGAACCATTACCGAAAACTGCAATTTTATTTTGTGCGATTTTGTTCAGGGGCAGTATATTATCCCTGTTTTCCAATAGTACAAAACTCTCTAATTCTGTCTGTTTTGCCAATTCATAATGGCGCTTACCCATATCTGTAACAGGCTCATGCACTGTTGACCCGTAGATATTCAATACCTGTGTTAAAGATATTACTAGTACGAGTCTGAGAGATTTCTTAATTTGGTCCATGAAATATGCATTAATATGTTAAAAGTTCAAATATACATTTTCTAAGGTTGTTTTTTCATATTGAGCTCATTGACCGCAACAACCATGTCTTAAACCTAAATGCACTGTCAGAGCAATTTAACCTGGGCAAAGCTTAAGCACAAAGAAAATATCTTTAACTTAAAATATGATTCAAAATGGAAAATCAAAAGAATTACAGTGTAACAGAGATTGGTCCGATGGAGAGTATTACACGTGTAGTATTGAGAGATACTCTTTCACTGACAGGCGCTGAGATCTCAGCCAACCGTATGCCAGCCGGAAAAGCAAGCTCTTTTGCTCATTCCCACAAAAGAAATGAGGAAATATACCTGTTCACAGCGGGAAAAGGTTTTTTTTGGCTGGATGGAACAATTATTCCTGTATGTGAGGGAAGCGCTGTCAGGGTTTCACCAGCTTGCGTAAGGGCACTTAAAGCTGATGAATCTGAGCCCCTCTCATATTTTTGCGTACAGGTTGATGCAGGTTCGCTTGTCCAGGCAACAAGAGAGGATGGTATCATTTCTGACCTGAAGCCTCAGTGGTGAGATCGACAATACAGTTCTCTGGTTATCCCCCGTAAACCTAAAGGCCATCCAGGCATTTGTAGATTTGCTGATACAAGTTGGAAAACTCATGAAGAGCGAGAGCGAAACCATTCGCTCACTCACTCTGATTATTGGTTTACAGCTTACTTTTCAGCTCATTGATCTGGACCTGGGGTGACAAAGCCGGTTTGTCTTTCTCCACAACTATATCCTTTGACAGTTTAAATGAAGCTGTCTGTTCGATCTTTAAAGAGGATGAACCGATCTTTACAGTATAATTACCTGCTTCAGCTATCCACGATGAAGATGATGTGATATATGAAGCCAGATCGGATGCACCGATTGAAAAGGTGACTGTCTGCGATTCTCCCGGTTTCAACAGACCTGTTTTTGCAAAGGCCCTCAGCTCCTCTGCCGGCTTGTCAGTATTCTTTACCGGTGCACTTATGTACAGCTGTACCACTTCTTTGCCTGGTAATTTACCAGTGTTGGTAACGGTAACAGTTGTGGTAAGATTTCCGACAAACTTAGGTGAACTCAATTTCAGATCGCTGAAAGTAAAATCAGTATATGAAAGGCCATAGCCGAATTCATATGCTGTCTTTTCACCAAAAGTGCTATAATAGCGGTATCCTACATAAATACCCTCTTCATATGTTACCTCTGCGGGTATTGCCTTCATTCCCATCATACCGGTAGTAGCTTTGTCGGGGAATTCCTTGCCGGGAAAGTTCTTTGCAGATGGCACATCCTCATACGAGGCAGGAAAAGTGGTAGCGAGCCTGCCTGAAGGATCTGCCTTTCCGCTGATGACATCAGCTATTGCATTGCCTCCTTCCAGTCCGGGCTGCCATGCAAGCAGGATGGCATCAGCATAATCCCTCCATTGCATCACATCAATTACGCCTGTAATGTTCAGCACCACCACAACCTTTTTATTCTGGGTATGAAATGCATCTGACACATTTTTGATCATCTGTTTTTCTATATCATTAAGGTAATAATCACCCTGCAATTTACGGTCAGCTCCTTCTCCTGAATTTCTGCCTATTGAAATTACTGCCCTGTCATTTACCAAAGCTATCTTATTAATCATTTCGGGGTCTACAGGATACTCAGGAACAGGGACAGAAGGACTCATCATTTCCAGCATCATGTTTTTCTTCGGGTGCTTTGAATTCTCCACGGACAGATATCCATTGTATAACGTAAGAAGATCAGGATCAACCATATATCCAGCCTTAAATAATCCTTCAGACAATGGTACAGCGTACATTTTATTTACACCACCGCTTCCTGTACCTCCGGCTATCAGCTCGTATGAATTAATCCCAAAAAGTGCTATCCTGCGGGAATCCTTTCCGACAGGCAATGCATTTTCATTATTTTTCAGCAAAACCATGCATTGAGCCGCAGCATCCCTGGAAATCTGGGCATCTTTCTTCAGGTCAGGCTGATCAGAATATTTATATCCTTTAAAGGAAGGTGTCTGAAGGATCATATTCAGGATCCCTGCAACGTTTTCATCCAGTATTTTTTCATCAAGCTTTCCGCTTTTTACCGCCTCAATTAGTTTTTTTGACTGATCAGGCATTCCAGGCATGAGGAGGTTATTCCCGGCTTTCATTTGTGCAACAGGGTCCTTGCCGCCAAACCAGTCAGTCATCACCATTCCTTTAAACCCCCACTCATTTCTGAGGATCTGAGTCAGCAGGTCATAACTTTCAGAGGTATAAGTTCCGTTAATTAAATTATAGGAGCTCATTATGGTCAAGGGCTGCGCCTTTTTCACTACAATTTCCCAGCCTTTAAGGTATATCTCTCTTAAAGCTCTTTCACTCACAATGGTATTTACTGTCTGGCGGTCAGTTTCCTGGTTATTGGCTGCAAAATGCTTGGTAGCGACACCAATACCGTTACTTTGAATGCCATTTATCATGGCAGCTGAAATATTTCCGGTAATGACCGGATCTTCTGAATAATATTCAAAGTTACGTCCACCACGGGGATTGCGATGCAGGTTCATACCCGGACCCTCTAATATATCCAGTCCATATTCTTTTGCTTCCCTGCCAAGAGCTGTCCCTACCTGTCTGACAAGCGCAGTATCCCAGCTCGAAGCAAGTAAAGTTCCTACGGGCCATGCAGTGGCATAATAGAGTCTGCTTACACCCATATTGTATATGTTAACACCCGAGGGTCCGTCGGACATGGATAAAGCCGGTATCCCAAGACGTTGAATACCTGCTGTGGCACCCGCGCATCCCGGTACTTTTTTATGTCCTCCCGTCGGCTCCTGATTACTCATGCCAGGGAAGCTCATACCCGGCATATAAAAACCATCTCCCACCACAAGTGTGGCTTTTTCTTCCAGCGTCATTGCCTTTATCACTTCGTTGACCGGATCTTTACCCAGCTGTGGAAGTGATTGCGTTTGCGCTATTGCTGAAAAATAACCGGAACAGAGGAAAAGACAAAATATGAGACCAAATAAACTATTCCTTTTCATTTCAATGGCTTTAAGATTAATATTAGTCATTTTAATACAATGATATCTTGTTTTTCTGACAAATGAAAGATTCTCATCCCGCTCTTTTTTCTTACTCCCGCTCACAGACTTTTTTCTGCTGTAATTGTCTGACAGGAGTTCCATCATCCTGTATTTAGCCCTGCCTTTGTCCGTGTTGTTTGATATAACCTATGAAAGGGAACTAATACCATATAATGCCCTTGTTATCCCATACTTTGCGACCAGAACATTTACAACAGCGTACCTGACTGAACTGTTTTCAGGAAGCTCAATAATTGTTTTCATGATCAAAAGGTTTGGCGGTTAAATAAAGAAGTCTCCGGTCAAATACGGGGACGACGATTGCTTTCGTAAGCCAGGCATGTAGTAAAGTTACCAATATTTTCCTACTTTTGCAGCCCAAATGAAACAGGAAACGGAAGAAATAAGAAACATTGCAGTTATTGCTCACGTCGACCATGGCAAAACCACTCTCGTCGACCGTATATTGTACCAGGTTAAGCTTTTCCGCGAAAACCAGGTGATGGGCGATCTGATACTCGACAGCAACGACCTTGAAAGGGAAAGAGGAATTACTATACTCTCAAAAAATGTCTCTGTAAGGTATAAAAACGTCAAGATAAATATTATAGATACGCCTGGTCACTCCGACTTTGGCGGAGAGGTTGAAAGGGTCCTGAATATGGCCGAAGGTGTACTTCTGATAGTTGATGCATTTGAAGGGCCAATGCCCCAAACCCGCTTCGTTCTTCAGAAAGCGCTGGAGCTGGGGCTGAAGCCTATAGTTGTGATCAATAAAGTTGACAAACCGAACTGCAATCCTGATGATGCACACGAAAAGGTCTTCGACCTGATGTACAATCTTAAGGCTACCGAGGACCAGCTCAACTTCCCGACTGTTTATGGTTCCTCAAAGCAGGGATGGATGGGACCAGAATGGGCAAAACCAACAACCGATGTGAGTTACCTGCTTGATACAATTATCGAATACATACCTTCGGCCAGGATGGTTGAAGGTACCTTGCAGATGAGAATTTCATCTCTTGATTATTCATCCTACATGGGACGGATCGCAGTAGGAAAGATAAGCAGGGGGATACTTGTTCCCGGAAGTCAGGTGTCGCTTATCAAGCGCGACGGAAGAGCGATCAAAAATACGGTTAAGGAGGTTTATCTGTTTGAGGGACTGGGCAAGGAAAAGACAAAAAAATCTGTAAGATCGGGTGAAATTTGCGCCGTGTTCGGGATGGACGACTTCGAGATAGGCGACACAATTGCCGATGCTCTTGAACCTGAGGGCCTTGCATATATGCAGGTTGATGAACCTACTATGAGCATGCTCTTTACCTCGAATAACTCACCGTTTTTCGGTCGTGAAGGCACACTTGTCACTTCACGGCAGTTACGCGACAGGCTTTTCAGGGAGATTGAAAAGAACCTGGCGCTGAGAGTGGAGGAGACAGGGTCGTCTGAGGCCTTCATGGTCTTCGGGCGTGGCATACTTCACCTCTCAATACTTATTGAAACAATGAGGCGTGAGGGGTTCGAACTTCAGGTCGGTCAACCCAAAGTCATGATAAAAGTTATTGATGGGATAAAGCACGAACCTATTGAAACCCTGACAGTTCATGTACCTGATAATTTTGCCGGGAAGGTGATAGAGCAGGTTACACAGCGAAAAGGGGAGATCGCTAACATTGAAATAAAGAACGATCGTGCACATCTCGATTTTAAGATACCGGCGAGGGGCATTATAGGACTCAGGAGCCAGGTACTTACCGTAACTGAAGGCGAAGCCGTAATGGCGCACAGGTTTGAGGGTTACGAACCATGGAAAGGGGAGATGGCCGTCAAGCGAAACGGATCACTGATAGCAATGGAGACAGGAACTGCTGCAGCTTATGGTATAGATAAACTGCAGGACCGTGGAAAATTCTTTATCTTCCCTGGTGAAGAGGTCTATATGGGTCAGGTAATCGGTGAGACTACCCGTCAGGATGACATAACGGTGAATGTTACAAAAACCAAGAAGCTTACCAATATGAGGGCTTCGGGGTCAGACGATAAGATAATCCTTGCGCCTCCCGTACGCTTCTCGCTTGAAGAAGCAATGGAGTATATCGCCACGGATGAATATATTGAGGTCACACCAAAATCGATGCGCCTCAGGAAAATAATGCTTGATGAAAATGACCGTAAAAGAGCCAGGAACAAGTAAGCCATGAGGAATACTGACCGGAGGAATTGACCACAGGATACTATTTACTTTCCTTGAACTCTTTTGAAAGAGCCTGGAAGATCTCCTTTACCGAGGATATTTTTGTAGCCCTGAATGCATTGCTTCCTGCAAAGGCAAAACCATGTTCAAAGTTCCCCTTAAGGGCATTGATAAGAGCAATGATAATACAATATGGACTTTTATCGATGTCGCATGTCTTAATGCATTTAAACGGGCATTTCTTGGGTTGTTTTTTCCCGTCTTTTACTTTTTGAATAAAACCTGAAAATATCGCCCTTCCCGGCATGCCTACCGGACTTTTAATTATTTCAATGTCCTTTTCTTCAGCATCTATATACGCCTGTTTGAATCCTTCGGATGCATCACACTCATTTGTTGTAACGAACCTGGTCCCCATCTGCACACCGGAGGCTCCAAGCTTCATAATGTTATTTATATCCTCACCGGTATAGATCCCTCCGGCTGCTATAAGAGGAATAGATTGATTGTATTTTTCTTCAAAAGGCTTAAGCTCATTAACGATCTCCGGGACAAGCTTCTCAAGCGAATAATTAATATCTCCGATCTGATCCTCCTTAAAGCCCAGATGTCCTCCTGCCTTGGGTCCTTCAACAATAACGGCATCGGGAAGATAATCATAATTTGTCTTCCACTTTTCACAGATGATCTTTGTGGCCCTGGCGGATGAAACAATAGGTATGAGCTTAGTTGTACTGTCTTTCTTCAGAAAAGATGGCAGATCAAGAGGAAGTCCTGCTCCTGTTATAAGTATATCGACCTTTTCGGCGATGGAAGTTTTTATCATGTCGACATAATTGGTCATGGCAACCATAACGTTGACACCAAAGATCCCGACTGTCTTTTCCCTTGCCTTCCGTATCTCCTCCTTAAGACCGTGAATGCTGGCTTCAAGATAGTTTTCGGAAAATTCCTTATACAGAAGCCCAAGCCCTGCACTTGAAATTACCCCCACTCCGCCTTCATTTGCAACAGCGGCTGCGAGCCCCGAAAGAGATATGCCTACTCCCATCCCACCCTGAATTACGGGAACCGCGATCGCCAGATTACCTATTTTCAATGCTTTCATTAATTTCTCTTAAATTTTGAATATTTCCCTGTTACTCTCTCTCTCCTCTTTTCAGGTCTGCGGTCGGACCATTTAGCCGGTCTTTTCCTCGAATACTCGGTTTGTGCCGGTTTATCAGACTTTTCCTGCGCCAGCTCAACAGCGACTCTCCTGTCCTGAAACTTCGAATTATTCAATGCTCCTATTAGCTCATCAGCATAACCGGCTTCAACTTCGAAAAAAGAGAAGGACTTTAAAAGGTCTATTTTCCCGATCGGAACTTTTCTGCCTCTTGTATTTGTATTTACAAGTTCTATCAGTTGTTCAGCATAAAAGCCATCATTTTTTCCAAGATTAATGAACAGCCTTTTGTAATTACCCTGGTAGCTTTCCCGCGGACCTTTTCTCCCGATCCTTTCATAAGTGCTCTCTTTTTCAGGAACAGGATCTATAAGGTCTTCACCGTGGCGATAATCATCAAGGAATCTGTCAAATTCAAGAGAAACCACTCTCTTAAGAAGCTCTTCCCTGTCGAGACCCGAAAGCTTTGACTTTATTTCAGGGAGAAATTTTTCAATCTCCTGGTGATCAGTTGCAACATTTTCGATTTTGCTTACCCAGTTGAAAAGCTGTTTTCCGCAGATCTCACTTCCGGTGGGAATAGGCATCGCCCTGAAAGGCTTTTTGACCATTCTTTCTATCTTCTGAAGATTTTGCCTCTCCCTGAGATGAACAAGAGAAACTGATATTCCTGTCTTCCCGGCTCTTCCCGTTCTTCCACATCGGTGAGTATAGACCTCTGTATCATCAGGCAGGCTGAAGTTAATGACATGTGTAAGGTCGTTCACATCCAGTCCGCGTGCAGCAACATCAGTTGCTACAAGCATATGGAGGTTCTTTGATCTGAATTTCTGCATCACGGCGTCCCGCTGTGCCTGCGTCAGATCGCCATGCAATGCATCAGCATTATATCCGTCATTAATGAGTTTTGATGCCACCTCCTGGGTCTCCCTGCGGGTACGGCAAAAAACAATTGCATAAATATCAGGTTCAAAATCAGCTATGCGTTTAAGCACTTTGTACTTATCCTTTGCATGAACTATATAATAGATGTGGCTTACATTCTCAGCGGATGAATTTTTTGTCCCGATCGTAACCTCGACCGGATCATTCATGTACTTTTTTGCAATGGAGGCTATCTCAGATGACATGGTTGCTGAAAACAGGAGAGTTCTTCTCTCTGCCGGAACCTCTTCAAGGATCTCATTGATACTGTCAAGGAATCCCATGTTAAGCATCTCGTCGGCTTCATCAAGGATAACGGTGCTGACATCAGATAGTTTTGCAGCACCACGTCCGATAAGATCGATCAGTCTTCCCGGGGTGGCAACAATAATATGGACGCCTCTTTTCAGTTCCCTTATCTGGTTGTCAATACTTGCTCCTCCGTAAACCGGGAGTATTCTCAGCTTACCTGTAAATCTTGCAAAATCTGTAAGGTCCCCTGTTATCTGTATACACAATTCGCGTGTCGGGCAAAGTATAAGTGACTGTGTGCAGTTCAATTCTGTGTCTGTCGCAAGGACAAGAGGCAGACCGAAGGCAGCCGTTTTTCCTGTTCCTGTCTGTGCGAGGGCAATAATATCTCTCTCTCCCTGCAGCATAAGAGGGATCACCTTTTTCTGTACCGGCATGGGCTCTTCAAAACCAAGTTCCTGAATAGCTTTCAGGATACCGGGAGTGAAACCCATCTCTTCAAATTTTATCATTATTTATTATTATGATGTGATCCCGGGAGCGACAGAATTATTATCCCGGCTGAAATGAACTCAAATGCAGACTGGGCAAATTGCCTAACGACGCTTCGTGGAAGCCACCTTGTTAATTATTTGTCAAAGATAATCAAATTATTCCGAACTCAGCACTGCCCTATTTAAGGATCAGTAAAATGGTGACATAATTATAAGTCCAATAATTGAAAATATTTATTGATATTTAACAAATGATCAGCCCTGAAAATGTTTTGCCGCAGTGAATCTTTGTGCCTGGGTACCCATGAAAAAAGACGCCACGAAGAGACCAGGATACTAAGACGAATAAAGAATTCTCAATATGTTTTAGAAAGGCTGAATGCACCGATTGAAGCCAGAATCAGGATCATAATTCGTAAAGTCAATCATGCAAATATTTAATTTATTGAAAATAAATGTATTATTCTGAGATTTTAATGTATCTTTGCCAAAATTAATAAAATCAAATTATGAGTAAAGGAACAGTAAAGTTCTATAATGAATCCAAAGGATTCGGGTTCATTAAAGAAGAGAATTCATCAAAAGAGTATTTTGTGCATTCATCAGGACTAAAGGAGAATATCAAAGAGAATGATGTCGTGACCTTTGATCTGGAACAGGGGAAAAAAGGATTAAATGCAGTAAACGTTAAACTTGCTTAATTAATCTCTTATAATCATTTAAAAAATTTGGTCCCGCCAAAAACGGGACTTTTTATTTTAAAAAAGGCCAATATGTTCGAAAAGAAAATCAATATTTTAAAATCCCCTGATCTGTCCAAACTTAAGGAAGTTGTTATTGACCACAGGACAAAAATATATATAGCGCACGGGGCAGATGCTGAAGAGGCAAGGACCCGTTACCTTTCCAAGATCTCAGCAAGAAAATTAAAATAAGTGTTGAAAGATTTAGTTACCTGCTAAATCATTAAGGCCCTTTTCTGCCTTTACAGGCTCTTCCTTACCCTTCAAAGGCTCTTCTTTAAACAGTCTGACCTTCAAAGCGGTGGGCCCTTTAGGCCCTTTCCCTACTTCAAAAGTGACCACATTGTTCTCCTTTATAGGGTCGAGCAGGTTGTTGGCGTGAACGAAAACGCTCATCCTTGAATCAAGGTCACGGATGAAGCCGTATCCCTTTGATTCATTAAATAAGGTTACAACTCCTTTCCGCACGAAGCTTTGAGCATTTTCGGGATTGTTTTTTGTTATGTCAAGTTTAATATTTTCTGCAATAACAACAGTTTTCTTATTCGGATCCGGGGGTGTAGCGGTTATAACACCAAATTCATCAACATAAGCTATCATATCCTCGAAGCTGCTTCTCTTACCCTCACTTTTTTTCTTTGCGCGCTTCAAATCTTTTTCTTTTCTCTTCTTCTCTCTCTTGCTTCTTACTTCCTTTTTACCGAATGTTTCCTGCGATCTTCCCATTTGCTTTTTACTCTGATTATTGATTAAATTAATGATCAGCTGTTAATATGATGCTGTGCAGTGATAATCTGACCAGATCAATGATTAGCGGAATTATGCGCAAAATCGCGAAGCTGAATCTCCCGCAAAGGTACAATAAAATAGCGGGAAAAGGAATATAGTTGAAGTTTAACGTATTTAAAACCAGAAACCACCCTGTTTTTTCATATCTTTGCAATATGAAAAACGATATAGTTATACCATTGCCCAAAGAGGAAGACAAAGCTGCGGCAAGCAAACGCAGAGAGAACTACGCGGCTAAAAGGGATCTGCTGGCTATAGAATTCAACGAAGCAATTGCAAAGAGACTGGTTTCAGAGGCAAAGAATCAGATTAAATGTGATAAATGCGGCAAAGAATTTTCGGCAGTGGGAGATTCGCGAGGCTCCCAGACCTGTCCGGAATGTAAAGAACCCATCGAATAGGCGAAATATTCCCGGCGCCCATGAATTTTAAAAGAAGATTAGGATGAATGATTTTATATGTCCGAAATGTCACGACCACCTGAGGGTTGGTGAAAACATTATTTTCAGGGTTAAAAACAGTAAGAAGCAATCCGGGCTGATGCTGCTTAGCCCGCAGATAGGAAACTACTCAAGCGTTAAGCATCCCTCCTTCGGGTTTATCAAGGGTGAGATGCTAGAGTTTTTTTGTCCGTTATGCTGCTCTTCACTCAGATCCGATATTCATCCGAATCTCGCCCTCGTTATAATGAATGATGAAAATGGCAATAAGTTTGATGTGTACTTTTCACAGGTTGCCGGGGAGCATAGCACATATGAAACAAAGGGAGACGGCCTGCACGCAGAGGGAGAAGATGCAGGAAGATATACCTATTTCAAGATCGGCGATAAATTCAAAAAATTCATCTGAGAAGCTTCCGGATATTATAAAGCTTATTCAACGCCTCCAGAGGGGTCAGATTATCTATATCAAGGTCGAGTATCTCATCCCGGATCTGTTTCAGCACAGGATCATCGAGCTGAAAAAAACTTAGCTGCATACCCTCACGATGGCCGGCGAGGTCGGCAATAGGTTTTGTCAGCTCCTGCTTTTCATGGCTCTGTTCAAGCTCCAACAAAATTTCGTCAGCTCTTTTAACGACGCTTTTTGGCATCCCTGCCATCCTGGCCACGTGTATCCCGAAACTGTGTTCGCTTCCTCCTCTTTTAAGCTTTCTCAGGAATATGACCTTGTTATTAAGCTCTTTTATCGAGACGTTGTAATTTTTAACCCTGCTGAATGAGTTCTCCATCTCATTGAGCTCATGATAATGGGTAGCAAAAAGGGTTTTTGCCTTCATCCTGTTCTCATGAAGATACTCCACCATCGCCCATGCAATTGAAATTCCATCGTAGGTGCTAGTGCCCCTTCCTATTTCATCGAGCAGAATAAGACTTCTTTCCGAAAGATTATTCAGGATGCTTGCGGTCTCATTCATTTCGACCATGAATGTCGATTCACCAAGACTAATGTTATCCGACGCACCTACCCTCGTGAAGATTTTATCCACCAGCCCAAGCCTCGCCTCTGAGGCCGGAACAAAGCATCCCATTTGGGCCATAAGAACTATAAGTGCTGTCTGCCTTAATAATGCTGATTTTCCCGACATATTCGGTCCTGTCAGAATAATGATCTGCTGGTCTTCTGTGTCGAGAAAAAGATCATTGGGAACGTACGATTCGCTTAAAGGCAGTTGTTTTTCTATCACCGGATGTCTTCCTTCCTTTATATCGAGTCTCATGGATTCATCGATCAAAGGCCTTACGTATCCGTTGTCGACCGATACCAGGGCAAATGACTGCAGGCAGTCGAGTTTTGCAACCTGCACGGAATTCAACTGTATCTGCGGGATATATTCGACAAGAGAAAGAACAAGGTCGTTAAAGAGCTTTGTCTCCAGCCCGATTATTTTCTCTTCTGCTCCCAGTATCTTACTTTCATATTCCTTGAGCTCCTCTGTTATATAGCGCTCCGCACTTACAAGCGTCTGTTTCCTGATCCACTCTGCCGGAACCTTTTCCCTGTGAGTGTTTCTCACCTCGATATAATATCCGAAGACACTGTTAAAACCGACCTTAAGCGATGAAATTCCTGTCCTCTGGCTTTCACGGTTCTGAAGATCAATAAGATAGTCCTTCCCGCTGTACAGTATGGTCCTCAGCTCATCAAGTTCGGCAGATACACCGGAAGCGATCACACTCCCCCTGTTTACCTGCAACGGCGGATCGTTGTTGACCTCCCGGCCGATCTTTTCGGCCACAGATCTGCATGGATTCAGCTGTTCAGCGAGGCTTGCCAACGGCGGGCAGGAGCTTCCGGCGCATTTTGCTTTCAGAGGCTCGATGGCCTGAAGGGCCTTTTTGAGCTGTACTATCTCCCGAGGGTTGATCCTGTTCACGGCGACTTTTGAAATAAGCCTTTCAATATCCCCTATCTGCCTCATATATCCAGTGATCTCTTCCCTGAAGTCCTTTTCTGAGGCCAGGAAACCAACTATGTCAAGCCTGTCATTTATGGGCTGTATGTTTTTGAGGGGAAGAGCTATCCATCTCTTTAAAAGTCGCCCCCCCATCGGCGAAACAGTCCTGTCAACAACATCTATCAATGTTTTTGCACCTTCATAGGGAGAATGAAAGAGCTCGAGATTCTTTATTGTGAATTTATCAAGCCAGACATAGCGGTCCTCCTCGATACGGGCAATTGCTGTAATATGCCCGAGCTGATCGTGCTGCGTGATATCGAGATAGTGAAGAATGGCACCGGCTGCCACTATTCCGCACAACATAGAATGAATGCCGAATCCTTTAAGCGAGCTTGTTTCAAATTGCCTTAAAAGTCTGTCATTTGCGGCTTCAGGTGTAAAGATCCAGTCATCGAGCTTGAAAGTATAAAACTTGTTTCCGAAGCTCTCCTGGAATATCCCTGTCATGCTCTTTTCAAACAATACCTCCTTTGGCTGAAAATTATTCAGCATCTGGTCAACATATTCCAGGGTTCCTTCCGAGACAAGAAATTCGCCGGTTGAAATATCGAGAAATGCTACCCCTGCTATTTTTTTTTCGATATGCACAGCCGCAAGAAAGTTGTTTTCCTTATGGCTGAGAACATTCTCATTCATGCTCACTCCCGGGGTTACCAGCTCTGTTATTCCCCTTTTGACTATATTCTTGGTAAGCTTTGGATCTTCAAGCTGTTCGCAAATGGCCACCCTCTGCCCTGCCCTTACCAGCCTCGGAAGATAGATATCAAGTGCATGATATGGAAATCCTGCCAGCTCAACGAATGAAGCAGAACCATTTGCCCTGCGCGTGAGCGTTATTCCAAGGATCTCGGAAGCTTTTATGGCATCCTCCCCGAAAGTCTCGTAAAAATCGCCCACCCTGAATAGCAGGACTGCGTCGGGGTGCTTAGCCTTGACATTATAGTACTGCTTCATCAGCGGTGTTTCAGCATACTTAGGGGCTTCTGACATCAGCGGGAATATTGGTCGTTAACAAAGATACACTCCCGGCAATATTAATTAAAGTCTTTTGTATATTTTATTAATGATTGCGTCCTTTTATCCAGGTCTTGCGGTCCTGCGGTCTTGCGGTCCTGAAGAAGAGCTAAAATCATTCACCCTTGATACATTTGCAAAATCATAATAATTATAGTACGGATTTTTTAACTTTCACGATAATCTTTATTATCAGATCATGAAGAAAGTTTTGATACTTGGAGCAGGGCTCGTTGCAAAGCCTATGGTGGAATATCTCCTTGAGAACAGGTTCAGGATCATGATTGCCTCACCCATGAAAGAGAGGGCAGATGAAATGATAGACGGGAATCCTGAAGGAAAATCCCTTTTCTGGACAATGGAGGATGAGGTTATGCTCGACAGGCTTGTAACGGAATATGACCTGACGGTAAGCCTCCTTCCCTATAAATTTCATGCCGGGGTGGCAAAAGTATGCCTCAGAAATAAAAAGCCGCTTGTTACAACCTCCTATGTTCAGCCTGAAATGCAGGCTATGGAAAAGGATGTAAAAAATGCCGGGGTGATATTTCTGAATGAAATAGGTCTCGATCCCGGCATTGACCATATGTCGGCAATGAAGATCATTGACCATATTCACAACGGAGGAGGAACTGTCGATGAATTCTATTCTATCTGTGGTGCACTTCCGGCACCTGAAGCCGCTGATAATCCGCTCAGGTATAAATTTTCGTGGAGCCCCAAAGGTGTTGTAATGGCAAGCAGGAACAGCGCATTATATCTTAAAAACGGTAAACGCGTCTTTATTGAACCTGTAAATCTCTTCAAAGATATTTTTGAAGTTGATTTCCCGGGAGTCGGAAAACTTGAAGTTTATCCCAATAGGGATTCAATCAGCTATAAGGATATTTACGGGATTCCTAAAGCTCAGACAATATACCGCGGAACGTTCCGCTTTAAAGGCTGGTGCGAAACACTCGACCTGATGAAGTCGATAAAAATGCTTGATGATGATGAAAGGGATTATTCGGGAATGACATTCGCAGGTTTTCTGGCGGAAAGGGCTGGACTGAAAACAAGCGATATACGTGAAGGACTCTGCAAAAAAACAGGGCTTTTGAAAACTTCGACTGGAATAATTGCTCTTGAGTGGCTTGGCTTTTTCAGCGATAAGGATATGGGTTATAAAGTGACCACGCCTTTTGAGATAACATCCGATATTATGATCTCAAAAATGGCACTGACTGATCATGAACGCGATATGGTTGTTCTGCAGCATCTTTTTCATGCCTCATACCCCGGCGGAAGGAAAGAGACAATAAAATCCTCTATGCTTGATTTCGGAACTCCGGCAACAAATACTTCAATTGCAAGAACTGTGGCACTGCCGGCAGCCATTGCAGTAAAGCTCATTCTTGAAGGAAAAATCAGCCTCGCCGGTGTTTTCAGACCAGTGATCCCTCAGATCTATGAGCCTGTACTGAAAGGTTTGGAAGAAATGAACATAAGAATGAAAGAAGAGTATCTTACTTGAACTCAAACCCAACAAGATTGTATTAAAAACCAATTTTAACCGCAGAGAGCGCTGAGAAATAACGCGGAGAACGCAGAGTAAAACTCAATTAAGGCTTCCTCTGCGATCTCTGCGTTTTCCTGGAGAATCCAGGAACTTTGCGTCCCCTGCGGTTAAATCTTTTTCTTTCTTGACATGTCAAAAACCCTCAAAATTATAATGCCTCTAGAAATTTAAGTAGAATTCTTTTGTAAGCTCCTTATATTCTTCGGTATAGTGGTGCCTGGTGCCGGTTTCGATTGTCAGAAATTTTTCTCGTATTTGTTTTTTTAACCTTTCAAATTTCATTATCAGCCTGATAACCTTTCCTTCGGGAAAGGGTTTGACCTTAATGATCGAATTGCAATAAAAACCGGCTGCGCCGGCTTCTGCTATAAAGAGAGTGCCCTCCTCATAAGGCAGGATCATATAAAGGCTTCCTCCCTGATTCAGCAGTGTATCAGAGCCCCTTACCAGATCATCTGAGGAGAGAGAATACGAATGTCGTGCTGAAGCCTTTGACTCGTCCGGGTTAAGGAGCGAGTTCCTGAAATAAGGTGGATTTGAAATAATAATATCAAATTTCTTCTCCTGCCCCGATGAATAATTCTTCAGGTCCGATTCAATAACCGAGATCCTTTCTGCCCACCTGCATGCCATCACGTTCACCACGGCTTGCAGGTATGAATAGTGGTCAGGTTCAATGGCAAAGATATCCGCTTCCGACCTTTGGGCGCACATGATTGCAATAAGGCCCGTCCCCGTACCGATGTCAAGAATGGATGCCGCACCTGATAGATCGGTACATGTTCCCAGGAGAACTCCGTCGGTTCCGACCTTAAAAGTTGATTCTTCCTGCCTGATCGTGAACTGTTTGAATACAAAATATTTGTTTGCCATTATCAGGAATTGATTTTATTTCTGATCATTGCCATAAAATTACTGAACTTTACAGATATTTAGGACCCGGAACAGCTTCCCAAAAGATGGTCCGGTTAAAATTGCTTTACATAGAAAGAAACAAATCAGTTAAAAAGATATACTATGGACCAGAACCCTCAATCATTTTGGAGCATACCTGTCGCAGAATTACTGAAACAACTAAACGCAAAAGCCAGTGGCCTCACATCCGAAGATGCAAAGCTTCGCCTTGAGCAGTACGGGGCAAATCACCTCAAACCACGGAAACGGTCAGATGCTCTGTCCCTGCTGTTATCCCAGTTCAAAAGCCCTATAGTACTGATCCTTCTGTCCGCAACTGTGCTCTCTTTTTTTCTAAAGGACCCTGTTGATGCCTTTATTATTCTGTTGATCGTCCTGGTAAGCGGGTTGCTTGGATTCTGGCAGGAGCACAGTGCATCAAATGCGGTTGCGAAATTACTTGCCATGGTACAGATCAAATCAAGGGTTTCTCGCGATGGAAGCGAGAAGGAAGTACCTGTGGAAGATATAGTACCCGGTGATGTTATCATCCTGAACGCGGGAGATATTGTGCCGGGAGACTGCCTGCTTCTTGAATCGAAAGACCTGTATGTCGATGAAGCAATGCTCACCGGAGAGACCTTCCCTGTTGAAAAAACAGTATCGGTCCTGGCCGCTGATACTGCACTCGCACAGCGGACAAACTCAATCTGGATGGGCACCCATATAGTAAGCGGTAACGCATCGGCTCTGATTATGCTTACCGGCAAAAGTACCGAGTTTGGTAAGGTATCAGAGCGACTTAAACTCAAACCACAGGAGACGGAATTTGAACGTGGCATACGGAGATTTGGCTATTTCCTGGGTGAAGTGACACTGTTGCTCGTTGTTATAATTTTTGCCATCAACGTCTATTTACACAAGCCTGTTCTGGAGTCGTTTCTGTTTTCACTGGCACTTGCCGTGGGACTGACACCGCAGTTATTGCCTGCAATTATCAGCATCAATCTTGCTCATGGCGCCAAGAAAATGGCTGAGAAGAAGGTGATTGTGAAACGGCTTGCCTCTATAGAAAACTTCGGAAGTATGAATGTGCTATGCTCCGATAAAACCGGTACCCTGACAGGAGGAACCGTACAGGTTGAATCAGCGGTTGATGTAAATGGCGAGGCAAGTGAGAAAGTATTTCTTTATTCCTATCTCAATGCATTTTATGAAACCGGATTTACAAATCCGATTGATGTTGCCATTCTTAACTTTCGTAAGATTGACCTTTCGGAATACCATAAACATGATGAAATACCTTATGATTTTCTTCGGAAGCGTCTCAGTATTGCCGTCGGACACGGGGATGAACATCTCATGGTTACAAAGGGCGCTCTTTCCAATATCCTCGAAATATGTTCTTCAGTTGAAACTACCGGTGGGAAAATTGTTGAGATCTCTTCTATGCAGAATCAGATCCAGAAACATTTTTCAGAATTCAGCAATAATGGCTTTCGCACTCTGGGGATCGCTTACAAAAGTTTACCATCCGAATCGGTCATAACGAAAATCGATGAGAAGGATATGACCTTTCTGGGTTTTCTGACCCTTTTCGACCCTCCCAAGGAGCATATAACTGATACTATTGCCAGTCTTAAGCAACTTGGCGTTTCACTCAAGGTTATCACCGGCGACAACCACCTTGTAGCTGCCAACCTCAGTAAAAAAATGGGGTTGTCGGATTACAGAATAATCACTGGCCCCGAACTTCGGCGAATGGGGGATGCCGCACTTATTAAAACTGTCAGTGATGTTGATGTTTTTGCCGAAATAGAGCCTAATCAGAAAGAAAGGATCATCATAGCCATCCGTAAGGCCGGACATGTTGTCGGATACATTGGTGATGGTATCAATGATGCATCCGCACTTCATGCCGCCGACGTAGGCATCTCTGTCGATTCTGCGGCCGATGTTGCAAAGGACGCGGCCGATATCGTATTGCTCGAAAAGGACCTTGACGTTCTGGTTGACGGTGTGAAGGAGGGCAGGTCGACCTTCGCCAACACATTGAAGTACGTGTTTATGGCTACAAGCGCCAATTTCGGGAATATGTTCAGCATGGCAGGAATATCACTTTTTATTCCGTTTCTTCCTTTGCTTCCCAAGCAGATACTGCTCACCAACCTTATGACCGACTTCCCCGAAATGACCATTGCTACAGACAGCGTGGATATAGAAATGGTTGATCATCCCAGGAGATGGGACATTAAGGCCATAAGGAAATTCATGATAACCTTCGGACTTGTTAGCTCTGTTTTCGACTATATGACTTTTGGTCTGCTTTTGCTTCTCCTTCATGTAAATGAAGGTCAGTTCAGGACCGGCTGGTTCCTGGAATCTGTTATCTCGGCATCCATGATCGTACTTGTTATCCGAAGCAGGAGGCCATTCTTCAGGAGCAGACCGGGGAAATATCTGTTGATAGCCACGTTGTCGATCGCTGTTATAACGCTTATCTTTCCTTTTACCCCGCTTGGCGATATTTTTGGGTTCAGCCCGCTGAACCTCTCGACATATCTGCTGATAATTCTGATCGTGGTCTTATATATCATTTCAGCGGAAATTACCAAGAAAATATTCTACAGAAAAGTTAAATTTTGAATAGAATGGAATAAAATCAAGAAATAATTGTCTAATTAATCTCAGAACGGAAAGATACATTACCGTTCTTGAAGGAATTATAGTGGCAAACTGAAAGAAGTGGTTGTAATTCAGTAAAAAAATTATCTCACTTAAAAATTACTGATCATGAAGAGAATGAAATTCAAGCCATCGGTCCTTCAGATTACTTACCTGGCAATTATGGCTATCCTGTTTGCTCTTACTGTATATACGCCCACGCTGATAAGCGGTCCGGTAAAAATAACGTCACGGCTGATAATTGCAGAAGAAGCTATCGAAGGGTTTCTGATTTGCATTTTGCTGATCCTGGGTATTTTTATATTGAATTTATATAAACGTGAAGTTTCCAGGCATAAGGACACCATTGAGAAGATCAATGACGACAAAAAGAAAGTTGAGAACAGGCTTTTTGATTCGGAACAATATATCGCGATCTTAAATGTCCAGACACAAGAGATCAAATCAATTTTCAACAGTATCGATAAATTTCCCGAAACAAAAGACCAGTTGAAAAAAGCTTTCAGTTTTTTTGGCTCCCGGGTTATTGGTATTGTCAACTCAGATTGGGTCCTGTTCAGGATAATCGACAGCAATAACCAGAGGACCATCTTCGAGCATTTTGCTACCAGACCGGGATATTCCGACCATTACCCTCATGTCAGTAATAAAATGATGATCGAAAAACAATCTATCTCCCCATTTCTTTATGTCGATTCCAATCCGAAGAAATTAAATATCCTTGTCTTCTGTATCATACCTGCTGATAAAATAGCCAATGATCAGCAGATTTTCATTCAGGCAATAAATAATGAGATCACCAAGCTTTTTGTCATTATGAATTCCGTATACTATAAAAAAGAAAATAGATTGTTTTTTGAAGAAAAGACCGACATAAAAGAATATAAATAAGGTGTTGAAAAAATGCCCTGAAATTCTTTAAGACCTTTTCTTATCAGCAGGACGGATCTTAAGTGGCTGACCTGGCATCATAAGTACCATGAGTCAGTTCATATTCCAACTCCGGATCAATATTTTGCAGTTCGACTTTACGGGCCTTCTCCATTAATTCTTCGTGATGTGCCAGCAAATAACCGAGCTTCTTCTTACCATACGATAAACGGGTAATTAAAACGAACAGCACCGGCACAATTAATACTGCAAGCGTAGAGGCTGCCATCATTCCCCCCAGAACAGTAAATCCTATAGTATTCCTTGCTACCGCACCTGCTCCCGTAGCAAATGCAAGCGGAAGAACTCCCAGGATAAATGCCATGGAAGTCATTATGATCGGGCGAAATCGCAGTCTGACTGCTTCCAGTGTGGATTTTACAATTTCTTCTCCGCGGTCGACACGGATTTTGGCAAATTCCACTATCAGAATGGCATTCTTGGCTGAGAGCCCTATCAAAGTTATAAGTCCTATCTGTGCATAAACATTGTTGGTAAGACGCGGTATAAAAGTAAGCATCACGATTGCGCCAAAAGCGCTTATCGGCACTGCAAGCATAACTGAAAAAGGTACAGACCAGCTTTCGTAGAGTGCGGCTAGAAAAAGGAACACGAAAAGGATAGAAAAGATAAAGATGTAGATTGTTGTCGATCCCGCTTTTATTTCCTCCAGGCTCAATCCTGAAAACTCATACGTATATCCCTGTGGTAAAACCTTTTCAGCTGTAGCCTTCAATGCTTCTATTCCCTGTCCTGTACTAAATCCCAATGGCGTCGAGCCATCAATTTCTGCAGAGCGAAAAATGTTATAATGCTTGATTAACGGCGGAGCCACAGTTGCCACATAACTTATCAGCGCACTGAGGGGCACCATTTGCCCAATCTGATTGCGTACGTAATATTTGTTCATATCTGATATCAATGCACGAAATGTTGTATCTGCCTGCACTGCCACATGGAAAGTCCGGTCATAAAGTGTCAGATTATTTACGAATAAGCTGCCCATATATGCCTGCATTGTCGTAAATACATCTGAGATATTTACTCCCATCTTTTCACATTTTTCGCGATCAAGAGTAAGATTATAACTTGGAGTATGTGCACCGTAATAACTAAATGCAGTAGCAATTGCGGGATTCTTATGTGCTTCGGCTACAAACTTTTTTACAACATTTTCAAATGCATATACATCATCATTTGTATTACCCTGTTCTATCTGCATACTGAATCCTGCAGCCTGCCCAATACCACGGATTGGTGGAGGCGGAATGACTACAATAGTGGCATTTTTAATACCGGCTGCGGCAATACGTTTTTTTATGACATCCATGATACCTGGCACTTGCTCTTCCGGTTTGGTGCGTTCTTCCCACGGCGTGAGCATGCAAAAAATAGTACCGCAATTGGATGTGGCGCCCGCATTAACAATGTTCAGCCCCGACATGGCGGAATAGTGACCTATGCCGGGAGTGGAACCGATTATCTTCATTAGTTTAGTAATAACTTCAACGGATTGTGTTGTAGCGGATGCTTCAGGCATCTGATATGTCAGATAAAGACGTCCGCCATCTTCAGAAGGAATAAAACCAGATGGTTTTTTCTTAAATAATAGAATGGCTGAAACACAAATACAAATGAGTAAAATGACAATATACCGCGAAGCTTTGATGCTGTGCTTTACTCCGTTGGTATATTTATCGGTCATCTTTCCGAACCAGTTATTGTAAAGATAGAAAAGCTTTCCTGGCCAGTTAGCTGGTTTTTCAGTGCGGGAAGGCTTCAAAAGAAGGGAACAAAGCGCCGGAGTCAGGGATAAAGCAATGAAAGCTGAAAGCACTACAGATATGGCTATGGTAATGGCAAATTGCTGATACAAACGTCCTACTATTCCCGGGATAAAGCCAACCGGAACGAAAACAGCAGCCAGTATCAGCGCTATGGCCACAACAGGGGCTGAAATATCCTTCATTGCCCGATAGGTGGCCTCTTTTGCCGACATTTTGTTCTCATCAATATAATGCTGAACTGACTCTACCACGATAATGGCATCATCAACTACAATACCAATGGCAAGCACAAACCCGAACATGGTAAGTGTGTTTATCGTAAAACCCAACGGTATGAAAAAGCAGAAAGTACCTAAGATAGACACAGGTATTGCAAGAATAGGTATAATTGTCGACCGGATGTTCTTCAGAAACAGTAAAACCACCAGACCAACAAGAGCCAGAGCTTTCAACAAAGTACCTACTACTTCAATCATGGATACTTTTATGATGGTAATTGACTCAAAGGGAACCTTATAATCAATATCGGCCGGAAATGATTTCTTCATTTTTGCCAATGCAGCGTATACATTATTTGCTGTTTCCAGTGCATTGCTTCCCGGCGATTGAAAGATCATTAAAATAGAAGCCCTTTTACCATCAACAAATGAGTTGCTTGAATATGTGAATTTCCCCAGCTCTACCCTTGCCACATCTTTCAGATATACTAATTCACCGGTAGATGGGACATTCTTGACAATGACCTTTTCAAAATCGGAGACATTTTTCAGCTGACCATTTACAAGGATCCCTAATTCAAATGTTTGTGAACCAGATTGAGGGGGCGCACCAGCAGAACCTGCTGCTACCTGAACATTTTGTGCATTAAGAGCATTAATGACATCCTGTGGGATTAATCCGTGCGACGCCATTTGTTCAGGATTCATCCAGACTCGCATGCTGAACTGATCTGTTCTCGAGCTGATATCTCCTACGCCCGGCACACGAAGCAGGGCGTCTTCGATATTTATGTTTGTGTAATTATCAAGAAAAGTTATGTTATGAGTCCCATTCGGGGAATAAATGGCCACCTGCATGAGCTGATCGGGATTACGTGCACGTACGGTAAGACCCAGACGGCTCACTACCGAAGGTAGCATAGGTGTGGCTATGCCTACGCGGTTTTGGACATTTAACGCCGCTATATGGACATTGGTTCCAACCTTGAATGTCACACTTATATTCACAGCCCCGCTGTTTGTACTGGTGCTTTGTATATTGTCCATCCCGGGAGTGCCGTTTACCTGTTCTTCAATAGGTGTGGCAACCGTCTGTTCCACGGTCTGTGCATCCGCTCCCGTGTATTGTCCGGATACTGATACAGCTGGCGGTGATATGTTCGGATATTGATCAATTGGCAGATTATAGATGCATACAATACCGGATATTATCAGGACTATTGATATAACGATGGCAGTAACAGGTCTTTTGATAAATGTATTGGAGATCATTACAGAAGAGTTTTATTAGAACCACGTGATTTTTGAATCTCGTATTCTAACTCGGGATCAATATTCTGCTGTTCAACTTTCTGAGCCTTTTCCATTAATTCCTCATGATGAGCCTGCAGATAAGCCAATCTCTTCGGGCCATAGGATACCCTTGTGATTATCACAAATAAAACCGGCACTATAAATATAGCGAGAGTAGAAGCTGCCAGCATACCACCCAGAACCGTAAACCCAATTGTTCTGCGAGCAACAGCTCCTGCTCCCGTCGAAAAGGCAAGGGGCAATACACCCAGCAGAAATGCCATCGAAGTCATGACAATCGGCCGCAAACGGAGCTTAACTGCTTCCAGTGTGGATTTTATCAGTTCTTCCCCGCGGTCAACACGCACTTTGGCAAATTCCACGATCAGGATGGCATTCTTGGCAGCAAGGCCTATGAGTGTAATAAGGCCTATCTGTGCATATACATTGTTTGATATGCCCGGAAGAAATATGAGCGTAAGAATTGCACCAAAAGCGCCAATGGGTACTGCAAGCAATACCGAAAACGGAACGGACCAGCTTTCGTACAATGCTGCAAGAAAAAGGAACACGAAAGTGATCGAGAAAAGAAAGATATAAAAAGTTGAAGAACCTTCCTGTATTTCCTCATAACTTAACCCTGAAAACTCGTAATCGTAACCTTCGGGTAAAATTCTTGCAGCTATTTTTTCCAGTGCTTTAAGGGACTGAGAACTGCTGTATCCTTCCCTGGGTGCTCCATCTATTTCAGCAGAGCGGAAAATATTAAAATGAGATATCAGTGAGGCGGCTTCTGTAGGCTTGTAACTTATTAATGTGCCCAGGGGCACCATGTTCCCTGATTGATTACGAACATAATATTTATCAATATCCGATACAAACTGGCGGAACAATGTATCTGCCTGAATTACTACATGAAAGGTACGGTTATAGGTAGTGAAATCATTTATGTACATGCTGCCCATATAAGCCTGTATAGTTGTAAAGACATCTGCAATATTCACTCCTAGTTTTTCGCATTTTTCCCGATTCACGTTAAGCCTGAAGTTTGGTGTGTGGGCTGAATAATAACTGTATGCTCTGGAGATTGCCGGGTCTCTGTTTGCTTCAGCTACAAAATTGTTAACAACCTTTTCAAATGCCTGCACATCATCATTTGTATTGCGCTGTTCTATCTGGAAACTGAAACCGACAGTTGACCCTACTCCCGGAATAGGTGAAGGCTGAATGACCTGTACGCTGGCATTTTTTATGCCGGATTCGGAAATGCGCTTCTGCAATACGCTTATGATGCCGGGAACCTGTTCGGTTGATTTTGTACGCTCATCCCAGGGTTTAAGCTGGCAATATATGGTACCGCAATTTGAATTGGTCGCATTGGTCATTACGTTCAAACCCGACAAGGCAGCATAATGACCTACACCAGGAGTGGACTCTATGACTTTCATCAGCTGTGTCATTACTGCAACAGATTGCACAGTTGAATATGCCGGGGCCAGCTGGTATGTTATATATAAGTTCCCATCGTCTTCGGAGGGAATAAAGCTTGTTGTTTTTTCCCTGAATAAAAACAGCGCACCAACGCAGATACATATCAGCAAGATGACCACATACCTTGATCTCTTGATGCTCCGTTGTACCCCGTCGGAATAATTGGCTGTCAGCTTTTCGAACCTGTTATTGAAAAGATAGAAAAACCTGCCTGGCCATTTAGAGCTTGAATTATATGGTTGAGATGGCTTTAAAAGCAAAGAACAAAGCGCCGGTGTCAGCGATAAGGCAATAAAGGCGGAAAGAATTACTGATATCGCAATGGTGAGAGCAAACTGCTGGTACAGATGGCCGACTATACCAGGAATGAATCCGACCGGAACAAATACAGCTGCCAGTATAAGCGCAATGGCAACAACCGGTGCTGAAATGTCCTTCATGGCCTGATATGTGGCCTCTTTAGCTGACATGTGGTTGTAATCAATATAATGTTGCACCGCCTCTACCACAATAATTGCATCATCCACCACAATTCCAATGGCCAGCACAAAACCGAACATGGTAAGTGTATTGATGGTAAATCCTAACGGCAGGAAAAAAATGAAGGTTCCCAAAATTGAAACAGGTATGGCAAGGACAGGGATCAGCGTGGAGCGCGGACTCTGAAGAAACAGGAAAACTACTAACGCGACAAGTCCAAGAGCTTTTAACAAAGTGATTACAACATCATTCATTGAAACCTTCACGACAGTTACCGATTCAAAAGGCACATTATAATCGACATCAGAAGGAAACGACTTTTTCAGTTGCGCCATCACCTTGTATATGCCGTTTGCCGTTTCCAGTGCATTACTCCCGGGAGCCTGGTAAATAAGCAGGCAGGAAGCTCTTTTCCCATCGACGAATGAATTGCTGGAAAAGGTAAATTTGCCAAGTTCCACTCTTGCCACATCCCTCAGATAAACCAATTCGCCTGTAGCCGGGACCGTTTTTACAATAACATTTTCGAAATCAGAGACTTTGCTTAACCGGCCATTTACTAGAATCCCTAGTTCGTAAGTCTGCGTTTTCTGTTGAGGAGGTACCCCGGCCGAACCAGCCGCTACCTGCACATTCTGAGCATTCAAAGCGGAAATCACGTCCTGCGGAGTCAGGCTGTACGAGGCCATTTTCTCTGGATTCATCCAGATCCGCATACTGAAATCATCGGTATATCTGTTAATACTGCTTACTCCCGGCACACGCAGTAATGCATCCTGTACGAATATGTTCGAATAGTTATCGAGGAAAGTGATGCCGTGAGTTCCTTTTGGCGCAAAGATGGCTACCATCATAAGCATACGGGGGTTAAGAGCCCGCACTGTAAGACCAAGGCGGCTTACTGCTGCAGGTACCAGTGGTGTAGCAATGCTTACGCGGTTTTGAACATCGAGAGTGGCAATATCAATATTGGTCCCTATTTTAAAAGTAATGTTCATCGACATTAAACCGTTATTGGTATTGTTACTCTGCATGTATTCCATTCCCGGAGTGCCATTTACCTGCTGTTCAATAGGAGTGGCCACCGTTTGTTCGACAGTCAGCGCATCAGCCCCGGTAAACTGACCGTTGACCTGTACAACAGGAGGGGTGATATCAGGATATTGCTCTATCGATGAGTTCAGGATGCTGATAATACCGGTGATCACCAATACTACAGAAATAACTATTGCGGTAACGGGCCTCTTGATAAAGGTATTGGCGATCATGGCTTAATAATCATCTAGTTACTCTTGCGGGTTCCGGTATCTTTAGCTCCATGGGCCTCGGGGTGTTGCTGCGAGGTCGCAATTTGTGATCCATTTCGTAATGATTGTACACCATCGACCACTATTTTGTCACCCTCACGGATTCCCTTCTTTATGATCACATTTGATCCGATTGTTACTCCTGTCTGGACTTTCTTTTGAAATGCAAATAAGCTGTGAACATCTGCCAATTTAGGAGCTCCTTTGGCTTTAGCAGTTGAATTTCCCATCACAGAATCTTTTGCTACATAGACAAAATATTCACCCATTTCTTCAACAACTGCCTTATTTGGAATTAACAGCTGCGGACTGGAATCCTGATTCCGGACTCTTACGATGCAACTCATCCCCGGCCGTAAACTGGCTTGCGGATTAGAAAAAACAAGCCTGATCCTTATAGTGCCTGTCTGAGAATTTACGGCGCGGTCTATTACAGAGATCTTCCCGGTATGTGAATAAAAAGAGTTGTCGGGCAATATAAGCGTAAAAAGGGAATCAGCTGATCCGACCCTGCCATTTTGAATATTTTCAAAGTAAAGCAATTGTTTTTCATTGATTAAGAAATCAACACCCATAGGATCATCGCTCGAGACTGTATTTAGTACAGTCTGGCCAGGTGTCAAAAAATCTCCCGTTTTTACCTGGCTGAAGCCAATTGTCCCGTCAAATGGAGCAGAAATGATTGAATAGATCAGATTGGTCTTTGCGTTCTTCAGTGCCTCTTCTGCCGATCTGTACGTGTTTTTTGCGTTTTCCAGGGTTATTATTGCATGGTCATAAAGCTGTTTGGCGACGGCTTTATTCTTATTCAGGTACTCATAACGATCCGCATCCTGCTGAGCTTGTTTTAAGTTTCCCTCCTCAACCTGAAGGTTAGCAGCCGCGGCATTAAAATTACCTTCATATATCCGCCTATCAATTTCATACAGTTTATCTCCCTTTTTGACACGGCTGCCTTCTTTGAAATAGATCCCCGTAATATAGCCCTGGACCTGGGAAAGGAGGTTTACCTGGTTCAATGCAACTGTCGTTGAAGTGTACCTGTCGTAATAGACGACCTGTTGGGCTTTAACAGATAACAGGTTTACTGGTACGGGCGAAGGAGGCGGCAGTTGCTTTTGTTTGCACGAAAAAAGAAGCAGGCTACCAATAAATACTATGGTTAAGAACACTTTATCCATACAGGTGGTTATTTTTTATGTTTTAACGATTATATGGGATTACACCGATTGCCTTTTCCAGGTCAATTTTGCTTGACAGAAGCTGGAATAAAGCATTTATATATCCAATTTCGGCAGTTATCAGATTTGATTCAGCCACAATAATATTCAGATAAGCAACTATTCCCTGCATATATTGCAGCGATACTATCCCGTAAACATTATTAGCCCTTTTTTCATTATCTTTTAAAATCATCAGGTTATACAGGTTACTTTTGTAGCTGGCTAAAGCTGATGTATATTCCGTATAGATCTTTGATCTCAACCTGTTTTCATCCCAATCTACCTGTTGTTCCTGCAGCTTCGATTTCCTTAAATTTTCGGTGCGTGAAAAACCTGCAAATAATGGTAAGCTGAAGCTCAATCCGACATACGAATAGGGATAAGCGGTTTTAAAAAGGGTTGAGAATGTATTACTCTGGTAATCATAATAATAATTGTACATGGCAGAAACAGTTGGCAAAAATGAAAGTCTGTTATAATCCGTCAGCTGATGCTGCAGCTCTTTTACAGTCTGAAGCTGCTGATACTCTATCCGTTTTTCGTACCGGAACAATTGTGTGGTATCAAATGCTATCTCCATCATCATTTGAGCCGTATCAAAAACTACATTAAAATTCTGTTCGGGCGGATAGCCCATCATTTGTTTCAGTGTAGCATATTCCGGTACTATGTTTTCAGTTTGCTGTTTCAGCTGTGCCTTTGAATTATTAAGGGTTATAACAGACTGTTCATAATCTGTCACATCCACAATACCTCCCACATACTGATGGTAAGTATCAAGAACACTCCTGCCGAGGCGTGCGGTATCTTCTTTTAATATGTCAATCTGCTCAAGAGTGAGCAAGAGATTATAGAATGATTTACTCACATTTGAAACGATATCTATCTTCACACTATCAGTTATCTGTTCAGCCTGCCTGATATTTAATCGTGTGATCGCTGCTGAATGCACAAGCTGGGGACTGAAAATCATTTGAGAAAGGGATAATACCGGAAGAAAAGTGTTGATCACTCCTGTATGCGTTTCGACAGGCGCTCCGCCTGGAACAGACTGGTTTGCAATAAATGTAGTTGGTAATTGATCATAATGTATCATGTTACCCGAGAGATTTAACTGCGGCAACCAGCCCGATAAGTTGATCTTATTGTTTATGGTGGCAATGGTCCTGCTTATTAGGGCCTGATTCAGGGCCGGATGGTATTGCAAGGCGTAATCGATGCACTTCTCGAGTGTAAAACTCCGGACAGAGTCTGATTTATTATTATTCTGTGAATAAGCACAATACGAAATATTTACCAGGATGAATATGAGTGGAATAATCAGTTTAGTTCTATCCATTGTTCGTGAACTTTAATCAGGTAACATAAAAGGCTTTATCAAAGTTGAAAGGAGATAACATGAAATAACATTATCCGAAAATCAACCTTATTCTGGTTCTTAACTCTTTTCATTTCTCATCCAAATTTAATTATTTTATTGAGATGTTATTGTACTGAACTTTCAATGAATGGGGTGCAAATGAAAACATATTCACAAGAAAAAAACAAGCAGATAAATATTTACCGTAAAACCTTAATTTTACCAGTTCAAATGTGAAACGTGAAATTTAAAAAAACAGAACTTAAAGAGTTCCTGGATGAAAAGGTTGAATTATATAACCGCCCTGAATTCATCGAACATGATCCCATAAGTATACCGCATCTATACACAGCGAAGGAAGATATTGAAATATCGGGATTCCTGGCAGCCACAATTGCTTGGGGAAACCGTAAAATGATCATCAGGAATGCAAACCGCATGATGGCCATCCTTGATAATGTTCCTTACGATTTTATAATGAACTCGGAAGAACAGGATATTAAGGGAATAGAAAAATTTGTCCACAGAACTTTTAATTCAGCAGATCTTATCTATTTTCTTAAAGCATTGAAAAATATCTATTGCTCAGAAGGCGGCCTTGAAAGCATCTTTATAAAGTATAAGACGGTCGATTCGCTTCAACCGGCAATACACGAGCTGAATAGGATATTCCTTGAATTGCCTCACCTCAGGAAAACCGAAAGACATATTTCCGATCCTTACAAAGGTTCTGCAGCAAAAAAAATAAACATGTTATTGGCTTACCTGCTGATTTCAATAAATATCTTGCCAGTTCCTTGTCCTCTTTTAAGTCTTCTTTCGAAATTGCTCTCGACCTGTAATATGATAAACAATACCAGTTTAATGCTTGCCAGTTGGTCATGAAAATGCAACTCTCATCGAATCCACGATATTCAATTTTAATAAGAAAATTACCACTATTTTTATTTGGCTCATGTTTAATTGTAATGCGTTTAATTATTGAATGAACTAATTTTCTTGTTTCGTCAAAACCAGCATCAAAATGATATTGTCCGAGAATATTTTCAACTCTTTCCATTCTGCTTTGTCCCGATTTTTCAATCAGTCTGTTCTCCAAAATGTCAATGGCATTTTCTTTTTCTTTAATTTTTCGTTTTGTGGTCTTTAACCCTTCTTTTATTTTTTCATCGTCTTCGAAATCAGGGTCAGCCAGATTTTTATATGCTTTTTCTTCGGCTCTCTGCAAATATTCGAGTTCCTTTTTCTCTTTGCTGATTTTTTCTTTCAGTTCATCCAATTTTTCTGTGTTCTCAGGTAAACCAGCCAAGAAGCCTTGCAGTCCTTTTGCCAAAAACAGATGATAGATAATGAATGTTTCAATTTTTGCAATGCTTATTCCTCTTGAATTGCATATTATGTAGTGCTTTGATTTTCCCTTACATTTATAGGCACTGTCCTTCCCTTTGAGACGTTTCTTGCCTCGGAATTCGCAGTTACACTCGGCACAAAAAATTATTCCGTTTAACAAATAATGATACTCATCACGTTTTCCGACTTTCTTTCGGTTGTTTTCCAAATTATCATTTACTTCCTGCCATATTTGCTCGGTTAAAATTGCTGGAATAGGAACAGGCTCTCCATTCCACATTCGCACACCCTTATATACAGGGTTAGTGATTATATCATGAACGACATTCCCTCGCCAAACAATATTCTCCTTTTTATATGTGGTTATTTGTTTTGTGTACCTGTCTTTCCTTCTGAAAAAACCAGTATATTGATTGAATTTTGTCGGAATTCCTTCGGCATTTAGCATTTTCGCAATAGTATATGTACCGATGCCATCCAATGACAGTTGAAATATCTTTTTTACAATATTTGCTTCATTTTCAATAATTTCAAAAAGACCATTATCTCCTTTTTTGTAGCCATATGCACATAAGCCATGTGTTTTACCTTTTTTTGCATTAAGATATATGGCTTCTTTTACCTTGATTCCAGTCAGAGTTGCATATAGTTCATTAGCCAGTGACATTACACCAGTAAAAAACTTGTTTTCAGGGACATCCAAATCAAGAAACTTTCCGCTGGGGTAATACTTGCATTTATGTTCAAGCATGAGTGATACAAACATGCTCCAGATTCTGTTATTTCTTTCAATGCGAGACTGGTCGTAGCAATAAACATGCGTGATTTCCTTATTCTTTATTGCATTCAGGAGAAGTGCAAATTCAGGTCGGTCTGCTATTTTATCGGTTGCTCCACTAACTCCTTCATCATCAAAGACTCTGAATTCCAGTCCTATTGACTTGGCGAATTCAATTCCGTTTCTTTTCTGAACTGCGATTGAAACATCTCGACCTTCTTCTTTATGCTTGCTTATCCTGCAATAGACTCCAACCATGACAAATTTATTTATGCAAATATAGTTAAAGTGGTTACACGGTCAATATGGGTGGCTAATAATGTGATTCACTTAAAATCCTAAAAACAGCCACCTTTACGGCAGTTTTTTTATGTCCTGCCTCGTCAGCCGTGCATTTTTTATATATTCAGATAAATTATGCTATCAAAATAGATACAAAATGTGTGTCTTTGATGATCCCGTCAACTAAGCCAAGAATTTTAAATTTTGGAAAATTTTTTGAAATTTTTGTAACAGATTGAATATCATTTACATGGGGCACAACCCCTGATATATACCTCATCCGGGGGGGTATTTTAATTATCTTGGATACCCAAGATTACCCGCCACCGATAATTTGTTTCATCTAAGACTATTTATATGAAAGATGCCAACTGATATGAAAAAGAAATTAATAAATGGTAACCAGCCAAAGAAAATCACTGCCGATGAACTGTTGAAAGGCTTAATACCGGATGGTAGGTATGATCACCTTCGGATCATTATATCTAAAGAGAAGAAGGAAAACCCTCAATTTGGACAAAAGTATTTGATGGTGACACCATCTGATTTTCTGATAGTAAAATTGTCAGACCTTTACTATAAAGATAACCATGTCCATCTTCAACTTCAAGATAGTGTATCCGGCACGATCTATTGGCATCTCATTAATATTGATAGCCAAGAAATCACACTATTGTTGCT
>JBEKFE010000006.1:0-217082 GCA_050013475.1 Bacteroidales bacterium
TAAATTTACGAAGTTTGAACTGTTATTTGAAATAAATTATTTAATTGTTATTAACAACAATATTTCAGCTGAGGGGTTCAGTTCTATCCTTGTAAGTAATGGAATATTAATTTGTTGTGCAATATAGCCGGAAGTCAAATATGAATCTTAAAGTAACTGGCAAGCTTGTTTTACCATTAGTGATTTTTATATTAATATTGGTCGACGTCAGGGGGCAGGCAACCGGTCAGAAAGTTACAAGACAAACAGCTGTAAACGCTCTTTCGCAGAAGAATTATGAGCTGGCCTACAGCCAGTTTAAGGAGCTATCGGCAACTTACCCGGGTGACCCGCTTTATAAATATTATTGCGGAGTATGCCTTGTTGTAACAGGACGGGAGCCGTCGAAAGCAGCTTCCCTGCTGAATGAAGCGGCGTATGAATCGGGAGCAATCAGGTCAGTTCCGCCCGATTGTTTCTTCTATCTCGGCAGAGCGCTGCAGATGTCGGGGAAATTCCAGGAAGCCATCCAGGCTTATAAGAGGTTTGCCGGGCAGGCCGGAAAGAAGAGCTCAAAGGAGATGAATGTCCCTGAGCTTATAAGACAATGCAATGAGCAGAAGGGAAAGATCGCAGACAGGGTAATTCATGAACAGGAAAAAGCAGGCAGGGATTCTGCTAACACAATCATCCCCGGGAAGGCTATGGAAGAAGACACCGCCGGCAAGATACTGGTAATGAAAAACAGGATAGATTCACTTCCCCCCGAATATGATAAGCTTCTTGATCAGGCTCTTGAATCGAGGATCAAAGCTGATTCAATCTCCGGGATCGCGGATCACAAAACTCACAAGGCAATAATTGGAACTGATTCGGTAACTATTAAGATGCAGGCGGCAGCTATGGTGAATACTGAAACAGCTAAAGTGATCAAAAAAGATACCACAGATAGTGTGGTAAAAAAAGTTGTGGCTGGAACGCCGGTTTTTTTAGAATTCTCCGTGGAGGAAAAACCTGTTTACAGACCGGATGAGAAGGTGGCGGTGGATCCGGAAGTTCCGGCAGGGCTTATATACAGGATCCAGGTTGCTGTTTTCCGTAATCTGGTAGCAACCTCATATTTTAAAGGCATCAAACCTGTTCAGGGATTCAGGAACCCGTCAACTGGCATTACCACCTATTATGCAGGACGATTCCGAAAATCGGTTGATGCCGGGAATTCATTGCTGAAAGTCAGATCGCTTGGCTTCAGGGATGCATTTGTGGTGGCACTTATGGATAAGAAGATCGTTTCGACTGACAGGGCTACAGCTCTGGAAAAGGAGTGGGGGACGAAACCTCTTTTCACCACGACTCCTTCTGCTGACGAAGCTGTCCGTGACACAGTGCCCCCAACCCTTGTCTTCAGGGTTGAGGTAAAAAGATCACAGAGATCGCTTCCTGCCGACGAGGTTGAAGCGATGAGAAAAATGGCAGGGAACAGGGGATTTGATATCATAACGCCTGAATCGAAACAGTATATTTATCTGATCGGAAAATTCCTTTCATTTTCCAGCGCCACGGAGTTTACTGATCTCCTTCTGCGGAATGGCTACAAGGATGCAAAAGTGGTTGCCTGGCTTGGGAAAAGAGAAATTCCTGTTGAGACAGCACGGCAGTTGTTCGATCAGCAATAATGTCCCTTTTCCCAATTATGACTTTCTCCCCCTCACCAAATCTCCCCCTCACCCCATCTTTTTTCGCTTATCCTGCGGTTACAAAAAGATACTACTCTGCAATAAATTGTATATTTTTGGGTCAGTTAAAATGATCGGAATATGCTTTTGTTAAAAGACCCTGCTGTATGGCTGAAGAATTTTTTTATTGAAGCAGGTTTGAGTTACAGCCTCTCCTCATTATTAAGCACCCTTGCCCTTATTGTTCTTATTACCTTCCTGAGCTGGATGGCAAACCTGATCGCCAAAGCTCTTATCAGGACTATAGTGCTAAGGATAGTAAAAAGATCAAAATCCCAATGGGATGACATCTTTTACGAGCAGAAGGTTTTTACTCGCCTTTCACACTTCGCCCCTGCAATCTTTATCTACACTGCTTCAGGATGGGCTCTTAAATCATCAGCTTTCTGGCTTTCACTGGTTCAGTATCTGAGCTATATCTACATGCTTGCGATCGGCATGGTTGTGGTCCTTACATTCATCGAAGCCTGGAATAAGATATATGAGACACTTCCGATGTCGAAGGACAGGAGCATAAAAGGATATATTCAGCTGCTTAAGATCGTGATCGTAATATTTTTTGTCCTATTGATGATCTCGGTTATTTTTAAGAAGGATCTAAGCAAAATTATTGCCGGACTGGGGGCAATGGCTGCCGTACTCATACTTGTATTCAGAGACACATTGCTCAGCCTCTCAGGAAGTATCCAGCTGTCGGTGAACAAGATGCTTAAAGTGGGAGACTGGATAACCATGACTGGCCGCAATGTCGACGGGGTGGTCACAGATATGTCGCTCAATACCGTTAAAGTTCAGAATTTTGATAAAACAATTGTCACAATACCAACTTATGCCCTCGTTTCGGAGTCATTTCAGAACTGGAGCGGGATGGAACAGTCGGGTGTAAGGCGGATAAAAAGGCCGATCTTCATCGACATGAGAAGCATAAGATTCCTGGATGATTCCCTCAGGACAAAATTCTCATCTGTACAGGTTCTCAGGGATTATATTATGGCTGAAGAAGGCGGAAAAAACAATGCCGGCACTGATAATAGCCAGCAATATTTTAATGTTCACAGGCTTACCAATCTTGGTCTCTTCAGGTATTATACCGAGCAATACCTCGGAAACCATCCCATGATAGACAAAAAAAATATAATTATGGTAAGGCACAGGGAGCCTGCAGGAAACGGACTGCCACTGCAGGTCTATGCATATACGTCAAATAACTCATGGGTGCCATATGAACACATTCAGTCAGAAATTTTCGAACATCTTCTTGCAATCCTGAAAGAGTTCGATCTGAAGATATACCAGCAACCTTCAGGGGATGATATACTTGAGATACCGGGTAAAAAGAGCAACAGTTAATTCATATATAAACACCTTACAGTTATGTCAGACTACGATCGGAAAGTTGCAGAATTCATATTGAATGGCATCGGTGAAAAGCCTGTCACGGCAAAAAATGACCCGTTCTGGGAATCTCTCAGGAAGACAGGCACGCTCCTGTGGCTTGACACAGGCGACATGGAAGAGGCTGAAGCGAACTGGACTGCGGAGATGAGTGCGCTGACAACAAACAATACATTAATAAACAACGAGATACAGAAAGGAATATATGATAATTTCATTTCAGAAGCCAGAACGCTTGTAAAGAGCCTTCCGCCTGATGAGCAGGTTAAGGAGATCGCATTTATCCTGAACGCGAGGCATGGGATGAGGCTTGCCGCAAAGTTCGGAGGATATGTAAGCGTGGAGCTTCATACGGATACGGCCAACGATCTGAAATCAATTGAATATTACGGGAAAAGATATCATCAGCTCAATCCAGCGCAGTTTATCGTTAAGGTCCCCTATACCGCAACCGGCCTGCTCGGCGCAAGGATTCTGAAGAATGCTGGTATTAAGATCAATTTCACTCTTGAATTCAGCGCCCGGGAGAATGTGCTGGTAACAAGGATCGCAAGGCCTGATTATCTGAATGTTTTCCTGGGAAGGATCGGTGCTTACATGATCAACAATAAGCTTGGAGACGGGACAGGAGCAGGAGAGATGGCTGTGCTTTCATCACAAAAATGGGTTACAGGGCTTTCAAAGCTTAATCCCTGGCAAACAAGGCTGATAGCTGCCAGCCTGAGGAATTATGAGCAGCTGGAACTTCTTGCAGGTACGGATGTTTACACCATGCCACCTAAGGTTGCAGCAGCAGGCAGGGCGATCCTGAAGGGAAGCTTCACCAGCCGGTTAAATGAAAACTACCCGGTAAATATGAATGACCAGGCTGCTGGCTCAGGGATTGAGAAGTTCTGGGAAGTTGATATGAAGGTTGAGAAGCTTGCAGAAATCCTCTCGGGAAAGATCCCGTCTACTGGCGATGAGCTTATACTAAGGGCTCATGAGGCAGGTTGTGGTGATATGTTCCCCTTTCTTACCCATCAGGAAAACGAATGGGTAGGCAGTGACGGGAAGATACCGGTATACAGCAGATGGGAAAAGAAGATCAAAGAAGGCAAAATTGCTCCGGATACATTATTGACCCTTGCCGGACTTGCATCATTTACTTCTGATCAGGGAATGCTTGATAAAAGGATAAAAAGCATTATAGGTTGATCATGAGGCCGAACGCTGCCTTACGATCTCGTACAACAGGATACCGGAAGCAACAGAAACATTAAGTGATGCGATCTTCCCCGACATCGGGATGCTTACTTTTTCACTGGCCAGCGAAAGCAGTTCCCTGCTTATCCCCTTATCTTCCGATCCCATTATGATCAAAGCTGGCCCTGTAAGGTCGGTCGTGGAAATATTAACGCCTTTTTTTTCATCCGCACATATGATCTTTAGCCCGGATTCTTTTAGATATTCAGCTGTTCTCACAAGGCTTCTTTCCCTGCAGACGGGAAAGGTGTGAAGTGCTCCGGCAGAAGTTTTAATTGCATCAGCTGTGATCCTTGCAGATCCCTTTTCAGGAATTATAACTGCATGTGCACCCATACAGTCAGCTGTTCTGACAATTGCCCCGAAATTTCTGACGTCCGAAACGCCGTCGAGCATTATAAGGAAGGGATCCTCTCCCTTTTCGTATACGGAAGGGAGAATATTATCGACGTGCTGGAATTCTATAAGTGATAACCAGGCGATCACCCCCTGGTGATTTTTCCTTGTAAGAAGTTCCAGCCTCTCCTCGGGAACCACCTGGTAGGCGATACCATTTTCTCTTACGGCAACCATAAGTTCGTGATATAGAGCACCCTGAAGTCCATCGCGAACCAGGAGCCGGTCCAGTTGTTTTCCGGCCTTCAATGCTTCGATCACCGGCCTCATTCCGAAAATAAAATCAGATTCTTTTTGCATAGTGTTTTATAGATCAGCCGGGTTATCAAGTCTGAATACTTTTCCCTTTCTCCACGACATTACAGCCTGGTCCCAGTAGCTTACCGCAGTTTCGCTTCTTGTGATGGAGTATTCGTTATCCGAAAAAATATTTTCCCTCTTTTTGAAGATGAAATCGAGATATTCTTCCTTTACCGAATAGCTTGTTCCCCAGGTCGTTTTGACAACCTTTTTGCGGTAACCCCAGGTTTCGCCTTCGCTTGATTTGTAAAGCCTGTCAGGAGGGCCGTATATCATGTAGACCATTCCCCTGTCGGTTCTCCATCCCTCTTTATAGGAGGTAAAGTAATAATTCGCGTACAGGATCCTTGTATAGTATATCCTTATCAGCTCACGGGCCTTTTCCACGTTTCCCCCGCATTTAAGCCAGAAGCCGTCAAGTGCCATCTTGGGTTTGGGATTGGCTTTCATGTCCGTCATCTCATCCTCGGAAGCAAGATAGCAGAGTGGCTCGATCATCTGTTCGGGAGAGGTCATTCCCGGAAATTCAGCTCCGAAGTTAAAAAATGCATACCCCTCATTGAGGTTCTTGCCAACAGAGCAGAGATATATTCCTTTCCTGGGAAACATCAGGGGGAGGGTATCGGAATAAAGAAAACCGACGACCGTATCCGGTTTTGTGGCTCCTGGCTTTTCAGGCAGGACAGTTGAGGGGGGGTAAGGAAATTCAAGGTAGGGTTTGTAAACGGAAATATATAGACTGTCGGGTTTGGAACGGCCATAGACGAGATTGAAAAATTCATTTTTCCTTACAAGTGGTTTAAGGAGCTCATTCTTCTGCTGATACCCCCTTGCATAAAAATTATACCTGTTATAAACAGAAACGGTATTGAAAGGAACAAACGCCTGCACCATTATCTGGCGGATATTGTCAGTGACCTTGATATCTACCATATACTCATATCCCTTTTCTACCTTGAGCGGTAACTTGTAGAGATATTCCAGCTTTGATTTGTCGCTCGTTATATCAAGTTGATATAATGCAGTGTCGGCTAATGCCATCCCCTGCGTCAGGTTGTAAAGCCTGATTTTTATCATCATCAGGGCCATCGGCTTACCCGTCGGGTTGGCTTCGTTAAAATAGAGATCCGTGCTGAAGAACTTGACAGAGAGCACCGATCTTTCATCTGATTCATTGAAGACACTGTATCTCGGATTTACCGCTGTTTTGAGGGGATTGTATATGTACGAGAGGTCCTTGACATCAGTGGCTGGTTTAGGGGTTGAACATGATACAACCAATACAACCAGCAAAGTTGTCAGCAGGAAGACAATTCTGATATCAATTCTTCGAACGATCATTTTTTAAAATTAATAAACTTTTTATTGCGTGCAATCTTCCCATTTTACCTGTACTCTGCATAACTCTGTATTGTCAACGCTGCGGATAACTGAATGATTAAAGATCAGGGAATGATCTTTATCAGTCGAAGTTCTGATAACTATCTCATTGTTATGTCTTGATTCGGCCAGGTAATTTATTTCAACAAATACTGGCTGATGCTTCATCCTGAATTCAGGATCATAAGAGTCGGTGATCCATTGAAGATAGATGACATTGTTTACATGAAAATTGATATCAAGGTCACTTGACCGGACCCTGAACGGGGGCGAGGTGATCAAATCTTCAGTTACAGGCTCCAGCTTTAAAGCATTCCTGCCGAGTGAACTATTTAAGGGGAATCCCCCGTTAAATGATGAGAGAACAGAATCAGGCCTTTGTACCCTTCTGGTCGTTCTGTCCAATACAAGCCACGATGAGGAAGCAAGGGCCACTATTCTGCCATCGGGATATTTTACTTCAAAATCCCTCAGGGCGAATACCTTATCTGTGCCGCGAGGCCATGTTTTTACGATGAGAGTCTCTTCCCATCCGGGCCATTTAATTATCTGTGCTGCAATTCTTGAAAGTACCCAAAAGCGGTTTTCCTTCAGAAGATCATCCTTTCCAAACCTGAGTGATTCAGCATGTTCTGATGCTATATCCTGCAGGTAATTAAAAAGGGAATGGGGGCTGAGCTGCCCGTTAAAGCCGATCTCATACACCGGGATCTTATAGCTCTTTTCGTATTCAAGCTTCTCCATCACTCATTATTTTTCAGAAATGCCTCCAGTTCATGAGTATATTCACTCCAAAGCGTCATTTTTTCATTGAGAAGCTTCTTCATCTTATTATAGGTGAGGAAGAATTCTTCCCCGGCTGAAGCAAAGCCTGATGGGTCGCCCATTTTTGAATCCATGTCCGAAAGTTCACTCTCCATGGACTCGATCTCATTTTCAAGCTCTTCAACCCTCCTTGTCAATTTTCTCAGCTTCCTGTCAAATTCTTTTTTTTCGATATATCTCTTCTTGTTGTCTGAACCAGCTCCGCCTGACCTGGTCTCTTTCGGGAGCTTCTCCTTTCTTTCAAGCTCCTTCAGATTCTCGATCTTTTTCCTGCGAAGGAAATCATATATCCCGCCAATATTCTCCCTTATCTTTTTATACCTGAATTCATAAACTTTCTTTACCAGGCCGTCGAGAAAATCCCTGTCGTGCGAAACCACAATTAACGTGCCATCGTACTTTAAGAGAGCCTGCTTAAGGATATCCTTCGATCTCATGTCGAGATGATTTGTCGGTTCATCCAGTACGAGGAGGTTATATGGCTCAAGAAGCAGCTTAACCATTGCCAGCCTTGATCTTTCGCCTCCCGACAGGACCTTTATCTTTTTATCAATATCCTCGCCCCTGAATAGGAAGGCAGCCAGCAGCTCCCTGATACTGGACCTGATATCTCCCTTGGCAACATCATCAATAGTCTGAAAAACCGTCTTGTTCTCATCAAGAAGCTCATCCTGATTCTGCGCGAAATACCCGGTTCTCACATTATGCCCGGCTTTGGAAAACCCTTCCGGAGAAAGCTCTCCGATGATTATCCTGGAAAAGGTTGTCTTTCCCTCACCATTACGTCCGACAAATGACACTTTCTCACCTCTTTCTATGGTGAAGGATACATCCTCAAGAACTTGATGGTCACCAAATGAGAATGACATGTTCTCAGCTTTAAAGACTACTGTTCCCGAGCGGGGGGCCTGTGCAAATCTGATGTTTATTGAGCCTGTATCTTCCTCGTCAACCTCAAGCCGTTCCACCTTATCGAGATGCTTTATTCTGGACTGGACCTGTACAGCCTTTGTTGCCTTGTACCTGAATCGTTCAATGAATTTCTCGGTATCTTCAATCATCTTCTGCTGGTTACGAAAGGCAGCGATCTGCTGCTCACGCCTCTCCTTCCTAAGCTCAACGAACTTTGACCATGATACTTTGTAATCATAGATCCTGCCAAGCGATATTTCAATGGTTCTCCGGGTCACATTGTCGAGAAAAGCCCGGTCGTGTGATACCACCACCGCGGCTCCCGGATACCCTGACAGAAACGATTCCACCCATTGTATAGATTCGATATCGAGATGATTTGTAGGCTCATCAAGGAGGAAGAGGGAAGGTTTTTTAAGAAGCAGCTTGGCAAGTTCTACTCTCATCCGCCAACCGCCGCTCAGCTCCTTTGTGGGCTTGTCAAACTCATCCCTGTCAAAACCAAGCCCGGACAGGGTCTGTTCAGTCTCTCCCATGTAATTGTCGCCTCCGAGAAAGCGGTATCTTTCCTCCGCCACGGTCATGTGATCGCATAATTTCAGATATTCAGCTGATTCATAATCTTCCCTTTCAGCGATCTCGCGTGCGCATCTGGTGATCTCGGATGAAAGCTCGAACAATTCTGAGAATGCTGTGAGTGTTTCATTCAGAACGGAAGTAGTATCACTCACTTTCATCTGCTGTGGCAGATAGCCAATAGTAAAATCCCTGGGAATTTCCACTTTTCCTGCAGTGGGACTCTGGAGTCCTGCAATTATCTTCAACAGGGTCGATTTACCGGCGCCATTTTTCCCTGCCAGCCCTATCCTGTCACCAGTATTGATCAGGAATGATATATCTGTAAGCAGGTCGAAACTGCCGAATGAGACAGATATGTTCTGAACAGATACCAACGGTGGAATTATTGATGGGCAAATATATGAAATGGTTTGTGTAACTTTGCCGCTTCACTGCCTTAAGTTATGGTTTTACTGTTTAAGTAGCTCATTGATAGTTTTATTGATTGAGGCAGCCGCTGTTGGACGAGGGTTTTAAAAAATAGTGAATTTTAAGAGGTGGGTAGGAGAAAAGAGCTTCCGGTACTTGAAAAAGTGACAATTACTGATATTGGAGCTGAAGGCAAGGCATTAGCCAGGGTTAATAACCTGGTTGTTTTCGTGCCGATGCTGATCCCGGGCGATATCGTAGATATCAAGGTCATCAGAAGGAGGAAAAAGTTTCTTGAAGGTGTGGTGACCCGCTTTCATGAATATTCACCGATGAGGGTAGCGCCGACATGCGATCATTTTGGTGCTTGTGGCGGATGCAAATGGCAGCACCTGCCGTATGAGGAGCAGCTAAAATGGAAGGAGAAGCAGGTGTACGATAACCTGACCAGGATAGGAGGGATAGAACTTCCGCTGGTGCGACCAATAATTGGTTCGGAAGATGTTCTGTATTACAGGAACAAGCTCGAGTATACTTTTTCTGACAGGAGGTGGCTTTCCAGGGAGGAAATAACCAGTGAGGAGAAGATCGAAAAGCAGAATGCACTGGGTTTCCACATTCCCGGGATCTTCGACAAGGTTCTTGACCTGCATTTCTGTCACCTTCAGCCTGAGCCGACTAACGCCATCAGGAATGCGGTAAGAAAGTACTCAGCTGAAAAAGGGCTGCAGTATTATGACCTTAGAGATCAGAAAGGTTTTCTGCGGAACCTTATTATCCGGAACTCTCTTGCCGGTGAACTTATGGTGATCGTGGTCTTCCATCACGACGAACCGGAAAAAAGGGAGGATCTTCTTGATTTTATCTATTCCCGGTTTCCGGCGATAACTTCACTTATGTATATCATTAATCCGAAAAGGAACGATTCTGTGACTGATCTTGATGTCGTCCTTTACAGGGGCCGGGATCATCTTATTGAATATCTTGATGGACTGAGTTTCAGTGTGGGCCCGAAATCATTTTACCAGACAAACACCAGGCAGGGTGCTGTCCTTTACAGGGTGGTCAGGGAATTTGCAGATCTCAATGGGAAAGGAACCGTTTATGATCTCTATACAGGTACGGGAACAATAGCGAATTTTGTTGCAGGTTCTGCCTCTAAGGTTATCGGTATTGATTATGTCGGGGAGGCCGTAAATGATGCATGGAACAACTCCCGGATAAATGGAATCTCAAATGCAGTATTCTTTACAGGCGATATTAAAGATATCCTCTCCGATCAGTTCTTCATGGAAAATGGCAGTCCCGATGTAATAATCACCGATCCTCCCAGGGCAGGAATGCATGCGGATGTTGTTAAATCTATGATAAGGGCTGAAGCGGAAAAGATAGTTTATGTGAGCTGTAATCCGGCAACCCAGGCCCGCGATCTGCGTATGCTTGACGTGAAATATCGTGTGACTGCCATTCAGCCGGTTGATATGTTCCCCCAGACACATCATGTGGAAAATGTTGTCCTTCTGGAAAAGAAGTAATACCCGCCCATCTCTCGCCTTCAACGATTCAACCCTTCAACGATTCAACCCTTCAACGTTTCAACCCTTCAACGTTTCAACCCTTCAACGTTTCAACCCTTCAACGTTTCAACCCTTCAACGATTCAACACTTCAACGTTTCAACCCTTCAACGTTTCAACCCTTCAACGTTTCAACCCTTCAACGATTCAACACTTCAACGTTTCAACTCTTCAAAAAAGAGTTGTATATTTAAGGTCTTAATGGGCAGAAACACTGATGACCCCTAACCTAAGAGAACAGACTGACCTGCTTTATGCAGCCGTATTTCAGGGGATGGACGATCACCTGGCAAGCCTTCGCTATGCAGGGATGATCCAGCACGCTCTGTTACCCGATAAAGATGTTCTTGACACGTTACTGAAGCAGTATTTCGTTCTGTTTCTTCCAAAGGATATTGTCAGCGGTGATTTTTACTATGCATTTTCAAACAGAGAGTCGATCTGCATTGCAGCCGGAGATTGCACGGGGCATGGTGTACCAGGTGCGCTTATGAGCATCCTGGGAATAAGCTTCCTTAATGAGATCCTTCAGTGTGGGCCAAAAATGAAAGCCAACAGGATCCTTAACCTGATGCGAGAAAAAGTGATGAAGGCTCTGCATCAGACAGGTGATAACTCTCCCACCAAAGACAGTATCGATATCGGATTGTGCATTATTGACAGGAACGCAGGCAAATTGCAGTTTGCCGGGGCAAACAGGCCGTTGATACGGATCAGGAATGGTGAACTTACCGAATTCAGACCCGACCTTATGACTATCGGACTTGCACCACTGAAGGAGTGTGCTTTTACAAACAATTCAATAGATATCCAGCCAGGCGATATGTTTTATCTATTCTCCGACGGATTCTCAGATCAGTTCGGGGAGCTGACCAATAAAAAACTCAAACACAGGAACTTCAAGAGGCTGCTGGAATCGATTGCAGGTCTTGGTCTTGCAGAGCAGAAAAATAGTCTCGAAAAGGCCTTTTTTGACTGGAAAGGCGCTGAATCACAGGTAGATGATGTGCTGATCTTTGGTTTTAAATTTTAACCGCAGGTTTTATGATTAAACTTTCAGCTTTCAGGATCAGGAATTTCCGCTCAATTGTTGATACCGGATGGCAGTATCTTTCACCGGACAATATTACCTGCCTGATCGGGCAGAATGAGTCGGGCAAGACTTCCGTTCTTGAAGGGCTGAGGGCATTCTATACGGGTAACATCACCGAGGATGTCCTCCGTAGCGACCTTTCACTCCCTGAGATAAGCTGCAGGTTTGAGATCCGGAAGGGATGGCTTCTAAAGGTTACGGACAATCCGGGTAGCGAATTAAAGGAATTGTTGACGGGACTGGACCATTCTGAGCTGACAAGGTGCTGGCAGGCAGATTTTTCATCGGTAATAAAGGTAAGTGGAGAGATAAGCCAGTATCTCGATTCGCTCGAGAATGCCTGGAGGCTTTATCTCGATGAGGTCAGAACGAAGCTGGAGGAAGAGATAAAGGAGATTGACGATCTTGAGAGCTCAATGTCGTCAGTGATAAAGAGAAGGATTGACCTTGAACAAAAAATCGGTCAGGATTCGAAAGCCGGAATGAGCTTCAGATTTTTCAAAAAGAAGGAGACTGATCCCACTGCGCCTACAGAAGGGCAGAAAACAGAAATGAGAAAAGAGTTCACTGAGGTCTCGCGGCGTGAGGAAGAGCTTAAGAAAGAGCTTTTCAGCAAAAAAGCGGTTAAAAAAGCCGGCATGACCTATGTTGCACTTAAGGAAAGGCAAAACAGGCTTGAGGAAAAACTAAGTTCGCTATCAGTCAAGCTCGAGGAGCATCATCAGAAGATGACTCTCCTGATGATGCCGATGGAAAATCCTGATGATTCTGAATGGCAGAAGGTCCTTGACGATTACAGGAAGACAAGGAATGAAAAGGATACAGTTGTTTCTGACCTGGCAAGCCATATTGCCCTTTGCGGTCATATAATGGAAGGAAGATCAGAAGAGGATGCGACACGTATGGTTGCTGAGATAATCCAGACCTACAGATCACAATATACCAGCGAAATATTAGGAAAAAAATATTTTGAGTACTGCCCTGTAATAGATCTTTTCGAGGATTTTGGCAGCCTGCTCCCCAACAGGATCGACATGGAGGATATTGTTACGGACGATGACCAGGTCGAGGGATATAAGGCAGCACGGAATTTTCTGACAATTGCCCAGCTTGATTATTCTTTCTTCCAGCAACCTTCGAGCCGGATACTCAAGCAGAAAATTGAAAATCTGAACCACACACTTACTCTTAATTTTCAGGATTTCTGGCAACAGTCAATAGGGCGCAATAACAAGATCAGGATCCAGTTCGAGCTTGAACACTATAATGCCACCTTTGGTGAGAAGGCTGGAAAACCGTACCTGGAGTTCTGGATCAAGGACGAAGGCGAAAGGCTTTATCCAAAGCAGCGAAGCAGGGGTGTAAGATGGTTTCTATCATTCTATATGGAGCTGAAAGCTTCAGCTAGCAATAATAGCAAGCCGATGGTCCTGCTTGTCGACGAACCCGGCGTGAGCCTTCATGCACGGGCGCAGGAAGATGTCCTTAAGGTTTTCGAGGATATCAAGGACAGGATTCAAATAATTTACACGACACATTCCCCGCATCTGGTCGATATAAATAAGCTCCACAGGGTCCTTGCCGTTCAACGCGACGACCTCGACAGCCTGCGAAGCAACACAAGAATACTTGATCCGCTCAGGCTGTCATCTGCAACGCCCGACACCCTTTCACCGCTAAGGAGTATCATGGGTAATCCTCTTTCGGCGGAGGGTTTCGCTTCGGAGAGGCTGAATCTTATTGTCAATGATGTCGGAACATTCTATTTGATCACTGCAGTGCTGCATTTAACGGGCTACTCTGGGAAGATAAGCCTGATCCCGTCGACCGAGGTCTCTTCTATGCCGCTGATGTGTAATATTATGATGGGATGGGGCCTTCGGTTTGCGGTGATACTTTTCAGCAATGAAGAGGAGAAGAAGATGGAGGAATTCCTGCACCAGAAGATATTCAGGACCGATGAGCACGGAGGAGAGATGGTGATCAGGATGGATGAATCAATACAGAATTCCGAGGATCTGCTCTCCACCCTTGATTTTAAAAATCTTGTTCTCGATACCCGCGAAGGCATAACCGTTGCCAATTCGGTCTATATGAAGGAGAAGGAGCTGCCCAGGAATTTTTTGCTGAGCAAATTCCTCAGCGCTGTAAAATCGGGGATCATAACGATCAGGAACCTCGATGAGGAATCGGTCGAGAACTTCAGGCATTTCACAGCTCTGGTGAAGGGGCTGAAATAAAAATCGATAAATTTTGTGCTTTATAGTTGTTTTTTTACTTTTGTCCCGCTCGCTTTTAATCAGGAGAGATGGGTGACTCTACTTCGCTGAAGCTTCGTAGGGCGATGGTGGCTAAGCCTGAAGATTAACGACAAAGTCACCAGTTATATATGTTATTTGGAGAGATGGGTGAGTGGCTTAAACCAGCAGTTTGCTAAACTGCCGTATGGGTAACTGTACCGGGGGTTCGAATCCCCCTCTCTCCGCAAAGCTTATATTACCCCGACGCTTCGGTCGGGGTAATTTAAGCTTTGCAGGGGCCCACAAAAGGGATCACCGGAGGTAATCCCATGAACTCACCCCCCCGACCCCCCTCTCTCCGCCCGGGCGGAAAGAGGGGGAGGTTAAATCAACTATAAACCAATAGCTGGATTTGCTTTGTCGGTGCAGGGGCCCACAACAGGGATCACCGGAGGTAATCCCTATCATTTATCAGCCAACCACCTCCCCCTGACATTTCGGTCAGGGTACTCCCCGCCAAAGCGGGGCAGGCTCTCCTTTTTGAAAGGAGGAGAAAGTTAAATTTAAGACCGCGAAGCGGTAATTAAAGCTGCTCTTCCATCTGCATGTGGCAACGTTCAGGTCAAATGATATTTTATGAAACCTAAATTTCATTCAAATTCCAATTATATGTAACTTAGCAAACTTAAAATCTGAGATCGGAACATTAGTAATGTCACAATATCAGGTCTGTACAGAGGAATATCAAAAATGAGTTTAAATGAAAAAAGTTAAGGTACGGGATATAATTATAAGCGATGAGAAGTTCTTTTTGATATCAGGGCCCTGCGTAATTGAAGAGGAATCAATAATGATGAAGGCAGGGGAGACGCTCAAAAGAATTTCCGAGAAATATGATATGCCTGTTATCTACAAGTCATCCTTTATGAAGGATAACAGGAGCTCCGTGGATTTTTTTGCCGGTCCCGGGATCGATGAAGGGCTAAGGATGCTCGAGAAAATAAGGGATACCTTTGACCTGCCTCTTCTGTCGGATATTCATTACCCCGATCAGATAAAAGCTGCCGCTGAGGTGCTTGATGTGATCCAGATTCCGGCATACCTTTGCATGCAGACAATACTTGTTGTTGAAGCCGCTAAGACCGGGAAAGCAATAAACATAAAACATGGGCAGTTCATCGCCCCTGAGAATATGGGAAAACCGGTCAAAAAAATTGAATCACAGGGTAACCAGAATATTATTGTCACCGAAAGGGGCTATACTTTCGGCTACAACGACCTGGTAGTGGATCCCAGAAGCTTTTTTGAGATGAGGAAATTCGACTACCCCGTCGTATTCGATATTACTCACAGCATACGCAAATACGGGATCCCGAGTTCGGATCCGAAAGGCGGAATGAGAGAATATCTTCCTGTAATATCACGGGCAGGCGTGGCAGCCGGAGTCGATGGCATTTTTATTGAAGTGCATCCCGATCCTCCTTGCGCAAAATGTGATGCGGCAAGTCAGCTCTATCTCGACACTCTTGAAGAGTTCATCAAGCCCCTGATAGAACTTCACAATACCGAAAAAAAATATCGTAACAAATAGAAAATCATATTATGGAGCTATATCTCGATTCAATAAAAATAGATGAGGTCCGTGAGGCCAATAAGCTGGGATTCCTCGATGGTCTTACAACAACCCCGACTTTCATGCACAGGGAGGGTATTAAAGATGTAGATGCAGCAATACTGAACCTTTCCAAGCTTGTAAAGGTTCTTATGGTTGAGGCGCTGGGCGATTCGGCAGAAGAGATTGTGAAAGAAGCTGAGAGACTCTTAAGCCTGGGCCTTAATAAGGACAATGTTGTTTTCAAGATACCGATGTCGCTGGAGGGTGTCAGGGCTTGTAAGATGCTGGTAAACAATGGTATAAAAGTGAATCTTCATCTGATATACAGCCTTCAGCAGGCATATCTTGCATTTTGCGCCGGGGCAACTTATGTCTGTATCCTTGTTGGCAGAATGCAGGACCAGGGTCAGGATGCACTGGGACTGGTCGAACAGTGTGTCAAAACCGTTGAAAAGTACAACTACAAGACAAAGATTATGTTCTCTTCGGTAAGGAATGTGGAGCACGTAAAGGATGCGATCCGGCTTGGAGCTCATAATTGTACGATACCCTGGAATATAATGAAGCAACTGCCCCAGAACCATTTTACCGAGATTGGCATACAGCAATTTGTACAGCATACGGAGCTGCTTACCATTAAAGCTTCGGATCTTGTTGTCACCGATAATGTGTTTCTTAATTATAAGTCCTCTGTTCTCGATGGCCTGATGCTTATGACCAATTCCAGGCTGGGGGCTATAATAGTTCTGGACGACAGGAAAAGGATCTACAGGATATTTACCGATGGCGATCTGAGGCGTCTTCTCAAAACTGACAACAGTGCCATACTTCATAAGAAATTCAGTGAACTTGAATCTAATTCTCCGAAGGCGGTTGATATAAACACCCTGCTTTCTGATATAATAAGCCTCTTCAAATCTTCGGAAGTTGATAATCTTGTTGTTGCAGACGGAGATAAGCCAATTGGCCTTATAGATATTCAGGATGTTCTCAAATGGATATAGAGAAGACCTTTATTAATATCGGAGGTACTTTTCTTACCCCGTCGGATCAGATCGGAAAATCCCTTTCTTCTGTCAGAGCCCTCATTTTCGACTGGGATGGTGTCTTCAATAACGGAATGAAATCCGGTGAGACCGGAAGTCCTTTTTCCGAGATAGATTCGATGGGGATAAACCTGCTAAGGTTCAGCCTCTGGCTGAGAACAGGCAAAATGCCTCTCTGCTTCATAATTACCGGAATGAATAATCAGACAGCAGCAGGTTTTGCAAAAAGGGAGCACTTCGATGGGATCGTTATGAATCTTAAAAGAAAAAAACTTGCTTTTGATCTTATATGTGATTCTTACTCCATAGCCCCTGAGGAGGTAGCTTTTATATTCGACGATGTTATCGATATTGAAACCGCGAGGGCATGCGGATTATCATTCTACATAAACAGGAGATCAAATCCGCTTCTCGGCGACTATATCAGGAAAAACAAGGTATGTGATTATATTTCAGCATCATCCGGAGAGAACCATGCTTTGAGGGAGATTTGCGAACTTATGATGGGACTTAACGGAAACTTCGAAAAGGTGATTGAATTAAGGATCAGCTTTGTGCCGGAATATGAAAATTATCTTAAAGAGAGGGAAAATATAATTACCAATTCAGAACTTCATCCCTGAACAGGCCCGGAAAAGTCTGGTCACATCCTGCGGAACCAGTCCATAATCTTTTTCTTATCCACATGCTTCTGCCATTCCTGTCCGTAGGCATGTTTCCACATGTGCTCAAGCTTTATTGAGATGTCTGCCATATCACTGATCTGCTTCTCAGTAAGATCACCGGCTATATTTACCGGAAGATCGATAGAATGTTTCTTTGACATGAAGTGAAATTCCCTTACAGCATCACCATAAACATCGGCGAGCTGGTTAAATGCAATACAGTTTGCAATCCCATGGTGGTAGCCAAGAATATATGAAAGTCCGTATGACAGGGCATGGCATACCCCAACCTCGCTGTACCCAATGCTAAGACCTCCGAAATATGAAGCTACCATAAGCTTTTCATCAGCTTCTTCCCTGGTAAGTTTATCATTCAGAAACACCTCGCGGCACACTGCCTGTGACTGTAATGCATAAGAATCGCTGATCGCATTTTTATTGGTTCCGTTCAGAGATTCAACGTTATGGATATAGGCATCCATCCCAGTATAGAACCGCTGGTTCTTAGGGGCATCAAAAATTAACTCAGGGTCAAGCAATATCAGATCAAACGGTGTGAATTCACCCTTTATCCCAAGCTTCTTCTCTGGTCCTGTAAGAACGGCGGTCATAGATACCTCGGCTCCCGTACCGGCAAGAGTAGGAACGCCGATATGAAAAACTGCCGCATTCTTCGCAAGATTCAGTCCCTGGTACAATGATGATGATCCTTCGTTGGTCAGCATCACCGAAACGGCTTTGGCATAATCCATGACGCTTCCTCCGCCAAGACCGATAATGACTGATGGAAGAATTTTATTGCTGCTCCTTATCTGGTCGCGGATCTTATCAACAAGAGTTGTCTTTGGTTCATCATCAACGTTTACCCAGATAAGATAATCTGTGCCTTTCAGGGGTATTCTTTCTGACAATGGCTTCCCTTTGAAAAAGTCATCAACCAGGAAGACCATAAAGGAATTACTGTCGGTGCGTTCTGAATCGAGAATATCACCCAGCTGGTCGAAGCTTCCTTTCCCGAAAACACATTTCGGAACTGTTTTAAGTATTCTGTACATTGGCTTAGTTGCTAAGTTTACTACTTTGGTCCCGACACTGTCTTCCTGAATGCATCATTAAATGCTCTTTCAATTCTTTCAGTAAGAAGTTTTATCTCACTTTCCGTCCAGGTGATCCTGATCTGAAGGGAGACAAGCCTCGACATGATCTTGTCCGATACCGGTATCTGAAGCGTGGCATAATCCTGCGGTGGTGTGAACATGGATATTCCGAGCCTTGCAGCTGACTTCAAATGCTTTATATGTTCCCAGTTTTTGAAATAATGATAATTATTGTCGTACCAGTAAGCATAGCCGACCGACTGTTTATCAAACTCCTTCAGGATTTTTCTTGTCATCTCCTCGTTTTCCAGGAAGAAATCCAGGAAGGTTGCACTATCCCCGTCCTTATCAGGAATATGCCTGAAGCTGACTTGTGGAAACTTTGACAAGAACTCTTCCAGCTTGATCTTGTTTGCTCTCTGGCGGCTAAGTATATATGGCAATTTTCTGAATTGCGCAAGGCCGATGGCAGCATGGAGCTCGCTGATCCTGAAATTTGTCCCTATGAGATGATGCGGCTCTGCTCCCCTGTTGCTCCCGATATGCGTATGGCCATGATCGGCGTGCTGTGATGCGATATCATACAACTCCTTATCGTCGGTGATTATTGCACCACCTTCAGCTGCGGAGACTATCTTGAAGAAATCGAAGGAGTAAACGGCAACTTTGCCAAAGGTGCCAAGCATTTTACCTTTATAGGATGCTCCAAGCGCCTGTGCTGTATCTTCAATAAGGATAAGATCATTCTTTTTGCAGAACCCGGTTATCTCGTCGATCTGAGCCATTGCACCACACATGTGGACAACAACCACAGCCTTTGTCTTAGTGGTCATGGCGGCCCTGATGGAGGCGACCGAGAGGCAAAGCGTCTCGTCAATATCCGCAAATACGGGGATGGCGCCTGCCTGGAGAACAGCTTCAACAGGAGCTATGAAGGTAAATGTGGGAACAATTACCTCGTCGCCAACACCTATTCCGCAGGCTGCAAGGGCCAGATTGTCGGCAGTCGTTCCGCTGGTAGTAAGGTGTGCGAACCCGACGCCGTGGTATGCGGCCAGCTCTTTCTCGAAGGTTCTGGCTTTCCAGATGCCTTTTCTCTGTTCATCATGATTATAGCGGAAAAGAATGCCCGTTTCAAGAACGTCCATAATTTCCTTTTTCTCCTCTTCACCAAAAAGTTCAGTGCCCGGCATAGAATTTATGTTTTAAAATTGATGCTGCAAATGTAAAAAAAATGGAGGTCCGGAATAAACAAAGGGCTCAATATTTTTACCTCCTCGTATTCCTGAGTGCAAGAAATTTTTGAGATCTAGGGAAATATTTGTACCTTTATTTAAAATTGTTTAATTTCCGGAACAGGTTGAATTTTTACTATTTAAATGCCTGTTTAAAAAAAGAATATTAATTATTTCTATTGGCGGATTAAAAAAATATGTATATTTGCGCCGGAATTTAACAATGTGAAGCTAAGTAGTTAACTCACAAATTTTTTTAAATAAATCAAAGTATAAAAAGGTAAGAAAAATGAAGAACAGAATTTTATTAGGATTTGCAGCACTGGCAATGGTTGCTTTCCTTTCCAGTTGTGGAAAGGTTCCGCAGGCTCAGATCGATGCTACTAATGCAGCTATCGACAGCGCAAAAGTTTTACAGGCTGATGTCTATGTACCCGCTGAATTTGCAGCAGTTCAGGATTCAATGAAAGCTATCAACACAGCAGTTGAAGCTCAGAAATCAAAAATGTTCAAGAAATTTGGTCCTGTTAAAGTTAAGCTTGAATCAACTTTAGCTCTTGCTAAGAAAGTTCAGGCTGACGCAGTTGCAAAGAAAGACGAAGTTAAGAAGCAGGTAGAGACCTTACTGGCCGACACCAAAAAAGTTGCTGAAGAAAACGGCAAACTTATGAAAAGAGCTCCGAGAGGCAAAGAAGGCGCACAGGTACTTGAAGCAATGAAAACAGAAATGGCTACATGCGAAACATCATGCATGGACGCTCAGGGTATGTACGACAAAGGCGCATACATGGATGCTTTCAATAAAGTAACTGCAGCCAAAGCAACCGCTGACAAAATCAACGACGAACTTAAGGCAGCTATCAAAAAAGCTGGTGGCAAAGTCTAACCATCACTTTACCGAAAGCTAAAAATCTATATCCCCGGGAGAACCCCGGGTTTTTTTTTAAGGACAGGGGGGAGAGATGAGAAAGAGAGTGAAGTTGGTTATAATTTTATTATCGGCAGCAACCGTGATCTTTTTGCTGTGCCTGCTGCTTTTAAAGATGATCCCGCGTCCGCCCGTAGATGATGTAGAGAATGCAATGAACACTCTTTCAAGAGCAAATCGCAGTAAGGCCGGGACATATTCAAGGAAACTTTATACCGAGGCCCGGGCAGCTTTTGATTCCTCCATGGTCAACTGGAAAAGGGAAAATGAAAAATTCATTTTTTCCAGGAATTACAACAAGGTTAAAACATTTGCACAGCTGTCGTCCAGAAAGTCAAGAGAGGCCTCTGAATCATCAATTGCCAACAGCTCTACATTGAAAGTGAGGCTTAAGGAAAAGATCGATTCCCTGAATGAAACCGAGGCTTCCATTGACAACCTTTTTGGGAGATACCCGCTGCCTTCTGAGATCAGAAACAGGATATCAAAAGGAAAAATGCTTCTTACCGAGGGGGAAGTAGCCTATAATAACGGGCAGTACCTTCCCGCGAACAGGAAAGTTACCGAGGCAGAGTATCTTCTGACCAATGTCTATGAAACATCAAAGGGAGAGCTGAAAAATTATTTCAGATCATGGCCGACCTGGAAGAAATGGGCCCAGAATGCCATCAATGATTCAAGAAAAAATAATTGCTATTCAGTGATCATCGATAAATTTTCAAAGAAGTGTTACCTCTATTTTGATGGAACACGTAAATATGAATTCGATGCCGAGCTTGGAAGAAACTGGGTCGGAAGCAAGCACAGAATGGGAGATAAAGCCACACCGGAAGGAACATATAAGATCATAAATAAATACCAGGGAAAGGAAACTCCGTATCATAAGTCCCTTGCAATTGACTATCCAAATGAGGATGATATGGAGAAGTTCAGGATCGACCTCGCTAAAGGGAATATCCCGTCATACTCCCGAATAGGAGGAGGCATTGAGATACATGGAGGCGGAGGGAGAGGTGTGGACTGGACCGAGGGTTGTATTGCACTTACTGACAAGGAGATCGATCTGGTCTTTAATCTTCTGAAGATAGGAACCCCCGTAACAATTGTGGGATCACTTAAGAATATTGATGAGGTCCTTACAAATTAATTATCATGCATGGAAAATGAAAATAATATAGAGGCAAAACCAGCCGGTGATAATGAAAATATAAAAGAGGTTAACCCTGTCAGCGATAATGAAAGCAGGGGCAAAAGTGAGCTTTTCCTGATGCTTTCGGAATACCTGAATAAGATCATCAAAAATCCCTTTTTGCGTCAGCTGGTCAGGAGTACAATAATCTCTGTTATTGTTATCCTTCTTATATTATTCATCTTCTCATTCTACCTCTATATAGTTCCAGGGATGCAGGATCTTTCATTTACCGGGAAACTCAAAACAACGAACCCTTCCGAGCTAAAGAATGAAAAGCAGTACAAGTCTCAGATTACCGTACTTAATAGAGATGTGCAGCGGATAACAAGAAAATTCTACTCATATACTCCCGGCCAGTCATATCTTGTTATCAATACTACTGATAACAGGTTCTTGCTTTACAGGAATAAGAAGCTTGTAAGGGAGGGGTTCTGCAGTTCCGGCAGTTATACCCACCTCACCTCTGCCGAAGGCACGCGTCACTGGATCTTTAAAACGCCAAAAGGCAAGTTCTGGATAGAGCAGAAGATCACAAAACCTCTCTGGAAAAGACCCGACTGGTCTTTTGTTGAGGAAGGGCTCCCTATTCCGCCACCCGACGACCAGTCGAGGTACGAATTCGGTGTGCTTGGAGATTATGCGATGAGCCTTGGAGACGGTTATCTGATCCACGGGACCATCTACAAACGTTTTTTGGGAATGCCTGTAACACATGGCTGCGTAAGGCTGAATGATGAGGATCTTGAGGCAATATTCAACACTCTGAACCTCGGCTCAAAAGTTTATATTTTCTAATATGTCGAAATACAAAAGATGGAAGCAGAAACAAATCCGGAACCTGGCAGAAGAAGATGGTGGATCTGCATAATAGTGGCATTATTTGCCCTCTTTACATTGTATTATTCCGTGATGGCTATTATAAGTTCATCCAGGAAAATTTCAGCCTTAAACCTGGAATATGGTTACAAGCCGGCTGAGAACACTACAACAGACAACAGGATTTTTTCTGATTCCGCATTCGTTAGCCTTAACAGGGAAAAAGCCTATTTCCAGGCAAGGAATATAATGGCTGAAACCGACTCGATCTCTCTTTCTCTGAATCTTTCAGACAGTACAGCTCTGCTTGAAATAAATGGGGTCACAGTTCATAAGGCGAAGCTCCTTAAAATTGATATCAGCAAAGTCTTCAGCAGGGCGGATGAATATGCAGTTTCGGCAATGCTTTCAGTCCCGTTCACAGTTAAGGAAAATTATGGAACAATAAAGAAGGAACCTTTAATGCTGAAGATAGCGCCCAAGGATACTTCAGAGTACAAGCCTGATATTCTTCCCGATACAACAAACTCTTCAGCTGTCAATTACATGATGGAAACGGAAAATGGTTTCAGGTTATACGTTTATCAGGAGGAAGATGCAGGAGGGGCACTTAGCCGGTTTGTTTTCGATGCGGGCGACAGGTTTAAGAATATTTGGGATATCATTAAAAGTATAGCTCTTTTCAAGGTTCCGGAATACCATCCGGCTATCCGGCTAAGGATGAAAAAGGTAGATGCCAGGATCATTTACAGGGCTCTTCCTGCTCATGGGCAGATCTCACTCTTCAGGTAGGGGAGCCGGACAGATCTCTTTTTCCCTTTAAACGGAAGCATCATATTAAAAAAAAACGTAGGTTTGAACTACACAGTTCTTCAAGCTTATTCTTGTCATGGGACGATTCACGGGGCTTATCGGCATTATTATTATACTAGGACTTGCATACCTCTGGTCCAATAACCGCAAAGCAATCAATTACAGGCTTGTTATCACAGGTCTTCTGCTCCAGCTTGTTCTTGCCATATTTGTACTCAAAGTTCCACTGGGACAGGAAATTTTTGCCTGGGTGGGCAGGGGGATAAACAAGCTTCTTGACTTTTCAAAAGAGGGTGGTTATTTTGTTTTCGGCGACCTTACTAAGGTTACCGGCATACTTCCTCCTGAAATTGTCAAAAAAGGCATTTTCCTCTTTATCCTTCTGCCAACGATAATATTTGTATGTGTACTGGTCGCAATGGCTTATCATATTGGTCTGATGCAGAGGATTGTAGCGCTTATTGCGAGGTTCGTGCACTGGGCAATGAGGGTCAGCGGGAGTGAAGCATTATCTAATGTGGCAAGTGCTTTCGTCGGGCAGGTGGAGGCTCAGATCCTGATCAGGCCTTACCTGTCGGGGATGACACGATCGGAACTGCTTGCTTCCATGACAGGCAGTATGGCATGTATCGCCGGCGGAGTTATGGCAGTGTATATATCAATGGGGGTACCGGCATCCTATCTTCTGGCCGCCAGTCTGATGGCAGCTCCGGGGGCGCTTGTTATTTCAAAGATCGTTTTTCCTGAAACAGAAGAGTCTGAAACCAAAGGTGTGGTAAAGCTTGAGGTTAAGAAGGAACATGCAAATATTATGGATGCAATAGCTCATGGAGCCAGCGATGGAATGAAAGTTTCAATAAACGTCATTGCTATGCTGATCGGCGTAATCGCTCTTATCGCTCTTATAGATGCACTCCTTGGGTATTTTGGTCATTTTCTGTCGTGGATCGGCATATCATTGCATGCTATCGGACTTAATGCCGATAACCTGAGGCTGAAAGATCTGGTCGGAGCACTCTTTTCCCTTGTGGCAATTGCCATGGGCGTTCCTGTAAAGGAATCTCTTCCGGTCGGATCGCTCATGGGAACCAAAATGGTAATCAATGAATTCGTAGCTTATTCCGACCTTTCTCCCATGATACAGCAGGGGATCCTTAGCGCCAAGTCGGTGGTGATTGCAAGCTTTGCACTTTGCGGTTTTGCCAACTTCAGTTCAGTCGCGATCCAGATCGGTGGCATAGGGGCGCTTGCACCGGACCGGAAAGCTGATCTTGCCAGGCTCGGATTGAAAGCAATGGTATGCGGGACCATGGCATCATATATCTCGGCAAGCCTGGCCGGGATACTTCTTTAAGACATCCCCCCTAGAATTTGTACATCATCAGGCTTTCGGCATCCTTAATGTAAACTGCGTTGACTGCAACAACCGGAAATGAATAAATCGGAGTGTCGGACACCTTATATCTGGCAACTTCAGTATATCCTTTATTATCCGGCTTAAAGATGATAAGGTTGGAAGTGCTTGGCAAACCAATCAGAACATTCCCGCAATCGACCAGAGTTGCAAAATCGCTGTTTGTTGCATTATCTATCCAGGCGGTCTGGCCGTCGGTCGCATTTATGCAGTAGATCTTCCTCGAATCGGTAAATCCATAAAGGAAACCGTCATGGAGAACCGGTGTATTCCATTTTGCCCCTGCCGTAGCATTTGTCCATAGCTCTTTGGTCACATAATTGTCACCCTGCTTTTCCACCTTTATGGCCTTTGTCCCTGTTCCCTGGCCGCTAAAATATATTATCCGGCCGTCAATATATGGGCTTACGCAATTATAGAACCTTGGCTGAAGAGGCGTTGGAATGCTCCACAGTATTTTACCATCTGCAAAATCCAGAGCCATTATGTTTTTTTCCGAAAGAAGAATTACATGTTTTTTTCCGTCGATCTGCATTATGGATGGTGAAGAATATGCAGGACCTTCCCCTGTCCACTTCCATTTTTCGGCTCCTGAGGCAATATCAAGACAAAGGATAGTTCCGTTATCCTTCATCCCCACGTATGCAATGCACATACCGTCAACAATGAGAGGAGACATGGCAGTGAAAAACTGGGGAACGGCATTTGACGGGTTGTCTTTTCTCCACAGCACTTTTCCGGTATTTGCATCAAGACAGGAAAGAATTCCTGAAGCGCCATAAGTTACAATCTTGCCATTGGCAATGGCGGGAGTGCTTCTCGGACCAGGATGTGAACCTGCCGGACCTGTCACCGCATTTGCAGGATATGTATCTTTCCATAGCTCCTTCCCGGAAGTTGCATCGAAGCAGAGGATAACCTCATTATCTCCCTGGCGGGTATTAAGATAGATCTTTTTACCAACAAGCACAGGTGTCGCATCGCCCGTACCTGCAGTAACTTTCCAGACCAGTTTTAGCTCAGATGGCCAGGTCACCGGTGTGATGAACCCGGTCACTTTACAGTCACGATTTATACCCCTGAACTGCTGCCAGTCCTGGGAATGTGCATTGCCTGTCACTGCCAGTAGCAACACGACAGCTATTGATACGGTCAAAAAAGCATTCCTTTTCATAATTATGGGATTATATTAACTGTGTCAAAGTAAAATTATACCATATTCAATTGTAAAGCAAAAAGAAGATGGTGTTATAGAACTATATACTCAATTTTTTCGCGTTATATTTATCCCCTGATCTTAAACTCTTTTCAGATATTGGATTTTACCGGCAGGAAAATATTGCTGACAGGAGGTACCTCCGGTCTTGGACTTGAAATCGCAAAAATACTTATTTCAGGCGGCGCTGAGGTATATGCAATGGGAAGGGATCTGAAAGGATACTCTTTTGCAAATGAAAAATTCAGATTCATAAAGGCTGATTTTGCCGATTTGAAAGACCTTAAAGCATCCCTCTCGGATATTTTAAGCCAGCAGATCAGGTTTGATGTCATTATTAATAATGCCGGTGTATTAAGTCCTCCCGGATACCTTGAGACAAAGGATGGATTTGAATATTCATTCCAGGTTAATTTTCTTTCTCATCTCCTTATCAATGAGATGATTATTGAGAACAAAGCATACAGTGATCCGTTAACCATCCTTGCAGTGACATCTCCTGTTTACAAGCATATTAAACCTGATTTCACTTTCCCGGGGAAAAATGATTACAGGCCTTTCAGGGTCTATTCAGAATCGAAATTTTATCTGTTATTGATGGGAAATTATCTAAAAGATGAATTCAAATCTGATAAATTTTCCTTCGTCGGGTTTAACCCGGGGACCTTTGGATCAGGTATTTACAGGATGCAGAAGCCATGGTTTCATATCATGTACAAGATTGCTGCGCCATTCATGAGAAGCCCGTCAAAAGTTGCCGGTTCGATCTGCAGGTTACTTGAGAAGGGTGAATATGCTTTTACCGGTATTTATTCAGTCAATGGAACAAAACCCTCTGTACTAAGGTCATATCCGGTTGAGGCCAGCGAATTTCTGAGGAGGTGCTCTGAAAAAACCACGGGGTAAAGAGGCCCCGCGTTGGGTACAGATCGGGGTTCCTGACAGGATGATAAATTTACCGGTAAGGTGGAGCCATTTGGTTTTTGTACTCGATCTTCATTTCATAATCCCACTTGTCGAAATAGAGATTTCCTCCTTTCCACTCAACCTCTCCGCGCTGAAAATCAAATGGTTCGCTTCTAAGGAATTTCTTTGCCGGATATAAGCTGCCTGAGATTCCGTCGTTCACGATCAGCCTGTATGAGTCAATGCCGGAAATGTAAAATTCTTTTGTTTTCTGATTATCTGAGTATTGCAAACCATGTTCAACATCGACGGGAATCCATCCGGTTCCCTCAAAATAAACCTCGCACCAGTCGTGCAGATTCTTAAAATCTGGCTGCATATTCCAGCCACTCTCCCATCTAACAGGTACTCCTTTATACCGCAGCATCGACATAAAAAGAAATGTCTGCATGCCGCAGTCGCCTCTCCTGTTCGCAAGTACATATTCAGGGATATTCGGGGTAATTGAATACTCAGGGGCCCCTGCCCAGGGGATATTATTGCTGAACCAGTAATATATCTTTCTTACTATTTCGAATGGATTTTCTTCATTACCGGTTATGCTGTCGGCAAGATGCCGGATATTGCTTGTAAAGCATATCTGCGGCAGCTGTTCAGCGGTATATTTCATGTAGAGTCCGGAAGCTTTATTATAAGGCAGAACTTTTATGGAAGATGGATCAAAAAACTGTCCCGAAGACTTATAGCTGTAAGAAATTCTGAATATTGCAGGCTTGCCCTTCCGGGCTATGCTCTCCATGTAGATCGACTTGTGTACCGAAGAATCGGGAGAAAGTGTGAATTTCTCATTTGAGACGCCCAGGAGATAGACATCTTTTTGCCTGGGGTTATTTTCCTTGGGATATGGAAGCCAGCATCTGATAATTTTACCATCAGGAACAACGTCAGGCTTTACTGTCAGAGTGTAAACAACTTCCATTGAGACAGGTTCGGCAGGAGCACTCGCCTCTGCACAGGCTGTTATGATTCTCTCAGAATGATCTTTACGAAATACGATCTCTGCGTCATGGGCGGCAGCCGAATCACTTTTTGCCCTGTCCTGGTGAAAATCCTTAAGCAGGAGAAGATTTGAAGCAGCACGGCTGAAGAATCTTTTTTCACCGTTGATAATCCGGTACTCAAGCCATCCGTTTGATTCCCACATTTTAATATCATCGGGGTTGAATCTTTCTGCGAGACTTTTCTGGAGACGGTCCCTAACATCATCTTCAGTCAGCAGGAAATCAACAGGTATTCTTTCAGAGATCTGAATAAGCGAATCAGCTTTCCACCGCACTTTTTCATTTGTCGTGATGCTTTTCAGTGAGCCGGCAATGGATACAGCAGTTTTAAGATCCCCTTCATGCATTGAATTATTGATCTTTTCCAGGATCGCATCATAATTATGAACAGGCTGGCTGCATCCGGCTATAATTATTATGGCGACGGCAATGTATCTGGTGTGTCTCATTTATGCTTGTTTTGAATTATAAAGATAAAAAATAGTCGCTGACAGCGCTGAAGTATCTCACAATTCAAAAAAAAAGCCGGGGATCCCCCCGGCTTTGCGTTCCCACCATTTTCCATCAATGCTGATGGATATTATAATCAATTCCTATTGCAATATAGTCAACAATATTTTTTGCGAAATTCATGCTCTGCAAAGCATTGACAAGGTTCTTCAAGGCTGTCATTGCAGGGTCGATGAGAGTGCTCAGGTTTTCAGTGGTGCCGTCATCAAAGGTGAGCAGAATATCTCTTCTGCTGAAGATCGACCCGTTGGTTCCTGTACTGTCAATGATCCTGGCTCCCGCAGTCTTCTGCAAAACTCCGTCAAGGTAAACCTGTATCGAATCCATTCCGCCTCCCCTTCTGATCTCAACGTTACCTATATCAAGGATGTAAAGGCGTTCTCTCATTCGAAATTCCGGTACGGGTCCTGTACCCTGCCCCAATGCAGGAGGCGTTGCAACAACGGTTTCCTTCATCAGAGCTGAAGCATTCTGCGACAGCGTGAATACCGAAACTGTCGTATCACTTGCAATGGAGCTTACATCAATGGTATATCCCCCCGGGAAGGTATATCCCGAAGTATAGCTATAATTTGCCGGGGATGAAGCCGTTGCAATAATATTGAGGTTACCGATATTTACGGAATCAAGGGTAAATCCGGCATTCAGCCTGTAATCGAACTCATTAACATAATTGAAGTAATAGTAATAATCGGATGCAGTGATCGTAAAATCATTTTTCAGAAGTGAATCCGGTGCATACAGATCATGCAGATATCTTGGCTGGATGACCAGCTTCTGCGGAAGATTTACTATCAACAGGTTGCTTGTCCCTGTCTTTACAAACATTCTGTGAGGGATAAAAAAATCAAATGTATGTAAAAGATCGGGCTGGAAATCATATATACCTGCTACTGATGGAAGTGTAACGCTGTCAGTATAAACAGTTGCGGACTTCACGGCAACTGAATTCGCGCTCAGGACCTCATATCCTTTGGAAGCAGAAATAGTTCCGATCGCGTTGTTTACAGCTATCACGCCGGTACTGACAGATTGTTTAAGGCTTGAGCTGCCGGAATTTAAATTTGTATTCTTGGAGCAGCTTAAAACAATTATACTGGTAACGGCTGTAAGAATTAAAAGTGATTTTTTCATAATCCTTTTGTTATTTGTCATTGTTAAACGTTTGATGATTCAAATTGTTTTACTAAGGAGATTCAGTTTTTACTTTGATCCTTAGATACAATATTAAACCCCCAAAATGAAAGTTTGATGAAGTTTTCAAAAAAGTAATAAAATAGTTCCGGGATCCTATTCAGATGAAGCCGGTAATGTGAATTTTAGTTCACTGCCCTTTACATTCTTGTTTTCTGACCATATCCTGCCACCATGTTTTTCAACGAATTCCCTGCATAGCAATAATCCTAAGGTGTTTCCTTTTTCTGCAGCCCTGCCCAGAGCCGCATTAACCTGCAAAGTATTAAAAAGGTTGTTGATATAATCAGGGACCGGTTCAGTCCTATTATCTGAAATGGATATTGTCACATCTGAGTGAGAGTGTTGTGCAGAAATGTTTATTTCCCCTCCATTATCTGCAAATTTAATGGAGTTTGATACAAGATTTCTCAATATAGTTTTGATCATGAACTGATCAGCAAAAACAGGCTTTTTATCTTTTATTATGTGATTGATCCTTATGTTTTTTGCTTCTGCATTTGGTTTGAGAATAGAAACAGCATCCTGGCTGATCTTTAAAAAATCCAGGTTTTCAGGCTGGAACGCGATCTTCCCCTGGTTAACCTGGGTCCATTGCAGGAGATTATCAAGAAGGCTGTAAAGGTTAGTGGCTGATTTAGCCATCATCAAAGCCATTTTTTGAATTTCTTTGATTGGCAGCGTATCAAGTTCCTCAGACATCAATTTTGTAAAATTATGAAATGAATTAAAAGGGGTGTAAAGGTACTGGGCGATCATGGAATAGAATTTATCCTTTTCAGTGCTGATCTTAAGTAATTCCTTTTCGTATCTCTTTGTTTCGGAAGAATCCCTGAAGATCATGCAGAAAAGCTTATACCCTATCAATTGTATCGGGAAAATTTTGGTCTGAATATTTTTAACATTCCTGGAATTGGCGGGGATTATTTCATCCTCGATCAGCTGATTAAAAATTTCTGGTGTCCTGAGGGTAACAATACTTTTTATTTCACTTTCAATTAATGCCTTATCCCTGGTTTTTGGAGATGCGATCTGGTATTTCACATCTATTATATTCTGATTCAGAATTGCATCCGAGTTCAATCCACAGATTTGCTCGGCACCATTGTTCCATACAACCACTTTCCCTTCTTCATCAAAAACGATTATCCCGTCGTTGCTCTGGTTGATTATCTCCCTGAATTTTGTTTCGCTTTCCAGAAGGGTTTTTTCTGATTCTATTCGCTCTGTTATATTTCTGGCTAAACAGGTGCAGCCAATAATTTCATTCTTTTCATCCGTAACAGGATTGAAAAAAGTCTCGTAGTAACCTAAGTTTGAATCTCCATATTTTTGAATTTGCGAAGTTGATTCGCCTTTTGTTGCAAGGTCAATATTCTCTTTTAGCCTCTTCCTGTCGGCAGATAAAGTGATACAATCCAGGAAGTTCATCCCCTGTTTAACCTCCGCATTGTATGCAAACCTCATAGCTTCCTCATGGGCTTTATTGAAATATAGATAATTGTACTTCTTATCGACGAAAAAAATTATAATGTCTTTCTGGCTCTCTATGCTTGATCTCAGCAGCAGTTTCGACTTTATCAGAGCATCTTCCGTCTTTTTGCGCTCCGTGATATCTATCACATTTGCAAGAAAGAATACTTTTCCGTCCTCCTGGGTAAATTGGGAGATAAACACCTGAACCGGGATCAGCTTTCCTGAACTGTGACGAAAGAGAAGATCAAATCCCTGTTTTGGAATACTATTGTCAAGAGTTTGTTTAAGGGCATTGTTTATGTTCTCCATATCCTGTTCAGACCAGTAGGTATATGGCGGATGTTTTCCAAGAAGGTCACTTTCATTCAACCCGATCATCTCACAAAATGACTGATTGACATAAACCTGCTTGCCAGTGTCATCAATAACGGCAATTCCGCTTGGAATTGCTTTTTCAATTGCCTTTCTGAATGCCATTTCAGTTTGCAGGGTTGCTTCGGTTTCAATGGATTGCAGATCGCTCATTTCGTGAACCAGATCTTTCAACCTTGTGTCAGGGTCATTCTTATTCATACCACCGTCTCGTTATGTGATAATTTATTTTAAAGGCATTTCAAAATGGACATATCAGTTATTGTTAACAAACATAAACTCGTTTTGTTCTTGCATTAGCCCCGGGTCTGGCAAGCCGGGCGAGACTTTCCTTTGCACCGATTTAAGAAGGATCAGGAACTCATCTATGGCAGGGTTGTTTAAAAGAAGCAGTATTTCACTGGCAGAGGTCAGAAATAAAACTTTACTTTTGATCAGACTTAACCAATATCAAAGCAAAAGCATTGACTGTCATTGAATTTATTTAGATGGAAATAAATAGATGCAAAATAGTGGCTTTATGTCTATTACTGGTAATTATCCCATGCAGTATTATTTCAGGGCAACTTCAGGAAACCGGTGTAAAAAACAGTTCCAGGGTTTCTCAAATGGATATCAAGGATGTTTTTGAGGGTCTATTTAATAAAAAGCCGGGTAAGGATACAGTATTATTACAGGGCAACGGTCCCTTCATTTCAGTCATTACTGCCGTAGGATATGCAATGCACACTGGTTTTACCGGCGTTATTTCAACCAACACAACGTTTTACACTGATGATTCAAGGAAAAAACTTTCACGCATACAAATAAACGGAAATTTTTCTCAGTATCATCAGTATTGGTTTACAGGTTTAAGCAATATCTTCTTTGAGGATCACAAGATCCATCTGTTCGGGGATACACGGTATTATAAATTTCCAACTCAGACTTACGGATTGGGTCCGGTTAGTTCAATGCACGATCCTCTCCAGATAGACTATTCATATTTGCGGTTTTACCAGGTATTATTTCGTGAAGTTGCCTCAAATCTTTTTGCCGGCATAGGATACAATCTTGACTACCACTGGAATATTGAAGTTGACACCATAAAAGGAATCAAGATGGATCAGTTTTTAAAGTATCAGACCGGGAGTCAGTCGGTATCCTCCGGTATATCTTTGAATCTCCTATATGATAACAGGAAGAATTCTGTAAACCCTCGTAATGGTACATATGTTAATTTGCAGTTCAGGCCAAATATGACCTTTCTCAGTAGCAACCAGAACTGGCAATCCATGCTTATCGAGATAAGGCATTATTTCAGGTTACCCTCTTCTTCCTCCAACGTACTTGCTTTATGGAGCTATAATGATATCACCTTATCGGGCAACCCTCCTTATCTTGACTTGCCCAGTACTGGCTGGGATGACTATTCGAATACAGGCAGGGGATATGCACCAGGGAGATACACGGGCAGAGTATTGATCTACTTTGAATCAGAATATAGATTTTCACTCACCGGAAATGGTCTTTTAGGAGCCGTGGTATTCAGTAATCTGGAATCGATTCCTGGAAAGACACCTGATGAATTGACCCCTTTGATCCCGGGAGGAGGGTTTGGTCTGAGAATAAAGATGAATAAACGCTCTAATATTAATCTGTGTATCGATTATGGATTTGGGATCGAAGGATCAAGGGGTTTTATTTTCAATATGGGCGAGGTCTTTTAATTTAAAATGCCCTCCTTCGTCCAGATAAACCTGGACTTCGGAGGGCAGTGTCGGGGTGGCCAGACTCGAACTGACGACCCTCTGGTCCCAAACCAGATGCGCTACCAACTGCGCCACACCCCGGTTAACATTCCGCGCTTAAGGAGAGGCGCAAAAATAACGCTTTTTCATTACGCTGCAAAAAAAGCATCATTTTAAAATCAGGATAAGCAAGTGATTACAAATTTTATTTATTTTATATTGTAAAAACATTTAACTGAACACAATTTAATTATGAAGACGGTTATAAAGTTTTCAATCATTTTAACATGGTTGGTGCTTTTCCGGTTAATGTCGGGTTATTCACAGGAAAAACGTTACGGTTTGCCAGGCATCAGGAATTATCCCCGATCCGAATATAACGGAGGAACGCAGAACTGGTCAGTCGGTCAGGCCGAGAATGGTAAAATGTACTTCAGTAATAACGACGGTTTACTAGAGTTTGACGGGGTCCATTGGGAGTTGTACAGAGAGATGGGAATATTGAACCGTTCCCTGTGCATCGATGGCAAACGTATTTACGTAGGGGCAAATAACAAAATCGGATATTACGAGGAAAACAAAGAAGGGAGACTTAAGTATTATCCGCTGAATGCCTTGCTTCAGTCCCGGATTTACGATTTCGAAGATATTTGGCGTATTTATAAAACCAGTTTTGGCATTGTTTTCCAGTCATTTAAAGCTATATTCATTTATAAAGACAACAAAATTGACATTATTTACCCCAGATCAAAATTTCATTTATCATACTATGTAAATGGTATACTTTGGGTTAATGACGAAAAGGAGGGACTTATGCAATACCGCGAAGGTAAGGTTCACCAGATCCCGGGGGGTGAATTATTCAGCGGTACAGAAATATGGACCATACTTCCTTTGAATGATGACCAGATAATTATTGGGACCGCCAATAAAGGATTGTTCAGGTACGACTCACATGGAATCACCAGGTGGGAGAAGCCTGTTAATGAACTTTTGAAAAAATACCAGATTTTTTCAGGAGCCCTGATCAGCCCGGGGTATCTTGCCTTCGGAACCATTCAGAACGGATTGATCATATCTGATACCACAGGGAGGGTAATGTTCGAGATCGATAAGGAACGAGGCATCCTGAATAACACGGTCCTTTCCATCGGTTCCGACCGTGAGGGGGATTTGTGGCTTGGGCTCGACAATGGAATATCTGTAGTTCATTTTAATTCTCCCGTAACCTATATTCAGGATTATTTTGATATCGGATCAGGCTATACTTCGGTCAGGTATGGTGAATATCTTTACCTGGGGACAAACCAGGGATTGTTTTATATTAAATGGAGCGATTTCCTAAACCCCCTTAAAGAGAAGGAGGACTTTCACCTGATAAATGGCACCGAAGGTCAGGTCTGGAGCTTATCTCTGATTGACAATGACTTGCTTTGCGGACATAATTTTGGCATATTTCAGATCAGAGGCAGCAAGGCAATCCGTATCTCATCTATTCCGGGTTGCTGGAATTTCCGTACACTTACCCGGAAAAAATCCTTTTTAATGGTTGGCCACTATTCAGGTCTTTCATTGTTTGAGAAGAAAGGAAATTTATGGTGCTACCGGAATGATCTGCAGGGATTCAGCCAATCATCCCGCTATTTCGAGGAAGACAGCCAGGGAGATATCTGGGTAAGTCACGATTACAAAGGGATTTACAGATTACAGCCGGACTCATCGTGGAAAGAAGTAAAGAAGGTGATTTTATATGACAGCAGCCAGGGACTTCCGCCGATGATGAATAACAGGATATTCAAATTGAAAAGTGACCTGGTAGCAGTGACTAGAAACGGGATTTACCAGTTCGATGAAAAAAACGATCATTTTGTTAAGGACACATTATTTACCAGACTTCTCTCCGGATATACACAGTTCGATTATATTAACCAGGATCAATGGAACAACATCTGGTATTTTAATAACAGGCAGCCGGGTGTTCTTATGAATTCGGAGGATGGAAGCCTTAAGAACATTACTGATCCGTTCTTTGAACTGAGGGGAAAGATTATTCCGGCATTCGGACATATAAATATAATCGACAGGGATAATGTTCTGATAGGCATAGAGGGAGGTTTTGCTCATTATACATCCCTTTACAGGAAAAATAATGCTGTCAATTTAGTTCTTTATATCAGCTCACTGAAGAGCCGGGATTCTACGGAAGGTATTTACAGGTTTGATAATACCGGGGACAAGCAGGAGATAGTACCCGGCTTCAGGTTTAAGAATAATACAATTTCCATTGCTTTTGCTTCCGACAATTATGAAGCACATGAAACCTACTTTCAGTACAAGCTGGAAAATTTTGATGAGAAGTGGTCAGATTGGAGTACACGTAGTTTTAAAGAATATACCAATCTTCATGAAGGAAGGTACACCTTCATGCTTCAGGCAAAATGCAACGGACAGGAGCCTTGTTCAACCCTGTATCTGACATTCAGGATTTTGCCCCCATGGTACCGTTCCACTGTCGCCTGGATAGCCTACTCGGTGTTGTCAATTCTGATCTTTTTTGCAATTCAAATATTTGTCAGAAGAAGCATAAGAAGACTCCGGCAAAAAGAAAAGGAGGCCCATCTGCGGGAGTACCTGGAGAGGGAGCAGAAACTGAAAGAAGAAGCCCTGGTTGCAGAGAAGGAGATGATCAGGCTGCGCAATGAGAAGCTTAATCTTGAAATGATCCACAAGGAAAAGGAACTGGCGAATAATACTATGCTCCTGATAAGGAAGAATAATTTATTGAATAAACTAAAGGCCGACCTGAACGGGATAATGAGATCACAGGGTAAGGACGAGCCGAAATTGAATTTTGCAGCAGTGATCAGACAAATCGAGAAGGATATGGATAATGAAAAGCAATGGCAGGTTTTCAATTCACATATCGAGCAGGTTTACGAGGAATTGCTTTATAAACTCAAAGAAAATTATCCTGATCTCACACCTCGTGAACTCAAGCTGTGTGCTTTCCTGAGGATGAATATATCAAGCAAGGAGATATCCTCGCTGATGAACATTAGTCCAAGAGGAGTTGAAATAAGCCGGTACCGGATTCGTAAGAAGCTTAAGCTTGACAGGTACGCCAACCTTACAGAATTTATCCTTAATCTGTGAAGTGTAGTAATATAATGAATCAGTATTGTATCCTGTCTTTGTGATGAAAATATTTTTTTTTCACTGATGCAGAATTTAAGAGGGTACTCTCAGCTACAGGTTTTGTGAATTAAATAGTTAAATAGAGATTGATGTAATAATGATGTACCAAAAGAACCTCATTTGATGTATTATCCGGCCCGAAAGAATAAATTATAATTTTGAAATATGACAATAATGTAATAATTTTATTTTCACTAAACATGTACTCAACCTAAAACTAAATCATTATGAAAAGAAACCTACTATTATGCGTATTTTTTGTGTTCCTTTCTGGCTGGACATTTTCCCAGCAGATAGCTGTAAAGGGCACAGTAAGATCCGCTGCAGACAACAAACCGCTGCCGGGGGCTACAGTAGTAGTCAAAGGCACATCCACCGGTACTCTGACCGATGCTGATGGGAAATTTACAATTAATGCCAAACCTGATCAGATGCTTGTGTTTTCATTCATTGGTATGGAATCACAGGAAGTGACGGTAACAGCTGCTACCAAGACAGTAGACATCGTCCTGGCGGAACTGACCGCAAAGATTGAGGAGGTAGTGGTTGTAGGATACGGAACTCAGAAAAAGAGCAATGTTACCGGGGCTATTTCAAGTGTAAAAGCTGCGGATATCCTCGACATGCCGACACCCAGGATTGAGGACGCCTTAAAAGGAAGAACCTCCGGGGTTACGATCGCTTCAAGTTCTGGTGTTCCCGGTGCGGATGCTACAGTAAACATCCGTGGCGTAACATCCATCAACTCAGCATCTCCATTGTATGTTGTTGACGGTGTTCCTGTAGATGTTGGGGGCATTGACTACCTGAACCAGGGGGATATTGAGTCAATAGAAATTTTGAAAGATGCCGCTTCCGCAGCTATTTATGGTACGCAGGCTGCGGCCGGTGTGATCCTTATTACAACCAAAAAAGGTCAGTCCGGCGCAATGCAGGTGAACTACAGCGGGTACATGGGAACCCAGTCTCCTGAGCACAAGCTGGACCTGCTGAATGCTACCGAATATGCTACCATCAGGAACGAGGCACTGGTCGCTGCCGGTAAACCTATCCTGTTCCCCAACCCTTCATCACTGGGTGCTGGTACCGACTGGCAGGGGGTTATCTTCAATGACAATGCCAAGATCCAGAATCACGAATTAAGCATCAGCGGAGGGTCGGAAAAATCGACTTATTTCGCCTCGGTAGGCTATTTTGACCAGGATGGTATTGTTGCAACAGCTATTTCATCTTATCAGAGGCTGACGGCCAGGCTGAATTCAGCCCATAAGATAACTAAATGGCTGAATTTCGGCAATAATGTTTCCTATTCTTATATCAAGAATAAGCAGGGATTCAGTGCAAACGATTATTTTGGAGGTGTTCTTGCCTCAGCTGTCAACCTTGACCCTGTTACGCCTCTGACCATGTCAGATCTGAATCCTACCACTGAACCTTATGCTTCACATCTGACCACCATAGTCAGGGATGCCAACGGATATCCTTATGGCATTTCACCTTATGTGGGGCAGGAAATGACCAACCCGGCAGCTTATATCAAGACCCAGGATGGTAACTTCAGCTGGAGCGATAATCTAGTAGGAAATATGTACGTGGAAATTATGCCAATTAAAGGGTTGCAGCTAAGGTCGAGCATTGGCGTCAAGCTGGCTTTCTGGGGATCTGATTCTTTCACACCGCTCTATTTCCTGAGTAACACAAATTCCAACCTGACAATAAATGGATTCACGAGACAGTTCAATGAGTCTTTTAGCTATACCTTTACCAATACGGCATCATATACACGATCCATTAAAGACCATAACTTTACAGTCCTCATTGGTACTGAAGCCAGGGATCTGAGCAATGGTTTCGGAAACGGTGCGACCATCCATGGCATACCGGCATTGACCTTTGAAACTGCATCCATGAACTATAATGTTCCTGTCAATCAGACTGCAGGATGGGGCTATGAAAACCAGCCCTACACTTTGTCTTCGCTCTTTGGACGTATTAACTACGATTACAAGGGCAAATACATGTTGACAGGGATCATACGCCGTGACGGCTCCTCACACTTTGGAAGCAATAATGTATATGGTATCTTCCCATCCGTCTCTGTTGGATGGGTCGCTTCGCAGGAAAGTTTCTGGAAGACCAACGATTATGTAAATTATTTAAAAGTGAGGGCAGGCTACGGAGTAAATGGTAACGACAACCTTTCACCGTTCCTTTATACATCAACTATAGGATCAATAGGCGGATATACATTCGGCAATGACGTAAATTACGTCGGATATGGCCCTACAGCCCCCGCCAATCCTGATCTGAAATGGGAACAGACAAGCCAGCTTAACATTGGCATTGATGCTAAAATATTGAAGAACTTCAGCCTGACAGTTGAAGTTTATAAAAAGACCACCACAGGCATGCTGATGCAGGTTGTTATCCCTGAATATGTGGGCGCTTCTGCTCAGCCTTGGGGAAATATCGCTTCTATGTGGGACAAGGGGTTGGAATTTGAACTTGGATTTAACCATAAGATCGGCGATCTTACAGTAAATGTCAAGGGAAACGCCTCCTTTACCAAAAACCAGGTTACAGATATTGGTTCGAACGAATACCTGGTTAATGCCACAATGCAGTCAAGCGCCTACGAGGTTAGCCGCAAGGTTGTGGGCGAGCCTGTGAATGAGTTTTACGGTTTCCACTACCTGGGTGTCTTCCAGACTCAGGCTGAAATAAATGCTTATGTGGATAAGAACGGAGACATGATCCAGCCAAATGCCAAGCCTGGTGACTACAAATGGGAAGATGTAAATGGTGACGGGATAATAAACAGCAGTGACAGGACCTGGTTAGGCAATCCCAACCCGACCTTTACTTATGGATTTACCCTTAACCTGGCTTACAAAGGATTCGACCTGGTCGCTTTTGGCCAGGGAGTAGCAGGGAATAAGATCTTTAACGAGCTGCGCAGGCTTGATATCGGTGCAGCTAACTACATGAACGATGCTTTAGGCCGCTGGACAGGCCCGGGGACTTCCAATACATATGCCCGGATAGTTGACGGAGATCCTGCAAATAATTTCGCCGTTCCAAGTCAGTTCTACCTGCAGAATGGCGCATATTTCAGGCTCAAGACCGTGCAGCTGGGATACACCATTCCCAAAAAGCTCCTGGAACAGATCAAATTTGCAAAGATCCGCGTGTACGTTAGCGTCAACAACCTGTTTACCCTGACACAATATGAAGGATATGATCCGGAAATCGGGGGCGGACAAGGTATATATGGCATTGACAGGGGCGTTTATCCCCAGGCCCGTTCGTTTATGGGAGGATTAGATTTTACTTTTTAGTTACTTTTAAATTCAACGACAATGAAAATAAAATTCATTCTTTATGCGATACTCCTCACGGGATTATTGTTAGGGACCTCCTGTAAAAAGAGTTTCCTGGAAGTGACACCTAAAGGAGAGGTACTGGAATCGAACTATTATCAGACTCCAGACCAGGTATTCAGTGCACTGGTAGCGGTGTACAACTGTACTGAAGCAGAAGCCGGGTACGGCATCAACTGGTACGCCAATAAACTTGCTCCGCTGAACTGCGCTGGTGATGAATGCTGGGCCGGTGGTGGTGGTTCAACAGATATGGCTACGTACCAGGTATGGAATAATTATACCATGACCTCTGCCAACGCTATTTCTGCAAAATTCTGGGAAATGGATTATGCCGGAGTTTACAGGGCAAACCTGTTGATCTCGAAGCTGGCCACTCCCATAACCGGGTTGAGCGATGCGGATGCGACAAGGGATATTGCGGAATGCAAAACACTCAGGGCCTATTTTTATTTCGAACTTGTAAGGCTGTTTAAGAACATTCCTCTTACTACCGAACCGATATCCACTTCCGACATGTACAATATTGTTCAGGCAGTACCTGATTCCGTATTTGCCCAGATCGAACGGGACCTGAACGATGCCATCCCTGTTTTGCCATCCACTGTTGCATCCACAGAGAACGGGAGACTAACAAAAGGAGCAGCTGAGGCTTTGCTTGGCAAAGTGATCCTCTGGCAGAACAACACTTCCCGCATGGCAGAAGCTGCGTCGTGGCTCAATAAAGTGAACACGTCAGGGGTATATAGCCTGCTGCCCAACTACAGGGACATATTTGACCCCGCCAATAAATTCAATTCGGAATCCATTTGGGAGATCGACCACAGCGGTTCAACACAGGCCCAGTGGGGTCCCAGTGATTTCAGGGGCGATGTTTATTGCATTATGGTCGGACCGAGAAGTTATAGCACAGGTGGTGGTAGTCCGGATGCCGATCATACATATTATTCTGGCTGGTCCTTTAATCCTATCATCCCGGCTTTTGCTGCAAAAATTCACAATGACCCGCGTTATAGGTGGACAGTTGCCGACCTTGACAGCTTAAAGGCAATAGGTCAGGCCGCTTATCTGCCCGGCTATGCCAATACAGGATTATTCATTCAAAAGTATGCCCCGCTCAGGAAATGGCTGGCACCGGTAGGTGCTGATGCATTGAACTTTCCCAATGATGTTATCGAGATCCGCCTGGCCGATACCTACCTGATGGAGGCAGAAGCGCTGGTCCGCGGAAGCGGGGATCTTGTCCGTGCCCAGGCACTGCTTGATGCAGTTCGTGCCCGTGTAGGACTGGCTTCAGTAACAGTCTCGCTCGACAATATTTATAACGAACGTATGCTTGAGCTGGCAACCGAAGGACACCGCTGGTTCGACCTGATCCGCACCGGTCAGGCAGCCAGTGTACTGGCATTTAAAGGATTTGTGGCCGGGAAGAGCGAATTATTGCCCATACCCCTTGAGGAGCTGAATAATACCAAGCTGGTTCAAAATCCGGGTTATTAATGATTAGACAGGTGATTTAAAGCTTAAAACGTATTATTATGAAAAAACAAAATAAACTTATATTCGGGGCATTCATTGCAGTAATAGCGCTCACAGGTCTTACCCTGTTCTTTGGCTGCAAGAAAGCTGCTACCCTAAGCCTGGGAGCTTTGCCCAATATTGATTTTACTGCAACGGTTGGCACTGATGGATATACAGTTACCATAGTCAACACATCTGCCGACCCGGTGATCCCATATTATACAATTCCTGATCTAAGTCTGGGAACCGGAGACCTGAATGGCGATACTGTGAAGGTGATGCCCACTTTCCCGGGGACGTACAAAATTGTAATGTATGCTGCGGGGCAGGGTGGCATTGATTCTGTCACCAAGTCTTTCACTACGACAGAACCTAACCCGGCCGGCTGCGATCCGACGAAACCGTTAGGCTTCATCGCTTCATGCACACAGAAAACATGGAAGCTAAATCCTGCACCGGGAGCTATGATGGTTGGTCAGAATCCCGACGATGGGGGCTGGTGGACAAGCGGTGCCGGAGAAGTGACCGGACCAACAAGCAGGCCCTGTATGTTCAACGATGAATATACTTTCACGTACGATAAAGCCGGTGATTTCGTATATAATGACAACGGAGACTTTTACTCTGACGATGCTTCTATAATGGCCGTTCATGGTTGCTATGATGATTCGAACTATGCAGCAAACCAGGCAGCATGGGGTTCCGGTAATTTTCATTATGTAGTTATTCCTGGTGGTGGAATAAAAGGACTGGGACAGTTAAAAGTGGTAGGTTTTGGTGCCCACCTGGTAATGCAAAGACCGATCAACGGTACTGATGCTTTCACTTATGTGACAGCAAACTCGGTTACCTACGATATCTGGAAAATGACACTGGATTCCATAGATGTAGACTTAAATCATTATGACTTCCTTACCGTTACATTCCATTATGGTAACTGGAGTCCTACTGATGGATGGTGGACATATACACTCAGGGCAGATCATGCAAAATAATCTGCTGGGCTAAAAGAACCAATCTTATTCCGGTTCGTTTATCTTACATAGCCGGTCAGAAAGTTGAATGACCGGCTATTTTTTTTAACTTTGTACGGATTTAGGTGCAAAACTATGAAAGCTATAGCTATCATCGTATTTTTCTTGTTTGTGTGTACCGCATGCAACAAGCCGGATAATTCAAAAAATACGCCAGTCATATCTTCCTTATCGACTGGAGATGTGACCCACGTGCGAAACGGCACTGCGACAACCACATTCCGTTTTGTTATCGATGTTAACCCGGTCAATCCTGAAGATATTAAAGTGAATTATTCCACGAAGGACGGGACCGCTGTCAGCGGGATCGATTATGCCGCAGTTTCAGGCACTCTGACCATACCGGCAAACCAGTTATCCGGATATATAGATGTAATTGTCACTTCAGACAGTCTCCGCCAGGATGACCAGTCCTTCACCCTTGAGTTGAGCTCACCCGTAAATGCCACACTTTCGGTAACCCAGGTAACAGGAACCATCCAGAACCTTGGGACTTATTTGCCAATAGACAGTGCGGGCTATACTTCTGCTTCAAGCTATCCGGGCATGACACTTATATGGAGTGATGAATTTAATGGCAAAACCCTTAATTCCGGTAACTGGACCTATGAGACCGGTGGTGGCGGATGGGGAAACAATGAGCTGGAATATTATACCGGCAGCGTGAATAATTCATACCTGACAGGCGGCTATCTGGTTATTGAAGCCCGCCAGGAAACTATAGGCTCAAACAATTATACATCGGCAAGGATCAAAACAGAGGATAAAAAGACTTTTACATACGGAAGGATAGATATCCGGGCAAAGCTGCCGAAAGGGCAGGGATTATGGCCGGCACTGTGGATGCTTGGGAACAATATCAGTCAGCAGGGATACGGATGGCCGGCCTGCGGTGAAATAGATATTATGGAGCTTCTGGGCCAGAATACACAGACAATATATGGAAGTTATCACTGGGAAAATCAGGGTAGTGAAGGTAATGCCTCACAGAGTTATTCCTTAAGTTCAGGGAGCTTCTCAGACAGTTTCCACGTATTCAGCCTTCAATGGGACTCAGCCAAAATGGCAATTCTTGTCGATGATGTTGCTTATTCCACTATTAATAAGAGTGATGTGACAGGCTCCGGCTATCCGTTTGACAAGCCTTTCTTTTTTATAATGAATGTTGCCGTCGGAGGATCCTGGCCGGGCAATCCAAATGCTTACACCTCATTTCCTCAGAGGATGATAGTAGATTATGTGCGGGTTTTTCAGTAGGAAGTACTATTCTGCAGCTGAAGACCAGGGTTTTTAATAGAAATATTTAAAAATTGAAACAATGAGTTCAAAAGCAAATTTTCCTTTGGCGCTAATGATATTCAGCCTGTTAATTCAGCTGAACGTGAGCGGCTGTTCAAAGACAATTAAAGAGGTACAGCCGATAAACACAGATACGACAACCACGCCGAAATCCTTTGTTAAAACTGATGTCATGTTCTGGCTGACAAAAGCTGATTCAACAATCAGGTTTCAAAGGCAAAATATCGCGCTGAATTTCAGCGCTTCGTCTTCTTCCGGTACTACCATTGTGGTCGACTCGACGCAAACTTACCAGACCATGGATGGTTTCGGATTTGCATTAACGGGCGGAAGCGCATACCTGATCAATCGCCTTCCCTCAGCTGACCGGAGTAAAATTCTGCAGGAACTATTCGCTTCAGACAGTACCTTTATAGGAATAAGTTACCTGCGCATCAGTATTGGTTCTTCGGATCTTAATTCTTATGTTTTTTCATATGACGATACTTATACAAATTTTGCTGATACGAATCTGACGCAATTTTCAATTACACCTGACACCTACGATCTGATCCCTGTGCTGAAATCAATCCTGGCGATTAATCCCAACATTAAAATACTTGGATCTCCCTGGTCGGCGCCTGCCTGGATGAAAACTAACCAATATTCGGTGGGTGGGTCGTTGGAACCGCAATACTATGGCGTATATGCCAGATATTTCGTGAAATACATCCAGGCCATGAAAGCTAATGGCATAACACTCGATGCCGTTACTGTACAGAATGAGCCTGAGTACGGAGGAAATAACCCAAGCATGGTATTGACAGCTCAGCAGGAAGCTGATTTTGTCAAAAATGATCTGGGTCCTGCATTCAAGGCTGCCAGCATTACCACCAAGATCATCATTTTTGATCATAATTGTGATCATCCGGGTTATCCGATAACTGTGCTCAGGGACACTGATGCCTATCCATACATTGACGGTTCGGCATTCCATCTCTATGGAGGAGATATATCTGCCTTGTCGCAGGTTCATAATGCCTACCCTGACAAAAATGTTTATTTTACCGAGCAGTGGGTTGGCGGCAGCTCGACCAACAATTTTGCTCCTGACCTGGACTGGGCTGTAAAAAATCTTATTATCGGTGCTCCGGTTAACTGGAGCAGGAACGTGCTGGAATGGAACCTTGCATCCGATCCTTCTTATAAGCCCCATACCCAGGGGGGATGCTCCACCTGTCTGGGGGCCCTTACAATAGGAACCTACATAAGGCGGAACGTCTCTTATTATATTATAGCCCATGCCTCCAAATTTGTCAGACCGGGATCGGTAAGGATTGGCTCATCAGTTGCGGCGAATTTGCCTAATGTTGCATATAAGACTCCTGATGGGAAGAAGGTACTTATAGTAATGAATGATGGTAGTTCGACCCAGTCTTTCAGCATAAAATCAGGAGATAAATATGTAACAACATCGCTTGATGCCGGCTCCGTGGCAACTTATGTCTGGTGAGGCACCTTATAAGTTACGGGCAGACAGACCTTTAATAATATAGATTTATAATTATAAACAGAAAAAATATGAAAAAATGTTTTAAATCAGCCATGACTATCTGTATGGCTCTGACCGCAGCTGTAGCAATAAGTCTTCCGGGCTATGCACAAAAGCATAACAAGGGAACAAAATCAAAAGAAAAACCCGCCGATGGAATAAGGCTGGAGTATAAGTTTCCGGTGAATAAGCCGCTCAGCTATTCGTCGCTTTCAAAAGTCGACCAGTCGATGGAGGTGAACGGGGAATCGATGCAGGTTAACGTGGTAATTGTCGTTGCAACTACTGTTACCTCGCTTGGAAAAGATAATGACAATCTTAAGCTTGATGTAAGGATCGATACCCTGAGCCAGAAAGTTGATTCTCCCCAGGGCTCTTCAGGTGGTCTGGTTAATGAAGTCGCCGGCAAGTCATTCACTATGATCCTTGCACCCAATGGTAAGGAGGTGGATATAACCGGTGCTGAGAAGATAACATATTCAGCTGATGGACAGGAGACAAATGCATCTCAGACCTTTTCAGATTATTTTCCTGATATTCCGACTAAGCCGCTCAAGCCCGGAGATATATGGGTGACCAATGATACTCTAAACAGCAAGGCCACGACGATGTCGATGAAACAGATCGTAAAGGCTGATAACAAATTTGAAGGTATAGTCAATGTTGATGGCATTGATTGTGCAAAAATTACAGCTGCACTTTCGGGAACAAGAGAGCAGTCGGGCGAGAACATGGGAATGGATATAGCCATTAAAGGTGATTTTACAGGAACTTCCGAACTCTATTTTGCTGTTAAAGAGGGGTATCTTATTAAATCCACCTCCACGACTAAAATGATAGGGACTCTTGATCTGAGCGGCGCCCAGAACATGTCTATGCCGCTTACAGCAACAATGGTTACCACAAAGTGGCTGAAGAAGTAGAAAAATACGCCTAACGCGTAACTTTAATTACAATACCCGAAACCGGCTCTTTACCTTTCGTAGTTACCGAGGTTGAGCCGGTTTTTTCTTTACTGTCAATATACAGATGAATATAGTACAATCCCTCTTTTGGAAACTTTACAGGGATCGCATATACTGTTCCATTCCTGTACTTTGCAAGATCCCAGGGAGCTTTATCGGTAAAGACCTCACCCGAATAATCCTCATAGCTTCCCAAACCCGACAGCTGCTTCACAGTTAAAGGTTTAGGGAGCTTCTCCCTGTAGATGGTCATGAAATAGAGAAAGCAGTTACCCCTGGTATCAATTGTTATGGTACCTGTTTCATTTATTCTTAGCTCCTTCGGGATATCCCTGAATTCCACGTATCTGTCGATGAACTCCTCGTTGTACCTGAACTGACCTCCGGCAAGGTAGTAGCCTATCCCCACCCAATTATGGTCTTTATTTATAATATTCTTCTTATGTCCGTCGTTCGGTGCTCTCTCTTTCATAAAAGTGCCATGACCTTCTTTCATCAGATCCTGCAGAACATTCTGAGATGTGCCATAATCTTCAGTTGTCCATTCACCGAACACATTTTCGGATACATGGTCGCAGCCTCCGGCAAAGGCATATCTCATATATGGCTTTTCACCTGCCAGGTTCCAGTGTGAAATATATCCTTTCTCAGCTGCCTCGCGACACTGTTTGTTTGCCACCCTCGATGCGAGGATGTCCAGTCTGACATCCTGAACCCTGAATTTTCGCCTGCTCTGATTAATGATCATCAGCTGGTTCAGCTTATTCTGTAGTGCTGCATCATCATCCTTGTATTCGATTAGCCTTTTCTCGCTGTCATTTACCCGTTTATAATACTGAGGATCGCCTGTGATATCCTGCCCGTACAATTGACCCTGGTGCCTGCAGAGACAGATCAACAACATATAAAGCAAAAAAATGTACCTCATGTTATATGAACAATTCTGAGAAACTGTTGTTCTAAATATAAATTTAATTCAAAATGATGAGACAAGTTAAAATAACATTCATGTTTTTAATGATGATGGCTACATTGAACGGTATTTCCCAGACAACTGGATTTTACGATTTCAAAGTGAAGACACTCGACGGAGGGACTTTTGATTTCGCGACCCTGAAAGGGAAGAAGGTAATGATAGTAAATACCGCTTCAAAATGCGGTTTTACTCCGCAGTATAAAGACCTGGAGGAGCTTTACACGAGATACGGTGGTGAGAAATTTGTCATAATAGGTTTCCCGGCCAACAACTTCCTCAGCCAGGAACCCGGTACAGCTGCCGAGATAAAGGAATTCTGTACAAAGAATTACGGCGTTACATTCCCGATGATGGATAAGATCTCTGTGAAGGGAAAAGACATTAATCCCGTTTACCAGTGGCTGACCTCAAAATCGAAGAACGGGGTGATGGATTCGGAGGTAAAATGGAATTTTCAGAAATATCTTATCGATGAGAACGGGAATCTGAAAGATGTCGTTTACTCAAGGGAAAGTCCACTTTCTGATAAGATAGTTGCATGGATATCTGCTAAATAAGTTTTCATTGAGGGGGTTTTGTTTGAGATCGTCCCGGCGGGGGTTACACTCCAAAGGGACGATTCTTTTTTACCCCCGCCGCATACCGCACGCCTCACGCCCCACACCCCACACCCTTTTCTTAAAAGATATAAGGTATAAACATCTTCGTTTCCTTCATATAGGTTCTGTAATCATCGCCAAACCTTGCGATCATCTCCTTCTCTTCAATTCTTGCGGTCAGCCATACAGCGGCCAGGTTTATTCCACCAAGGATAAGCTGAATTGTTTCAGGATTCTTCATCATCACTCCTGTTCCCAGGATAAAGAGGGATAGATACAGAGGGTGCCTTATATATCTGTACAAACTCGTTCTGACGATCACCGATGTGTTCTCAAAATTGCCTCCCTTTGGTTTGCCGATCTCTTTAAGGAGTAAAAACCCTGCAACAGCAAAATAAATTGATGAGAACAGAAGTATCCAGGAGATGATCTGGGTACCGGAAAAGGGCTCCCTGAACCAGACCTTGTAATTGAGAAGAACAAGTATAAAGATGCTTTCAAAGGAAAAGAACCTTGCGATTCCATGATATCTTTTATGCTTTATGGAAAGAAACCATGAAAATGCAATAATGATAATTGTTCCTGCTATCAGAACCGGATAATTCATACTTTATGCCTTATAGATTATTTTTCTGAACTCTTCTCGTTGATCTTTTTCAGGTAATTGTAAACTTCTATCTGTGAATGTACAGGCTCCTTGCCTTTTACAACAAACTCATTCGACATCATCTGGTCTATCCTGCGGGCTTTGACATTGTCGCTCCACTGGATCTCGAAAAGTTTCTTAAGCTCGCTTCTTATTGTTTTGTCGAAGATGGGACAGGTTACCTCTACCCGATGATCAAGGTTCCTTGTCATCAGGTCGGCCGATGATATAAAATATTCCTCATCACCGCCATTGCAGAATATCATAAGTCTTGCATGTTCAAGATACCTGTCGACAATTCCGATAGCCTTGATATTCTCGCTGAATCCTTTTATTCCGGGTACGAGAGAGATCATTCCCCTGACAATCAGCCGGATGTTCACTCCGGCATTACTTGCTTCGTAGAGGTAGTTAATAATTTCACTATCGGTGAGATTATTAAGCTTCAGGTAGATAAATGCTTTCTTGCCTGCCTTCGCATTTTCTATCTCGTTCTCAATAAGCAGGGTTATCTTATTCCTTAGTGCAAAAGGGGAGAGTACCAGGTGGTAATAATTGTCCTTTCTGTAGTTCATACTGAAGAAATTGAATGCCTTGTAGACCTCATTCGTGATCTTTTTATTGGTGGTAAAAAGAAGAAAGTCTGTATATATCCTTGCAGTATCTTCATTGAAGTTGCCAGTCCCCACCACTGCATATCGCTGAGACGTATCATCCTTTAAACGGGTAATAAGGCATAGTTTTGAGTGAACTTTTAAACCGGGTACTCCGTAAATTACCTTCACTCCCTCTTCAAGCAACCTGTTACCCCAGTTAATATTCGCCTCTTCGTCAAATCGGGCCTGAAGCTCAACAACAGTTGTCACATCCTTTCCGTTCCTGACTGCATTAAGAAGGGCGTTTATCACGCTTGAGTTTCTTGCAAGCCTGTAAAGTGTTATCTGTATAGTTGTTACATAAGGATCTATCGAGGCTTCCCTGAGGAGATCAAGGAAATGGTCAAATGGATGATAGGGGAGGTTAAGCATAATATCCCTCTTCTTTATTGCTGACAGGATGCTCTTCCCTGGCTGAATATCGCGGTGCTGGACAGGAATTATGGGTTCAAAATAGAATTTTTTCCTTCCAAGGTTGGGGAAGTTCATAAAGTCCTTTGAATTGTGATACCTGTCGCTCGGAATGATAACATCATCAGGTCCGAAATTGAGCTTCTTCGTGATAATTGAAAGCAGTTCTTCAGGCATCTTCCTGTCGTGAACAAACCTCACAGGTGTTCCATGTTTTCTCTGCTGCAGGCTTCTTGAAAGCTTGTCGATATAGCTTTCGGAGATGTCGTCGGCTATCTCCAGTTCAGCATCCTTGGTCAGTTTAATGGAATATGCGGCAAGCTCGTCAAAATCAAATATAAAAAATACCTCCTTCAGACCGTACCTTATAATATCGTCAAGATAAATGACATATTTCTCATCATCCCTATCCGGAAGGACCACAAATCGGGGCAGTACATTTGTAGGGATCTCGAGCAGGGAAAATCTCTTTTTCTGCCCGTCCTTTTTGGAAAGTATAACGGCCAGGAAGATCGCATCATCCGTAAGATTAGGAAGTTCAGAATCCTTTTCAATCAGGAAAGGCATCAGGCGCGTCCTGACCTCCAGATGGAAATACTTCCGGACAAATTCGGCCTGTTCCTCATCCAGCTGTTTCTCATTTATCAGATGGATCTTATGGTTATCCAGTTCCTGGAGAAGGCCTGTGTATATCTTTTCGAATTTCTCGTTCTGGGTAAGAACGATCTCCTGGATCTTTTTCAATGTCGGTTTTGGGCTGTACCCGAGTACATATTTTGATTTGGTGCCAAACAGCGAAAGTCTTTTCAGTGTCGCTACTCTGACACGGAAATATTCATCAAGGTTGTTGGAATATATCCCAAGGAATTTAAACCGCTCGAGAAGAGGTACATTCTTGTTCTCTGCCTCCTGTAACACTCTCTCATTGAATGAAAGCCAGCTGATCTCTTTAGGTATGAATGTTTTGCTCATAGTATTCTCTTTGGTTCATATGAAATTTCCGGGGTCCCGCTCGCAGGTTTGAGATCCGACCATATCATTATATTGAACGAGAGACAGACAATGCCGCTTTTGGCAATAGGCCCGACAGGCTCCCTTGAGTACCATATAGCAATATTACTGAATGATGGGTTATGCCCGAAAAGTGTAATGGTTTCTGTATCCTCACCTCTCTTTTTCAGTATCTGGAACAGTGTCTCCTGGTTGAACCTTGAATAGATGAGGCTGTCAAGGATGATCTTCTCAGGCTTTATGCCATACTCCTGAGCGAAGATCATGGCTGTCTCTATTGCCCTGAACGCCGGACTTGAGACAAGTGTACCCGGATCTGTAATTTTATCCTTAAGTCTTCTTGCCATCTGCCTTGTGATGTTCTTGCCTTTCGATGTCAGGGACCTTTCGAAATCAGGAATACCATCGCCTCCTTCTTCAGCCTGGCCATGGCGCATCAATATGATCCTTTTCATCAGAATCTATGTTTTTAGTTTAGCTAAAATTTATAATCCTTTACCAGTCTGTGTCAGACGCCGAAGCTGGTTCCCATATCTCTGGCCTGTTTTACCATAGGATCGCCCGGATCAACAAGTCGTGTTTTACCGGCAACTTCACTCAAGGGAATGGAATTTATTCCGCAGTCGAAATGAGCTACCATCCTGCCATAATTCATATCGGCTATCATATTGGCTGCAGTTGAGCCGAACCTTGAAGCCAGGATCCTGTCCATGGGCGAGGGAGAACCTCCCCTCTGAAGATAGCCAAGAACCGTCTCCCTGGTCTCAAGGCCTGTCATTTCATTTATTCTCCTGGCAATATAACGGCCCGGTGATTCTTTTTTTGATGGGATATCAACTCCTTCCGCCACAACCACGATCGAATAAGGTTTGTTTTCTTCGGCCCTGGCCATAAGATATTCAGAAATTATATCCTCATTAAAAGGTATCTCCGGAATCAGGATGACATCACCGCCACCCGCAATACCTGAATAGAGGGCAAGCCATCCCGCGTTATGACCCATTAGTTCAATTACCATGATCCTTTTGTGCGAGTTAGCGGTGGAGTGAAGCCTGTCAATTGCTTCGGCAGCTATGTTTACTGCAGAATCGAATCCGAATGTGACATCTGTTCCCCACACGTCGTTATCGATTGTTTTTGGAATACCGACCACATTAAGCCCTTCCTGCGAGAGAAGATATGCTGTTTTTTGTGTCCCGTTTCCGCCTATGCAAACAAGGCAATCCAATCCCATCTGCTCGTAATGTTCCTTTATAAGTACAGGCTTGCTGAGTTCCTTTTTGCCCTTGCTGTTACCCTTGAATGGCTTTTCACGGGAGGTTCCAAGGATCGTTCCTCCCAGGGTAAGAATACCTGAAAGCTTGTTTTCGGTCAGTTCGGAATACTCCTTGTTTATCATTCCGGTAAAGCCATCGCTTATCCCTATTACCTCCATGCCATATTTTACAATGGCTGTTTTACCGACACCTCGTATGGCGGCATTTATGCCCGGGCAATCCCCTCCTGCGGTCAGGATCCCTATTCTCTGTGGTTTTTTGTTTTTACCCATATTCCTCTGTTTTTCCCTCAGATCGCGCTGATCCGCGCAGATGGTTTTTCTGCGTTAATCTGCGATATCAGCGGGAAATACTATTTTTTGTCATCCAAATTTATCAAAATATGAACAGATCAGCAACATTAATTGAACCCGATCCGGGTTATACAAATGTATGGCAATGAACTCTATTTATTGTTACAAATATGCTAAAAAGCGAAACCCTGACAGGAATTGACTATTTTTACATTCATGGAACTTGATTATGTAAAACTAAAGGAGGTAAAACCGGTAATTTCCGGGTATATCTCTGAGGCGCTTTTCCTGATGAAGAGAGCGCCTGTTCCTGACGATGCTGCAGTTCACGACATCAGGGTGCTGATGAAAAAGTCAAGAGCCGTAATGAAACTTCTTGCTACTCACCTCGATCCGGGATTGTTTCAAAAGGAGTATATTACATTCAGGGATATCGGGAGGGCGCTCTGTTCCTTCCGGGAGACATCAGTGCACAGAAAGACACTCAAGGGATTAAAGAAGATGCATCGTGAGCTCTTTTCAAGGCTCACGGAGAATGAAAAAATTGGAACACTGCTGAAAAAAAATGATATTCATGCAGAGATCCCTGCCGGGGTCAGGGCCTCTCTGGATATTACCATCGATATGCTCAGCAGGGCTGCTTTCAGGATACGATTCCTTTCGCTTGATAATCTCGATCCCAGGGTTCTGCTGCAGGAGCTGGAGAAAAGCTATAAGATCGTTTGCCAGGATTATGTAGATTGCAGGAACACTCTAAAGCCCGCGCATCTGCATCAGCTCCGTAAAAGGCTTAAGGATTTTCTTTACCAGCTTTATTTCTTCCGTCCTTTGAATCCTGTTATAATTAAATCGCTTGAAAAAAAGATTGACGGACTATCCCAGGATCTTGGAGGGTATAACGACCTCACACAGCTTCTTGAAGCGATCGATTATAAAATTTCCGAACAGGGTAAATCTCCGGCTATGGATGAACTTATGATCATAATAAGGAACAAGCAGGATGTATACCTTTCAAAAATATGGCCGGTGGCATATAAAATATTCTGCCCCGGCCAGCAACTCCTTAATGTGCTTGGATTCAAGCTGCTGATGATATAGATACTGCCTTTTTCCTGCGGTAAAGGATCAGGTAAAGATGATCTGGGAACCTTCGCCTCCTGCGAGGGCATAGAATTCACCAACTGTAAGAACACCAGAAACATGTTCGCAAAGATCTTCCTTTTTGAATTTGAACATATCCATAGCCAGCTTGCAGGCATAGATTTTACCGCCACCGGCAGTGATAAGATCCAGAAATTCACTTACTGGAGGAATATCCAGTTTGTCCATTCCGCTCTTCATCATTCCTGAAGTAAAAGCTTCCATACCCGGTATGATCCCGAGGAGGGTTGGCATCCGCATGCCACCCGGAAGCCTTAGTGCAGGGTTTCCTACAACGGCAGTGTGCAGCTTATCCATCCTGCCTTTCACAATTGCATCAAGTCCGAAGAATGTGAAGAAGATATTTGCTTCAATACCTTCCATTACAGCGCCGTTACCCAGGACAAGTGTTGCATAAACATCCTCAATTGCACCTTTAGCGCATATGAGATTGACTTTCTTTATTGGATAATTCTGTGAATCAGTCATATATTTGGTTTTAAAGGTTACACGCAGCTGGCCGGTTTGGGAATACCTCCAATTTTTGTCGCCTTCTTGAGAGGAGCCCCAGGGAATAGCTGATAAAAGGTTTTGACATCAATGATCCCGGAATGATTAATACTCCTGATCGATAACGCATCTCCGCTGTTGTGCCTGTTGCGAAGGTATTCGATGATGGCAAAGTGCTGATCGGTCAGAACAATGCCCTCTTCCTTTGCAATTTCAGCGGCGATCTCCCTGGTCCACTGGGAAGGATTTGTAAAATAACCCTCCTCGTTAACATCTACAATTATTCCTGCATAAGTTTTCTGTGCCATTTTATAAAGTTTTAGAAATGTATTATTTGTTAAGAAATCATTTTTCCACTCATACTCATTTTTGTTGAAATCGGTAATTTTCTGGCTTTCAGAAGAATATTCCAATATACCCATTTGAACAGGAGTTTCCCCAAATGGTTGATCCTGCTCTCTTTCAGTAGGCTGAATGGCCCGATCACGGAATAGGGAAACACTCCTGGCAAAGGCTCGGTGTCATAGTTAAAGTCGATAAGCACTGCCTTATCGTATCCGGTCTCGATATAGCAGTTTGAATGGCCATCGGATATTCTGGTCAAAGGTTTGCCAGCTATATAACTCAGTAAATTTTCTGTAAGAATTTCAGCCTGGAAATGAGCTACGGCACCAGCCTTGGAGGCAGGGTAATTACCAGCATCGCCGATAGCGAAAATATTCTGATGCAACGTTGATTGCAGCGTAAATTTATCAGCCCGGACGAAGCCAAATTCATCCCCGAGCCCGCTCCTTATAATTGCAGGATCTCCACCGTGTAAGGGAATACTGATCAGACAATCGAATGGAACCTCGCGTCCTCCGAAATCCCTGATCACTCTGGCTTCATTATCGACCTCGCCGAGGAAGAAATCAGATACAAGTGAAATGTTCTTTTTCTCAAGAAGGGCCCCAAGCATTTTCGATGAACGGGGCTTTGTAAATGCACCTGACAAAGGAGTTACATATGAGATCTTCACTTTATCCCTTATGCCCTTTCCTGTGAAGAATTCATCGGCCAGAAAAGCAAATTCAAGAGGTGCAACGGGACATTTTATTGGATTATCCACTATGTTTATAACAAGGTTGCCACCTTCCCAGGTTTTAAAGAAATCAGCCAGGGCCAAAGCACCCTCAATGGTATAGAAATCAAAGATCTTACTGTACCAGAGCTTGCCTTTGAGACCCGGAGTCTCCTCAGGAATAATTCTTGTACCAGTGGCAACGACAAGCAGATCGTATTCCAGAACCTCGCCTTTCAGTAACTTAACAGAATTATTGGCAGCATCGATCTTTTCAATTATATCATAAATTACACTGATACCACCCGATAATGTATCTGAGGTCGGTTTGATAATGTCCTCCTTCCTGTAATATCCAAATGGGATAAAAAGGAAGCCGGGCTGATAATAGTGAATCTTACTCTGATCTACAATTGTGATATTCCACTCTTTACGAGGAAGCTTCTTCCGCATTTTATTGGCCATGATGGTACCACCTGTACCAGCGCCAAGAATTAAAAGTTTTTTCATCCGCGAATCCTGCTGTTATTTAAATAACAAGGCAAATATAGAGATATTTATATATCAATATGTATAAAAGAATATTTGAAAAGATGATATTTAGCACTTTGAGGTTAATGCGTTGAAATACAGAAGTAACTACCAGTTATTTTTTCAGGATATCACCCGAAGTTCGGGTTTTAATATCTCATTGCCACCTTGCTCGTTACATATTTATGTACTGGTGATATATCCTTTGAAGGGAATTAATTAATATCTATATTTCGCAATTAATTTTTATGCAAATCCCAAAATACAATTTTATGAAAAATGTACTTATTCTGATCATTCTCACTCTTTCATGTTTTAGTCTGTCAGCTCAGACATCAAAAGTTAAGCATAACCCTGAAGGCAAATGGGATTTCGAGGCCCCGACTGCACCAGGCGGATACACTTCCGGTGTGGTTGAAGTAGCTTCGGCTGAAAATAAATATTCAGCTACCATGTCATTCACCGGGAACGATTATAAGTTCCCTATTGACATGGTCAAATTTGAAAATGACAGCCTTAAGATTAACCTGAATATCGAGGGAACAGATGTAAATATCAAAATTAAATTTGAGGACTCGGATAAAATGTCAGGCGTAGCTGTTACTAACGACGGGGAGATCCCACTGGTACTTACACGCGAAAAGGCTAAATAGATCGGCGTCATCTGCAGATGAAAAAAATTATTGCCCTGATCTTTTGTGCTGTGCTGATAATTAATAAAGGCAATGCACAGATAGTTAACGGTACTCCTCTGAGCCAGAGGATTACAGGTTATAAAATGGATGTTGAACTCGATCCGGTATCAAAAATAGTTTCCGGAAGCATAGACGCCTACTGGGTGAATATTTCCACAGATAAGGTACCTGACATTCAGCTTCATATGTACCTCAATGCATTCAGGAGCAATAGATCGACATTTTATAAGGAATCAGGCGGATCACCAGGTTCATCCAAAGATGATGCAGGCTGGGTTGAGATCAAATCGATGACCGACAGGAAAGGGAATGATCTTACTAAAAATATGGCATTTATTAGTCCGGATGATGGCAATAAGGATGATATGACTGTCCTCAGGGTAGTCATGCCTGAACCCGTGGCACCAAAAGATACTGTCTTCCTGAAATTAAAGTTCAGATCCAAGCTGCCGTCAGTGATCAGAAGAACAGGTTTCTGCGATGATTTCTTCTTTGTTGCCCAGTGGTTCCCTAAATTCGGTGTATATGAACCTGCAGGCATGAGATATGCAGTTAAAGGCGGATGGAACTGCCACCAGTTTCATGCCAATTCAGAATTTTATGCTGATCACAGTACATACGATGTGAATATAACCTTACCTGAGAAATATATAGTTGGCACAGGCGGAATGATGCTTGACGAAAAAAAGATCGATGGCGGAAGGAAAACCCTGAAGTACAGAGCTGAAGACATTGTCGATTTTGCGTGGACCGCATGGCCGGGCTATGCCCTGGCAACCGATCAATGGAAGAATGTTAAGATAACATTCCTTTACCCCCCGGAAAGAAAAGACCAGGTTTCACGTCAGCTTACCGCAGTTAAGAATGCCCTCGAATACTTTTCTGAAAATGTTGGCCCTTACCCATGGCCCTATCTTACATTTGTCGATCCGCCAGCCAAAGGCAGCGGTGCCAGTGGTATGGAATATACGACCATTTTTACCACGGAGTCGACAACCGGACTTCCCGGGTATATTCATGTTCCGGAGATGGTAACCATCCATGAGTTTGGGCATGCTTACTTCATGGGGATACTCGCGAGCAATGAATTTGAAGAACCATGGCTCGATGAGGGTGTCAATTCTTTTCTTGAAGAGAGAATTGTGGACCATTACTATGGACAGGGAGGAATGATAGACCATCCGCTTCTGAAAGTCGGGGATGAGTCACTTGAAAGAGCAGGCTACGTGGCATCAGGAAATAACAGGGTTGTCAGTAACGCCGAATACTCCTGGAATTATTCTCATTCCACATATGGCATGATGTCGTATATGAAAACAGCCACATGGCTTTATACGGTAATGGGGATCATCGGCGAAAAAGCCACAAATGAGGTTTTCAGGGAATACTACAGGGAATGGGCATTCAAACATCCTTCAGGAAAAAATTTCATCGCAGTATTCAGTAAGGTTGTGCCTGAGATATATGGAGACAAGTTTGGACCCGATATGAACTGGTATTTTGACCAGGTTACTTATGGAACAGGCATCTGCGATTACAAGGTGGCAGGTTTCTATAATACCAGGAATACCGACTTTGAGGGAGTTATCATTGAAGGCGACTCAGTGAGGCTCAGGAAAAATCTGTTCAGGAATGATACAATATTTACTTCAAGGGTTGAACTGGAAAGGCTTGGTGAAATAACCCTGCCGGTTGAGGTACTTGTTCATTTTGATAATGGTGACCATCTGCTTGAAAACTGGGATGGTAAAAGCAGCTTTAAGGATTATACATATTCCGGAAAGAGAAAAATAGACTGGGTCAAGATCGACCCTGACTACAAGATCAAAATGGATGTGAATTATGTCAATAATTCCATGACTCTTAAACCTGACAGGAAGCCTGTCAGACGGATAACAGATAAGCTGATCGGATTCATGCAGTTCTTTATAAGTTTTATTTCACTGTAATAATTACAAGATGAATATTTTAAGCCATCTCAGTTCAGGCGCATCAAAGTCATTTCGATCTTGGAAATGGATACTTGTAATCTGGTTTGCAGTTTTGGTTCTGGTCTCAATCCTTGGACTAACGCTGAGGGGAGAGCTGAACGCGATTTTCGGCAAAAGCATGATCACCGAAAAGCTTGCCGACGGGACAATTGTTGATGTTATTGCAAACGCCGGAACAGGTATGAGGATACTTATTTCATCTTTTACAACAGGGTTTTTTCTGATCACCTTCCTGGGAATCCTTGTTATTGTTTTCTTTAATGGCGGTTTGTTTACTGTATTAAGGACCAGTGAAGCTAAAACTGGTTCAACAGAATTCTTTGGAGGAGCCGCCTCCAACTTCTGGCCTTTCCTGGTGATCTGGCTGCTCATTGCATTGATGATAGCGTTTGCAGCATTTCTTCTTGTTGGTCTGCCCGTTGTGATAAGGGCCGGATCGAACTCAGCAGGATCACCCGTTATTCTGAAATTAACTTCACTGGTATTACTGCTTATTATGCCTGTTTTTCTGCTGGTGGCAGATTATGCCAGAGCCTGGCAGGTATCAAATGAAAGAAAGAATGCGTTCAAAGCCATCGGAAAGGGATTTGCAACGACATTCCGTCATTTCTTCTTATCATGGTCTGCAATGTTCCTTATGATCGTCATCCAGGTTATTTACCTGTTTCTGGTCTTCAGGTTTACCGGCAGCCTTAAACCGGTGTCAGCAGGTGGTATCTTTCTACTCTTTATCCTTATTCAGGTATTGTTCATCATAAAGCTTTTTCTCAGGACCTGGAGATATGGAATCGTAACTTCTTTGTACGAAAAGCCGTAAGCCCTGAGTACTGCGTCAATAAGTATAAATACCCCTCATAAATAGGCTTTAACTCTACTTTACCCTGATCAGGATTAGGGTAATTTTGTGTTAATAAGTTCACATTTATCTGAATTCAGAGGGGGGGTATGGAAAGTCTTTATAATCAGCTTTTAAAGGATATAAGGTTTGTCGAGGGACTCAATGCCTGCATGAACTGTGGCGTTTGTACAGCGATCTGTCCTGCTGCCGAATTTTATAATTATGATCCAAGGAAAATTGTCGATGAGGTACAGGAGCGGAATGAAGAGACCATAGAGGAACTTCTTAAATCAGATACCATCTGGTACTGCGGCGAATGCATGTCGTGCAAGACCAGGTGCCCGCGTGGGAATGCTCCGGGACTTATCATAATGGCACTGCGGGCACTTTCGCAGGAACTTGGATATTTTGTAGAATCGGAAAAGGGGAGGCAGCAGCTTGCAATAAAAAGAACCGTGGGAGAGTGGATAATTAACCATGGATACTGTCTTTATCTTGAGGGGGTTGGAACATCATTGCATCCCGAACAGGGGCCGGTTTGGGATTGGATACAGGAGAACTGGGTTGAACTTTTTAAACGACTGGGTGCAAATTATAAAGGCGATGGGCCCGGGATATTGAGGAAAATCCCCGAAGATGCAATGGAAGAGATAAGGGAGATATTCAGGGTTACAGGCGGAATGAAAAGGTTCGAGAAGATTGAAGAATTCTCAAGAATAAAAGCAGCGGAGATGTCTTTAAAACTGGATGATGGGATTGACAATGATTATTTCCGATATATTTATAAAACAGATAATCAGTCCCATACAAGGGACAAATAATATTTCGTAATGAAGCTTGAAGGAAAAAAGGAAATCTGGAAGGATTACCAGAAGGAGATAGCAAATGATAAATATTTTTATGTCAGAAGCTGCGTGAGGCAGAATTTCTTCCCAGGCTCTGAAACTGCATTTCTCAGGATCATGACTGAGGTCTTAAAGAAGGATATCTATGAACATCCATGCCATACTACCTGTACCGGTATCGGGTACCATGGAGATATTGTTCCCGTTGAAACAACTATGACTGTTGTAGCAAGGCAATTTGCCCTTATGAATGAATCGGGTTATGAAAACCTTCTGCCTTCATGCATCACATCATTCGGTTTATATACGGAAATACTAGATACGTGGCATCATTTCCCTGAAGTTGAGGAGAAGGTAAGGGAAAACCTGAGAAAAGCAACGGGAAGGGAATTTAAGATCCCTAAAAACCTTGCTCATGCAAGTGATGTCATATATAAGTTCAGGAAAGAGATTGCTGCAAAAGCAAAATATAAGCTGATAAACAAGAACACTGGTGAGCCCCTTAAAGTGGTTGACCACATAGGCTGTCATTATGCCAAGATGTTCCCATCAAAGGGCGTTGGAGGTGCAGAATATCCCTATGTGCTTGCTGGGATGGTAGAGGAATGGGGAGGAGAGGTTATCGACTATCCCGAAAGAAGACACTGCTGCGGATTTGGATTCAGGCAGTACCTCGTTCAGGCCAACAGGGGCTTCTCTGTTGCATGCTCCAAAGCAAAGTTCGAGTCGATGAAACCTTACAAGCCCGATATGATCATTACAAACTGCCCCGGTTGTCCAATGTTTCTCGACAGATGGCAGTATGTGATAAAGGAAATGGAGGGTGTTGCCTACGGTAAGAATAACGAAGGGATACCGGTCTTCACATACGAGGAGGTTGCAGGGCTTGTACTCGGATACGACCCCTGGGATCTTGGCTTGCAGATGCATCAGACAGACTGTGAACCTGTGCTGGAAAAAATGGGCATCGAATATTCACCTGAGGACAAGTTTAAATTAAAAAAGAGTCAGTTCTCTTCCAATCCTCATATTGTTGTAAATGGCTAAAGAGATGGATAAGCATGTAGTGGTCATAGGAGGGGGGGTTGCAGGACTTGAGGCAGCCGGTCAGCTGGCAAATGCCGGGATAGAGGTCAGCCTCATTGAGAAGGAATCTTTAACAGGAGGTCACCTGAATGACTGGTACAGGTTATTTCCCGACAGGAGAGACAGCTCTGAAGTGAAAGCTTATTTTGATGAACTCATTTCTCGTGGCGGCATATCGGTTCAGACAAATACCACGATTGAGGATTTTCATCATCATAAAAACCATTTTGACATCACAACAAGTGATGGTAAAAGCCTGAAAGCTGATGCTGTAATAGTTTCAACAGGGTTCGACCTTTTTAAAAGCTCTAAGAAAGAAGAATATGGCTACGGGATTTATGATAATGTAATAACATCCGCTGATCTTGAGACTCTTTTTCGTAAAAATGCGATCAGAACACATAACGGTGCAGAACCGAAGAGGATCGGTATCGTCCATTGCGTCGGTTCAAGGGATGAAAAGATCGGGAACCTTTATTGTTCAAAGCTATGCTGCGTAACTGCAGTCAAGCAGGCAATCGAGATAAGGGAGCATCTTCCGGAATGCCAGGTATTCTGTTTTTATATGGACATGAGGATGGGCGGGGCTTATTATGAAGAATTATACAGAGAGGCTCAGGAAAAATGGGGGGTTAATTTTGTAAGAGGCAAAGTCTCTGAAGCAGGCGAGAATATTGATGGAAAGATAGTTGTAAAGGTTGAGGACACGCTTGCTGGCCGACCTCTCAAAATGGAGGTAGACATACTTGTCCTGATGGCAGGAATGGAGATCTCTGAAGGAGGTAAATCAATTGCAGAAAAAACCGGGCTTCTTAGAGGCGAGAACAGGTTCTTTTCACCGGCAGATCATCATTACGGGAATAACAGGAGCAATATTGAGGGTATTTTTTATGCAGGTACCTGCACAGCCCCGATGAATATTACCGAGACAATTTCCCACGCGCGTGCTGCGGTAACGGAAGTCGTAAATTATCTTGAAAGGGGCAGCAGGAAAAATGGATAAGTTTGGGTATACCATATCAAAACCAAGGATCATAGACTATGATCTGAATGACCGAAGTATTGCAGGCTATATACTGGAACGGGAGAATAGTTTCAGAATATGCATAGAATGCGGAGGTTGCTCAGCAACCTGTACAACAGGTAAGTTTACATCATTCAGCCTGAGGGAGCTTCACATTCTTATGAAAAGAGGTGAAAATGAAAAGCCGCGTGAAAAAATCAGGGAGTGTATGCTATGCGGCAAATGCACTCTGGTTTGTCCACGGGGCGTGAATACACGAAATGTTATTTTCCTTGCCAGGGAGGCATTCAGAAAACTTGACAACCATGCGCTTTGATCCATTTGTAATACCATTTAATATCGGACTATACTTTATAATCATATATAGTGTGGTCAGATGTGTCAGGTGGTTTACAGAACTTTCACGGGCAGATAAATTAAGGTTGCAGAGAGGGTTTTTCGGACGATCATTCAGCGCCAGTATAAAAGAGGTATTCCTTGAAAGTCTCATTCACAGGAAAATACTTAAGACCAATCCGAGGCTTGGTTATATGCATATGAGCCTTGCATTCGGGTGGTTCCTCCTTATCCTGTTCGGTACCATTGAAGCGGATGTTTTCGGACTCAGGCATCTCAACCCGCCATCCCATGCTATATTTTTCAGATTCTTCAATCCCGACCTTGGAACTTCAGGCTTCGGAGCAGCATATTCATTCCTGATGGACCTGATACTTGCCTTTATCCTGTCCGGACTTTTCCTTGCAATTCTGAAAAGGTTCACTCCGAAGGCGGTTGGTATGAAGAAGACTACCAGGCTGAAGATCAGGGATAAGGTGGCTCTTACGGCTTTATGGCTTATCTTCCCGAGCAGGCTTATGGCAGAGAGTCTGACCTGCGGAGCCCACGGCACAGGAAGCTTTCTTACAGGGACACTGGGCTCATTCTTCGGCTCATTCCTGCCGGCACATCAGCTTGCCTATCCATTCTGGTGGTTATATTCACTCTCCCTGGGTACTTTTTTCATTCTTCTGCCGGTAACAAGATATATGCATATTCCTACTGAAATATTTCTGATCTTCATGAGGAATTCGGGCATCCGCACGGGAGACAAAACAGGGTCATTTTCGGAAGTTGAAGTTCACTCCTGCTCATCCTGCGGGATATGCATAGACAAATGTCAGCTAAATTACAGTGCAGGTATTACCCATATACAATCTGCCTACCTGATGAAGGCAATAAGGAATGATGGTGATGCATGCGAAATAGCCCGTAACTGCCTGATGTGCGGGAGATGCGAGGAGTCATGTCCTGTCGGCTTAGAAATGTCGGCTATTCGAATGATACAAAGAAGGGAAGGAGAGAGGAATGGAGAATTCAGGAACATATGGAAAGGATATTATCGTGTCAGACAAGCGCCGATTACGGTAAAACACGCCGAAACTTCCCCGTACGCATTTCTCCCGGAATGTAAAACAGGGAAGGCTGATGTTATATATTTTGCAGGTTGCATGACGCATCTTACACCTGCGATAAAAAATTCAATGCTAAGAATATTCAAGGCTGCAAATGAGAAGTTCCTTTTTATGGACAATGAAGGAGGGGTATGCTGCGGCAGGCCGTTGATGCTTGCCGGGCAGGAGAAGGAGGCAAGGGAGCTGATTAACTTCAATTCAGACATAATCTGGAAATCAGGGGCTCAAACGCTTGTAACTTCATGTCCGATCTGCTATAAGGTATTTCGTGAAAGCTACTACCTCGATGTTGAAGTGCTTCACCATACGCAGTACATCAAGAGACTTATAGATGAAAAGACGGTAAGGATAAACTATTCGAGAAAGAAAATAGTATATCACGATCCATGCGAACTTGGAAGAGGTTCCGGAATTTATGAAGAACCCCGTAAAATTCTGGAACATGTTGCAGTACTTCAAAAGACAGGCCATGAAGGAGCAGATTCATTATGCTGCGGGGGAAGCCTTGCAAACCTGAAGATCGATCAGAAAGGAAGGAGAAGGATAGCTTCGGATGTGGTTGCAGTTCTTACCTCGGGAAAGCCCGATATTCTTGCAACTGCATGTCCGATGTGTAAAAAGATACTTTCAGCCATGACAGACACCAGGGTAGCTGATATAGCTGAGATAGTTGCAGAAGAGATATCCGATATCCAAAAGAAGAAGAGCATAACATCCGGACTGAATATCAGGGAACTGGTTGATATTTCTCTTCAGTGATCGAACTCGGCCTCCCCCGTTCGTTGATCCCATCTTGCGTAACTTTTAAAAAAATCATTTTTTTCAGAATAATTAAAATATTTAGTCTTATTTTGTCGTTTGTTTGATGTAGTTCGAAAGTTGCAAGAGGTATCACAATTCTCTTTTATTAATAAACGAAGGAAATGAGGCAGCGCCTGGTAATACCAATAATAGTATCATTTATTATCATTTGTGCTTCATGTGCTGATTCAGAGAATGGGAAAGGCAAAACCTCAGCAAACAAAATCACCCAGCAGGCAGACGGTACGATCTCACTTAATTTCGACAAGGCATCATTTTACAACTGTGAAACTGATCCTTCAAACAATACCGCCGAATGGAATTTTGTCGTTTCACAGCCGGGCAGATATGGAGTGTGGTTATCTACCGCAACCACGGACACAATGAACCTGAGGTATGCAAGCTCAGTCAAGATCAATCTTCAGGATGAGCGAATTGAGGCCAGGCCTGTCGGCGATAAGATCGTACTTAATGCAAGCGATGTCAAATACCCTTATTACAGGGCTGATTCATATATGGGAACTTTCTATATCGAACAAGCGGGTGAGTACAGCATCCAGGTAATAAGCGAAAAAGTCATTCCGGTCGATAAGAAGGAAGATGCCGCTAAAAGCCAATGTCCTACAAGGATGATGTCAGTTATACTGACACCTATGACCCGGTAAACAGATCTGTTTTATAAATTCTCGATCCACTTCCGGGCATTTACGAATGCCTGCATCCACGGCGTAACATCATCTTTTCTCCTGTCAGAAGGATAGTATCCGCACTGCCATGGGAAATATGCTCTTTCAAGGTGAGGCATTGTTACAAGATGACGCCCATCATCTGAACATAATCCTGCTATGTCGTGATCTGATCCGTTGGGGTTGCCCGGGTAATCGTGCCTGCTGAATTTCATAGCGACATGATATCTGTTTTCCTCGTAAGGCAGGGAGAATCTTCCCTCCCCGTGAGCTACCCATATTCCGAGCTCCATCCCCGACAGATTGCCGAGCATCACGGAATGATTATCAGGAATTCTCACATTCAGGAAAGCTGATTCAAATTTATGAGACGCATTTAAAAGCAGCCTTGGCATTTCTTTGTGCCCGGGATATATAAGATCAAGCTCTGCCATTACCTGGCATCCGTTGCAGACTCCCAGTGAAAGAGTATCAGTTCTTTTATAATAGTTCTCAAGAGCTTTGCGTGCCTGTTCGTTATACCTGAATGCTCCGGCCCATCCCTTTGCAGATCCTAAAACATCGGAGTTTGAAAACCCGCCGACGAATACGATCATGTTCATCTCTTCAAGGGTTTCTCTTCCGCTTATCAGGTCGGTCATGTGTACATCCTTTACATCAAACCCGGCAAGCCAGAGGGCATAAGCCATCTCCCTGTCACCATTCACCCCTTTCTCCCTGATAATTGAGGCTTTTATGCCGCTTTTCCTTCTCCTGTCGGGGCTTATGCCAAGGGATTTGAATTTTCCGCTGAAATCCCGAAGATCAAATGCAAGCCCGTTGTTTTTATAGTTCCTGTATCTGTCAGAAGCTCTTTCTTCTCCACATTGCCTGCGATCGAGAAGGTAGGATGATCTGAACCAGATATCTCTCATCTCATCTATATCAAAACTGTAGCTTTCATCACCATTGGTGACCAGCAGGTTCCTTTCCACAACCGGGTGTCCGATCGAATAATAGGATATTCCATGTTCAAGAAGTATCTCTGCGACCTCATTTTCATCCTTAACCTGTATTACAATACCCGGGTTCTGGCTGAAAAGAATTTTTACCGTATCGTCATTATTAAGGGCCGAAAGATTCACCGCAACGCCACCTGAAGTATTGGAGAAGCACATCTCCAGCAGCACGGTGAATAATCCTCCCGAAGAAATATCATGTCCGGCGAGGATCATCTCATTATTGATAAGTTGCTGTATGGTATTAAAGACTTCGGCAAAGTACGAAGGATCTTTTACTGTAGGTGCTTCATTCCCAAGCCTGTTAAGCACCTGCCCGAAACAACTGCCGCCCAGCTTCATTTCATCCCGACTAAGATCGATATAAAGCAGGCTTGTGTAGGGATCATTAACAATAACTGGTTCCACAATTTTCCTGATATCAGTGACCTCCCCGGCAGCTGAAATGATGACTGTGCCAGGTGAAAAAACCACCTGATCGGGATATTTCTGAGTCATTGACAGACTATCCTTTCCTGTAGGAATATTTATTTCGAGCTCAGTTGCGAAATTGGCTGCAGCATTTACGGCTTCATACAATCTGGCATCTTCACCTGGATTCTTGCAGGGCCACATCCAGTTTGCTGACAATGATATGCCTTTAAGTCCATCTTTAATGGGTGCCCAGATTATATTGGTAAGCGCCTCAGCTATTGAAAGGAGTGAACCAGCAGATGGATCTATAAGTCCTGCTGCCGGTGCATGTCCAAGCGAAGTGGCCATACCAGCACGGCCCCTGTAATCGAGTGTTATTGCTCCAAGATTATTGAGCGGAAGCTGGAGCGGACCGGCACATTGCTGTTTTGCCAAACGACCCGTAACGGATCTGTCAACCTTATTGGTCAGCCAGTCCTTGCATGCCACCTCTTCAAGCTGTAAGACCAGAACGGCATACTCTTGTATTTGATCTTTACTATAAATGATCTCCCTGAATATCTGAGGTTCAGATCTGTCGGACATCACAGTTCTTGGGGGATTTCCAAAAAGCGAATCCACCTGGATATCAATAGGTTTTTCTCCGGTAGCCGGATTATAGAATGTGAACTGGTGGTCACCTGTTATTTCACCTATGACATAGAACGGAGCTCTTTCCCTTTCAGCGATCCGCCCCAGTATCTCGGCGTCTTTCTTCCTCAGGACAAGTCCCATTCTTTCCTGTGATTCGTTCCCTATAATCTCTTTTGCCGACAGGGTAGGATCTCCAACCGGCAGCTTGCTTATATCTATCTTTCCACCTGTGGCTTCAACAAGTTCAGAAAGGCAGTTCAGATGTCCGCCGGCACCATGGTCGTGGATAGAAATTACCGGGTTATTGTCACCTTCACATAAAGCTCTTATGGCATTATACACTCTTTTCTGCATTTCAGGATTTGCTCTCTGCACCGCATTAAGCTCAATTGAAGTGTCAAACTGTCCGGTATCCACTGAAGAGACCGCACCTCCACCCATTCCGATCCTGTAGTTGTCTCCGCCAAGAAGTATTACCAGATCTCCTTTTTCAGGAGTGCTCTTTACGCTGTCTTTTTTCTTGCCAAGGCCGATGCCTCCTGCAAGCATTATTACCTTGTCGTAGCCAAATTTTTTCAGATTTTCGAAATGTTCAAATGTAAGAACTGATCCGCATATAAGTGGCTGGCCAAACTTATTCCCGAAATCACTGGCTCCGTTCGATGCCTTCACAAGTATGTCCCCGGGAGTCTGGTAAAGCCATTTTCTTTCAGGAGTATTTTTCTCCCATGGGCGGTCGTCGGAAGATCTTGGATAGGATGTCATGTATACAGCAGTTCCTGCAATCGGGAACGCTCCTTTACCACCTGCAATACGGTCTCTGATCTCACCACCAGTTCCGGTAGATGCACCGTTGAAGGGTTCAACCGTAGTGGGAAAATTATGCGTTTCTGCCTTGAGCGACAGCACTGATTCAAAATCTTTGATCGTGAAGAAATCGGGCTTGTCCTGGGTCGCAGGTGCAAATTGCTCAACAACTGGTCCCTGGATAAAGGCACAGTTATCCTTGTAGGCTGATACAACCCCATTCCTGTTCAGATGAGTTGTGTTCTTTATCATTTGGAAAAGGGTGGATCCCTTCTCCACGCCGTCTATTACAAATATCCCGTTGAAAATTTTATGCCGGCAGTGTTCTGAATTCACCTGCGAAAATCCGAAAACTTCACTGTCGGTAAGCTTCCTTCCAAGTGATTTTGAGAGATCCTCAAGGTACTGTATTTCTTCTGCACTTAGGGCCAGCCCTTCTTTCAGATTATATTCACCTATATTGTCAATCTCAATAACAGGATCAGCTTCATGATTTATTTTAAATATTTCCTGGTCCAGGTCATAATAAACAGCCTGGAGCATAGGGTCGAAGCTGGGCTTTTGGGATTTTGAAAGAAAATACTCTTCGATCCTGGTTATACCCCTGATACCCATATTCTGGGTGATCTCCACAGCGTTTGTGCTCCACGGGGTGATCATCTCCTTTCTGGGACCAACATAGATGCCGTTGATAGTCTCCTTTTCCAGAAACTGAGCTTTCCCTAAAAGCCACAAGAGCTTTTCAACCTCTTTATCGGGCAGCTTAACTGAGGTGCCTACAGCAATGATGTTTTTGTAAGAATTTTCGAAAAAGATGATCATCTTGAATTTTTAAAGTATTATATATTAATTTATTAAACTGAAAGTTTGTAGATAAGGAATTTCGTCGTAAATATAGTACATGTTTTTATACTCTTTATTTGACAATGAAAAAGTCCGAGTATGAAAACGATTAACCGCAGGGAACGCAAAGTTCCTCTATCCCGGTCAAAACCGTGATAGAGTAAAACGCAAAGGGCGCAGAGAAAAATCAAAATTTATTATAACTCTGCGTTCTCTGCGTAAGATCTCCGCGTTCTCTGCGGTTAAAAAGATTTAAAAGAACATTTTCTCTTTTGTCATTTCAGGCCGCTTCGTTCAAGGAAAGCGTCTATGGAAGGCTCTTTGCCCCTGAACCTGATAAACAGGTTCAAAGGCTTGTCTGTCCCTCCCTTTTCGAGGATGTTTATCCTGAACGAAGCAGCAATATCCCTGTTAAATATCCCATTCTCCCTGAAATACCAGAATGCATCTGCATCCAGGACCTCTGCCCATTTATAACCGTAATATCCTGCTGCATAACCGCCACCAAAAAGATGTGCGAACGAACAGCTGATGTTTGCAACTTTTATTTCAGGGAATTGATCGGTTTTATTCATCGCCCGTTTTTCAAGATCCTCTACCGCGTCATCGAAAGGAGAGGTGAGTGTGTGCCATGCCATATCCAGGAACCCGAATCCCAGTTGCCTTTCACAAGCATATCCCTCATTGAAAGTTGAAGCCTCCTTTATACGGTCGATCACCTTTTCAGGGATCATCTTTCCTGTCTGATAATGAACTGCCCAGGTTTTGAGCCATTCTTTCTCAAAAGCCCAGTTTTCCATAAACTGCGATGGAAGCTCAACAAAATCCCTGGCAACATTGGTCCCTGAAAGGCTCTCGTAGGTGCAATCTGTCAGGATCGCATGAAGAGAATGCCCGAATTCATGAAGGAAGGTAGTTACCTCATTGAAGGTCAGCAATGAAGGCTTTGTTTCGGTAGGTCTGCTGAAATTGGTAACTATAGAGACAAATGGTCGTATATTAGTTCCATTTTCTTTTCTCTGCTCCCTGTAACATGTCATCCAGGCACCCCCGTTTTTACCCGGCCTGGGATGGAAATCTGCGTAAAACACTGCCAGCAATTTACCATCTGGATCGGCAATTTCCCATGTAATAACTTCCGGATGATAGACAGGAATATCCTTGTTTTCCCTGAAGCTGATCCCGTACAGCTTTTCCGCAAGGCTGAAAATGGCTTTCTGTACAGATTCAAGGCTGAAATATGGTTTGAGTATCTCATCATCTATATCGAATCTTGCTTTCTTGAGTTTCTCTGAATAGTATGCCCAGTCCCATCGTTCGAGATCTCCCTGATGTCCGTTAATCTCCGCGAATTTCCTGATATTTTCAAAGTCACGTTCTGCAGCGGGGTGCGATGCCTTGTAAAGGTTTTCCAGGAAGGCATCGACTTTTGAGCGGTTTTCAGCCATACGGTCCTCAAGGACCATTTCAGCGTAATTTTTAAATCCCAGAATGGTAGCCAGCTCGAGTCTAAGGTTGACAATTCTCTTTACAAGATCCCTGTTGTCATGTTCATTTCCCTGGAATGCTCTTGAGCAATAAGCTTTTAACATTTTCTCCCTGAGCTCTCTCTTTTCCGAATACTGCATGAAAGGTACATAACTTGGGAAATGCAGAGTGAAAACCCAGCCTTTCTTATTCCTGTCGGAAGCTTCTTTTGCTGATGTCTCAATTATTCCATCAGGGAGGCCGGCAAGATTTTCCCTGTCTGTAATATGAAGCTCAAATGAGTTTGTTTCTTCAAGTACATTCTCCTCGAATTTTAGTCCTGATGATGCAAGTTCCTCGCTTATTTCCCTGAAACGGTTCTTCTTCGTTTCATCCAGTCCCGCCCCTCCAAGCAGGAAAGTCCTGTATTTTCTTTCCAGGAGTATTTTCTGCTCTGTCGTCAGCTTTTCCTTTTCAGCTGACTCATATACAACTTTTACCCTGGTAAAGAGTTCCTCATTTAGTGTTATATCGTTTGAAAACCTTGCCAGCATAGGAGATACCCTCTGGGCAACGGACTGGAGTTCTTTCGAAGTTTCTGCGCTGTTAAGGTTGAAGAGCACGGAGGCAACTCTGCCGACATCCTCTCCGCAGCGTTCAAGAGCTTCGATACTGTTATTAAAATCAGGAGGAGCTGTATTCTCTGTGATTTTTTTAAGCTCTTCATTTGCTGATCTGATTGCCTCTTCGGCAGCAGGAATATAATGTTCTGTTTTTATTATGTCGAAAGGGGGCGTCCCGAATGGAGTTTTCCATTCTTTAAGAAGAGGATTATTCATGCCAGGGTCAGTTGTCGTCATCATCCGTATTTTTATTTCCTGCAAATTTTTCAGGATATGAAGCATTCCCCCTGGCTTCAAACCAGAGTATCCTGTTCAGGAGGTCGTCATTGCCGCCGTCAATAGCGTCAAATTCCGGAAGCATACTTTTCTTTGCATAGTACAATGCTTTCCCGCTGAGCGACATAAGCTGAGGATTCAGTTCATCCAGCGGTACCTTATTCGGAATGGCCGTGTATGGAGACAGATCAGCTTCCGTTTTAAAACAATTGGTCATCGGGTTTGCAATCGCATCCTGAATATTCATTGGAGGAAGACCCAGTATCTGTTCGATTGTTCTGACCATTGAAGGTTGAGTATAATAAGTATGATTTGTTTTGTTAATTCTTGAATATGGGCTTAACACAAGAGCCACTGTGCGGTAAGCAGACACATGGTCCCATCCGGATTGCGAATCGTCCTCAACAACAAATATTACTGTATTTTTCCAGAAGCGGCTCCTGGAAAATGCTTCAACTATCCTTCCAAGAGCATAGTCGTTATCTGCTATCATTGCCTTTGGCGTGGGGTTGCCCGGTCTTGTTCCCGCTGTATGGTCGTTAGGAAGGGCAACGATCATCAATTCGGGAAGCTGATCTCCCCGACCGGCTTCAAAATCATGCAGTTCCTTTATCAGGGCATCAGCTCTCATTGCATCTGAAAATTCATGGTTTCCGTAAGATGGATATGTCTGACAAAGAATAGGCTTAACTGGCTCAATTGTAGTTTTATTTGTAAACTCAATTTTCTCGCCATTTTTGTATTTCTTATAAATGTCAATCCATTTCAGCTTAGGATCAATTACAGGAGAAGATGCCTCGCCATAGATTCTTACCTTCCTGTCGTTTTTGAGGGCATTGTCCCAAAGGAAACCGGACGGAGAATATACAAGAGCATCAGTCTGCACATGGGGATAGCTTCTGAACCAGGCTGCCATATTCTTCTCAATATAGTCAGTGACAATTGATGCATCAGTCCACTGGTGTCCTTCCGCTGAGCATTTCCCCGATACATGGAAATTGTCGAGAAGAATAAATTCCTCTGCAAGCTTATGTGTATTCGGAGTAATCTGTTCTCCATACGTGCAAAGAGCTGAATCTCCATCCCCCTGTTTCATATCGCCTAGCACCTGATCATATGTCCTGTTCTCTTTAATTATGTAGACGACATGCTTAAAAACTGATGGTTCACCGATTCTTTCCGGTACTGGTGCCGGATTGATCGATTGCCTCGGTTTTTCTCTTGAAGTCAGGGCCCGGGAAAGATTGTTCAGGGCAATCACTGTATCAGTATATGCTTTAAGCTTTCTGTTGTCCGGAATGGCTATTACCGATACGGAGGTACCCATATTATGAGAATTATAAGTAAGGTTCCTGGTTGTACTCCTGGTACGACCAAAATTGACTCCTTCACCTTCCAGATTACATACGTACATTAAGCCCTTACCTGAAACGGTTACAGAAGAAGGGTAGGCTCCTGTTGGAATAAATCCTGTTACAGTACTTCTTTCAACTTGAGTTTTTAAAGGCGGTTCAGTGTATTTCAGTCTGATCACGGCAATGGCATTATCCATACCATTTACCACATAGAGATACTTTTCGTCAGGCGACAGGCTTAATCCGTCAGGGGAATCGCCAAAAAATGGATTTATTTCCGGCTGAAGCCTTACACTTATAGTCTCAATGACCTCATCACTCTTTGTATCTATGACAGATACGTTGTCGCTATTTGAATTTGTGACATAAACATAACTGCCATTTTTATTGGCAATTATCTCATTCGGATGAAGTCCGACAACCAGTTCCTTTATGATCCTGCCAGTGGCAGGATCAATAATTGTCACATCACCTTCGCGGGTAGCACCACCCAAATTTTTATTATCCACTTTGGCTGAACCCCAGGGAACTCCGGCAATTTCCGGATCATTTCCGGCCGGATGCCTTCCTGCCCAGTTGGTAACATAAAGTTTTCCTGATGCCATTACAATGCCGTATGGTGCAACCCCCGGATCTGATTCCCAGATCATTTGGCCGGTGGAAAGATCCTGCTTGATGACCCTGTTATTGCCATTCAGAACAACATAAATGTATACGTGATCAGATTCTTTTTTTATCAGGATCTCATTTGGCAAAGCAGTTACTGCAGGGAGAACGGTCCGGTACTCGAGCACCCTTCCGAATTCAGCTTTTTTACCGTTCCATTTTGCCGATACAACATATGATTTGCCCTGATCATCAGCATTGCTCCAGAATACTTCCAATCCATTATGGCCATTGTACCAGGTTATTCCCGAATAGGTATTTTTTCCACCCCTTATTTCCGGACGTTCAAAATTTCTCAGAACGAACTTGACGGTATTATCTCCGGTGCTTATAAATACTATGCTGGATCTTTCTTCCACAGCGAGCCATTTTCCGTCCGGAGAAAGGGCCGCATCCAGAGCATGATTTTCAAGTGAAGCATCCCCGAAGCGTATCTGAATGCCCGCAGGCTGAATAATCCTGTTCCATGGCAGCTGGAATGATCTGCCACTTCCATCCGGCGGATTGATGCTTATCACCTGTGATATGCAGACCGGGGAAACAATGAACAGGGCAATCAGAGATAAGTATTTCATACTGATTCTATTTTTTATTCCTGGACCCAATGAAATTAAAGAAAAGGGACCCGTAAAGAGTCCCTTAAGATTTTCAGAATGGGAGATCGCTCAGTTCTTCATTTTCAGGCGGAAAGTCCCCTGGATCAGGAGTTTTGCTCTCAGGCTGTTCACGACCTGATGAAGAGGATCTCTCAATCTTCCAGGCATCGAGGTTGGTGAAATAGTTTACCTTTCCATCACGTTCCCATTTATTGCCTCTGATATTGAACCATACTTTGATCTCGTCGTGAAGAAATGATTCATTTATCATTTCACACTTGTCCTGAACAAGCTGGAATTTGATATAATCTATAAAGACCGCGCTACCACCGGTTTCTTTTTTCTCAATAACAAATTCGCGTTTCCTGAATTTGTCGCTCACCTGGTTGACCGGCATAACTTCAATTACCTTTCCTGTTATTTCGTACGGCATATGGGTTAACCTTTGGCTATAATGATTTTTTCAATTTTATCACCTTTCCGTATCTTGTCTATCACTTCAAGTCCTTCAGTAACTTTACCGAAGCAGGTATGCTGGCGGTCAAGATGCTTTGTATTTGTTCTTCCATGACAGATAAAAAACTGTGATCCACCGGTATCTCTTCCCGCATGGGCCATTGAGAGCACTCCCTTGTCGTGATACTGGTTATTCCCTTTAAGCTCGCATTTTATTGAATATCCCGGACCGCCGGTACCCACCCTTGGATCATTCATGTCTTTTGAATAAGGGCAACCGCCCTGGACCACGAAATCGGGTATCACGCGGTGAAAGGCCAGTCCATCATAGAAACCTTCCTCGGCGAGCTTAACAAAATTTGAAACAGCACCCGGTGCATCCTTTTCAAAGAATTCAACTTTCATGACACCTCTAAGGGTGTGTATCTCAGCGAATTTCATCTTATTTTTTAACAATTTCCAGTAAATCCACTTCAAAGATCAGAGTTGAGAATGGCTTGATGACACTACTTGCCCCTGAGGAACCGTATGCCAGGTTAGCAGGGATGTAAAGCATGAATTTTGATCCTACGGGCATAAGCTGCAGACCTTCCACCCATCCTTTAATGACACCTCCTACGGGGAACTGTGCAGGCTGACCTCTGTCGACTGATGAATCAAATTTGGTCCCATCAATTAAAGTTCCGGTATAATGAACCTTAACTACGTCTGAAGCAGTGGGTTTCGGACCTGTTCCCAATTTGATAACTTTATACTGCAACCCTGAAGCAGTTACTAAAACACCAGGTTTTTCCTTGTTCTTCTGAAGAAAAGAATCACCCTGCTGGATAAGGTTTTTGTATTTTTCCTTATTTATTGCTTCCTCTTTTGCCTTTTTTGCCACGTCCTTTTTATTCATGAAGGCAAGAATAAAACCCCTGGCGGCATTATCATCCATAGTGGCTTTACCTGATTGAGCTTCAATCATAGCTTTTGCTATGGCGGTAGGATTGAGAACAATACTATCCTGCTTAAGTGAATGATAAATATTTACACCGAATGCATATGAAAGGGAATCATTCCCATTTGCAATTTTGGTACTCGTGATACCATTTTTCCCACAGGAAACAAGAGTAACAATTGTACACAGTACAAGCAACTGTTTGATTTTCATAACTGATATTTTAATTTAAGTTTCCGCAAAGATAATATTTTGGTAACAGGAAAAAAGGTTCTTAAAATAATTTATCTTTTTTGATTGCTCTTATCATCTGGCGTTTCCCGGGAGGTCCCTGAAGCATTGATACATCGAAGCCGCACGATCTGAGAGCTCTTTTCACAGTACCCTTGGCCGAATATGTCACGAACACGCCTCCGGGTGCGGTGACATCCGATATTTTCCTGAATAGCTGTCCGCTCCACATTTCCGGCTGCTTGTCGGGGCCGAACGCATCAAAATAGATAAGGTCGAACAGACCGGTTATCTGATCAGAAGTAAAGTCAGATATGAGCTTGGAAAGGGTAAAATTTTCAGTCAGCTTCACTGGCATGTTCCATGCGGCCGAATGAATAAGATCCGAAAGGTAGGCACCTTTCTCGCCTGCAAAGGATGAGTGGTTCAGGAGGCTGATCAGATCTTTCTGAAGAGGATATTTTTCAATTGCAGTATAGTAAACAGATCTTTCTGCTTCGGATGATCGCATCAATGTAAGCAGGGCATTCAGCCCGGTGCCAAAGCCAATTTCAAGCAGGTGAACAGGATCGGCAGCACAGAAATCAAAACCATTCTTTATATAAACCAGCATTGATTCCTGGACTGCACCATTTACAGAATGGAAATGCTCATTCAATTCTGGAACAAACAGCGTATGGGATCCGTCGGATGTCGTAACCAGCTTATTTGACATTTGCACGTTTATTCGGGATAAATGAAACTTCTGATGAAGGGTAAAGATATTAAAGACTGAGACCGTTAACAAGAAAATTGCAGGCCTTAATCATGACTGATTCCAAAAAGAAAACCAGGTGCTAAGATAAAGATTGCAAGTTTTCAATGTATTTAAAAATTATTTTATAAACTTTGAAGTGTGACCGGTTTTCCGTCATTTGTTTTGAACTTCACATTAGGGGTATTTGTTTTAATAAACATAAACTGTTAATAATCATTATTATGAAAGAGAAACGTTCAAGAAGAGATTTTCTGAAGATATCTGCAGCAGGTGCAGTGGGTGCAGTGGTCCTTTCGAGGTACTCTCTGGGGAACACGACTTCAGGAAAGCCAGCGTATAATTCATCTGCAGTTTCTGTCGATCCGAAATCCTTCGGGATCGGGTTGCAGCTGTATACGATCCGTGATGCAATGGATAAAGATGTTCCGGGTTCACTTAAAAAGGTGTCGGATACTGGTTACAAGTATGTCGAACTGGCAGGTTATAAAGATGGCAAATTCTATGGTTATGAACCGGCTGAATTCAGGAAGCTGGTTGAAGGGCTTGGAATGGTCATCCTAAGCAGTCACACTCAGGTAGAGGCAGCAGGCATAACCCTGGAGAATGCAAAAAAGATGGCTGAGGACCATGCAAAGGTTGGAACTAAATATTGCATACAGCCATGGGTTGTTCCTGAAGCCCGCAAGCCACTCTCAAACTGGCACAAAATGGCTGCCGACTGGAATGAGGTCGGAAAGATCATGAAGGCTTCAGGTATCCAGTTTGGTTATCATAACCATAATTTTGAATTTGCAGATCTGGAGGGTAAAAAGCCTTACTTTGATGTGCTTCTTCCCGAGCTGGATAAAGACCTTGTAACTATGGAAATGGATTTATTCTGGGTTACCAAGGCAGGACAGGACCCTGTGGAGATCTTCAAGAAATTCCCGGGAAGGTTCCAGCTGTTTCATATGAAAGATATGTTCACAAAAGAGAGTCCGTTTTTTTCAACCGAGGGAGTTAAGGATTTCGCCCCGGTTGGAGCAGGCGTGATCGATTTCAAGAGGATTCTTGCTGCAAAGGATATTGCCGGGCTGAAGTACATGATAGTTGAGCAGGATAGCAGGGGTGGTAATCCCACACCATTCGAGGATATCAAGACAAGCATAACAAACCTGACAACAAAAATCCTGGTACAAAAGTAATTTACACAGTTATTCTTAATTAATAAAGGGCAGAGCCGGATCTTATGGCTTTGCCCTTTTTATTATCACCTTCAACAGGTCATTGGAGGCTGTCTGAAAAGCCTCCTGTCCTTTACCAGTTTGCATTGTACCATGATCTGACATCTGTTGCAATCATGCCAGCCCGTTTTGCAGCTTCAATTCCGAGGTCGCCATCCTCGAAAACCTCAACCAGGGACGGTTCGACTTTCATCAGCTCTGCACATTTAAGGAAGGTATCGGGATGAGGCTTATGGTTCACAACGTCATTTGCGGTAACAACAATATCGAAATATTTCTTCATGCCTGTCACCTCAAGGGTCCTCTCCACTGCAGCACGGTGTCCGCCGGTCCCTACTGCCATAGGCAGTATCCCTGAATATTTTCTTACGATCTCAGCAACCGGTTCAACAGGTCTGATAAGATGCTGCATCCTGTAGAATTCATCGAGCTTGACTTTGAGGATATCATCTACCGTGACATTCCCGTTCAGTCCGCTGTGCTCAATTATTGCTGCGGCTATTGCCCAGCCGGGACTGCCAGTATGAAACCTCAGGAAAGCAGGATCAATGTGTGCCCCGAACTTTTCACACGCCTTCTTCCATCCTTCAAAGTGGATCGGCATGGAATCCACAAGAGTTCCATCGAGATCGAAGATCAATCCTTTTACACCTGGTTGAATATTGTATTTCATACTTGAAAATAAGTGGCAAATATAGTAAAAAAACCCCGCCGAAGCGGGGCTGATGAATGATCATAATGTTTACCTTTTATATTGTGCAAGGTAATCCCTGACCTGGCGATAAACATTCTCTGCAGTGAATCCGAATTTTTCATCGAGTACTTTGTATGGGGCTGAATAGCCAAAACTTTCAAGGCCCCATACTTTACCCTTACCACCTGCAAGACCCAGTAATGTGACTGGTAATCCTGCAGTAAGTCCGAAAACCGGTCCGTCAGCCGGTATAACGGATTCTCTGTATTCTTTCGGCTGTGATCTGAAAAGGCCTTCGGAAGGTGCTGATACAATTCTGATCTTAAGTCCCTCTTTCTTCAGAAGGGCTGCTCCTTCAAACAATGTTGCAACCTCCGAACCGCAGGCGACCAGGGTGATGTCAGGTTCGCCCTTGCAATCCTCAACAATATATGCACCTTTAGATGCATTCAGAGCGTCAGCAAACCTGTCATTTTTCGGTGATGGAAGGTCCTTTATGTTCTGTCGTGAAAGTATAAGTGCTGTGGGTGTTTTTTTATTTTCAAGTGCCATCTTCCATGCAACTGTTGTCTCAGCGGCATCAGCAGGTCTCAGTACAACCATGCCGTTTTCACCATGGTGATTCTTAATGTGTTCCATGAGCCTGATCTGGGCCTCCTGTTCAACAGGCTGATGGGTAGGACCGTCCTCTCCGACACGGAATGCGTCGTGTGTCCAGATATACTTGACTGGCAGACCCATGAGGCATGCCAGTCTGATCGCTGGTTTCATGTAGTCGGAAAAAACAAAGAAAGTGCCGCACACCGGAATAACTCCTCCATGAAGGGCCATTCCGTTCATAATTGCAGCCATTGTAAGTTCGGAGACTCCTGCATGGAGGAAAGATCCTGAGAAATCTTTTTTTCGGAACGGGCTTGTGTTTTTAAGGAAAGCGTCGGTTTTGTCTGAATTGGCCAGATCGGCAGAGGCAACGATCATATTCTCCACCCTGGTGGCAAATTGTTCCAGCATAGCCGCTGATGCTGCCCTGGTGGCGATACCCTCTTTTTGCTTTACTGCCTTATAGTCGATCTCAGGGATCTTTCCTGAATAGAAATAGTGTAGTTTCCTGTCAAGCTCCGGATTCTTCTTCTCCCATTCATTTTTCTTCTTTTTCCATTCAGAAGCAGCTTCTCTTTTTAATTTAAGAACCTTATCATAATGATCCCTTACATCCTCAAATATTACAAAAGGATTTTCGGGCGAACCGCCAAGATTCAAAAGTGATTTTTCGAAAGAGCCTCCCGCTTCACTAACGGGCATTCCATGAGTTGATGTTTTCCTTTCAAAGCTGTTTCCATCCTTGTCGAGAAGGCCTTTCCCCATTATGGTTTTACCTAATATTAAAGTAGGTCTCTCTTTTTCTTCCAGAGACTCATTCAGGGCTTTTCTTATCTGATCGTGATTGTTGCCATCTATCTTAATTACGTTCCAACCCCATGATCTGTATTTCATTGCAGTATCCTCAATGGTAACTGCTTTTGTCTCGGTTGAAAGCTGTATGTCATTTGAATCATAGAACATAATCAGGTTCGAAAGACCAAGAAATCCTGCGATCCTTCCTGCTCCCTGGGATATCTCTTCCTGTATGCCGCCATCTGAAATAAAGGCATATATTTTATGAGTGAAGAGTTTTCCAAAGCGCGATTCCAGGAATCTTTCTGCAATGGCAGCTCCGACAGCCATCGTGTGTCCCTGTCCGAGCGGACCGGATGTGTTTTCTATCATCCTCGTGGGGTCGAGTTCAGGATGACCGGGGGTCGGGCTGCCCCACTGGCGGAAATTCTTGAGATCATCGATCCTGAAATGGCCGGTCAGGGTCAGTACCGAGTAAAGCATCGTGGACATATGTCCCGGATCGAGGAAAAACCGGTCGCGGTTGATCCATCCCGGATTATCAGGATCAAAATTAAGATACTCCGAGAAAAGTATATGGATATAATCAGCTCCTCCCATTGCACCTCCGGGATGACCAGATTTTGCCTTTTCGACCATCGACATGGCAAGAATGCGGATATTGTCCGCCGACCTTAAGTTAATATTGCTGCTCATAAAGATTACGTACCGTTAGATAGTTTAACAGTAAACAAAAATATAATTATTTGGCAGAGAAAAAAAATCGGCCACCTTCGCCGCTCCGTCGCTGAAGCTATGGAGCGTAAGCGACAAGGCTTCGGCGGCTAAAAGAAGTCCGAAGTCGGAAGTACGTTAAAGATATTTCCTGTCCTCGTCGGGGACTTCAAAGTACTTGTTATATCTGCTAGCATCCGGGCCATCCATCATCTCCACTTTTGTGCCCCTGATCTTGTAGGTGCATTTCTCACCGGCGATACCTGAGAAATAGATATTGTACTCCTTTTTATCGTCATCGATCATTATAATACGCACAAGGTGGGGATACTTTGCGCTATTCAGCTGGGAATGACATATAGGGCAGGTATAATTATATTCCTCCCCCTCTTTAATTATAAAGGAAGGATGGGTAGTTGTTGTGTAATTACCCAGTTCAGGATTAAGATAGACCAATCCTCTGAGGGCGCTGTTAACTTTCTGGGCTGCAAGTATTATAGAAGTTTTTCCATTAAGTACTCCCCTGCATGCCTTGCATAAATATTCAGTTGCCATAATACACCTCCTGTTTATTAATCATTTGAAAAACATTATCTGCAACATCCATTAAAGGTAAGAAGTATTTTGACCATAATCAACTTTCCGGGAGCTGATCAAAGGTAGCAAATGAAAGCCCGATCCTTTAACCAGGTCCCTAAATTGTCAGACTGTCATTAAACAAATTTTTGAAAAATATATGTTTTATAAATTCAATAAGTTAGCTTGGTTATTGAATTATCATACTGCGAATAATCCATCTACCTGTGCAAGTATCTGCTGGTCGGTGAAATGCCGGCCCTTTATGGCTGATGACGGACATGCTGCCACGCATACACCACAGCTCTTGCAGAGAGCACTTATTATATGACTGTGTCTTTTTTCTTCGTCGAATTCAATTGCACTATAGGGGCAAAGCTTGTTACAGAACCGGCATCCGGAACATTGTTCCTCATTTACTTCTGAATAAACTGCATCGACCTCGATCTTCCCTTTTGCGATTCTTGCGAGTATACGAGCAGCGGCTGCCCTTGCCTGAGCAACAGAATCAGGTATATCCTTTGGAGCAACACATGTCCCGGCAATAAATATTCCGTCAGTTGTAGTCGCAACAGGTTCAAGCTTCGGATGACTTTCGATGAACCATCCGTCTTTGTCCTGGCTGATATTTACAAGTCGGGCAATTTCATTTGAGTCTTCCCGGGCTTCCATTCCTACCATAAGGATCACCATATCTGCCGGGATTTCAATATGTTCACCTGAAAGCTTTTCATTGACTTCTATAAGCATCTCACAGTCATCTTTCGGACCTGCTTTATGGATCACCGGTCTGTCACCTTTTTCGTACATCAGGAATAGTGTTTTAGCTTCCGATGATTTGCGATAGAAATCTTCATGCCCTTTCCCGAAAGCATGCATATCTATATAGATATCTGAAATATAGCAATCCGGGTTTGCAGACTTGATCTCAGAGGCATATTTTAAAGCGGTCATGCAGCAGACCCGCGAGCAATAGGTGTGAAATTCCTTTGACCGGCTTCCCACGCAGTGGATAATAGCCACATATTTGGGCACTTTTCCTTCCTTTGTTTCAATGCTTCCGGCACGTATCATCTTTTCCAGATCGAAAGAAGTAATGACATTTGGTAGTTTTCCGTATCCATAGTGGACTATCCTGGATGCATCAAATTCCTTATATCCCGTACACACTACAACATTTCCGATCTTCACATTGACCTTCCTCCCCGGATAATTGAATTTATAGTCATAGGACTGAATTGTTGCCTTAAAATTGCCTATAAAGCCCGTGACCTCTGTCACTTTTGATTCAAGATAAACAATCACTTTTCTGTTATCCTTGATACGCGTTATCTTTTCAGTGATCAGATCCCGGGCGGAATAGAGATAAGGTGCCGTAAGATCAACACGTGCAAGGTTCCCGCCAAGATGGTTATCTTTTTCAACCAGATAAACAGTATAGCCTGAATCAGCAAGTTCAAGAGCTGCTGTCATACCGGTAATGCCCCCTCCGATAACAAGTACATTAGGGCACATATCAACCGACATGGTCTCGAGTGACTCATGGAGCTCAACACGGCAAACGGCTGCGCAGACAAGAGCTTTGGCTTTTTCAGTTGCTTCAACCGGATCAGTATGTACCCAGCTGCATTGTTCGCGTATATTGGCCATTTCGAAAAGATACTGATTCAGGCCAGCTGATCTCAGTGCACTACGAAAAGTCCGCTCATGCATATTTGGGCTGCAGGCAGCGACAACCACGCGATCAAGCTTATGCTCCTTTATATCCTGGGTGATCATCTCCTGTCCGGGATTGGAGCACATGTATTTATAGCTTTTTGCAAGAACAACGTTTGGCAGATTGGAGGCGAATCCGGCAACTGCTTCCACATCGACTGCTTTTGCTATATTAGTTCCGCAACAGCAGATATACACTCCTATTCTGGGTGATTTTTCTTTGTCAGCCATTTCACTATTTCATTTTATATAAGTTTTCCGTTTGTCCCTTTGACATCACGGATTTTTTTATTTCCGCAAAATAGATGGCGAAAGGCCTGTAGGCAAGGTGTGACCATTTGGAGAATGGTACCTCCACGCAGAGCATCGGAACGAGTACAGCCATATGAATTATGTACATATAATATGTAGCAACCGGCATGCCTTCGATCCTGAATATATGCAAAAGAATCCCCGAAACGGTTGTCATAAATAAAAGGACGATAAAGATCCAGTCGCTTAAATGTGAAAATTTGAATATCTGTCCAATTTTCTTAATCCGGCCCCAGCTGAAAAAAACCAGGCCAACGAGTAAACCGAAAGTAGAATAATATCCCAGAAGTCTTTGCGGTTCATACCAGGAATAGATTTTTTCAGTCTGGAACCATTTCAGATTCCCCACTATAAGTGCGAACATCAAAACATATCCCGACATTAAGATCCAGTGAAAAAACCAGTAGCTTCTGTCTTTGCATTTACTGAACTGCTTCTGTGTGGCGAAATGAACGATAAGTTGGTACAATTTAGTAACATAAAGACGGAAAGGTATCTTTAAAGACTTATCCTTCAGGAGTGTCAGATACCACATATGGATAATATTTGCAATAAGGAAGCTGGCAATGGAGATCAGCATGATATGTGCCCCGATATTCACTGTCTCGACAGGGAACATCTCGTTTATCTTCACTCCTCCGTCGGGTGTCAGGGAGGTCACAATTCCGTGAGGATTGAAAACAGAGAACAGAAGGGCAATCAGGACCCCTATAACGAATACTGCAGCAAATTCCCACCAGTGGGAAGTATAAAACTTCCTCGACAATCCTGTCAGGTCATATACTGATGTCAGGTATCTCCTTAATATCATCATGGTATCTCCCGGATTAGCCTCCCTTGGGCATAAATCCGAGCAGTCGCCGCAATAATAGCACAACCATGGTTCAAGCGTGGTTTCCACCTTCTTTTCAAGTCCCATTTGCAGCAGCCGGATGGGTTTACGGGGGAATCTGTAAAACTCGTCGGCATGCGGACAAACGGCAGAACAGTCACCGCACTGGTAACATAACTGTATGTTTTCCTTGCCAAAACGATCCAGTGCATTTATGAATCCCGGGTTGACTCTGATTGCCATGGTAAGATTTTTATACTGTTTGAATATTCTTAGCCTTTGCTTCGATCTCACTGAGCGGGATGCTGCTCATATGTCCTATACCTCTCTTTGTTGTGAGGCTTCTGAGCACACCGGCTGCCACCGCAGATGCCTGGGCCACCGTATCGGGAATATCCTTTGGACCCTGGCACATTCCGGCCACATATATACCCCCTTTTTCAGTATCAGTCGGGCTGCCGTTGTAATTCAGTTCTGAAAACCATCCGTCAGTATCCTTGCTGATATCCAGCATTTTGACTAATTCATTTGTGCCGGAGGAAGGAATAAGACCAACTGCAAGGACAACCATATCAACATTGAATTCAGCTAATCTGTCATTAATGATATCCTCACCCCTGACGACCATTTGACCGTTATTCATGGTAACTTTAGCCGAATGTCCGCGAATTATTAAAGTCCCTTCCTCCTTGATACGGTCAGCAAATTCCTCATAACCTTTTCCGAAGGCACGCATATCGATGTAAAACTCATAAACTGTGACATTTGGGATCTTCTCTTTTATCAGATGTGCAAATTTCAGGGAATACATGCAGCATACCCTTGAGCAATACGAGTTGTATTTTTTATTTCTGGATCCTACGCAGTGGATAAGGGCAACACTTTTTGGGGGTACACCATCTGGCAAAAAGACCCATTCATCCTTTTCTGTTTTTTTATTAAAACGTTTGGTTTTAGTGACGATCTTTCCGCCTGTGGTCCCTGATGCATTGGTGAGGCGCTCAAATTCAAGTGAAGTCAGTACATTTGGATACAGGCCATATCCATACTGTTCTATTTTACTGACATCCATAAGCTCATATCCTATGGCCAGGATGATGTTTCCCACCTCTATATCGAGAAAATGGTCGGTTTCGTTAAGGTTAATGCATTCCTTGGGACATTTTTTTACACAGACGCCGCATTTTTTTCCACCAGAAAGGATATAGGTGCATTTTGAAGCATCAACGAGGTAGGCATTCGGAACAGCCTGTGGAAACGGGATATAGATCGCTTTTCTCAAAGAAATTCCGGCATCGAATTCACTTTCCACCTTAACCGGGCAAACTTCCACACATTGATTACATGCAACACACGATCTGACATCTACAAACCTTGCGCTTTGTTTTATCTTCACATGGTAAGCACCAGGTTTCCCGGTAACGGCCACAACCTTTGATTTGGTCAACAGCTGGATCATCTCATGCTGTCCAACCGTAACCATTTTAGGAGTCAGGATACAGGCAGCGCAATCCAGTGTCGGGAACGTTTTGTCAAACATGGCCATATGTCCTCCGATCGTTCCTGTCTGTTCAACCAGATAAACCGGTTTACCTGCGTTTGCTATCTCGAGGGCAGATTGTATTCCGGCTATGCCGCCTCCTATGATAAGAGTCGAGTGATTGACCGGATTTCCAACAGGTATAGCAGCTAGCGGAAAAGGAACAGCCATGGTTGCACAGGCTACTATAGCTTTTGCTCGATCCATCGCATTTTCTCCTCTTGCACCGTGCTCCATGAAAGAAGCAAGACGTATTTCATCAGTATTGCCTCCCGCCAATGCCATCGCTTTGGTAAAGGCCGGTTTATAATAACCGGGCATATCTCCTGCGATAACAATCCTTCCCAGGTTATTTGTCCTGATGAGCTCATTAAGGATTTTTACATCAAGACGAGGCTTTACCCCCAGCATCTGGACAATATCAACATTCGGAAGATTTGCAGCATATTTTGCAATGGAATCAATATTCAGATCCTTGCTCTGGTCTACCTGACAGAAAAAGACTCCTACTCGCATAATTATCTATGATTGATTATCTTATAAATCATCTTTTACGGTCGAAGAATATTAATCTCTTATCACACGCTGCGTCAATTCTCCTCCGGCATCACGAATTTCAAGAATCATTGGCATTTCTCCGGGAAGGCTATGAGTAGCACATGAAAAACACGGGTCATATGCCCTGAAAGCCATTTCGATCATATTCAGAGTGCCGGCGGTCACTTCAACTCCTTTTTTGATCAGACCAGCCGCAGCTTTTTTTATCGACATGCTGATTGCCGCATGATTATTTGTAGTTCCGACGATAAGATTTACTTTGGTAACAATTCCTTTGTTGTCGGTGAAATAATGGTGTGTCAGAGTTCCTCTCTGGGCTTCAACGATTCCTACACCTTCACCTGGAATTGACCCTAACTGTGCCCGTAATTCTTTACCGGTAATCTCATCATCCCGGGCGAGTTCCAGACATCTTTCAGCAGAATATAAAAGCTCCACAAGCCTTGCCCAGTGCATAGCAAGTGTTGCATGGACTGGTTTGCCTCCAAGTGTGCTGTACATGCGTTCATATTCTTTTTGTGCCAGAGGAGTGGCCATTCCATCAGCTGCATTTAACCTCGATAATGGTGTGGCCTGGTAAACCCCTGAATTCTGCCCCTCGGTAAATCCTTTCCATCCAATCTTTTTAAGATATGGGAACTTAAGATAACTCCAGGGTTCAACATGTTCTGCTACATAATTGAGATACTCAGGTGGAGAATATTTGTACAACTCTTTTCCTTCTGTATCCACCACCCTTACTTTTCCATCATAAAAGTTTACCTTATTGTTGGAATCAACGAGACCCATTGAATGAAGTTTGAGGGAATATGGACCGTTAAGTATAATATCGACGTACTGTTTATTATCAAGCACGAAATTTTGAAAAACATTGAGAGAAAACTTTGCGAATTCCACGAACCCCTTTGCTTTTTCGACAACATCATCACGCTCTTTTACGGAAAGTCCTCTTCGTACTCCACCCGGGATATTCATTACAACAAAAGTCTGATGTCCACCCAGGAGTGCCTGTATTTCCTGCGCCAGGCGACGTTGTTTAATTACTTCCGTTCCGATTTCCTTTCCAACCTTTTCAATTACTCCAAGGATATTTCTTTTAGCAGCTGGAGCATCCGGGCCTAAAACAAAATCCGGTGCAGCCAGTGCATAAAAATTGGCTATATGACTATGGATAAAATGTGCCATGTAAAAAAGCTCCCTGAGTTTTTTAGCTGTTGGCGGAGGTTCGACACCAAATACAGCATCAACAGCTTTTCCTGAAGCCATATGATGACAACCAGGGCAGACTCCGCATATTTTTGCGACGATTGCTGGGAGTTCTTCAACAGGTCTTCCCTCGCAGAATTTTTCAAAACCTCTCAGTTCCGGAACCTGAAAATATACATTATCAACTTCTCCGTCATCATTAAGAAAAATTTCTATTTTACCATGACCTTCGAGTCGCGTAATAGGATCAATCGTGATTCTTTTCATGATAATTTTCTCCTTATTAGTGAGACAGGCAGACTAAATCTGTAGAATAATCCGGCCGGGTCTACAATATCGTCAATTACCCTGTTAATTTCTTCCGGTTCCTTTTCATCTATTATACTTCCGATTGCTGACATCATTTTGGTTCCGGGATCAGTTACACCGGGTGTAGGTCCGTAGCAGCCACGGCATGGAGCATTGCCTTTAATGCATCGATAACCGCATCCCTCCCTGGTCGCAGGTCCCATGCATATGACCCCCTGCTCCATAAAGCAGGTTTCGCCATCATCAGTTATTTCCCACGGGCGGTAAAACTTTTTTATCTGCTTGTTCTCTGTTTTCTTCCTGATACACTCATCGCATTGAGCCCTTATCCCGGCTCCGATAACGGAACCTTTTGGCGGAAGTTCATCTCCGCTGACTATTGCAGCAAATACCTCGAGGAACCTTTCTGTCTGAGGAGGACAACCGGGGATGAAATAATCTACCTCAACGGTTTGTGAGAGGGAACGGACATCATTATAAAAAACAGGTATCTCGAGTACGCCTTCCTTTACTTTATTTTCAGAAAGAGGTCTTGTTTTTTCAGGGTTGATCGTTGATTCACTTTCTTCATAAACTCTCCGGAATATATCCTCTTTGGTTGAAAAATTGGCCAGTCCCGGAATACCCCCAAGATGCGAGCAACTGCCATAAGCAACAAGAGTTTTGCTTTTCTTTCTTAAGAGTTTGGCCATATGCTCGTTCTCGCTGTTCCTTACAGCACCGTTAAATAGTGTGAGATCAATATAATTATCTGGCATTTCTTCGACATCTTTGTATTTGATATCCAGAGCAATAGGCCAGAATACAAAATCGGCAGCCTCTATAACATCAAAAAGCTTCTCGTGTACATCAAGAACTGATACACAACAACCGCCGCAGGCAGAAGCCCAATAAACGGCAAGTTTAAGTTTTGGCTTTGATCCTTCCATGGCACAAAAATTAATATCTATGTTAAGACATTCAGCGTCTCTTTTATTTTGGATTGTCCCAATTCTGTTATAGTTTCTGTAAAACTATCGATCAACTCAGCGAATTGCTTACCCTCACTGGCGCTTATCCATTCAAGTTTAAGTCTTTCTGTCTCAATACCCATCTGGGTGATGTATTTCTGCAACAACTCGTACCTCCGGAGACACCTGTAATTGCCCTCCTGATAATGACAGTCACCCGGGTGACAGCCACAAAGCAGCACACCATCGGCACCATTGGTAAATGCCTTGAGTACAAATGTAGGTTCTATCCGGCCTGAGCACATAACCTTGACAATCCTCACATTGGGTTTATACACCATCCGTGATGTACCTGCCAGATCTGCACCGGTGTACGAGCACCATTTGCAGAGAAATGCAATGATCCGGGGTTTAAATTCCATTTTACTGACTCATTTATTTAATGAAAAACATCAACAATAATGACTTTTGTCATAGATCAAAAATTCAATAAAAAGTTAGCAAACAATTTTTGAAAATATTATGATTAAGTGAAGTATTTCACAATAAGTAATCTGATAAATCTTTATGGGATGTTATATTTTCAGATAAATAATTGTTTTCGTATCTGTAATATATTTATTGTGCTGATTGAATTATAGAATAATAAAAAAATGCGTAAGAGATTATATATTAGTATATAAACAACATTAATAAGAAAAAAATGATCGGGATTTAATAGTCTCGAAAGAGAGTTTATTTTATATTTAAATCAATATGGTCACTAAAAATCATGGCTTTGAAAAAATATTTCAGAAAGAGAGAAAAAAACGATATAGAATAATGATAATCCTGAAATAAAATGAAACTATTCACAATAAATTATAAAAATAAAATCAGGAATTTTCCATAATTATCTTTGCCTTCTTAACTTTTTAAAGCTGTTTTTATTGAACAATAATCCACCTGACTTTTTCCAGTACCTTTTCGAGTATTTCGGGATACTTTTTCTTTAATTCCAGAGTGAATTCTTCACTGAATTCCATATCTTCAATGATCTCAATGGCAATTATATGCAGATCTTCCGGCAGATCCAGATTCAGAGTACGACCCAGTTTAAGGGCTGTGAGGAATGATACATCGTGAAGATTAGACAGATGCAAAGTGTCCTGGAAATCAGAAGGGATAAAATAATATACATCACCTGGCTTGCCTTCGCGGGTGCGGATCGCATCTATGAAAATAACCCGCTTAAAATCCCTGATGTGATCAATTATCTCCAGACCACCGCAGCCAGCCTTTTCATAATCAAGATCCGGATCGCTGATCATTTTCCCGATGTCATCGACAAGCCGGAAACCAATACCATCATCTGTCAGGATATTATTCCCGATTCCCAGGATCAAAGTTTTTTTCATCCTCGTATTTCATTGAGAGAGCAGATGACACAGAGCAGGATGGAACCGTAAACTCTATAATGTTGTACTGCCCTTCTTTTCTGTAAATATAGTAAAGTGTTAATGTGAGATTATTCACATAAAAAATATATTATAAAGATATATTAATCAATCTAATATATCACAATTATTATTATTTATATTATGGATAACATTTTAAATATCTATAAATCAGTTATAAAATAAAATATTTTGTATTTATAAAATTTGATTATCTTGCATATTAAAGTAAATTAAAAACATTTGACGTGAAACAATTCACAAGAAATATTATTAAAAACAGTCTTAAGAGGATCTTCCTGTATCGGGCATGTTTACTGCGACAAAAACTGATGGGGGTTGAAAAGGTCTTTTCCTATACCCTTGCCAAGGAGACAGGAGTTACACCTGACCAGGTACGGAAAGACTTCTCGGAGTTCAAAATTACCGGGAATAAGAGGGGAGGATATGATATTAATGAACTGCTCGAAAAAATGGAAATAATATTCCATCGTAACAAGGACAACAATATTGTACTTGTCGGGATGGGCAACATGGGTCTGGCATTATCGAAATACGGTAAGTTCCTTCAGAGGCATATGAACATTGTTGCCACATTCGACATAGATCCTTTTAAGCAGAAAATGAGATCGGGTATTCCTGTTTATTCAATGAACCGGTTAAAAGAAATAATCGACAGGTTCAATGTCAAAGTGGCAATAGTCGCTGTTCCGGAAATTTCTGCACAGGAGGTTGTTGATGAGCTCCTCAGTTATGGTATAAAGGGGATAGTGAACTTTGCTCCGGGTCTGCTGAAGGTACCGCAGGCAGTGGTAATTAATAATGTTAACCTTTGCGATGAACTTGAGAGTGTTATTTATTATGTTCACAAGATAATGGAGTCATAGGAGCATAAAAACTCAGAGGTATTAAAAAGGGATATGAAATATTAATAAGAGGGCTCGTGCAGGGTGTCGGGTTCCGTCCATTTATCTACAGGCTGGCGGCATTATATCAATTAAATGGCAAGGTAGATAACAGGGCTAATGGCGTAATGATCAATGTTGAGGGTGAAGAGGAGAAAGTCCTTAAATTCAAAGATCATATTCTGATGTCTCCACCTGCCGCATCTCAAATCAAGTCAGTCGAAATAAGACAAACTGATCTAGCAGGCTACGAAAACTTTTTTATTGATATTAGTAAATCAGGGGATTCCGAAATTACTGAGATAAGTCCCGATATAGCCGTCTGCTCAGATTGCCTTGAGGATCTTCAGAATGACCCGGAAAGAATTGATTACGCGTTTACAAACTGCACTAATTGCGGACCAAGATTTACAATTGTTGAAGGACTTCCTTACGACAGGAATAAGACATCTATGAAAGATTTCAGGATGTGTGATCATTGTGCTTCGGAATATACAGATATATTGAATCGCAGATTTCACGCTCAGCCGGTCGCCTGTAACTCTTGCGGTCCTGTCTTTTCTCTTGAAGTGAATGGGCAAAGAATTGAGGAGATCAGCGACATATTAGATGTTGTCTCCGGCAGGATAATGGATGGGAGATCTGTGGCGATAAAGGGACTTGGCGGTTATCACCTGCTCTGTAATGCCTTGGATGATAAAGCGGTTAAAGAGCTGAGATCGAGAAAGCACCGTGATGCAAAACCTTTTGCTGTGATGTTCAGGGATATCCTGTCAGCTGAAGAATATTGCTTCGTGAATCCGGCAGAATATCGCGAACTTACATCATGGCGGAGACCAATACTTATACTTAAGCAGAAGAAAGCCCTTGCCCAATCTGTAAATAACGGACTTGGTACTATTGGTGCTATTCTCCCTTACATGCCGATTCATTATCTCCTCTTAAGCAGGCTGGAAACACCGGTCATTGTACTGACAAGCGGTAATATTTCAGATGAACCGCTGATAAAGGATGATAATCTGGCCCACGAAAGCCTCCAACCGATAACCGGGGCCATTATGAGCTACAACAGGGAAATAGTAAACAGGGCTGATGATTCGGTTGTAAGAATAATCGGGAACAGGATCAGTATTATACGTCGTTCCAGGGGATATGTGCCATCTCCCGTTGATCTGGCATACAATGTTGACGGTGTTCTGGCCCTTGGAGCTGAGCAAAAGAACAGCTTTTGCATTGGCAGAGATAAGCAGGCAATAATGAGCCAGTTCATCGGGGACCTTAAAAACCTGCCGGTATACGAATTCTATTTGGAATCTCTTGCACGTTTTAAAGATCTTTTCAGGTTCAAACCGGAGTTTCTGGTCTGTGATATGCATCCCGATTATCTCTCTTCCTTTCATGCGCAGAAGCTTGAAAGCGAGCTTAATATTCCTTTGATAAGGGTGCAGCACCATCATGCACATATAGCCTCATGCATGGCAGAGCACCATCTGGATGAAAAAGTAATTGGCCTCAGTATGGACGGGACAGGCTTCGGAGCAGACGGAAATATTTGGGGGGGAGAGTTCCTGGTTGCAGATCTGAAAGAGTTCCGCCGGTACACTCATTTCGATTATGTCCCATTGCCTGGAGCCAATAAGGCAGTCGAGGAACCATGGAGGATGGCATTCTCTTACCTTTATAAATATTTCAGGAATGAAATTGATTATAATGCAATTCCTTGTTTCAAATCTGTTAATACCGGCGAGATGAACCTTCTCAGGGAAATGATTGATAAAAACATTAATTCACCATTAAGCTCAGGAGCAGGGCGTTTATTTGATGCCGTATCTGCAATGCTGGGATTATGCTCAGTTGCCGGTTTTGACTCAGAAGCACCGATAAGACTGGAGTCAGTAATTGACGGTGAAACTGACAAGCATTATCCATACCAAATTGGCACTACTGTTGTTTTTGCAGAAACACTTCGGGCACTCCTTGATGATCTGGGAAAAGAAGGAGTTTCAATTATTTCTTCAAAATTTCATAATACGGTAGCCAGGGCCATTGCAGATGTTTCTGAAAAGATGAGGGCAGAGACTTCAATTAATAAGGTAGTACTCTCCGGAGGAGTGTTCCAGAATAAATACCTCACGGAAAAATTAACAAACATTCTGATAAGAAAAAAATTTGAGGTATTTTCAAATCAGCTGGTGCCTGCAAATGATGGTGGTATCTCGCTGGGACAGTTGATAGTTGCATCTAAAACAATTGGATTATGTGCTTAAGCATTCCGGCAAAAGTGGTTGATATTGAAGGCGATATGGCTGAGGTTTCCATTGGAGGGACAATCTTAAAAGCAGGTCTTCAAATGGTTGAAAATGTGGCGATCGGCGATTATGTTCTTCTTCACACAGGATTTGCAATTCAAAAAATAAGTGAGGAGGAGGCAATGGAGACTCTTAAGATTCTGCAGGAATTGGATGATCTGACGGACAAATAACGGCACAGTGAAATATATTGATGAGTACAGGGATAAAGATTTGATTATTAAGCTTTCGGATCTTATTAAGAAAGCTGCAATTCATACTTATACTTTTATGGAAGTATGCGGAGGTCATACCTCAGCGATAAGCAGGTTTGGCATACCTTCACTTTTACCTGGGAATATTAAGCTGATCTCTGGCCCTGGATGCCCGGTTTGTGTCACTGACACCAGCTTTATTGACAAAGCCATTGCTCTTTCGATAAGAGAAGATACAATTATTGCATCTTTTGGGGACCTTATCAGAGTTCCCGGGTCGGAATCATCCCTTGAGAAAGAAAAGATGATGGGTCGGGATATACGAATTGTATTGTCTGGCCTTGAAGCTCTGGATATCGCAAAAGCAAACAATGAAAAGAAAATAGTTTTTCTTGGTATAGGATTTGAAACTACTGCTCCGGGAACTGCAGTAACGATTAAGGAGGCGTACAAAGCCGGAGCAAAAAATTTCTTTCTGCTAAGCGCACACAAGGTAATGCCTCCTGCAATGGAAGTAATTATAAAAGAGGGAATTAACCTGAATGGGTTTATTTGTCCCGGACATGTCGCAGCTATTACAGGTTCCAGACCTTTCAGGTTCATTCCTGAAAAATATAAAATAGGATGCGTAATTACCGGATTTGAACCGGTAGATATTCTGCAGGCAATTTACATGCTGGTCAGGCAGGTGAACGAAAAGGATGCTAAAATGGAGATCCAGTACAGGAGAGCTGTTACAGAGTCAGGTAATCCTATAGCATTGGAAACCATGAAAGAGGTTTTTGAGACTTGCGATGAACACTGGAGAGGACTTGGCCTCATTCCTTCAAGCGGACTGAAGCTGAGGAAAGAGTTTGAGAAATATGATGCAGGGAAGCTGATGCAATTCCCGATCAAAGAGAAACCGGAAAACAAATTTTGCATTTGTGGTGACATACTCAGGGGTATGAAAACACCCGCCGATTGTACGCTTTTTGCCCGACTATGCGTCCCGGAAAATCCGGTAGGGGCCTGTATGGTATCAGCCGAAGGCGCATGCAGCGTTTTTTATAAATACAGAATTAATGGATAAATGTATCACGCTAAATCATGGGACCGGAGGCAAGCTTACAGGCGAGCTGATCAGGGATGTTTTTGCAGGCAGGTTTGGAATTGCCGAACCTCTTACAGATTCGGCAATAATTGACATACAGGGATCCAGCCTTGCCTTTACAACTGATTCATACGTAGTGGACCCCTTATTTTTCCCGGGAGGGAATATCGGAAAACTTGCAGTGTGTGGTACCGTAAATGATATTGCTGTTTCCGGAGCATCACCCGATTGTCTGTCGGCTGCTTTTATTATTGAAGAGGGATTTCTTCTGGATGATCTGATCAGAATAGTGGAATCGATGGCTGAGGAGGCAAAAATTGCAGGTGTACGTATCGTAACCGGAGATACCAAAGTAGTTGAAAAAGGAAAATGTGATGGTATCTTTATTACCACTTCGGGATACGGTCATCTGAGGTCCGGTTGTGAACATATCAGCAGCGCCGTGAATGTCAGGGAAGGCGATAGTCTTATCATCACCGGTCCGGTAGGTAACCACTCCGTTGCGGTAATGGGTGCCAGGAAAAAAATTAATTTCAGTACACCTGTTGAATCTGATGTTGCATGCCTCAACCATCTTATTGACAAAGTTCTTGACCGGTCAGGGGAAATACATTTTATGAGAGATCTGACTCGTGGAGGGCTTGCCACAGTTCTTAATGAGTTATGCAGAATGACAGGTTTAACGATGGAAATAAATGAATCATGTGTTCCTGTTGAAGAACCAGTACAGGGAATTTGTGAAATACTGGGATTTGATCCGCTCTATCTGGCAAATGAAGGAAAAGCATTGATCGTTGCAGGAGATGAGGATCATGAAAAAGTAATGGCAGTTCTGCGATCCGATCCTCTTGGAAGGAACTCTTCGGTGATAGGTAAGGTCCTGGAGGATAAAAACCATCTGGTAGTAATGAATACATCGATCGGAGGAAGACGTATACTCGATCTTCATTCAGGGACACAACTTCCCAGGATCTGTTAAGCTTAAGTTATGCATGAAATACAAATAGCACAGAATTTATCCGCAATAGTGCTGGAAGTCGCTGAAAGAGAGAAACTATCAGTTGTGTCAGGAGTTGATGTCATATTTGGAAAAATGATACAGGTCGTTCCTGAGATTTTCGAATTTGCTTTCAGGGAATGTGTGAGAGGTAGCCTTGCACAAGATGCTAAGCTAAATATTGAAATTCTACCAGTCAGGATCAGATGTAAAATATGCAATGAGGAAATGGATCTGGAAGATTTATTGTTCATTTGCAACAAATGCGGTTCAGCAGATGTCAATATCATACATGGAAAGGAGATGTTTGTTAAAAGTATAGAAGGAGATTAGCCATGGAAATAAAAATCATGAAGAATATCCTTGACCGTAACCAGGACAAGGCTGATGAGGTAAGAAGAATACTCCGGCATAAAAATGTCGTTATGGTGAATATTATAAGTTCACCCGGAGCAGGGAAAACTACTTTGCTTGAACGTACCTGTGAAGCTCTCGGAAAGAAAATGAGGATCGGGATAATAGAGGGTGATATTACAACTGACAGGGATGCACAGCGACTGAAAAAATATAATATTCCTATAGTCGTTATCAATACTGAAGGCGGATGTCATCTTGACTCCCACAGTATATCAAAAGTCCTGGATCTTTTCAGCCTGGACGATCTGGATGTCCTGTTCGTGGAAAATGTCGGGAATCTTGTTTGTCCGGCCCATTTTGATCTTGGCGAATCATTCAAGATCGCCGTTGTAAGCACTGCTGAAGGGGATGACAAACCCGGAAAATACCCTATGCTGTTCAGGGAGGCAAGGGCTGTATTGCTGAACAAAACCGACCTTATTCCGTACACAAATTTCAATATCCGTTCGTTTGTCAATGACCTTGAAAACATTAACCCGCATATTCCTTTATTTCATATATCATGTACCAGTGGCGAAGGTCTTGCAGAATGGTTCAGGTGGATAGAAACAGTTACTACCAGTGAGGGGACTCATGAAGGGAATATCTGAACTCTGATAGCAGCTGGTAGTCCATCGGGTATAAATATATATAATGATATGGAAAAGAATAATCAGGGTAATCCCCCGGACTGTTGTGGTCTTCAGAATCTGAATCCCAGCTTGATCTCCAGCCTGTTATAATTGGTAGTGAAGGTCACATCCTCCACATTATATTCCGACTGCACATAGCTGGTGCGGGCATACCTGTAAGCAAAGGAGAGGTCCGTTTCAATCCCGTCACCTGCCCAGGATATCCCGGTGCCTATAGTAAAACTTGGTCCCCCGTTATAATCTTTATTCAGGTAATACTGAGGATAGTACGAGTAAGTTGTATTGTCATTTGATCCGAAGTATGCCAGAACACCGGCACGGGCAAACAGATATGGCGTTACGCCTTTCTCCTGGAACAGACGCCTGTATTCCAGATAGACAGGAGTGTAAGTCTTACCAAGGAATTCTGCTCCTGTTCCGAGACCAAAAACATTCTGGCCCATTACAGTGTAATTGAATATTGCATTGAAGCTGAATGGCATATCATAGGTATTTGATTGTGCACCAATAAGTAATCCGGCTTCAAGAGTGAATCCGATCCCGTTATTTTTCCTTCCTTTCATTGCTTCTTTTGTTCGGATGTATTTATCGACCTCCGACATAGCAAAGGTCAGCATGGTGGAGTCATTAAGCTTCATCTTGTACTGGTCGTCAGATATCTCAAGTAATGTTCCGTGAATTCTGGCACCATTTTTAAGATAAAGAATATCTCTGTACTTCTGAGCCGTTGACTGTAAGGTAATTGACACCAGAATAACTGTGATGAACATGTATTTTTTCATAGAAAGAGAATTAGGTTAAAAAGTTTAGCATGATTTTTGATTATCATTTCTTGCTAAACTAACCTCCTATGAGAACAAAAATCATTCCAATTATTTCAGTATTCATTTTCGCTGTACTTATTTTGAGCTCGTGCGAAGATTCCACATATAAGGAATATACCGGCAATTTGCCGGTGTATATGACATATGACCAGTTAAGGTCTTCTGTTACAAATGGTAATACCGCAGATCTGAAGGATCCGGGAAAAATATATTTCAAGGATAATTATATTTTTATTGTGGAGGAGCTGAAAGGGATACATATATATGACAATTCTGATCCGTCGGCACCTGTCAGGAAGGATTTTATTACGATACCTGGTGTGATAGATATTTCAATTTCAGGAAGTGCCCTTTATGCTGATAGTTACGTAGATATTGTTGTCCTTGATGTTCAGGATATCACAAATGTTCATGAAATCGGAAGAGTAAAGGATATTCTTCCATATACCCTTCCTCCCACAGGCAACACTTATCCTGATGCGATCATCGATGAGACAAAAGGGGTTGTGAGCGGCTGGAATGTTGGGACGATCAGGGAGAAGGTCAATAATCAGAACCCTTATCCATACCCGATATATTTTGACAACGCTATAGCTTACCTCGACAAGGTAAACTCTTCGGGAGCCTCAACGGGTGTAAGCGGCAGCGGAGTGGGGCTTGGCGGTTCAATGGCAAGGTTCGGGATAAAGGGGAATGTTCTCTATGCGGTTGACCAGAATATACTTAAGATCTTTGATATTTCAGATAAGGTCCATCCTGCTTCCGTTACCAGTTTCTATCCCGGATGGGAAATTGAAACAATGTTCCTCACAGACAAAAACATGTTCCTTGGCGCATCAACGGGGATGGCAATTTATGATATATCGGTACCTTCGGTTCCGGTATACCTGTCATATTACAGTCATATCAGGAGTTGTGATCCGGTAATAGTGGATGATACTCTTGCATACGTTACACTCAGGTCGGGAACCACCTGTGGCAGTTCCGTCAATTCCCTTGATGTCATAAATGTGAAGAATCTTGCAAGCCCGTCAATTGTGATGTCGTATCCAATGACCAGCCCCCAGGGGCTTGGGAAAGATGGCAATCTCCTTTTTGTTTGTGATGGTGATGCCGGTCTTAAGATCTTCGATGCATCAGATCCGTACTCCATAAGCACTCACCTGATATCAACCTACGATCAGATCAATGCATACGATGTAATCCCGGTTGACGGAGTCCTTGCCATGATCGGCGATGACGGATTGTACCAGTATAATTATTCGAATCCTGCACATATTACTTTTCTCAGCAAGATCGGAGTGGTAAAATAACCGGTCGCTTCAACTCTTTTATATAAGTTAGTTTAAAGTCATTCTAAATTACGAACTATGACATATGTAAGTTTTTTTTAGATTTTAATGTAACTAATTTTACCGGTCCTTTTTTAAAGAATTATTGCATTATAAAATAATTTAAAATCAAACAAAAATGTATCACGTTGGAAATCTTGTAAAAGAGTTGTCCGATAAACATGGGCGGCGCAGGGAAAGCCTGATGCCGATACTGCAGGGTATTGTTGAAAAACACAATTATCTTACTGATGAAGCAATGGTTGAGGTAGCCAAGGAACTGGATATTTCAGCAGCTGAAGTTTACGGAACGGCTTCGTTTTATACCTTCCTCGATACCAGGGAAAGAGGTAAATATATTATAAGGGTATGTAAAACTATCACTTGCTCCATGAAGGGGAAGAATGATATTCTTCACACTATTGAGGAAATGCTGAAGATAAGGGCAGGGGAAACCACCACTGATAATATGTTCAGCCTTATTGAGACCAATTGCATCGGTTGGTGCCATAAAGCCCCGGCAATGCTGATAAATGAGATCCCTTATACGGAACTGACATCTGAAAAAGTGTCTGATATATTAAAAGGTTACATGCAAAAATAACAATATTGGTAATAAAATGGCAATTAAAGGATTAACCAAGGTAGACCTGATATTCGAGAAGATTGACACCCGTGAGGTACTCGTGAAAGGATTTAAGATGAGCAAGGATGAGATCATCCAGCAGGTTCTCGAATCGGGTCTTAAAGGACGCGGGGGAGCAGGATTCCCGACTGGTCTGAAATGGAAGTACACAGCTGCTGAAAAAAGTCCGGAAAAATATGTCGTATGTAACGCCGACGAGGGAGAACCGGGCACGTTCAAGGACCGGGAGATTCTCGACAGGGTTTCTTACAAAGTTTACGGTGGTATGGCCATTGCAGGCAAGGCTATAGGAGCGAAGGAGGGTATCGTTTACCTCCGCGGGGAATACAGGTTTCTGCTCCCGCAGCTAATGAAAGAGCTGGAATCATTTCACAAACTGATAAGCGAAATAGGGTATGACTTTAAGATTCGATACTGTCTCGGAAGCGGTGCCTACATCTGCGGAGAGGAGAGTGCCCTTTTTGAATCGGTGCAGGGAGAGCGGGGTGAACCAAGGAATAAACCGCCCTATCCGACAACTTCAGGTGTATTTTACAAACCGACATCAATAAACAATGTTGAGACGCTGGTAACTGCAATGATGATAATCTGCCATGGCGCAGCAAAGTACAATCAGCTTGGCACAAAAGATTCAAGAGGATCCAAGGTTTTCTCAGTTTCAGGTGATACCCCCACGCCGGGGATCTTTGAACTAGAACTGGGCATGACTGTACAGCAGTTCGTAAATGAATTTGGCGACGGCGATACCAAGGCAGTCCAGGTTGGAGGTGCATCAGGATTTTGTGTGCCAAGAAAGAAATTCGTTGACACTATTATAGGTTTTGAGGGAGTTCCCACAGGTGGTTCAATGAAACTGTTCAACAGTTCACGTTCAATGTATAATGTTCTTCATAATTACCTCGACTTCTTTGCAGAAGAGTCCTGCGGTCAGTGCACACCATGCAGGGTTGGCTGCCAGCAGCTTCTGAAAGGTGTTGAGATGGTTAAGAAGGGTGAATCCAAATCCACCTACCTGAATGAACTTGTCAAACTTGCCGATACAATGAAGATCGCTTCAAAATGCGGATTGGGACAGTCGGTTGGCAACGCATTCAGATCAATTGTCGAGAACTTCAGGGAGGAGATAATTTACTAACAGAAAAGAATCAAGCAATGGTAAATTTAACTATAAACGACCAGAGAGTATCAGCAGAACAGGGTACTACCGTTCTGGCAGCAGCGAAAAAACTGAATATTAACATACCTACTCTCTGTAACCACCCTGACCTGTGTGTTGCAGGTAACTGCCGGGTATGTGTGGTAGAACAGGCCGGTGCACGGACACTTGTAGCTTCATGTGCAACGCCTGTTTCAGAAGGGATGATAATACATACGAATAGCCTGAAAGTAAGGAATGCGAGAAAACATATAGTTGAGCTTCTGCTTTCTGAGCACAGGTCAGACTGTACAAAATGTTATAAGAACCAGAACTGTGAGCTGCAGTCACTTGCCAATGAGTTTGCATTTGGTGATCATATCTTCCTCGATCTGGTTCCAGGACATAACTATACTGTTGACAGATCATCTCCGTCGTTCATCAAGGATGACAGCAAATGTATACACTGCCAGCGCTGTGTAAGGACATGCGCAGAGCTTCAGTACATTTCTGCAATAGGTGTCGCAAACAAAGGTGCTCATCAGAAGATATCATCATTCCACGACAGGCCTATGAGCAATGTGGTGTGTACAAATTGCGGACAATGTGTAAACCGTTGTCCTACCGGGGCCCTTACCGAAAAAACATACATCGACGTGGTATGGGATGCGATATACAACCCGGAGAAACATGTGGTGGTGCAAACCGCTCCGGCAGTAAGAGTGGCCCTTGGTGAAGATCTGGGCTATGACCCCGGTGAAAGGGTGACCGGCAAAATGGTGACAGCTCTTAGGCAGCTTGGATTTGATTCAGTGCTCGACACCGATTTCTCGGCCGACCTTACCATTATGGAAGAAGGAACAGAGCTGCTTACCCGTCTGAAAAAAGTACTGGTCGACGGTGATACAAAGACATCTATCCCCATGTTTACTTCATGCTCCCCCGGATGGGTCAAATTCATTGAGCATAAATACCCGGAGTTTTTGCCAAACCTGTCAACCTGTAAATCTCCGCAGCAAATGTTCGGTGCCCTGGCAAAAACATACTATGCCCAAAAGCGCAAGCTGGACCCCTCGAAAGTGGTATCAGTATCAGTAATGCCCTGTACGGCCAAGAAATTTGAGGCAGACAGGCCGGAGATGAGAGCAAGCGGCTATAAGGATGTCGATTTTGTCCTTACCACCCGTGAACTGGCCGTGATGATCAAGCAGGCAGGTATCGACTTCAAGTCTCTTGAACCCTCAAATTATGATTCAATAATGGGCGGTTCAACAGGTGCTGCCGTGATATTCGGTGCTACCGGAGGAGTAATGGAAGCAGCACTGAGAACTGCGTATGAGATCGTGACAGGCAGGGAAGTTCCATTCAAGAACCTGAATATTACCCCTGCCAGAGGCATGGATGGAGTGAAGGAGGCTACCATAAAGATCGAAGGTTGTACAAGCGACTGGAAGTTTCTTGAAGGTGCTGAACTTAAGGTTGCAATTGCCCACGGGCTTGTGAATGCGAACAAGATAATGAGGCTTGTCCGCGAAGGCAAATCACCATACCATTTTGTTGAGATAATGGCATGCCCGGGAGGATGTATCGGCGGAGGCGGCCAGCCTATCCCGACAAGCATGGAGATAAGGAAAAACCGCATGAAGGCTATCTATTCGGAGGATGAACATATGGTTCTGCGTAAATCGCACGAGAATCCCGATGTCATTGCCATCTACAAGGAGTTTCTTGGCAAACCCAACAGTCATAAATCCCATGAGCTTTTGCATACTCATTATGTAAAACGAGAGAGCTACTAAATAAAAAAAGCCGGCTGAGTCCGGCTTTTTTTATTGTCTTGCAGTCTTGCAGTCTTGCGGTCTTGCAGTCATTTTGCTATTGCTCTGTGTCACTCTGCGTTTTTTTACCCTCCGCAGCTATAGCGAAGGAGGGCTCTGTGCTTCTCTGTGTTACCTCAGTGTTAGTTCTTCTTAAACGCTTCAACTTTTCAACTTTTTAACTTTTGTCTTTTGTCTTTTGTCTTTTGTCTTCTCCAGCAGCCATGCAATATTTTCACCCAGCACTTTCATGGTTTTTAACCCTTCTTCATCCTTAAGAACTTCCCCTTTTTCTCTCCCGTATGAGATGTTCCAGTAAGATGAGCCAGGTATGATCATCTCATTGATAAGGAAAAAGTGGTTAATACTGTCGAATGTATGAATACCACCCGCCCTTCTGACCGCAACAACTGATGCGCCAATTTTTCTTCTTAGCGGATTTCCGGCGCCCCGGAGTGCATAACCGGCAACATCTATAAGAGCTTTTGTTTCAGATGTCAGATCTGCAAAATAAGTCGGAGAGCCTATGATTATGGCATCTGCCCTGATCATTTTTTTAATGCATTCATTTAGAAAATCATTATCCTGATGACATCTGCCATCTGCCTTTTTACGGCATTTCATGCAGGCAATGCAGCCGTTTACATTTTTTCCCCCGATCTGGATAAGCTCAGTTTTAATGCCTTTTTCCTCCAGTACTTTAAAAACTTCATTTATCAGGATCTCAGTATTGCCTTTCTTCCTTGGGCTGCCATTGAATGCGACTACTTTCATAGGTCAAAATTGTTTTCTTCCCTCGGTTTGGCGTAGAGGTCTTCCACAGTAACCTTCGGGTCGGGTTTTTCCGCTTCTACCAGGATGGCAAGATTGTCTTCGCGTGCTTTCCCGTTGAAGTACATAATATATGCAAAGATCGGGAAGAGGGGTAACGTTATCGCATTTACTGCCGAGGAAAGAAGCAGGAATATGGGATCAGTAGGAAGGTTTATAATGCTGCTTGTGTCCTGCGGATTGGCAAAAGTCTTGATAAAGCTTCCTGCAAATGGCAGAAGGACCAGTCCTGAGAGAACAAGCGATATGACGACGTAGAGTATTAAAAAGACTGCAGTCCATCCCATATTCGGCCAGAAGCTTGAATGCGAAAGTTTAATGGTCCGGCGAATCGTTGCAGCTATATTTGTCTCCTCGGCCATCATCACAGGAAGGATAAAGAAAGAGAGCATTGCAACGTAAGCCAATGCAAAAAACACCCCGATAATCAGAACAAAAAGCCCCAGAACGATCGCGATGGAACCAACAAAGACAAAGATCACCATTATGATCAGGTACGGGATAAAATACTTCAATGATTTATATAGACATGTAAAGATATTCTGTGAGCTGTCAAGAGGTTTATGGAGAATATAATAGTGGAGAATTGTGTTGAAGAACAGGCTGACCACCATTAAGATGATCATGGGAACAATATAACCTTTCAGCTTCTCAAATATTATCTGGGGATCAGTAACAGACTGGAGCGACTTAATATCAATGAACATTGTGGCATACTGCAGTACTGCTGACATTACAAGTGAAATGAGGAACAACGCAACGAACCTGCCCTTATAGAATTCCCAGAGAGCATTCATTGCACTGTCCATATTATGTCTCCGGTATAACGGATGATCCTTTAACTGCTTCATATCAATGATCTTGAATTTTCACGCTTCAAAGATAGCTATAAATAGGTTCCGATAAGAGGATGGAGATTATAATGGTTCATCCGATAATATCCAGAATCTGCTTTATGTCAATATCTTTCAATGGGTTGTTGCTGTGGACAAAAGTGTCGGCAAGGCGCGATTTTTTCTCCTGGAGCCTTGTTATCTTTTCTTCGATTGTATCGCTTGATATATACCTGTAGACAAAGACACTTTTATCCTGTCCTATTCGGTGAGCCCGGTTAAGAGCCTGAATCTCAGCTGCAGGGTTCCACCATGGATCAAGTATAAAGACATAATCCGCAGCTGTCAGGTTCAATCCCACTCCCCCGGCTTTTAACGAGATCAGGAATACCTTGTTTGCCGGATCATCCTGGAAAGTGTTTATTATTCTTTCCCTGTTTGTGCTTGCCCCGGTGAGTATAGAGTACCTGATCCTTTTCTTTGTCAGAACGGCTGCATACAGATCGAGGTGTTTGACGAATGAAGAAAAAACAAGAATTTTATGTCCCTCCGCTATAACACTCTCAATATCCTCCAAAACAGCTTCAAATTTGCCGGAACCTGCAGGGTAGTCATTATAAGCCATTACAGGGTGGTTGGATATCTGCCTGAGTTTCATCAGTCCCTGAAGGACCACAATTGCAGATTTTTCATGTCCCGATGTTTCTATATTTTTCAGGATGCTGTTCCGTACAGCTGATTTTTCTTTCTCATACAGTTCCCCTTGTTCTTCAGTCATATTGCAGAACTTGGTCTGTTCCGTGACGGGAGGAAGATCTTTTGCGACCATCTCTTTAGTGCGGCGCAGGATGAATGGCTTAATGATCTTTCTGAGCTGGATCTCTTTATCGTCATCCTTTTTCTTTTCAATTGGTTTTGCATATTCTCTCCTGAAGAAGGCAAGCGATCCCAGAAGACCAGGGTTGACAAAGTTCAGCTGGGTCCAGAGGTCAGTGAGGGAGTTCTCAACCGGAGTGCCGGTAAGTACAAGACGGTAATCAGATTTAAGCCTGATGACTGTTTTGAAGATCATCGATGCAGGATTCTTTATTACCTGGCTTTCATCAAGTACAACATAATGGAAATGAAATGAATTGATGATATCTATATCCTGCCTTACAGTGTGATAACTCGAAAGTATGATATCGAACTGATGAAAATAGGAAGTTGATTTTTTTCGCTGGTTTCCCTTGTAGCTGCATATCTTCATTGCAGGTGTAAACCTCTTTATTTCGTGCTCCCAGTTGTAGATAAGCGAAGCCGGGACAACTATGAGGGATGTAAGTCTTGCTGCAGGTTCATTAAAAAGTTTCAGACCCTCAGCTTTGGTTTTACGATCGGTAAACGGCATATTCTCCCTGTTATGGAGAAGTAATGCCAGTGTCTGGATAGTTTTACCTAGGCCCATGTCATCGGCAAGGCACCCGCCAAGATTTGCCGACTGCAACCAGTGCATCCAGCCGAGCCCTTCAACCTGGTAATGTCTCATTTCACCATTAAGCCCTGCCGGCGGGATGACTGGAGTAATATTTTCCGGTGCGATCAGCTTTTCAAGCTTCCCGCATCCAACGCACTCATCCTCATCAAATGTGTCGGGGAGCAGAGAGAAATGCTGTTTGTGGATCAGCAGTGAATCATCCTCACTTTTGCCGAACTCAAAAATATTCTTGTATCTCGAAAACCATACCTCAGGCAGGATGGCAACAGATCCGTCGGGAAGTTCATATTCCCTTATCCCGTCAAGAATATTTCGTCTGAACCTGACAAACGGGATTTCATATCCGCCGATCTTTACAACCGCCTTCAGGTCAAACCAGTCATCAATCAGGCGGTGACTTATCTCGATGCTGATCGGTTTAAGGTTATATTTTTTCTCAAGATGCGCCGAAGATATCCTGAAACCGGAACTGACCAGGTCAATCCAGACCCTGTTGACGGCTTCAATAGTATCATAAAGGTCCTTTTTCTTATCACCTGAAAGCTCCTCAAGTGAATAGTTCACGTCATCGTCGGTATAGAACCCCATTTCCTCAAGAATGGTGACGCATTTTGCCTCCCAGCTGAAGTCGCGATAGCTTTTACGGTAGGTGTAAGCGCCATCCCCGGTCTCAAACCTGGTAAAGCTTGTAGTCTGATCTGTGGGATAAATTTCATAACCCGGATATTGATACTTAAGGATGAGTACCGGTGATCCGAGAAGACCAGTTTCAATTTCAAGGATGGCTTCTTTTTCAGGTTCTTCCTCGATAATAGCGAATCCGCTCCCCTCGACCCTGAAATTATTCACTGCATTCAGGACAAAGGTTGAAAAGTACTTTTCCTCTGCATTCTTCGGAATAAGAATATGATCTCTTGTAATGAAAGGTTTAAGTTTTGATCCATCCACATCTGAAATGAAAATGATATTGTTGTTCTCCCTTATCAGGCAGGGAGATGTGCAGATAATATCAATGGCACTTTTTCTGAGGTTAATTATCTTGCCGGTCATCTCAAGGCTCAGGCTGTAAGTGCTCTGTTCGTTATTGCGGTGAAACATGAAGATCGGATGAGCAACGTCGCCATAGAGATCGAGCCTGTCTTCAAGGTGTATCGTGCTTATCTTCCCCTTCTGAAGATATACAGGTATCGCTTCGTCCCTGGCAATGGAGAAACATCTGTATATCCTGTTCTCGATAAATGGCCTTATGAAGTTTTCGATCCTGTCGGGGGTGACTTTTTCAAGGAACTCCTTGACCGTTGCATTTTTGGAAAAGAGTTTAAAGAGGTTCCGATCAGTATATTCATTAAGAATGTCCACCACCTCCCTCTCTTCTGGCGCGAGGGTTGAAAGAGTGTCGATATTAGGATAAGGGGAAAGGGCTTCCGCCATCCTGAAATAGGTCCTGTTTGCATCCCTGAGCACAATATAGGGCATAAGAATAGTACCCCATAATCTGTGCTGGGTCAGGATCAATGCAAAGAGCTTACTTTTTTCCGGAGAACCTTTTTCCAAGACCTTTAAAATTGAATATTCGTGCAAGATGAGGAATGTTGTTGATTTTTCAAAGAATAAAATGATGACATTGATAATAATTTAAATCCCTCCCGATATGTTTTGAGGTTTCATTATTTTTATAGTGAAAAAAGTACTTCGAGTACTTAGAGTACTTAGAGTTAATCCCTATTAATTTGCCGTATGGAAAACAAGGAGTTTAGTAAACAGTTAGAAAACAGGACAAAAGAATTCGGTATCAAGATTATTTATTTGTCAGCATCATTACCAAAGACTGAGGGAGGAAAGGTAATCAGAAATCAAATTACCAAATCAGGAACCAGCATTGGAGCCAATTACCGGGAAGCTAACAGGTCAAGAAGCAAAGCTGATTTTGGCAATAAGATAAAAATCTGTGAAAGCGAATCCAGTGAAACAATGTACTGGCTTGAGATAATTATTGAACTAAACTGGATAATCATCGAGAAGACCAAACCTTTACTTAAAGAAGCTGATGAGTTACTGGCAATCTTCACTTCTATTAGTACTAAATTAAAAAACTCTTAACTCTAATTACTCAAGGCACTCTAAGTACTCTTCATGAGAAAAATCATACATATAGACATGGATGCCTTCTTTGCATCGGTTGAGCAGCTGGATAATCCGGAGCTTAGAGGAAAACCTGTAGCCGTTGGAGGAAGCGGTGAGAGGAGCGTAGTTGCTGCTGCAAGCTATGAAGCCAGGAAATTCGGAGTCAGATCGGCGATGCCTTCAGTGACCGCAAAGCGTTTGTGCCCCGGACTGATATTTGTTCATCATCATTTCGAAAGGTACCATGAGGTATCTTCAAAAGTTTTTGAAATATTTAAAGAGTACACTGATATTGTGGAGCCTCTGTCGATCGATGAAGCCTTCCTTGATGTAACTAATGATAAACAGAAGATCGGATCTGCAACTATCATTGCGGAAAAAATAAAAGCAGAAATTAAAGAAAGGACAGGGTTAACTGCCTCTGCAGGGATCTCAATAAACAAGTTCCTGGCAAAAATTGCGTCTGAGGTCAAAAAACCTGACGGCCTGTTTTTAATTGGACCCGAAGAGTCTGAGAGTTACATAGGATCCCTGCCAATCGAGAAATTCTATGGGATAGGAAGGGTGACCGCCGAAAAGATGCATAAGCTCGGAATACATAGCGGTTCAGACCTCAGGAGTTTGGACCTCTATTCCCTTATCAGGAACTTCGGAAAGATCGGTGCATTCTATTTTAATATTGTGAGAGGCATTGACGACAGACCGGTGGAGCCTTTCTCAGAGAGAAAATCGGTTGGTACGGAGCTAACCTTTGAGAAGGATCTTACTACTAACTTTGAGATAGTGGCTGAGCTTTACAAGATAGAGAAGGAACTGATGAGCCGCCTGGCTGATGCAGGAACTTCTGGACGAACCGTAACTTTGAAGATCAAATTTTCAGATTTCAGGCAGATAACACGGAGCAGGACGCTTCAGAATTATGTACGTGATTTTGATACCCTGCATAAGGAGGTGTCTGAGATCAGAAAATCGCTGGATCTGCCCGGAAACAGGATAAGGCTTCTTGGTGTCAGTATTTCAAACCTGGAAACAGATGAGTGTGCCGACAGGCAGATGCTGCTGTTTGAAGAAAATAATTCAGAATAAGCAATTATTACTAATCAGAACAGTCCGTCTACTGATAAGTATCTTTCACCGGTATCGTAGCCGAATGTAAGGATTCTAGAACCTTTAGGGATATCTTTCAATTTTTGATTAACTGCAGCCAGTGATGCTCCGGAGGATATACCAATAAATAATCCTTCTTCTTTTGCGGCTCTTTTTGTGAATGAAAATGCATCATCCTTGCTTACCTTGATGATACCGTCGAGTATCTTTGTATTGAGGATAGATGGAACGAATCCGGCACCGATACCCTGAATGGGGTGTGGGGCTGGAGAACCACCGCTCAGAACTGGTGAAAGTTCAGGTTCGACAGCAAACACCTTCAGGTTAGGGAATCTCTTCTTAAGCACTTCAGCAACACCTGTAATATGTCCTCCTGTGCCAACACCGGTTATCAGATAATCAAGTCCATCCGGAAAATCCTTAAGTATCTCCTGTGCCGTTGCTGTCCGATGAATTTCAGTATTTGCTGGGTTATCAAACTGCATGGGCATCCACGAATCAGGTGTCGCCTGAACAAGTTCCTTTGCACGTTCGATGGCGCCTTTCATCCCTTTTTCACGAGGAGTCAGATCAAACTCCGCACCGTAGGCGCTCATTATCTTTCTCCTTTCAACGGACATCGATTCAGGCATTACCAGTATAAGCCTGTAGCCTTTTACCGCAGCAACAATTGCCAGTCCGATACCTGTGTTACCAGATGTTGGCTCAATTATTACGCTGGTTGGCTTAAGGATACCTTTTTTCTCGGCGTCTTCTATCATCGATAGTGCAATACGGTCTTTAATACTTGCGCCAGGGTTGGCTCTTTCAAGCTTCACCCATACATTCTGCCCATTACCGAAGAGCCTGTTGATCTTCACATGAGGTGTGTTACCGATAGTTTCGAGAATTGAATTTACTTTCATATTGATCTGTTTTAATTAAATAATTCAAATGAAGAAGTTTATTGGTTCAGTGAAATCATTATGATCTCTCACTATGATCTCGCTCTTATGATATACAACTGAATATGGAGCAACACTTTCAGTCAGCCAGACATTACCGCCGATTATACTGTTCCTTCCAACAATAGTTTCACCACCAAGTATTGTACATCCGGCATACAGGATAACATTGTCTTCGATCGTAGGATGCCTCTTTTTTGAAGCCTTGTTTTTTTCTACACTTAAAGCCCCCAGGGTAACTCCCTGGTAAAGTTTTACATAGTTTCCAATTATTGTCGTTTCTCCAATAACAATACCGGTACCATGATCAATGGAAAAGGGAGTTCCGATAGTTGCTCCCGGATGGATGTCGATGCCAGTCGATTTATGGGCGTACTCCGTAATCATCCTTGGGACCATTGATACAGACAGATTCTTAAGAATATGTGCGATCCGGTAACAAAATATTGCAAAAAACCCAGGATAAACAGCAATTACCTCAATCAATTCAGTGGCTGCCGGGTCTGATTCAAGAATAAAAGCCGCATCATTCAGCATGGTTTTCTTCACCAGATGCAGAGATTCAATAAATCCATTTATTGAATCATTTTTATTCTCAACCCTCCCTACAAGGATTGAATTCAGCAGCAGCCTCAGGTTCCCGTTCTGGGAAGATGATACTTCATAAGTCAGTTCCTTACCTGCAGGGAAAAGGAAGGTGTAAACTGCTTTTACAAACTTTTCAACAGCCTTTTTGTCGGGTATTTTCAATGCAGTATTTTTCATCTGGGCTTCTCTTTACTGTTTGATAATAATTGCACTATTCAGGGATTACTGCAAAGCTAATTTAAAAATTAATCATGGTTGTTTAGTGCTTCCTGCAGATCCTCAAGAAGATCATCAATGTTTTCTATCCCAACCGATAGGCGAATGAGATTTTCGGTAACCCCTATCTTTTCTCTTAATTCAGGAGGAAAAACCTCATGGGTCATAAGGGCTGAATAGTTTGCAAGCGATTCTACCCCACCAAGACTGTCAGCAAGCTGGAATATCTTCAGTCTCCTGAAGAAATTATTTGCCTCATTGAGTCCTCCTTTTATCCGGAAAGAGACAACACCGCCAAACCCTGACATCTGTTTTTTTGCAATGGAGTGACCGGGATGATCCTCCAGCCCCGGATAATAAACCTGCTCCACATTTGGGTGACCCTTCATGAATAAGGCAACCTTCATCGCATTATAATCATGCTGTTTCATCCTTATGGCGAGGGTTTTCACCCCTCTGAGGGTGAGCCACGATTCAAAAGGGGAGGGGACTGCACCTACAGATTTCTGAACAAGAAGGATCTTATTGTAAAGGTCAGTATCGTTCAGTATTACTGCACCGCCTATAAGATCTGAATGGCCGTTAATATATTTTGTTGTGCTGTGGACAACAATATCAGCACCCAGAAGCAACGGATTCTGGAAATATGGTGAAGCAAATGTATTATCAACTATTGATAACGCATTTCTTTTCCCGCTAATCGCCGCTATCAGTTCAATATCGAAAATCTTCAGCAAAGGGTTGGTAGGTGTTTCGATCCACACCATCTTTGTTTCGGGAAGGAAAGCTTTTTCAATAAGATCGGGTGAGGTGAAATTTGTAAATGTAAACCTGATATTCATTGGTTCAATGATCTCTTTTATAAGCCTGTAAGTTCCCCCGTACATATCGTCGGGGACGATCACATGGTCGCCCGGACGAAGAAGTGAAAAGATTGCATGCTCAGCTGCCAGTCCAGATGAGAAGGACAGTCCGTATTTCCCCTCTTCGAGCGAGGCAAGACAGGTATCTAGCGCGGTCCTTGTAGGGTTCCCAACCCTTGAATATTCATAGCCTTTATGCTTGTTCACCTCTTCCTGTGTAAAGGTTGAGGTCTGGTAGATAGGGACTATAGTTGCCCCGGTAGCCTGGTCAGCAGCCTGACCGACCCAGATAGCTTTTGTTTCAAATTTCATTTCAGGTAATTAAACATTATTATGAATTGAAACATTTGTTATCGGGCTTTTGTTCAGCCGATCAGCAATCCTTCGATCCTTACTTTGTAGCTGCCATCGCGTTGTTTGGTAACAGCGTTCACCAAACCGCTGTGTCGCCATTGCAGCATGCACCTTCTTGGGAGGAACCAGTAACGGCGGCCAAGTTTTATCTCTTCTTTTGATTCTTTTATAATTCCTTCATATGCCTGGGAAACATAATATCCGATGTCGATGAAGCCTTCACTGCGTGGTCTCAACGGACCTGTCACAAACCAGTTGATCACACCGTTTCGGGCGTCAACCTCAGATACTACACCGCAATGAGTAATTGGGCAGCCGCACGACATTCCCATTGGGCGACCAATCATCACATCACCTTTTTTTACACCAAGTTCCCTGACCAGAGTGGGATTATACGGCAGGATTGTTTCTTTGGGACCGACTTCACCATCAAAAATGTCCAGTATAAAATCAAAATCGCGCTTCAGGCTATCCTTCCAGCCGAGTTTTACACCAAGGTTTTCTCCTGCACAGCTGAGACAATTCGAATGATCAGCAGCTTTTTTATCTGTAGTTCTTACATGGATACATTTCTTCAATTCAGTCTCATTATTGTCAACTGCCGCTGAAAAGTCCAGGCATGTTTTATATCCGCAGGCTCCGCAGTCAAGTTTTGGCAGAAGATCCAGGGTATTGGTTTTTTGAATTAATGTTTCAGTACTCATTTAGGTTGATGTTTAAGTTAATATTTTTGATTTTTTCCTAATTACCGGTAATTGATATTTCGTTTCGTGCCTATCAGATTGCGGTTGAATAATTATCCTGTTTCCGCTTTCTTTCAATGAATATCTCATTCAATTTATTGATAGTTTTGCTAGTATGATCGACAAGAAAGAATGGAAGGAGGGCATGGATCAATGATGCAATGGCGCATCCAAAAGTCTTTCTTGCCAGCATCAGAGCGAACCACAAATGCTGAAAATAGCCCATACCATTTTCTTTCAAATGCCTGTTATAGAATTTTACATTTCCCATTAGTACCTGCTGATTGCTGAGCTTCCCGAAAAAATTGAAGTGAGTGAACTGACCGATTCCTTAAGTGCATCCTTAAACCTTTCCAGATCCTCTTCTGTTGAATACCTGCCAAAGCTCACTCTGATGCTGCCCCTTGCTTCAAACTGGTTTAAACCTATTGCCTGGAGCACATGAGATGCATTATTTGTTTTATCATTTGAAGAACATGCAGAACCGGCAGATACGGCGATACCTTTTTCGTCGAGTAGTAAAAGTAACCTTATAGTCTCGCCCTCCAATCCGTGAAAACTGAAGTTTACAAGGCCGGGAAGCTTTTGTTCCCGGTGTCCATTGATATAAGCGTTCTCGAAATTTTCATATAAAAAATCTATAAATTTATTTCTCAATCCCAATAGTTTTTTGTTTTCGTTTTCCATCCCTTCAAAACATATCTTGGCAGCATTTGCAAAACCAACTATCCCAGGAATGTTTTCGGTTGTTGACCGCAGGCCCGACTCCTGTCCTCCGCCATGTAGCAATGGATTTATTTTCAAGCCCTTGCGGACATACAGGGCGCCCACTCCTTTAGGCCCATATATCTTATGTGAATTTATAGTAAGAAGGTCTAATCCTGATTTTCTTACATCGATCGGCACTTTACCAAAAGACTGGCAGGCATCTGAATGAAACGGAACGTTATAGATGTTGCATATTTTCCCAATTTCTTCAATAGGCTGCAGTGTTCCGATCTCGTTGTTGGCATGCATTACTGAAACCAGAATAGTTTTGGGATTAATGAATTTCTTAAGCTCGTCAAGGTCAACCACACCGGTACTGTCAACCGGAAGATAGGTGATGAAAAAGCCCTGTGACTCCAGCCATTTGCAGGCATTGAGCACGCAATCATGCTCAATTGCAGAAACGATAATATGGTTTCCTTTGGAACGATGTGCAGATGCTATTCCCTTTATTGCAAGGTTATTGGACTCGGTACCTCCTGAAGTGAATATGATCTCATCAGGGTCAGAGCCAATAAAGTAGGCAACCTTTCTTCTTGACTTTTCCAGGATATCCTTGGCACGTGTACCATATGAATGTAAACTTGATGCATTTCCGAATTCCTCAGAAAAACAAGGGAGCATTAAAAGCAGCACGCGATCATCTACCTGAGTAGTTGCTGCATTGTCGAGATAGATTTTTTGTCTCATATGCCAGATGTTTATTCACCTACATAAAAAAGTTCCTGTTCCATTGTGCGTAAAACACCAAAATGATTCTTTGCCCCGATCTCTTTTTTTCCGACGCAGATCGTACATGTGCCGACAGGTGGATTACCTCTGAGATACATCGGAAATTCAACATCGTTTGTTCTCAGAATTTGCCTGACTATCGGGTCTATCCCGATGCCATATAAGGCGTTTGTTTCAACTACAGTTATATCCTTGGCTGATTCGAGGACTCTGTAACGGAATACTTCCCGTTCAGCCTGTGAAATAAGATCTATTTTTGTTATCACGCTTATATCTGCCAGGGTTAGCATCGGACCTATCTTTCTGGGGAGGTTCATTCCGCTGGTCGCTTCAAGAACCACTACTCCAAGCGAGTTCTCAACATAAGGTGAGCATCTCAGGCATAATCCTGCAGTTTCGACAAATAAATAATCTGATGACTGTTTCTCTGCCCATTCGACAACTTCATCAAGTACAACAACATTGCAATGATCAGGACAAAGTTCACCGGAATATATCTTTCTGGTTGGTATCCCAAACTCCTTATTGATCGTTTCATCCTCATCGGCGTAAAGTACATCTATTTTCACGAAGGATGGTTTCAGGTTTTTGGCTATCATCCTTTTGATGACCTGACGGATCACTGTTGTTTTGCCACAGGTAGGCGGCCCTGCAAATATTACTAATTTCATTTCAGTATAGTTATTTAGTTACCGATTCCAAATGTTTGTTATTTATAATTTCACCTGCTCTTATCAGGCCACGGTAGTAAAGGATCATATCATCCATTTTTCTGAGCTCCTGGGCAACGCCGCGTTCCTCAATGTTCGAATAGACAACTTTTTGCATAGCCCCGTTTTTCATTATGATCCTGCAATCGGAAAAGAGTGCGATCGTCGGATCGTGAGTAACAAATACAAAAAGCTTGGCATATTTCTTCAAAAGTTCAAGAGCTTTTGTTTTATGAATTCCTGCATTTTCAATTTCGTCAAGCAGAATTATTGGTGAATTACCAATAACAACGGCATCTGCTATCAGCAATGAGCGTGTCTGTCCGCCTGATAATTCGGTCATGGCAGTTTCCTTAATGATAGCCTCACCTGTTAATTGATTCGCAAACTGAATTGTTTCTTCTACAACATTCTCGATACTTGACGCACCTCTTACCTTAGCGTGAATTGTTAAAAATTCACCAACTGGCAGATCGCTCAGAAAATTGGTATGCTGTGAGATCAGAGCTATTGGATGCTTAGAAGGATCCAGTGTGAAATCATCCGGGATCTGTTCGCCATCTATTAAAATCTGTCGTCCGGAGGGAGTGTTTCTATTGGCAAAAAGCTCAATATCGTTTATTAATGTCGTTTTACCACAACCCGTCGGGCCGACTATACTTACAATATCCCCAAGCTTAAGTTCTATCTTTTCTACCTTTTCATCAGTTCCATCTTTGCCTTTACCTCCGATTATTGTCACAGTCTTTATTTCCATCTTTTTTTGTTATTAAGTTCACAAAGTCTATAATATCTACCAAGTAAGTGAACAAAGAAATTGTTTTATTTTATCATTTGAATAAGTATAAAAGCATAAAAGTTATTAGGTAGAAACTATGATTAACATTCAGACCAAACTGAGTCAGTCATGTAAATGGGGTATAGCTTTTGATTTTTACGGCATTGGGACTCCCAGACCGCAAGACCGCAGACTGCAAGACTATTACATAATCATCCCGGCTGCGACGGTCTCGTTTGTGCCCTCATCGATCAGGATAAGGCTGCCTGTAATATTATTTTTTTTATAAGAATCGTAGAACAGGGGTTTGGAGGTTTTTATCCTTATCTCAGCGATATCATTCATTTTGACAGAAAGATCAGAGGTCTCCTTTTCAAGGGTATCAATATTGACCTTGAAATCTATAGATTTAACTATGCAGCCCGCATCATTTGCAGAATTACGGACAAGATACCTGCCTCCTGTCTGAAGAGGTCTTTCGTTGAACCAGCATGCCATAAGGGTTATATCCTGGTCGGCCTTGGGTTCATCACCGGTTCTGACAAGCAGGTCTCCGCGGCTAATATCCAGTTGATCTTCAAGTGTTATGGTAACAGAATCACCTGCCGTAGCCGAATCAAGCTCTTTTTCGTAAACATTGATGCTCCTGATTGCTGAGCTCAGATTTGATGGGAGCACAGTGATCCTGTCTCCAGGCTTGAACGTCCCGCCTGCAATCCTGCCAGCATAGCCCCTGTAATCGTGAAACTGGTCAGTCTGCGGACGTACTATGGTTTGAACAGGGAATCTGGGAGAATCCATGCTCTTGTTCTTTTTGATCTCGACTGTTTCGATGAAATCGAGGAAAGTCTTACCGGTATACCATACCATGTTGCCCGATCTATCTACCACATTATCCCCGTACTTTGCGCTTATGGGAATATATTGAGGATCTTCAATCTCAAGCTTTTCGGCAATGATACCAAGGTTTGACCTTATGTCAGCAAAAACAGATTCTTTGTACCCGACCATATCCATCTTGTTAATACAGAAGAGTATGTGCCTTATGTCGAGAAGCGATGCAATATATGAATGTCTTAATGTCTGTTCAAGTACCCCCTTTCGTGCATCCACAAGAATTACAGCAAGATCGGCTGTACTTGCCCCGGTGACCATGTTCCTTGTATACTGTATATGTCCCGGCGTATCAGCTATTATGAATTTTCGTGCAGGAGTGGCAAAATACCTGTAAGCAACATCTATCGTTATGCCCTGTTCCCGCTCTGCCCTGAGTCCGTCGGTCAAAAGGGAGAGATCTACCTCATCCCTGCCAAGTCTTTTGCTTGACTGGACGATATGGTCCATCTGGTCTTCAAATATTGACTTGCTGTCGTATAACAGTCTCCCGATAAGAGTACTCTTGCCATCATCAACGCTTCCTGCAGTTGTGAACCGCAAAAGACTTCTCTGTTTTTTTTCTCCGTTTATTCCCATCCTGACTCCAAACTTAAAAATACCCTTCCTTCTTCCTGTCCTCCATTGCTGCCTCCGACCTTCGGTCGTCGTATCTACCGCCTCTTTCAGTAACCCTGGTAGCAGCAATTTCAGAAACGATCTCCTCCAGGGTTTCGGCCTTTGATAATGTGACACCGGTACAGGTTATATCACCTATCGTCCGGCATCTTACATCAGCTTCAAAAACCTCCTCGGTAGGCTTGATCTGCATAAACGGGGCCCACGCCAGGTAGACGTTCCCTCTTTTGAAGATCTTCCTGCGGTGCGTATAATAAAGGCTGGGAAGAGCTATATTCTCATTCATAATATATTGCCATACATCAAGTTCGGTCCAATTGCTTATGGGGAATACTCTGAAATGTTCACCCATGTGCTTTCGTCCGTTGAAAATGTTCCAGAGCTCTGGTCGCTGGTTTTTAGGATCCCATTGTCCGAATTCATTCCTGTGGGAAAAAAATCTCTCCTTTGCACGTGCCTTCTCTTCATCGCGTCGTCCGCCACCGATGGCAACATCAATACTCAGCTCTTCAATAGCATCAAGCAATGTGACCGATTGTGCCTTGTTCCTGCTTGCATTGATACCCTGCTCTTCTGAGACCCTGCCTTGTTTTATTGAATCTTCAACATATCTGATAAGAAGCTCTACTCCAAGTTCAGTTGCCAGATCATCCCGGAATTTAAGTGTCTCCTCAAAATTATGGCCGGTATCGATATGCAGAAGGCTGAAAGGCAATTTTGCAGGCCAGAACGCCTTTTTTGCAAGGTGAACAAGAACTATGGAATCTTTTCCTCCGGAAAAAAGGATTACTTTCTTCTCAAACTGGGCAGCCACTTCGCGCATTATGAAAATGGATTCATTCTCAAGATCCCTCAGGTGTTCACGGTTAATATCCATTTTGAATTTTTATTATACGGTTGTTTCAGGATATCTGACATGACATCCGCACTCTTTTGCACCGTCTGACTCCCACCACCAGCGGCCCGACCTGAAATTCTGCCCATCCAGGACAGGTCTTGTGCATGGCTCACAACCGATGCTGAGATATCCTTTATCGTGAAGTGAATTATAAGGAACGTGGTTTTCCTTGATATAAACTTCAACCTGATCCAGGGACCAGTCAAAGAGCGGGTGATATTTTATCATTTTTTTCCCTTCATCGTACTCAAGGTTGCTCATAGCTGACCTGTTGTCAGATTGTTCTGACCTGATACCCGTTATCCAGATGCTCTTATCCTTTAAAACATTATTAAGCGGTAACACTTTCCTGAGGTGGCAGCATTCAAGCCTGTTCTCCTTTGATTCATAAAAGCTGAAAGGACCCTTTTCAGTCATGAGCTTCTGAATATCCTTTGGATCAGGAAAGCATACATTGATCTTTTGTTTGTACTTCATAATGGTCTCCGAGAAGACCTGGTATGTCTCGGGGAACAGCCTGCCTGTATCAAGGGTAATTACCTCGACCGGAAGACTGTTTCTGAAAATCATGTCTGTAATTACCTGGTCCTCAATGCCGAAACTTGTTGTAAATACTACTTTACCAGGATGGGCGCTGACAAGTTCCTTTATGCTGTCAACTATTGATTTGTCCTTAAGCAGGCTGTTTAATTTTATCAGTTCTGTATTGTTTGTCATATGCTTTGATCAATCCTTTAATCTTTATCCTGTGAATATGTGCCCAGACCCTTTCGTGGAAATAGTAGAGCACGGTTTTTGTTATAACCTCAACACTTCCGATAGTGAATGCAAGAGTTAGTTTGCCGGTAACGAAATAGCTTATAATCATGGTATCGATCGTACCCACGACTCTCCATGATACTGCTTTAAGAAAACTCTTCACAGGTTTATCAGCCCTGTCACTCATTCTCAGACTGCCATCCGGTGAGGATTTTTCTTCAGGTTTCGCAATAAGTACATCCAGCATTTCTAATTATTTTTTGTATATCCAAAAATAGTGCAGTCGGATGCCAGCGAGATGAGCATATATGCGGCAAATCTATCAGTATTTATACATAGTCCGGTATATGCAAATTGCTCCATTTTTGCCAGTCTCCGGCCTGACTATTCTTATACCATATTATTAATAACTACTTTTCCTGGTCTGAATGATTTTTTTAATAGGCCCATCTGTTGGGTAGATCAGGTAGTCTGGAAATATTGAAAATATATATTTAAGCTCCATTCTGTGGCTCTGGTTATCCTTTTTTAGCCTGACTCACTGTTATTCTTGTAACAGGTAATGTGAATATTATAACAACTGAATTTTCTATTGCGGAAAATTGCTGATCAAATCAATTTTTAAATTAAATTTCTGAAAAATAATATCCATGGAACTCTATTTTCAAACCCGTGATGAGTGGCGCGACTGGCTTGAAAAAAACCACGATACTTCTGAAAGTGTATGGCTGATCTATTTCAAAAAAAGTTCAGGCAAGAGTAGAATTCCATATGACGATGCGGTTGAAGAGGCTCTCTGCTTCGGATGGATCGACAGCAAGGTAAAGAGAGTTAATCAGGACTATTATATACAGCTGTTCAGCAGAAGAAGAGCCGGGAGCCGGTGGTCAAAAAATAATATTGATCGTGTTCGTAAGCTTATAGAACTTGGGAAAATGGAGCCATCAGGGCTGGCAGCATTCAGGGAAGTTCTTGAAAAGCCGCATCTTGCCTACCACAACAGCAGCGAAGATGAAACTGAAATTCCTGTTGATCTGATGGAGGGTCTGAAAAGTAATAAGAAGGCGATCAGTAACTTCCTTAATTTTCCCTTCTCCGCAAGGCGCATGTACCTCCGGTGGCTGAATGGTTCAAAGCGCGCTGAAACAAGGGAAAAGAGAATTTTGAAGATCATAGACTGGTCAGAAAAAAATATCAGGCCGGGAATGATGTAACAAGTGAAAGAATGATCAACATAGTGACGTTTTAGTACATTTGCATTTCATCATTTTGTTATGAAACTGCTTATTATTGAAGACGACCCAATTCTCTGTAAATCTATTAACGAGTATCTCAGGATGGAAGGACATCTCTGTGAAACTGCATTGAACTATAACCAGGCTTCGCTTAAGACAGCAGACAGCAGATACGACTGCATCATCCTGGATATCGGATTACCTGACGGTAATGGCCTTGATATCATAAGAGAGATAAAGGAAAACAAATCAACAGATGGAATTCTTATCCTTTCAGCCAGGAGTTCCCTCGACGACAAACTGTCGGGACTATTACTTGGCGCTGACGATTATCTTACAAAACCTTTCCATTTTGCAGAGCTTAGTGCCAGGATCCATTCTATCGGCCGGAGGAAGAATTACATGGGATTAAATGAGATTAAATTCAACGAAATAACCGTTGATGCTGAGGGGAAAAGAGCTTTTGTCAATGAAAAACAGCTGAATCTGACAAGAAAGGAATTTGATCTTTTATTGTTCCTCGTCACCAACAGGGGCCGAATAATAACTAAAGAATCTATAGTCGAGCATCTCTGGGGCGATTATGTGACCCTGACCGACTCATATGATTTTGTATATACCCATGTGAAAAATCTCAGGAAAAAGATAGTTGCAGCAAAGGGAAAGAATTACATCAGATGCATTTACGGGTTCGGATACAAATTCGCTGAAAGTTGAAACTAATTACAAAAGCGACATCCTATTTCTTTGTCATTTATGTCGTTGTGATGATCGCAGGGGCAGTATTCCTTTATTTTACCATAAAGTCTCTTGTTTATAAACAGATCGACAGCAGCCTTCTTGTTGAAAAGAACATGATCCAGGAGCAGATCGAGAGCACTGATACCATTCCTGATTTTGCAGCTGCCTTGCGACACCAGATCGAGGTGAAGCTCCTGAGCACTACTGTCAGGTACGCGGAAATATTCAAGGATACTTCGGTATATGATACAGAATCGGATAGTTATAGCTCATATCGTTCCCTGATCTTCAGAGGTAACACACCAGATGGAATCGGATACAGCATTCTTGTGCTCCAGCCGCTTGATGAAAATGAAGAGCTGCTCAAGGACATCGGTCTGTATATGTTCTACCTGTTCCTTTTAATTCTACTGGCTTCAATACTAATTAACTATCTTATTTCCAGGAGGCTATGGAACCCGTTCTATGTTTCTGTGAAAAAGGCAAGCAGCTTCAATGTTCAGACAGACAAGGCACTCGATCTGCCTGATTCTGATACTGACGAGTTCAGCCAGCTGAATACTGTGATAAACCAGATGACTGAAAGGATGAAGCGAGATTACATAAATCTGAAGGAGTATAACGAGGATGCTTCTCACGAAATACAGACTCCCCTGGCCATCATCAGGTCAAAGATGGAGATATTGATGCAGAACAAGAACCTGACTAAAGCAGATATTGAAAGTATAAAAACAATTAATGAGGCAACCGACAGACTTCTAAAGCTTAATCAGGGTCTTCTTCTTATATCCAAAATAGAGAACAACTATTTCCAGAATCCAAAGGAAGTATCAATCAGAAAAATTTTATTGAGCTACCTGAATGATTATTCAGAGATCATCCAGATCAGGAATATCAGCGTGGAAGTGACCGGTACCGACGAAGCAAATGTAGTTATGGATGAAACTCTTGCAGATATACTTATTTCAAACCTTATCAGCAATGCTGTCCGGTATAATATAAACGGAGGATCGATAAAATGTTATACAGGACCAGGTTCAGTAACAGTTTCGAATACCGGGATTCCTCTTACTGTTGTACCGGAACTTCTCTTCATGCGCTTCAGAAAGGGCGGAAACAGCCAGCAGTCCGTCGGGCTGGGGCTGTCAATTGTAAAAAAGATCACTGACACTTATGGAATCAGCATCAAATATACCTGCATCGGTACAATCCACAAGGTAGAGCTGACATTCCCCAACTTGAATATGCAATGAAGTGAGTGAGTTTAAAAACTTAAAGTTTTGTCAAAATCTCTGGTCTGTGTTATCCACGGATGAGGATTTTTATTTTACGTCAGTCCTGGTACCGGTCCTTACTACCAGACCTTTTTTCCATTCGAATTTAGTTCCATTGGCCATTCCCAGGAGAACATCATAGCTTCCCGGAGGGCATGCGAATACAGCACCAGCCGGTTCATAGGAGATTACTTCGGACGCTTTGTCAGGTTTTGCAACACCCTGTAATCTGTCGGCCGTTCCTGCAGGATATAAATAAAGCTTCCTGACATCCCTGTTCACTCCGGCATAACTTATAGTGCCTGCATTCATGTTTGTCAATATCTTATAATTAACATCAGGCTTGATAGTGAAATTCTCAAGCCATACTTTCTGGCTATGGCCAGAGATGTCGATCGATATCATGACATCATATGTTCCGGGTTTGATCTTTCCTGAGATATCGTTTGTAGCAGCATCTGGTACAAGCTTTTTATCATGAGCTCCCTTGGCAAAAAAGGAAATTGCACCGACTTTCATGGTCTCATCAAGATTCCCTTTATACCAGGCTATCCTTGAATCATAACCGGCCAGTCCTTTGTTCGACATGGCAGTCTCTTCTATGCTTACCTGGTAATTGTAAATTATCACCGTTACAGTGGTCTTCATTTTCGGCTTTACGATTATCCCCTGTGCATCGAATGAGATCGACCCTGGTTTACCGGCAAGTTTGGATGTGATTTTAAGATCGTAGGTACCGGGTGCGGCATCTTTAAGCTTCACCTCTTTTCCCGCGAGTGTGAGTTTGGAAGTAGTACTCTGTGGTGGATCTCCAAAGGTTCTTAGACTGATGACAACCGAAACTTTTTCTTCATTCGGGGCAAATGCATCCTGTTTTTGCTGGATCCAGATGTGTCCCCAGTCATGGTCTGTTTTGACAACTATTCCATTATCAAACTTATAAGTAAAGTTTGTGGCATTCTGGCCTGTCAGCGGATAGCCAAATACCCCAAGAAACAGAAGAGCAATAAAAGATTTTTTCATGGTGAGAATATTTTTATTGATTATTTGATAGTCCTCTATCAAAATTAAATCAATTTTCTGAAAAAATGGCATGCCCGATACAATAAAATGTATTAAATCTTGGTCGGAGTTGCCGGTCATGACTTAAGCACCTTTAAGTCCCTTTGCATCAGCCCTGACTTTAAATAATACTGCTTCTTTCATGGCTTTGACAATTACGATGCAGAAGACTCTCTTGAAGCTGCCTGCAAGGAGCCATGAGTGGCAGAATCTCCATTATCTGTGACAAGATTGACATCCGGATCCGGATCCGGATCAAAATTGTCAAATCTTTGTCATTTTGAATATCTTTGTAAGATAAGGTACTTTATAACCAATTCTTTCAGGTCAATCATCTTCATGCGATTAAGATTCAGGAAATGAAAAATATATATTCGCAGATCCCTGAAATATCCAAAGGAGTGAGCCCCCTGGTCATCGCCACGGTAATTTTCACAAAAGGCTCAACTCCTCAGAAAGCAGGGAGCTCGGCTCTTTTCGACAGGAACGGTCTGATAGAGGGAACGATCGGCGGAGGATTTCTTGAGGGGAAAGTACAGGGGCTGGCAACCGAAGCTGCAATAACAGGGCATTCAGGCATTTATCATTTTGAACTCGACAAAAGTATAGAGCATACAACAGAAGCTATTTGTGGAGGCTATGTTTCGGTACTGATCGAGAGCGGAGTTGAAAAATATAGATCCCTTTTCAGGTCGATAGATCAGTATTTGTCAATGAGAAAGCCTTGTGCAGTGGTAACAACGATAAAAGGTATGACAGGTGATCAGCCTGTTATTGAGAGAATGGCCGTATCGATGGATGAGACCTCAGGTTCAGGTAATGAACTTGACGAAAGAGTAAAGCCGGTACTTGGTGATCTTCTTAATGACAAGAATGGTGTTTTTTTTTCAAGCATCGAGACAGGCAAGCAGGGAGAAGCAACCGATGGGCTTATACTCCTGGAAGCATTGTTCCCGCTTCCACGGCTTATCATTGCAGGGGCAGGTCATATTGGGAAAGCGCTTAGCCATCTTGGGAGATTACTCGATTTTGAGGTAACTGTTATTGATGGAAGAAGCGAGTTTGCCAACCCGGTGAATATTCCCGATGCGCACAATTTTATAGTACAGGATGTCGGGAAATCGTTTACGGCAATGGAGCTGACTGCTGATTCTTATGTTGTTATTGTCACACGTGGTCATAATGACGATGCAGCTGCATTAAAGGGATGCATAGGCAGCAAAGCATGCTATATTGGGATGATCGGAAGCAGAACGAAGATTGAAAAGATGCGCAGGAATTTTCTCGAGAATAGCTGGGCATCAGCAGAGCAATGGGAATCAGTTCACTCACCGGTCGGAATTGAGATCAATTCCAAAACTGTCGAAGAGATCGCAGTTAGTATTGCAGCAGAGCTTATCCTGGTACGGAACTCATTGAAGAAATAATAGGCTGCTGCCTGTTGGGCAGGCAGATCATTCTTACTATCAATTAACAGAGATGGCTGTTTTTTCAGAAATATGGGCTGTTGTTCTGGCCGCCGGCGAATCAAGCAGGATGAAAACTCCGAAGCTTATCCTGCCCTTCAGGGGAAGGACCATAATAGAGAATGTCATTCTGAATATACTTGATTCTGATGTCAAAAATGTCATAGTTGTAACAGGCGCGTGGGAGAAAGAGGTAATTGCAGCAATATCGGATTTACCGGTTAAGACCTGCACAAACGTGAATTACAGGAGCGGCATGCTTTCATCTGTCATCTGCGGGCTGAATTCACTCCCGCCAGGTACTGCAGCAGCGATCGTATTCCAGGGTGATCAGCCTGAAATAGCTGCTGAAGTCATAGATCTTTTGACTGCAACCTGGAGAAAAGAGCGAAAGGGAATTATAGTGCCAATCCATAATGGGAAAAGAGGTCACCCGCTACTCATTTCCGAGAAATACTTCTCTGAAGTGGCTCTTCTTGATGCAGGAACGGGACTCCGGGGGCTTTTATCAGAATGTTCACACGATATACTTGAGGTAGAAGTTGAAAACAGAATGATTTTAAGGGATATAGATACCAATGAGGATTATCTGGAATCAATTAATATAAAACATTGAGTATGGAACAGAAGGTCAGTTTTGTTTTGAATGGCAAAAGGACCGACATTGAACTTGATCCTAAGGAGACACTGCTCTGGGTCTTAAGGAACAGGCTAGGTCTTACAGGAACAAAGTTTGGATGCGGTCAGGGTTATTGTGGATCTTGTACGGTGATCATCGACAATGAAGCAGTCAGATCATGCATGTTGCCTGTCGGTGAAGTAGCTGGAAAGCAGGTTACAACCATCGAGGGACTGGCTAAAGACGGAAAGCTGCATCCAGTCCAGCAGGCATTTGTTGACCACGATGCACTGCAATGCGGGTATTGTACTCCGGGAATGATAATGAACGCAACCGCTTTGCTGATGAAGAATCCAAAACCAACACATCAGGAAATTATTGATGGTATGGAGGACAACCTTTGCAGGTGCGGGGCTCATAAAAGGATTATCGAGGCAGTTGAAACGGCGGCCTCGCAAATGAAAGGAGGGAAGTAATTATGAGAAAGAATACCGATAAAATCATGGAGCCGATTAACGATGAAATGAAAACCTCTTCAGGGATCCCGCGCAGGGACTTTTTCAGACTGCTTGGCGGCGGATTACTGGTTTTTTTCTACCCATGGGACGGTCTGGATCTTGCTGCTATGCCGGCGCAGCAGAAAGGTTCACTTCCAAAGGATTATAATGCCTTTCTGCACATTGCAGAGGATGGTACTGTAACCTGCTATACAGGTAAGATAGAAATGGGGCAGGGGATAATAACTTCACTTCCGCAGATGATGGCCGATGAGCTCAATGTCCCCTATGACAGTGTGAAGATGGTAATGGGTGACACTGATCTTTGTCCGTGGGATGCAGGTACCTGGGGATCGTTGACAACAAGGGTTTTCGGGGTAAGCATGCGAGCTGCAACTGCTGAGGCGAGAGGAGTGCTGACGGGCATGGCTGCTGACAAGTTCGGGGTACCGCAGACCCAGCTCGAAGTAAAGGATGGTATAATAACCGATACCAGAAATCCTAAAAACAGGATCAGCTATTCAGAACTTACAAAAGGAAAAAAGATTGAGAAGTTTCTTGACGTGAAACCTTCTGTTGAGGATCTCACTAAGTTCACCTATATCGGCAAGTCATATAACAGGACCGATTCTCACCTGAAGGTTACCGGGGAGGCACAATATGCAGGAGATATTAAAATGCCGGGAATGCTTTTTGCCCGTATCCACCGGCCGCCGTCACACGGTGCAACACTCGTTTCCGCAGATGTTTCGGAAGCTGAAAAGGTTGAGGGGGTCAGGGTGATCCGCGACGGAGATTTTATTGCTGTTGTAAGTGAAAACCTGGAAAAGACAGGTGAAGCCGTCGGGAGAATAAAAGCTGAATATAAGTTCAATGAACTGAAGGTAAACAACAGTACTCTCAGGGAGTGGTTTCTTAAGGCAGATTCACAGGTGGAAGAATCTGAAAAGAAAGGTGATATCGAACAGGGCAAAAAAGAGTCAGCATTGGTTTTTGAATCTGAATTCATTGATCCGTATCTTGCTCATGCACCGATGGAAACGCATACTGCGCTGGCAAACTTTGAAAATGATAAAGCCACCGTCTGGGCATCGACACAGTCGCCATTCGGACTGAAGCAGAGTATTGTAAATCAGCTTAAGATGCCGGCAGAAAAGGTGAGGGTTATTACTCCTTTTGTTGGCGGAGGATTCGGTGGTAAAGCCCCGTCGCAGCAGGGTGTGGAGGCCGCCAGACTCGCGAAGCTGACCGGCAAGCCTGTTATGGTTGTATGGACCCGTGATGAGGAGTTCTTCTATGATACCTTCCATCCTGCCGGGGTGATTAAGATCAACTCAGGGGTCGATAAAAATGGTATGATTAAATTCTGGGATTACAAGATATGGTTGTCCGGAAGCAGGGGTTCGGAGGTTACTTATAATGCACCGAACACCATTATAACACATTATGATGAGAAAAGGAACGGGCCTGATGTTCATCCTTTTGCTACCGGGGCATGGCGGGCTCCAAATAATAACACAAATACGTTTGCCAGGGAATCACATATTGATATAATGGCTTCCAAGGCCGGGATAGATCCTCTTGAATTCCGGCTTAAGAATCTGAAAGACCAGCATCTGATCGATTGCCTGAAGGCAGTGGCAGATAAGTTCGGCTATGTGCCAGGGAAGACACCGGGAGGAAGAGGGATCGGGATTGCATGCGGTACCGATGCAGGTGCATGGGTGGCACATATGGCCGAGGTGAAGGTGGACAAATCGACCGGGAAAGTTAAGGTAATCAGGATCGCAGTAGCACAGGATATGGGATTATGCGTTAATCCGGAAGGAAGCCAGCTTCAGATGGAGGGATGTATAACTATGGGTCTGGGGTACACTTTTTCAGAAGAACTTCGCTTTGAAGGAGGGAATATCCTCGACCGGGGATTTGATACCTACAGCATTCCAAGGTTCTCGTGGCTGCCAAAAATGGCCTGTGTCATTCTGGAGAGAAAGGACCAGCCTCCGCAGGGTGGAGGAGAACCTGCAATAATAGGTATAGGAGCAGCTGTGGCAAACGCAATTTTTGATGCTACGGGCGCCAGACTTTTCAGGATGCCATTTACCCCCGATAGGGTCCTGGAGGCGCTGAAAAGGGTATAAGTTAGAAAGAGGGGGTGAGTGGGAGAACGGGAGAGGGGGAGAATTGAAAACAATTCACCTGTTTTATTGTTTATATCATTAAAATTCCCCTGTATATGTGGAATAAATAACAACATAAGAATGTCTATGTATCATTGAACCAAAAAATCACAAATTATGAAAAGTAAGTTCTTCAGAATTTTATCTTTTACTATTGCTGTCGCATTTCTTATGCCGGCAATGACAAATGCACAGACCGGCAAAACAAGCTTTGCAGGTAACTGGGCTTATAATCAGTCGAAAAGCGATATGGGTCAGCCTCCCCAGGGTGGTGGACAGGGTGGCGGGCAGAGAATGGGCGGAGGCAACCTTTCAATAAAACAGGAAGCAAACCTGCTGACCGTTGACAGGACCAGGATGGGCCAGGATGGACAGACACAGACAACAACGGAGAAATATACCCTTGATGGCAAAGAATGTGTAAATACAAATCCAAGAGGAGAAAGTAAATCAACCGTAACATGGTCTGCTGACGGTAATTCCCTTAATGTGGTTACTACAAGGACTATGAACATGAATGGCGAAACAAGGGAGATGAAATCAACATCGGTTTGGACCCTTACAGATGCCAAGACGCTTACAGTTACCAGTACTTCTACGACACCAAACGGTGACAGAGTTATAAAAATGGTTTATGACAAAAATTAACATCTGTTTATTTCATTTCTATTACCAGAACCCTGCTTCGGCAGGGTTTTTTTTTGTCTCTTTGCCTGATTAAAAAAAGAGAAGATTGTATTAACTTCGAAATGGCAACCGAGATAATTTAAGGCCAGAAACAATGTATAAAATATTATATATTCTAACAGTAATAATAATTTCTACCATGCAAAACCAAAGCATCCCACAGACAGATATCTCTAACGGGATAATGAAAGCCAATATCTACCTTCCTGATGTAAAGGAGGGTTATTACCAGGGAACAAGGTTCGACTGGGCAGGGAACATTACACACCTTGAATATGCGGGCCATAACTATTTTGACAAGTGGTTTGAGATCTACAGACCCGATATCCACGATGTAGTTATGGGTCCGGTTGATGCTTTTCAGCCGATAGGTTTCGCCGAAGCTAATCCCGGAGGGAAGGCCCTTATGATCGGTATAGGCACCATCACTAAACCCGATGAGAAGCCCTGGACATTCGCCCATACTTATGATATAATTGATCATGGTAAATGGCAGATAAAGAAAAAGCCCGACCAGGTGCTGTTCACACATATTATGAAGGACAAGGATTATTCCTATGAGTATGAAAAGGTTGTACGACTTGAAAAAGACAAACCTGTTCTGGTCCTGATCCACAGGCTTAAGAACAGAGGAAAGAAGACTCTTGAAACACTTTGCTACAACCATAACTTTTTTGTGATCGACAATTTGCCAGTTGGACCTGGCTATAGTGCAGAATTTTCATTTCCATTAAAAGGAAAGTTTACAGATGGTGGTGATATAGCATCGATGAAGGGAAACAAGATGATACTTGGAAGAGATCTGATTAAGCCAGAGACTGTCTTCAGCGGCGGAATACAGGGTGAAGGAGTAACCGGCATGCCCTATGAAATAAAAGTGGAGAACAGCATTGCCGGGACAGGCATAAATATTACATGTGACCGGCCACTTGAATTCGTGAATTTCTGGTGCTGCCATACAACTTTCTGCCCCGAGCCTTATATCAGGGTGAAAGCTGAACCCGGAAAAACGTTTGAGTGGACCATAACCTACGAATTTTATAAACTGGTCAAATAGCTAATTTGAACAAGATTAACCACGGGGTAACACGGAGGTAGCACAGCCTGCCCCGATCTATCGGGGGAGTCTCACTGTTTTGATTTAGACAGTGTTACTCCGTTTTCACTCCGTTCAATTCCGTGGTTAAATTCTATAAATCAGATATCTCATCCCGGTAGTTATGGTCAGAGCTGGATTCAGGGACTAAAAGCGTCTATCTGATCAACTTTACATAATCACTCTGAAAAAAAGTCCCGGAATATTCTGAGAACAATTTCTGCTGCCTCGGAGTCACGAAAGCATTTTCTAATTATAGCCTTCCTTGTGAACTGTCCTGACTGCTCTTCCTGAAGGGTCGTTCAGATTGCTGAATGAAGAATCCCAGGCCAGCGCCTCAGGCGTGCTACAGGCTACCGATGGCACTGAAGGTACTGTTGCCGCAGCAGTATCGGAGGGGAAATGTTCAGTGAATATAGAACGGTAATAATATTCTTCCTTGTTAAGAGGAGGATTGATGGGAAACCTGAACTTTGCCGTCTCAATCTGGGCATCAGTAACTTTTTCCGAGACCAGCTTTTTCAGCGTGTCGATCCAGTTGTAACCTACACCGTCAGAGAATTGTTCTTTCTGCCGCCATGCCACACTGGCCGGCAGGACATCCTCGAATGCTTTCCGGAGGATCCATTTCTCCATTCGGCCATTGCCTGCCATCTTGTCTGCCGGGTTGAGCTGCATTGCAACATCGAGGAACTCCTTGTCGAGGAATGGTACCCTTCCTTCAATGCCCCAGGCCGCAAGTGACTTATTGGCCCTTAGACAATCGTAAAGGTGCAGCTTTTCCAATTTGCGAACAGTCTCTTCATGAAATGATTTTGCATCAGGTGCCTTATGGAAATAAAGATAGCCTCCGAATATTTCATCAGCACCCTCGCCCGATAAAACCATCTTTACGCCCATTGATTTAATGACTCTCGCAAGCAGGTACATTGGAGTGGAGGCCCTTACAGTTGTGACATCATAAGTTTCGAGGTGGTAGATGACATCAGAAAGAGCATCGAGTCCCTCCTGGATGGAGAAGATCACCTCGTGATGAACAGTGCCGATATGTTCTGCGACCATCCTGGCGGCTGCCAGATCGGGTGAATCCTTAAGGCCGACGGCAAATGAGTGCAACCTGGGCCACCATGCTTCCTTTATATCCTGGGTTTCGATCCTCATTGCTGCATATTTTCTTGCCACAGCAGAAACAATTGATGAATCCAGCCCGCCCGAAAGGAGAACTCCATAAGGTACATCTGACATGAGCTGTCTGTGTACCGATTCCTCAAGCGCCTTCCTGAGGGCAGGTATACTACTGCTGTTACCTTTTACGTTTTCAAAATCCTTCCAGCCGGGGTTGTACCATTTCTTTTCGGTTCCATCTGTACTGCTCAGGTAAGTGCCTGGTGTGAAAAGCTCAATTAACTTGCAGGTGCCTTCCAGGGCTTTCAGCTCTGAAGCAACATAAAAATTCCCGTTCTTATCCCATCCTTTATAAAGAGGCACAATACCCATATGATCCCGCGCGATCAGATAAGAGTCATTAGCCTTATCGTAGAGTGCAAATGCAAAGATGCCATTAAGTTCGTTAAAGAAGCCTGTGCCTTTTTCACGGTAAAGTGCAAGTATGATTTCGCAATCAGAATTTGTAAGGAACTTATAATCTGTTTTCAGGTTTTTTCTCAATTCAAGATGATTATATATTTCACCATTCACAGTGAGAATAAGATCACCATCTTCACTGTGAAGAGGCTGAGCCCCCGAAACCGGATCTACTATTGCAAGCCTTTCATGGGCAAGAATTGCTTTCTCGCAGCAATAAATCCCTGACCAGTCAGGACCACGGTGACGAACTTTTTTAGACATAGCCAGAACGGCCGGCCTTAAATCTTCAGCTTTTTGTTTCAGATCGAACACTCCTATAATTCCGCACATAACTCTCTCTTTTTAATAAAAATGAGGCTGTCTCAAAAGCCTCTTTCTTTGAATTAATAAATAATATAATAGTAAGCAAAAATAGCTATATAATTTATAAATACAACTAAATACTACAAATAAATTAAAAATATATTGAAAATGGATCAGATTATAAGTAATTATAAAACTAAAACTTGTTGGATTTCCGGCAGATAAACATTATTGGTTTCCGGTTGTTAGTTTACTGTTTGAATACTTAATATGGAATTAACTTAAATTAAATAAATTAGCAGTCTAAATTTTAAAGAAATGAATAAACTCGGTATTTTGGTTTTAACAGTTATCCTGATCAGTGGTTTATCAGGATGCACAGGTAAGGGCGGACAAAAGGAATCAAAGGCAAATGTTGGTTACTACAGGACCCTTTTGTTCAGTGAAACTCCGTTTGATATTGAAAAAGGTACTCATAAGCTGGCTGCAGGTGAGGAAAAAGATGTTAATAGCTATAAATTGACAAGAGATAACTCAGGCAGACTTCTTTCAGTAGAATTCCTGAGAGGTGATTCACTCCTGGATTATGCTTCCATGGGTGGAGCAGCTAAGATCGTTTATGAATATAAGGACAATAAGCAAATCAAAACCTGGTACAATAAAAAGAATGAGCGCATCGAATCGGCAGGAGTATATACCGGGGAGTATACACTTAATGATAAAGGCATAAGGACGGGTCTGAAATTCTTTGGAAAGGATGGTCAGCCTGTTGAGAACAGGAATAAGATCAATTATTATGTATGGAGTGTCCTTCCTGATAGCATGGTAAAGGAACTGAGATACAATCTGAAAGATGAAGAGACAGTCATGAACCCTTTCTGCCCGTTCTATGAGCTGAGGTTTTCGTACAGCAACAAAGGATATGTTACAAGGATGGCTAACTTCAAGGCTGATACTCTTTACAACTGCACGGCTGAAAACTGCGGCGATATTGGAGTTTCATATTTTACCTTCACAACAAATGATGCCGGAGACCTTGAGAACCAGTCTGTCTACAATGTGAAGGGACAGATGTCAAATCTCTATTGGGGCTGGTCGAAACGAATAAGCAAGTATAATCAGAACGGTTATCCTGTCGAGACTTCATACCTGGATCAGGACAATGAATATGTAGGCGGGAAGAATGTGCCTGTTTATCAGACGGATTATGACGCACACGGAGCTGTTACCGAAGTGAGAAACATGGACAAGGAGAGGAAGCTTATAAATAATCCTGAAACAGGAGTGGCCATAACAGATTACAAGTATGATGCTGTCGGCAACCGGATTGAGACACTTACCTATGATAAGGACAGAGTTCCCGTTAAGGTGAAATAAACTCTGAAATTTATTCAATATGAAATCATTATATAAAGCCATCATACTCATACCGGCCATTGGGCTGGCAATGAGCGGATGCACAGGCGGAAAGAGCGAAAAGAAAATATCATCGGCAACATACAAGCCGGTGGAAATAAAATCCGCCCCGGTTATCGGTGACGAAACCAGCCTTTTGCTTAAGGAACTTAAGGCAAATGGAGATTATGTCAACACCAAGCAGTATCCTTCACTTATTAAAGCATCTCTTGTCAATGAATTAAAGGGAGATAATAATCTGATAATCGACCTCAGAAGCAAGAGTGAATATTCCGCAGGTCATATTAAAGGAGCTGTAAATAAAAAGTTCGAGGAGCTTCCTTCATGGTTCGAGACGGGAATCAAGCCATTCAGGTACGAGAAAATCATTCTTGTCTGCGACGATGGCCAGATTTCGAGTTATGCCACCTCCCTCTTGCGTCTGAAAGGTTACGGGAATGTATTTGCATTGAGATGGGGGATGAGCGGCTGGAACAAACAACTTGCTGAGAACGGCTGGCTGAAAGGCCTTTCGGGGAAATATGAATCACAGCTTGATACTGTGACCCATAATAAGCCTGCAGCAACAGGTCTGCCTGAACTTAAAACAGGGCTGACAGTTGGAAAAGAGGTCAGCGATGTAAGGTTCGCAAAGGTTTTCGGGGAAGGTACCTCGGGTATATTCATTACTGCCGACGAAGTTTTCAGCAATCCTTCAGCATATTACATTATAAATCTTGAGAGGAAGGATAAATACAGTGACGGACATATTCCTGGTGCAGTACGATACAAGCCTGACGGTACACTGGGTATTGTTGACGAACTGGCGACGATTCCATACGACAAGCCCGTTGTGGTCTATTGCGGAACAGGTCATAACTCGGCATTTGCCACTGCTTATCTGAGACTCTTCGGATATGATGCCAGGACACTTAAATATGGGAATAACAGTTTTATGCACAACAGGATGGTGATGAAAAGAGAGGCGCTTTCATGGCTTCCTTTTTCTGATGAGGATGTGAACAATTTCCCTGTCGTAAAATAGAATTCTTATCTGATAATTGTTATTCCGGTCTGGTTAGGGAATCAGATCGGAATTCTTTTTTCAGGATCTCGTTATCGGAACTATCGGTATAAATGAAAATATTTCTGAAGCCTGCCTGGCTAAGTACCATCCAGACTTTTGATGATACCGAATAGTTTTCTGAATATAGAATTACCGGGCCGCTGTTTGAGCGAATAGCTTTATTGTATCTATTTGCCAGGATCGAATCGGGTGGAACGGACAATACCTTTATCCCGGCGCCAATTTCCGGTTTCCGTGAATTGCTGAGAATTACCATTAGGAGCTTTCCATGAAGAGCTGATAATTTATCCGTGGTAATTAAATTGGATCCGGAATATGAGGGCCTTGCCCATTTCTTCGCATCGTACCTGAAATGGCCGGTATCCGTGTTCCTGATAATAACAAGAATGAGTACAAAAGCTATGATCAGGATAATATAAATGTATTTCTTAATTATTTCCATGGGGGATTGAATTAATCTGCAGCTTATTCGCAGCCACCGTCAAGCTTTTTGGGATTAAATTTCTTCGAGTTCAGGTATTTGATCTTAAGACTGTCGGGAAGAGAATTCATCTCCCTGAACAGTTTTCCTGCTTTTAGCCTTGCTTCAAATACAGCATTTTCCCTGGCTGAAATCTTCTCACCAGTGAATGTGGTGTTCATAATTGTTTTCAGCCATTCGTTCATTCCGCCTTTCATAGTATAGCAGTTTTTATATCCTAGTCCGGTTGCGATCACCACGGCATAACCAGATCTGATATCCCCGTTAGAGTAAAAAATATTTCTGAAGTTTCCTGAGCCCAGATAGCCTGATGGATCCCTGTCAAGCATTTCATGATATGGAATATTTATTGAACCCGGAAGACTCGATCTCATGAACTCTTCCGTTGATCTGAGATCGATCAGTCGTATTGTCGGGTCTTCATCCGAGATAAACCGAGCAACCTGGTCTACTGTCAAACCAGCGCTATCCTCAAGTGATCGGGATAAAAGTTTCTCAGGGTCAGCGCTTAATGACCTTGTAGCCCTCAGTGGCAGAATGGCAAGAATGGACCCGAGCAGGACCAGCAATATTGAGAATTTTACTCTTGTAGCCATAACTGACTTTATTACAATTCGTTTGAGATCTCCGGCCTGGCAAACCTTTTCTCTGCTTTTTCTGCGATCCAGAACATAATTACCGCAGCAATGATAAGCAGAAAGCTGAAAAGCCCCGGAGAGATACCCAGTATTTCATTTATCTTAACCGGCCCTTTGTAAGTGCCGTCTGCAATATTTTTAATATACGGGTAAGTTTCGGCAAAAAGGAATGCGCCTGTCAGTCCTCCCAGGACAAACACGATCGCATCTATTTTACCGATCGACATGGCGCATAACCCAGTTCCGGGACAAAATCCGCCAACAACAAATCCGAGTCCCATGATGACACCGCCTGAAATTGTAGGTAAAACATAATACTCGTTTACATACACCCTGTTAAGGTCGAGCATTCCGAGGTAGCTTAAAAGCTGTGAACCGATCAGAGCAACTATGGCTGCGGTGAAGAAAACCTTGATTACAGTAGTATCGTACCCGTAGAACATACCAACAAGCTTCCGGCTTGAAGAAAAGCCCGCCTGCTCAAGTGAAAATCCAAACCCCGTGCCAATCAGAAATGCTATAAGCAGATCGACCCAGTGGGGTAATTGAATGAGTGATGATATCGGTCCCATAATCAAATCCAGTTTTTACGGAAGAACCACGCAAATAAATATGCTGAACCAAAGATTGCGATCATAGTCACGAATCCTGCTACTGAAAGGACTGCCATCCCGGAGAGTGCTGCGCCACTGGTGCAACCTCTTGCAAGCTGGGCCCCATATACAAAAAGGATACCTCCGGCAAATGCAAATATCAGCCTCCTGGTATTTGAGATACGAGGTGATTTCTCTATTCTGAACTTAAGCCTTTTTGAGAAGGCACCCGAAATAAAACCTCCGGCGACAACCCCCAGTATTTCAATCGTAAGCCAGTTCTGGAGAGGCTTGCTGCCTCCTTCAAAGTATTTGCTGTAATACTCAGATTTCTCAACATGCGGTTTGTCAACTGCTCCAACGAGCGAAACAACGCAATATTTTATGCCCCCGCTTGCACCCAGTCCCCTTCCTGCAAGGAACATTGCGAGAAGCAACGACAGCCCCAGAAGTGTTCCGGCAAAATATGGATTCATATACCTGTTTTTCATATGAATTGGATATTTATTTTCCTTGATTTTTCAATGTTCAAAATTAACATAATAAAGCCATATATGTTCAAAATTAATATAGCTGTTACTGGTTCTTTTTATGCCTGGCGGTCAGGTAGGGAAAAATGGCGATGTACCATTTAATTTTTTTGTTTATAATTGAGTTATGTTATTGTGAACAATATATGGACCCTTATGTTTAACTTAGGATTCCAGAAAATTAAATTCTATTTTCCGATAGTTCAATTTATGTACTAAATCAGACTAAAATGACTGAAAAACAGTATGAAGGATGGCAAAGACTTATGGATGGTTACCCATGGTTCGATTGTGATGGTTGCTACCATCTTCCTGCTTATTCTGAATTTATGCCCTCTCCGATAATTGGACGAAAACCCCTCGGGGAAACTGACCCTGAGGTTTTCAGTGAAGATGACCTTTATGGTTTGAAGATCTCAGAAATGGAGGAGGAATATGAACTTCGTCCGGGAATCGCGCATATCGGGCACCAGATAATGAGCAATATTGTAAAGCTGGGGCTTGGACAAACCGAACATCACATACATGGTCATGGGGGTAAAAACCTCATCGATAATCCATACTGGCCGGATGAACTGAAATCACAAGCCGGGAAACTGCCCCATGAAAAGTTCGTAACACTGCTGCCCATGATGCTTTCTAGGACCCAGGATGATAAAGGCAGAGTGACGTGGACATTTTTTGGCAACAGCATTCATGATCCGGAATATGATTTCTGGCGGGGGTTTTACAGGTCTCCTTCAGAGGAACTTCCTGCAGAATCAATTTCGGAATTTTTCATGAAGCTGCTTACCGGTGCCTATGGAGAAGATTTCAGTAATGGCAGATCCCTTTCAGAGTCGGGTTTCAGGATACTTGCCGGAAACAGCAACTCAGTTTTGCCCCGATGGACAAAAGAATTTATCATCCTTGGTAATTCTCTCCCCGATAATGTAAAGTATCTTCTCACTTTCCGTCCTTTTGCAGAACTTCCATCTAAGGTGAGGGAACAATATTTTGCAGGCAGGTTATCTCTTCTGCCATTTCCGGGGAGCCTTGTATTCTGGGGAATGCCCACCTACAGAAATCTCAGGAAACAGCTGGCTGTAGCCGGACAGATCCCCCTGGTCAACCTGGTTGCGAGGAATCGCGGTATCGGAGGGATGAGAGTTACCCAGGCCGGATGGTTCCATGAACCACATCCTGATAATGCAAAACGTGAGATAAACGAGGAGCTGGTTCTTAATTCATTTCACCGCACACACAGATGGGAAAAGATACACAGATACCAGGATGAGCTTAACCAGTCTGTTCAGAAAGTCAGGATAGCAAAAGCGCTTTTCAGTACAGATAATGAATCACTGGGACTTTATGACAAGCCACTTGCGAGGAATTGCCAGATATGGGATCATAATTTTGACCTTCTTCTTAACGGACCAAAAGCCGACAGGAAAAAAATCTATGAAACTGAGAAGGTTATACTCGGTGGAGGTCTCTTTGGCTATCGCTTTTTCTATCCACCAATGAGGACAGGTGTTTACAGTATCTATTGGCACAGGACGCTGGTATCATGGCTTAAGGCAGGATCGGATGAGATAGAAATAATCACTGATTTTCCGGAAGGCTATATTGCATGTTACAGCGATAGTGATACTAAAATGGAGTCACCAGTTGAACTCTGGCCAAGAATTCAGAGACGTGAAATATATCTTTCGGCTCTTCGTGATTTTACGAACGGGCACGATCATTACGCACATCAGACTTCAAAAAACATCCTTGCTCTTATTGAAGCATACAGGATGCAGGGTGAAAAGCTATTGCCCAGATCCCTTGTTCATAAGCTTCTGAACCTTTCAAAACACAAAACGCTTGAACAATGGCTTGATGAGCTTGGAATACATACATCTGATGCCGGGGCTGCCAGAAGGATGAGAGCTTTCCTTGATAGGATCATAGAACCTGCTGACGATGCTGCCCTTCCGGAGCCGCTGACGTTCAGTCATACCTCAACTCGCAACTTTGAAGAGGACTGGTGGAATGAAATTAAGTTTCTGGCACATGGAGAATTCGTCAACAAGGATAACGCTGATGTTATTACCGATGAGGTGACAAGAAGTCTGGTTAAAAAGCAGGACCGCGATATTGAGTACCTTGGCAACTATTTCATGGAGCGTTACAGGAAGGCAATTTCAGAAGCAGGTATGGAAGGTAAGGCTGTCTGCGGGGAATTGCCTTTCAAATGGCAGACCGATTTTGAATATGCCCTATACGGAGGATGGATGGGAAACCAGGAGGGGAAAATTTATGAAAGGAATATTCTCATGGTTATCCCGGGAAGGAATCGTAAAGAGGCAGTCGTATTCGGTGATCATTATGACACCGCCTATATGGAGGATATTTATGAAAAGGGCAGGGGAGGTTCAGGTGCGAGACTGGCAGCACACGGAGCTGATGATAATTATTCTGCCAGCGCAACACTTCTGCTGGCGGCCCCTCACTTTCTGAAGATGTCGAGGGAGGGTAAGCTTGAAAGGGATATCTGGCTCATTCACCTCACTGGGGAGGAATTCCCATCCGACTGCATGGGTGCAAGGAATTTCTGCAAGACGCTTATTGAAAAAAATGTCCATCTCAGGATATCTGAAGGTTCAGAAATGGATCTTTCAGAAACTAAGGTTGTCGGGCTTTATGTGATGGATATGATAGGCCATAACCGTGATAATGACCACAATGTTTTTCAGATATCACCGGGAAAGAGCAAGGCCTCTCTTAACCTTGCAAGGCAGGCTCACATTGCCAATATGATCTGGAACCGCTGTGTGACGGATTGGAACAGATTCCCTGAAAGAGAACATCTTGGAAGAGGAGAGAGAATATCAGGCGATATGGAGATCCCTGCTTTGGCAAAACACCTGGCTATCAATGGTGAAGTCAGAACCCAGTACAACCCGCACAGCTCAATTTTCAACACCGACGGACAGATCTTTTCAGATATGGGAGTCCCTGTTGTCCTCTTTATGGAAAATTATGACATTAGCAGAACGGGGTATCACGATACTCATGATACGATGGAAAATATCGATCTGGATTACGGAGCTGCATTTGCTGCTATCGCTATAGAAACAATTGCCCGGGTGGCTACAGACAAAGATCAAAATAGCTTCTGATTTCATTAAGTCGTTTTAATAAATTAATTTCGAAAAAAAATCAAAATGAACTTAACATTCAGAACCACTCCCGGAAAAAGTGACATTAAAAGGATAAGGGAGATCGTAGAATCGACAGGTTTCTTCTATGATTTTGAAACTGATATTGCGGTCGAGCTCGTTGAAGATCGTCTTGAAAATGGATTATCAACCGGATATCATTTTGTATTTGCCGAGGTCGACGGAGTTACAGCTGCCTACGCCTGCTTTGGACATATTGAAATGACCAAATCATGTTTCGACCTTTACTGGATCGTTACTCACAATGATTTCAGGGGGAAAGGCATTGGGAAGAAGCTGCTTGATGAAATGTACAGACAGGCAAGAAATTTAGGATGTACGATGATCATTGCCGAAACGTCAGGGAGAGAACACTATGCTCCGACGAGAGCTTTTTATGACAGTGCAGGCTATACACTTGAGGCAACAATCAGGGATTATTACGACAAGGGTGACGATAAGCTGATCTATATAAAAAGATTTGATTAAGCTATGAGGAATTAACCACGGAGTTACACGACCTGCCCCGATTTACCGGGGGAGTTTTTCACGGAGTAAGTTCCATAAAGTTTGCTTTGAGCTCAGTGCGCCTCTGTGTGTTCTCTGTGTCACTCTGTGTAAGTTTTTCAGATCGTTTACTTCCCCATTATATTAAAGGAAGCCACATAAAAATCACGATCTGCCTCTATTACCGGGTTATCCGAATCGAGTTTCAGCGTATTCCAGAAGATTCTGGGATAAATTAGTTTTGAAGTTCCTGAAACATTTATCCTCAGCGGCATATTGAACCTCTGGCCGCAGTTGTTCCACCTGAAGCTGAGCACACTGTCGCTGACGTAATATTCGAAAACAGGTACTCTGACATCACGCAGGTACTGATCGAAGAAAGGCTTAAGATCCATTCCAGTTTTTTCGCTCAAATAATTTTCGATCTGAGTTCCTTCAACAACCTGGTGGTAAAAGTCCCTGTTCATTCCCCGGAGGATCTCCCTCCATTTATCATCGTCATTTACTATCCGGCGAAGCGTATTAAGCATATTGCCTCCCTTATAGTACATATCGCCGGAACCTTCATTATTAACATTATAAAACCCAATTACCGGACTATCGTTATTAATGTTTTTTCGTGTTCCTCTTACGTATTCGGTTCCGGCATCTTTACCCCAATAATACTCTGTGAAAAGACTTTCAGCATAATTTGCAAAGCTTTCATGCACCCACATGTCAGCGACATCCTTGTAAGTGATACTGTTTGCAAACCACTCGTGCGCTGATTCATGAACGATTATGAAATCCCATTTCTCACCCCATCCCGTGCCGCTGAGATCATATCCCATATAACCATTCTTGTACCCGTTTCCGTACGTTACCGAGCTCTGGTGTTCCATTCCCAGGTAGGGGGCATCAACAAGCTTGTAGCTGTCCTCATAAAACGGATAGGGTCCGAACCAGTGTTCAAAAGCTTTCAGCATAAGTGGTACCTGTTTAAAATGCTCCTTCGCCTTTTCAAGGTTTTCCTTAAGAACCCAGTAACTGCAGTCCAGAACCCCTTTTTCACCGTTGAATTTCTCTGTAAAATTTACATAATCGCCAATATTTATATTTACACCGTAGTTATTTATCGGGTTGGCAACAAACCAGTTGTATGTCCTGGTCTTTTTCTTCCTGTCGGTTGTTACACTCCGAAGCCGGCCATTTGAAACATCTACAAGGTTATCCGGAACTGTAACGGTTATCAGCATGCTGTCGGGCTCATCGTACATGTGATCCTTGCAGGGCCACCACAGGCTTGCGCCTGCACCCTGGCAAGCTGACGCGACAAACGGCAAACCGTTCTTATCTTTTTTCCAGGTGATCCCTCCGTCCCACGGTGGTCTTTTTGCTATATGAGGTCTACCGCCATATGTGAGTACCACAGACTTTAATTCACCTTTTTCCTGGGCATCGGTCAGCTTTATGAAATGGGCATTCCCATCGTGAGTAATTTCAAGCTGCCGGCCGCTCTGAAAGGCGCTTATCAGTACAAGCGGAGGCTGAAGATCTATCTGCATTACAGACGATGGGTTCAGTACTCTGTAATATACCGTATTGGTCCCTTTAATGGTACTGTCAGCTGGGTTAACAGCAATATCGAGGTGGTAGAAGGTCAGGTCCCACCAGCTTCTTTCAGGCGTAATGGATCCTCTTAATGTATCCTGATGAGTAAATCTGTATTTCTGTGGATATGCATGAACGGTGAAGAACAGGAGCAGAAGGATGACTGAAAGGTATCTTTTCATAAGGATGACAGATTAATTATTGTTGTTGACAAATGTGGTTAAAATTACAATTAAGCATTCGATGAAAGAGCTTGAATATATAAATTAACATATTCAGATCCTTTCCACTGAGATCAATTTCATCGAATTGACCTCCAGAGCCGAGAGGTGACCATATCCCATTTCAATGTCATAGACACAGCCCGTGTCTATCGGTATAACTCCAGAGTCAGCTTTTATCCTTTCCTTTACCTGATCAATTGTTTTTGGCCTGTGTCCGTGGATTATGGTCATTCCCTTCAGCAAAGGGTTATTGTAAATGTCATGGCATTCCCATATCATCCCATGAATGTCGCTGAAGGGATCAGTTGCATAATCATCGAAACCCGCATGAACAAAGAGAAACTTTCCCGAAGAGTGGTAATAGCTCAGGCTGGTCAGGAAATCAATATACTTCCCTTCGATCTGGTCAACATCACTTATTTTAAAACTTTCGAGCGTGGTTTCCCCGCTGTTCATTAACCATAAAGGCAGGAAGAAATTATCCCTGAATGAATCTACAAGCATTGCTTCGTGATTGCCCGCTAATGAAACTACATCGAATCCGCTTGAAATAAGGTCGAAAATGAAGTCGATCACCTCCCTGCTTTTGGCTCCTCTGTCTATATAGTCACCCAGCAGGATCAGCTTATCCGATTTAGTCAGGTTAACCCGGTTTACAACCAGTTCATAAAAAGTGTCGAAGCAGCCATGGATGTCGCTTATGGCAAAAAGACGGTTCATCTGGCACTGTTTTTCTTCAGTGCGGGAATGGTAAAACGGAAGACTGATCCTTTACCATAACGCGATTCCGCCCATATCTTACCACCCATAAGTTCGACATACCCCTTGCAAATGGAAAGCCCAAGTCCTGTGCCTTCAGTCTTTTGATTCGAGGAGCTGTCAGCCTGAAAGAACCTTTCAAAGATCTTTTCAACATTCTCCTTTTCAATGCCTGCACCTGTATCGATTACGAAGAATTCAAGAAAATCACCTTTGACATTGTAGCCAAACTCAATAGTGCCTTTATTAGTGAATTTAAATGAATTGTCAAGGAGATTTGATATTATCTGGACCAGCTTTGTTTCATCCGAGATTATCTTTAAACGGCTTGTTTTTTCAGGTAAAACATACCTGAAAGTCAGCTTTGCCTCATCGGATGTTATACGGTACTGGTCATGGATCTTTTTGATCAGCTCATTTATCTTGATAGAGTCAGCAGATATTTTAACGTGTCCCGTCTCGATATTCGATATATCGACAATGTCTGTAATTATTGAGAGAAGCTGGTTACTGCTCTGGGATATTATATTTATGTACTGGCTGCGTACCTTTTCGGACAGACCAGGTCCCTCAAGGAGTGAAGAAAAGCCAACGATAGCATTCATCGGGGTTCTTATTTCATGCGATATATTATGAAGAAAGGCCGTTTTTACCATGTCGCTCTCCTCAGCTTTCTCCTTTGCTGCGATAAGATCCTTCAGTATTTTCTTCTTATCAGTAATATCATGTATTATTGAATGGAGATAGTTTTTATCATCGATATTTACCTTGCTGGCAAATATTTCAACGTCCCTTAATGATCCATTTGACAACCTGTGAACAGCTTCGAAATAGGCTGAAGAGTTTTTCATCGTCAGCTTTATATTTGCTTTGATCTTATTTGCAGGATAGGCGCTTATGCCGCCAATTTTCATTTTTTTTAGTTTTGGAACAGGCCAGCCATAAAACTCAGAAGCAGCCCTGTTGGCATCCACAATCAATCCTGATTCGGGATCAATGAGCAGCTTTACTGCGGAATGAGCCTCAAACAGCTTCCTGAATCGCAATTCACTTTTCCTCAGTTCATCCTCGACTTTTTTTCTTTCTGTTATCTCGGTTGCCACGCCAAGTATGGCCGGTTTATCATAGCCGGGATGCTTATAGGGTATCTTGACAGTCTGGAACCAGCCGAGTGTTCCATCTTTTCTCAGTACCTGCTCCTCCGGTATATGAACCGGGATCCCATTTTTTATTACATCCAGATCGTGTTTCCTGTACCATCTGACCTGCTCTTTTGTAGCTCCATAGTCACCATCATTTTTCCCCTGGATCTCATCGGTTGATAATCCAAATACCTCAGCGAGCGCTTTGTTGGCAAGGAGAAACTTCCCGTCACCATCCTTTGCAAAAATGTAGCTCGGAACAAGGTCAATTATCTGCCTCAGCTGCTCAAGGCGCAGTCTCATCTCCTCGGCTGAGTTTTTTCTGTCACTGATGTCACGGGCAAACCCGCAGTTATACTCCTTACCGCCGAAGTTAATGTACGATGTAACAAGTTCAACCGGGTACAGTGTTCCATTCTTACGACGATGAACGGCCTCAGCGGTAAATGATCCGCTTTTACGAAGCCGGTCCCAGATCAGCTTCATCACCTCTTTGGTACCAAGCGGGTTAATGAAAGAAATGTCTTTTCCAAGCAACTCCTGTCTTGTATATCCGGTATCGCGGCAGGCGGCATCATTTACATATACAAATCTGTTTTCGGTGTCCATCCAGAACGCACCGTCGTAATGTGCATCTACAGAATGCTTTAACAGCATAAGTTGTTCATCGGCCTGTTTTCTCTCCGATATATCCCTCATTGAATCCATTATGCGGAAAGGTTTGCCAGATGAATCTTTAAGCATTGATGCACTGAATTCTGCCCAGAATGATGATCCATCCTTTCGTAAAACCCTGGCTTCAATCCTCGGGATCGTACCTTTCTTCATAAACTCCATGAAAAGCTTCCTGACCCGCTGCCTGTCATCGGGATGGATAATACTGAAGATATTTGTCTTCAGGAGCTCTTCATCATTTTCATATCCGAGCATCATCTTTTTCCTGCTATTGAAGTAGATGAACCTTCCCTGGATATCGAAAAGAGACAAACCGTCCTGATGGGTTTCAAGCAGAGAACGGTAACGGTCTTCACTCTCACGGAGAGCCTCCTCGGTATGCTTTATGCCAGTAATATCAGTGAGTGTCCCTTCGTAAAAGAGCAATGTCCCGTTATTGTCATAAACAGCATGTGAGTTTTCAAGAACAGTTATTTTGCTTCCGTCCTTTCTCTTTAAAACAAGTTCATTATCTTTAAGCCTTCCGTCAATGACAATCTGTTTTACAAAGAGATCCCTCTCTGATGCTGAATTGTAAATATCCTTTCCGATGTTAAGCTTTTTCAGGTCGTCGTCCGATTCATAACCAAGCATCTTTACAAGGGCCGGGTTCGCCATAAGAATACAGCCATCAGGAGTGCTCCTGTATATTCCGTCATGAACATTTTCAAAAAGCGACCTGTACAGTTTTTCGTTTTCAGAGATGAAACCGGGTTCATGTCCTTTATCTTTATCTGCCTTCATTTTCTTAAGGTAGTTTTAACCTTTAATCCTTTTGACGTTCGACCGAGTTCATAAAGATATGAAAAAAGCTAATTTTGAATAAAAATAGAATATGCATTATGTCGATCGACCGCCGAAGTTTCATTTCAACGATTGCAGCAGCCGGAGCATCTTTAACTCTTAACGGGTTACAGGGAATCGGATCCATGATTGGCAGCACGGAAAGCAAGAGAAAGATTCATGTCTTTTCAAAACCGCTTGTATGGCTTGGTTATGAAGATCTTGCAGCTCTTCTATATGAAGCCGGAGCTGAAGGTATAGATCTTACTGTACGACCTGGAGGAAACATCCTGCCGGAGAATGTGGAATCAGACCTGCCCAGGGCAGTAGAGGCTGCCAGAAAAAAGGGACTCACTGTAGAAATGATCGTCACAGGCATAGTAAGTGCAGATGAAAAGTACGCAGAATCCATTATCCGGACAGCATCCTCACTTGGCGTAAAATTCTACAGGCTTGGATGGATAAATTATGATGATAATCTGGGAATTGCCGGTACAATTAGGAAATTCAGATCTGATCTGAAAAAGCTTGAGGTCCTGAACAGGAAGTACGGCATTCATGGTGCATATCAGAATCATTCAGGTACAATGGTCGGAGCGGCTGTATGGGATATATATGAGGCGATTGAGGATCTCGATCCGCGCTTTATAGGTTGTCAGTACGACGTAAGGCACGCTGTCGTCGAGGGTGCGGATTCATGGCCAAATGGCCTTAAGCTTATTGCTCAGTGGATAAAGTGCACTGACATCAAAGATTTTAAATGGATAGAGACTGACAGGAAATGGAACCCGGTGTCGGTCCCGCTTGGAGATGGGATCGTCAATTTTGATGAGTACTTCACCCTTATAAAAACTTTGAATATCTCCGGCCCGATGTCGCTTCACTTTGAGTATCCGCCATTTGAAAATGAGAAAGAAACAGGGGCAGAAGCTGACAAAAAAGAAATTTTTATCAGGGAGATCAGAAGGGATATTGACAGATTAAAAGCGCTGCGCTCCAAATACTTATTATAACCTTGCTGTTTAATCGGTTGGTTTGAATGCTGGCGCTCTCCTATGTCCGGAGGCCTGCTCATATGAAAAAGCTATCTCGATAAGCACGGGTTCACTCCAGGCCCTGCCGGTAAACGAGACTCCCACAGGAAGGTCAGCAATAAATCCTGCAGGAACTGTTATTGATGGATAACCTGCAATCGCTGCAAGGGAAGAATTTCCTCCAACGAAATGGTCGCCAAGAAGAAGGTCGGTTTTCCATGCCGGTGACCCGGTAGGCGCAATGAGTGCATCAAGTCTGTTTTCATTCATTAATTTATCAATTCCGTTATCCCGGGTGGCCCGGAGTATTTTCTTCAGCGCCTCCAGGTATTCTTTGGAATCAAGACCACCTTTGGCATCGGCACGTTCAAAGATCTTCTGGTCGAAATACTTCATTTCAACAGAATCCTTTTTGTCGAACTCGATCAGCTCCTTCAGGTTTTTTACGGGGGCATTATCGGCAAGTGAACCAAGATATTTATTGATGCCATCCCTGAATTCGTACAGTAATACGTTATAGGAATCTTCGCCGATATTGCTCTTCGGAGTTTCTACAGCAATGACTTCAGCGCCCTCTTTCTTAAGCGTTTCGACCACTTTCATAATTATTGTATCAACACCGGCCGAGAATCCCAGTTCATTTTTAAGAAGTCCTATCCTTTTGCCTTTAAGTCCATTCCTGTTGAGAAATACAGTATAATCATTCTTTGATCTGCCAGATGAAGCTAATGTTTTAATATCGGCAGAATCAATACCGGTCAAAGGGCCAAGACAGGCAGCAACATCCGAAACTGTTCTTCCCATGGGGCCGGGAGTATCCTGGGTAAATGAGATAGGGATAATACCTGAGCGCGACAAAAGGCCAACAGTTGGCTTAAGTCCTACTATACCATTATTATTTGAGGGACAAACAATTGATCCGTCGGTCTCGGTGCCTATTGCAATCATGCACAGGTTAGCTGAAACGGCAGCACCTGAGCCAGCACTTGATCCGCAGGGATTCCTGTCAAGAACAAAGGGGTTTTTTGTCTGACCTCCGATGCCGCTCCATCCGCTTGAGGAGCTGGATGACCTGAAGTTGGCCCATTCACTCAGGTTGGTCTTGCCAATAATTACCGCGCCAGCCTCCCTGAGCTTCCTGGCAACAGGACTGTCTTTAAGCGGGTAGGAATCTTTGAGCGCCCTGGAACCGGCAGTATTGGGCATCCGGTCGTGCGTGTCAATATTATCCTTCAGCATTACAGGCACTCCGAACAGCGGACCCCGTCTTTTCCCTGAAGCCAGAATTTTGTCCAGATCGTCTGCGATCTGCATAGCATCAGGATTCAGGAATATGACCGAGTTAAGTGCCGGACCTCTTTTATCAATGGCCTCTATCCTGCTGAGATAGTCCTTTACAATTTGCTTTACCGTATAGGTGCCTTTGCTGTACCCCTCCTCCAGCTTGGCGATAGTCATCTCCTCAAGGTAAGTTGCCGGGAATGGTGCTAATACCTTTTTGTCCGTTCTGGTTGTGCATGAAATAATAAGAACAAGAAATGATAAAAGGACAAATTTGTTTCCATGAAGTTGTTTCATATTTGTTGTTCTAAATAGTTAATAGTGATTTTGATTACGCGATATCAACATGCATAAAAACTATTGAGACCAGTCGCTTGGTTTTCTGTCCCAACGGTGTTTTTCAAGCTCTTTCATAAGCCTGGGATCAAGAGGACCGGCATCACTTCCTTTCAGATTGCATTCGGCATGTCTGATTTTTCTCATACCCGGAATAATTGTACTCACAGTTTTTTCTCCGAGGATAAATCTTAATGCCATCTCAGGCATATTCATTCCAGGAGGGATGAGGGGCCTCAGGGCGTCTGCATGATCGACGCTTGAGATAAGGTTTTCCTTTACAAAATAGCTGTTTCTCCAGTCACCCTCAGGCCAGCTTGTCTCTTTGGTCAGAGTGCCGGTCAGAGTTCCTTCATCAAACGGGACCCTTGCAATGACACCGACATTCATTTCACGGCATGCAGGGAAAAGCTCATCCTTTGGATTCTGGTCAAAAATATTGTAGATGACCTGAACAGTATCTACCAGTCCGCTTCTGACAGCTCTCACTCCATTCCATGGTTCCCACCTGTTCAGGCTTATACCGATCGCTCGAAAAAGCCCGCTCTGTTTAAGCTGGATCATTTTTGCCATGCCCCTTTCATCATTCAGCCAGTGGTCTTCCCAGGTATGGAACTGCATAAGGTCGAAGGAGTCCAGTCCGGCATTCCTGAGACTTTTTTCAACATATTCTTCAATATGATCAGGTGGAAAGCAGTCATCAAGAGTATATTCTCTCTTACCTGGCCACTTGAAATTCTTTGGCGGGATCTTAGTGGCGGTATAGAGTTTCTTACCGGGGTTTGATCTGACCAGCGAACCAAGCATTCCTTCACTCTTTCCGCTGCCATATCCCCAGGCAGTATCGAAAAAATTACATCCCATGTCAACAGCTTTCTGAAGTGCTGAGAAGGATTCTTCGTCATCCGATCCGGTCCATCCTGCCAGACCCCACATGCCGTAACCGATCTCACTTATTTCCCATCCTGTTCTTCCTAATTTGCGATATTTCATACCTTTATGATATATAATTTAATGAAGCAAGTTATCTATTTTTTGATTCAGTTATATAATTTTTAATAAGATGTTACCTGTGCTTTTTGTTGGTCACGGCAGCCCCATGAATGCCATTGAGGATAATGAATTTGTGGCAGGATGGATCAATGCTGCAGGGTCAATTCCAAAGCCATCCGGTATCCTGTGTATTTCAGCACACTGGGAGACAAAGGGAACATTTGTAACTGCGATGGAAAGACCTAAGACGATACACGATTTCGGCGGCTTTCCGCAGGAATTATTCCAGGTTCAGTATCCTGCTCCGGGAAGTCCAGAGCTCGCAGATGAAACCAGGAGAATAATAAAAAAAGCCGATGTTGGTCCTGATTACAACTGGGGTCTTGACCATGGCTGCTGGAGTGTACTTAAAAGGATGTATCCTGCTGCAGATGTGCCTGTTATTCAGATGAGCATAGATTATTCAATGCCTCCGCAGTATCATTATGACCTTGGCAGTGAGCTTTCACAGCTCAGGAGGAAGGGCGTACTAATTATCGGAAGCGGTAATATTGTCCACAACCTGAGGCTGATTGACTGGAACAGGATGGATGAACCTGATCACGGATATGACTGGGCGCTTGAAGCGAATGAGAAGATGAAAAAGTTCATTCTCTCCGATGACCATGAATCCCTAATAAACTTTCGTTCGCAGGGGAAGGCTTTCGATCTTGCAATTCCCACACCTGAACACTTTCTCCCGCTGCTCTATATTCTTGCGCTTAAGCAGCCATCCGAAAAGACGGAGATCTTTAATGATAAGGCTGTTATGGGGTCGCTTTCCATGACGTCAATAAAGATAGGATAGTCAATTAATTCCAGGATTACCTTCGGTGATCCCTTTTCCACCTCTCAGCCCGGCTCCTCCCTAAAACAGCCCACCGGGCTGTTTCTTTACGGTCGGCCCCCAGCAAAGCTTAAATTACCGCTTCGCGGTCTTAAATTTAACTTTCTCCTCCTTTTGGAAAGGAGGAGTACCCTGACCGAAGTGTCAGGGGGAGGTGGTTGGCTGATAAATGAAAGGGATTACCTTCGGTGATCCCTTTTGGGGGCCCCAGCAAAGCTTAAATTAACGCTTCGCGGTTTTTGTTCATTTTACCTCGCTTCCTTACGAAAGCAAGCTTTCGACGGAAGTTCGGTCAAATAAACAACCCCGACGCTTCGGTCGGGGTAATTTAAGCTTTGCGGAGAGAGGGGGATTCGAACCCCCGGTCCCGCGATAGCGGAACAACGGTTTTCGAGACCGCCCCATTCGACCGCTCTGGCATCTCTCCCCTTAAATAATTTTAGCCCCATTCACCCGCGGCGTCTATCTTCCGCTACGCGGAACTGCGTCGCTTCGCTCCTTGTCTCCCTGGGCCGGTTGTACACCGGGCGCAAATATAAATAAATTTAACGTTTTATAAATTTGATCAGCCTTGTATCTTTCACCGATCTGAATATTAATAAATATATTCCAGGGTCAAGCTCGCTGACACTTATAACTATTCGATCATGATAATTGACCGGAATCCTCCTGATCATCCTGCCTGAAAAATCATGCAGGTCAATCTCTTCAACCTCCTCCATGCCGGATATATTAAGCTCATCTGCTGCAGGAACTGGCCATATTCTGATCTTATCATTATTATCCGGTGTTTCACCAATTGAAGTTGGCAGATCATTGGTTGTGACAATCAGGTTATCAATATAGAATCTTTTTGTCAATGCCTGTATCTTTATCCTGCTTGAAGAGGTTCCCGTGGTGATCGGGATCTCTATCCTCTCATAATTATCAGTCGGTGTAATTTTGTCCCAGGTTGCAACCCCGTCAAGATAAACCTGTACGGTTGCGGCATCACCGGTCCATCGTGCAATGTCAAATGCAACTTTGCAATTGCCACTGTTAACCGAAAGATCAACAGGCGGAGTCTCTATCCAGCCTGTAAGCGAGCTTGTCCCGATCTTGATCTCACCTCCAGCTGAGTATATCAGATTACCCTTCCAGCCCGGCGCTGAAGTTCTTGAATCAAGAGAAAGTGAAACATCATTGGTCGAGGGTGTGGAATGCGTGCCGGTCGTAAAACCGGAGAAGTTCTCCGACAGAATAACGATCTGCCCATTTGACATGACTGCATGAAATAGTAGCAATACAAATCCGGATGCGAATTGCAGCGATTTTTTCATCTTTTGTATTTTTAATCCCCGGGAGGGGCCTTTTAGCATCACTAATTTACAAATAAAACCGATACGATAAGTCGAGATCGCCTGAAATCTGACTATGATTCAGGCTACTACAGCTACATATGGGCTGCAGCTCTTGATAATGATGTTTTCGAGGCATTTAAGGAAAAGGGATTATTCGACCGGGCAACTGCAGAATCGTACAGGAATAATATGCTTGAGAAGAACGGCATAATGGATGCAATGCAGCTATTCGTCAACTTCAGGGGAAGAGAGCCCGTAATTGAGCCGCTGCTTAAGAACAGGGGTCTTATTTAAAGGCTTCTTCAATCTCCTTCAGCGAAACTCCCAGGGTTTTGATTGATATCTGATCAAGCAGCTTCCGTTCACCTGTAATATGGACCGTTACCTGGCTATGGGTGATTGATCCGCCTGATGCAAGGGCTGCTGCCGGTGATGAAGTCTCAAGCTCATAGAAGGGTCCCATCTGAGTGCCGTCTGCCAGAGGTCCGTCATTATATGAGTTGAACGCATCTCCCGAATAAGGATTTTCCTGAAGCTGCCAGGCTGAATTTACATAGTCGGTCACTCCTGCAGGCAATTTACAGAACAGTAGTGTAAGAATATTTTTTCATGAATCGAAGCTTCCCATAACCCCGGTTGTTCTGAGTGGCGGAATGCCGATCTTTCCCCTGCTTTTCCCGTCGGCCCGGAAGAAAATATGATCATTTCTTACCTTCAACCTGTCGGAAGATATCTTTCCGAAATAGTTATCATTGACCTTGACCCCCAGTACTTTTTCGTCTCCCTCCTTTACAGGTATCACTATCACAACATCAGGAGAAGGGGTGAACATTCCAAGCATCCAAACCGAAAGAAGGCCAGTCTCCTTTTTCCATTCCATCTTCCCCTTATTAATAAGGGTGTTTTCGGAGCGATATGCCACCCATTGCATGCTTCCGGCCGATATCCCCGTCTGCTCGGCAAGTTCTTTTACATTTAGAAGAGAGACACTCCTTTCCAACCCGAGCTCAATCCTGGTGCCGCTATAATTCACCAGCTCAACATCCGTTCTGAAGGAAGCTGACAGAGCGGTTGATGACACGATATCCCATGGTCGGGAGTCGATGAAATCCGGAGTTTGCCAGTTATCATATACAAACGCTTGACCTTTCGGGAAAAATATCGAGAACTGGCCGCCTTCAGGTCCAAGCCAGAGCCGCTCCTCACCACCCAAGGCATTTATGTGTTTCGAAAGCTTTCCTGATGATATCAGATCGCGGTTTATCCATCCGAAGCTGAAGCCATTATCGCCATCCTGGCTGCTGGTCATTACTCTTCCCTGCCAGTCGGGCGCTATGGCAAGTGCCGAATTGCCGCTTTTAAGCTCTATTATCCTTGTATGCTTTTTCAGGAAGTCACGGTTATAACCGTAAAGGGAGGTACTATCTGATCTCATCTCTTTTTCTTTTTTGATGGTTCCTTTTCCCGGATTACTGCAACCAGGGTACAAAAGGCAAATGCATATAAATACTTTTAAATACTTTTTCATCCTTTTCGCATTATTGTGAATGGAGTGAGGAATAAAGCAGGAAACAGGGGCTGTGTCAGGGAAGGTTCTTATCGAGGACAGCCTCAAGGCTTTCCTTTGTTATTGGTTTAGCCAGGTAATCATCAAACCCGGCTGCAAGGATCTTCTTATCATCTCCTGCAAGGGCATAGGCAGTTTCTGCGATTACCTTTATCCCAGGACGTATTTTCTTGATCTCCATCATAGCATGATAACCATCCATGACCGGCATCTTAAGATCCATCAGCACAAGGTCAAGATCATTGGTGTTCCTGCAAATTTCAACGGCAATTTTACCATTCTCAGCCGGAATGACATTTATTCCAAGCCTTTCCAGCATCTTTTTCAGAACGAGCAGATTATATTTATGATCTTCCACCAGAAGAACGGTCCTCTTCCTTTTTTGCCTTGCTGTATCTTTTGTTTCCATTTTAAGATGAAAAGAGAATTTCCGAAAATCATCAGAATTGATGTTTTGCTTCCCGGGGAAAAACAAAAATAATGATTTGTTTCAAAAGAATTGATCAGAGGACAATTAAATTTAAATCGGCATGAGATTTCTTAATAAATACTTTTAATAGCAAAGTTGCATACAAAAAGATAAATTTGAGCCACATAATGCAATTTTGATAAAATTCTGATCTTGGATGAAGGATCCCTTTTGTGGAATAACGTTTGAACTTCTCCGTGACCTTATGGCTAAACAGGGCTTCGGAGATGATATTGCCCTGAAAACAGTTACCAATTTTTACAGGAGGAGAATTTATGATTTCTCAGGCATGAATAATATAACAAAAAAAGTTAGAGAATTTCTGGAAATGAGATTTGAACCCGGCCTCTTCTCTCCGGTAAGATCAGAAAGATCCTCCGACCTGTCTGCCAAATTTCTTTTCATATCAGCCTCGCAGAAATCATTTGAAACAGTCTTTATTCCTGACGGGAAAAGGAGAACTGTATGTGTTTCGACCCAATCGGGCTGCAGAATGGGGTGCTCGTTCTGTCTTACAGGCATGTACGGGTTCAGAGGAAGTCTCACCACCTGGGAGATTATTAACCAGGTGATCTCCATCCCATTTTCGGAAGAAATTACACATGTCGTTTTCATGGGAATGGGGGAGCCCCTCGATAACACCGATGAGCTTCTGAAAGCATGCACGATACTCACTTCTTCATGGGGGCTTGCATTAAGCCCCCGGCATATTACAGTCTCTACTGTAGGAATAACACCAGAAGTCGAAAGGTTTCTTAACGAATCGAAATGCAATCTGACACTGAGTCTTCATTCACCTTTTCCCCGGGAGAGAGCTGAAGTGATCCCTGCTGAAAAGCGATACCCTGCAGGTAAAATCATAAATATGATGAAGGAATTTCCTTCTGCAAAAAAAAGGAGATTCAGTGTTGCATATATAATGATAAAAGATCTGAATGATTCGGATACTCACCTTGAAGAGCTGATAAGACTTCTAAGTGGAACAGCCATAAGGGTCAACCTTCTTCCTTATCATGCCATCGACAGATTCCCAATGGTCACCTCTCCTCCTGAAAGGATGGAATACTTCAGCCAGAAACTGGCAGCTTCAGGAATTTCAGCCTCTGTCAGGAGATCAAGAGGCGCAGATATATCAGCGGCATGCGGTCTTCTTGCTGCCAATAAATTTAATAAGTAACTTTCTGAAAAAATCAAACAGGCACAATATGAAAAATTCGTTGTTTACACTGCTTTCTGTGATGATACTACTTGCCGGATGCACCGGTAAAAAAAATGCTGATATGGCCAATATTTATGCCATCATCCCTGCCCCGGTATCCCTGAGAGAGATGCCGGGACAGTTTGTTTTCACAGAAAAAAGCAGGATCATCATTTCAAAGGTCTCGGAAGAGACACGACATTCAGCAGATCTTCTTGCACTTCTTATAAAGAATCCCACCGGCTGGAATATAAGTGTTGCTGAAGGCGGAAAAGCGGTAACCGGGTCCGTATTTATGGCGCTTGACACTGCTGTCAGAAATCCTGAAGGTTATCAGATCTCCGTCAGGACGGGAAAGATCATTATAAAAGCAAGGACCGCTGCAGGTCTGTTTTATGCTGTCCAGACATTAAGGCAGCTGATGCCTCCGGAAATTGAACAAGATTCAGTCATCATTGGCGCTGTGATTTCAGTGCCCTGCTGTGAAATTACTGATGAGCCACGGTTCATATACAGGGGAATGCATCTGGATGTCGGAAGGCATTTCTTCCCGGTAAGTGTTGTCAAAAAGTATATCGATATGATAGCTTTTCAGAAGATGAACATTTTCCACTGGCACCTTACCGAGGACCAGGGATGGCGGATAGAGATCAAGAAGTACCCGAAGCTAACCCAGGTCGGGGCGTTCAGGAAGGAGACAGTTGTAGGACATGCAGACAGTAAACCAGAGGTCTATGACGGTAAACCTTACGGAGGTTTTTATACACAGGAGGAGGTTAAAGAGGTGATCGCATATGCAAAATCGAAGTTTGTTACAATCATCCCCGAAATAGAAATGCCTGGCCATTCACTTGCTGCCCTGGCATCGTATCCAGAGCTGGCATGCACCAGTGGACCATTTGAGGTAGCAAAAACATGGGGCGTTTTTGATAATGTTTTTTGTGCAGGGAAGGAAGAAACCTTTAAATTCCTCGAGGACGTAATTACCGAGATCGCAGACCTTTTCCCTTCAGAATATATCCATGTGGGTGGCGACGAGTGTCCGAAAACAAAATGGGCAACCTGCAAGCTATGCCAGAAAAGAATTAAAGATGAAGGATTAAAGGATGAAAAGGAACTCCAGGGTTATTTTATAAAGAGGATAGAGAAGTTCATAAATTCAAAGGGGAAGAAGCTGATCGGCTGGGATGAGATACTTGATGGAGGCATTGCACCACAAGCGACTGTTATGTCGTGGAGAGGTGTGGCAGGAGGCATTGAAGCCGCCAGGCAGGGGCATGATGTCATTATGAGCCCGACAACCTATGTTTATCTCGATTATTACCAGAGCGATCCGAAAGATCAACCACTTGCCATAGGAGGATACCTTCCGCTTGAAAAGGTATATTCATTTGATCCAAAATTCGATGAACTTACGCCGGAGCAGAACAACCATATCCTGGGTCTCCAGGGTAATGTCTGGACCGAGTATATTTCAACTCCTGGGTACCTCGAATATATGACATACCCGAGGATGCTGGCAATAAGCGAGACCGGATGGACTCCCTCTTCCAAAAAGGACTTTGAGGACTTTCTGGCAAGGTTCGGTATATTGAAAAAGCACCTTGATGCCATGGGTATAAACTATTTCAAGGGGGAGTATCGGGATAAAACCAAATGGTAAGGAAAAAGGCAAAAGGAAAAGGGCAAAAGTAAAAAGGAAAAGAAAGTTACACTGAGAGGCACAGTGAAGACACGGAGAGACACAGAGAGAAACTGAGAAAAAACAGTGTAACTCCCCGATAGATCGGGGCAGGTTTGGTTAAACTTTATTCATTAGCTGGAACATGTGTTCGTCGATAAAGCCCTCTGCGGTTTTTATCCACTCCTTTTTGACGCCAATCTTCCTGAATCCGTGCCTCCGGAACAACTCCATGCTTTCCGGGTTATTGGACAGGATATTGCAGTACAGCTGATGAAGAAGCAGAGTGCTGAAGCAATATTCTATAAGGCATGCAAGTGCCATTGATGCGTAGCCCTTTCTGCGGAATTTTTCATTGGCGATCAGTATCCCAAGTCCCGCTCTCTTATGGAAAGGGTCAAAATCAAAAATGTCAATCGTGCCGATCGTTGTCCCACTCTTGACATGATCAATCATAAGCCTTAACTGACCATTGACATAGATATTCTTGTGGGAATTCTCAATATATCTTTTAAGGGTGTATCTTGAGAATGGAGTAAAGGTATTGCTTATTACCCAATACTTGTTGTCATTTTCCCATGTGTAGAGAAGCTCAAGATCTTCCGGCTCAACAGCCCTGAGGTTGACATCCTGATATTTCATAGATTCTGAAGGACCGATCTATTTGGAAACTTTCTTAATAAAGATTTCCTCCGGATAACCTTTCTTTATCAGTTCGACTCTCCTGGCAGCAGCTTCATCCCGTGTAGCTAATTTACCTGTGGTATACCTGTAAAACTTGTCGGCATCGTTATACATGACCTTCATATCGTTGATATTCCTGAAATAGCTGACATCGACCGGATGGTGAAGCGCCATTACCTGCACTGTATAGTAAAGGACATCGGCATCTGCAACATTTGCGTCGGATACATCATTGACCTTGAGATTCCTTACCAGGATGGATGTATCTACACTTGTAACGACGGGAATTTTACTAAGATCCATTTTCTCGTATACAACAGGTGCGGGTTGTTTTTCGAGAGTTACATTAATTCCAATTACGCTGGTCTGCAAATCTTCAGTGAGGGTAGTGTCAACAGACTTGGTAATGTAATTGATACCAGTATAATAGAGACGGTACGAGCCGGGTTTCACTGTAAATTTATAGATTCCTGAGTCTTTTGTGGGGAATCCGGTTTTAAGTGTATCTCCGGATTTTAGATTCGTCAGGAATATCTTATTGCTTTCGTCCGGTTTCTGGGTTGTGTCATTCAGGGAGATAGTTCCTTTTATGTCGAAAAATATATCAATTACGGGAACACCCAGTCCAAGGTAAAATATCTCTCTCTTTTTATAATCTGTCGGCATGGAATAATATGCATTCAGTCCGTCATTCGCAGGAGAAAAGAATTTATCGTCATCGGTTGTATTTATCGGAGAACCGACATTTGTGGGCGTGCTCCATTTTCCATTCCTGAATCCGCTTCTGAAGATATCATAACCCCCCATTGAGTTATGTCCTTCCGAGCTGAAGAAAAGTACTGTATCGTCTTTTGTAATAAAGGGAGTATCTTCATTGAACGGCGTATTAATTGCATCGCTAAGCTTTTTCGGAGGGCCCCAGTCTCCTGAAGCATCTTTTTCCGAAACAAAAATGTTCAGGTCAAGAGACTGGCCTTCCCCGCGATTACTGGTAAAATAAAGTTTTTTACCGTCAGCGGAAATGCTAGCGTGCGATTCAAAGAATTTAGTATTGATATTTCCATTCAGCTTTTTGATCGGCGACCATTTTCCGTCTTTGTAATTTGATGAATAAATATTTCCGTCCAGATTGTCTTCCTTGTAAAGGAATAGCTCCGTGCCGTCGCTGTTCAGACAACTCGTGGAGCAATCTTCCCCAGCATTTATTTCAAATGTTATCTCTACGGGCGACTGCCACTTTCCGCGTTCTTTCCTGGAATAGAAGATCGCATTTGAGATACCTCTTTTTTCGGTATATGCGATAGTATTACCGTCAAAACTAATGACCGGACAATCATTTATCGAACCCTGACTGAACTCAGGCGGCATTTTTAGCTTGTTAAGCTTTATTGGGTTTTTCCTGAATTCTATGGCATTTTTACAGGCCTGTATCTGCTGGTCAACAAAATCAATGTTTTTCATCTGCTTGCCTTTGCCTGCGGCCTCACCTGCGAGTTTCCTGAAAAGTTCAAGAGTAGTTATTGCCTTATCAAGGTCATTATTGATCATATATGCCCTGCCCAGCGAGAAATATGCATCAAGCGGCGCTCTCTTGTCTTTAAGGATATCGGGATTTGCATCATAGCTTGCATTCTTTACCGCAGCTTCAAGGAACTCAATGGCCTTGGATTTTTCATCGCTGATATTCAGATAGCAGTTGCCGATCTTATATTTGATATTCAGGTTGTCGGGCTCAAATGATGCAATCGTAAGGTAGAGAGGGTTAGCAAGATCATACTGTCCGTAAAGGTAATATGCTTCAGCCTGGGCATACAGGTTTTTTACCTCTTTGGAAGGCTGGGCTGGAGCATAGGCTGTAATGATAATCAGAGTCAAAAGCTGCACCCACTTAAGGAATATTTTTGCCCTGAGGTTAACCATTTAAGCAAATATAATAATTCTGGATTACAATTTATTCTTAATCAGCGATTTTTATTTAAAAGTGATCCTGTATATATCCCGCTTTCCGAAGCCTTCTCCCTCCTTGTATATTGAAATAAAGCCGGATTTCCCTTCGGCGAGGGGCATGAAGAAAATATTATCATCCGGGGTATTCAGCGGATAACCAAGATTTCCAGGCTTAGACCATAGACCATTAGACAGTCTGTCGGATCTGAAGATATCATATCCGCCAATGCTTTCATGGTCCTGCGAAGCAAAGAAAAGGGTCTTTGAATTATTGATAAGGAACGGTCTGTCTTCATTTAAAGATGAGTTTATTTCCGGGCCGATATTTAAAGCGGGACCCCAGTCGCCGTTTTCCTTTGTAGAGATATATATGTCAAGGCCTCCGAATCCACCCGGTCTGTCAGATGCAAATACCAGTGAGTTCCCGTCATCGGAGATATATCCATGTGATTCCCAGTATTTTGTATTGATGTTTTTATTCAGTCTTGCAGCTTTTGTCCATTTTGTCCCATCATATGTTGTGGAGTAGATATCGCTGTTGTGGTTGTCACCGACTGAAAGCAGCAGGGTATTGCCATCGAACGACAGGCATGAAACGAATATATTTCCGTCAACCTGCAGATCGGGGGTAATATTAACCGGGGCGGTCCATTTGCCTCCGACAAGCCTTGAATACATCACGGCATCATAGAACTTCATAGAAGACATAAAAACAAATGATTTTCCATCTCCTGAGATCAGCGGATCAAAATTGTCCTTTTCATCGTTAAAGAGAGGGCCCATATTCTCGATCGTGAAATCGATCGGTTTTTCAATGAGTTTTTTTGCATTATCGCAAGTCATTATTTCGTGATCCACAAAATTAAGGTTCTCACTATCATCCGGAAGAAGAGTTTTCCGGTATCTTTTGAATGCATCCTTTGCCTTATCAAACTGGTAATTGATCCTGTAGGCCACGCCAAGCTCATAGATAGCATCATAGGGGGCAGTAACCTGAGAGATAGTCCCTTCCTTATGTCTTGAGGATACCTTCAGAGCGGCTGATTCAAGATAACCGGTAGCCAGGTTTTTACTTCCGCTGATATTAAGATAGCATACACCTATCCGGTAAGCTATATTTGCATTTTCAGGTATCTTTTCATAGATGGCGAGATAACCCGGAAGAGCATCGGAGTAATCGCCATTAAGAAAGAAATATTCAGATTCGAGGAATGTATCCTGTAGAGGTTTAATCTCCTGGGGGAAAAGATCCAGCGACAATAATAGCATAGTAAAGAGACCGGCAATTCTTTTGCTCATAACCTATTGTTTATTAGGCAAAATTATTAAAAAAAACGATGAACAGTGTTAATTTGTTTATATAAGAAATGACCGGCAAGTGGCCGGTCATTTCCTGAAAATATTATTCAGTCTCCTTTTTTTCTTTCTTCTTTCTTCGGAACAGGATGAATATGAAGAATATCAGCCCGGCTCCCAGGATCAACCAGAGAACAAGCAGATCGGGTTTTGAAGATGGTACAGGCTGCGGCCTGAGTGAACCTTCCGGTATCTCCTTGCAGGTAATCAGCCTTGCAAATGCATGGAAAAGTGCTTCCTCGTTGAACTTTCCACCGGTCCTGTTTTTAAGAAGATAAAGGACTATGTCGTAAGATGATCTGAGCCTGTATTTATGAAGATCGAGGTTCCTGAGGAATCCACCGAACTCAGATTCTGCATAACCTGTAAGCTCTTCCAGATATTTATCGGGAGCTGTTCCGGGCAGCGAGCTCAGAGCAGAAAGCATTACTGCAAGGTCGGCTTCCGATACAGATCTCAGGAGAGACTCACTATAAACATCTTTAAGCCAGATAGCTGACCTGTAAATGCTCTTTCTGTCTGTCGAAGTAACAGCCTCCTTAAGTTCATTACCTTTGGTATAGCTGGTACTGTAGATAAGTATCTTCTGCCTGATCGTGGCTATTGAAGGATCCACGCCGGCAAGAATATCGGCCGACACCCTGTTAAGCTCTTCAGGGGTTATTTTCCCGTTGCTCTTTTCAGAAACAAACTTCTGGAGATCAGTCCAGGTCTTAAGACCACTATCGTAGATATTAAGATTATTCAGGATTTCCTTTAACCGGCAATCGGCATTGGCTTTTAAAAGGTCTGCTGCAGCCTGGGTAAGGACATTATCCATTACGCCAACCTTCATTGCTGCTTTATCGACATCTGACGATTGGATATTATGCTTAAGTGCCCGTTCCTTGATGTATGCAACAATATCGTCAACCCTGGCAAATTGCTGCATTGACACATCTGATTTCTGAATGACAGATCTGAGATTGTCGTCTGAACGCTTTTTAAGCAGTTCCACAAATGCATTTATCTGTTTTCTGGCTATTACCCTGCTATATTCAGGACGTACTATGGTCTGTTCAATATAAGCCTTTTTCTTTGTAATAATTATTTCAGAGCTTGTGGTATTGCTGAATCTATCGGTTAGCTTGAAAACCAGCCTGTTAGTGCCGTCCCGTGGAACGGTTTTGTAAATAAAGCTCGTATCTCTGATTATGAATTTGTCGGTATACAGGAGGGAGTCTCCGAGCCAGTGTTCCACAGTAAGGATCGAGTTCTTCTCGACCTTAAGAGGAAAAAGTATTGTATCTCCTTTTACAACAGAAAAGTACTTCTGGTTGCCAACATCCAGGTCGGCAGTAAAATCTGTCTTTGGGAGTGTTGTTCCGGGAATAACAAAGCTGTCGGAGGGGTTTGACATCGGCAGCTCGAAATTCTTTGAAAGGAGTTCAGCTCCTTTTGCCTCAAATGTAATTGAATAACGGCCCTGGGGCAGCTCGAACTTGTATTCGCCTGTGGCAGGATTGGTATATACCACCACTTTGGCGTTTGGATCTTCAAGATTAAGAGCGCTAACCTTTATGCTGTCGTTGAAAATGTTAAGAAGGTCCTTTACCTGTACAATTCCTCTGACAAAGAATTTTCTTGGATGATCTTTGGAGAAGATCTCTATCTTATAGATGTCGGATCCTCCATACCCGCTGGAGTCTATCAATGCATAGTATGCCTGGTAGCCGTCATTTACAGGGTCGAAGAAGACATCTTCGTCAGTGGTGTTGATAGGGAATCCCAGGTTAAGAGGCACGGACCACTGTCCGTTTTCCTGCAGTGTCGAATAGAATATGTCGTACCCGCCTATGTTGAAATGGCCTCTCGAGCTGAAAAAGAGTGTTTTATCGTCCTTTCCCAGGAATGGTGATTCTTCATTATATGGTGTATTGATGACAGGTCCCAGGTTTTTTGCCGGTTTCCATGCATCACCGCTGTCCCTTTCAGAGACGTAAATATCGAGGCCACCGTAAGAGTCCTTCCTGTTGGAAGTAAAGTAGAGTTTTTTACCGTCGTGCGATACTGTGGCATGTGATTCCCAGTACTTCGTATTTATATTGTCATTCAGCTTTTTGAGGTTGGACCATTTATCGTCGGCACCCCTTTTAGTCACATAAATATTTCCGTCAAAATCTTCCCCGCGCCTGTAAATGTACAGCTCTCTGCCATCCTGGGAAAGCGACGTTGCATAGTTCCCCGACTCCTGCCCCAAACCGAGGTCGGGTATTATATTCCTCGGTTCAGTCCATTTACCGTTTACCTTTCTAGTATAGAGGAGAGCCTCCTGGAACGGGGTCATCCTGTTATAAACCATTATTGTCTGATCTCCGGAAACAACGGGGTTCATTTCGGAATACTGGCTGTTTATAACATCACCGAGGTTAATCTTCTTTACATAAAGCGGCACCTTCATAAGTTCCCTGGCGTTTTTGCACGATTCTATCTGCTGGTTCACAACAGCGGTATCGTAAACTTTCGGGTCAAGATTTCTTTTGAATTTTTCATAAGTTGAAAGAGCTTTATCGAGCTGGTTGTTTATCCGGTAGGCATTTGCCAGGTAATAATATGCATCATAGGGCGCACCGGTCTCCTTGAATTTGCCCTCTTTGTACTTCGGGTCAATATCTTTAATTGCTGCTTCAAGATAGGTTACAGACTCCTGTTTTCTACCCTCGATATTTATAAGACACTGACCGATCCTGTACCTATAGTTGGTGTTTTTGGGATCGATCTTCAAAAGTCCCTGGTAGAGGGGAAGCGCTTCCTTATATTCCTCATAAAGGATAAAGGTCTCAGCCCAGTAAAAATCTTCCTTCATCTGCCCTTTGGCATACTGTGAGTAAGATTTAGTATAAATACAGGCTAATAAAAAGAATATCGACAGAAATCTCTTCATGTAAAGTGCGGTTTCATTAGTCAAAGATACTAATATAGAAGAAAATTATAAAAAGGCGAGTATGCTAACTCCCTTTTTATTAAACAATCTCAAATATTTATTAAAGGTATGAAATCTTTCCCTAAATATTCCGGCGAAAATAATTCTGAAGATCTATAACAGGTCGGGTTTATAATCTTCAAGAATTGCTTTGATCCTTCCCAGGAATTTACCGGCCAGGGCTCCATCGATGACCCGGTGGTCATAACTGAGCGAGAGGATCATGATATGCCTGATAGCAATGACATCACCTTCGGGAGTCTCGATCACTGAAGGGGTTTTTCTAATTGCCCCAGTACCGAGAATAGCAACCTGAGGCTGGTTAATGATCGGCGATCCTGCAAGATTGTTGTACGTCCCGAAGTTGGTGATGGTGAAGGTGCCACCGGTAATTTCATCGGGTTTAAGCTTATTATTCCTGGCCCTCTCTGCCAGATCATTTACCGCCCTGGCCAGACCAGTGAGGCTTTTCTCATTTGCATTCCTGATCACAGGAACGATCAGGTTTCCGTCGGGAAGGGCAGCTGCCATTCCTATATTGATATTCTTCTTTTTGATTATTCTGGATCCGTCAACTGAAATATTCAACATCGGGTAATCGCTTATTGCCCTGGCAACTGCATCTATGAATATCGGTGTAAGAGTAAGCTTCTGACCCTCTTTTTCAAGAAATCTTTCCTTTATGCTGTTTCTCCAAAGAACCAGCTTTGTGACATCCGCATCGATATAAGAAGTGACATGGGGCGACACTCTTTTGGACATTACCATGTGGTCTGCTATCAGTTTTCTGACCCTGTCCATTTCAATTATCTCATCACCTGCTGTTACTGATATTCCCGGAGATCTGGCCGGCTCTTTGAACTTTTTGGCTTCCGATGCTTTCTGCAGTTCAGCTTCTTTTGCTGATCTTTTCGACCCGATCAGTTTCAGAATATCCTCCCGGGTTATTCTTCCGTCCATTCCCGATCCGGTTATTGAATCGAGCTCAGCATAACTTATCCCTTCGGCAGATGCAATACTTCTTACCAGTGGCGAGATGAATTTTCCTGAAGGCGTCCTGCTTTTCATCTCCTTCGATACTGCCTCGACCTCTTTCGTCTCCTTTTTAATGGCATTAATGGTCTCTCTGATTTTATTTACCTCTTTCTCAACCTTTTCAGGTTCGGGAGATATGTACTCCTTATTGTTCTCGAGGATCGCTATCACATCACCGATCTTTGGGACAGATCCTTCTGCAGCAAGTATCTCGACCACCGTTCCTTCGGCAGGCGACGGAACCTCAGAATCGACCTTATCGGTGGCTACCTCAACGATCGGGTCATCTTCCCTGACAGCTGTACCGACCGAAACTATCCATTTATTTATGGTTGCTTCAATTACTCCTTCGCCCATTGCAGGTAAGACAACGTTAATTCTTGACATGAGAAGTTTCTTATAAAGTTTTATTTCTAACTCTTTAACAAATTTACATCCGGAATGTTTGAACCAGATTAGTCAGATCACATCTTTTTAAAGCAATGGTGCAGATCCCTTAAAATGATACAGGTCATTGCTGTTCTCAAAATAATCATAAGAGCTGATGTTTTTACTACCCAGCAGAAGGTTCTCTCCCGGTGGAGCTATCCTGATCTTGATGTTACAATCAGAAACACTCTGCATTGATTCAATTAACTGAGAGGCAGTCAAATCCCTTGTCGAAAAGATCACATCTCCGATCCTGTTTATCTTAATAATATCCCTGATCTGGCCAATGCTGCCCAGAACGTCTATCCCAAGGTCATCAGGATTGATCACGATCCTGCCGGCGATCACCTTTTTTTTCTCTCTTGATAAAATCAGCATGCTTAACCGTCTGTAATCATCTTCACCGCTCACGATTGCAGTCTTTCCTGCCCTGGGAAAAGGGTTTATTACAGACCCTGCTCCTGAAGCTGAAAGTACTATCCTTAAAGTTGAAATAATGATGATTGATGATATGCTTCCCAGTACAATTACTGCTCTTGAAAACCTGTAACCGGCAGGTAACAGGGCATAGATCACGAGTGCCACAACCGACCCCGCAAGAAGGCCCCTGATAATGCTTAGCAGCCTTGCAGGCTTCTTGTACCCTCCGGTAAGATGTACAGAGATGAGTGTGGTCAGAATAAATAATGGAATTATTAAATAGCTGAACAGGGGAGGGTAACTGTAGCTGTTTCCAAACCTGAATCTTCCCCAGAAGTGAATGACCATTGAAAAGACCAGGAAAATGACAGTGGCATCGGTCAGCGGCAGGATATATTTTATAATGATCTTCTTTAATAATGCAATTGAACCAAGTATATATATGGCAACCCTGACAAAGAATAAAAGTGGCCGGTATTCATTTCCGGAAAAATGTTTGTGAATAAAAATAAGCATTGCCCTGTAGAAATGTACAGTACTGTTAAGCCCTCCCTTCCTGCTGCTCTCACCCTTGTAGTGGAGTATCCTGACCTCCGGGAAGTAGTAGTTTTTAAAGCCTGACTGGATGAGCCTGTAGCTCAGGTCAATATCTTCTCCATACATAAAAAAGGATTCATCCAGCAAGCCCGTCCTGTCAAGCGCTTCCCTTCTTAAGAACATAAATGCACCCGATAAGACTTCAACTTCCGTTGTTCCGGAACTGTCGAGGTGTCCCATATAATACCTGTTGAAAAATCCCGATCTTGGAAAGAGGCCCGCTAATCCGGATATCCTGAAGAAGGCTGTTGAGGGTGTTGGGAGAGCTCTCTTGGATTCAGGCAGAAGCCTGCCATTGCCATCCAGCATTTTTACCCCCAGGGCTCCTGCATCGGGGTGATCATTCATGAACGTGATACATCTGACAAACGTATCCTCTTCAACAACCGTATCGGGATTCAGTAGCAGGATATATTTTCCCTTTGACATACTGATAGCCTGGTTGCATGCAGCTGAGAATCCGGCATTGGTATGGTTTCTGATAAGTCTGATCTCAGGGAAAAGAATTCTTACCATTGAACAGGAGCCATCAGCTGAGTTGTTATCGACAACGAAAATCTCGCATGAGATATTTTCTGAAGCCTTTCTGACCGATTTCAGGCATTGCTCAAGAAAGTACCTGACATTGTAATTGACAATAACAACAGAAAGGTCCATTTTATTCAATCATTATCGATCCATTTCGCCGGCAATGACCAATGCCAGTCTTTCCACACCGATCTCAATCTCACTGTTTGTCGAGTATGAAAAGTTGATCCTCATCGTATTGTGACCTGAATCGTTGCAGAAAAATGTTGCACCGTCGACAAATGCTACATTGCTGTCTATAGCTTTCCGTAGAATATTCCCTGCATCAAGACCGGCCGGAAGGGTGACAAACAGAAATAATCCACCCTGAGGCTCGGTCCACTTGACTCCAAAAGGCATATATTTTCTGAAGCAATCCAGCATATGGTCGCGTCTCTCCCTGTAGAGAGAGATGGTCCTGGGAAGATTCTTCTCAAGAAGCCCTTTCTCGAGGTATTTTGCAAGGATCTTCTGAACGAATGGAGATGTGCATAGGTCAGCTGTCTGTTTGGCCATTACTATCTTATCGAGGACTAATGGCTGACCGATCACCCATCCCACGCGGAAACCGGGAGCAAATATCTTTGAGAAGGTACAGAGAGTCATAACCCTGCCATATCTGTCAAGACTGTACATCATTCTCTGAGGTTCACCTTCAAATCTTATTTCACGATATGGAGAGTCCTCGACTATAAGAAGATCAAATTTTTCTGCTATTTCAATTATCTCCATCCTTCTTTTCTCGGGCACTGTTATGCCGGCCGGGTTCTGGAAATCAGGAATTATGTAAATGAATTTTACCTTTCTTCCAAGGTCCTTGAGCGTTTGAACCGATTTTTCAAGTTCTGATGGTATCATGCCATTGTCATCGAGAGCAATGCCTTTCATTTTTGCTCCATAAACCTGGAATGCATTTATACCACCAAGGTAAGAAGGGAGACCGCAGAGAACATGATCATCCTGGTCGATGAAGATCCTCGCTACAAGATCAAGGGCCTGTTGTGAGCCGGTTGTAATCACGATATTTTCCGGGCCTATTTCAAGCCCCTGCCTCCTGTGCCGTTCAGCAAGCATTTTTCTCAGTAGCGGATCGCCCTCGGTGGTGCCATACTGAAGTGCATTCTGGCCATCCTGCCGGAGAACCTCGATCGCAATGTCCTGAAGATCTTCAACCGGAAAAGTATCAGGGGAGGGAAGACCGCCGGCAAATGAGATCATTCCCGGTTTCTGTAGCAGTTTAAGAATTTCTCTTATGGCAGAACGCTTCATTCCTTTTGCTGACCGGGAGAGAAACTGGTCAATCGAGGTTATCATTGATATTTATTTATTAAAATTAGTAATGTAAATACAAGTTCAGAAAAAGAGATCAATATTCCAAATCTCTCAGGTAAATAAAGCTCAAATTCCAGTTTGTCCCTGGGGGCATAAGTATTGATCATCGCCTGGTCAAACTGGTGTGCTGAAGGGCGTCCTGTTCATAATTGACCTGCCGAGGGTGATCTCATCCGTATATTCAAGTTCATCCCCGATAGCTACACCCCTTGCAAGGATCGACAGCCTGACATTGTACTTGCTGAGTCGTTTGTACAAATAGTAATTGGTCGTGTCTCCTTCCATTGTTGTACTGAGGGCAAAAATAACCTCTCCTGTTCCTCCCTGTGCTATTTTTGATTCAAGGCTGTCGATGCGCAGATCCGATGGTCCGATCCCGTCGACCGGTGAAATAATCCCTCCAAGCACGTGATAGTATCCCCTGTACTGTCTCGTGTTTTCAATAGCTATCACATCCTGAATATTTTCAACCACACAGATCATAGAGCTGTCCCTGGATCGGTCGCTGCAGATACTGCAGATCTCCGTATCAGAAATATTATGGCAGATAGAGCAGTAATGGATCTCTTCGTGAAGCCTTGTTATCGATTCCCCGAATCTTTTAACCTCATCGGCTTTCCTTCTGAGCAGATTCATTACAAGCCTGAATGCTGTCTTTCTTCCTATCCCGGGAAGAGATGCAAACTCATTGACCGCTTCCTCGAGAAGCTTTGAAGGAAATTCAGTAAAAGCCATTGCTGATATTTTAGGCAAAATTAATCCAATTATTGCCGAATAATAAAACCATCAGGGAATTTTTTGGCATGACTTCTTTTTGTTATCCTTGTATAAATTTAGGATCTGCCATGTCGCCTTCCCTTATTCTGACGATATTCATCTCTTACACGGTTCTATTATTCTTCGTTACCTGGCTTACAGCAAGGAAGGCTGACAGTCATTCCTTTTTCCTGGGAAATAAGATCTCCCCGTGGTTCGTTGTTGCCTACGGAATGATAGGGGCATCTCTCTCCGGGGTTACTTTCATGTCTGTGCCCGGCTGGGTGAAGGATACGCAATTCAGCTATATGGTGGTAGTATTCGGCTACCTTTTCGGATATTTTACAATTGCACTTGTGCTGCTCCCTCTTTATTACAGGCTTAAGCTCACATCAATTTATTCCTATCTTGAACAGAGATTCGGGTTCTGGTCATATAAGACGGGGGCTGGTTTCTTCATCCTTTCACGGACGCTTGGTGCATCACTCAGGATGTTCCTCGTAATAAATGTAATGCAGACCTTCGTTTTTGACGCATGGCACATACCTTTCTGGGTTACTGTGCTCGCATTCATTGCACTTATAATTCTTTATACTTTAAAGGGAGGAATCAGGACAATTGTCTGGACAGATACACTTCAGACTACCTTTATGCTTCTGGCTGTCGTGCTCTGTATTATATTCATAAGCAGGGAACTCGGGAAGCCTGTATCTGAACTTATACCGGTTATCAGGAAGGAAGGGTTCACGCGCTTGTTCATTACCGACTGGCATCATGAACGGTTTTTTTTAAAGCAGTTCTTCAGCGGGATGTTCATAACAATTGTCATGACCGGTCTGGACCAGGAGATGATGCAGAAAAACCTCAGCTGCAAAAATATCAGGGAGGCCCAAAAGAACATGTTCACCTTCAGCGGAATACTTGTGTTCGTAAATCTGCTTTTTCTTTTCCTGGGAGCCATCCTTATGATTTATTCGCGAAGCAGAGGTGTTACAACGGAATCCTCAGATCAGCTGTTCCCCGAGATAGCACTCAGGTACCTGAATCCGGTTGCCGGAATAGTTTTCCTTGTCGGACTTATTTCAGCTGCATTCCCCAGTGCAGATGGAGCATTGACCTCACTCACAACCTCCTTCAGCATAGATTTCCTGTCGCTTGACCGCAGGCCGGGGCTCAACGAAATATCGAGAACAAGGATAAGATATGCAGTTCACATCTCGATAGCGATTGTGTTTTTTATATGTATCCTCATATTCAGGACCTTGAATGACAGAGCTGTCATTGACAAGCTATTTACCATAGCCGGATACACATATGGCCCACTGCTGGGGCTTTACTCTTTCGGTCTCTTCACCCGGCGGCATGTAAATGACCGGATCACACCGGTGATCGCGATCCTTTCACCTGCAATATGCTGGCTTCTGAGCAGGTACTCAGTCGAACTCTTTAATGGCTATAAATTCGGGTTCGAGATTTTACTGCTCAACGGATTACTGACTTTTACAGGCCTGTGGATCTTCAGTAAAAAAGGCGCAAAGGCTTAGGGGCGCAAAGGCTCAAAGGCAGGGCCGACCGTCTGAAAATTGCCTGAATGGCAATTTTAGGGAGGAGCCAGCTTGCAGGGGTGGCTTAACAATGGCGCAAAGGCTCAAAGGCTCATAGGCGCAAAGGCAAGACTGCAAGACTGCAAGTTGAGGAACGAAGTGACGAAATCCCGCTCTGCGGGAACTGCAAGACTTCACTTCTTATACGGAATGCTCCAGATGAGGTAATAATTGATACCGGGACTAAAAGATTTAGTTGAGTTGCCGAAACCTGGAATATATATGGCTTTCAGGGTTTTACCTGTATTTGAATAGATAAGAAACCGCAGCCTGATCGTCCACCCGATCTCAATATTCCTGAATATTTCAGTTTTTATTCCGGGGGATGCCTCGAGGAAATGTGCAATGTTGTTTGCAGGGGGGATCGATCCTGAAGCAGTACCCCAGTAATTAGTGGTTTTCAGGAAGGGAGTTTCTGAATTGAAAAAGCTTATACCATACCTGAGTCCAATCCCGGCATAATATTTACCTAAGGAAGTCTGGGGTTTCAGTAAGTTAAAATCCATACCGGCACGGAAGAATATCCCATGGTTAAGATAATCGTAATTATACTGCGAATATTCATAGTTCAGATATCCACCTTCAAGTACCACTGCTTTGCCGGTGTCAATATCCACGGAAAGGAATCCTTCAATAGTGAGGTTTTTCTTATCATACAGGTGATAAAGAGGTCCGTAAATATCTGCACCTATCTTAATTTTTTTCGGCACAGGTACCGTATCCTGTCCTGCCATGTATGAAAATGTTGTCAGCAGCAGCAGGCTAGTAAAATATACGGATATTCTCTCCATTGACCGTCGTTATTTTCCTGTTCACAATAATGTAGTCCAATACCGTTTTTTTGTGCTTTATAGAGTCGAGTGAATGATAGTATGTATATCCGCATTCCTTTGAAATAAGGGTCGGGTAGTTTGTATAATAAAATGTAACAGTATCAGCCAGCAGGTTAAATTTGAAAAAGTAGCTGCACGAGTCAGTGCCTGAATCCAGCGGGATGGATATTGTACTCAGACTTGTTGCTTTATCGTATACTTTGTTGGTATCATCACCGATAGCATAGATCGTCACGCTGTCTGCCGTTCTTATTGAGTCTGATCCAGTTTTGTAGAATGAGGCTTTGATCATTGCATCGGTCACCTGTGAGCAGGGTTGAGGTGCACAGCGGGAAATGATGAAAATCACCAGGAAAATCAGAATAAAAAAAATAGTGCTTCTGTACTTCATGAGAGATCGAAAGTCCCAAAAATACGAAAAAAATGTGATCCGGGTTTATGAGAGTCGATGACTAAAACTTCGGGAGTCCTTTAAGCACCCCGGTTATTCCGTTCTTTATTCTTGAAATAACATTAAGATCCTTCTCGCCCCGGAGATATATGTCAGCAATAATATTTTTATAATGACTGGCAACCAGGTTCCTTTTCAGCTTAAGGGTGGGGGAGAGCTCGCCCGACTGGGGTGTCCATTCTTCAGTCACCAGCCGGAACCTTTTGATCTGCTCATGCTCGCCAAGAGTTTTGTTTACCTCCTTTACCTCTTTATTGAAACGGTCTATCACCTCCGGCATTTCTATAAGTTCGGCATTATCCCTGAACTGAATCTTGTTCTGATAGCACCAGTCGTGCAGGAATCCAAAGTTGGGAGAGATTAGTGCACTGGCAAATTTCTCGTTCTCGCCAATTACCATCACCTGCTCTATGAACATCGATTCCTTCATCTTATTTTCGATGATCTGGGGAGCTATATATTTGCCGGCTGAAGTCTTGAACATCTCCTTCTTCCTGTCGGTGATCCTCAGGAACCTGCCGTCCTCGATCACTCCGATATCGCCTGTGTGGAAAAATCCTTCACCGTCAATAGCTTCGGCAGTAAGGTCGGGTGCCTTGTAATACCCTAGCATTATATTGGGTCCCTTGCAAAGTATCTCTCCGTCGTCGGCTATCTTTACCTCCACATCCCTTACAACAGGGCCGACAGTTCCGAATTTTATGTCATTTACCCTGAAGGGGTTCACGGCAATTACAGGTGATGTCTCTGTAAGCCCATATCCCTGAATGATCGGAACCCCTGCAGCCCAAAAGATCTTTTCAAGTCTTCCCTGGAGTGCGGCTCCTCCTGAGACCACAACGACGACTTCATTTCCGAGTGCCTCCCTCCATTTACTGAAGACGAGCTTATTGGCTATGTTCAGTTTAAATTTATAGAAAAGCGTGTTGCCTTTTAGCTTGTATCTCAGCCCCAGGTGCACAGCCCAGAAAAAGATCTGTTTTTTAGGGAAAGAGAGGCTCTCACCCTTGCTGATTATATTGTTGAAGATCTTTTCAAGCAGTCGCGGGACGGTATTGAAAATGTGAGGCTTTACCTCCCTGAGTGTTTCCGCAACATTACCCATGTTTTCCACATAGTATACGCTGATCCCCTTGTACTGAAGGTGATAATTCATCATTCTTTCATAGACGTGACAAAGGGGAAGGAAGCTTACAGCCCTGTGTCCATAACCAAGATCATGTGCATCGATTGTTGCAAGAACATTGGAAATAAGGTTATAGTGAGAGAGCATGACCCCCTTTGAATTGCCTGTTGTACCAGATGTATAAATTATGGTAACAAGGTCCCCGGGCAGGATGCCTTCCTTAATTGATCTCAGTTCTTCGCTGTACTTTCCCGCATTTTTCTTTCCTTCTTCTACAATATCACCGAATGTCCTGAAACCTTCAATCGGGTCGAAGGAAAATATTTCATTTAGATTGGAAAGTCTGGCCACAAAAGGGCTGACCTTTGCAAGGATCGATTTGTTACCCAGTACAATGGCTTTTACTTCTGAATGTTCAAGGATAAAGGAATATTCTTCGGTGCTGATCGTGGGGTATATCGGGACATGTATCATCCCTGCCTGGGCCAGTCCCATATCGATAAAGTTCCATTCAGGCTTGTTTGGAGAGATGGTCGCAATCTTGTCGCCTTTCCTGTATCCCATTGAAAGAAGTCCGTAGCTGACCCAGTCAACGAGGTTTTTTACATCGGTGGTGGAATAGGTGTACCAATCCTTTTCAGATTTGCCGCCGTACATATCATTCCTTGGGAACATTTCAACATTACGATCAATTATATCGAATGTTCTTTTTACTTCCATAGTGTTGAGGATTTGGTCGCGCAATTCTAATCAATTTTTTCGAACAAATCAGCGAAAAGATATGACACAAGGTGGATCCTGTTCATAAGAAACAGATAAACAAGCTGTTGTGGAAACGTAAATTACGAATTTATTCGACTGCGAAAAGTCAGGGGAGCCTATATTTTTCTCAGATATTTTTCCGCCTCATCAACTGCCTCTGATAGTCCGGATGGATTTTTACCTCCTGCCACAGCAAGGAATGGTTGACCGCCACCATCTCCCCCGATCTTTCCGGAAACATGTTTCAGGATATCAATTGCGTTTAATTTTTTCCCGGCGATCAGTTTGTCGCTTACCATTACAAGGATATTTGCTTTTCCGTCAATGGTTGCACCAATTACAACTACGGCATCATCGGAAGAATTTCTGACCTGGGTCGCAATTATCTTTAGCATCTCTGCTGAATCAGCTTCAACAATTCCCCTGATCAGTCTGAACCCTGCCATCTTCACGGCTTTTTCTTCAAGGCTCGCTCTTATATGGGCAGCGGATTGGGAGCGGAATCTCTCTATCGATTTTCTGAGTGCAGAGTTCTCGCTGACCAGCTTGCCGACATTCTCAATGATGTTATTTGTGCTCTTAAGGTTAAGAAGTTGAGCAACACCCTCAGCTGAAGAGATGATGCTGTTCAGATATTCTTCTGCCCCTGAGGCTGTAACAGCCTCTATTCTTCTTATTCCTGAAGCAACAGCGCTTTCAGAGATTATCTTAAACATTCCGATGGTACCTGTCCGGGTTACATGTGTTCCTCCGCAAAGTTCAACTGAGCTTCCGAACCCGACAACTCTTACCCTGTCGCCATATTTCTCGCCAAACAGTGCGATCGCGCCCATCTCCTTTGCCTCTGCAAATGCTACATCTTCTGCCACCTTCGCCGGAATGTCCTTCCTGATAAGTGCATTCACCAGCGCTTCAACCTTAAGGATCTCATCCGTTGTAAGCTTTGTGAAATGGCTGAAATCAAACCTGAGCCTGTCGGGGGTAACAAGAGATCCTTTCTGTTCAACATCATTTCCAAGGATGGTCCTTAGTGCGTGATGAAGGAGGTGGGTAGCAGTATGGTTGTTGGCAGTCATTTCTCTTTTTCCCGCATCAACCACTGCCTTGAATAACAGCTCTGGCTCCGGTGGAAGTTTTTCAGCAAGATGAATTACAAGATTGTTTTCCTTTACGGTGTCGTATATTGCGATCCTCTCTGTTCCGTCGGTTATGTATCCGGTATCACCTACCTGTCCTCCTGACTGGGTATAGAAGGGAGTCCTGTCGAATACCAGCTGCCATACCTCCTTACCCTTGATTTTAACCATCCTGTACCTGGCGATCCTTACCTCATCTTCTGTATTTTCGTAACCGGTGAATATCGTCTTTTCGGAGTCCCTGATAACCTTCCAGTCGCCGGCTTCCGTGCTTGCATCCTCCCTCGACCTTCTTTTCTGGCCCTTCATTGCTTTTTCGAAGCCGGGCATATCGAGTTTCATCGCTTTTTCCCTGAGTATAAGCTGCGTGAGATCGACTGGAAATCCATAAGTATCGTAAAGTTCAAAAGCAATCGTTCCTTCCAGCATATCCTTTTTCTCTTTCTTCAGCTCATCGATCCGCCTGTCAAGGATCCTGACCCCCTTGTCGAGAGTCTTAAGGAATGCTGTTTCCTCTTCAAGAATGACCCTGGAGATATGCTCTTCTGCCGATCTCAGCTCAGGATAATTGTCGCCCATTGTTCTTGCAAGGACAGGAACCAGTCTGTGAATGAATGGTACCTGCATCTCCAGGTTGCTGGTCCCATATCTTACCGCTCTCCTCAGGATCCTCCTGATGACATAGCCAGATTTATTGTTCGATGGAAGCAATCCCTCAGCAACAGAAAATGAAACAGCCCTCAGATGGTCCGCAATCACCCTCATTGCTATGTCCCATTTTTCATTCTTCCCGTATGGTTTTCCCGTGACAGCTGATATTTCGCCAATTATCTGCTGGAAAATATCGGTATCGTAATTAGATCTCTTACCCTGAACAACCATACAGAGTCTTTCAAACCCCATTCCTGTATCAACATGCCTTGAAGGAAGGAGTTCAAGAGTTCCGTTTGCCTTCCTGTCGAATTGTATAAATACCAGGTTCCAGATCTCAATGACCTGCGGATGGTTTTTATTGACAAGGAGATGACCAGGTGTCTTTTTCCTCTCGTCCTCATCCCTCATGTCCACATGGATCTCGGAACATGGACCGCATGGTCCGGTCTCACCCATCTCCCAGAAGTTATCCTTTTTGGGAAAAGAAAGTATCCTGTTGGTCGGATCTGAAAAACAGCCCTGCCAGTTAGTAAGTGATTCAAGATCCTGCGGGACATTTTCATCAGCGTTACCTTCAAAGATGGTAGCATAAATGCGCTCCTCGGGTATTGACATCTCCTTAGTCAGAAATTCCCACGCCCATTCAATTGCCTCTTTCTTGAAGTAATCGCCGAATGACCAGTTCCCAAGCATTTCAAACATTGTATGATGATAAGTGTCATGCCCCACCTCTTCAAGATCGTTGTGCTTACCAGAGACCCTCAGGCACTTTTGCGAGTTGGCAACTCTTGGACTTGTCACAGGCTGGTTGCCCAGAAAAATATCCTTGAACTGATTCATGCCGGCATTTGTGAACATAAGAGTCGGATCATTCTTCACCACCATGCTTGCCGAAGCTACTATTTCATGTCCTTTCGACCTGAAAAACTCAAAAAATCTTTGCCTTAGTTCATTGGCAGTCATAATAATTATCATTGTATTAAATAAATAACTTCAAATCAGGGCTTGTAAAATTAATTTATTTATTTAGATTTGTCAGTTGAGGCTTTAAAAAACAGACAAAATTGCCTTTGAGAATAAACAGGAAATATATCCTCGACCCGTCGGATTTGCAATATAAGGTGGTTCGGCTGCACTGGAAGCATAAGATCCTGAGGGGATTATTATGGCTTTTATTATCGGGGATCGTTTCATTTGGGTATCTTTCATTTTTTGTGAACAGGTTCGGTTCTCCAAAGGAGAGGATGCTGCAGCAGCAGATAGAGCACCTGAAGCTCAGTTATTCTATACTTGACTTGAAATTTGCAGATGCATTCAAAACAGTACATTCCCTGCAGCAGTCGGATGATATTCGTTACAGGCCTATCCTTAATATGGATTCCATACCTTCATCCTTCAGGAATCCGGGGTATGGTGGAGTAGACAGATACAAAGAGTTCAACTCCCTGACGAATTCAAACATAGTTGTTTCCTCTCATCGTAAGCTCGATGTCCTTGTCAATATGGCAAAGGTCCAGGAGGAATCATACAAAGCTATAACGGACAGGCGTGATGAATGGATAAATGAGTTCGAACATATTCCATGGATATGCCCTGTTGATGTTTCAATTCCCAGGGGTGACGGATTAAAACTGAGGGAGGTACATCCGGTGCTGGGAATACCCAGGTGGCATTTCGGCCAGGATTTTACCTGTCCTTACGGTACGGAAGTTTATGCCACGGGTAACGGTAAGGTTATTCTGGCAGGCTATAGGTCAGACGGTTTCGGAAACCATGTCATTATAGATCACGGATATGGCTTCCAGTCTATATATGGACATCTGAGCAAGATAGATGTCTCCGAAGGAATGAATGTTAAAAGGGGAGATCTTATCGGCCTTAGCGGGAATTCAGGAACATCATCGGGTCCTCACCTGCATTATCAGGTAGATCTTTTCGGAACACATCAGAATCCGCTCTACTTCTTCTCGGATGATCTTACGCATGATGAATACCTCAAGATGATAACTGCTCTCAGTTCCAGGACCAAGTTCAGGTAGATCATTAATCGGTGCCATTTTTCCTTAAGTTGCTCGCTCATACGAAGGTGTCATTTTGTGATATTTCCTTCAAAATATTTATCTTTGCGGCATGCCAGGATCAAAATACAAGTTCAACCCCGATTCGCTGAGTTTTGACAGGATAAGGCTGGGTTTCAGGGATATAATTCTCAGATCACTTGCTTATCTAGTTGGTTCCCTCATTATAGCACTCGTGTATGGATTGATACTTGCCGCGTTTATTGATTCCCCGAAGGAAAAAGCGCTTAAGCGTGAGATACAGCAGCTTACGATCCAGTATGAGCTGATGAACAAGGAGATGGACAACGTCGACAAGATACTTGGTCACCTTAAGGAGACGGATGATAATCTTTACAGGACAATTTTCGAAGCTGAACCAATTCCTGCATCACTCAGAGAGGGTGGCATTGGAGGAATAAACAGGTACAAGGAACTTGAAGGATTTGATAATTCTGAGCTTGTAATTGAAACTTCCAGGAAACTGGACGGGATAAGGAAGAAGCTCTATGTACAGTCAAAATCGTTCGATGACCTTATCCTAATGGCAAAGCACAAGGAAGAGATGCTTAGCTGTCTTCCGGCTATTCAGCCCATTTCAAATAAGGATCTTACCAGGACTGCCTCAGGATGGGGATGGAGGGTGCACCCTATCTACAAAATTGTCAAGTTCCATTACGGGATTGATTTTACTGCACCGCAGGGTACGGATATTTATGTGACAGGCGACGGTGTGGTCGAGAGCCTTGTTACCTCAAAAAGAGGTTATGGGAATCACATAATTATTAATCACGGGTTCGGTTACAAGACGCTTTATGCGCATCTCGACCATTTCAATGTTAGGGTAGGACAGAAGGTAAAAAGAGGCGAGGTGATAGGATTCGTTGGCAGTACAGGCGCATCGCTGGCGCCACACCTTCATTATGAGGTTGAAATAAATGGTGAAAAGGTTGACCCGGTTAACTTCTTCTTTAATGATCTTACCTCCGAAGGATATGACAGGATAGTCGAGATCGCCACACGGACAGGACAGTCATTTGATTAGATTATTTTAAAGGACCATGCATTTTAAATATATCCTGGCAGGAGGGGCTATCTATGCTGCTTTCATGATGTTCTTTGATAGTCCAAATGAGCATTCTGTCAGGGCTGCCGGTATGAATTATTATTCATCCGGCGGGAGGGAATATACGGTGACAGGCGTTGGCGATATGATGTACGGAACGGCATTTCCTTCGCCCCGTTATCTTCCTCCTCATGATAATCCGGGATCCCTTATATCGGATCTGAGAGATACGCTTAAAAGCTCCGACATAACCTTCGGGAATCTGGAGGGATCATTTCTGAACAACGGCGAACCTTTTAAAACCTGCAGGGATACAAGCCTGTGCTATCTTTTCAGGATGCCGGAACGTTACTCTTATGTACTTAAAGAAGCTGGTTTTGATTTTCTGAGCCTTGCAAATAATCATTTCGGGGATTTCGGATGGCGTGCCGCCAGCAGAACAATGAAACTTCTCGATTCCCTGGGAATAAAATATGCCGGTCCGCCTGAAAGCGAATATGCTGTCATTCAGGGAGACTCGGTAAAATGGGGATTTTGTGCCTTTTCAACCACTGCAGGATCAATTAACATGAATGATACGGCCAAGACTGACGACATTGTGAGAAAACTTGCAAGGGAATGTGATATAGTTATTGTATCTTTTCATGGCGGAGCTGAAGGTGCAGATTATCAGCACGTGACAAAAAAGACTGAGATGTTCTATGGTGAGGACAGGGGGAATGTATATGAATTTGCTCACAGAATGATCGATTGCGGCGCAGATATAGTCTTCGGACACGGACCTCATGTAGCACGGGCAGTTGAGATATACAGGGACCGGTTCATAGACTACAGTCTTGGAAATTTTTGCACTTACGGACGTTTCAATATAACGGGTCCGGGGGGATATGCGCCTGTAATGCGAGTTAAGGTCGATAAAGCGGGAAGATTCATATCAGGAAGGATCATCCCAATATACCAGGGTGAAGATGGCATCGTGAGAATTGATCCTGAAAAACGTGCCATCAGAAAGATCAGGGAGCTCGTGGCTCTTGATTTCCCCGATGCAGGTTATTCTGTTTCTGACAATGGTGAAATCTATTATAAATGATATATGCCCTATAAAGAGAAGAATGTCGAAAAGCTTTTTTATTCTATCGGTGAGGTTGCCGCGATCCTTGGCGTACCTGTCTCCACAGTGCGATTCTGGGAAAATGAGTTCGATATCCTAAAACCCAGGAAGAATAAAAAAGGCAACAGGCTTTTCATGCCTGAAGACCTCAGGAACCTTAAGATCATTCACAGCCTTGTAAAGGAGAAAGGAATGACCCTTGCCGGAGCAAAAAAACAGCTCTCCACAAAATGGGAGGAGTCTGAATATAAATTTGAGATAAGGGAATCCCTTGGAAATATCAGGGATCTTCTTAAAGAAATTTACGACAGTATTTAGCGCAAGATGAAAGCAAGTGTTAAGGAGATATGCTCTTTCCTCGACAGGGCAATACCGCTCTCCTACCAGGCGAATTACGACAATGCCGGACTCCAGATCTTTTCCGGGGACAAAGAGATAACTTCGGCGCTGCTGGCGGTCGATATTACCGAGGAGGTCCTTGATGAAGCGATCACCCTTGGCTGCTCTCTGATCATTACACATCATCCGCTTATCTTTTTCCCGATAAAAAAGATAACAGGCATGAGCCATACAGAAAGGATAATAATTAATGCCCTGAAGAATAATATATCTGTTTATTCAGCGCATACTAACCTCGATTCGGCACCAGGCGGAGTAAGCTGGAAAATGGCTGAGAAACTGTCGCTTAGAAATGTCAGGGTGCTTGCTCCTATGAAAAACAGGCTGATGAAGCTTATTGCATATATCCCTCAGGGCTACATTGAAAAAGTAAGCAAAGCAGTTTTTGAAGCCGGGGCAGGCGTGACCGGCAACTATGACAGGTGCAGTTTTAATGCGCCAGGATACGGAACATTCAGGGGAAACGAATCAAGCTCCCCTTTTGTGGGAGAGAAAGGGAAAGTTCATCAGGAGAATGAGATAAGGTTCGAAACAGTACTTCAGTCACATCAGAAGGATGAAGTGGTGAAGGCCCTCCTTGACGCCCATCCTTACGAAGAGGTAGCCTATGACCTCTATACGCTGGAAAATGATTTCCAGGGCGCAGGTGAAGGGTGTATTGGTGAACTTGAACAGGAACTGGCAGAACTGGACTTTCTGCTGAAATTATCTGAAATTTTTGGTGCAGAAGGAATTAGATATTCCGCACTGCGGAACAGGATGGTGAAAAAGGTGGCCATGTGCGGGGGCGCAGGTTCAGCATTTATTGGCGATGCCATAAGAAGCGGAGCGGATGTATATATAACAGGCGATTTAAAATACCACGATTTTGGCAATATTACAGGGGAGATCCTCCTTGCAGATATCGGTCATTTTGAAGGTGAAAAATTTTCAACTGAAATATTATACGATTTAATTATCAAAAAATTCCCTACATTTGCACTCCGGTTTTCAGAAAAAAATACAAATCCGATAAATTATCTGTAAAGTATGGAAAAAGTTAAATCGCACGATTCTGAAATTTCAGTTGAAGAGAGACTCAGAGCACTGTTCAGCCTTCAGCTTGTCGATTCGGAAATTGACAAGATCAAGACCCTGAGGGGTGAGTTGCCGCTTGAGGTACAGGACCTGGAGGATGAGATCGCCGGACTTGAAACAAGGCTTGGTAACCTCAGGGAAGAGGTCGCCACTCTTGATAAATCAATTGCCAAGAAGAATAATGAGATCGTTGAATCACAGGGTCTGATAAAGAAATATGAAGATCAACAGAAGAATGTAAGAAATAACAGGGAGTTCGATTCATTGTCAAAGGAGATTGAGTATCAGAATCTTGAAATAGAACTCTGCAATAAGAAGATAAGGGAATTTAATATCCAGGCTGACGAGAAGAAAGTGCTTATCGCAGAATCAGAAGCCACCCTTGCCGACAGGAAGGCAGATCTGGAGAACAAAAAATCAGAGCTTGAAGAGATCATTTCAGATACTCAGAAAGAAGAGGAGGGACTCTATAAGAAATCAGAAAAGATCCAGAGTGTTATAGAGGAGAGGCTTCTTACCGCCTATAAAAGGATAAGAACTAATGCCAGAAACGGCCTTGCAGTTGTTTCGATCCAGCGCGATGCATGCGGCGGCTGTTTTAACCAGATACCCCCGCAGCGCCAGCTTGACATCAAATCGAGGAAGAAGATCATCGTTTGCGAATATTGCGGACGCATCCTGGTCGACGACGAGATCACACAGAACAGTCACTTGTAACATATACTGACCCTATAAAAGGCTGAACTGAAAGGTTCAGCCTTTTTTATTAATTTTGTTTCATGACAAAAGATGATTTTAAAAAGCTTGTTTCAGAAGGAATCCCGGAAGTACTTCCTCCTGTAAGACAATATGATCCGAATGTAAATCACGCCCCGAAGAGAAAGGATATACTTACCCTGGAGGAGAAAAAGCTTGCAATCAGAAATGCCCTGAGGTATTTTCCGGAAAAGTTCCACCCGATTCTTGCAGGGGAGTTTGCCGCGGAGCTTAAAGAGTATGGCAGGATCTATATGTACAGGTTCAGGCCAGACTATGAGATAAAGGCACGGCATATTGATGCCTTCCCTCACAGATCGGTAAAAGCGGCGGCTTTAATGCTTATGATAAGCAATAACCTTGACCGTTCAGTAGCCCAGCATCCCGATGAGCTTATAACATACGGAGGCAACGGGGCTGTTTTCCAGAACTGGGCTCAGTACAGGCTCACAATGAAATACCTGTCGGAGATGACAGACCGGCAGACACTCGTAGTGTACTCTGGCCATCCGCTGGGTCTTTTCCCTTCACCTGAAGATGCTCCAAGGTTGATCGTGACAAACGGCATGGTAGTTCCAAATTACTCCTCACAGGACCACTGGGAAAAATTCAATGCCCTCGGTGTTTCACAGTACGGACAGATGACAGCCGGGTCGTACATGTACATCGGTCCGCAGGGTATCGTGCATGGCACAACGATCACCATCCTTAACGCCGCAAGAAAAATATCCGGATCGGCAGGGAAGGATGGGATAAAACTGTTTGTTTCATCGGGTCTGGGAGGTATGTCGGGAGCCCAGCCCAAAGCAGCAAAGATCTCAGGATGCATCTCAGTCATTGCAGAGGTCAATCCTAAAGCGATAAATACAAGGCATTCACAGGGATGGGTAGATGAGGTAATATCTGACAGGACTCTCCTGGTTAAGAGAATTTTGAAAGCCAGGGAAGAAAAGGAAGCTGTTTCAGTTGCCTTTCACGGCAACATTGTTGACCTGTGGGAAGAGCTGGCCGAAAAAGAGATAAAGGTTGACCTGGGATCGGATCAGACATCCCTGCATAACCCATGGGCAGGTGGCTATTACCCGGCCGGACTGACTTTTGATGAATCAAACAGGATGATGTCATCAGATCCGGAAAAGTTCAGGGATCACGTCAAAAGATCGCTTCGCCGTCAGGTTGATGCAATAAACAGGCACACTGAGAGAGGAACTTATTTTTTCGATTATGGCAATGCTTTTTTGCTTGAAGCATCAAGAGCCGGAGCGGATGTAATGAATAAGAAGGGTGAATTCAGGTATCCTTCATATGTTCAGGATATTATGGGGCCCATGTGCTTTGATTACGGATTCGGCCCTTTCAGATGGGTCTGCTGTTCAAACGATCCGGAAGACCTGGCAAACAGTGACGGGATAGCTGCAGAAACCCTTGAATCTTTAATGAAGCATTCTCCGGATGAGATCAGACAGCAGATGTCAGATAACATCCACTGGATAAGAGAGGCTCAAAAGAACAAACTGGTAGTGGGATCGCAGGCACGCATACTCTATGCAGATTCGGAAGGACGGATTGCAATAGCAAAGGCATTTAATGATGCAATCGCTTCAGGGTTTCTCAAAGCCCCGGTAGTTCTGGGAAGGGATCATCATGATGTTTCGGGGACGGATTCTCCTTTCAGAGAGACTTCAAATATCTATGACGGTTCAAGATTCACCGCCGATATGGCAGTGCAGAACGTAATTGGCGATTCCTTCAGGGGGGCCACATGGGTCTCATTGCATAATGGAGGAGGAGTGGGCTGGGGAGAGGTCATCAATGGAGGCTTCGGTATGCTCCTGGACGGTAGTGCAGATGCGGAAAACAGACTGAAGATGATGCTGAACTGGGATGTCAACAATGGTATAGCCCGCCGCTCCTGGGCCAGGAATGATGGTGCGATCTTTGCTATAAAAAGAGAGATGGAACGCTCACCCGGTCTGAAAGTCACGCTTCCCAACCTGGTGAAAGATGAGATCATTGAAAAAATAGATTTCCGTTAAGCCTTCTGCAGAAGACATGAGGCTATTGCCACTACACCTTCCCCCCGTCCGGTGAATCCCATCTTTTCTGTTGTTGTAGCTTTAACGGCAACATCGTCGGGTCCGGTCTTAAGAATATCCGCGATGATCTTTTTCATTCCGGGTATAAAGGAGGAAATTTTAGGAGATTCCAGGCATATGGTGCAGTCAATGTTTCCTACCATGTAACCTTTTTCACTGATGATCGTGAATGTCCTTTCAAGCAGGATCTTGCTGTCAATATTCCTGAATTCATCATCTGTGTCCGGAAAATAATGCCCTATATCGTTGAGCCCGGCAGCTCCAAGAAGAGCATCACATATTGCATGCAGCAGGACATCTCCATCGGAATGGGCGATGCATCCTTTTTCGGAAGGGATCTTTAAACCACCAAGCCACAGATCGTGTCCTTTCCCGAGCCTGTGAAAATCAATTCCCTGTCCGGTTCTGATCTTCATCCCCTTTTCACACTCCTGAGAGGTTTGAAATCGAATGATAATGAAAATCTTAGTGTATGTGCAAGAGGATTGTTCTGTGTTACAGGCATGAGATATGAAATCTCCAGGGCGAAGATATTCATCCGGAATCCCGCTCCGGCTGTGAAGTATTTCCTGTTTCCCTTCATTGCGCTCTCATTGAAGTAACCGCATCTCAGTGCGAACTGGTTATTGTACCAGTACTCAACGCCAATGGATTCCGTTATCTCTTTCAGTTCCTCGCTGATCCCTCCGGGGGCATCATAAAATGACTGGAAGATCGCAACCGGAACAGAAACATTTGGATCCTTACCTTTTTTTATCACGCTCTTTGGCGAGGTAACGACGACCCCTGCTGAGGTTGTATCTCCGACATTATAATAAATGGGAGGGGTAGGCACAAGCAGCTTATTAAGATCGAGGGTAAGTGTTATGGTATTGTAATTATCGAGTTTAACCGTACCGGATGCTCCCAGCCTGAGGTTCATCGGAATGAAATCAGGTGTCGTTTCATCAGTATACGTCATTTTTGAACCGATATTGGAAAAATTAACTCCCGCAGCAAAGATCCCATCCTTTCCCCCAAGCTTGAATCCTGTTTTGTAATAGCTTGAGAGATCCGCTGCAAAAGAGGTGCCTGGTTTGGTCGCAACACCTCCTGAATAAGTATTACCGGTAAGGTTTGAATAGATGAACCTGAATGCCACACCCCCTGAAAAGTGCTCTGAAAATAACCGTGAATATCCCAGATCGAAAGCAAATTCGGTAGGCTTGAAATTGCGTTCAAGGTTACCGAAATCATCGGTAAAGGGGATATCCCCCAGTGAAGAATAGAGCAGGCTGCCGCTTATGACCTGCTTGGCATCGACTCTTTTATATCCTGAGAGGTATGCTATATTTATATCAGGAACCAGCGCTCTGAGCCAGGGGGAATACGAAATACCAACTCCTCCCTTCCCATCGATAAAAGCGTATTTGGCGGGGTTCCAGTGCTGGCTGAAAACGTCGGGTGAGGTAGCAACACCTGCATCACCCATGCCCCCGGCGCGTGAATCCGGAGCTATCATAAGAAAAGGCACTACAGTCTGGATCGCGTTCATTTCCTGGGAATACAGATTGGCTGTTCCGGAGAAAGCCAGCAATATTAAGGCTGTGACTTTTAACTTCTTATTCATCTTGAATTTGTTCTCTCATAGGTTACGCAAATATAAAACTATTTTTAACCGCTTATATTGTTCACAAATCATAAAATAATCATTCTGCCTGAAGCCCTTGCGGTTTCACCCGTCGAAGTTGTAATCAAAACAGTATACGGATATATTCCCCTTCCTACTCTTTTGCCACCGTTGTCGTTGCCATCCCAGATAACCGGTTGCAGCCTGTATCCTGACGAAGGCATCTCTGTCTGAATAATTTTTATTGCCCTCCCGCTCATGTCGTATATATAGATCTTTATCGCAAGATTTTCATTGGGACGATTGTGCTCTGCAGTTATACTGGTGCTTTGTGTGAAAGGGTTGGGATAATTGATCAGGTTGTTGATTATGAACCCATCATTCGTCTTTACGACGAACCTGAGATCAGCCTCTGATGAATTATTAAAATTATCCCATGCTTTAAGTGTCAGGGAATGAGGTCCCCCGGTTAGATCCGTAAGGGGATAAAGCACACTTCCTTTTTTATAGTTGTCAATATCGCTCTCAAAATAATTATTCAGCACAAAAGACTTGTTGGGGTCATTATCCAAGTAAGCGGTCAGATCGTGACCTATGCCGGATCCAGTTGTGTTAACTCCCCCGTTGTCTTCAATAATTGCAAGCAACACGGGATTGTTATCGCACATCCCTCCATCCCTGAACAGAGTGTCATTCAGAAAAAGCCTAATTGCCGGTCCGGATGTATCGCTGATTGTGGAATTACTGAATCCGCCAACAATAATATCCGAATAACTTCCCGCAAGGTCAAATCCACCCTTGTTGGCGTAATAGCTTATCTTCCCGTTCCCGAAGGAGTAGTCAATGTCTTTTGGGACAATGAAGCTGAATCTGAATTTACCTCCTGCAGCGCGTGTTTTTCCGCTAAACAGGATATTGTTCCTGAGCTCGAACTGCATTACCTCTCCTCCGTCATTCGCCAGTGTTGTTATCACGCTTGCCTTATCGTAGACAGTCGGGTTGACCATCCCGTCAAAATCAGTTATGGTATTACCATTATTGTCTTCAAGGTGGCCTGCAATATTGATGATAGACAATGCCTTCAGACTGTCTATAGGCTGGGAAACCGGTACTGAATTTACAGAATCAGTTATCACCTTCCCATGCCAGGGATATGCAAGCCTGACAGCCGGATCGCCAAGCAGCAGGAAATTCCTCTTGTTCATTCCATCTCCTGAAGCGATCTTGGCATACCTGATTATATCGCCCAGCCGATAGGCATTTCCGTCTGAATCGCGGGCAAAGGCATAATAGAGGAGGTTCCTGTTCAGGGTGTAATTCGGAGCTGAATAGACCACACGGGTGGTGGTCATCAGGGCAATTCCTCCACCTTCGGGATTGAGTATAACCATCTCTCCGGCAGATGTTTTACCGGTCATTACGTTATTTATGGGGTTGATATCGATATCATCGAACCTGCTGAATTCACATGTGGCTGTGATGAACAGCGGAAGCTTTGCACCGTTCCTCCATGCATTAATATCCTCAGTTTTTACGACCCTTTCAGCAGCCAGACCGATCTCGTTCCCATGGCCGAGGTAATTGAAAATGAGGCACCCTGAATTTATGCGGTCATTTATGGCCTTTTCCACATCGGGATAAGATTGTCCGTTTACCGTGGTCACCTGCTTGAAAGCATCAAGGTAGATCTTGTCGATATTGAAATCGGGATAAGTGGAGATGAGAAGACTGGAGAGTCCTTCTGCATCAATCATGTGAGTGTTGGCGTCCTCGTCATCCGCCGTGATAGTTATCAGATTTCTCCAGTTTCCCATGTTTCTGTCACCGATATACTCTTCCACTTTAGATACCATTACGGAAGCCTGACCAGTGTCTGATACAGGTAACCGTCCGATACCTACATCTTCTGTTCCGTCTGCCTCCCCTTCACCATTGTCGAGTAACCCGTAAAAATCATCGGAAGTGAAAGATGATACAACAGTAGTGCTGTTAAGCGACTGATAGGTCGGGACAAAATTCGGATTATTTGGGGGAAGAGTCCTGTTTTCATATGAACCGTCACCAAAAAGCAAAAGATATTTAAGCGGATGAGAAGTTCCTTTTTGCCTGAGGTATTTCATCCTCATGAAATTCCTGATCGCCACAATATCAGGAAGGCCGCCTGAGAATTCATTATATATCTGTTCAGGAGTAACAATAAGGGAGACAAGCCCGGAATTTGAATTGTGTATATCCTTTAATTTCTCAGCATAATTATAGAACAGGGGATGGGTGACTATTACCATATCGGCAGGACCAGTACCATGGAGATCCTGGTTCGGAATCTCTCCGTTCCTGAATGAAGGGGTCAAAGCCATATCGGTGGAAAACGCGATGAATCGCTTCAGGGAATCAGTGCGGGCCCTGAATATGTCATTACTGCCATTTCTCGAATACTGTGTTGCCACAGGATTATACGGGTCCGTTACATCCCAGATGTTCATGGCTGCATTCTGACTGGCCATAGTGAATTCTGTTATTACTCCTGGTCCTACTGACCTTGAATCTGAGTACTCGGCTGTTTTTCCTGTAAATGCAAGGTTTGCCCTGGCGATCAGTTTCACATAATCTATCCAGCCTTTCGCATCTGCCTCCCCATTATTATTGAACCTGATTTCGTATAGCGGAGATGAGGAAGCTGGAAGAGATGAATCACTAATTGTAATATCCATCGCGTACAAGCCTGTGGTCGACAGCATGTCGACTTCAGGAACAACGATATTTTCCAGGTTGCTGGTCCCTTCATAGAACCCGAATGAGGTGGGGGAGGGCGATCTCCCAAGAACTCTTATTGAATAATGTACCTTTTCAGTTGTAACAACTCCCGTGAAGCCGGGATCCATATCTATAGGCGAAATTGGCGATATAGGCTCAAACCACTCCCTGCCCGATCCGATAAGGTTTTCTGTTTCTGCCTCATGAATGAAAAGTGCATCGAAACTGTTTGAATGGTATGTGGGTGCGTCGGTTATGGCATCAGCCGTTTTCACCTGTTTGCCTTGCTCCGGGGATGAGGTTATGAAATAATATCCCGAATCGGAATAGTTATGCAGAATAAAATCATAATCATGGGTATCAGGATTATATTTCCATCGGTTGGGGCCCATGGCATAGAACAGCAGGTAATCCCCTTCATTGAAGAGGCCGTCAGTGCCCTTCACAAGCATAACAGGTATCTCCTTCAGATCGTCAGTGGCAGTATTATCATTATAGAATGACAGCTGACCCTGGTTATTCCCGAAAATCCTGGGATTTGCCGGATATGTCAGTCCGATTTGCCTGAGCTTCAAATAGTCGATCCTGTAAATGCCATCCTCCTTCACGGCAATCTTGAACCATTGGCCTGAAGCGAGTACGGATGAGGCAGGATAATTTCCCTGGGCAAACAGGCCTGGAGATTGGTGAGTCAGCCATGAAATCACGGACAGGATGAATATCTTCTTGATCAGCTCCATTGTAACGGACAAAGATAGAAATGTGATTCTTAATAATTATCCGATAAAAAAATATTTAATCCGCCATGAGATTAAAGGTTATTGAATTTAAAACCGGAATATGAATTTTATTCATCAGTTAAATAATAAATTTGCCTGCAACTAACAGATACAATCTGAAATAATAACGATTTTCAACCGTTGATATTGCAACCGGGAAGACAGATGAACGGCAGGGTAATTACATTATCATTATTTATTGTCATGGCATTGCAAAGACTGGCTTGCCAGGAAACGGGTTACGGGCCTGGTTACCAGACAATAATGCTTTCCAATCCTGCTTTTGCAGGCACCGAGGGTAACGGAACATTAAGGCTATCGTATTTTAATTTTTATCCCGGATCGAACTATAATCTAAATTCATTTTTTGCTTCATTTGATACATTTTTGCCGGTCATCCATGGCGGGGCTGCAGCATTTTTGTCGAATGATTATATGGGAGGGATCGCCAATGACATGAGAGGCGGCTTTTCATACTCGTACCATTTGCAGGTAGAAAAGCAGTTATTCATAAATGCTGGTCTGAGCGCATCATTCTTTCACAGGGGATTCAATATGGGAAAGATGGTCTTCCCCGACCAGATAGATCCGCTTGGGGGAGTAGTTTACCAGAGTTCTGAGCAGATGAATATCAAGGGGAAAACGGTTTTCGATGTGGGCGCGGGATTACTGCTGATGGCGGGAAAGTACACCGCTGCCATTTCAGCGAATCACCTTACGGCTCCTGATCTGTCAGTGGATGGTGCGACGGAACAGAGGATAAGCAGGGAGCTGACCATGCAGTTTTCAGGTTTATTCGGGATAACCAAAGATAAAAAGATAGGTCTGCGTCCGTTAGTCTATACAGATATTCAGGGCAGCAGGTTCCTTTTAGGCGCGGGCGGATCACTTGAATCCGACTTTATTTCAGTGAATGCGATGGTACTTACAAACAAGGCAGGTGATCTTGATATGCAGACAGGCTTCTTCCTGCATCGCGGTGCTATCTCATTTTTTTATAATTATTGTTTCAACATTTCATCTGGTAATAATCTTCTGCCAGCGTCACTGGTTCATCAAGCTGGAATTGTGTTAAGTTTAAATAATGTTGATAAAAGAAAAACTATTAAAACAATAAATTTTCCTAAATGTTAGTTATATTTGATGATTAAAATCGATAGATTGTTGTTTTTTTGTATATTTGAAAAATTAAAGCCATAAAACTAAAGGAGTTATGTACAGATTCAGAACCTTAGCAGTTGTTTTAATAGCAGTTTTATTGCTTCCCTCCTGCAGCCTGTTCAACAGAAAAAAGGGTGATCCTAATGTTTCCCCCACAACCGGATGGGATTACAATAACAAGGACAATGGCGGATTTGAGGTCGCAATCGGAGCAGAGCAAAAAACTGGCCCGGGACTAGTCCTTATCGAAGGTGGTGTATTCAGAATGGGACGTGTTCAGCAGGATGTTTTGTTCGACTGGAATAATACTCCGAGAACAGTAACTGTTTCATCCTTCTATATGGATGAAACTGAGGTCAGGAATGTTGATTACCGGGAATATCTGCACTGGCTTAGGCATGTTTATACCGGCTATCCTGAAGTTTACAGGAGAGCATTACCTGATACTCTTGTCTGGAGGAGCCCGATGGGATTCAATGATCCCTATGTTCAGTATTACTTCAGGCACCCATCCTATAATAATTACCCGGTAGTTGGTGTCAGCTGGGTACAGGCTAACGACTACTGCCTCTGGAGAACTGACAGGGTCAACGAACAGATCCTTATTGATGAGGGTGAGCTTAACCCCGACCCGGCCCAGAAAGATGAGAAGAACTTCAACACTGAAGCATATCTTGCTGGACAGTATGAAGGGGTTGTTAACCAGCTCCGCCCAAGCCTTTCAGGTGACAAAACCGAACGCAAAACAAATTTTGAAGATGGTATCCTTCTTCCGAGATACAGGCTGCCAACCGAGGCTGAATGGGAATTTGCTGCATATGCTCTCAGAGGGAACACTTTCGAAGAACGTGTATATGAAAGAAGAATTTACCCGTGGGACGGACATAACGTAAGAAATTCTTCCAATAAATACCGTGGAGAGATGATGGCAAACTTTGTCCGTGCAAGAGGTGATATGATGGGTGTTGCCGGAAGCCTGAACGATAATGGAAGTATTACAGTTGATGTTAAATCATACTGGCCAAATGATTACGGACTTTATTGCATGGCCGGGAACGTTAATGAATGGGTACTTGATGTATACAGACCGCTCACATCCATTGATGAAGACGAATTCAATCCTTTCAGAGGTAACGTTTATACCGATCTCAAGCGGGATGCCAACGGACAGGTTGTCCAGAAGGACAAGCTTGGTCATCTTATTATCGACACAGTTAAACCTGTCGATGTTGCAAACAGATATAACTACCGCAAAGGGGATTATCGGAACTACAGGGATGGTGATAAGAAATCAAGCACCGACCCAGTTGATTGGAACACTCCGGACGAGGATAAGGAAAACTCGAACAGAATGTATGCCCAGGATGCCACCGATTTTACGTCTCTTATAAATGATAACGCACGCGTCTACAAAGGAGGGTCATGGAAAGACAGAGCATACTGGCTTAACCCTTCCACCCGCAGGTTCCTCGATCAGGATGCTTCGCGCGATGATCTTGGTTTCAGATGTGCAATGATCAGGGTAGGAAGTCCTTCCGGTCTTTAAAAGAATCAGAGAGATCATAATAACCAGCCTCATTATGGTGACATAATGAGGCATTTTTTTAGAATCATGAAAACAGAACAGCTGTATGGCCTGTTCAGGGAGTCGAAAGGAGTTTCAACCGACTCGAGAACAGTAAAGAAAGGAGAGATGTTTTTCGCATTATGGGGGAACAATTACAACGGGAACCTGTATGCATCTGAAGCTCTTGAAAAAGGGGCTCTTTGTGCAGTTGTTGACGATCCCCTTGTCGAGAGAGAAGGCATGATCCTGGTTGATGACTGTCTCTTTGAACTGCAGGCGCTGGCAACACATCACCGTAAAGAGCTTAAAGTACCGGTTCTTGCTATCACGGGTTCGAACGGCAAGACAACCACGAAGGAGCTGATCGCCGCAATAATGTCTAAAAGAAAGAAGGTCCATTATACTACGGGTAATCTTAATAATCATATAGGTGTGCCTCTTACTTTGCTTTCTGCCCCCGAAGGGACCGAACTTCTTGTTATAGAAATGGGGGCAAACCATATCGGTGAGATCCGGACCCTCTGCCTTATTGCAAAGCCGGATTACGGGATCATAACAAACATAGGCACAGCTCATCTCGAAGGATTCGGCTCCTTCGAAGGTGTTGTCAAAGCCAAAACGGAATTATATGAGCACCTCAGAAAGGTAAACGGAATCGCAATCTTCAATGACCGGAACCCTTTGCTCTCGGAAAAGATATTCAGGATGGTAAACAGGGCAGTTCCTTATTCTGATCCTACAGGAACCGTGCTGAGCATCGACCTTTTGCCTTCAGACCTTTTGCTTTCAGTCAGCGTCAGCTATCAGCATAAGTCTTACAAGATCAAGACCAATCTTTTTGGAAAGCATAATATTGAGAACATCAGGGCAGCAATTGCCACAAGCCTTTTCCTGGGAGCCGAAATGACCGATATTGTTTCAGCAATTGAAAGCTACCAGCCCGGAAATAACAGGTCACAGGTCAAAATAACCGGACACAATACCGTTATATGTGATTCATATAATGCGAATCCTGAAAGCATGAGAAGGGCTATCGAGGCATTCATTGAGACCGATTTACTAAACAGCCTTCTTATACTGGGTGATATGCTTGAACTTGGACTGAGAACGCAGGAAGAGCATATGGGTATTCTCAGGACTCTGAATACAAGTGGGATTTCAGATGTGCTTCTTGTCGGGAAAACCTTCAGCAGCCTTTCGGGTGAATTCGGTTACAAAAGCTTTGGCACTGTTGAAGAGCTGAGGGGATACCTGAAGGACCATCCGGTAAAGGGAAGAAAGATCCTTGTCAAAGGCTCACGCGGCATCAGCCTCGAAAAAGTCTATGATCTTATTTAAGACCCGGCCGGTATTCCCTTAAATGTGATATTTATAACCAGGACCTCCGACCTGCTTCCAAGTCTTACCCTGGGGCCCCATATTCCGTAACCTGATGAAACAATTATCTGGGAATTGCCTTTCCTCTTGTATCCATAACTCACTTCATAGATCATTTTTGTAATGTAGGTCAGCGGCCACAACTGCCCGCTATGAGTATGGCCTGAAAGTTGAAGATCGATACCCTCTCTTTCGGTTTCACCAAGATTAAGGGGCTGATGATCGAGTAATATTACCGGCTTTGACCTGTCAACTCTCATCATCAGGGAGTCAAGAGGCATTCTGTGGTGATTTTCGAACGCGGACATTCCCCGGTCAAGCCTTCCTATTACCTGGATGCCCCCCTCAAGCGTTACAACCTCATCCTTCAGTATCCTGATGCCATGCTTTTCTATATATGGTATTGTAACAGAGGCGCCACCTATATATTCATGATTGCCGGTAATCGCGAGCAGACCGTCCTTACATTTCGGACAGGTGAAGTAGCTGAGCAGGTCATCCCTTAAAACAGGTCCCATCTCCCCGTCAACAATATCACCAAGCAAAAATACAATATCCGGGTCGCTCTTTTTAAGTATTTCAGACAGCTTTCTGATGCTACGCTTTCTGATGATGCTCCCAAGATGGATGTCTGATACTGCAGCGATCCTGAATGATTTCAATTCCCCGGCAGCCTTATCTATATTTATATTGTAGGTCCTGACAACCGGTATAAGGGCATTAATGAAGCCGATGGTAATTAGGGCGGCTGAAACCGCTAAGGTGCCAATGAATGCCCATCTTCTGTAAACGATCAGGTCATGGCTGGTTATAACCCCGGTAAGTCTGAGAAGAGGCTTTGCAATATCCGAGAGCAGCAAAAGAAGAAATCCATAAAGCATAAAGGCCAGCCAGAATCCTCCGATAATATTCAGTATATCTGAAAATACTGTTGACGATGTCCTCTCAAGTATCTTACCCGTAATGAAGGTTGATGCAAGCAGGATAAAGACCAGTGAATAAATGAGCCTGTAATAATTTCCCTCAGGGACGATCCTGTATCCTTTAATGAAGATATAAAAATTCGTAAGGAAATATATCGTAAATACAATAAGAAAAAAGATCAGCATGTTATGTCGCTTCATTCTGTGATTAAAAATTTGTTCCTAGTTTTTTAAAAGTCCTGTTCCCTTTAACGTAAAACTCAAAAACAAGACTCTTGTTCAAAATCAGTCTCCGCGGATTTTCTTCAGATGACCTTTCAGTCCCTCTTCTTTTCTCTTTCATATCCCTTATACATTTATAATAATCCATATGGGCTTTCCATATGGCTCCTATATTTTTGAATTTCCCGCTGAACAGGAAGAAAAGGGCCGAAAGACCATCAAAGAGCTTCCTGGCAAGGAGTGTGCCATGTAGTTTTTTGTCTGGAAGATTCTTATATAAAAGGAATAGATTATTCCTAAAATTCAGGTAGGTTTTAAATGGTGAATCATATGGAAGTGCACCTCCGCCAACATGATAGACCACTGATCCAGGGAAATAATAAAGCTTGTAACCTGCGAGCAGAAGCCTCCAGCAGAGGTCAATCTCTTCCATGTGGGCGAAGAATGAAGGATCGAATCCTTTGCCTCGTTTCCAGGCTTCAGACCTTATTATCATACATGCCCCGCTGGTCCAGAAAACTTCTGAGACAATATCATATTGTCCTTCATCCTTTTCGGTCACATTGAACACTCTTCCCCTGCAGAAAGGATATCCGAATTTGTCAATATAACCTCCTGCGGCCCCTGCGTATTCAAAAAATTGCCTGTTGTTGTATGAAAGTATCTTGGGCTGGGCTGCTGCCGCATCTGGATGGTCGTCCATAAATTGTATCAGCCCGTCAGCCCAGCCTTGTGTTACTTCGATATCGGAGTTGATAAGGACAAAATATTCCGCTTCCGTACACTCCAGGGCAAGGTTGTAGCCCCCTGCAAATCCATAATTTTTCCCAAGCTCAATGATCTTAACGGATGGAAAGTTCTGCTTCACCCATGGTATTGATTCGTCAGTCGAGCCATTATCGGCAACGCATAAAATGGTACCGGGAGAATTTGAACATGAGACAACATTCCCCAGGAATTTCTGCAGGAATGACAGTCCATTCCAGTTAAGTATGACCAGTGCAGCTTTATACATTAGGATATTCTCTTTTATGCTTCCACCGGCGATGGCTCCATATCCAGTACTCGGGTTTTTCCTTAATTATGTCTTCAAGATGTTTAACATGAGCTTCCGTGATCTGATTTTCTCCAAGGCCCGCCCCACTATCAAAAAGAAGTTCAAATCTGGCTTTGTAGAAGCCTCTTTTCATTTTCTGAATGTTAATAAATACAACTGCCATGTTGTATTTTGATGCAATCTTCTCTGCACCAAGAAAAACCGGAGTATCCTGATTCAAGAAAGTAGTCCAGAAATGGATGTCGGTCTTTGCCGGGGTCTGATCGGCAATGAACACTGTAAGGGTCCTTTCCCCGTTCTTTCTTCTGTTCAGGATCTCCCTCATCACCATCGACATTGGGGCCAGAACCATCCCGTACCTTGACCTAATACCGTTCTGGAATCTGTCAAAGTGTTTGTTCTTCATTGGCCTGTAGATGGATATGCAGGTGTAATCAGTGATCAATGGCATGGTATTCAAAACCTCCCAGTTATTATAGTGTCCCATAACAGCGGCCACATCCTTTCCCTCGGAATACAGCCGACTGAGGAGCTCAGTGTTTTCAAAAATGTATCTTCTGTTGTGTTCCCTGAGGCTTATATGTTTGAGCTTCAGGGTTTCGATAAAAAGATCAGCCAGATGCCTGTAAAATTTTCTTGCAATATCTTCCCTTTCAGCTTCGGTTTTGTAGGGAAATGCATTTCTGAGGTTTGCAGAAACGACATCTTTCCGGTATCCGGGGAAATGGTACAATATGAGAAAAAGAAAATCAGAAAAAATGTAAAGTATCCTCAGTGGAAGCAATGTAAATATCCAGTTCAGAAAATAAAAAATGTAAAAGGCAATAGCTTCCATGGGATCTAGATATGACTCATTTCGACATAAAATTACTTATTATTTTAAGCATTTCAGGATATATTCCTGCGTTTGAGGCCACAATCTCTTTCCCGTCGACTTTTGACCGGTCACCTAAAAAATCACTTACGATCCCTCCTGCTTCGTTCACGAGTAATGATCCGGCCGCTACATCCCACGGTTTAAGCCCATACTCGAAGAAAAGGTCAAAACGCCCACAGGCGACATACGCGAGATCAATTGAAGCAGACCCCATGCGACGCACGCCCGTGGTATTTTTCATCATATAGCCAAGACAACCCAGGTATGATGACAGTCTTGTGAAATCCGTGTAGGGAAAACCTGTGGCTATCAAGCTTTTTGTTGCTTCAGATATTTCAGAAACATGTATCCTTCTGCCGTTGAGAAATGCTCCGCCTCCCTTCCAGGTTTTAAATGTCTCTCTTCCGGCGGCTTCATATACGACACCTGCAACAATTTCACCCCGGTCAGATAAGGCTATGCTCATGGCGAAGGGATGTACACCATGAATGAAATTGGTCGTCCCGTCAAGTGGATCAACAACCCAGGTGTATCGATCTCCCGATGCTGATGATGTATTTTCCTCGACAAGGAAGCCCGCTGAAGGAATCAGCTTTCCAAGTTTTGCAACAAGCAGTTCTTCAGAACCCTTGTCGACATGTGTGACGAAATCGTTTAATCCCTTCATTTCAGTTGTGGAAGGGTCGAATCCTTCAGCTTCAGCTCTAATATAATTACCAGCTTCAACTGCAATTTCTTCTATTGCCTGAGAGATATCTGTCAGATTCATTGTATATCTGTTAGTTCAGCAGTCATATTACCGGATGCCGAGATCCCCTTTAGCACTACTTTCCTGATCTGCCCGGGCAAGCCTTCGATCAGCGGATGTTCTGCCCGTATATAGTTTTCAGTAAAACCTGCAACCAGTCCGCTGGTCCCTGCCCTTTCGAAAAGAACGGAGGCAACCCTGTCAATGTTCTTATTGCAGAAACTGGTTGTCTTATCATCAGAGAGCATTGAAAGTCTTTTGTTCCGGACATCCTTATCAGTCGCCGATACTTTCGTTGGCATGGTCTCAGCAGCTGTTCCCGGACGTTCTGAATATGAGAAAACATGAAGATAGGATAAAGGCATGGCAGCCAGAAAGGCGAAAGTATCTTCAAATTCGGCATCTGTCTCACCCGGGAAGCCTGTAATTATGTCGGCTCCAATTCCGGCAAATGGAAGGATCTCCTTTATCTTATCGATCCTGCCCGCGAAAAGCTCCCTTTTGTACCTTCTTCTCATTAATCCAAGTATTCTGTTATTCCCGCTTTGCAAGGGGATATGGAAATGTGGAAGGATCTTGTTATTTCCGGCAGCAAAGTCTATGAGTTCATCGGTCAGAAGGTTGGGTTCGATGGATGAAAGTCTTATTCTTTCTATCCCGTCGGTTTTTGAGATATCCCTGAGCAGGTCAACAAATGATTCGCCGGTCGACCGGCCGAAATCGCCTATATTCACGCCTGTCAGGACGATCTCCTTAATTCCCTTTTCAGCAATCACACCTGCTTCCCTTGCAAGAGTGCTTATGGTCGGGTTCCTGCTGTTTCCCCTGGCCATCGGGATTGTGCAGTATGAACATCCATAGTCACAACCATCCTGCACCTTAAGGAAAGATCTGGTACGGTCTCCCATCGACCAGGACGGGTAGAACCTGTCATGACCTGAAAGTTTTTCAGAGTGGATCTCGGCGATCTCTCTTTTTCCACTGCCATCGATGTAGGCAGCAAGGTCAAACTTCTCATTTGAACCCAGCACAAGGTCCACTCCGGGTATCGAAGCAATAACCTGTGGTTTAAGCTGGGAGTAGCATCCTACGACGGCAATGAAAGCGCCAGGAGACCGGTGGATGAATTTTTTTATTGCCTGCCTGCACTTTCTGTCGGCTGCATCGGTCACAGAACAGGTATTTATAATATAGATATCAGCAGGTTTATCGGATGTTACTCTTTCATAAAGGTTGGCTGGCAGTGACCTAGCTATTGCAGATGTCTCCGCAAAATTAAGCTTGCAGCCAAGAGTGTGAAATGCCACCTTTTTTCTTTCCGATGCCATCCCCGTAATGCTGAATTATTGTTGCTTAATAATTTTATAAGATCTTACTAGCCAGCTCTGCAAGGAAGCTTCTCTCACCTTTCACGAGATTGACATGGGCAAAAATATCCTGTCCCTTCATCCTGTCGGAAAGATAGCTTAACCCGTTTGAAGCTGTATCGAGATATGGAGAATCGATCTGCTCTATGTCGCCCGTGAATACCATTTTTGTTCCTTCGCCGGCTCTTGTGATGATGGTTTTGATCTCATGGGGAGTAAGGTTTTGTGCCTCATCCACGATAAAGAAAATGTTAGAAAGGCTTCTTCCCCTTATATATGCAAGCGGAGTTATAACGAGTTTTTCCTCCTTTATCATATCGTTGATACGTATGAATTCAGGACTCTGGTGGCTGAATTTGTGCTTTATAACTGTAAGGTTATCAAAAAGAGGCTGCATGTAAGGGTCCATTTTCTCCTTAACATCACCCGGAAGGTATCCGAGATCGCGGTTTGCGAGAGGAACTATGGGCCGCGCCAGGAAGATCTGCTTATATCTCTTGTGCTGCTGAAGAGCTGCGGCAAGAGCAAGAAGGGTTTTTCCCGTGCCTGCCTTGCCGGTGAGAGATACCAGCTGAATATCAGGATTCGACAGAGCCTCAAGTGCAAATGTCTGTTCAGCATTGCGTGGATCTATTCCGTAAGTAGTCTGTTTAAGTACCCTGTTAAGGACTTTACTTACAGGGTTAAAATGAGCAAGTGCACTTGACCCGTTATTCTTGAGGATGAAAAACTTATGCCCGTTCAGGTCGGTATCAAGCTTAAACTCTCCTGTCCCGACACCTTCCGGCATTTCATAGAGCTGGTTTATAAGTTTCTGATCAATCCCTTCAATGGTCTTGATCCCTTTATACAGATCATCAATATTTGCAACCTTATCGTTCTCATAATCCTGAGCAATGATACCAAGCGACTTTGCCTTCATCCTCAGGTTTATATCCTTTGTGATCAGGGCAACGGTCTTGTCTTTATTGGCCGTGCAAACATAATCGGCAATTGCAAGGATACGATGGTCGGAATTTTTTTCAGGGAAAGACTGGTTCACCTTATCTGAAAACTCCTTACCTGTCTCAATATGAAGATTACCGAGGTTTTCACCAAGTGGTATATTTGAGGTCAGAAGCATATCGCCCGATAATTTATCAAGCTCCCTTGTGAATTCACGTGCATGAAAGTTAATCAGGTCATTTCCCCGCTTGAACCGGTCAAGCTCCTCAAGTACCACGATCGGAATTATGACATCATTTTCCTCAAAATTGTAAATGCATTTATAATCGTGCAACAGAACGTTGGTATCAATTATAAACAGTTTCTTGTTTTGTTTTTTCCTCATCTCTAAGTGATTTATATCCAGTCCTCTGCATTAAAGGAAAAAGTTTACTGACGACTTTCAAAATTAACTAAAATAAAAGTATAAATTGCCTCCCGTTTGTAAAGTTGTTAAGCTGTTTTTAAAAGTTAATAACAATGGAACTTTATGATGGTTTACTTACGAGGCGCAGTATCAGGAAATATACTGGTGCAAGAATAGATGATACAGATATCCTGTCCATAGTCAAAGCCGGTATGTTCGCTCCTTCAGCAAATAACAGGCGTCCCTGGCATTTTATTATTGTGGATGATCATAGCACTCTTGACAGGATCAGGAATGTGCATCCTTATGCCTCTATGCTTTCAGAGGCCAGCCATGCAATAGTTATTTGCGGCGATGAGACACTGCAGAATGGCCCTTTATACTACCCGCTGGATTGTTCAGCTGCAACTCAGAATATTCTTCTGGCAGCACATTCAATGGGCTATGGAGCGGTATGGCTGGGGGTTCATCCAAGAGAAGAGCGTGTAAAGGTAATAAGCGAAATTTTCGGTTTGCCACGGCATATAAAGCCTGTTTCAATTGTCTCAATAGGGGTACCCGTTCAGATCACTGAAAAGCAGCCTGAAAGATTCGAACCCGAGAAGATACGCAGGAACAGGTGGCAATAAAAAGGTCACAGATTCAGACCGCAAGACTGCAAGACTGCAAGACCGCAAGACATGACTTACAAACAAACAATAGACTTCCTCTACAGCCAGCTTCCGGTCTTTCACCGGATAGGTAAAGCTGCCTATAAGGCAAACCTCGATAACACCCTGGCGCTCGACAGCTATTTTGGTCATCCCCACAGGAAGTTCAGATCGGTACATGTGGCAGGGACCAATGGGAAAGGTTCCGTTTCTCACATGCTTGCATCAATATTCCATGAAGCAGGTTACAAGACCGGACTTTACACCTCACCTCACCTGAAGGATTACCGGGAAAGGATAAAAATTAACGGTAATATGATCCCCCCTGAAAATGTAATATCTTTTGTTGAAAAAAACATTGGTATCATAAGCAGCCTGAAACCCTCTTTCTTTGAGATGTCTGTCGCAATGGCCTTTGATCATTTTGCCCGTGAAAGAGTGGATATAGCAATAATAGAGACCGGATTGGGAGGAAGGCTTGATTCAACAAATATAATTGAACCCCTCCTGTCAGTTATTACGAATATAGGTTATGACCATATGGATCTCCTTGGAGATACACTTGGGAAAATAGCTGCCGAAAAGGCAGGGATCATAAAGAAGAATATACCAGTGATCATCGGTGAGACTCACGATGAGACAAAAGAGATATTCCTTAAAAAGGCCTCAGATTCAGGCAGCTCTATAACTTTTGCAGACCAGGACTATTCCTGCGTTCTTGGGGATCTGGATTTTCGTACGGGCCAAAGAAGTTATGTTCTGACAAATATTGAAGCAGGCATCGTGATGGATGCAAAGTCAGGGCTTGGTGGCGACTACCAGGCCAGGAACATTCCCGTTGTGGTATCTGCCGTGGAAACACTGAAGAATACTTTTGATCTCACCGGCCGACATTGCCAGAGAGGAATAGAAAACGTCATTCAGAATACCGGGCTTATGGGTCGGTGGCAGCTCCTTGCAAAAGATCCTGCGGTGATCTGCGATACAGGACATAACAAGGAAGGATTGAGTTATGTTCTGACCCAGCTTGGCAGGATGAATGCTTCGAAGATCCATATGGTTATCGGGTTCGTAAATGACAAGGATCTTCGGCTTGTTCTTCCCTTATTCCCGGCAAATGCCGTTTATTACTTTACAAAAGCCGCTGTTCCAAGAGCACTTGATCATAATATGCTCAGGGCAAAAGCAGCTGAGTATGGACTGAGAGGAGAAGCATATGAAAAAGTATCTGAGGCTTTGAAAGCTGCAAGGAACAATGCATCTTCCAATGATATTATCTTTATCGGTGGAAGTACATTTGTTGTGGCTGAGGTTCTGTGATAATTATTTTCCGATATGTCATTAAGTCATCGCGACAGGGTGATTTCCGCCCTCAGTTTTGAGATTCCCGACAGGTGTCCGATGCAGATCTGTTACACGCCGGAATTCAACAGGCGGCTGAGAAGGTACTATGAAGAGGGGGGACATAATTTTTTGCCAGTCTCTGAAGGAGAAATAAATACCGAGCTCGAAATCCTGTCTGATCAGGATATGCTTCTTGCATGGATAGGCTGGACCGACGAAACAAAAATCTTCTATACCCCTGGAGAAGAATTCTATGACAATTGGGGGGTGCTGAGGAGGGTTATAGAATATGAAACCCCATTCGGGAAAGGTACCTATAATGAACTCGTTGCTCACCCTTTGTCCGATTTTTCAAAGCTCTCTTCATACATAATGCCGGATCCCGATCAGCCAGGATTATATACCGGGGTGGATAGCCTTATGAGGAAATTCCATGACGAATACTGGATAGTCGGAGTCGTGGTCACCACGATGTTTGAGACAGCATGGGCTTTACGCGGATTTGAGCAGATGTTTATTGATTTTGCGGAGAACCCTGAAAAAGTTGATACACTCTTTGAAATGACAAGCAGCTATCACCTTTCAATTGCGAAAAACCTTGTAAAGAAAGGTGTGGATATGATATGGATAGGGGACGATGTCGGAAGTCAGAACAGGATGCTGATCTCGCCCTCAACTTGGAGAAGATTTTTCAGGGAGAGGATGGCATCATTCATATCAGCCCTGCGGGAAATAAACCCCTCCATCAGGATAGCCTACCATTCCGACGGGAATATCATTCCGATCATCCCTGACCTGATCGAGATTGGCATAGATATACTGAATCCCATCCAGCCCTTAAGCATGGATCCGTCAGAGGTAAGGAGAATCGTAGGAAAGAGGCTTTCTCTCTGGGGCACTATAGATGAACAGTTTACTTTGCCTTTCTCTGACCCCGAAGGTGTCCGGATGGAAATAGCGAAAAGAATAGGATCGGCAGGCAGGGAGGGTGGATTGATATTGAGTCCTACCCATAATGTCCAGCTCGACACTCCGATAGAGAACTACCTGGCTATGGTTGATGCCATCAGGCAGCCATATAGAAATTATCTGTAAGGAAAGCTCATCCAAATAGTCAAGGCAGGATTAAAAACATGATCGACCGCATTTCCTGCTTCCCGTATAATTTGTACTTTTAATCTGATTATATTCTATCTATATTATGAACAGATCCTTCATTCCCGCAGCTTTTTCAATTCTTATCGGCACTCTGAGTCAGGTTGTCTCCGGGCAGAACAGCAATAATGATACGATCAATTATAAAAATATCGGGGAGGTACTGGTAACGGCTTACAGGATATCTTCACCGCTTAAAGTTAACCCGGGTGCAGTGTCGGTTGTCAGCACTCCGGTTCTTCTGACGATGCCAAGAACAATTGCAGTGGATGAGGCACTGAGGCTTGTTCCCGGTGTACGGATCGATAACCAGGCAGACGGCTCGAGGATCCATCTTTCCATACGCGGACAGGGCATTCTTTCCGAGCATGGCTTAAGAGGCATAAAGGTCCTGATTGATGGGATCCCTGTAAATGATCCCTCAGGCTTCGCCCCCGACCTTTACGACATAGACTGGTCTGCAGTCAGCAGGATCGAGGTACTGCGCGGACCAGCCGCATCACTCTATGGCGGAGGCTCAAACGCAGGGATCCTTAATATAAAAACACCCGACGGGGGCGAAAAGAAATTTAACGGAACTTTTTTCACATCAGCCGGATCAAATGGCTTCTTCAAGGTGATGGGACAGGCAGACGGTTCGTATGACAAAATAAAATACAGGATCGATTACTCGAACTTCGGTGGTGACGGTTACAGGTATCACACTGCTTTCCGCGGATCTGTCCTTAGCGATAAACTGACGTGGCAGGCAGGGGAAAATGTGAAGATCACACAGATACTTATCGTGTCCCATTATTTCAACAAGAATGCGGAAGGGCTTAATCTATCTCAGCTTGACAATCCAAGGCAGGCAAATCCAGATGCAATACCCTATAACGAATACCAGGATACAAAGAGAGTTACGAACGGACTGCTGGCAGATTTCAGGCTATCAGGTAACCAGAATATACAGGTATCTGGCTACCTGAAGGTAACAAGTTATATGGAGCCTGGCTCATCTGATGTGCAGTACAGTCAGTTTATTACCCCGGGAAGTTCTGTTCAGTATAATCTGAATTCCGGGCCGGGGAGTCTTAAAAATCATCTCTCAGCCGGATTCGACTGCCAGTTTCAGAGCATTGAGGAATATAAGGTACCCAACATAAAAGATTCCACACGGACAGAAGAAATAGGGGATATCAGCCGTGCCATCACTGAGGGTAATACCCTGCTTGCAAACCAGACTATTGATCAGGGTTCTTATGGTGTCTTTGCGATTGACAGGTTAGAATTCGGTCCCAGACTAAACTCGGTTTTCAGCATCAGGTACGACAATATCTCGAACAAACTGACAGATAAGATGGATACTCCTGATCCTCTTTCCGGTTCAGCAGCTTTTCAGCATGTATCGGCAAGGCTTGGATTATCGTACAATCTCAGTGATCAGTTAAATCTATATGCCAATGCAGGGCAGGGCTTCCTGCCGCCATCTACAGAAGAGCTGACAAGCAATCCTGAATCTTACGGCGGCTTCAACCCGGATCTTAAACCGGCCACTTCCCTGGGCGAGGAGGCAGGGTTGCGCGGCTATCTTCTGAACTCTCTCTATTATGATGTGACCCTCTTTTATCTTGATACAAAAAACGATTTCTACAGGTACAGGGTACCAGCCCGACCACTTGAAACATTCTATGGTAATGCGGGATCAAGCAGAAGAAAGGGAGCTGAGCTTTATATTAACTGGTCGCCGGTCAAAGAACTCGCGGTTCAACTGGCATATACATATTCCGATTTCAGATACACCTCTCCCGACAGCATAAGCGGAAACCGGCTTCCAAACTCCCCAGCTCACCAGTTATTTGCCGATGTCGGATATAAGATCGGGAAGCACGTTTCATTTGGCATAAGCTACGAGATGCAATCCAGGTGGTACATTTATACTGATTCAGTCCACAGCAATATTTACCAGGAGGGATTCAGCCTTATCCACGCCAGAGTATCATATGATTTTAAAATCGGTGAAATGAGAGGATCGGTATCACTCTATGGCAAAAACCTGGGGAACAAACAATATGTTGCCTTTACGGAACCTGATCCTGACGGGAACTCATATCAGCCTTCGGCGAGACGTGAGGTCTTTGCCAGTCTTAAGCTACTATTCTAACCGGGAAAAAACCTTTGTATTGTCAGTGATTCAGGGTGATCAGATTATTTTTATTAAATGGAAAACAGAGCTATCTTTACCGCATGACCGAAGGTAATAATATGTTTTGCTGACCAAACTGTCTGGACATATCTTAACGGTCGGAATGTAAATTCGAACTGATGGGAGGACACTGGTTATTCTGGGCGGGATTCAATGTTTTTGTATTGATCATGCTGGCACTCGATCTTGGAGTTTTCCACAAGACAATACATAAGGTGCCTGTCAGAGAAGCGGTGATCTGGACAATTATCTGGATTACCCTTGCAATGGGTTTTATGGGTATTATCTATTTTGATATGGGTAAGACCAAAGCCCTGGAATTCCTGACCGGTTATGTGATCGAGTATTCCCTGAGCGTTGATAATATATTTGTATTCATACTCATCTTCACTTTTTTTCAGGTAAATGAAAAATACCAGCATAAGGTGCTGTTCTGGGGTATTATCGGTGCACTTATAATGAGGGGCCTCTTCATCTTTACCGGGGTTGCACTGATAACAAGGTTTCACTGGATAATGTACATTTTCGGAGGCTTCCTGATCATAACCGGCATAAGAATGCTTTTCAGGGGTGAGGGAAAAGTTGAACCAGAAAAAAATCCGGTGGTCAGGTTCTTCACGAAATTTCTGCCGGTAAGCCATGAAACTCACGAAGACAGGTTCTTTGTAAGGGATAACAAAAAAATACTTGCAACCCCTTTATTCCTGGTTTTACTTATAATTGAATCTTCCGATCTTATTTTTGCAGTCGATAGTATTCCCGCAATACTTGCGATTACCACCGATTCATTTATAGTTTATACTTCAAATATTTTTGCGATCCTTGGACTGCGATCTCTCTATTTCGCCATCTCAGGGATCATGGAATATTTCAGATTCCTGAAGGTCGGACTTGCCTTTATTCTTTCTTTTGTGGGAATAAAAATGTGCATTTCCGGGTACTTCGTAATTCCGATCGTTCTTTCCCTTCTGATCATTCTTTTTATCCTGATTATATCTATTATTGCATCCGTTGTAATTAAGAAGAGTGAACCTGCACATACTGACAAATGAGTTCTGACCGTCATAAGCCACTGTTTCTCTGGTCGCTTATTCTGATATTCGTGACCGATTCCTCATTCAGGATGATAGCAGTGATCGAAAAGGGGGCTGGTGCAACCATTCCATTCAGGCTGCTGATACTTTCTGGTATTATAGTATTCGGTGCAATTACTGGTTGGACAATAGAGTGTAAAGGTTCAGAATTTAGTTTCAGGCACATTTAATCAAAAGATATGGATACAAATACCCAACCAGTAAGTTCACCAGCCCGGGGCAGGATTACTTCTGTCGATTTTTTCCGGGGCTTTACGATGTTCCTGCTTGCAGGAGAATCAACCTTGCTCTTTGAGCATCTCCTGAAATTCAACAATGGAGCTGTAAGATTTTTTGGGACGCAGCTTAGTCATCACGAATGGCACGGAATGCATTTCTGGGACCTTATACAGCCATTCTTTATGTTCATAGTGGGGGTCGCAATACCTTTTGCGGTTGCAAACAGGATAAAGAAGGGTGAAACAACCAGGACAATAACAAATCATGCATTCAGACGATCATTATTACTTCTGTTTTTTGGCTGGGCCCTTTATTTTGTCGAGGCAGGTCACCTGGTGTTCCGCTTTCAAAATGTTCTTGCACAGTTGTCGGTAACGTACCTGGTCGCATTCCTGATAAGGGATAAGAGCTTCCGGTTCCAGCTGATATTCACCCTCATCATTCTCCTTCTCATCGATCTGGCATACAGGTTTTTCCCGGTCAGTGGATTTGATCATCCATGGGTGAAGTTCCAGGATCTGGGTGCCTGGTTCAACAATATTATCGAGGGGGAGAAGAATTCGACAGACTGGGCTACTCTCAATTTTATATCAACAACCGCGCATACGGTATGGGGCGTTATGTGTGGAAGGCTTTTAATGAGTGAAAGGACCTCCGGAAAAAAGATCCTTGCACTGTTAATTGCAGGCATATCAGCATTGATCGTGGGGTATTCCATGGATATTCTGAATATTACTCCTATAATAAAAAGGATCGCTACGGCTTCGTTCATCTTTGCAAGCGGAGGATGGGCCATTCTGGTTCTCTGCTTCTGCTACTGGCTTATTGACGTGAGGAAACTGTTTGTAAAAGGGACAGGGTTCTTTATAATTGTCGGAATGAACAGTATCTTCATCTACCTCTTCTTCTCGGTCGGAGGATCAAGGTTATTGTACGAGATAGCCGAGCCCTTCAGCAAATTATTCTTTTCGTGGGGAGGTGAGCTTATGGTTGGAGTAATTACGGGCCTGATGGTATGGGCAGCGCTCTGGTATATCTGTTACTGGCTGTATAAGAATAAATTATTTATTAAAATCTGAAAAGGAATAGATCATGAAAACATCGGGGAATACGATCCTCATAACAGGGGGAGCAACCGGTATTGGACTGGCTCTTGCTGAGCAGTTCGTAAAACTTGGGAACCAGGTCATTATTTGTGGAAGAAGAGAGAGCAGGCTGAAGGAAGCAAGCGCTAAACTCGGAAAAGTTCCCTTCAGGGTTTGTGATGTTACTGATACGGATGAGAGGATAAAGCTTTTTGAATGGTCGGTCAGGAGTTTTCCCTCATTGAATATCCTGGTCAACAACGCAGGTATTCAGCATAGCTATAACCTGTTGCAACCCTTAGATACTGACCTTGTAAGGAGTGAATGCGAGACAAACTTTGTTGCGCCCGTACACCTCAGCACCCTGTTCGCAACTCATCTGAAGGATATGGAAAATGCGGCAATTATTAATATCACTTCAGGACTTGCCTTTACGCCCCTTGCATTTATGTCAGTATATTGCGCAACCAAGGCAGCACTCCACTCTTTCTCATTGTCGCTAAGGCACCAGCTCTCAGGGACGAATGTTAAAGTCTTCGAGATCGCCCCACCAACAGTGGATACTGAACTCGACAGGGGAGAAAGAGATAATCGCGCAAATTCACACAGGGGGATCAAACCGGTAGAGTTCGCCATAGAGGCTGTGGAAGCTTTCAGGAACGATAAATATGAGGCCGCTGTCGGAACGGCTGAGAACCTGAGGACAAGGCGTGAAGATATGTTCGGCATGCTGAATCATTAAGAAAAATATTTTGAAAAATGAACAGAAGAAAATTTGTCAGGACAGTACCTGCACTTGCAGCCATGGCAGGTACGGCTGTAAATTCTGCAATGGAAAATATTGGTACAACAGGTTTGCAAATAATTGTTTTACCTGAACCTGAAAGAGAGGGCGGAAAGACTCTGATGCTTTCATTGCAGGAAAGGAAGACAACAAGGGAGATTAAACCCGGTGATCTTCCAATACAGGTAATATCCAACCTGTTATGGGCTGCTTTTGGAGTTAACCGTAAAACAGCAGCATTCGGGAAGAGAGGCAGAACAGCACCATCTGCAAGCAACTCACAGGAAATAGATCTTTATCTGGCATTTTCTGAAGGGGTTTATGTATATGACCCGCTTCAGCATCGTCTTATACCCGTTGTTGAGGGTGATCTTCGGAACAGGTCAGGAAGAAGAGTGGGAGAACTTGCTCCAGTGCATATCTTCTATATAGCTGACACAGGCCGGTATGATCTCGGTCCCGATCAGCCCGATCCGCATATCGGGGAAATGGAGATCCAGAAATCATATTATTATACCGATACTGGCTTCATTGCGCAAAATGTTTATCTCTATGCTGCATCAGCCGGCCTGGCTGCCTGGTTTCATAACTGCGACAAGGTAAATACCGTCAAGGAATTTAAACTTGGGCCGGATCAGAAGGTCCTCTTTGCCCAAAGCGTAGGATATCCTGCTTAAGGTCCAGGGGTCTGAGGTCCTGGGGTCTTGGGGTCTGGTCAGATAAAAACTTATTAGATCAACATAGGATAATTCTTAAAACTGTGTTAAATATCAGGAGATGAGGTTATCTGGCATATGGTTTGTACTTCAGATGAAGACTTAAATATATGAGGTCATGAAAACAATAAGAACATATTTGGTGAGCATCTTTCTGGTACTAGGATCGTTTTTTATCCCGTTTGTTGCTTTTTCGCAGAATGCGAAAATATCGCGGCAGGAAAAGAAAGAGGCAAAAAAGGCAAGAATGGAGGCAAATTATATCATTCTTGATTCTCTCCTGAATTCCAGACAGTTTGTACTGGAAGCGGATTATCTTCAGAATAATAATGGTGAAACTAAACCGGTTGAGTCTAATCTAAATTTTATAAGATTGACCGGATCAAAAGGTACATTGCAGACCGGATCAGATTTCAGGATGGGGAATAATGGCGTGGGCGGAGTTACTACTGAAGGTGATATCGGGTACTGGCATTTGACCAGGAATCCAAAGGGTCACAGCTATGATCTGCGGTTCAGCCTGATGACCAATATGGGACACTTTGATGTTTTCCTAACAGTTAATACAGATAACAACGCAACTGCGACAATTTCGGGGACTACCGCTGGTAATCTTACCTGGATGGGACATTTGAAAACTCTGAATAACTCCACAGTGTTTAAAGGCTCCAATGCGTTATATTAGATCGGTTCTCTGAACAAAGCTTCAATTTCTCCCGACGCACCAAATTCGTTCGCCTGGTACATGCAAAGCCGTTGCATCACCGTAATAGACAAACAACAAGCCTGTTTAGAGTTCAGGGAGATCCTGTTCGTAAAAAAATAAATTGACTTTGATTTAAACATTCCTTAATTTTGTGAACAGGGATTACGGGCTAAATTTCAAAAAATGAAAATATGAAAAAACATCTGCTTCTGCTGTGTTTTGCATGTTTTTGCATCATGGCTTCCGGACAAAACTCGATTCCAAACGGTGATTTTGAGAGCTGGCGATCAGGTACATTTTATTACCCTCAGTATTACCCGTCTACTTCAAATCTGACTACTTATGCCAGCGAGGGTCTTTTCAATGTTACAAAGGTTACGGATGCGTATCACGGGAGCTATGCCATAAGGCTTGAAACTACCAGCTCACCTGTTGACACCTCTTTCGGCTATTTTGTGAACATCATTCCCGGTAATACAAGTCCGACAGCCTGGCATGGAGGGATGCCTTACGATCAGATACCCACAGGGATCTCGGGTTGGTACAAATATAATGTAGCGACAATCGATTCGGGTTCTATAATAATAGCTTTCAGCAATGGAGGTGTTAACATCAAAACATATTTTTTCAAGATTGGAGGAATTTATGATACATATACTCCCTTTAAATTCACATTTACTCCTGCTCTCACACAAACCCCTGACTCAGTTGAGTTTGGTGCACTGTCATGTAAATTTGGGCCTGGAATGAATCAGCCCCTGGGCATCCCCGGAAGCGTACTCTATATGGATAGCGTCAACTTCACAGGTGTGACAAGTCAGCCAGATCAGATGAACGGGGATTTTGAGAACTGGCAGAATCAGACGGTCAAATTTCCCAATCAATGGTACGTATTAAGCAGCAGCGACCAGGGAACAGGTATATCCCAGACCACTGATGCACATGAGGGAAATTACGCAGTGGAACTCATAACATTCCTGGGAAATCAGAATGGTCAGCCTGCAGCTCAGACAGCAGCAATCTCAACCGGATATTTCCCCAAGAATTGTTCCGGCAGCTGCAACGAGCGGGGCGGGTTACCCTATACGGCAACGAAGGACACACTGGTGTTCTGGTACAAGTATGCTCCGTCAGGCTCCGACCAGGCGGTCGTAAATCTGGTCTTTAAAAATGAGGGCTCACAGATCAGTGGAAGCTCGATCTATCTTGATGCATCCTCATTGTACAAGAGGATGGAATTACCTTTTGAGATTGGTCAGGCTCCCGATTCCGTTATAATAAATATAGGATCATCAAATTGGGGAAACATCGACCTGTCATACGTGGGTTCCGACCTGAAGATCGACAGTATCTATTTTAAATCGCAGAAAATTATTTCAGGGATAAATCCTCTGAAGAGTGAAGATGATGGCAGCATAACGGTTTACCCTAATCCTTCAACGGGAAAGATCCATATTAACAGTACGGTTGCAAATATTAAGAGCATCGAGATCTTTAATGTTTCCGGAGAGAAGGTATATTCGATCTCAGATATAAGGCGCCAGGACGTTAATGATCTTGATATTCCTCTCCTTGGCAGCGGTATTTATTTTATAAAGATCTATGATGGTGCAACGGTTCACACAAAGAAAGCTGTGATCAGATAAGGAGATTCATCCACTACCGGCTAGCAAGATTATTGTGATGATTCAATTATTAGTGAGCCACATCTGCACCCGTCATTCCAGGAAGTTTAAATCAATATTATGAAAAAGCGGATATTTCGTTCCTTCCTCATTTTGCTGGCATTACTCTTGACAGCATTAATACTGTACATCAACTATATTGCACATGGCATTACCGGTTATGCAGCCAAGAACATTGCATCAGGGATATTCGTGGCCGGGCGAACCCAGAAAAGCATAGAAGGGGAGGATATCAATTTCTTCCCTGTCAGTCTTAGCAGGAATACGGTCGATTTTGACAAAAAGGAGGTGACCAGCAGGTTTCTGCTCTGGAAATCCAAGGCTGTCTTCAGGGAAGGGCTGGGCTGTACTCTGGTCAATGATTTTCCGGAAGTGGAAGTAAGAAAAATAGTTTATCCGGCGGTACGTCTTACTGAAGTTGATCCGGACACTATCCCATGGCCAGCGGGAGACAGATTAAAAGATTCTGTTCCGGCCGGTATCAACATGCAAAGGATAAATGACCTGCTGAACAGGGTTTTTAAAGACACAGTGCCATACAGAGGGACATTTGCAGTCGCCATAGTTTATAAGGATCAGATTGTGGCTGAACGCTATCGTCGTGATCTTGGTCCTGCCAACCGCTTTCTTAGCTGGTCAATGGCCAAAAGCTTCACCAATGCAATGGTCGGTCTCCTTTCAAAAGAAGGTAAGGTTTGCATAGATAGCACCTTGCATCTTAAGCTATGGTCAAATGATAACAGGAAGAGTATCACACTGAATAATCTTCTCCATATGAACAGCGGGCTGGAATTTTATGAGAAGTACAGTAAGCTCAGACTGACAGATGCAACAACAATGTTGCTTAAAAATGGAGATATGGGAGGTTATGCAGCTTCCAAAAAGCTCCTGGTAAAACCAGATTCTGTCTGGTCATATTCTTCCGGATCAAGCAATATTGTGCAGGTATACCTGCGAACTGTGGCAGGCAATGATTCAAATTACCTGACATTTCCCAGAAAGGCCCTTTTCAACGAGACAGGGATGAGAAGTGTAATATGGGAAACAGATGCCTCAGGCACCTTTGTAGGTTCTTCCTATTTATATGCAACATTACGTGATTATGCGCGCTTCGGCTTACTCTATCTTCACAACGGGAACTGGCTTGGGAAACAATTATTTCCTTATGGCTGGGTGAGTTACACTGCCGCTCCTGCTAAAGGCTCGGGGGGTGAATACGGAGCTTTTTTCTATCTAAACCGATCAGCCTCATTCAGTGGAGTGCCGGCTGATATGTTCTATTGTGACGGATATGATGGTCAATACATATTTATAATTCCTTCCTGGCAACTGGTTGTAGTCAGGACCGGTTGTTCACCAAATGGATCGTTTGACGAGAAGAGGTTCCTTAAAGAGATTGTTGCCGCAGTTGAATGACCACCATGGCTGCCGATTAATCATCCTTCTGAACAATATCGATACTGCCAGTCATATACAGGGTTCGCTCCGGGGAACCCGGATGGCGGATTAAAATAAAGTTGACTTTAGTTCAAACTAATCGTAATTTTGGTTACAGGAGTTTTAAAGGCAAACCAGCCTTTATTGTATAGTATTGTAAATGAGCCATATAGAATTTTTCATATCTTAATTAAATTACCTAAAAACTTATTATCATGCTAACCCGAATTAAATTTTTAATTATAGCATTCTTCTTCCCTGTTATTTCCTTTGCACAGGGAACCCTGTTGCTTCGCGGGCCTTCTGTGAGCGATCAGGCGATCGTTTTTTCATATGCAAATGATCTGTGGATCGTAAATCGCAATGGTGGAGAGGCTCGCCGGCTGACCAGTTCTCAGGGAACTGAAACAAATCCTTATTTTTCACCGGATGGTAAACTAATTGCTTTCACAGGAAATTACTCAGGAAACAGCGAAGTTTATGTTATTAGTGCAGACGGAGGAGAGCCCAGGAGACTCACATGGAACCCGGGATTTGACCGTGCTTGCGGATGGACTTCTGATGGGAAACAGGTACTGATCGCTTCTGACCGGGCTTCCGCACCGATATCTGTAACGCAGTTATGGACAATCCCGGTCGAAGGAGGATTGCCCATTAGGCTGCCTGTACCATCTGCAATACGGGCATCATATTCTGCAAGCGGTAAAAAGCTTGCATATGAGGACCTTCGCTGGCAATCTGAATGGAAATGGTATCGGGGTGGTCAGGCTAAGCCTGTCGCCATTGTATCCTTTCCTGATCTCGAGCAAGATATGGTACCCGGACCCGTCAGTGTCAATACTTTTCCGGTTTTTCTTGGAGAACTCCTGTACTTCATTTCTGACAGGAACGGGACCTTCAATGTCTATGAATACGATCAGGCTACAAAAATCGTCAGGCAATTGACTAAGTATGAGGACAATGACGTAAAATCTCTTGCCGCTGGCGGGAACATCCTTGTCTATGAACAGGCAGGAGCGTTACATACTTTAGATCCTAAAAGCGGGGAAGACAAAGAATTAAAGATCACTGTTCATGGCGATTTCCCCTGGGCAATGCCTCAATGGAAAGATGTAAAAAAGGAAATTGTTTCTGCTTCTCTTTCACCCAATGGAGTAAGGGCATTGTTTGAGGCCCGTGGTGAGATCTTTACGGTCCCCGCAAAGAAGGGTAGTACCAGGAACCTATCAAATTCACCTGGTGCCGCTGATCGAACTCCTGCCTGGTCACCTGATGGAAATAAAATTGCCTGGTTTTCGGACAAGAGCGGCGAATATCGCATTATCATATCCGATCAGGATGGACTGACCCCACCAAGAGATATCCCTCTTAAAAACCCGACATTCTATTTTGACCTTTCCTGGTCACCTGATTCAAAAAACCTTGCATTCACGGATGCAGGACGACATCTCTGGATTGTTGATGTTGAAAGGGGCATAGCATTATGCGCTGACACTGACAGGATGGCTAGTCCGGAACGCAGCATGATACCTGTATGGTCTCCTGATTCCCGCTGGATCGCTTATTCCAAGCAGCTTCCGAATTACTTCCGTGGGATAATGGTCTACTCCCTGAAAGAAAACAAGTCATACCAGATTACGGATGGGTTTTCAGATGCTATCCTGCCTGTATGGGACCAGGGCAGAAAATATCTTTATTTTCTGGCAAGCACTGATGTAGCTCTGAATACAGGGTGGCTCGACCTGAGTTCAGTCGAACGTCCGTTAAGGCGGGGTGTTTACTTTGCTGTTCTCGCAAAAGATACTCCCTCACCTCTTTTGCCTGAAAGCGATGATGAAAAGGCGGTGATTAAGGATAAGAAGCCGGCAGAGAAGAAATCAAAGGAAACGGAAGATAAAAAAATTGCAGATTCTCTTGAAGTTAAGATCGAATTTGACGGCATTACGCATCGGATACTTTCGCTTCCCATGCCCTTAAGATATTATGTTGGTCTTAATTGTGGTACAAAAGGAATTGTTTATGTAACTGAAGCAGATCTCCCATTTTATACAGAACCAGCTTTAGTCAATCCTCTTACTATCCACAAATGGGATATGAGCAAAAGAAAAGACACTGCCTTTTTACCTAAAGTCAAATCATTTTCTGTTTCGTTTAGCGGAACAAAGGTTCTGTTCCAGAAAGATGAAGATTGGTTTATCACTGGTTCGGAGGGAGAGACAAAGCCTGATGAAGGTAAATTGAATGTTGACCTGAATATGCATCTTGATCCGACTGCAGAATGGAAGCAGATCTACCGGGAAGCGTGGCGCTTTTTTCGTGATTTCTTCTATGTGCCTAATTATCATGGAACTGACTGGGATGCAGTGTTTAATAAGTACAATTTTATGGTTCCGTACGTGAGGCACCGGCAAGACCTTAATTATATTCTGGACCTGATGGGCGGAGAACTTGCTGTCGGACATCATTTCGTCGGAGGTGGTGATATGGGTAACATCAGATCCACAACGTCGGGATTGCTTGGTGCGGACTTTTCAGTCGAAAATGGCTGTTATCGCATAAAACGAATACTAACTGGAGAGAATTGGAATCCTGATTTGAGGGCTCCTCTCTGTGCCCCTGGCGTTGATGTTCATGAGGGAGACTATCTGATAGCGATAAACGGAGCTACTCTCATTCCACCAAACACACCGGAGGCTGCTCTTGAAGGTTTTGCAGATAAGCAGGTGACGATCTCGGTCAACTCTGTTCCATCAGCTGAAGGTGCCCGCAATGTTAAAGTCATTCCTGTCAAGAGTGAGGCGGCATTGCGCTCACGCTTATGGGTCGAGGACAACCGAAGATTAGTGGATAAGCTATCAGGTGGTGCGATCGCTTATGTATGGCTTCCGAATACCGCAGAAGAGGGGTATACCTACTTTAATCGATATTACTTTGGACAGCAGGATAAACATGGAGCAGTTTTAGACGAGCGGTTCAATGGTGGTGGGGATATCGCTGATTACATCATTGACATTGTAGCAAGAAAGCTTCGTGGCTATTTCAATAACCCGGTGTGGAAACGCGAGCCATGGCCAGAACCAATGGCAGGGATCTGGGGTCCAAAAGTAATGTTGATCAATGAGTTTGCAGGTTCGGGGGGAGACATGATGCCCTATATGTTCCGCCAGCAACAATTAGGTCCTTTAGTCGGAAGAAAAACGTGGGGTGGACTTGTTGGCATATGGGATTACCCTCCTCTGATAGACGGTGGCTACGTCACTGTTCCGAGGGGTGGCTTCTTCAACCTCATGGGAGAATGGGATGTTGAGAATAAAGGGATAGAACCTGATATTGATGTTCAAATCACACCCAGGGATGTTGCCGCTGATCGTGACCCACAATTGGAACGTGCAGTGAATGAAGCATTAAAATTATTAATAGAAAAACCCGTCAACCTGTTGAAAGAGCCTGCATCGCCAGTCAGATTGCGTCCTAAAATATAATTTAGGGGCGTTTTTCAGAATGATACCGCAATTAAGAATGTTAAAGACAGGAAAGACGATAATTATGACTATCTTTAGCTGATTATAAAAACTCCACTAAAAAGGTGTTATTATAAAATGGTCCAAATCCATATTTTTTGTACCTCCAGTTAAGACAATAAATAAAACATAAAAGGTTTTATTTAAAGAGTTCGGTAACAGATTTTAAACGAGCGGAGGGATTTCTCTTAACAATTCATATACATTGATATAGATTGATCTGAACAGAGATATCTTATAATTTCTTTTATTATATGTATGTGATAACTTATTAAAACATCCATCAAAAAAAGAGAGAAAAAGAAGAGAAGCTTAATTAATTGACTAATAAAAAATATGCAAGAAAGAAAACGGATCAATTTAAAATCGCCTGATATAACAAAAATGCAGGAAGTAATTATTAATTACAAGACTAAAATATACATTGAGATCGGAGCTGATCCTGAAGAGGCCCGATTCCGTCATCTGAACAGGCTGGAGCTTAGAGGCAAATCAATTTTTGCACGTAAAAAGCCAGCTTTGCCCTGAAACGGGTAAACTGGTTTCTTCAGATGTACTAAAGTCCCTGCGAACTGATAATGATTTTCAATATGCTATCTCTGGACTTATAATTTGCAAATTCTAAACTTATTTTTGCTGACATTTTTCTAAATTGCAGGATGTGATCTTAATACTGAAAATAATGAAAGCATTTTTGAGAAAATTGGCAGTTATAAATATTTTAGCTACTGTGGTACTAATAGCTGCACAAGCCCAGCAGTGGGGTTGGCGCGGACCGGGGAGAAGTGGCATATATAATGAGACGGGATTGTTGAAGAGCTGGCCTGCATCGGGCCCGGCATTGCTGTGGGAAGCAACCGGAATGGGTACCGGGTATTCAAGCGTCACCGTCACTGATGATGCGGTTTACATTACAGGCAGAAAAGAGATGAATGATGTTCTTACGGCCTACACTCAGGACGGCAAAAAGAGATGGGACCTGGTATACGGGGTGTCGTCGAACAGCGACCATCCTGATACAAGATCCACCCCTACAGTTTCCAACGGAAAGATATTCCTTGTCAGCGGCATGGGCGACCTGGTATGCATAAGCAAAGATGGAAGGATAGTCTGGACTGTTAACTTTATCAAACAGTTTTACTCGGGACCTCCAAAGTTCGGGACAGCCGAATCTCCACTTGTTGTCGGCGATCTTGTCATCGGCACTCCCGGAGGAGATACAGCTTCAATGGTCGCATATAAAGCCGATAATGGGAATGTTGTCTGGAGGGCTCCATCTGTTGGTGAGGGAACGCAATATGTAAGTCCGCTGCTGATCAATGACAGGGGCATAAATCTTATTGTAACGATCACAAAACATTTTATCATCGCGATCGACCCTGCAACAGGAAAACTGGTTTGGAAATTTGATTACGAGGGTATAAATACAAAGACCGGTGGTTACAGGAACCACACGAACACGCCTGTTTACCGCGATGGATCTTTATTTGCAGGAAATGGTTACGGGCAGGTTGGCGTTAAGCTGAAGCTGAATTCTGACGGGTCAGCTCCTTCAGTAGTCTGGAAGAATCCTGAGATCAATCCCCATTTAGGTGGAATAGTTCTTCTGGGCAATTACCTGTACAGTTCAACCCACGATTCAAATTCCAAAGGCAGATGGATCTGCGTTGACTGGACAACCGGTAAAACTATGTGGATCACCGGATGGAATAATAAGGGGCCGATAATTTCGGCTGACGGTATGATCTATATTATGGATGAAAAGAGCGGCAATATCGGCCTGGTGAAGCCCGACAGCCAGAAACTCGATCTGGTGAGTTCATTCAGGATCACAAAAGGTGAAGGTCCTTTCTGGGCTCATCCCGTGATTGACGGGGGGAGACTTTTTGTCCGACATGGAGATTATCTTGCTGTATATTCGATAAAAGAAAAATGACCTCATTACTCTGATTCATTTATTTCAAAGGATAGATGAATGTAGCTTTACTCATCACATTCCGGTGTCCGGGTCAGGTCTCCGTTATCACCTGAAAAGCTATTATAGCGTCACTTTAGACCAATGCCCGGGGATTACGGTAGTACTCAGACCTGACCAGGGCTAGCACTATATTCACATCTTATTAAAATTCATTCATCAAAAAGATTTGCCTTGTCTTTACATTTATTATAACTTCCGTCTAATTTTTCGTTTTCAAAATTCTAATACCAACTGTCATGAAAACAAAACTCCTCCTTCTCTCACTTTTTACTTTTGCCTTTTTCCTTTTTCCTTGCAAAGCCCAGGTCCCCCAGGGATTCAACTACCAGGCTATCGCAAGGGACGGCTCGGGGAACCCTATAACCGGCGCAACAATGCAGGTAAAGATTGATATCCTCTCTGATACAATTGCAAATATTATAGTATATGGAGAGCTTTTCAATCCAGTGAAGACAAATGCATTTGGTTTGTTTAATATCGTTGTCGGAACAGGAAT
>JBEKFE010000007.1:0-162412 GCA_050013475.1 Bacteroidales bacterium
TATGGCAACAACTAACAAAAACATTAATGTGAAAATTAATTTTTTCATATTGTGATTTATTTAAATTTTGTGCTTACTCTACTCTGTTTTATGTGACCCTCTCGCTCACTCTTTTATTTGATGTCGATGCGATGAATGACTTTTAGTTGTTCAACCCGTTTAGTCCACTGTGTCGTTTTATAAATTTACACATAATATCTCAATAAACGTAATCAAATGGGTTTTTTCCATACTACATGTATCGCCTGTTTTCTCATATTTATAAGATGACCATCACGAGGATGTATCCCTTTATTTCTTTTAGCATGAGGATACACAGCAAGTTTTCGATGAGGACTGCCTCTTTCAATTTCATGAATCTTGGGTTTCCTTATTTTGTATAACTTTAATTTGTAGTTATATAAAAATTCTATTGTCTTAGTACTGTCATGAAACGATTATTACTTCTTCAATTAATATTTCTCCCATTATTTCTTTTCGGACAGTACGATTTACTGCCGACTTCAACAACGCATGAAATAGTCCGTCATTCATATTACACACTCTCTTTTAGTAAAAAGGATGAACAAGCTGAATGGGTGGCATATCTTTTAACCAGGTCGATGCTGACAGGTCAATCTGAAAGAACAGAGAATTTCAGACCAGACCCATCAGTGCCCAGTGGTTCTGCACAACTTGTAGATTATAAAAATTCCGGTTATGACAGGGGACATCTTTGCCCAGCAGGGGATATGACTTTCAGTGACCAGGCAATGTCCGAGACATTCTTTCTTTCCAACATGAGTCCTCAAGAACCTGCTTTCAACCGGGGCATATGGAAAAACCTGGAAACTCTTGTGCGGGATTGGGCAAAAGAGGATGATTCAATTTATATAGTCACTGGGGGCATTTTAAGAGACTCTAAGGGCACAATCGGTCCGGATAGAGTTACTGTGCCCAAAAGTTATTATAAAGTCGTATATGACCTTAAAGGGGTAAAGAAAATGATTGCTTTTATATTGCCGAATGCCAAGGGAACTGAACCACTGCAAAGTTATGTCGTGACAGTCCGTGATGTTGAAAGCCAGACAGGCATTGATTTCTTCCCATGTTTGCCGGATAGCACTCAAAATAGGCTTGAGAACACTTCAGATATTAGCAAATGGGACTTTAATACTACCACAGCTTCAACAGGAAGGTCCCAGCAATTCAATGGAACAACCAATACAACCAATATGACTTCCGGTTATAAGCAATGCGCAGCAATCACAAAAGCTGGTACACGATGTAAAAGAAGGGCAATGCCGGGGTCAGATTATTGTTGGCAACATCAAAAATGATGACAATTTTTCCCAATTGAATTAAGAATATTTCATGTGCAGTAATATGCTCTATTTAAGAAATATAACTTAACTTGGCTTAAATCTTGCCCAACGAATAGAGTTCATTATAATATACAGACATGAAGATTAAAACTTTACTCATTCTTATCTTCCTTATGATAACCCTAACGGGTTTTTCTCAAAATTCAAAACCAACCAAACAGAGCAATTACAATCTTGAATTTTCAAATTTTATTAGTGGAGTTAAATATGCCTATCTTGCTTTGTCTGAAGAAGAGGTAAATTTTATTACAAATAATCCTTCTGACGCAAACGCTCAAGCGTTAGCTGGAATATTGGATTATTTAAAAGACATTGGTTTTTCTGATGTCAGTTGGGGAAAAGTTGCAAACATTCCACAAAACCTTTCATCTCTGTGCGACTTGGCAATCGTGAGGCCCTCTTGGGGTTTCACAAACAATACTTATACCGACATTAAATTGATATTCATATCATGTAATGGTGACACATTTGAATTCGATTCTGACAAAAATATACCTGTCTTTGGTTTTACAGACATTAAATCATCATTCCACAATAGATGTATTAAAATGTATGGTTACAATAATGGAACTTCTTCCTTCCAAAGGTTAAAATTACCTTCTGAAATGACAGAATGGAATGAACAAAAACTCAAATCTCATTTTCAAGAAAGTGGTGTTGACGCAATTGAAGGTATTTATGAAAGTGCTCTTGGAACTACCTCAATGCCAAAGTATAAGGTAGGAGTAATAAAAACAAATAACGATTATACACTAATCTATTTAGGTGGTGCGACCAACTATTTAGATTGGACAGAGGGGGAAATAAAAGCCAAAATAACAGCTACTGCCACATCAAATCTTTTCAAAGCGAATTGGAAAATGGGGAACAAAAAAGAAAACAACAATGCTTACATTTCTTTTGAAACTGGTTTGATGAATTTAGTTATGCAAGACAAAGACAAAACGGTATACATTAAACTCTATCCGACAGAAAACGATGGAATAAACATTAGTAATACATCTCCTGCATCAGGAACTGGTTTTGGTATTTCTTCCAATGGGTTAATTGTTACAAATTCTCATGTTATCAATGGTGCTACGAAAATTAAAGTTAAGGGTGTTAATGGCGATTTCTCAAAATCGTATATAGCAAAATTAATTATTGAAGACAAAAAAAATGACCTTGCAATTATTCAGATAACCGATTCTGTTTTCTCTTCTTTAGGAACAATTCCATTTACAATTTCTACAAAATCATCTGATGTCGGGAGCAATGTCTTTGTTCTCGGTTATCCATTAAAAGCGATGATGGGTGATGAGATTAAGTTGACAAATGGTATCATTAGTTCAAAGAGTGGATTTCAAGGAGATGTAACTTCTTATCAAATTTCAGTTCCGTTACAACCTGGTAATAGTGGCGGACCTCTTTTTGATGCAAACGGAAACTTAATCGGAGTTGTAAACTCAAAACTTACAATTGGAGAAAATGTCTCTTATGCAATAAAATCTTCTTATTTGACAAACCTAATTGACTTACTTCCATCAGCACCTAAATTTCCGACAGTAAATTCATTGACTGGTAAACAACTGACTGAGCAGGTAAAATTGATTAATAAGTTTGTTTTCATTATTGAAGTTAATTGATATAAACATGTGTCGCCTTTTTAACAATTAAATAGACCATTATGCCAAGTCCATTTGTCGCTTTTATCCCATTACTGGTTATAATCGGTATCGGATTATTAATAATTATTCCAATTATTAAAAATGACAGGAAACTGTCTCCTTCGTATAAAATCCATCATAATTATGCCAGTTTTTGGTTAAGACTGTTGGCTTTTATTATTGATTTTGTAATAATTAGCGTTCTCTTTGGCATAATTAGGACAATACTAAGTATAAAATTGAACAAAGAATTTATTGTTGCGGATTATGGATTTTTTGTATTGTACAGAGGACCGATAGTGGTTATCATATGGTGGTTATATTGTGCGCTATTTGAAAGTAGTAAAGCAATGGCAACTATTGGCAAAATGGCGGTTAAGATAAAAGTGACAAACTTACTGGGAAACAGAATTACATTTTGGAATGCAACAGGAAGGTTTTTTGGTAAACTTATATCTTCATTTTTCTTATGTATGGGATTTTTAATGATTTTCTTCATGAGTACAAAGCAAGGTTTACACGATGTATGGGCACAAACTGCTATTATCATGAAACAATCACCAAATTCAATTAATCCTCAAATCGATAATACCAACCAATAACCAATATCTAATTAAAATCGACATCGCAGTTAGATACAATCGTCTTTATAATTTACTTGATTTGCCAATCAGGATGTATCCAATGAAATGGCAGTTGAATGAAATTAATTCAAAAAAAAGTCCTCTCCGAATATTTGAGTAGTCACGCCAGCTTGGGAGTGCAAATTACCATCCAGTTTAAGCGTACAAATATCATCGAGATACTTCCCAAGTTCATCCTGGGTTTGAGCAGAGGACCATATTCTTCCTTCATTGACGGTTACACTTCCATGTAGAACTGGTTTCCCATTTTTGGTTGTTTCCCGATAAATTTGCCCAACAAAAGTCCGGCTATAATCATTCCCAGGTTTGACCATAAATAATTCGACTATCTGTAACTCCGGCTGTAATTTCTTCTTTTCCATATACAGGTAAATAGGTTGCAAATATACTGGATTCTCCAGAATATGAGTTACTTAAAATACTGATATTTGAAAGAAATCGTTTCAGAACTCGAACTCCAGAAGGTCATCACTTTGCTTCTTTGCTGATTTCTGTTTCGTCTCATTGTTGCTCGCACAGTCACCACAATAGTCCTTTACTGCTTTGGCATTCATTCTCTGAATAAAATATTTAACATCCACCACAATCATCGTACAATCGTTTGTAGGACATTCTAAGCAAAAGCTGATGTCATATACTCGATGACTATGGATATCTTGTGAAATCAAATGAATATAGCCCTCAAAGTAGAAAAGGTCAATGAAAATAATCTCAGTTATGGTTATACCTGTCTTTGTCGGGATATCGAAGATTAAATAATGTCTGCCTTTAGTCAAAATCTTGTCTTTAGCGACCACACAATTTGAATTGACAAAAAAGGAATCTTTCCCAACCTGTGAGTAAAGATTTCTAAGACCGAGAAGTGTGAGGTCTGCAGGAAAATAGTCTTGTAAAACCATATTAGTGTACATTCTACTCATAAATACTTAATGTCCGAGAAAAAGATGGGGACCTGGGTATCCAAGTCTTCCAACCCCCTGGTGGTGGGGGGTTGATTCTGGTACGGGGGTCATACTGGAGTGACTCTGAAGTGACAAAAAAATCACCTGGGGAAAATATTATTATAAAAAAGTCGGTTTTATAAAAAAATATAGAAAATTATAATTTGAAACGAAATGCGACTGTACCCTTTTACCAAAACTTAAAAATTTCTTGGAGAAAAATTAATTTTTGGACGAGTATAAGAAAATTTAAGAATAGAAAGTGTTATTTTTTTAGAGAACAAACTTAGCACGCACAATTTTGCTATCAACATATAACGGCTCAACGATTACTGATGCTGAAATTGCGATGGTAGTTTCTTGTAAAGGGATATCATACTTTTACGATAAATCATTGTTGTATATTGTCACCTTTTCCTATTAAATCTGGCTCTATTTAAATCTTTGAAATATTGCATCTTCTCGTACTTATGAGTAGTTAGGATACCTTCAATTTCTGGCAAAATCATTATTTTATCAAAATCAAAAATTACAGAATTACTCTCAATAGGGGTTGGGTAGTCAATTATTTTATTGATTTTAATATTTTTCCGTTTATGATTTTTTGTTAGCTGAACAAAATCATAAAGAGGAATATAATCGGGTAGATTATTGCCTATTCCGTTCTCTTTAAGTATCTCTGTACTTGCATACTCGTGGACTTTTTCCGGCTCTTTTATTGCATAAAATTTATTATCTGTTTTATCAAAACGAATATATTTTGGTGTTATAAGCCTAAATATGTTGTCTTTCTTTGCAACAGAATTATATACAATACATTCCATTCTACTTAATCTATAATATTTTATGAAGACTACAGTTTTAAATAAACCGACCTTATGAAAAGTGATTTCGCTAATTAAAGACTTCATTATGGACTTCATTTGATTTCTGTCAACAATAGAATTAATACTTTCAAGCCTTTTACTAAACGATAGATATTCTTCTCTTTTCTTTTCGTAAAATTTAATTTCTGATTGCAATACTGCAATTTCTTTATTGCACTGTTCTTTCTCTTTTTTGTTATTCGTAATTTTTTTCTGATATTCTTCAACTGTTATTCCCTCATTCTGAATCATTATATTAAACGTATTTCTTTGTTTATCAATTTTATGTAAAAGATTTTCATACCGTAATATTTGTTCATTTAAATCATCAAATTTTGCCCGGAATCCTAACTTCTCATCATCAAATCCTTCAACCTTCCACTTCATCAGCCAATATTTAACTCTTTCCCAAATTATACCATCTATATTTGATATAGAAATATTGCCGCCAGAACAGGATGTGTTTTTATTAGTTCTATTACTTCCAGAATTCTTTGGACAGATATAGCCATCGTCAGTTTGTTTACCAACATAAAACTCTGAACATTCTGAACATTTTATTATACCACGAAGCAAATAGACATGTCTTCGACCCTTATCAGCTTTAGTCTTGTTAGAGTCCAATAATTTTGAAACAGTAAAAAATTGTGAATCACTGATTATTCGAGGGGTCGGTCTTTTGCCAAGTTTTACTTCTTTAAATCCTATATAAGACGTATCTCTTAGTACTCTTGCCAATGTATGGGTGCTGCAAACCTTTTTAGGATAATTCTTAGACCGACAGATTCTGCAAATCTTTGAACAAGTCAATCCATCTTCATATAAATCAAAAACTTCCTTTACAATATCAGCTTCGCATACATTAAGACCTTTAATCACTTTCTTGTTAATAGTATACTTATTATTTTTATCTATAGTATAACCAAATGAAATCTTCCCACCATTATATTTTCCGACAGATTCATTAAGTTTCTTAGCAGATAAAAATCTTTCTTTTGTTAGTCGTGCCTCATATTCCCCATGCCAACCAAAGAATGCGATTGACAATCCTGCCTGCGGACTTATTTGTAAGGTTTCATCTAATAACCAGAATCTTTGAATAAAGAAGTAAACATTTATTCCATTCTTCTGAAAGAATGATGTTATATCAAGAAGGTCTCCTTGTTTTCGTCCAAGTCGTGAAATTTCCCATACTAAAACAGTTCTAATTTTGTTTGGGACTACCTCATTAAGCAATTTATTTAACCCTTCCCGTTCTTTTTCATTTTTAAAACCACTAAGTTTATCCTCATAAAGATATTTCTGTGAGTAAGATAGCTTATTATCCTTTGCAAATTTCTTCAGGTCACTAATTTGTCTTTCATAGTCTTGTAAATCACTACTTACCCGCAGATATATTGCGCATGGTTCTCTCATAATCAATAATTTGTACAAATATATGAATAATTATTGAGATACCCTTAATATAACTTTAAGATATATCACTTGCTCATAACGGGGTGCTCTTCCTTGATGAACTTCCCGAATTCAAAAGATCTGTTCTGGAAGTTCTCAGGCAACCTCTTGAGGACCGGGTGATAACAATTTCGCGGGCAAAATTCACGGTGGACTATCCTGCAAATTTTCAATTGGTTGCCAGCATGAATCCATGTCCCTGCGGATTCCATAATCACCCCGAGAAGGAGTGCATGTGCTCGACCGGTATGGTCCAGAAGTACCTCAACAGGATTTCGGGTCCGCTACTCGACAGAATAGATATCCATATTGAAGTCGTTCCTGTAAAATATGACAAGCTCTCCGATAACAGGAATATTGAAACCTCAGAGACAGTCAGGCAAAGAGTCGTAAAGGCCAGGGCCATCCAGGCGAAAAGGTTCGCCTCTGTTAACCGCGTTTACACAAACTCCCAGATGTCCTCATCAATGCAAAGAAAACACTGCTACCTCGATGAAGCAGGCAGCAGGCTTCTGAAAACCGCCATGGACCTGAGGGGGCTCTCTGCACGGGCTTACGACAGGATACTAAAGGTGGCGCGTACCATAGCAGACCTTGATGATTCACAGGATATACGCGTGGAACATATATCGGAAGCTATAAACTATCGTAATCTCGACAGAGAAGGATGGGCTGGGTGAGTCCGGCTTCGCTCACTGTGAGCATAGCCGTATTATGACCCATGAAGGTCGGACATGATCTCATTTCTCAGAGCTGTAAGGTTTTTGATCATATCTGGCCTCATCATTTCTTTTACCAGGAAACGAAATGCATGGAACCGTTCGGCAGCAACCTCCAGGTAAAAAAGAACAAGATAGCCCGAAAGCGGAACCATCAGACCGGCAACTATTCCCCACCAGCCAAGAATGAGAATTGATAATGCCATTACAACCGGGAAATAGATCAGGTAAAGGATTGTTCCGATACCAATATAGACTGAACTGTAAAACCGCTGGTCCTTTATGAATGTCTTGCAGATCAATCCGGGAAGGATGAAAGAAAAAATATTTACGGCATAGCCTGCCATAAACAGAGGCAATCCCAGTATAACAGCTGAATAGCGAACAAATCCATAATCAAGCTTGCGGGCAATATTCTCATCCCTTACATGATTTTTTTTCAGATTAGAGAAGTATGATTCAGCCTTCTTTTTAACTGAATCCAGCGATTCCGGTGAGCTGACGGACAGGTGATTTATTTTGTCACAGATATCTTTCTCCAGCATCCTTCTTTCATCCGAATGGAACCTCCATTTGAAAAACGGGAGAACAATATTATTTCTTCCTATCACCAGAAGCTGTTCTGCAATTCTGTCATTCGCGGGGTCCTCAATGATTATTACCTGTCTTTTAAGTCCTGCTTCAATCTTTTCGTTAAAGGCCAGCAACCCCTTTGCAGGATTGGCTTTATGAAGCTCTGTCAGCTCCTTTATGCTAAAGGGTTCATCGAAATTTATTAGTACCTCCTTCCTGAAACTGGCAGGGTAGGTATAATTGATCCCGACAGGTACAATATGAACATCAAGGCCATGCAGCTCTTCCGCGCCAAAGGCCATCCGCGCAGTGCCTTTCCTCAGCTTCTGAAGTCTTTTCTCCTGCACGCAGATCCCTTCGGCAAAGACTATATAATTGCCATTTTTCTTAAGGATCTTATAAATGTATCTGAAAGTATCAGTATTCTTATGCACATTCTCCAGTCCCTCCTCGAGCCTGTAGACGGGAGAAACATTCAACTCTCTCAGACAGAACCTGGCCACCGGATTCCGGAACATATCGGCCCTCATAAGGAAATGGACAGGCTGCGGCAGATAAGCGCCTACAAGGATACCATCCATGAAGGAATTCTGGTGGTTACCCGTAAAAATCAGAGGTTTCTCCAGCGGTACCTTTTTCAGGTTAGAGTAAAATACCCTCCTGAAAAATACTCTGAAAGTGAATGGTGGCACAATAAACCTAAAAAACCTGTTGAACATAAACCGGATCTTTAGAAGCCTGAAGTAATCCTGAAATAATATCCTGTTTTTTTATACTAAAATAGTTTTATTGTCCTTATTCGAAACTATCAGAATCATAAAATCTGGCTGTTCTTTGAAACATCTAATATAAACTACTTATACGACATGGGTATTTATACTTATCGGAAAAACGATATAAGCAACTGTCCCTTTTCCCCAAAGTTAATTATGATAAACATGATGAATTATAAGCTGATCCGATGCTCATATATCCCTGTTTATCGATATTTTTGTTTGTTATATAACGGTTTATTCCTAATTTTAACATTTAATAACACTCCCTACCTGAATAAATGGAGCTTACACGCAGGATACGCGATAGGATGATGAGGGAACGCCTTATGTTTGTTTACAGAGGCGTTGTTACCAATGAGAATTCTGCATCATTGCTGATGCTTCTTGAGAAGGAGATGGAAAATGCCGAATTTGGGTTTGTCGGGAGGAAGAGGCTTTTCATGTTCGTACTTGAGAGTCTTCAGAATGTCACAAGGCACAGCGATCATAATGAGTTTGCTGAAATGTCGCTTGTGGTTTATTCCAAAACAAATAACGGTTATACGGTTACAACAGGTAATGTAATTGATACCGAAAGAATTGGAGATCTCAGGGAAAAGCTTGACGAGATCAATAATCTGGAAGCCGGGGAAATTCGCTCCGTATACAGGAATATGCTGAGCCATTCCGAATTCAGCAGCAAGGGAGGAGCAGGCCTGGGACTGATCGAGATGGCAAAGAAAACAGGCAATAAGCTTGATTATGACTTTATTGAGCTTGATGATAAGTTTTCATATTTCATACTGAGCAAAACGGTTGATTCAGGAGGAGTTGGCATGCATGCCGGCGGAGCGGAAGCCAGTTTCAGGGGAAAGGCTGTGGCACAGATGGAGAGGATGATGGCCGAAAATAATGTCTACCTTATCTGGTCGGGTCATTTATCATCTGATGTCGAAAAGGAAGTCCTCTCATTTACCGAAACAAAGCTTACTGAAGAAGATATAGATTCAAGACTCAGACGTAAAGTGTTCAGCATTCTTATAGAGTCGCTTGAAAATGTTGCCAAATACAGTCCCGGCCTTGAACATGAGGAAAAATTCGGTATGCCCGTAGCTATGATAAGGCTTACCGGGCATGTCTACCTTGTCACTACCGGGAACCTGATAGAAAATAAGCAGGTTGCTGCCCTTAAGGAAAAGCTTGATGTAATCAACAGGTGTGACAGGGAGTCATTGAAGGAGCTCTTCAAGAATGCCCTGATCGGGCAGGATCTCAATTCTGATAGTACGGGAAACATGGGGCTTATTGAGATGGCGAGAAAGTCAGGTAATAAGCTTCAATATCAGTTTGATAAAGTCAATGATCAGTATTCCTATTATATGCTGACTATTAAAGTGGAGGAGCGAACCGATTAGTCGGTATTTTCAAGTAGAAGCTCTTTCCCATTCCATAGAGCATAGCTTCCCTGCTTTATCCAATCGCCGAGAATTGTTATTACAGCTCCCTGCTGAAGCCTGTACGTCATATGAAGGTGACGATGGCCATAGATGAAATAATCGATTTGTTCTGATTCAAGTATTTTTCTTGAGTGACGGAAAAGGTCTTCTTTTTCTTCTCCCAGAAAATCAAGTGAAATACCTTTTCCCAGCCTGCTGTTCAGCGACCATCGGTGTCCGATGCCCACACCCGTTGAAGGGTGAATTGAAGAATAAATTTTCTGCAGAGTCCGGTTCCTGAAGAGGGAGAGTAAGATCTTGTACCCCTTATCTCTTGTTCCAAGTCCCTCTCCATGAGCCAGGTAGAACTTCTTATCATCAAATACGGTAATCAATGGACCTGAATGCATAATTATGCCGCATTCATCAGCTAGGTAGTTGCCTCCCCACATATCATGGTTTCCGCCAAAAAAATGAACGGGGATCCCCGAATCGGTCAGTTCTGAAACAGCCCCAAGAAACCTCGTAAAGCCTTTTGGTACAACACGTTTGTACTCCCACCAGAAGTCGAAGATATCGCCAAGAAGGTAAATTTCACCAGCTTCCGCAGAAATTGACCTGAGCCACCTGACGACCCTCTTTTCCCGCTCAACAGGAGGTGAACCGGCCGGCAGGCCCAGGTGAAAGTCCGATGCAAAGAATATTTTCTGCCCCACCTTTATGGTTTTGTTTAATTGCTAAAAAGTTGAGAAAGCCTAAGCTGAAGGGTTCTTCCATGCAGGTTTGTCCCTATGATATTTCCATCCCTGTCGTAAAGGTAATTGGCAGGCAATACCCTTGCATTATAGAGGATCGCATTTTTGGGGTTGGATGGATCATCTTCCCTGACGCTTATCCAGGGAAGTTCGTCAAATTTCACTGCCTTCTTCCATTTATTCTCATCATTGTCAATGTTTATCTGGTAGATCTCAAATCCTTTGTTCCTGTATTTTTTATAAAGTTCCTTCAATACGAGATTATCAGCCACACAGTCTTCGGATGCAGCAGACCAGAATGCAAGAAGAACATATTTTCCGTGAAGAGAAGAGAGTGCTATTCTTTTACCGTTCATATCTTTGAGAGAGGGATCAAGCTTTGTGGCGGGCAGGGAGTTCATGAGCGCCCTCGCATTTTTCATCTGCAACTGGCTGTACTCTTTCTCGAAGTCAGCCTTAAGCGCTTTTGCCTGTTTTGAAGCCGGGTAAAGATAGGTAAGAGAGTCTGAGACCAGTTTAAGATACTGAAGATCCCGTGCATCGTACAATACATAGGTATTCTGGTCTATCATCTGGTATAATGCCTTGACCGAAGCGAAAGAGCTCATATTCTTAAGGATGAACCCGACATTGTACATGCGCTGAACTTTCAGCAACTCGGCAAACTCTTTATTTATCTGTTCCTCTTTTTGCTGGAAGTCAGGTTCATTCATCGCATTATCATACCTTGTCCTTAGGGTTTTGATCCTCTGCTTTGTATCTGCCAGTGTGGAGTCAAGCATTTTAAGCTTTGAAGTACCTGGCGAACCTGCCACGGAATAATCTTCATAAAGGTACTTTCCCCTGAAACCAAGTTTTATCCTTTCGCCCGGTCCGGCAAGGAGTGTGATAAAATCCGAATCAGAAAAGCCGACTTCATAAAACTCAGGTGCAGATGCCTTTACCTTTAGTCTGAATGATCCGTTATTTTTGATCTTCACAGAATCAACAGGAACGGAAATGTCGACATCCAGTCTTTTGATCTTAATGAATTCTCCATTATGGTCCTGCAGCTTACCATCAACCATGAATCCATTTTTTTTGGAACACCCTGTAATCAGGATCAGGATCATGAAGATGGCAGGAATATTTCTGGACATATTAAATGCAGTTAAATTAATCTCATTGGCAGGAGTTTTCCGATATGACCTTCACTCCCTAATTATTTCAGCAAGTTTATCGATAAGCCTGTCTCCCCTGAGGTTGGTGGCAATTATCTTCCCATCCTTATCAAGAAGCATGTTATAAGGAATGGATTCGATCTTGTACAGCTGAACGACCGAAGAATTCCAGTATTTCAGGTCACTAACATGGATCCACTGACCCAGCATGTCCTGTTCAATGCCTTTTACCCAGTCCTCCTTTGTTTTGTCAAGCGAGACCTGGAAGATCTGGAACCCTTTGTTCTTATAAAGGTTATAAGCCTTGACGAGATTCGGATTCTCCCTTCGGCATGGGCCGCACCATGATGCCCAGAAATCCAGTAAAACATATTTGCCTCTGGTCGATGAAAGCTTAATGATCTCTCCTGTGGGTGATGGCAGGGCAATTTCAGCTGCCTCGGCTCCGGCTGATGTGACCACATCCTGCCCTTTTGCCTTTGTCACCTGCTCCACCAGAAGCTGGACCTGGTCATGGAGTGATTTTACCGGTTCGGAATTAGGGTAAAGTTTCATCATCGATGAATCCACCTTTAAAAAGTAGGAAATATCCTCAACCGGATTCAGCACATATGCCCTGGGCGCTACCTGCTGATAAAGGGCTACAAGTGATACCAGCGAGGTAATATTCTCATTAATATATTTCTTAGTATAGGTGTTTATCTCCTTAAGGTACGATTGTGCCGTACTGTCAAGGGTATGGATAACTTTCGGAAGTTCCTTGCTGTCAGCGTTTTGATTATAGATATCCTGAAGACCTCCCATTTTGTCGATAGTATTCCTTAAGGCTTTGTTATATTCGAGCATCTTTTCTGTTCCTGCTGAACCCGTTAATGATTCAGGGGTATTAAGTGAATTGAACCCAGCCTCAATTTTCATCCTTTCGCCAGGTGACATAAGGATAGTCAGAAAGCTTTGAGGTGTAGTTCTGAGAACATAAAAAGTGGGGATCTGAATTTCTTTCCTTATTGTGAACTTTCCATCGGTCTCCAGTTTTGCAGAGTCAATACTTTTAAGCGAATTGGCGGTGATCTCGGAAAGAACAATATATTCACCCAGGACAGGCTTGCTGAGTTTGCCCGAGATCTGAATTGAGTTATCTTTACACCCGGTAAGGACCAGAGGTAAGATTATAAGAATGGAATATTTTATATTCATCACTTTTTTGTTTAATTGAGATTTTTATTTTTGTTTGCAAAGTTATTCTTTTTTTTATGTTGCCTTACTTTTGATAATATAATAATAATTAGCATCTTTAAATTCACATTCAGAATGTTACGACCTCATTGTCCGTGCTGACTGAACTATTTCCAGTTTGCGCGGTTCAATAAAAAAGAGTAACTTAATAGGGTTCAAAAATGTTCAAAATTTTGTTTTATGGGTTACATAAAATTTGAAAAGTCCAAAGTTGTAAATCTGGAGTATTCATTAAGCAGGGAGATACTTAGGACCAATCGTGCGGGAACCTACTCCTCTACTACTATAGTAGGCTGTAACACAAGGAAATATCATGGTCTGCTTGTATGCCCGGTTGATGAACTGGGCGGCGACAGGTATGTTCTGCTTTCTTCACTTGACGTAACCGTTCTGAACAATGACAATTCATTTAATATCGGAATACGCAAATACAAAGGTGATTATTTCAGCCCGAAAGGGCATAAATACATAGAGGAATATGATACTGAGATCATACCCTCAATGACATACAGGGTAGGCGGAGTCATAATTAAGCAGGAAAGAGTGCTGGTTCATTATGAAGAGCAATTCCTCGTGAGGTACACTATCCTTGAGGCAAACGAGCCGATGAAAATCCAGATCAGACCTGTCCTTGCTTTCCGCAATATCCATCAGCTCACCCATGCAAATATGAGTGCCAATACCAAGGTGGATTTCATTAATAATGGTATCAGGGCGAAAATGTATGAAGGATTTCCCTGGCTCTATATGCAGCTTTCAGCAGTAGCGGAATTTGTTCCTGTGCCGGACTGGTATTATGGAGTTGAATATATCGAAGAACAAAAAAGAGGATACGATTATTCCGAAGACCTTTTCGTTCCTGGATTCTTCGAGTTTGAAGCCAAGAAGGGTGATGAAATTATCTTTTCCGCATCGACATATGAGGAAAAGCCTGCAGGGTTAAAACAAAAATTCTCCAAAACGGTAACAGGAAAGATCGCGAGGGACAATTTTGTTGACTGCCTTAAAAATGCAGCTCAGCAATTTATTGAACGAAGAGGTGATTCTACACTTATTATTGCAGGGTATCCGTGGTTCGGCTCCTGGGGAAGGGATACATTTGTTGCATTGCCGGGGCTTTGCCTTGCAAGGCAGAAGCTTTCGCTCTACACCGATGTGCTGGATACACAGATAAGGAGGCTTCAAAACGGACTGTTCCCGAATACCAGCACAGCCGGTAATTACATCTATAATTCCGTTGATGCTCCGTTATGGTTTTTCTGGACGCTCCAGAATTACCTCGACAGCGGAGGAAAGGATGTGTGGGAACGATACGGCGAAGCTGCAAAATCCATTATTGAAGCCTTCAGATCAGGCACGGCACCAAATATAAGGATGCGTGAAAACGGACTTCTTTATGCCGATGCCCCGGGAAAAGCTGTCACCTGGATGGATGCGGTTGTAGACGGTATGCCGGTCACGCAGCGGCGTGGCTATGCAGTTGAGATCAATGCCCTGTGGTATAACGCTGTATGTTTTGCACTTGTCATGTCAAAAAACGGGAAGGATAAAAAATTCATAAAAGAATACGAATCACTTCCCGCACTTATTAAGGAATCATTCATCAAAACGTTCTGGATCGAAAAGCTGGGTTACCTTGCCGACTATTTAAATGATGAAGAGGGGACAAACATTTTTGTAAGGCCCAATATGGTTATAGCAGTTTCACTGCCCTTCACCATGCTGGAATGCGAACAGATGAAAAAAGTTCTGGATACAGCTGACAGGGAACTTGTAACAACACGGGGATTAAGGACCCTCTCTCCCAGAAATCCCAAGTACAAGGGAATTTATACCGGCAAACAGACAGAACGGGACATGGCTTATCACCAGGGGACTGTCTGGCCCTGGCTTCTGGGGCCATTCTGTGAGGGGTGGCTTAAGATCTACGGGAAGCAGGGTGTCAATAAGGTCAGGAAGCTTATTTACGGGCTGGAAGAAGTAATGAGCGAACACGGTATAAGCACCATTTCCGAGATTTATGATGGTGATCCGCCGTATACGGCAAGGGGTGCTATATCAATGGCCTGGAGTGTCGGCGAAGTGCTCAGGATCATTAAAATTTTAAATGAGAACTATTCAGATATATAAAACAGGCGTATTATGCGGGTACTAATGTTCGGATGGGAGTTCCCTCCGCATATTTCAGGCGGACTTGGGACGGCCAGCTATGGTCTTACCAGGGGAATGACCGACATGGATGATATGGAAGTGATCTTCGTTGTACCTAAAGTCTGGGGTGATGAAGATCAATCTGTCGTACGGCTGATCGGAGCCAATAAAGTGCCTGTGGCATATAAGAAAATTCAATATAAGGGATCAACAAAGACCATTGATAAAATCGAGGTCATATCCAAAATTGTGCCCTATACCGATCCTGAAGATTTCTGGAAGCTCACGCGGTCAGAGGTCGACTCATACAAGATGATTGTAAAGACTAATGACCAGGGGAAGATCGATTTTTCAGGAAAATATGGAAATAATCTTCTTGATGAGATCTACAAATACTCAATTGTTGCGTCTGTAATTGCGCAGGAAAACGATTTTGACATTATTCATGCCCACGACTGGCTTGCTTATCCCGCCGGGATAGCTGCGATGGAAGTCTCGGGAAAGCCCCTGGTGATCCATGTTCATGCAACCGATTTTGACAGGAGCGGAGGGAATGTGAATCCTGATGTGTACTGGATCGAAAAGAGAGGCATGGATGCAGCTTCAAAGATCATTACAGTCAGTAATCTTACCCGTGATATCGTAATAAACAGGTATAATATCGACCCCGATAAGGTTGAAACAGTTTATAATGCCGTCGAACCTGTCACAGTTTCTGAAGAGATACCTGTAAAGAAGGGATTCGATGAGAAAGTGGTGACATTCCTTGGCCGTATAACCATGCAGAAAGGCCCCGAGTATTTTATCGAGGCAGCTTACAAGGTCCTTCAGGTAATGAAAAACGTCAGGTTTGTAATGGCTGGCTCGGGTGATATGATGGAGAGGATGATGCGCAGGGCCGCAGCCCTTAAGATAACGGACCGGTTTCATTTTACCGGTTTTCTGCGCGGTAAGGATGTATTCACAATGCTGACAATGAGCGACGTGTACATCATGCCCTCTGTATCCGAGCCATTCGGTATATCACCTCTTGAAGCAATGCAATCGAACGTTCCGGTGATCATAAGCAAACAATCGGGAGTTGCTGAGATTCTTACACATGCCGTCAAACTCGATTTCTGGGATATTGATGCGATGGCCGACGCGATCTACGGGATACTTACCTATCCGGCCCTGGCACAGGTCTTCATTAAGAACGGGAAGGAAGAAGTTATCAGGATAAAATGGGATAACTCAGCACACCATGTCAGGTGCATTTATGATGAAGTAATTTCTAAACACAATCGTTAGGATATGAGTTCCGCACAGAAAAAAGCATTATGCCTGTATTTTGAAGTTCATCAGCCGTTCCGGCTTAAGCGATACAGGTTCTTTGACCTTGGGCATGATCATTACTACTATGATGATTATTCCAATGAATCGATACTAAGGAAGGTCGCTGATAAATGTTATTTGCCTGCCAATAATATTCTTCTTGAGCTGATAAACAAGCATAAGGGGAAATTCAAAGTTGCATTCTCCCTTTCAGGAATCGTCATCGATCAGTTCAGACTTTATGCCCCTGAGGTCCTGGAATCTTTCAGGAAACTGGCACAGACCGGCATGGTTGAATTTCTTGCCGAGACTGAAGCTCATTCGCTTGCTTCCCTGAAAAACAAGGAGGAGTTCGTACGCCAGGTCAGGACGCATAGCGGTATGATAAAGGATTATTTTGGTGTCGAGCCCACCTCATTCAGAAATACGGAGCTTATTTACTCCGACCAGATAGGTTCCTGGGTAGCTGATATGGGCTTCAAGGCAACACTGACTGAAGGAGCAAAACATGTCCTCGGATGGAAGAGCCCGAATTTTCTTTATTGCAATTCGATCAATCCGCGCCTGAAAGTGCTGTTGCGAAATTTCGTGCTAAGCGATGATATAGCATTCAGATTTTCCAACAGAAGCTGGAATGAGTGGCCTCTGACAACTGATAAATATGTATCGTGGCTGAATAAACTTGCTCCCAAAAGCGAACTGTTAAATATCTTTATCGATTATGAGACATTCGGGGAGCATCACTGGAAAGAATCAGGTATTTTTGACTTTCTTTCTCATCTCCCGGGGGCAATTATCAAAAAAACGCCGTTCAAGTTTATGACCCCTTCTGAAGTCGCGGATAATATGCAACCTGTTGCGGCAATAAGTGTTCCCTCTCCCATATCGTGGGCGGATGAGGAACGCGATATTACGGCCTGGCTGGGGAATGAGCTTCAGACTGCCGCGTTCGACAAGCTTTATGAACTGACAGACAAGGTCAATAAATGTCAATATGATCAGTTGAAAAAAGACTGGCTGTACCTGCAGTCAAGCGACCATTTCTACTACATGTGTACCAAGTTCTTTTCCGATGGAGCAGTTCATGCATATTTCAATCCTTATGATACGCCATATGATGCTTTCATGAATTATATGAATATCCTTAGCGATTTCGAAATAAGGATAAACAGATTGTGTCCGGCTACTGACGATCAGATTGAAATATTGAAACTCGATTCCCAGATAAAGTCGAGGGATGAAATTATTGCCGGTCTGACGGTTGAGAACCTGGAGCTTAAGGAGAAGCTTGCGAAAAGCAAACCAGTAACAAAAAAATCAACCAGGGGTAAATCAGAAACAAAAAGAACCTCAAAGTCACTTGCTGAAATAGCTGTTGAAGCACTTGCCAAATCAAAGGTAACGGGCAAATCAGTGAAGACCGGAACAGCTAAGCCCGGGGAAGCTGAAAAGGAAGTGGCAGTGCCAAAGAGCAAAGCTGAAAAGAAAACCTCAGGAAGATCCACAAAGACCAAAGCCGGGGGGAAAGCCGCAGGGGTAAAAACTGCCAGGAAAGCTCCCGGGCGCAAACGCTCTTTATAAAACCCAATAAACCCTAAGAAAAAAATCATAAATGAAGGTTGAATTTCTTTTTGAAACAAGCTGGGAAGTATGTAATAAAGTTGGCGGAATACATACTGTAATCTCGACAAAAGCACAGAATATAATCAATGAACTCGGTAATAATTATATACTTATCGGACCCGATGTATGGAGAGAAAGTGCCACCAACCCTGAATTCCTGCCCGACGATTCACTTTTTCCCGACTGGAAGATCAGGGCCGTCTCAGAAGGTCTGAGGGTAAAGACCGGGCGATGGAATATAGCAGGCAAACCTATTGTTTTCCTGGTTGACTTCACCCCGTTCTTCGGGCAGCAGAATGAGATATTTGCACGTTTCTGGGAAACCTATAAGCTTGATAGTATATCCGGTCAATGGGATTATATTGAACCTGCGCTTTTCGGATTTGCGGCTGGAAAAATAATTGAGAGCTTCACTACATTTCACAATGAGCATGACAATATTGTAGCACAATTCCACGAATGGATGACAGGGACTGGAGTGCTTCACCTCAAAAAGAATGCTCCCTGGATCGCTACTGCCTTTACTACTCATGCCACAGTGCTCGGAAGATGTCTGGCGGGTAACCAGAGACCGTTATATGGCAAGATGAAAGAGTATAATCCAGTGCTTGTATCCCGTGAGTTCAATGTGGTAGCTAAACATTCACTCGAGAAAATCACAGCAACGGAAGCTGATGTATTTACGACAGTAAGCGAAATTGCCTCTCATGAATGCGCACAATTCCTTGGCAGGAACCCTGATATCATTACTCCTAACGGTTTTGAGGATTCATTTGTTCCGGGTCCAGAATCTTTTGATGGTAAAAGAAGAGATGCGCGCGATAAACTGATACATGTTGCCGAGGCAGTGCTCGGGTATAAGCTTGCCGAAGATTGTGTACTTGTGGCAAACAGCGGGAGGTACGAATTCAGGAATAAGGGGATTGATATTTTCATTAATGCGCTTGGTGAACTTAACCGGAAAGGTGAAATTGCCCGGGAATGTGTTGCATTTATCCTTATGCCGGCTTATAATAAAGGGCCAAGACAGGATATCAGGGAATACCTTTATAATAACGGGCCAATACCGGGAAATGACAGATACACAACACACAGCCTTCATTATCCCTCCTCCGATCCGGTGCTCCAGCGAATTGTTGCAAACGGCCTTCCAAATGACAAGGGGACAAAAGTCAAAATTATATTTGTCCCGTCTTACCTCAATGGAGATGATGGCATATTCAATTTTTCGTACTACGACCTACTGATAGGTTTCGACCTTACTGTATTCCCTTCCTATTATGAACCCTGGGGATATACTCCACTTGAGAGCCTTATGTTTTCCATTCCCACCATTACAACATCTCTTTCGGGATTTGGACTTTGGGTCAGGACTTATTTCAAGGATCCCGGGAATGGAATTGCTATTCTTGACAGGACCGATGATAATGAAAGTGAGGTTATTACCGGCATCTGCTCATGCATATCCTCATTTGTTTTACTTGCCCCTGAAGGGATAGCCGAAGCAAGGAGAAAAGCCCATGAGGTTTCGAGGATCGCCATGTGGACAAGCCTTGTCAAATTTTATTTTGATGCCTACGATCTGGCACTTACTGCAAGCTTTGAGCGGAGAAATGAACCGCGGGAATTTCTAAAGCTTGAGGAAGTTACGACATACCAGGTCCGAAAACCACACCAGGTACCAATATGGAAGGATATCTATGTTCAGAGCGATGTGCCAGAACGAATGGCACACCTTAAAGAGCTTGCATTTAACCTTTGGTGGTCGTGGAACAGTGAAGCAGAACAGCTTTTCAAGCGTATGGATCCCTCTCTCTGGGACCAGGTAAATCATAATCCGAAGCTTCTTTTTGAGAAGATCGACTATAAACGACTCCTTGTTCTCGAAGAAGATGAGGATTTTCTTGATGAAGTTGATCGTGTTTTTAAGCTCTTCAAAACTTACATGAACCGCCCGAAAGATACATCCACTGCTACGGTTGCATATTTCAGCATGGAATTTGGAATTCATCCATGCCTTAAAATATATTCCGGTGGCCTTGGTATCCTTGCAGGAGATTACCTTAAGGAAGCGAGCGACTCCAATCTAAACATTATAGGTATTGGCCTGCTTTACAGGTATGGCTATTTCACTCAAAAACTCGGTCCCAGAGGTGAGCAGCTTGCATTATACGAGGCGGAAGAATTTTCTCATCTCCCAATAAAACCTGTTAAGGATGAAAGCGGAAACCATCTTTCAGTAAATCTGGTCTGGCCTGGGAGAAATGTAAATGCAAGGTTATGGGAAGCAAAAGTAGGAACGATAAGTCTCTTCCTCCTCGACACTGATTATGAAGAGAATCTTCAGGAAGACCGGACCATTACACATTATCTGTACGGAGGGGATAACGAAAACAGGCTTAAGCAGGAGCTTATCCTTGGAATAGCAGGGATGAGGGCACTGGAATCCATGAAAATCAAGCCCGACCTGTTCCACAGCAATGAAGGACATTCTGCATTTATAAGCCTTGAACGACTAAGAGGCCTCATTGATGATAACCACCTTACTTTTGCACAGGCTATGGAGGTTGTAAGGGCCTCGACTCTCTTTACAACTCATACTCCTGTACCTGCCGGTCATGATGCCTTTGAAGAGGATATGCTAAGAAAGTATATTTCACATTACCATTCCAGGCTTAATATTTCATGGGATGAACTCATGGCATTAGGACGTTGCCAGAGCGATCCCGACAGAAAATTCAATATGAGTTACCTTGCAACAAGGATGTCTCAGGAGGTAAATGGCGTCAGCAAGCTGCACGGGGAGGTTAGCCGCGGAATGTTTAATAAACTATGGCCAGGCTACCTTAAAGATGAACTTTTTATCGGATATGTTACTAACGGTGTGCATTATCCCACATGGGTGGCTCCTGAGTGGAAGACACTTTATGAAGAAATTACAGGCCAACAACATTTCGATCAGACTGACAGGGCACTCTGGGAAAAACTCTATAGTGTTGATGACAAAAGGGTTCATGAAATAAAGAAAGGACTCAAGAAAAACCTTTTTGCCAATATAAGGAAGAGGCTTCAGTCGGAGATGATCGATATGCATGTCCATCCAAGAACCCTGATGAATATCAGCACCCATCTTGACGAAACAACTCTGACAATTGGCTTCGCAAGGCGTTTTGCAACGTATAAGCGCGCATATCTTCTTTTCAGGGATCTTGACAGGCTTGAGAAAATCGTGAACGACCCAAAAAGACCGGTGCAGTTCATATATGCAGGAAAAGCACATCCCAATGATGGGGGAGGTCAGGACCTGATAAGAAGGATCTACGAAATATCGCAGATGCCCAGGTTTGCAGGAAAGGTGATCTTCCTTGAAAACTATGACATTGAAATGGCCAAATACCTGGTAAGAGGTGTGGATATCTGGCTCAATACTCCGACAAGGCCTCTTGAAGCCTCTGGAACAAGCGGTGAAAAAGCCGTAATGAATGGTACAATACATTTCAGTGTTCTTGACGGATGGTGGGTAGAAGGTTATCGTGCGTTTGCAGGATGGGCGCTACCTAAAAAGAGAACCTTTGAAAACCAGGAACTCCAGGATGATGTGGATGCCGAGACTATTTATAATATGCTTCAGTATGAAATAGTGCCTGCTTATTATTCATTCGATGAAAATGATGTTCCTGTTGAATGGATAAGCCTTATCAAAAATACAATGGTCAGGATCGCACCTGAATTTACAATGAAGCGGCAGATCGATGATTACTTTGAAAAATACTATAACAAATTGCTGGAGAGAAGCAGGAAACTTAACGCACACGACTTCGAAGTTGCAAAAAATCTGGCTGCCTGGAAGAAGACAATGATAACCGAATGGGATAATATTGAAGTTCTGAATTACAGTTTTGAGAAACCGAAAGAGAATGTATATCGCTCAGGTCATGATTATAAGGCAGAGATAGCGCTGAATGTAAACAACATACCAAAGGAGAATGTCGGAGTCGAGTTTGTAATTACACAGGCTCATAAGAACGGTGAGCATGAATTTGTTGCAAGCAAGGAGTTTACCCTTGTCAGCTGTAAAAGTGGAAAGTGTCTTTACCGGGCCCACCTTATTCCTGAGAAGGCCGGTTCATTCTTCTATGGCATCAGGATCTACCCGAAAAATAAGGAGCTTCCGCACAGGCAGGATTTCTACCTCCTGAGGTGGATCGATTAAAGATCTGTTACTTTCTTGATCTGTTCCTTCCTGAAAACAATCGCGGTTCGCGATGGAATATAGAGATAAAGCCGCAAAGGTACATTTATCGTGTACCTTTCTGCTTTTCTTACAGAGGTGTAATGGATGGTTTTGTCGATCCTGTTGAAACCGCCGAAAGTTTCATCATCAGTGTCAAGTACGACTTTGAACTTTCCGGCTATCTGGATACCGTAGTCGGTGTATGAATTGACAGGGTGAAAATTAAAGACAAACAGGTAATCACCCCTTGAAAAAACAATTATTTTATCGAAGGTGTTCTCGACTATCCTGTTTATATACCTGTCCTCAAGCAGCTTACCGTTCCTGTTGAGCATCAGCATTCCTCTGTCAAAATCGCCCAGAAAATGATATTTTAGATCCTGGTTCCTGACCAGATGCCATTGTCTTCGGGCGTATTTATAACTCCAGTTGTTTCCTTCCCTTGGGAAATCTATCCATTCCGGATGACCGAATTCATTGCCCATGAAATTCAGATATCCACCTTCAGTAAGTGAAAAGGTCAGGAGCCTTATCATTTTATGAAGGGCGATCCCCCGGTCAATATTAAGATTATGAAAATCCTTGTTCATCCCGGTATACATATCGGCATCGATCATCCTGAAGATAAGTGTTTTATCACCGACAAGCGCCTGGTCGTGCGATTCGCAGTAAGATATTACCTTTTCCTCCGGCCGGTGCTGGCTGAGTTCGTGTACAAGCGATCCCATATCCCATGCTTCATCAACAGTATCTTTCACAAGCTTTATCCAGAAATCGGGTACTCCCATTGAAAGCCTATAATCAAACCCTGTCCCTTTGCTCCCTGTAGGAGCAGCAAGTCCGGGCATCCCGCTCATCTCCTCAGCTATCGTTATTGCATCCGGTTTAAAGCTGTGAATAAGCTTGTTAGCCAGGTACAGATAGATAAGTGCGTCATCATCCTGACCGCCGTCGAAATAATCCCCGTATGAAACAAAATTCTTGCCAAGTCCGTGATCAAAATAGATCATGCTCGTAACACCGTCAAACCTGAAACCGTCAAACCTGAACTCCTCCAACCAATACCTGCAATTTGAGAGAAGGAAATGAAGAACTTTATTGCTGCCATAATTGAAACAAAGTGAATCCCAAGCAATATGATTCCTTCTGTCCCCGGTATGGAAATACTGGTATAGGGAACCGTCGAACAAACCAAGGCCCTCGTTGACATTCTTCACACTGTGGGAATGTACAAGATCCATTATGACTCTGAGGCCATAGCCATGGGCTGTATCGATCAGCTCCTTCAGGTCGTCGGGTGTTCCGAATCGTGAGGAAGGGGCAAAGAAGTTAGCTACATGATATCCGAAGGAGCCATAAAACGGATGCTCCTGGATCGCCATCAGCTGAACAGTATTATAGCCGGCATCAGCTATCATGGGGATAATGTTCCTTGTGAATTCCCTGTATGTTCCGGTCTTTTCCTCGGAAGTAGCCATCCCGACATGTGATTCATAGATAAGAGGATCTCCCGGAGGTGAAGAAAATTTATCATTTTTCCACCTGTATGGTTCAGGAGGAGACCAGACAGCCGAGCTGAAGATCTTTGTTCTGTCATCCTGGATAAGCCAGTTTGCATATGAAGGTATGCGCTCCCCGTGTCCCCCATTCCAGTAAACCGATAACTTGTACAGATCATTATGCCTTAGCAGATCAGGCTGCAGGATGATCTCCCAGTCACCTTCCTGATTGATCCTTTTAAGCCTGTACTCTTCTGATTCTTTCCAGCCTGAAAATGTGCCCGTAAGAAAAATAGCCGTTGCATTTGGTGCCCATTCCCTGAAAACCCAGGAATCTTTCTCCCTGTGAAGGCCATAATAATGATGTCCGAGTGCAAAATCGCACAGTGATCTGCCACCGACAAGTTCAAGCTCCCTTGCTGCACATTTGCTGTACCTGTTATTTATGGCCGGAACGAACGGTTCAAGCCATGGATCTGTCAGATAAAAGCTATTGTCACGTTTCATATTGAAAATATGGCATTCTATGCTAAAAATACGAAAAAAATTATAAAAGACCCGATGTCCTGAGCTAAATAGGATCGTTACGGGTGCTTGTTTGCAAAGGAATATTAATTTTATGATCTGAAACATCAGGCAATGCTGGTTTACTCATTGAACAGTACCTTTAATTTCAGGAATCCCGTTGTTACCATCGGTACATTTGACGGTGTGCACACTGGTCACATGGCTGTTCTATCACGTTTGAAGGAGAGGGCAGAAGCACTGAACGGAGATCCGGTGGTGATAACATTTTTTCCGCATCCGCGTCAGGTCGTATATGGAAGCAGCCAGCCGTTGTCGCTGCTTACCACATCAAACGAAAAACGGGAGCTTATTGAAAAGGCAGGTGTCAGTCATCTCATAATAATCGATTTTGACAAGGAGCTTAGCATGATGGAAGCATGCGATTTTGTTGATAAAGTGCTGGTTAAAAGGATCGGTGCAAAGCATCTTATTGTCGGATTCAATCACCATTTCGGATGGAAGGGTGAAGGTGATTTCAATACGATACAACAGTGTGCCGGGAGGTACGATCTTACAGTTGAGATGGTGGATGCTGTCATCTCTTCATCAGGGATCGTCAGTTCATCATTTATAAGGGATGCATTGCTGGAAGGTCGGATTGAAGATGCAAATAAAATGCTTGGCTACAGCTACCGCATAAGGGGAAGGATCGTTGAGGGCCGGAAAATAGGACGGCAGATAGGTTTCCCGACAGCGAACGTCAAGCCTGGCGAACCTGAAAAGCTTATCCCGGGGAACGGCGTCTATGCAGTAAGCATGTTGCTGGGGGAAGAGGAATTTAAAGGAGTAATGAGCATTGGTGTTAATCCTACAGTAAACAGGACTTCTTCGGAGAGAAAGATCGAGGTCAATATATTCAGCTTTGATAAAGAGATATATGGTTCTGAAATAACCGTTTTCGCCAGGTTCAGGCTCCGCGATGAGATGGTGTTTGGAAGCCTTGATGAGCTTGCCGCCCAGATACGTAATGATAAAATGAAAGCCATAGCAATGCTGGGATAGACAAACTTCATTTTTTGCTATCTTTGCACTCTGAAAATATTAATATAGTGATCATGAATAAGGTTATTGAAATGATGCAATATAAAGTTAAAGAGATAACACTGGCAGATTTTGGCAGAAAGGAAATTGAGATCGCCGAAAAGGAGATGCCGGGACTTCTCGCCATCAGGAACAAATATTCCGCTGAGAAGCCTCTAAAAGGAGCCCGGATCACCGGTTCGCTTCATATGACGATCCAGACAGCGGTTCTTATTGAGACCCTGGCTGAGCTGGGAGCCGATGTCCGCTGGGCCAGCTGTAATATATTTTCCACACAGGATCATGCTGCTGCAGCTATTGCGGCAAGCGGGATACCGGTGTTTGCATGGAAAGGAGAAACCCTGGAGGAATACTGGTGGTGTACCGTTCAGGCGCTATCTTTCCCCGACGGCAAGGGACCTAACCTTATCGTTGATGACGGAGGCGACGCTTCACTGATGGTGCATCTTGGCTATAAGGCCGAAAAGGATCATTCAGTGCTTGACAGGAAAGCAGAAAACAGGGAAGAGGAGATAATCCTCTCGACTCTGAGGTCGGTACTGAAGGCTGATCCACAGAAATGGCACAGGACTGTAAGCGAACTGAAAGGCATATCTGAAGAGACCACAACAGGTGTTCACAGGCTGTACCAGATGATGGAGAATGGCGAGCTTCTTGTTCCGGCAATAAATGTGAACGACTCGGTAACAAAATCAAAATTCGATAACCTTTACGGCTGCCGCGAATCACTTGCCGACGGCATTAAGCGTGCCACAGATGTAATGATTGCGGGTAAGGTGGTCGTAGTATGCGGCTATGGCGATGTTGGCAAAGGCTGCGCGAAATCGATGAAATCATACGGTGCCCGTGTGATAATCACCGAGATCGACCCCATCTGTGCCCTTCAGGCAGCAATGGAGGGATTCGAGGTAAAAACGGTCGAAGATACGCTGGACGAGGGTAATATTTTTGTGACTGCAACCGGCAATAAGGATATCATCACAATAGAACATATGCTCAGGATGAAAGACCAGGCGATCGTCTGCAATATTGGTCATTTTGATAATGAGATCCAGGTCGATAACCTAAATGGTTACAAGGGCATTAAAAAGATAAACATAAAGCCTCAGGTCGATAAATATCTCTTCCCCGACGGTCATGCAATCTTTATTCTTGCAGAGGGTCGTCTTGTGAATCTTGGATGTGCAACAGGTCATCCTTCATTTGTGATGAGCAATTCTTTCAGCAACCAGACCCTTGCACAGATAGACCTGTGGAAAAAGAGCTATAAAGTGGGTGTTTACAGGCTTCCCAAATACCTCGATGAAGAGGTGGCCAGACTTCATCTTGAACAGCTTGGCGTGAAGCTGACCAGACTCACAAAGGACCAGGCCGGCTATATAGGAGTGAATGAGCATGGCCCGTACAAACCCGATCATTACAGGTACTAAAAGAGGGTAAATTAAGTTTTTTGCCTCGGATCAGCAGGTCCATTTAATAATTCGAAACAAAAATATTTGTGGTGCCGTCGAATGCGGCCCTGTAATTTTTCAGGGGATATCTTCCTATTCCTTTTGCCGGTGTACCATTTGCAAAAAGAGCATATTCTGTTCCGCATGAAGGACAAACAGCATAGATATCATCGACAACATTGACCTTTACACTTTTTTGGTTTACCTCATAATCGTACGGGCATGTACGGTCATATGCATAAAATTCATTATCTGTGTAGCTGAAAATTATTATGCCGTTGCCGTCATATCCGGCTGCAGTCTGCCCCAGGTTATTTGTGCTGGAATCGACGTATGCATACATAAAAGGTGACAAAAGGTTAAGGAACAACGGATCATTCAGACTGATGTGAAAGCTAACATATACTGTTGGTATGACGTCATACTTACTCTTTTTGCATGACATAAGAAGAAGAGGCAGAGAGAGAGTTATTAAAAAAACGATTAATTTTGATCTGATAGTCATCGGCTGCAATTATTTCGCAAATTTAATATTACACCGGTGATAATAACGAATCAGCCAACCAATTATTGTAATTGACTGACATGAGAAGAATATCATTTAAGCACCTTATTATTTGTCTGGTCATCTTTTTTACGGCCTTCCTGACGGTCGCCGGCCAGTCTGCAGGCAGGACGAGGGGAAAAAATCCTGAAAAAGCGCTTTTTGGCAAAACAAGAAAAATTAAAACAAAGAATAAAAAGGTAAGGGAGCCAAAGTCTGTGACCAAAGCGAAGGATAAGCAGAAAAAAAACCAGGCTAAGATCAAGAAGGACTATTTCAATTCTGTTGATGCCTCAAAAAAGAGGGCATACAAGATACAATCTCCTGAGGTACAGGCACGAATGAAGCAAAATCAGAAGAATATTACCGACAGGGAGAAGACAAAGAAGAAGAAAGTATCCACATCAACACGCAGGGGAGCCAGGAAGTATAAAAAATGAGCGCTTTTGGCTAAGTTGCCAGATACTATCGGTAATTTTTCTATAATTGACTGTGGAACAAATAATCAGGGATTTTTATTGATTTTTTAAAAAATATTATATATTTGTGATACGAAGAGTTCCGGTCTCCCCGGAATTCTTCTTCTTTTTTAAATGAACGAAGCGAAAATGAACGACGTAATCTACATAACCGAAGAGGGTCTTCAGAAGCTGAAGGAAGAGCTTGATCAGCTTAGGAATGTTGAAAGACCATCAATATCCAAGCAGATTGCTGATGCGAGAGATAAGGGCGACCTGTCAGAGAACGCTGAGTATGCTGCCGCCAAAGAGGCACAGGGGATGCTTGAACTTAAAATATCAAAACTGGAAGATATTGTTGCCCATTCAAGAGTTCTTGATGAATCAAAGATCGATACATCCTCAGTGAGGATACTGAACAAAGTAAAGATCAGGAACAAAACGAACAACAGTGTGATGGAATACCAGATCGTTCCTGAAAGCGAGGCCAATCTCAAGCTGGGTAAAATTGCCATCAGTTCACCCATTGCCCAGGGACTTATCGGGAAGAAAGTGGGCGACCAGGTTAAGATCAAAGTGCCATCCGGCGTAATCCCTTTTGAAATAATTTCTATTTCCGTCTAATAAAAAAGACATTTAATGGCAACTATTTTCACAAAGATCATTAAAGGGGAGATCCCCTGTTACAAGGTTGCTGAAGATGAGAATTTTTTTGCCTTCCTCGATATCAACCCTTTGCATGAAGGTCACACCCTCGTTGTACCCAAACAGGAGACAGATTATATCTTCGACCTTGATGATCGCACTCTCTCAGGCTTGATCATCTTTTCAAAAAAGATCGCCTCAGCTATTGAGAAAGTTGTTTCCTGCAAGCGTATCGGGGTCGCAATTGTCGGCCTTGAGGTGCCACATGCCCATATCCATCTTGTCCCCATGGATACCATGGACGACATTGACTTTAAAAAGCCAAAACTGAAGTTCACACACGGGGAGTTCCGGATACTTGCCGGGAGGATCAGCAAAGAGGTCTCCTGATATCTTTTCCTTTATACATTTGCTTCTTTTTCAGCCTGGAATTTATTAACTTCCGGTATTGTTTCCTTCGCGCTGCATGAAATATCTTGCTGATCTCTGGGATGATTTTCTGAGTCTTCTTTTCCCCCGTATATGCTGCGGGTGCGGAATGCAGCTTGTCAGGAATGAATCAGTTATCTGTACAGAATGTTTCCTGGCCATTCCCAGGACCAATTACCATCTAATACCGGAAAACCCAGTTTCACAACTCTTCTGGGGAAGATGCATGATCGAAAAAGCTGCCGCATTCTCATTTTATACAAAAGGAAGCCGTATAAGAAGAATTATCCATAAGCTTAAGTACGACGGAGTGAGGGAGGCAGGAGTATTACTGGGAAGGATCTATGCTTCACAATTAAAAGAGTCTGGTTTCCTGAGTGATATAGACCTCATAATACCGGTTCCGCTGCATCCTTCAAAAAAGAGAAAAAGAGGTTTTAACCAGTGCGATTGTATATGTGATGGAATATCTGAAATCTCGGGCATACCTGTCGATAGATGCTCCCTGGAAAGGGCATCGAAGTCGGATACACAGACCAGAAAATCGAGGTATGACAGGTGGCTTAATGTTGAGGGAATATTCGAAGTGGGTGGGATTGAGAAAATAACCGGGAAGCATCTCCTTCTTGTTGATGACGTAATAACAACAGGATCAACCATAGAGGCTTGTGCAAATGAACTTCTGAAGATCGAGAATGTCAAAGTCAGCGTGATTGCTCTTGCTGTGGCTGTAATATGATCACTTTAACCTTTTGGGATTCTTGCTTATAAAATCCTTCCAGCTGTTGTAGGATTTCTCTGATGCAGGTTTATTGCTCTGATAGAAGTGACAGAGGGCAGCTGCCAGACCATCGGTAGCATCGAGCCTGATGTCATCTTCCCTGAATTTCAGAATGTTCATAAGCATCGCCGCCACCTGTTCCTTAGAGGCTGCGCCCTGGCCAGTGATTGACATTTTTATTTTTCTCGGGGCGTATTCGAAAATAGGCACCGATCGTGATAGGGCTGCAGCAATTGCTGCTCCCTGCGCCCTGCCAAGCTTCAGCATCGACTGTACGTTCTTCCCGTAGAAGGGGGCTTCAATAGCCAGCTCATCGGGATGATATTCCTCGATCAGAGCTACCGTCCTTTCAAATATGTGCTTCAGCTTGAGGTAATGATCGCCAAACTTCGAGAGTTCTATAGATCCAAGTGCGATAAGCTGAGGAACAGATCCATGACCTTTAATCACACCGTAACCGGTCACATTTGTTCCGGGGTCAATCCCAAGTATGATCCGTTCTTCAGCTTTTTTCTTCAAATTATCTTAGAAATTCCCGGGACCTGTTAAGTATAAATGCGTTATTGAACCTTTCAGGTCTTTCGCTGAACTGTACAGATGGCCGGTAAATGTAAGCCCCCTTTGAAGAGAGCGTTCCGTTCTGAAGGTAATATAGTGCCTCTTTCAGGCAGGCCTCATTCCTGTCGCTGAAATCATGCGTAATATCATCAATAACATATTTGGCAGGAGCAAATCCTGAATAAAAATCACCATTTCCCAAAGAATTCACAACCTTGAACATAATCGGCCAGAACATATAATAGATGCTGTCCTGCATGCCGACCATACCTACGGGTTTGCCGTCTGTTGTATCGCCAAGTGTAATAAGATCCGTGAATACGGGCTTCAGTCCGTTTATGAGGTCCTCGCTTGCGGATGCCGTATTCCGGGTTGTTATGAATACAACCTGGGAAACATTCACAGCGTTGGCAAATGAGACAAATTTATAGGTTGAATTCTGATCGGAATTTTTGTTATTAAAGTTGATACTGACAAAGTTTGAGTTTGAATGTGATGAACCGGCAATATAACTTGCCATATTTGTTAGTACACCCAGATCGCCTCCTCCATTATATCTCAGATCTACTATCAGTTTTGTAATATTGCAATTTTGGAAATATCCAAAAGCAGTATTGAGCTCGTCATTCGCAGGCGGGATAAACTGGTCGAATACAATATGGCCCACTATTTCGCTGCCCAGGTGAAATGTATCTGCATCGATCACTGTGTTCAAAGTAAATGATTCCTTGGTCGTTGTAATTGTTGAGTCCTTTCCTGCAGGGGTTTGGAAAACAAATGTATTTGTTATACCGGCCGTTGACGGACCTATCAGGTTATCATATGCCGTTTCGTTTCCTGCCAGAAGGATGGGTGCAAGGTCCGTCCCGTTAAGCGTCTTGATGATCCACCCTCTTCTGACACCCTTGCTGTAAAGATCAGCACCTTTATAGATTTCAGCGATCCGGGCGAGGTCGGAGGGATCGAGGCCTATCAGAATGCCATGCCCGACAAAAGTTCCTGTATACCTTGCCAAGAACCCATCGTAGGTCTCGATGAAGCTCCATTTGTCACGCACCTTGTACATCATTGCATCGAGCAGTGTATATGGAGTACTGTAATTGTCTTTGACGACTGCCGGCATTGAATCATACCACAGGTAATATTGATTCATAATATCATAAAGCATGTCACGGGCCTCTATATCAGTATTGACTACTGGAGCTACCTCTTTCTTCCTGCACGAAACAAAAAAAATCGGGATCAATAGCAAAAGAAGGATCAACTTTCTCATTGTATAAAAAATATTTATTTCAAAATTAACAAATAATTACCGGTTTGGTTCTGCTGTTCTGGATATAGATCCCTGAGATTATCAGAATCAGTCCGATCGGTGTCGTAAAATAAACGGGCTCCTTTATTATAAAGTATAAGAACAGGAGTGAAATAAATGGAGCCAGGTATACAAGATTGCTTACCTTATCGCTTGTCTCTGCCAGCTGAAGGGCTTTAAGCCAGAAGAGGAATGTTACTCCCATCTCGAACAGGCCCACATATACTGATGCTGCCAAGCCTTTGAAGCTGACCCCGGAAATAGAATTTCCAGTTATAGCCAGGGCGATGATCAGATAGACCGAAGCAAACAGGAAATTGGTAAAAAGCTTGACGGATCCCTCTCTTTTATCCCTGATGTTGAAGATGAAATACAATGCCCAGAAAAAGGAACTTCCGGTTGCAAGAATGACCCCTACAGGATCGGAGCTCCCTGGCTTAAATGGATGACCCTGTGAAGAGATAATATAAACGCCGGCAAAGCTAATAAAAAGAGCAAGAAAACTTTTTCCCGGAATCTTTTGCTTCAGGAAAGGGACAGAAAGGAAAACAAGTATTATTGGCCAGATCATGTTAAGCGGTTGAGCCACCTGACCCGGAAGCAGTTTGTAAGCTTTAAGCAGGATGATATAGTAAATGAACGGGTTTATTAATCCCAGCATGGCTGAGGTAAGATATTCCCGGGGTGATGTATTAAGCAGAAGTGACCATTTTCCTCCTGAAATAAGAATTATAAGGAGAGCTATTGTGGATGTAAATGTGGCGATCGCCAGCATGGAAAGTACATTCAGCTCACCAAGTCCGATCTTGAAGACTGTCGGGATGGTTGACCAGAATAAGACTGACAATCCCGCATACAAATAGGACTTCCTTGTAGGGTCCATTACCTTGACAGAATGTTCATCAGTTAATTAGATCGAAGCCGGTAAACGGGATCAATGCTGCCGGAACTTTAATCCCGGCATTTGTCTGGTTATTTTCAAGAATTGCAGCAACGATCCTTGGCAATGCAAGAGCGCTTCCATTCAGTGTATGGGCAAGCCGTGTCTGTTTGTCTCCTTTGTCCTTAAACCTGCATTTGAGCCTGTTGGCCTGGAATGACTCGAAGTTTGAAACGGAGCTGACCTCAAGCCATCTTTTCTGGGCTCCCGACCACACCTCAAAATCATATGTCACCGCAGATGTAAATGACATATCCCCTCCGCAAAGTCTCATTATCCGGTATGGCAGATCAAGTCCTGAGACAAGGCTTTCCACATGTACGACCATCTGATCGAGCGACTCATAGGATCTGTCGGGATGTGCGATCTGGACAATCTCAACCTTATCGAACTGGTGGAGGCGGTTGAGTCCTCTTACATGGGCACCCCATGAACCGGCCTCTCTCCTGAAACACGGTGTATAAGCCATATTTTTAAGCGGGAGATCCTCTCCGTTGAGTATGACGTCCCGGTAAATATTTGTTACAGGAACCTCTGCCGTGGGGATAAGATAAAAATTGTCTGCCGTTACATGGTACATCTGTCCCTCTTTGTCGGGCAGCTGGCCGGTACCGAAGCCTGAATCCTCGTTTACCACGATCGGAGGAAGAACCTCCCTGTACCCGGCCTTTTCTCCCATATCGAGGAAATAGTTTATGAGCGCTCTCTGGAGCTTTGCGCCTTTGCCCTTATATACCGGGAATCCTGCGCCGGTAAGCTTGATTCCAAGATCAAAGTCAATGATATCGTACTTTTTAATAAGATCCCAGTGGGGCAGGGCAGGTTCGGGTATTTCTCTGATGGTCCCGCCCTCGCGCACCTTGACATTATTCTCTGCCCCGGCTCCCTTCGGAACTGATTCATGAGGAAGGTTCGGGAGCTTTATGATCTCATTTTTAAGATCCGCATCAATTATGATAAGTCTGTCAGAAAGTGATTTTATCTCCTCTTTCAATGCGAAAGTCTTCTTTTTTGCTGCTTCGGCATCTTCTTTCTTACCCTCTTTCATCAACTGTCCGATCTCTCTTGAGATCCTGTTCATGTCAGACTGAAGGTTGTCAGCACTGGTCTGTGTCTCGCGCCTGCTTTTGTCCAGGGCAATTATCACGTCAACAATTGCGGAAGCGTCAAAATTCTTTACCTTAAGTCTTTCAATTACGAAATCTTTCTTTTCGCGTATGAGATTAATTGTCAGCATAATGAAATGAATTAATAAAAAAAGCAGGCCATTTTAAGCCTGCTGTAAAATTATTAAAAACTCCCGATATTGTCTTTCAGTTGCCCGAAAGAATTTGGGAGCCAGAATGATCCTTGCTTTATTCGCTTAAAGGTTTAACAGAAACATACGATCTGTTATCCTTCTTTCTTTTGAATTCGATCTCGCCATCAACAAGCGCATAGAGAGTATGATCCTTTCCGATGCCGACATTAAGGCCCGGATTATGCACTGTTCCCCTCTGGCGGACAATTATCGATCCGGCCTTTACCTTCTGGCCGCCGAATAGTTTCACGCCAAGTCTTTTACTTTCTGAATCGCGACCGTTACGTGAGCTGCCTGCTCCTTTCTTGTGTGCCATGTTTATATTTTTATAAGATCAGTTATAACTTATTTTGCTTTTCCCCCGGAGGATTTCTTTGGTGCTGTCTTTTTCACAGCCGGAGCTTCAGAAGCGCCTTTCTTTGCGGTACCTTTAGCTGCTTTTCCCTTTTCATCGCTTTTTGGAGCAGCTTTTTTAACTGCAGGTTTCTTTTCAGCTGTTGCCTTTTCTGAAGTAGCTTTTGCCTCAGTAACTTCAGCTATAACAGCTTCTTCTTTTTTAGAGGCCTTTCTGTCAGCTTTTTCCTTGATACTTACAATCTCTATCTGTGTGAAGTACTGGCGATGGCCATTTTTGATCCTGTATCCTTTTTTCCTTTTCTTTTTGAATACAATTACCTTATCACCCCTGAGCTGCTCAAGAACTTTACCTTCCACAAGCGCATCTTTAATTACCGGTTCCCCGATTATGACCTTTCCCTTGTCCTCAATTAACAGGACCTGATCGAATTCAACTTTTTTGCCATTTTCAGCCTCGAGGCGATGAACAAAGATCTTTTTTCCTTCTTCTACTTTAAACTGCTGACCGGCAATTTCAACGATTGCGTACATCTCTATTTTAATTATGTTACTCCGTGAGGCGCGTATGATTTCTCAAACATACGGCTTCCTGTTGCCCCGGCGGATTAATTTCGGACTGCAAAGATATAAAAAATGCATAATTTACAAACCGGGAGTCTGTTTTTTTTAATTACCCAAAGCAGCAATGATCTGTTTCGTAAAGTCGGGCGCCTCTGAAAAGGCCTTGAATAAAAGTTAATAAATAATGACGTGCCCACCTGTCAGATACACCTTAGAATCTATATATTTGTCTTATACAATGTGTACCGGAGGCAAAATAATCCGGCTCATAAACTGTTGAAATGAAGAGGATCAAGCTGAAGGTTTTAGGGATATCATACAGCCAGACCCAGTCAGGTGCATATGCACTTGTCCTGATCGAGGAAGAAGGAGAGAGACGGATTCCGATCATTATCGGTGGTTTTGAAGCTCAGTCGATAGTGATAAGGCTTGAAAACCTCGATCCGCCCAGGCCTCTTACCCACGACCTTTTCAAAAGCTTTGCTGATTCCTTCAAGATCTCGGTGATCGAGGTTTTTATCTACAAGCTTGAAGAGGGAGTGTTCTTTTCAAAGCTGGTATGCACAAATGGCGAGAAGGAATTTTCAATAGACAGCAGGACATCGGATGCCGTCGCTCTTGCACTCAGGTTCAATTGCCCGATATTTATTACTGAAGAGATCCTTGAAAAAGCGGGGATCACTGTCTCTGCAGCGGGATCCGACGCTCAGGCCGTTAAGGAAGACGAATCAGTGTTTGAACCTGACGTGACAAAATATGGTTCGTATTCGGATGAAGAATTGTATAAGATGATCGATGAGGCAGTTAAGACTGAGGATTATGAACGCGCCGCGTCGATCAGGGATGAAATTGACAGGAGAACGCGAACCGGGAAATGATCCACCCGCTGCTTTAATGATAATATGATAAGCTGCAACTTCCTGCCCTGATTATTTTCGCATTTCACTTAAAAATGATTTTATAATTCCGGCTTATGAGACAATATCTTGACCTGCTTGATCATGTCTTAAAGAACGGGGTCAGGAAAGAAGATCGCACGGGGACCGGTACTATCAGCGTATTCGGTTACCAAATGCGGTTCAACCTTGAAGATGGATTTCCGGTCATGACTACTAAAAAGCTTCACCTGAGGTCCGTAATTTATGAGTTGCTATGGTTCATAAGCGGAGATACCAATATTAAATATCTTAAAGATAACGGGGTGAAGATATGGGATGAATGGGCCGATGCAGAGGGCAACCTCGGACCGGTTTACGGATATCAGTGGCGTTCATGGCCGGCTGCCGACGGAAGAAAGATAGACCAGCTAATGAACGTAATTGAAGGTATCAGAAGATCTCCAGATTCACGCAGACATATCATTAATGCCTGGAATACCGGCGAGATTGATAAGATGGCACTGCCTCCATGTCATCTCCTCTTCCAGTTCTATGTTGCCGGAGGAAAGCTTTCATGCCAGCTTTATCAGCGCAGCTGCGACATCTTCCTGGGAGTCCCTTTCAATATTGCATCATATGCACTGCTGACAATGATGGTGGCCCGGGTCACAAGGCTGGAACCTGGTGAATTTATACATACTCTGGGCGATGCACATATCTATCTTGACCATATTGACCAGGTAAAGCTGCAGCTTACCCGGGAGCCTTATCCGCTTCCGAAAATGGTGATAAACCCTGCAGTTGACGATATCCTGAAATTCAGGTTTGAGGATTTCACCCTTCAGGATTATGTTTCACATCCTCATATAAAAGGTGATATTTCAGTTTAATAAAGAATCAGGTATGATCTCAATTATAGTGGCAATATCGGAAGACAACGGGATTGGGAAGGACAATGACCTTCTCTGGCGTATTCCGGAGGATATGAAACGGTTTAAGAAACTCACTGTCGGGCACTGTGTGATAATGGGCAAGCGCACATGGGAATCTCTTCCACGCAGGCCTCTTCCCGGCAGAAAGAACATCGTTCTGACCGATATTCCGGATGAGTGCATCGATTGCAGTATTACGGCATATTCGGTGGAAGACGCGATAAAGAAAAGTGAGGGGTGTGATGAGGTTTTTATAATCGGAGGCGGAAGTGTTTACGGGCAGTTCATGCCTCTTGCCGACAAGCTATATATAACTCGGATCCATAAAAAAGCACCTGCCGATACATGGTTTCCTGAAATTAATGAGGATATCTGGATGGTTATTGAAATAGAGGAATATCCTGGTGATTCAGATTCAATCCCCCCATATTCCTATATTGTTTATCAGCGAAGATAAGGACCGGGAGAGTAGCCCGATCTTTTATGATGCCCTTAGTACCTTCAGGTCAATCTGTTCCAGTTTGTGCCTTGCATAGTCAGTACTGATAGTAAGTTCATTAGTGTCAACTGACGGCATCTCAAACATGGCATCAAGCATTATTGCTTCGCATATCGACCGTAATCCTCTGGCTCCCAGCTTAAACTCAATAGCTTTGTCGACAATATATTCCAGCACCTCATCGGTAAAGGTGAGGTTGATATTATCCATGCTGAAGAGTTTCATATACTGTTTTACCAGGGCATTTTTTGGATCAGTAAGAATCGACCTGAGGGCACCCCTGTCGAGAGGATGGAGGAAGGTCAGAACAGGCAATCTCCCTATTATTTCCGGTATCAGTCCGTAAGCCCTGAGATCCTGCGGTGCAATGTATTGAAGCAGGTTGTTTTTGTCTATCCTTTCACGGGTACGCGAAGCTCCATACCCTACGATCTGCGTGTTCAGTCTCTGTGCGATCTTCTTCTCAATCCCTTCAAAAGCCCCGCCGCAGATAAAAAGAATATTTTTTGTATCCACGGGTATCATCTTCTGTTCAGGATGTTTTCGTCCTCCCTGGGGTGGCACATTTACTATTGAACCTTCAAGGAGCTTTAGCAATCCCTGCTGAACACCTTCGCCCGAAACATCACGTGTTATTGAAGGGTTATCTCCTTTCCTGGCTATTTTATCGATCTCGTCGATAAAAACAATACCCCTTTCGGCAGCTTTGACATCATAATCTGCATTCTGAAGGAGGCGGGTCAGCAGACTTTCAATATCCTCTCCAACGTAACCGGCTTCTGTAAGGACTGTGGCATCAACAATTGTAAACGGAACGTGCAGCATCTTTGCAACTGTCCTGGCAAGAAGTGTCTTCCCGGTACCTGTTTCGCCGACAAGTATGATATTCGATTTTTCGATCTCAATATCCTCCGTGTCAGGCTTTTGCATCAGCCGTTTGTAGTGATTGTAAACTGCAACGGAAATGATCTTCTTTGCCCGGTCCTGCCCAATTACATACTGATCGAGAAAGGCTTTTATTTCAGAGGGTTTGAGAAGATTGAAAGTATCGAATGGCACATTCGATTTGCTGCCCAGTTCTTCAGTCATTATACTGTGGGCCTGCTCGATGCAGTGATCACAGATATGGCCCTCCAGCCCTGCAACAAGCATGTTGGCCTCTTTTTTGGTCCTGCCGCAGAATGAGCATTTATCCATTATTATTTCTTTTCTGTTGTTTTCTGAAGGATCTCGTCGATCATTCCATATTCCTTTGCCTCCTCGGATGTCATCCAGTAATCCCTGTCAGCATCTTTTTCCACTTTTTCATATTTATTTCCTGAATGCAGCGCTATGATCTGGTAGAGTTCTTTCTTAAGCTTCATGATCTCCCTGGCGGTGATCTCAATGTCAGAGGCGTTGCCTTCCGCTCCACCCATTGGCTGGTGGATCATTATCCGCGAGTGTCTGAGAGCCGATCTTTTTCCTTTGGTGCCGGCTGTGAGCAGAATTGCTCCCATTGAAGCAGCCATTCCCGTGCAGATAGTTGCAATATCGGCGGAGATATACTGCATGGTATCATAGATACCGAGGCCAGCATAAACCGATCCTCCCGGAGTATTGAAATAAAGCTGAATATCTTTCCCGGGATCGGTTGAATCGAGGTAGAGCAACTGTGCCTGTATTATATTAGCCACATATTCATCGATCGGGAGGCCCAGGAAAATGATCCTGTCCATCATAAGACGTGAAAAAACGTCCATCGTGGCTATGTTAAGCTGTCTCTCTTCGATTATCGTTGGAGAAATATAGTTGCCATAGATAGATGCATACCTGTGCAGGGAAAGGCTGCTTAGACCTTTTCTGCTTCTGGCATATTTACTGAAATCATCAAAATTATTCATGGTATTCTTATTTAGTTAACAAAGATAATAAAATCTAAAATGCCAACTCAAAGCATTGATTTCTATTCAAAAAGCTTGTTGAACTCCTCTGCGGTGATCGCTTTGTCTTCAAGCTTGACAACATCCTTAAGCTTTTCAATGGCTTTTTCCTCAAGTATTCTTTCTGCGATCCTTTTGGCATCTTCCTCCCTGTTCAGCATCTCATGGGCATAGTTATGGATCTGCTCATCCGATGCATAGAAAAGTCCGTACTGCTGAAACTGGTAGCGGGTAATGTTTTCAGCTTCGTGATGAAGCTCTTCTTCCGTAATCTTCAGATCATTATCCTTTGCGACTTTATTGCGGATAAGCTGCCATTTCAGATCCTGCCTGAAACTATCAAATTCCTTTTCGATCTGTTCAACGTTGGTTTTATCATTCACAGCCAGAAGCCATCTTTTCAGGAAATCTTCAGGAAGGGCAAACTCTGTTTTCTCAAGAACAAGCTTTTTGAGATCTATCCCCAGTTTGTAATCGCTTTCGTGTTTAAGGTTCCTGGTAATCTCCTCTTCAACCTTTGCAGCGAATTCTTCTTCGGTCGATATCACTCCCTCTCCATAGATCTTATCGAATAGCTGCTTATTGATCCCGGCGGGCATGAATCTGTTGATCTCGCTTATAGAATACCTGAACATACCATTAATATCAGCGACCTCATCTTTCTGTTTTCTCAGTATCCCGGCAATCTCATAATCGTTTGGAAGGGCTTTTCTGAGGTCGAAATCAATCTGGTCGCCCTGTTTTTTACCAATGAATTCCTTTTTAATCTCTTCATCCTTGATCACGGATATTGTAAGTGCGGCATTTTCTGCGCTGAGTCCGCCAGGAATTATCTCCCCGTCCTGGCCAAGAGCGGCAATATTTCCCTTAAGCATATCTGTATCGCCAGTGATCTCCTCTTTTTTGAACTCGCCAAAGCGTCTGGTGTAATTACTTATATGGTCAGTCTTCATCTTTTCGTCGATGGAGATGTTGTAACAGGATACTTTATTTTTTTTGCTGAGGTTTATTTCGAACTGCGGTGAAAGTCCAAGTTCAAACTTAAATTCAAAATCCTCCTGAATATCGAAGTCGACTTTCTCGTTCTCATCGTTTTTTGGAAGGGGATCACCGAGGATCTCGATCTTCTCATCGGTCAGATATTTCCTGATATTTTCAGAAACAAGTTTATTTATCTCATCCAGCTTGACTGCCTTCCCATACATCTTTCTTATAAGCCCGATAGGAACCATTCCGGGGCGGAATCCTTTTACATTGGATTTTTTCCGGTAGTCCCTGAGCATCTTTTCCACATTTTCGCTATAGTCATCCTTCTGGATCTTCACATTTAGAAGAGCGTTCAGATCAGCAATGTTTTCTCTGGTAATATTCATTTGATCACTAGTTAATTATATGTTAAAAAACCGCCAAAACGCACTGATAAGCATCGTTGCAGGCGGTTTGTCATGTTTGTGCGGATGAAGGGACTCGAACCCCCACGTCACTAGGACACAAGATCCTAAGTCTTGCTCGGCTACCAATTACGACACATCCGCGTAAAAAAAGTTCGGCAAAATTACTTAAAATAATTATTATATCAAACTGTGAATGGTCAGCGGCGAAGTTCGAAGTTTTTGCCCAGGTAAACCTTTCTTACATGTTCGTCCTCAGCCAATTGGGTTGCTGTACCCGACATCAGGATCCTGCCTTCGAAAACCAGGTAAGCCCTGTCGGTTATTGAAAGGGTCTCGTGAACGTTGTGGTCGGTAATAAGTATGCCTATGTTTTTACTTCTCAGGTGTGAAACAATACTCTGGATATCCTCAACGGCGATTGGATCCACTCCGGCAAAGGGTTCATCGAGAAGAATGAACCTCGGTTTAAGTGAAAGGGCCCTGGCAATTTCGGTTCTTCTCCTTTCGCCACCCGAGAGCTGGATACCCTTGTTTTTTCTTATCCTGACCAGCCCGAACTCGTCAAGTAGCGTTTCGAGCCTCTCTTTCTGTTCTTTCTCGGGAAGCCCTGACATCTCAAGAACGGCTTTTATATTATCTTCGACTGACATGTTCCTGAATACAGAAGCCTCCTGTGCGAGGTATCCGATGCCACGACGGGCTCTTTTATAGACCGGCAATGATGTAATATCCTCATCATCGAGTAAAACCATTCCTGCGTTTGGCTTTATAAGGCCCACGATCATGTAAAATGATGTGGTTTTTCCTGCTCCGTTCGGGCCAAGAAGACCCACGATCTCTCCCTGTTCAACCTCGATTGAAACGTGATCTACCACTGTTCTGGTGTGGTATCTCTTGACAAGATCCCTGGTGTGAAGCTTCATCTTTCTGTTAAACCCTTAGATTATCAATGGATCTGGTATTGTGGTTCATTATTAAAATATTTAAGTAGCCGTGATGGTTTCACCTTATCCGGCCATAAAGCTCTCTCTCTCCTTTTGTTTTTGCCTATAAACGGCTTTTGATACAAGAACGCCGATCTCAAACAGCATTAACAGCGGAATAGCTACCAGCGTTTGTGAAAACACATCCGGAGGTGTAATGACCGCCGCGACAATAAAAATTACTACAATTGAATGTCGGCGATATTTTATGAGAAACTGCGGTGTAATGATCCCGATCTTGGTAAGCACAAAGCTGATCAGCGGAAGCTCAAAGATCACTCCCGTTGCAAGAACTATCGATGTCATCGTGCCAATATAAGACCTGATATAGATCTGGTTTATCACCTGGCTGCTAACAATATATGAGCCCAGGAAATGTATCGACAGGGGCACTATCATGTAATAACCGAATAAAACGCCAAGGAAAAAGAGCATGGAACTCCACAAGACCGCACCCCTGGCATATTTTCTTTCATTTGCATAGAGTGCAGGACTGAAAAACTTCCACAGCTCCCACAAAATGAATGGTGCCGCAAGGATTACACCTGTAACCATGGATACGGCAATATGCGTGGTCAGCTGCCCCGACATATTTATACTGATAAGCTGGAATGGCTTTGAATTAAGGCATATAACATCGCTGTGAAGCAGCCGGTGTCCTAGGTTGCATAATACCCTGTTGGTAAAGAAATTAGGGTTTTTCGGAGCAAGAATGATAGTATCAAAAATGAAATTCTTGAACATGAATGCAGTGATCGAAAGGATTACAATTGCAAGAAATGACCTGATTATATGCCATCTCAGCTCCTCGAGGTGCTGCAGAAAAGACATTTCCCCTTCTCCCTTGTTCCCGTCTCTCTTATTCCTGAGTGCCATCTTGCCTGAGGTAGTTGGTTTGAAAATTCAGCTTGTAAAGATGATAAATCTTTTTTGCAAAACAATACAGCACTTAATATTGGGCAACCTGTGGCTGTTTGCCATTAATTCACAGACAAATTTTTTGATATTCAGGCCTAAATATCAACTTTCAATTAAATTTTGAACTTATTTTTTTTGTAAATTGTATACTATTCTCAGTACTAATATAATTTGATTTTAGATTGTGATTTATTGGAAAATTGTTTAATTTTATAATAACGTAACTATTTCAGGGAAAAAAGGTAGCCCGTTATTAAGGTATGCTCGACGATTCTACAACTCATGATTATCTGAAAAAATATTTCGGATTTGATACTTTCAAGGGTACCCAGGAAGCGATCATCAAAAATGTTCTTTCGGGCAGGGATACTTTTGTACTGATGCCTACCGGCGGGGGCAAATCATTATGCTACCAGCTGCCAGCGGTGATGAAGGTGGGTACTGCAATTGTAATCTCACCGCTTATTGCCCTGATGAAGAACCAGGTTGATGCTATGCGCAACTTCTCTACCGATGATGAAGTCGCACACTTTCTAAACTCATCTCTTACAAAAACAGAAATAAACAGGGTAAAAAAGGATGTCCTGGGCGGCATGACAAAGCTTCTCTATGTTGCTCCCGAGTCGCTTACCAAGGAGGACAATATTGACTTTCTGAAAAATATCAGTATTTCTTTTTATGCCATTGATGAAGCCCATTGCATATCTGAATGGGGTCATGATTTCAGGCCTGAATACCGAAGGATCCGTCCGATAGTGGACATGATCGGCAGATCACCGATAATCGCGCTTACGGCAACAGCCACACCAAAGGTCCAGCATGATATTCAGAAGAATCTCGGGATTCTCGAGGCCGATGTTTTCAAGTCTTCATTCAACAGACCCAACCTCTATTATGAGGTCAGATCAAAGCAGGATGCAACAAAAGAGATAATTAAATATATAAAGAACAACCTTGGCAAATCAGGCATAATCTACTGCCTGAGCCGCAAAAAGGTGGAAGAACTTGCTGAAACACTTAAAGTTAATGGTATCAAGGCTCTTCCTTACCATGCTGGCATGGATGGCTCAACCCGTACACAGAATCAGGATAAATTCCTGATGGAAGAGGCCGACATCATTGTTGCAACAATTGCATTCGGAATGGGTATCGATAAGCCTGATGTAAGATATGTTATCCACTATGATATCCCGAAGAGCCTTGAAGGCTATTATCAGGAGACCGGACGTGCAGGGCGGGATGGCGGAGAGGGAAGATGCATTGCTTATTACAGTTATAACGATATTCAGAAACTTGAGAAATTCATGCAGGGCAAGCCAATTGCCGAACAGGAAATAGGCAAACAGCTTTTGCTTGAGACGGTCTCTTATGCTGAATCATCGGTGTGCAGGCGCAAACTCCTTCTTCATTATTTTGGAGAAGAATACCTGAAGGAGAATTGCGAAGCCTGTGATAACTGTCTTCATCCCAAAACCCAGTTCGAGGGAAGCGACTATGTAGTAAGTGTGCTCGAGGCTGTCCTTGCTGTGAAGGAGAAATTCAAGGCCGATCATATTTCAAATATCCTTGCCGGGAAAGCTACTTCAGCAATAAAGTCGTACAAGCATCATAAACTGGAGATCTTCGGTTCAGGCGAGGAGAAGGATGAAAGATTCTGGAACATGGTGATCCGACAGGCGCTGATCGCAAAGTTGCTTACCAAGGATATTGAAAATTATGGCCTTCTCAGGCTGACACAGAAAGGGCTGGAGTTCCTTGAGAGACCTACCACATTCTCGCTTACTGAAGATCACGATTACAGCGAGGCTGAGGAAGAAGAGAATGCATTCGGGGCCAAAACGGCTGCTGTCGATGAAGAGCTCTTCAGCATCCTGAAAGACCTCCGTAAAAAAATATCCAAAGTCAAGGATGTGCCTCCGTTTGTAATATTTCAGGATCCCTCGCTGGAGGATATGGCAATTCAGTATCCCATTACCATCGATGAACTTCAGAATGTATCAGGGGTGGGGGCAGGTAAAGCCCAGAGATACGGAAAAGAGTTTGTGGAGGTTATAGCCAAGTATGTAGAGGAAAAAGAGATCATCAGGCCGCTCGATATGGTGGTCAAATCGGTGGTAAATAAATCGGGAATTAAGGTCTATATCATTCAGAGCATCGACATGAAACGCCCCCTTGAAGATATTGCTGACGCTAAAGGACTGGAAATGGGTGAATTACTTTCCGAGGTAGAATCGATTGTAAATTACGGCACCAGGATCAACCTCGATTACTATATAAACATGGTGATCGATGAGGAGCGTCAGCATGATATCTTCTCATATTTCAGGGAAGAGGCCCAGACCGACTCTCTCGAGGATGCGATAAAGGAACTTGGAAATGAATTCGAAGAGGAGGAGATCCGGCTTATGCGGATAAAGTTCTTATCGGAGATGGGGAATTGATATTGTTACTATTATTTAAAAAAGGAATAACCGCAGAGGACGCGGAGTTCCGTCCCAATAGCTGTCGGAAGCTTCCCGGATACGCAAAGAGCGCAGAGGAAAACTTAAATTACCACCTGTTTTTCCGGAAGAGAGAGTAAACCGAAACAGTAATTACATAAAAAGGATAGATGACCTGCGAGGGGATAAACCACCAGAGCAGGTTTGTTTTTTTATAGCTGCTAGTCACCGTGCAAAGAATCATAAGATCGGGAATGGATTTTATGATGAATCCTGCAACAGAAACAGGCAGCATGCCTGGAATAAAGATACCACCCACAAGCATAAATGCGAAATCGATGTTTGCAATAAGAGTAATGAGAGCCAGTAACCTCATGAATTTATCCTCATAGGCCCCGGATTTGGAAACCCACCTTGCCCTCTGATCCAGGAATTGCCTGAATGATCCGGCCGCCCGGGTCTTAACAACTGCATCCCTGTCGCCGAGCCATAGAATTTTACTATTTTCCGACTTGATACTTTGAAGCAAAAAGATATCATCACCTGAAGCGATCTCATCATGAAGATTACCTGAATGTTTCTCATAAATATCTCTTGTAAATGCAAGATTGGCCCCGTTGCACATTACCGGGTCGGACAACCCCGCTGTTGCCGCAGTTATACCCTGAAGACTGAAAAATTCCAGCTGCTGGAACCGGTGGAATAATCCTCTTTCCTCTGAAAGATGTACCGGCCCTATCAGCAGATCGGGTCTGTTCGAGCTGTAGAAGGATGCAACGGCACTCACCCATCTGCAGCTTACCCTGCAGTCAGCATCGGTCGTGAGTATCAGATCTCCGTCAGAGGCCATGATCCCTGTCCGTAATGCACTTTTCTTTCCTGTTCCGGAGTTCCTGAGAACCCTGAATCGGCCCCTGTTGCAAAACGATGATGCAACTGATCCTGTGTTGTCAACAGAATGATCATCAACAAATATTACCTCAAAAAGATCAGCAGGGTAGTCCTGTGCGGCCAGGTCATTAAGAAGTGACGGGAGATATTCCTCTTCATTGAGGCACGCAATAACTACAGAAACTTTAACCCTGTCAATGACTTCCCCCTTCAGGAATTTATTCCGGAAGTGACCCCGGAAGATATATGCAAGGATCAGGAAATAAGGAATAACTGGTATGATAAGAAGCCATAACATCAGCTATCTTTCAGCCATTCATACATCGCATAATGTTCAGAAGTCATCCCCATGGCTTCATAGGTCTTTTGTGCAGCCGAATTGTTTTTCTCAACATAGAGCCGGAGTCCTGCCACACCAAGTCTTTCAGCCTCATCTTTTATGAAAAGATACATCTTTCTGAAAATGCCTTTTCTCCTGTAATCCGGCAGGACATAGACTGACTGGAACCACCAGACCTTTGAATTTCTCCAGTCGCTCCATTCATATGTGATAAGAAGTGAGGCAATGACCGATCCGTCGATGTCTGCAACAAAATATTCTCCCTTTGATGGATCATCGAAAACTGCTTTTACTCCCCTGCTGAGGATCTCCTTATTAAGCTTCAGTCCCTCCGTTTCCATTGCCATAGCCTGCTGGAAGGAGATTATCTTTTGCGCATCTTCAGCGATTGCTCTTCGAATAATAATCATGTTTTTATTTTAAGGTATAATGAATCTAACCACGGGGTTACACGGAGTTATCACGGAGTTACACAGTTTCCCACGAAACCCTGTTTCATGAGCCCTGTGCCCTGCGCCTTATTTATACTCGTCCCAGCTCTTTATAGCAAGCTCATCCGGGTTAAGGCGGCAGAAGGCGAGTATGAAGGCATTTGCCACCCTCGTATTTGTGAGCAGGGGCACGTTAAAATCAACTGCACTTCTCCGTATTGAGTAGTCGTTGTCAAGCTCGGTCTGGCTCAGGTCTTTTGGTATATTGACGACCAGGTCGACCTCTCGCTTTTTTATAAGCTCGATGGTATTTGGCGATTTCTCTTCATCCGGCCAGTAGGCCACTTCAGCCTCAATGCCGTTTGTTTCAAGAAACTGCTGTGTCCCTCTTGTAGCATAGAGCTTGTAACCTTTTTCCCTCAGGGCTCTGGCTCCATTTATGAGTTCGACCTTTGATTTGGCGGGGCCGGTCGAGAGCAGAATGGCTTTTTTCGGTATCCTGTACCCGACCGAGAACATTGCCTTGAGGATCGCCTCATAGAAGCCTTCGCCAAGGCATCCGACTTCGCCCGTCGATGACATATCCACACCAAGTACCGGGTCTGCCTTTGCAAGACGCGAAAAACTGAACTGAGGAGCCTTCACTCCAACATAATCGAGATCAAAAACTGATTTATGAGGTTTTTCGGCCGGTATGCCAAGCATGACCTTCGTCGCCAGCTCGATGAGATTTGTTTTCAGCACCTTGGAGACAAACGGCATGCTGCGGCTTGCCCTGAGATTGCATTCGATCACTTTTATGTCGTTGTCACGGGCAAGGAACTGGATGTTAAAGGGTCCTGTTATCTTCAGCTCCCTCGATATTTCCCTGGAAATGCGCTTGATCCTCCGGACAGTTTCAAAGTACAGTTTCTGCGGAGGAAAGACTATGGTCGCATCGCCTGAATGAACGCCTGCAAATTCCACATGCTCGCTGATCGCATAGGCCATTATCTCGCCATCTTTTGCCACCGCATCGATCTCGATCTCCTTGGCATTCTCGATAAATTCGGAAACCACTACGGGATGCTGTTTTGATACCTGAGTGGCAAGGTCGAGGAAGTGGGAGAGTTCGCTCCTGTTTGATACCACGTTCATTGCGGCTCCCGAAAGCACATAGGAAGGTCTTACCAGCACCGGGAATCCTATCCGGTCGACAAATTCATATATATCGTCAATGCTCGAGAGCTCTTTCCAGCGTGGCTGGTCAACTTTAAGGGTATCAAGCATCGATGAGAACTTATGTCTGTTCTCAGCCCTGTCTATCGAAACAGGAGAGGTGCCCAGTACATTGACGTTTTCAAGATGAAGCCTCATTGCAAGGTTATTTGGTATTTGTCCTCCGACAGATACGATCACTCCCCTGGGTTTTTCCAGGTCGATGATATCCATTACCCTCTCGAAAGAGAGCTCATCAAAATAAAGCCTGTCGCAGATATCATAATCGGTGCTGACAGTTTCTGGATTATAATTGATCATTACCGATCGGAAACCCTCTTTGCGAATAGTATTTATGGCATTCACGGAACACCAGTCAAACTCCACGCTCGATCCTATGCGGTAGGCGCCGGAACCAAGAACGATCACAGATCTTTTGTCGTCTTCAAAGGAGATATCGTGTTCGGTGCCGCTGTACGTAAGGTAAAGATAATTTGTAACTGCGGGATATTCGGCAGCCAGGGTATCGATCTGCTTTACACATGGTTTTATCCCCATGGCTTTCCGGAAGGCCCTTACCCTGAGCATCTCCCTGTTCATTGTGGCCGGAGTTGCCTTTACAACGTGCCTCGTTATCTGAAAATCGCTGAATCCGTTAATTTTAGCCTGAAGGAGAAGATCGCGCGGAAGCTCTTCAATTGATTTATATTCAGAAAGTGAATTCTTCATTTCTGTGATATTCCTCAGCTTGTAAAGGAACCACTTGTCTATTTTTGTCAGGTCATGTATCCTGTCGATTGACATCCCGATCTCCAGGGCTTCTGCTATCGAGAAGATCCTCATATCGGTCGGTTCTGCCAGCTCTCTCTCTATATCTTCGAAACTCAGGTCGCGGTTGCCGGTAAATCCGTGCATACCCTGACCGATCATTCTGAGCCCTTTCTGTATCACCTCTTCAAATGTCCTTCCTATTGCCATCACCTCTCCGACACTCTTCATGCTGCTTCCTATAAGGTGGGATACTCCTTCGAATTTATTAAGGTCCCAGCGAGGTATTTTACAGACAATATAATCGAGTGCGGGCTCAAAAAAGGCGGAAGTTGTTTTTGTGACACTATTCTTCAATTCATGCAATCCATAGCCAAGCCCGAGCTTCGCGGCAACGAATGCAAGCGGATATCCTGTTGCCTTTGATGCAAGAGCGCTTGATCTGGAAAGCCTTGCGTTCACCTCAATAACACGGTAATCTTCCGATTCAGGATCAAGTGCATACTGAACATTGCATTCGCCAACTATCCCTATATGCCTTATTATTTTTATCGAGAGTTCTCTTAACTTGTGATATTCGCTGTTTGTAAGAGTTTGCGAGGGTGCTACCACGATGCTCTCTCCCGTATGTATTCCGAGAGGGTCGAAATTCTCCATATTACAAACGGTGATGCAGTTATCGTATTTATCCCTTACTACCTCATATTCAACCTCTTTCCATCCCTTGAGAGACTCTTCCACCAGGATCTGATCTGTATATGAGAATGCCCTTGATGAAAGTACTCGCAGTTCATCGGGATTTGCTGCAAAACCGCTGCCCTGGCCACCAAGTGAATACGCAGCACGTATTATTACAGGGAATCCCAGCTTCCCTGCAGCCTCAATAGAATCATCAACATTGGTTACTGCAATGCTTCTGGGTGTTCTTACACCTATCTCGTCTAGTTTTTTAACGAACAGTTCCCGGTCCTCGGTATCCATAATTGCCGTTACAGGGGTTCCAAGTACCTTAACATTATATTTTTCAAAAACCCCTTTCCTGAATAGTTCTGTTCCGCAATTAAGCGCTGTCTGGCCGCCAAATGAAAGCAGTACCCCGTCGGGCTTCTCCTTTGCAATTACCTTTTCAACGAAATGAGGGTTGACCGGAAGAAAATAGATCTTGTCGGCTATATTTTCAGAAGTCTGTACCGTTGCGATGTTCGGATTGATCAGGATCGTGACAATACCTTCTTCGCGAAGGGCTTTAAGAGCCTGGGAACCAGAATAGTCAAATTCACCGGCTTCGCCTATTTTAAGGGCTCCTGAACCAAGGATCATGACCTTTTTAATCTCATCTTTCATCGCACCATTTTAGGCTTCAAAAATATAATAAATTTCTTAAGTCCGTTTGTGAAAATAAAAAAATGTATAAATTTGCAGTCAAAATGTATAAATATGCAAAAGATCTCAAGATTGATGACAATTGAGAAGATCATTGAGAAGGATGAGGTCTCATCACAGGAAGAGCTTGCAAAAAAACTGAAGCGCGAAGGGATAACATGCACTCAGGCAACGCTGTCGCGAAATCTCAGGCAGCTTGGAGTAATGAGAATCCCCAACGGGAGGGGAGGGTACAGGTATTCTCTTTCGGGGAATCTGAAACAGAACATTCAGCAGGGATCTGTTCTCAATATTATCTCTGTAATACGTTCATTGATCGATGCAAATTCGATGATCGTAATGAAAACAAGACCCGGTTATGCAAACAGTATTGCGGTCATGATCGATGGCGCTGACCGCTTTGAGATCGCAGGAACGATTGCCGGAGATGATACACTGCTTATTATACCCAGGGACAATGTCCGGCCTCACCATCTGCACGACTGCCTCGAAATGATCCTTCCGGGGTTACATGATCAGATTAAGAACGGTTGAGGTCTGCATTGATAAATAAGTTTAGAATATCATTAATAAATAATTCACAGTATTAAAATGAAAGAAAAAGTTGTTTTAGCTTACAGCGGTGGTCTTGACACCTCAGTCATCCTCAAATGGCTGATCGAGAAAGGGTACGAAGTGATTGCATTTGTTGCCGATGTCGGGCAGAAAGAAGATTTTGAAGAGTGCAGGAGCAAGGCCGTACTGCTGGGAGCATCAAAAGTGATTGTAGCAGACCTGAAGAAGGAGTTTGTAACAGACTATGTATTTAAAGCTGTAAAAGCTAATGCTGTTTATGAGGACAGGTATCTTCTGGGAACTGCCCTTGCCAGGCCGCTGATTGCCAGGAAGCAGATAGAGACTGCAAAGGCGGAAGGGGCCCACGCTGTTGCGCATGGGGCAACAGGAAAGGGTAACGACCAGGTGCGATTTGAATTATGCTATTATGCACTTATGCCGGATGTAAAGGTCATTGCTCCCTGGAAGGACCCGGAGTTTCTCCAGGCTTTCAAGGGAAGAACAGATCTCCTGAAGTATGCTGCTGAAAAAAATATCCCGGTCAAGGCAAGCCTTTCTAAACCCTATAGTGAAGACGAAAACCTGATGCACATCAGCCATGAGGCAGGCATCCTTGAAGATCCGATGTACGGGATGCATAAAACCATGCTTGTTAAAATGGTTATGCCTCAGGATGCACCTGATAAAGAGACAAGGATTGTTGTTACATTTAAGGACGGCTTACCGGTGAAGGTTCTTAATAAGGATGATGGTACGGTAATGGAAGATCCATATGATCTTTTTGTTTACCTTAACAGGATAGGCGGTGAGAATGGTATCGGTCTTCTTGATATGGTCGAAAACAGGTTTGTTGGTATCAAATCGAGAGGTGTTTATGAGACACCGGGAGCAACCATTCTCTATGCAGCTCACCGGGACATTGAGGGCATTGCCATGGACAGGGAAGTCATGAGATTGAGGAATATGCTTACCCCGAAATTTTCGGAACTGATCTATAATGGTTTCTGGTACAGTCCTGAGATGGATTTCCTGATGGCTGCCATCGATAAAAGCCAGGAGGTGATCGACGGATGTGTTCACCTCTGTCTTTACAAAGGGAATATTTTTGTCGAGGGAAGAGAGTCTCCCTCTTCATTATATGACAAGGATCTTTCGAGCATGGATATTGAGGGAGGGTTCGACCAGACGGACAGCAGGGGATTCATAAAGATCAATGCGATCAGGCTTATGGCACACAGGGCGATTATTGAATCCGGAAGAAAAAAATCGAAACATTAATGATTTAATATTTTTTTATCATGAAATTATGGGAAAAAGGGATTGCACCAGATCCTGCAATCATTGAATTCACGACCGGCAAGGACAGGTACACCGATCTGCTTATTGCAGGATGGGATATTGTCGGTTCAATGGCTCACGTGATAATGCTGGCTGAAGTAAAGCTCATTTCCGGAGAAGAGAAGCATGATCTCCTCAACACGCTCCATTCCCTCTTTACCAGGGCTGTAAACGGGGAGATCGTAATTGAAAAGGATGTCGAGGATATCCATTCACAGATAGAAAATGAGCTTACGCAGCTTCTTGGTCCATCAGGCAGGAAAGTACATACTGCCCGTTCAAGAAATGACCAGATATTGCTCGACATCAGGCTCTTTACAAGAGCGGAGACGGACAAGCTTGCAGGAAGGGTCTTTACCCTTTTCAATAAAATGCAGACCCTGAGTGAGCAGTTCCGTGAATTCCTGCTTCCTGGGTATACACATATGCAGCCCGCAATGGTCTCCTCTTTCGGACTATGGTTCGGCGGATATGCTGAGGCTTTGGCTGATGATCTTTATATCCTTTCAGGAGTACGGAAGCTCAACAACAGGTCTCCTCTCGGAACAGCGGCAGGTTATGGTACCACACTTCCGATCAACCGGAAACTGACAGCAGAGCTGCTTGAATTTGATGATATAATTTACAACTCCTCCTATGCCAGTCTGAACAGGGGCAAGGTGGAGATGGCTGTCGCAGGGGCTCTTGCATCTCTTGGCAGTACACTTTCGAGATTTGCAATGGATGTCTGCTTGTTCATGAGCGCCGAACTTAAATTCATCGAGTTTCCCGATGAGTTTGTTACAGGTTCAAGCATCATGCCGCAAAAACGTAATCCCGATGTTTTCGAGATTATAAGGGCAAGATCAAATTCGATACAGGCGCTGCCAAATGAGATAAGCATGATCACCAGCAATCTTCCTTCCGGATACAACAGGGATATGCAGCTGCTTAAATCGATGATATTCAACGCCTTCAATGAGATGGGGGAGATGGTTGATATACTGGTATTTATGCTCGGAGGGATCAAGGTCAGGAGGAACATTACCGAAGATCCGATCTACAATTCAATATTCAGCACGGAGGAGGTGAACAGGCTCGTGAGATCGGGTATACCCTTCAGGGATGCCTATAAGGCTGTGGCGGGGATGGTGAAAAACGGACAATTCTCTAAGACCCAGCCTTCAGATTATACGCATGAAGGTAGCATAGGCAATCTCTGCACGGAAGAGATAAGGAAGAGAGCGGAAAAAACCATGAAGACATTTAAGGATACCCCCATAGCCGAGCTGGAGAGCAAGCTCATGAAGCTTCTCTAATCATCAGCTTTTAAACCTGAGGATATTCTCAATAAAGATATCAAAAAGGAAGTCTGTATCTGTCGGGCCACCTGACGCTTCCGGGTGGAACTGGGTTGAAAAGAATGGTTTCGTCCTGTGCTTCATTCCTTCGTTCGTGCCGTCATTTAAATTGATGAAATAAGGCTCCCAGTCCCTGCCAAGGGTTTTATTGTCGACGGCAAAGCCATGATTCTGAGAAGTGATGTAAGCTTTGTCAGTACCTGACTGGATCACGGGCTGGTTATGACTTCGATGTCCATATTTAAGCTTGTATGTATCAGCTCCCGACGCCAGCGCCATAAGCTGGTTGCCCAGGCATATGCCAAAGAGAGGTTTTTTCTCCTTCAGGGATCTCTTCAGGTTCTCAATTGTGGCTTTGCACATCTTGGGATCGCCCGGGCCGTTCGAAATAAAAAGTCCGTCGAACTCTTCATTATGATAGTCATAATCCCATGGTACCCTTATTATAGTAGTGTCTCTCTTAAGAAGGTTCCGGATAATATTATACTTTACACCGCAGTCAATAAGAATGATTTTACAGGAACCATTTCCGTAGACTTTTGTTTCTGTGATGCTGACCTCCTCAACGAGGTTTACTTTATTTGGATCATAGAAGTCAATATTCGTATCTTCCGGCTCAAGCTTCCCGAGCATTGCCCCCTTTTCGCGGATCCTTTTTGTGAGGGCTCTTGTATCAATGCCATATACTCCCGGGACATTATGGTTTTTAAGCCATTCATCAAGACTCTCCGAAGCATTCCAATGGCTGTAATCGAATGAGTAATCCGAGACAATGAGTCCTGAAATGTGGATAGAACCCGATTCGTAGAATTTAAGAATATCGTCGGCTTCATCTTTTGCGGGCGCTCCGTAGTTGCCTACAAGCGGATAGGTGAGGCAGAGGATCTGGCCCCGGTATGAGGGATCGGTGAGGCTTTCAGGATAACCTGTCATGGCAGTATTGAACACCACCTCTCCTGCAGCAGGGATCAGTGTGCCAAAAGATTTTCCCGTAAAAACTGTTCCATCCTCAAGAGTCAGTTTAACTGATACCGTTTTTTTCATTTTCTGCCAATTCTAAGTTTTACCTGATACTGTTCAGAGCTGCTTCGATCTTTTCCATAGCCATGGAAAGTGTTTTTCGCGGGCATGCAATATTCATTCTCATAAATCCTTCTCCCCCCGGACCGAACGTTGAACCTTCATTCATCCCGATCCCGGCAGTGTGGATAAAAAACTTATTCAGCTCCTTTCCTGTCATCCCCATTTTCCTGCAATCGAGCCATTGCAGATATGTTGCCTCAAGCCTTGAAGGAATTATATAAGGTATGTAATTCCTGCAATATTCCGATATATAGCGGGCGTTGGAATCGAGATAGACCAGCAGCTCATCAAGCCATTCCTTTCCATAAGTGTATGCAGCTACCGAGGCCTCTGCGCCGAAGATGTTGCCGCCACCGATATGCAGATTCTCGGTAACCGTGAGAAATTTTTTTCTCAGGACTGGATTGGAGATGATCACTGAGGAGGTCGATAGACCGGCAATGTTAAATGTTTTGCTCGGGGCAACACACGTTATAGTTATTTCAGCAGCTTCAGGTGATATGGTGGCAACTGGTGTATGCCTGTAATCAGGCATTACGAGATCGCAATGGATCTCATCCGAGAGTATCAATATATTGTTTTCGATACATATTTTAACAAGCCTCGCAAGCTCTTCCCCTGACCATGACCTTCCCACCGGGTTATGAGGGTTTGAAATTATTATCATCGGAGGTTTTTTCCCGGCACATTCAAGAAGCGATCCGGGATCCATCTCCCAGTTCCCATCATTTTCGGTAAGCCTGTTAAATAAAAGTTTCCTGCCGTGCAATTCAACAGCCGGGTAAAATGGATGGTAAACAGGCGGCTGAATTACAATATAATCTCCGGGTGAGGTAAAAGCAAGCGTACAGAAATTGAGTGCAGGAACTATACCGGGGCTGAAGCAGATCCATTCCTTTTCAACATGCCAGTTATGTCTTTCGTTCAGCCAGTTAATGATCGATTCAAAATATGAATATGGCCTGAATGAATAGCCGAGGATCTCGTGATCAAGCCTCTTTTTCAAGGCATTTATAATAAAATCAGGAGTGCTGAAATCCATATCTGCAACCCACATCGGGATCACGTCTTCCGCTCCGAAGGTCTCCTTCCGGAGATCAAATTTTATGCTGTTTGTCCCATCTCTTACGGGAACATTATCGAAGTTCCAGCTCATTACTTTATCTGTAATTTCCGGGTGACAAAGATAATTAAAAATGGGAGACCTTTTCTCTCAGCAGAACCATCAATGAAATGAATTTCCGGAACTAACTTTCCAGCTGCAGAATGAACCTTTTCCAAATACCATCAAAAAATAACCATGAGAGGATTTATATTATATTATTTCTTATTTTTACAGGCGACTAAAACAGTACAAACAAAAAAATATCTGATATGAAAAAGATCTTAGCAGCTGTTATTATACCAATTATGGTGTTCAGTTTTACAGGGCTAACATCCTGCAATAATAATTCTCCCAAAAAGCAGAAAGTGAAGGAGGAGCAGAAAGAGGTTAATACGATCCGCAAGGAGATCGAAAAAAATGTTTATCCTTTGCCTACATCAGCCCAGGTTATTAAAATGCTCACCGACCTCGAAGTCGGATATATTATCGGTATTTCCAATCCTGATGACAATGCCAAAAAATACTATACGAGTGCAAAACGTTCTATAAATCTTGGTGTTTATGGTGCTGACCTGAGCTATGCCACGCTCTATAACATGCAACAGGAGGTTATGGATTATATGAATACGATCAGGTCGGTAGCAAATGATCTGAACATGTCGAACATTTACAATGAGCCTCTTTACGACAGCATCAAAAAGAATTTCGACAACAGGGACAGGCTGGTAAAAATTCTTACCGATGCCTTCAACGACACCTATACATATATGAGTGAAAACGAACAGCAGCCACTTGCCCTGCTGGTGGTAGGCGGTGCCTGGGTGGAAGGAATGTACCTTACGACACACGTTTCAGAAGCTGCATATAATGTTGCAGGTATTTCAAAAGTTCTTATTGAGCAGAAAAAATCATTTGATCTCTTTCTTGATATAACAAAACCTTACATGGATAATCCGAGTGTTAGTGATTTTGTTAAGACACTCGATCCGATCAAAACTGTTTATGCAGGACTATCGACCAGTCTTACAGAGCAGAATATCAAAGATATTACTGCTGCTATCAGTGTTATCAGAGAAAAAGCAATTGCACAATAAAACCAGTAATGGTTAAAAGGAGGGTGTCTCAGAGGCTGTGACTGGTTTTTGAAACACCCTTTATCATTAGATGAATCTCCATGAGGGAATCTGTTTTACTTGCTTTGATCCACATTTTTGCGATCGTATCGACGGTCAATCCGGGAGGTATCTCCTCGAGGGGCAAGAAGATACTCCGAAGCTATCTCAGGAGGTATCTCAACCGGGAGCTCGAGGAAGAATATTTTTCATTATTTGAGAATAATCTCGAGTTCTATTCAAATGAGCTAAAAAGCGTCGATAAGGGAGAGCTGACCGATGATGATTCTCTTATCTCATTCCAGATAACCAATATCTGCAGGCAGATCAAAAAAGGGTTGTTCCTCGAAGAGAGGATGATCGTTTTTCTTCAGCTCCTGGAATTCACATTTGAAGATGGGAATATTACTGACCAGGAGAAGACAATTATAGATATTGTCTCCAGGACCTTCAATATTGCCAGGAAGGAATATGATAATGCCTGTGCCTTTATGATAGGAAGGCATTACGACAAAGTATCTCCCGACTGTATACTCATTGTTGAGGGGGAAAATCCCAAACATTCCGTTGAGAACGAATTTATCAATTACAATAACTGGAAGCATCTGAAGGTTAAAGGCTTCAGGGGACAGCTTTTTGTGCTTCATGTTGAAAGCACGGGATCGCTGATACTTACCTATGACGGGTCATTGCCACTTTATTTCAAGGGGAGGGATATCATTGCCTGCCGGCCATATCTGCTCGAGAGGGGTGTAAATATCAAGGGGCCAGGCATGGAACCCATATATTATTCCAAAGTTTATAAAGCGTTCCTGATCGACCATTTTCATGGAAAGGTTGTCTTCGAAGGCCATAATATCGAATTCCGGTTCAAAAATTCCGATAATGGCATCAAACCCATGAACTTCAGGGTCGAATCGGGAAATATGGTCGGAATTATGGGTGGCAGCGGTGTTGGAAAAACGACATTGCTTAACCTTCTTCATGGGAAGATCAGGCCGGACAAAGGGAATATTTTCATGAACGGATACGATCTTCACGAAGATGCCCATCTGCTCAAAGGACTTATAGGTTATGTTCCCCAGGATGATATGCTTATTGAGGAGCTGACCGTATATCAGAATTTGTATTTCAATGCCAGGCTGTGCTTCGGGGATTATAATGAGGAGCAGCTCAGGGATGTTGTTGAAAAGGTGCTCAGGGACCTGGAATTGCTTGATATTAGCGACCTGCAGGTAGGTGATATTCTTAGTAAAAAAGTCAGTGGCGGACAGCGTAAGAGGCTTAATATCGGGCTTGAGATAATGAGAGAACCGGCAGTGCTGTTTGTTGACGAGCCTACCTCCGGACTTTCGTCCCACGATTCTGAAAAGGTAATGCATCTGCTACGGAAACATGCTCTTTCGGGCAAGCTGGTGATCGCCAATATCCATCAGCCATCTTCAGATATACTTAAGTTATTCGACAGGCTGTGGCTGATCGATAAGGGAGGATACATGATCTACGACGGTGATCCGGTTGAGGCCCTGGTCTATTTCAAAACTGAAACTTCACAGGCAAATGCAGCTGAAAGCGAATGCCCGAACTGCCTTAATGTTGAAACTGAAAAGATCCTCCATATAGTTGAGGTCAAGGTAATAGACAATGAAGGATATGAAGGCAAGGAGAGGCAGGTAACTCCGGAGGAGTGGTACGAACGCTACAAGAGGAAAATGATGCCCGTCATGTCAGGTATCCCTGAGAAGAGTGAGATCCCTCCGAACAATTTCAAAGTACCCGGGAAAGGATACCAGATAAGGACTTTTATCAGAAGGAATCTGACCCGCAAGCTAGCCGACAGACAGTATATTGTCCTTAATCTTCTTGAGGCACCCTTCCTTGCATTCATACTTGGTTACCTTTCAAAATATACCGCAACGGGCAAGTACATCTTCTCCGATAACAGGAACTACCCTGTATTCCTCTTTATGGGAGTTGTGGTGGCCCTTTTTCTGGGGCTGATGGTAAGCGCTGAAGAGATATTCAAGGACAGAAAGATCATTGTTCGCGAGAAATTCCTGCATATAAGCAGATTCAGCTATCTGCTGTCAAAAATAAATTTCCTGTTCGTACTTTCAGCCCTTCAGTCACTACTTTTTGTCCTGGTTTCAGCGGCTATTCTTGGGATCAGGGGGATGTTCTGGCAGCAATGGCTGGTATTTTTTGCCACAGCATGCTATGGGAACCTCATCGGGCTTAATATTTCTTCAGGAATGAGGACTGTGGTCAGCATCTATATTCTTATACCACTTATCCTTGTTCCCCAGCTCCTGCTGGGAGGAGCCATGATCAAGTTCGACGACCTCCACAAAGCGATAAGCAACAAGGAGTACGTCCCGGTGATAGGGGACCTGATGGCTACAAGGTGGGCCTATGAAGCGGTTATGGTTGAGGGATTTAAAAGCAACGGTTATATCAAACCGACATTTGATGTTCAGCTCGAGATCGAACAGAACAACTATTATAAGGATGAACTGATCAAGAATCTCAGGAATGATGTTATAAATTACATTCTTCAGAGAAAAAACCTTAAAGGTGAAAATAAGAACATAGAAAGCAAGATCGAAATACTTAAATATCATGTCACCGAGCTGAGTAAAATAACCGGTATTGCGACGGGTGACTGGTTCAAAAATCTGAATAACAATGATTTCAACCAGCGGATCGCTGATTTTGTGAACAGGTTCTTTGATGAAGTCTATCATCACCTGGTAGATGAGAACAGCAGGCATTACGCTGAGAAGGTAAAGATTGAGAATGAGGTAATTAAAAAATACAGTGGCAAAGATCTTACACTTCTTGCAACGGCATATGACAATCAGCGTCTTGATGATATCGTTCTGAACCAGGTGACCATTAATGAAAGGCCATATTTTGAGCTTCCCGGTAAATGGGTCCAGAAATCGACTCCTATTTTTATGAAGCCAACATCGAAGATAGGAAGGGCACATTTCTTCGCGCCCTATAAACAGCTGGGAAACCTGAAGATCGAGACAATCTTTTTCAATGTCGCCGCAATGTGGATAATGACGTTCCTGTTTTTTGTAGCTCTTTATTACAATCTGCTAAAACGGTTTATCAATTACCTCGAATCACTCAGGCTCCCGTTCTGGAGAAAATTCGGCAAGAGCGAACTCATATCAAGATAAAATAATTCATCTTCATCCCCCGTATGGATAAGGTAAGGGCAAAAAAAAGTCTTGGGCAGCATTTCCTGAAGGATAAGACCATTGCCCGTAAAATTTCAGATGCGCTTACGGGAAAGGGATATGACGCTGTACTTGAGATAGGACCAGGAATGGGCATCCTTACTCATTTCCTGATGGAACGACAATTTGCTGATTTCAGGGTGATCGAGATAGACAGGGAATCAATAAATTATCTCAGGATTGCACTCCCTGAACTTAAGCATATAATTGAAGGTAATTTCCTCAGGTTCCCACTTGAAAACCTGTTCCCAGGCAAATTTGCAATTGCAGGCAATTTTCCCTACAATATCTCTTCCCAGATACTTTTCAGGGTTCTGGAGAACAGGAACAGGATAGTTGAGACGACTGGCATGTTCCAGAAAGAGGTGGCTGACAGGATCTGCACGGGACCGGGTTCAAAGACCTATGGGATACTGAGTGTTCTGGTTCAGGCCTATTATACCACAAAAAATCTTTTCACGGTTTCGGAAAAGGTCTTTTCTCCGCCACCTAAAGTAAGGTCAGCGGTTATTCAGATAACAAGGAATGATACTTTGTCACTCGCCTGTGATGAAGATCTTTTTTTCAGGGTTGTAAAATCATGTTTCAACCAGAGGCGTAAAACTCTGAGGAACTCGGTCAGAGCTGCATTCCCTGTTCAATCAGATGATTATGCCGATCTTAAATTAAGGCCTGAACAGCTTTCGGTAGAGCAGTTTGTAAACCTCACAAACTGGATTGCTGAGAATATTTCCTGATAAAGTCTGCTAAAAAGAATATCCGATGGCATCCACGGGATTCATCCTGGCAGCCGCATATGCCGGAGCATAACCTGCCACAACTCCTATGATTCCTGAAATAAATAGTGCAAGGGACATGTTTCCAACTGTCAGATACATGTTTAATTCATACAAATAGTTGATAAAAAATGTCCCTATGAGGATAAGCAATATCCCCAGAATACCTCCTAAAAGTGAAAGCAGAACTGATTCAACGAGGAACTGGAGCAGTATGAAGTATCTTTTGGCGCCAAGCGCTTTCTGAATTCCAATCTGGTTAGTTCTTTCTCTTACCGAAACAAACATGATATTTGCGATCCCAAAGCCTCCGACGAGAATTGCAAAACCCCCTATCAGCCAGCCGCCGATATTTATTCCTTTAAAAACCCCGTCGAAGCTTTGTGAAATGATGCTGGCCCTGTTCACTGAGAAATTGGTTATCTGATTCGGCTTAAGTCTTCTTGAAGCCCTTAGTATCATTGTCGTTTCATCGCTTAAGTCCTCCACCTTAACTCCATTTTTAGCTTTTATCATCAGCGTGGCATTCACGAAATTATTCTTTTCGTTGATGAATGATTTTCCAAAATTTATCGGAACAACAGCCTCGTCATCCATACCGTTATCGGTAATGCCTCCTTTTCCTTCTTTTTTAAAAATGCCAATTACTGTTGCCTTTCTGCCTGAAATAATTACCTCTTTCCCTACAGGTACCTTCTGACCAAACAGCTTCGATGCCAGCTCAGCTCCCAGGACGATAATGCTTTTTCCTGTAACGTTCTCCTCCGGAGTAAAATAACGGCCATCTCCGATCTCAAAGGATCTGATGTTTTCAAAATCGTTGGTTGTAGCCTGTACGAATACATCACTGGCAAGATTTTTCTCATATTTAATCTGTTCCCCCTGACTCAGCACAAAACAGGCATATCCTGCCTTTGTCGATCTGTTCATAATAGCCTGGTAGTCATCCCTGGAGATACTGGGCCATTTCATGATATCCCACCAGTTAAGCTGTGTATTCAAACCCCATGGCCATTTGTGAACATATAAAACATCTTCTCCCATGCTGGCGATGCTGTCATGGATCGATTTTTCCATCCAGTCGAGCACGGTGAAAACAGATATTATTGAAAAAATGCCGATGGTTATTCCGAAAAGCGAAAGGAAAGTTCTTAGCTTATTGACTATAACTGAGTTGAATGCAAAAATGATTCCTTCTTTGAAAAGCCTGAGAAACATGGTGTTATGCTTTTTACTGTCTTTTAATATGATGTAGTCAAAGATAGTAAAATCATTTATTTTAACCGAAAGGACCTATAATTCTGCCAAATAATAAATTAAACATTGGCTTAATGAAAAAAATATATATTTTTATTCACTCGCCAGTAGTGGCATTTCACTATTATAAGTATCAGATAATGAGGGATAAAAAAATTAGCTGTGCTCTTATTTCAGTTTATTATAAGGATGGACTGGCTGAAATTGTATCCCGTCTTAACCAACTGGGCGTAAGTATATTTTCAACAGGAGGTACTTTCGATTTTATCCGCGGGCTGGAAATCCCTGTAAAATCGGTGGAAAGCCTTACAACATATCCTTCAATTCTCGGGGGGCGTGTCAAGACGCTTCATCCTTCAGTTTTCGGGGGTATACTGGCACGGCGCGATACTCCTGGCGACCTTGATCAGCTTTCTGAATATAAGATCCCTGAGATAGATCTCGTAATTGTGGACCTTTACCCGTTTACCGAAACCCTAGCCAGCACAGCCAGCGCTGAGGAGATAATCGAAAAGATCGATATCGGTGGCATCTCTCTTATCAGGGCGGCAGCAAAGAACTTCAATGATGTCCTGGTTGTTCCGGGAAGGAAACAATATGGAGACCTTTTAAAGATACTTAATGAAAAGAACGGCATCTCTTCCCTGGAGGATAGAAAAAAGTTTGCAGCAGAAGCTTTTATGACCTCCTCTGGTTATGATACGGCTATTTTCAATTATTTTAACGGGGAGGCAAAAATTCCGGTATTCAGGGAAAGCGTCGATAGACATTACGAACTCAGATACGGCGAGAACCCTCATCAGAAAGGTGTTTTCTTCGGAGATATTGAGAAACTTTTTGAAAGGCTGCATGGGAAGGAAATATCATTCAATAATCTTCTGGATATAGAGGCAGCTGTAAATCTGATCGATGAGTTTTCAGGAATAACCTTTGCCATAATCAAGCACAATAATGCGTGTGGTGTCGCCACAAGGACTAACCTGATGGATGCATGGAAGGACGCTCTTGCATGTGACCCGGTTTCAGCATATGGAGGTGTGATTATATCCAACAGGAAGATAGATAAAATAACTGCCACTGAGATGGACAGACTTTTCTGCGAGATAATCATATCGCCAGGTTATGATGAAGAAGGCCTTGAGATACTGAAGCAAAAGAAGAACAGAATAATTCTTCTGAGAAAAGATACTGGGAAATTGATGTCCGGTTATCGTTCGCTTCTTAATGGGGTTCTCTGGCAGGAACGGGATAACAGTACTGAAAGTATCTCAGATATGAAGCCTGTCACAACACGGGTTCCTGATGAAAGTGAGTTTGACGACCTTGTATTTGCTAATATCCTAGTAAAGCACAGTAAATCAAATGCCATTGTTCTTGCCAGAAATAACCAGCTTTGCGCAAGCGGAATAGGGCAGACATCCAGGGTGGATGCACTGCGACAGGCAATTGAAAAAGCAAAGTCGTTCGGTTTTGATCTTAACGGAGCTGTAATGGCATCTGATGCATTTTTCCCTTTTGCCGACTGTGTCGAGATCGCACATAAAGCTGGCATAACTGCGGTTGTTCAGCCCGGAGGGTCGGTCCGCGACAAGGATTCCGTTGATTATTGCAACCGGAATGGAGTCGCAATGGTATTTACAGGGGTCAGGCATTTTAAACATTGAATATTAACATTATTACTCATAAATAAATAACATTATAACGTAACATACATGGGACTATTTTCATTTTTGACACAGGAAATTGCAATTGATCTGGGAACTGCCAATACCATCATTATTCATAACGACAAGGTTGTAGTGGATGAACCATCTATAGTGGCTGTTGACAAGAATTCAGGAAAGCTGATTGCAATAGGGGAGAAGGCGCGTCAGATGCATGGCAAGACGCATGAGAACATAAGGACGATCAGACCGCTGCGCGATGGAGTTATAGCTGATTTCAATGCTGCCGAGCTTATGATAAGAGGGATGATCAAGATGATCAACAAGGGACCGCGGTTATTCACGCCATCGCTTAAAATGGTGGTCTGTATACCATCGGGCAGTACAGAGGTCGAGATACGTGCAGTGCGCGATTCCTCGGAGCATGCAGGCGGCAGGGATGTGTATATGATCTATGAGCCCATGGCTGCTGCAATTGGCATCGGACTTGACGTTGAGGCACCTGAAGGATGCATGGTGGTCGACATCGGTGGCGGTACAACTGAGATTGCAGTCATTGCACTTGGAGGGATAGTCTGCAATAAATCCATCAGAATAGCTGGAGATGGTTTCACGTCAGATATTCAGGCCTATATGAGGCATCAGCATAACATAAAAATTGGCGAAAGGACCGCAGAGGACATCAAGATCGGGGTAGGCGCAGCGCTTCCTGACATTGACAATCCGCCGCCTGATTATATTGTACGCGGACCGAATATTATGACATCCCTACCGATAGAGATACCTGTTTCTTACCAGGAGATAGCTTACTGTCTCGACAAATCCCTCTCTAAAGTCGAAGCTGCCATTCTGAGCGTACTGGAACAGACTCCTCCCGAACTTTACGCCGATGTTGTGAACAAAGGCATTTATCTTGCCGGTGGTGGTGCTCTGCTCAGAGGACTGGATAAAAGGCTCACTGATAAAATAAATATCAACTTTCAGGTTGTGGAAGACCCGCTGCATGCTGTTGCAAGAGGGACTGGCGTAGCACTTAAAAATGTGGAAAAATTCCCCTTCCTGATGAGATAACATTGCTCTGTGAATGAGGAATCTTCTGAACTTTCTGGCCAGGTATAGTACACTGTTCCTTTTCATTCTCCTTGAAGGAATAGCCATTTATCTTGTTGTTACACGGAACGATTACCATAATTCCAGGGTCATCAAGGGGATGAGGGGTATAACCAGGATAGCAGATGAAAAAATAGCAAATACAAGAAACTACCTCAAATTAAGGAATATAAACGACGAACTGGCACTTGAGAATTCAGCCCTCAGGAACAGGATCGGAAAGATGACGGCAAAACAGAACCTTGTTTTTTTTTCTTTTTATGATTCCACGTTCCGCCAGCAATATGAGTACACCGCTGCTGAAATTGTCAATAATTCCATAAACCGGCAAAAGAATTTTTTTACTCTTAATAAAGGGAGAAAACAGGGTGTGGATGTCGGTATGGCTGTCATCAGTCCCGATGGCGCTGCAGGTTTCATTGTTGGCAGTTCGGATAATTTCTCAGTAGCCATGTCACTGCTGAACCTCGATTTCAGACTTAGCAGCAGGATAAGATCAAATGGCTATTTCGGTTCACTTGCCTGGGACGGAAGGGATTACAGGTATGCTGTTCTGAATGAGATACCACAGCATGTTAATTTAAGTATAGGAGATACTGTGGAAACAACAAATTATTCTGCTGTCTTCCCACAGGGTATTATGATAGGTGTAATATGTGATTTTGAAAGATCGGGAAGCGATTTCTACAGGATCAAAGTAGCACTTTCCACCAACTTCAGTCGACTGAACTACGTAAATGTGATCAGAAACCTTAAGAAAGAGGAACAACTGCAACTTGAAAATCAATATCGATGATAAACTCCATTCTGAGATATATTGTAATTTTTATTCTGGTACTGTTGTTGCAGGTATTGGTTTTCAATAATATCAATTTCGGAGGGTATATAAATCCTTATGTTTACATAATGTTCATCATGCTGCTGCCCGTTGAGATACCCGGATGGCTGCTACTCATTATCTCATTCTTTACAGGCCTCATCATCGATTTCTTTTCCGGGACTACTGGGATGAATGCAGGGGCGACCCTGGCCGCAGGGTTTGTCCGTCCCTATGTCCTCAGGATAATATCCCCCCGTGATGGTTATGAACCAGGCACTACACCTTCAATGCTGGTTTACGGGTTCAGGTGGTTCCTGTTTTATTGTCTGCTTATTGTATCACTGCATCATTTTATCCTTTTCTTCCTCGAGGTTTTCAGGTTTGCTGACTTCTTCAGGACTATGCTGAGGATCATTCTCAGCTCAATATTTACCGTTTCCTTTATCCTGCTTATCGAATATTACAGGAGGGGAAGATGAACGTGGAAAAATGAAAGACGCGTACATAAACAGGAAGTACCTCGTGATAGCACTTATAGTGCTGTCATCAGTGGTCCTTGTTATAAGATTGTTCAGGATCCAGGTCATCGAACAATCATACCGGATTTCTGCTGATAACAATGTTCTGAGATATGTGACCCAGTACCCTGCACGAGGCCTTATATATGACAGGAACGGAAAGCTGCTTGTATTCAACCAGGCAGCCTACGACATTATGGTGGTACCTGCCCAGACGCTCAGGTTTGATACGGCTGAATTCTGCAACACGCTGGGCATTACGAGGAGTCTCCTCAATGAAAGATTGAAAGCTGCTATCAATTATTCCAGAAGGGCTCCCTCAGTCTTTTTAAAACAGATATCGGCAGAAACTTATGCAAGGCTGCAGGAGAAGATGTTTGAATATCCAGGCTTCTATGTTCAGGCGAGGACCCTGCGGAAATATTCGAAGCCCATGGCTGCCCATGCTCTTGGCTATGTAAGTGAGGTTGATGATAATATTATTAGGAAAGAGCCATATTATAAATCTGGTGATTACATTGGCACCGGTGGTATAGAGGAGTCTTATGAAAAGGAATTAAGGGGGAAAAAAGGTGTCAGGATCTTCCTTGTTGATGTCTACAGCAGACTGAAAGGCTCCTATGAGGAGGGCAGGCTCGATACAGTTGCGGTGCAGGGACAGGACATTGTCTCCACCATTGATATGGACCTCCAGGAATATGCGGAGCATCTGATGCAGAATAAATCGGGGAGTATAGTTGCCATAGAGCCCTCTACCGGAGAGATACTTGCCTTTGTTTCATCACCTGGTTATGATCCGGCTCTTCTCGTAGGACGCGTGCGTTCCGAGAATTTTGCAAGCCTTCTTGCAGACACTACCCAGCCGATCTTCAACAGGGCACTGATGGCATCATATCCACCGGGATCAACATTCAAGCCTGTTAACGGACTCATAGGTTTGCAGGAAAAGGTAATTGTACCGTCGACTCTTTTCAGCTGCAGTAACGGTTATCTTTTCGTCGCATGTCATTCTCACGAATCTCCCCTTAACCTGATAGGTGCTGTGAAGAATTCGTGCAACTCCTATTTCTGCCAGACATACAGGAGAATTCTTGAAAATCCTGTTTATCCGACAATTACAGATTCATACAGTAAATGGAGGGATTACCTCGACCAGTTCGGTTTCGGAAGAAAGCTTGGAACCGACTTTGTCAATGAACTTACAGGATTTATTCCAACGGCAGGATTTTATGACAGGCGCTATGGCAAGGGAAGATGGAAAGCCCTCATGGTAATATCAAATGCGATCGGTCAGGGTGAGGTAGGTACCACTCCTCTTCAGATGGCCAATATGGCTTCCGCGATAGCAAACAGGGGTTATTACCTCAGCCCGCATATTGTGAAACAGATAGGGGATGAGCCGAACAAAACAGGGGATTTCGAAACAAAACATATTATCGGGATAGATTCATTGAATTTTGAATATATAGTTCAGGGAATGGAACAGGCAGTAAATGGCGGGGCAGGGGCAACTGCATCCATTGCAGCCCTGAAAGACATACTTGTATGCGGAAAAACAGGTACTGCACAGAACCCTCATGGAAAAGATCATTCAATTTTCGTGGCATTTGCACCAAAGGATAATCCCAAAATAGCCCTGGCCGTATATGTTGAGAATGCCGGGTTTGGTGCAACTTATGCAGCGCCTGTGGCAAGCCTCCTTATCGAAAAATATCTGAAAGGGCAGATCACCAATAAATCAAATGAAGATTATATCATTGGACTGAACCTTATGAAGAAGTGAAGAGAGCAGTCAATATATGGCATGACATTGATAAGGTATCTCTTATTCTCTTCCTCGTACTGGTTGTAATGGGCTGGCTGAACATCTATGCAGCAGTATTCAATGAGGATCACAGGGCACTGCTCGATCTTTCGCAGAGATATGGCAAGCAGTTTATCTGGATACTGGCAACAATTCTGGTTGCTGTATTCATTGTGATAATCGATAACAGGTTTTATTTCTTCTTCGGCTATTTTATTTACGGTGGCTTCATTCTCATTCTTGCGCTTGTCCTGGTATTTGGCAGGGAAATAAATGGCGCAAGATCATGGTTTGAATTTGGTTCAATCAGTCTGCAGCCTTCCGAGTTTGCCAAAGTAGGGACTGCACTTGCCCTTGCCCGCTATCTCAATTCCAGGTCAGGTGAGCTTACCAGGCTCAAAGTACTTCTTCCGGCACTGGTGATAATTATGATCCCGGTATTCCTGACTGCACTGCAGCCTGATCTGGGATCAGTGATCATATATCTTAGTTTCTTCCTTGTACTCTTCAGGGAAGGGTTAAGTCCGTACATTTTTATTTCAGGTGTGCTGATGATACTTCTGTTCCTTGTGACCCTGCTTGTTAATAACCTCTATGTAACTATAGCACTGATATCCATAGCATTTTTGTTCATGTGGTTTGCAACCCGGAATCCGAAGGTGTGTCTTTCCGGTCTGGGGATTCTGCTGTTCAATACAGGGGTCCTATATCTTCTTTTTCATTACGTATTGAAGAAACCTGGCCTGGAAATAGTTATTTTGACAGGACTGGTTCTTTCCGGCCTGATATATGCTTGGTATATCTTCAGGCAAAAGGCCGGTGCTGTCCTTGTGATTTATATTTTCCTGCTGGGAAGCGTGCTTTTCGTCAATTCAGTGGATTTTACCTTCAATCACATACTTAAACCGCATCATAAGGAGAGAATAAGTATCCTCCTGGGTTTAAAGTCAGATCCACACGGATCAGGTTACAATGTGAACCAGTCGGTCATTTCTATCGGTTCCGGTGGTTTTGCAGGGAAGGGTTACCTCAGGGGTACCCAGACAAAATTCAAATTTGTTCCGGCACAGAGCACTGATTTTATTTTCTGCACTGTAGGTGAGGAGTGGGGTTTTATAGGGTCGTTCGTCGTAATAGGATTATATGTTGCCCTGCTGCTGAGGCTCGTATTTCTGGCTGAACGACAGCGCTCTTCATTTTCCAGGATCTATGGATACGGCGTGATCTCGGTAGTCCTCACCCACTTCTTCGTCAATATAGGCATGGCGCTTGGCCTGGTACCTGTAATAGGCATTCCCCTTCCATTCTTTAGCTATGGGGGGAGCTCCCTGTGGGGATTTACAATACTGCTGTTTATTTTCCTGAGGCTCGACGCAAGCCGTACCGAATATCTGGTATGATCAGAATGGCATCGTTATCCGGTGCGAGATCTCGATCCCGAAATCCTTTTCGACATAATCAATCAGCTGTGGGAAGAATTCCATGAAATCATCCTGGATCGAATAATAGTTTTTCTTCAACATCTTTATAGCATACCTTGTCTCGTTGGGAAGTGTCGATCTTTTGCTCAGGGTGTTTAGGACATGTCGTATCCCGTTAATAGTCTGATATGACTCGATCCAGTTGTTTATAATGAAGAAAGGCATCATTGTCTGAACATTGTCGGGCATTATCTCATAGTTATTCACCAGAGCCCTGTAGAAATTGTACGTGACACTTTCAAGAGGCCTTCTTGAAAAGAAATCCCACTCCTTTGTAAGGAAATGATCGTAAATTATATCAGTTATAACTCCGGAATATTTGTGGTATTTCCTTGTAAAGAAAATCTTGCTCCTGTGAACGACGGGATGCCTGTCGGTAAATGCATCAATATGGCGATGAAGTATTATGCCCTTTCTTATCAGCTCGGGATATTTAAGATAATCACGGCCCTTTACATAGTCGCCAATGTAATTGCCGATGATGATCTTGTCAGAATCACCTGAAAGATAAATATGGGCTAAAACATTCATAATATTTATTCAATAGTACAAAGAATTTGCCATATAGTTTCTATACAGGAAACAATTTATGTTACATATACAAAGTTAATAACATGATTACATTTAAAATATTATAATACAATAATTTGTATGATGATTTAAGTCATAAATTAATCTACCGGATTATCGGATATTAGCCGTCCATATTATATATTTGCACATCTTACCATTCATTGAATTTCAGACAGACCAATAAACTTCAAAATATAAATAAGGAGGTTATATGACCAGGAAAAATGTCATTATCATCGGCGCAGCCGGACGTGATTTTCATAATTTCAATACTGTTTACAGGGATAACGGATATTATAACGTTGTTGCCTTTACAGCAGCCCAGATACCCGATATAGCAGGGAGGAAATATCCTAAAGAGCTTGCAGGCAAACTTTATCCCAACGGCATTCCGATCCATTCCGAAGAGAAACTTCCGCAGCTGATAAAAGATCTGAAGGTTGATTATTGTATATTCTCGTATAGCGATGTTACATATCAGAAAGTGATGGCTGTCAGCGCGATAGTAAATGCGGCAGGTGCAAATTTTGTGCTGCTCGGTCCGGGCGATACCATGATAAAGAGCACAAGGCCATTGATAGCCGTAGGTGCTATTCGTACAGGTTGCGGCAAAAGCCAGACCTCAAGAAGAGTGATAGAACTGCTCATGGAAAAAGGTCTTAAGGTTGTTGCCATTCGACATCCGATGCCTTATGGTGATCTTAATGCACAGAAGGTCCAACGATTCGCTGAAGTCAAAGACCTTGAGAAACATAAATGTACGGTTGAGGAGATGGAGGAATATGAACCTCATGTTGTAAGAGGAAATGTTATCTATGCCGGTGTAGATTATGAAGCTATTCTCAGGGAAGCTGAAAAGGATCCCAAGGGATGTGATGTCATTCTATGGGATGGCGGCAACAATGATTTTCCTTTTTATAAACCCGATCTTATGATAACGGTAACTGACCCTCACAGGGCGGGTCACGAACTTCGCTATTATCCGGGTGAAGTAACTCTTCGTATTGCCGATGTTGTTGTCATAAATAAGATGGACAGTGCAGCACCCGATGCAATACAGATCGTCCGGGAAAGCATTGAGAAGGTTAATCCGAATGCGGTGGTAGTAGATGGAGCTTCACCTATCAAGGTTGATAATGCCTCAGTTATAAAAGGTAAAAGAGTTCTTGTAGTTGAGGACGGTCCGACACTTACTCATGGTGAGATGAAGCTTGGAGCTGGGGTTGTGGCTGCAAGGAAATATGGTGCAAAAGAGCTTGTCGATCCACGTCCGTTCACTGTGGGAAGACTTTCCGAAACTTTCAGACTCTATCCCAATATCGGAACACTTCTTCCGGCAATGGGTTATGGCGATGAGCAGTTACACGATCTCGAGACAACAATAAACAATACCGACTGCGACAGTGTAATTATTGCTACTCCTATAGACCTAAACAGGATCATAAAGATTAAGAAACCAAATACGAGAGTATATTACGATCTTCAGGAGATAGGAGAACCGAACCTGACCCAGGTATTAGACGAATTTGTAAAGAAACATAAGCTTTCAAAATAAGTTAAAAAGCCGGGATATTTATTCCGGCTTTTTTTAACCGCAGAGAGCACAGAGTCCAGATTTCATCTGGAAACGCGGAGAACGCAGGGGTGAATATAATTATCATTTCTCTGCGACCTCTGCGTAAAACCTCAGCGTCCTCTGCGGTTAAATTCTTATAAAAAGTCGAGGATTCTAACGTTTAACACGTGCATTGCCTTCCCATATGCTCCAGACCTGTTCTTCACTGACAGGCTGGGCATAATCGGTAATGTACGTTGTGGCGAGCGCCCCCGTTGCCCATCCAAATCTTATCCATTTCTCAGGCTCCCATTCCCTGAGAATGCCGTAAAGAAGTCCGCCAATGAATGCATCGCCTCCCCCAATCCGGTCCAGTACCTTTATCTTACGGGGTTCCACAATATGCCAGTTGTCCCCTTCAAGCATTATCGCTCCCCAGAGATGTTCATTCGCATCGTTGACCTCACGCAGGGTGGTGGCAAAGACAGACACCTGAGGGTAAGTTTTTTTCACCCTGTGTATCATCTCTTTAAAGCTTTCAACTTTGGAATAAATATCCCTGCCTCCGGTTTCCGGCCCGTCAATTCCAAGGCAAAGCTGAAAATCCTCCTCATTTCCTGTCAGTATATCTGCGAGTGCTGAAATCTCCCTGAATATTTTTGAAAGCTCCTTCTCCCTGCCTTTCCAGAAAGAGGCCCTGTAATTCAGATCAAATGAGATCCTTGTATTGTATTTCCTTGCAACCCTGGCAAGTTCCTGACAGAAGGTACCGGTTTCAGCCGATAGTGCAGCTATCAGACCCGAGAGATGCAATATCCTGACCCCCTCCTTTCTGAAGATCCTTTCCAGGTCAAAATCCCTGACATTAAGTGTCCTTCCCACCTCACCGGCCCTGTCATTATAGACCATGGGGCCTCTTGAGCCAAAACCGCTGTCGGCAATATTGAACTGATGGCGATAACCCCACGGACTTTCCTGTTCAACTTCTACCGCCTCACAAGAAATATGCCTGCTGGCAAGATTGTCTTTAATGAACCTGGCAATAGGACTATCCCTGACAAAAGAAGTGAGGATCATTACCGGAAGCCCGAGGTAAGAGGAGATGGTCACGACATTGCTTTCGGCACTGGTTGCCTGCATATGAAAAGAATCGCTGCAATGAACAGGCTGTCCGGAAAGTGGAGTCAGGCGGACTCCCATGCTTGTTGGCGCTACCAGAGCCCAGGTGTGATCCTTATTAAGTTCAATATTCATTCTTGTAAGTTTCAAAAGTTTAAGATAAGGGTTTTAATTTTGCAGCAAGGAATTAAAGTATCTGACTTCAGTCTTTACATTTTTGTCTTATTTCAGCCTTTCCCTTAGTTTTTTTCCTGCCTCCTCAAAACCTGGTTTGTTCAGAAGAGCAAACATGTTCTTCTTATATGCTTCAACGCCTGGCTGATCAAAGGGATTAATGCCAAGAATATATCCGCTTATGGCACAAGCGTATTCAAAGAAATAAACGAGCTGACCGATATAGAAGATATCAAGAGAAGGGATCTGAACCGATATTACGGGGACCTTGCCGTCGTTGTGGGCAAGTATGGTCCCGGTTTCTGCACTTTTGTTCACATCGATCAATCGTTTCCCGGCTATATAATTCAGCTGATCTGCGTCCTCTTTCTCGAGAGGAATCTTCACTCTGTCGGGTAAAGATTTAATTGAGAGTACAGTTTCGAGAAGGATCCTCTGACCCTCCTGAATATACTGCCCGAGCGAATGCAGATCAGTAGTAAGATCGACAGAAGCGGGGAATATGCCTTTCCCATCCTTGCCTTCACTTTCACCATAGAGCTGTTTCCACCATTCTGCGAAGAAATGAAGTTTAGGATGAAAGCTGACAAGAATCTCGACAGACCTTCCAGCCTGAAGTGCCATATTCCTGGCAGCTGCATACAGCAAAGCCGGGTTTGTATCAGGATTTTTATTATCCCTTGTCATTAATGTCATTGAGAGGGCTCCCTTTACAAATTCCCTGATATCCAGTCCTGCGATCGCTATCGGCAGGAGTCCGACCGGGGTAAGTACCGAATAACGGCCACCCACATCGTCAGGAATTACAAATGTCTCGTAGCCGTTAAGTTCTGCCAGAGTTCTGAGGGCACCTTTTTTTGAATCGGTAACAGCAATTATCCTGTCAGCTGCAACAGATTTTCCGACCTTTCTTTCAAGGTGATCTTTTAGAAGTCTGAAAGCGATAGCCGGTTCAGTTGTAGTTCCCGATTTGGAGATTACAACTATTGAATAGTTTTTATTGTCAAGCACCTCAAGAAGCTCTGCAACATAATCTTCGCAGATATTGTGGCCGGCATAAAATATCTCATGTTGTTTTTTTGCTGTCTGATTGGGAAAGGAATGTGAAAAAGCCTCGATGACTGCCCTTGCCCCAAGATATGAGCCGCCGATCCCTATTATGACAGTGGCAGAAGAGACTGATCTTAAATGTTTTGCTGCCTTTTCAATGTTGTCGAGCTGAACCTGGATACTCTCGGGCAGCTTCACCCACCCGAGGAAATCATTCCCTGCACCCGTTGCTGAATTAACCGAATTCATATGGACCAATGATTTATGTGCCAGGGCTGCAACCTCTTCTTTTGAGATCAGGCCGGCCAGGCCCGTCAGGTCAACTGAAATATTTTCTTTCATTTTGCTTGAATATTTTCTTTCATGCAAAGATAAAAAAAAGCTACCGGATTTGGTCCGGCAGCTTTCATTATAAGCCGTATTATATATAGTGATGAGAATTACCTGCTGTGTACCCCTCCTGCGCTCGAGGAATGCGCATCGACATATCTGGGATTGCCTTTGTAGTTGACATCGCCGGCGCTGGAGGCTCTTGCAACAAGTTTATCAGTGGTAAAAACATCTGCACTGCCTGCACTTGATACACTTACATCGGCCTCTTTTACCTTGAAGTCAAATGCTTTAAGATCACCTGCACTGCTGAGGTCGGCATTGAGCGATTCACCTTCACCGTTCAGTTTAACGTCACCCGCACTGCTTATATCCAGGTTGACCTTTTTTGCGTATAGTTCAAGTTTAATATCACCTGAACTGCTGGCACTTAATTCAATATCACCGCATTTAATTGGAGATTCTCCTATTATATTCCCTGCACTGGTGGTCCTAAGTGATCTGACATCCCTGATGGTCACATAAACACGTTCCCTTTCAGCGTGTCGAATGTTTATGTTGTCGGTATGAACATGCAGTACACCATCCTTCACCTCGGTAATAATGTATTCATGAAGATTCTCGTCGGCTTCGACAGTGACATTCTCAGTATCTCCCTGTGAAAGGTAGACATCAATACCTGTCGATACTTTTACTCCGTCAAAACCGGATAAATTCCTATCCTTTTTAACAACATTGCCGTTGCCACTGACACTTTTGTAAAACTGCCCGTCGACACATGAGATGATGCCCAGGCACAATGAAAGAAGCAATAAAACTCTCAGTCTTTTCATTTTCATCCTTATTATTTGGTTAGTAAATAATTTGATCTAAAGACTTAAAGATCTCTGAAACGCTGCATAATGAGGAGGGTAAATCGGTGAACGGCGAAAATATTCACCTCTGTAACAGAAAATTCCGGGTCAATGCCATTTGAAGATCTTAAGGCCGGTTGCGAAAAATAAAATTCCCGTGGCCGTAAGTATAAGAATGGGGAATCCTACCTGGGCATACCCGGCCCCTTCATTCATAATGCTTCTTACACCGTCGGTCAGCATTGTAAGCGGTAACTTCTGAATCACAGGGATGCTCCAGTCGGGGAAGTTATGATAACTGAAGAATATCCCGGAGAGTACCATCATGGGCATCACAACTGCATTAATGAGTCCGTTTCCTACTTCAGTATTTGAGGTATGTGATGAAAAAAAGACCGCTATTCCTGCAAATGCTATGTTTCCGGCGATGAAGATCATAATAAGTGAGGAGATATCACCCTGTATCTGCATCCTGAATGCAAAGAGCGCAAATATGAAAAGAACTGATGATTCAATGAAATTCATTGCTATCCTGACAACGATCATGGCAATAAGGAAATGAGACTTCTTCATTGGTGTCGCTACAAGTCGCCTCAGGAGTTTCTTGGATCTTTTCTCAATGATCCCGTAGCTTATACCCCACATGCACGACATCATCACGCCCATTGAAATAAGCCCGGGGATAAGGAAATCGATATATCTTGTCCCGGTTACTGTCAGGGGTTTGATGTTCTGATTATTTTCTGAAGCTACGATCTTTCCCGTTCCGACCAGCGCATTCAGCTTAAGATAGGAGAGCTGGGCATCAGCATTCAGCGGATCAAAATGATATTCGGTGGATGGACCGGCGTCTTTCAGCACTACATTTACCGTTCCTCTCTTCAGCATCATCATTGAGCTCGTCCAGTCCATCTGGTAAAAATAGAAGATGGAGTTGCCAAGCTTGTCGTCTTTCAGCACCAGTTTCCATTTGTAGGCTTCCCTGTCGGCTGAACTGTTTTTCTCACAGTTCCTGTCAAGAAAAGTGAAAAGTACAGAGGCAGTATCAGCAACCTTCATCTCCTCAGCTGGCATAATAACTGCCACTTTCCTTACAACATCGGCCTTTTTTGTAAATGCAACTCCTAATCCCAGTGACATCAGGATCGGGAAGATGATCCCCCAGAATAATACACCTGGTTCGCGGATCAGCTCCCTGAACTCAGCGGCTATGAGCTGCCATAGCTGGTATAACCTGAACCACCTATTCATCGATCTTCCTCCCCGTAAGCGAGATAAAAAGATCATCGAGGGTCTTCCTGCGGCATTCCAGATGGCTCAGACTTATATTTCTAGATCTCAGCAATGCCATGAACTCCGGCAGGTCTGTTTCGAAATGATTGAGTACCACTGACCCCTTTTCCCCTGAGATATCCCTGTGTATATTGAATGGAAGTCCCGGATGGTTAAGGTCCTCAGGTATGATCCCTTTCTCTACCGAGAACTCGATCACTTTCTCTCCGTTTTCATCTTCAAGAAGCTGCTTTAGTGTTCCTTCACGCAATATAATTCCCTGATCCATAATGATTATGTAATCGCAAAGGGTCTCAGCCTCCTCCATGTAGTGGGTGGTAAGGATCATTGATGTATCTGATTCCTCCTTAAGCGACTGCAGTATCTCCCAAATCTCGCGGCGTGCATTCGGATCGAGCCCGGTGGTCGGTTCATCAAGAAGAAGTATAGACGGACTGTTTATGAGTGAAATCCCCAGTGCAAGCCTTTGTCTCTGCCCGCCCGAGAGGTTTACAACGTATGATCTTTTCTTTTCCTCCAGGCCTACAATGTTTATGATCTCCTCTACCCTTTTTTTACCTAGATTGAAAAAAGATGAGAAGAGGAGAAGCGTTTCCGTGACACGAAGTTTATCAATGAACCTGGTTTCCTGCAGGGAGAGTCCTATGATCCTGTGAAGTTCATCCTCGTGTCCTTTCCATTTTTTGCCAATGATGGTGATCTCACCGCTGTCGGGCTTCTGTATGCCTTCGATCATTTCAACAAGTGTTGTTTTACCCGCACCATTGGGACCCAGAAGGGCAACGAACTGCCCTTTCGGGATGCCGAGGTTCACACCCTTTACAGCCTGGACAGTTTTGAAGGATTTCCAGACCTCTTTTACCTCTATGACATTTTCACCCTTCACAGAAAGAAAGAAATAAACTCCGGCAAAGATAACCGGAAAATGTATTTGATATAATTTTTAATTCCGTTTCGGTGACTTTGATCCGGACGGTATTACATCCAATTTTTATTTGCCTCGTATTTTTTAACTTTATACCTTTAACGAAACGACCAGATTAATTTTAATATCATTCACAGATCTAATAATAAGCTTATATGAAAAACTCATTCTCACGCCGTAGCTTCATACGGACCGGCGCTCTCGGAACAGGCGCCCTTCTGGCATCACGCACAATTAAGCTGGATGCTCAGACTTACGAACAACCTGCCTACAAATCACCTGCCGGCGATAAGATCCGCTTCGGGATGATCGGTATAGGTATGCAGGGATCAGGACTTCTGACGGGCGCTGTCACCCTTCCCGGGGCTGAATGCGTTGGTGCAGCCGACCTCTACGATGGCAGACATACTCTGGCGAAAGAGATAACAGGGAATCCGAATCTGTTTACTACAAGGAACTACAAGGAACTTCTCGAAAGGAAAGATATTGACTGTATTATTGCTGCAGTACCTGACCACTGGCACAGAAGGGTTGTAGTTGATGCCTGCAACGCAGGAAAAGATATCTATTGTGAAAAACCGATGTCACATACCATTGAGGACGGGTTTGCCATGGTCGACGCTGCTAAGAAGAATAACCGTATCGTTCAGATCGGTTCACAGCGTGTCAGCTCGAACCTGTGCAAGAAGGCAAAAGAGCTGTATACTGCGGGCAGCATAGGCGATGTCGAACATATCGAACTGACCCTTGGAAGAAATGATCCGCAGGGGGCATGGGAATACCCGCCACCCTTTGATCTGTCAGTAAAAACAGTTGACTGGGATACCTGGCTTAATGATGCACCGAAGATCCCTTTCAGCGCAGAAAGGTTTGCCCGCTGGCGCTGCTGGAAAGAGTATGGAACAGGCGTTGCAGGTGACCTTATGGTCCACCTCCTCAGCGGAATGATGTGCACGCTGGGATGGAATGAAATACCGCGATCAGCAACTGCTATGGGAGGTATCTTCCGCTGGAAGGACGGTCGTAATATGCCGGATCTTCACCTGGTTCTGTTCGATTACCACGGTGTGCCTGTATTTGTTCGTCTTGGACTGGGGACAGAATCACCGGAATCGGCAAGATTCTATGGACCTAAAGGTATAATTGAGGCATCGGAATTAACATTACGCTTTGCTCCACAGCCAGGGATAGATCTTTCACCAAGTTATTACGATTCCGGATTTCCTCAGAAAATGCGCTCAGAATATGAAGCCAGGTGGTGGGCTGACAATAGTCCCAAGCTAGGTCAGGAGCCGATATATGAAGAGGTGAATTATTCAGGTCACGACTGGGATGACATGAGACCGCATATCTGGAACTTCTTTCAGGCAGTCAAGTCACGTGTTCATGTTGTGGAAGACGAGGTGTTTGGAAATAATGCCGCTGTTGCATGCCATATGGCAAATGAGGCATACTTTCGCGGAAAGACGATCTTTTGGGATGAAGCTTCAAAAAATATTAGAAGCTGAATTTGTTTCCCGGGAAAGATATGTTCAATTCAAAGGAACTAAACACATTCATCTTTGTTAAAAGTATTGCCGGATCGGATTTATGATCCGGCAATACTTTCCTGGGAAGGCTATATGATGGAACAAATATCAATTTACTTGGAAACAGGATTTATTAAACTTCTTCTGTTATTAACTGCATTGCCTGCATTTAGCCAGACAGATACTTTATCTATCTCACGGCAACCTCCCGGGCATACAGGTGAGGACTTTGAACTTTTCGGCAGCAATGATCTTCTCGAGATGACCATCCATTTTGATCTGGGGTTGTATACAAAGAAGAAGATGAAAGGTATATACGGGGATGGAACAATGACAATTTATACAGGAGAGGGAGACTCCATCTTCAAGAATGTCAGGATAAGGAGCCGGGGGGTATTCAGGCGTAGTTACTGTAGTTTTCCCCCGATGGAGCTTAATCTTAAGAAACCGTTAAATGCCTATGATGAAACAGGAACAATAAAAAAGCTTAAGCTTGCGACCCAGTGCCAGACCAGTAATTTATATGAAGATTATGTTCTGAAAGAGTACCTGGCTTACCGGATGTTTAATCTGTTCACAGATACAAGCTTCAGGGTAAGGCTCTTAAAGGTAAATTATCTGGATTCTCAGAATGAGAGGAAACCGATGCATCAGTTTGGATTCCTTATTGAACCTGTCAATATTCTTGCCGAAAGGCTAAATTCAGATATTCTGAAAGAAATAGAGATCACTCAAAGAAATGTTATGCCATATATAATGGTCAGGCTGGCCATATTTAATTACATGATCGGAAATTATGACTGGGCAGTGCCGAACCAACATAATGTTGCAATATTGAAATCAAGGGATCCGCTCTCAGGTCAGATGGTTATTGCGATCCCGCATGATTTTGACTGGTCAGGCCTGGTAAATCCGATATATGCTGTCCCAACTGAAGATGTCGGAATTGAATCTGTCAGGGAGAGGCTCTATACCGGAATTTGTCTGAACAGGGAATCATTCCGGGCAGAACTGCTAAAGTTCCTGCCGCTGAAAAGGAAGATTTACGATCTGATCAATGGTTTTACTTACCTGAACCAGAGAGCCAAATTGGAGATGATCAATTATCTTGAAGAGTTTTACAGCCAGCTTGAGAGTCCGAACAAGCTGGAAAGGTTAATAGACAAGCTGGAGGCAACCTGCAAGCATCTGTAGGGTTCTTAGGGAACATGCCTGTATTAAAATCTCTGGCAAATTTATTTCCGGACTTGAAATTTTGGGCTAAAGTTTTTTAATGTATTCAAAGGGAAGTTTTGCCATCCTCGACATCTCCCTGCCTACTTCCAGCATATCGATATCATCATCCTCATAATGCCATTTCACCTCAATGTCCTTTCCTTGTGAACGTACCGCTGAGATCTGCTTGCAAAGATCGAGGATATATTTTGCAGAAGAAGAATTGAAATACTCAAAATCAAAATTGAATACCAGAGGCTCACTGCTCTCCTGCGATTTCTGCAAATGACCTGAATAATCATCCATCCATGTCAGGATCTCGCCATAGAAGCTTCCTACATCAGGCGGTCTGGATTCACCTGAGATCTCAAAAATTCTCTTTTCAGGATCAAGGACTACCCTGGGTGAACTTGCGGTCTGATCAATTTCCAGCTTTCTCATAATATATTTTTTAAGTGATATTTTAATCTCGAAATATGAAGCAGTCTCACTAATTGAAATGAAGCGATAGTTCAGATTGTTGCCCGATTTAAGTTTCAGAATAATAAACCCAAGACCGGCATTGCTGCCATTCTTCATCTTCTCCTGGTTTATAATCTTTCCGTACTGGGCTATAAGTGATTTTTCATTTTTTCTGTTTACCTGGTCGATCTTTTCAGAAATGGAATCAGTATTGACTTTAAGTACGGGATTACCTGACCTGATAACTATTATTTCGTCATGTTTCTGGATCGAAATGTGAGGCAGATGCTCCTCATCAGTCTCAGGGAGATTTTCAGCGTGCTTAACGCTGTTTTCGAGGCACTCCACTATTATGGAATACAATCTTTTCCCTGAGGTCCTGTCAAGATTCATAAACGCTGTGGACCTCTTCAACTTTTTCAGGAGATTATCGATCTGCCTGTAATCGATCTGACCCCTGTATTCCAGAATGATTTCCTGATCGGCCATTACTCTGAAAGTTTTGGTTTAGAGCTCTGTTATTTTATGTTTTTCAGCCTAAAAAAAAACTTTTCTTTGATGATATTTATTTTTAACTTGAATAAGTTTCGGATAAGTTAAATTAAATACCATGTTAATTTAATGGTTTTCTTCCAATTATCAATCGCCGGATAATAACTAAAACTTAGTTCTATGAGTGAGTCCATTTTAAATGCACTGGTTCAGCTCTTTGCGTTAATAGGTGACATTCACGATGATACAGTGATCAGCAGCAGGGAAAAGAATGTCATAAGGTCTTTCCTGGCACGGCAACTAAACAATGCCCTCACCGATAAGTATATGAAGATGTTCGAAGATTACCTGGCCAGTTACAACTCCGAAAGGATAACAAAAGGCAGCATCCAGGACCGTAAAAGGACGTCGTTAAATGCAATGAGGATACTGGCTATTTGTGAAAAGATCAATGAGGAGCTTCAGCAAAAGCAAAAGATATACGTTCTTGTACAGCTTATTGAATATATCTCTCTTGGTGAAGAGGTAACCGAGAATGAACTTGATTTTGTTCATACCGTATCAACAGCTTTTTATATTCCTGATGCGGAATTTGAGAACATAAGGGTGTTCATAATGAACAGCCCTGCAATGGTTCAGGAAAAGAAAAATGTGCTTGTAATCGATAACATAAAGGGAAACAATCCGGATCCCATTAAACGTATTCTTAACGATAATCTCAAGGGCAGGATAAGCTTCCTTCATATACAGAGCACAAACACTTATATCCTTAGATATTCAGGAGGAGAGGATATTTACCTCAATGGGCAGAATATTACAGCAGATCTCACATATTTTTTTGATAATGGATCCACGATACGTGCAACCGGCATAAACCCGATATATTATACGGAGGTTGTAAGTATGATCACCGGAACTGAAAACAAACTGAAGATAACGCTCGTGGCTGAGGATGTTACATTTAAGTTCAGTAACAGTGAAAACGGTATCCATAACCTCACTATTCATGAAGAGTCGGGACGTCTTGTCGGCATACTTGGAGGCAGTGGTGTCGGAAAATCGACCACCCTCAGCATTCTTAACGGAACCCTGGAGCCTCAGAGCGGGAAGGTGACCATCAACGGTTTCAACTTGTATGACGAAGAGGACAAGAAGAATCTTTCGGGGATAATTGGTTTCGTTCCACAGGATGATCTTCTGATCGAGGAGCTTACTGTATTCCAGAATCTTTATTATAATGCCAGGCTCTGCCTGAGCAATCTTGATGAGGAAAAGATCACCGGGATAGTCAATAAAACACTGGCTGATTTTGACCTGACAGATACCAGGGACCTGAAGGTTGGAAGTCCCCTGAAAAAAATAATAAGCGGCGGACAAAGGAAAAGAGTCAATATTGCCCTCGAGCTTATGCGTGAGCCTGCGATCCTTTTTGTTGATGAACCTACTTCCGGACTTTCATCGGTCGATTCCGAAAAAGTGATGAACCTCCTTAAGGAACAGACCTACAAGGGAAGGCTTGTCATCATAAACATTCACCAGCCCGGGTCGGATATTTATAAAATGTTCGATAAGATAATGATAATTGACAAGGGTGGTTATCAGATTTATTACGGTAACCCGACTGAAGCAATCGTATATTTCAAAACCCATTCCAACCATGCAAACCCGGATGAGGACCAGTGTGTAAAATGCGGAAATATAAATACCGACCAGATCCTTCAGATAATAGAAACAAAGGTGGTTGATGAACATGGGAGAGCAACGCAGATAAGAAGAATATCACCGGTCGAATGGGCTTCAAAATTTCGTGCAAGCTTTGCAGGAAGCCACCCTGAAGCTAAAAGTGAAAAGGAGCCATTGCCTGAAAATAATTACAGTATTCCAGGAAGATTCAGACAGTCAGTCATCTATTTCATGCGGGATGTAATTTCTAAACTGGCCGACCGCCAATATATAATGATCAGTATGCTTGGTCCAGCGTTGCTGGCACTTCTCCTGGCTTATTTTACCAGGTTCAGCCAGGGTCCGGCATATGTGTTCAGGGACAATGAGAATGTTCTTCCATATATGTTCATGTGTGTGATTACCTCCATGTTCTTCGGTCTTATGGTGAGCTCAGAGGAGATCATCAAGGACAGGAAAATCCTTAAAAGAGAGTCTTTTCTCAATCTGAGCTGGTTCAGCTATCTGAATTCAAAGATCATGATAATGTTCATTATTTCAGCTGTCCAGACAATCTCCTTTGTTCTTATTGGTAACCTGATCCTGGGGATACGGGGTATGATCCCTGCCTTCTGGCTGGTGCTTTTTACGACCTCGTGCTTTGCCAATGCACTTGGATTGAATCTTTCTTCCGCCTTTAATTCCGTAATTGCAATTTATATCTTAATACCATTTATTATTATCCCGCAACTGCTGTTCAGCGGCGTTCTTGTCCGCTTCGATAAGCTCCATATAGGAAAGTCATCTCCTCGTGAATATGTTCCGGTGATAGGCGACCTGATGACAGCCCGATGGTCGTATGAGGCTATGGTTGTAAAGCAATTCAGGGATAATGAATACGAAAAACATTATTTTCAGTTCGATCTGCAGCAAGCAACCTGTTCTTACTATAACAACATGGTCGAAGCCCTGAACACAGATATATTTAAATATAGAAAAGCCGCCAGGGACCATGATGAATCATTCAATTCATCGGAATTCTTTGATCGTCTGAAAAAAAATTCATTTAAGCTGGGAGATCTTGCAGGGATACTCCCGGGCACCTGGAAAGATTCCCTGGATCCGAAACTTTTCACGAAAACTGCTGAGGAGGGGATAAAGCATTACCTCGATACAATCAGGAAGAAGTTCTCAGCGGAATGGAGATTAGTGGATAAGCTGCGGGACAAGGAAGGGGCTCAGTTAACCAGCAGCCTGGGGAATGATGGTCGTATGAAACTGAGGGAAGATCATGAAAATGTACGCATAACTGAAGAGCTCCTCGGGAAGTTCAGGTCGGCTGAACTGGTCCTCAGGATCGGAGATAAGCTGGTTCAGAATACTGATTTCGGATACATGAAGGGCACTTCGCCGTATGGACGGGCCCACTTCTATGCTCCCATAAAAAGGATCGGCAACAAAGAGATCGATACATTTCTGTTCGATTTAGGTGTTATATGGATCGAGGCAATTCTGCTATATATAGCACTCTGTTTTAACCTCCCAAGGAGATTCATCACATGGCTGGGAAATATCCAGTTCAGGAAAATTGATACACCACAGTAGATAAACCTCCTTATCTTTATTTCAGCCATTCGGCCACTGCTTCGGGACTGAGACCTGAAAGTCCAAGCTTGTTCTTCTTGTTGTACCCGTTAAGATCGTTTGCCAGCTTACCTGCTTTTTCAACCTCCTTAAGCTTTGTAATTGATGTGAAACCCAGATCTTTAAGAGGATCTATCCACTCCTCTGGTATTCCAAGCTCAAGGTACTCCTCTTTTGAACTTTCAGATTTTGGCTTATGGATCAGTGGTCTCATCTGGGGGAAGAAGAGTACATCCTGTATGGAAGGCTGGTTTGTCATTAGCATTGTCACCCTGTCAATACCCATTCCCATTCCCGAGGTAGGCGGCATGCCATATTCAAGAGCCCTGATAAAATCCTGATCGATGAACATTGCCTCATCATCACCCTTCTGGGAAAGCATTAACTGGTCCTGGAACCTCTCCACCTGGTCGATCGGGTCGTTAAGTTCCGAGTAGGCATTGGCGATCTCCTTGCAGTTGATGAAAAGCTCAAACCGCTCGGTAAGCCCTGGTTTGCTGCGATGCATTTTGGTCAAGGGGGATGTTTCGGTAGGATAATCAATAATGAATGTTGGCTGTACCAGACCGTGTTCGCATTTTTCGCTGAAGATGGCATCAATAAGTTTTCCTTTTCCCATGGTGGGATCATTTTCAATACCGAGGTTGTTACATACTTTCCTTAGCTCAGCCTCATCCATACCTGATATGTCAAGACCTGTGTTTTCCTTAATGGAATCAAGCATACTGATCCTCTTGTAGGGTGGTTTAAGGTTTATAACTTTATCCCCATACTCAATTTCAGGTTTCCCGTGAAGATCCATCACTACTTTATAAATAATATCCTCAGTGAAGGTCATCATCCAGTTATAATCCTTATAAGCAATGTATATTTCCATTACTGTGAACTCGGGGTTATGGGTCCTGTCCATTCCTTCATTACGGAAATCCTTGGCAAACTCGTAGACCCCTTCATATCCTCCGACAATAAGCCGTTTGAGGTACAGCTCATTGGCAATTCTCAGATAGAGCGGAATATCGAGCGCATTATGATGAGTAATAAAAGGTCTTGCCGTTGCGCCTCCGGGGATAGGCTGAAGGATGGGTGTCTCAACTTCGAGATATCCCTTTGAATTGAAAAGCTCCCTCATCGACTGGAGTATCTGTGTCCGTTTTCTGAATATTTCGCGCACCTGAGGATTGACAATGAGGTCGACATATCTCTGGCGATAGCGCATCTCAGGATCTGTCACGGCATCATAAAGAATTCCATCCTTCTCCTTCACAACAGGAAGCGGATGTATCGATTTACAGAGAAGTGTAAACTCCCTGACATGAACAGTTGTTTCCCCCATCTGGGTCTTGAATACAAACCCTTTAAAGCCGATAATATCACCAATATCGAGCAGATGCTTGAAGAGGGTATTGTACATTGTTTTATCCTCACCCGGACAAATATCGTCCCGGCGAAGATATATCTGTATACGTCCTGATGAGTCCATTATCTCGGCGAAGGAAGCATTGCCCATGATCCTCCTGTTCATGATCCTTCCTGCTAGGCAGACTTCCTGAAAATTGTTCTTCTCAACTGAAAAGTTTTCAAGAATGTCACTTGCAAAGGTATTTGTTTTATATTCTGCAGCAGGGTATGGGTTTATGCCAAGTTTTCTGATCTCATCAAGAGCTTGTCGTCTTATCTGTTCCTGTTCGCTAAGGCTCATCTGGAAGTTTGTTTTAATTTTTGCAAATATAGAAAAATCCGCGTTTCAGGGGTAATTGGATTTTCAGCCTCTTAATCTTTTAATTTCTTCGTCGAACTTTCCCCCGATCAGCTTTGTAATTGGTCCGGGGAGTCCGTCACCAATAGAGTTTCCGCCCAGGTCAAGCACGGGCGTCACTTCTGAAGATGTATTTGTAATAAATGCTTCGCTGGCAAATCTCAGCCTGTTCTCGGGCAATGCCTCCTCCCTTATTTTGATCCCTGCTTCCTCGGCAATTCGCAGGACATTCTTCCTGGTTATACCCGAAAGAACCCAGTTTGATTCAGGATGTGTGAACAGGGTTCTATCCACAACAAAAAAGATATTTGATCGGGTCCCTTCAGTTATCATCCCATTCCTGACGAATATACATTCCCTGAGCCCGTTCTCGTTTGCCTCCTGGAAACTGATCGTATTTGCCAGCAGGGCAATTGATTTTATATCGCACCGGCCCCATCTGATGTCTTCCTTTAACATTACTTTTATCCCCGACGCCCTGGTAGCGGTTTCAGGCTCAAAGGTGAAGGCGTATGCATAAATAGTCGGACTCACTTCCGGTGATGGAAAAGCATGAGTTCGAGGAGCCACTCCCCTGGTCACCTGGAGATAAACCATCACCGGCTTGTCTTCAAGCTTATTTTGCGTGATAAGTCCCTGTGATATCGATGGATAGACATCGGAATCGGACCAGTTGATCCTTAATTCCCTCAGGCTTCTTCTGAGCCGTGAAAGGTGTCCTGCCATGTCGTAGAAAAATCCCTGGTACCATCGTACCACTTCATAGACACCGTCTGCCAGAAGAAATCCCCTGTCGTCGGGATTGATCGAGATCTCGCTTTTTGGAATGAATTTTCCGTTAAAATATGCAATATTCATTTTCTGTTTTATAATACACAAAGACTCAGAATTGCGAAAAAAAGCATGCAGAGTGTCAGTGTGTTTCTGGTTTAAAAATTTCTGTTTTGCAATTAATTCCTGTTCTGGCATCTTCAGGTGAAGCAGCATTTCCGCATGCGTACTGAACAAACATTGAAGCTCCGAGTACAGTTGTCTCAGCCCTGTCGGTGACCTTCACCGGGACTCCTGCGTAATCTGCCCGAAGCTGGTTCCAGAGCCTGTTCTTCGAACCTCCGCCAACACAGAGAATTGTATCTGTTGTGAATCCGCCTGCCTTCTCCAGGGAATCCATGCCATGCCTGAGCCTGAGTGAAAGAGCTTCCAGCATCGCCCTGTAGATCTCATCGCGGGTGGTATCCATTGTAAGTCCCAGGATCTCTCCACCAGGTCTTCCATTAAGCTCTTCATAAAACTTAGGATTTACCTTTACGCCCCTGCTGCCTGGAGGCACGACGGAAGCCCCGTTTATCATGACTTCATAGACATTTTCCTTAATTTCAGGATAAAGTAACTTCCTTGCCCATTCCAGCATACCGGATGCAATCCACTGGTTGCCGATATTGAACAAGCCCGGACTGACATCAAGCTCAGTTGTAATTCCCATCTCAAGCTGTTCCTTGCCTGTTTTGTATCCTGATGACCGGACCATGAGTATTTCCCATGTTCCTGAACTCAGTACAGGCTGATTCACATCGGCTCCCGACCCGAAAATTGCAAACTGAGTATCATGGCCGGTAGCAATTACGGGAATCCCCTGTGGAAGAGAGGTTTCAATGGATGCTTTTGAAGTTATCCTTCCCGTGATAGTCCCGGGTTCAACCGGAATCCCCATTTTCTCAGAAGGGAAACTTATATGCCTGAGAACATTTTCCGAATATGACCTTGATGAAAGTTTTGTCACCATCGATGTACCGGCCATCGTAATGTCATTGACCATTTCACCCGTAAGGAAAAATGAGAAGATGGAAGGGATGAACATGAAAATATCGGATTTATCTACAAGATCAGGCTTATTTTCACTTAGCCATATCAGTTTATTGATGGTATTGAAGTTGAAGGGAAGAACACCGGCTTCGCCATATAATTCAATCAGCGGAATGTATCTTCCGATACCTGACATTACAGGTGTCGTCCTTTCGCATTGCCACGAAATAACGGGGTAAAGCATTTTACCTCTCCTGTCAAAAAGTGTTCCGTCGACACCGAACGTGGTGATCGTAATGCCAGCGATCTCATTTTTCCTGATGCTGCTTACTACTTTTCTGCAGGCTCTGCACAATTTCTCCCATATCTCGTTCACATCCCATATTTTCCCGCCCGGATAAAAAGGATCGGGGCGTGTGTTGTTCGGATATGATTCCGAGGCAAGGATATCTCCCTTGCTGTTAACCGCAATTACCCTCACATTGGTGGCTCCGCAATCAAACACTATAGCTATATCCCCTTTTACCATATTTGAATTTACTTAAAGACTGATTTTCCCAACAGATTGATAATGAATAATGTTATGGTGGGACTTTGTGTCTTTGTGTCTTTGTGTCTTTGTGGCAAAAAAAACAGCCACTAAGTCACCAAGGCACTAAGATACACAAAGATAACTCATGTATTCAGAATGTTCCGTAAATAGAATATTTTTCTGTATTGCAGTAAATGGATGAATAGAGAAACAGACCGGGAACATTTGTCTCCATCTTTCTTTCAAGGTGAAGAACCGGTTCTCCGTTCCTGATCTTCAGAAAACGGGCTATTTTACCCGAAGCAGGTATCGCTTTAATTCTCTGTTCGCCACCTTTTATCTCAACCTGGTAATGATCCCTGAGGATCTTAAACAACGACCTGTCCTCAAACTGTCTTGAAGTAATTCTTGGCAGATTGATATTGGCAATATAGCTTATATCATAAAAAATCGGCTTTCCTTCCAGGAGCCGGAGTCGTTCTATATAGATGCAACCTGACTCTTTTTCCAGCTCCGAAAGAGGAAACATGAAATCATTATCCCATGTCTGAATAACAGGTTTTGTCACTATCCTTGTCCTGAGATAACCTGAACCAACTGCTGATGTTGTTCCCATGACCGACAGAATGCCGATCTCTCTCCGGTGTCGTTGAACAATGCTTCCTTTACCCTGGTGTTTCCTGATGAATCCATCGTGGGCAAGGGCTGAGAGAGATTGTCTTACGGTGGGACGAGTCATCCCATGGAGCTTACAGAGTTCATTCTCCGAAGGAAGCAGGTCGCCCTCCTTGTAAATCTCATCCGTTATGTGCTTACGGATAACTTCATAAAGTTTCCTGTACTGAGGCAGAGCTTTCACCATAATAAGAAGTTTGGAGTGAGCTATAGCTTGGAGTACTTAGAGTTAATTAAACTCAAAACTCCAGTCACTCTAAGTACTCTAGGCACTCTAAGTACTCCAAGTACTTTCCGGAGGTAAATATATTAATTTTTACTTGTAAATACAAGTAATATTACATAATTTTGTATGTATCATTAATTCAGACTTTAATAAATAAATATATTTAACATATTAGTACAAGTTGATAATAATATATTAAAATGGCAACTCCGGTAATAATGCCCAGGCAGGGACAGTCGGTCGAAACATGCATAATAACCACCTGGCTTAAAAAGAAAGGGGAACAGGTAAGTACAGGCGATCTTATTTTTTCATATGAGACCGACAAGGCAGCGTTTGATATGGAAGCTCCGGCCGACGGAATGCTGCTAGATATATTTTATAATGAGGGAGATGAAGTGCCGGTCCTTACAAATGTGGCCGTTATCGGAGCTGCCGGTGAAAAGACAGAATCCTTTCGTCCATCGGGGCAGGTTCAAAATGAGAAGCCTGCGCCCTTAACATCCGTTACCGGCAGAACAGATAATGTGGAGCCTGAGAAAATCTATCTGAATGACCCGGGCTGTAAAATGAAAATATCACCAAGGGCAAGGATCCTTGCAGAAGAAAAGGGAATCGATATCTGTTCGGTAACCGGAACTGGACCTGAAGGAAGAATAATAGTAAAAGATATCGAAGAGGCAAGCACCAGGCAACCGGTAACCGGTGACCGGCAACCGGTTACCGGTCACCGGTTGCCGGAAACCGGGTATACCGATCAGCCTCTTAGCAATGTACGGAAACTTATTTCAAAAGCTATGCATGACTCGCTGCAGAACTCCGCCCAGCTTACGCATCATATGAGCGCTGACGTCAGCAGGCTGCTGGATGCCCGGAGAAAAATCAAGGATATGACAGCAAATGGGGCTCTCAGCCATGATATAACAATAAATGACATGGTTTGCCGGTGTGTCATCCTTGCCCTGAAAAAAATCCCCGGGATGAACATTCATTTGCTTAATGACGGGATAAGGACATTCACCAATGTACACCTTGGACTTGCAGTTGATACCCCTAGGGGCCTTATGGTCCCCGTGGTAAGGAATGCAGATGCCATGGATATCTATCAGCTTTCAAGGGAAATGAAATCAGTTGCAGAAGCATGCCGGAAGGGAAACATAGATCCGGAATTGCTCAGGAGCTCTGCTGCCTCTTTCACCGTATCAAACCTTGGGAACTATGGTGTTGAAATGTTCACACCTGTGATCAACCTTCCACAAGCCGGGATACTGGGAGTCTGCGCGATAATAAATCGTCCTGCCGACCTTGGCAATAAGGTCTTTGGGTTCGTTCCTGTGATGGGACTTTCTCTTACTTACGATCACAGGGCAATTGATGGAGGACCGGCTACGCTTTTCCTGAAAGAGATTAAAGAACAGATTGAGAAATTTGAATTTTAAATAATACGAAAAGGAGAGGGGGTGATTGGGAGAGGAGGAGACTTTCACCGTGTAACTCCGAAATACTCCGTGTAACTCCGTGGTTAAAGAATTTAAAAATTAACAAATGCCAAAAAGCCAGAATATCGATCCGAAAGACGTAAGGAGATCCGGGTATATAGAATTCGGAAGAATTCCTGTCAACCAGTATAACAAAACGATCGAACAGGAAAGGAAGTTCTACTCAAATGAAGATTTTTTAAGGATCTATACCGATATGGTCATTATCAGGGAATTTGAAACAATGCTCAACCTGATCAAGACTACAAATGAATATAAAGGCATATCATACAATCACCCCGGACCTGCCCATCTGTCCATTGGACAGGAGGCTGCTGCAGTCGGTATGGCCTATGGCCTGACAGTTGAGGATTATATTTTCGGGTCTCACAGAAGTCATGGTGAGATACTGGCAAAAGGTCTTTCGGCAATAAAAAGCCTCGACGAAGATTCCCTTTATCTAATAATGAAGAACTATTTCGGGGGCAATGCCCTTAAGGTGGTCGAAAAGGGATTTAAAGGCACTGTAAAGGATCTGGCAGCAAGGTTCCTGCTCTACGGGGCGCTTGCTGAGATATTTGCCCGTGAAAATGGTTTTAACAAGGGACTGGGAGGATCGATGCATGCATTTTTTACGCCGTTCGGGATCTATCCTAATAATGCCATCGTTGGCGGTTCGGGGGATATTTCTGTCGGAGCGGCTCTTTATAAAAAAATCAACAGGAAACCTGGTCTCGTGGTCTGCAATATCGGTGATGCATCATCTGCCTGCGGACCAGTATGGGAGGGAATCTGTTTTGCAACAATGGACCAGTATAATACTCTGTGGGATGGCGAATTCAGGGGAGGTCTGCCTCTTATCTTCAACTTCATGAACAACCTGTACGGAATGGGTGGACAGACCGCAGGGGAGACAATGGGTTTTGGCAAACTGGCAAGGATAGGCTCAGGGATCAACCCTGAAAGCATGCATGCTGAACGTATAGACGGATATAATCCGCTTGCCGTTATCGACGCCTTCAGACGCAAGAAAAAAATAATTGAAGAAAAGAAAGGGCCTGTGTTGCTTGATACCCTTACTTACCGTATCAGCGGCCATTCACCATCAGATGCCTCATCATATCGTTCCAGGGAAGAGATCGAGGCCTGGGAGAAAGAAGATTCGATCATTGCTTACGGAAGCAATCTTATCCAGGCAAGCATCGCCGAAGCCCGGAAGCTTGAGGAGATCAGGGAGCAGACAGGCGATCTGATGGCACATATTCTTAGACTGGCGATCGATCCCGGGATATCGCCGCTGCTCGATCTGACATCCGACCCGGATACCATTGGCATGATGATGTTTTCCAACGGCTCAGAAGAGGCGATGGAAAAGAGAACTCCTGACGTGCTGATGACAATGGAGGAAAACCCAAGGGTCAGATCGATAAAAACAAAGGAACGATATTTCAGGGATAAGGATGGCAAACCTGTCTCGAAGGCAAAGCTGTACCAGCTCCGCGACGGGATCTTTGAAGCGATCATCGACCGTTTCTATAAAGATCCGACACTGGCAGCATGGGGCGAGGAGAATCGCGACTGGGGAGGTGCTTTTGCCGTCTACCGGGGACTTACCGAGGCATTACCGTACCACAGGCTATTTAACTCACCTATCTCTGAAGGAGCTATTGTAGGCACGGCAATTGGCTATGGAATGTGTGGCGGAAGGGTGATAGCCGAGATAATGTATTGTGATTTTCTTGGCCGGTCGGGGGACGAGGTTTTCAACCAGCTTCCGAAATGGCAGGCGATGAGCGGAAACCTTATCAGAATGCCGGTAGTGATAAGAGTATCCGTCGGATCCAAGTACGGTGCACAGCATTCACAGGACTGGTCGTCGCTTGTTGCCCACATTCCGGGGCTAAAAGTTGTTTTCCCTGCAACACCGTACGATGCCAAGGGGCTGATGAATGCCGCCCTTCAGGGAACTGATCCCGTAATATACTTTGAAAGCCAGAGGATATATGATATCGGTGAGATGTTCCATGAGGGAGGAGTCCCTGAAGGATATTACGAGATCCCCCTCGGTGAACCTGACATTAAAAGAAAAGGTGATGATCTTACAATACTTACGATCGGAGCTACTCTATACCCTGCGATCAAAGCCGCAGATATTCTTCATGAAAAATATGGCATATGTGCTGAAATTATAGATGCAAGAACGCTCGTTCCCTTCAACTATGCTCCCGTTATCGGATCGGTCAGAAAGACCGGAAGGATTCTTCTTACCAGCGATGCTACGTCGAGGGGATCATTTCTTAAGGAGATCGCCCAGACAATTACGGAGCTGGCATTTGACTCACTTGATGCTCCCCCGGTAGTAGTAGGGTCGAGGAACTGGATAACCCCTGCCTGCGAAATGGAACAATATTTCTTTCCTCAGCCGGAGTGGATGATCGATGCGATACATCAGAAAATACTTCCATTGAAAGGACACGTGATCAAAAGTGATTTTTCGTCTGATAAAACCCTTCGTCTGAACAGCAACGGAGTGTAGTAAGATTTATATCTTTGAATATTACAGAAAGAAAGATCAATGAAATACAGGGAAGAGCGAAAAGAGGTGGCCAGCTTCATGGGAAGGCTTTACCGGCACGGCCTTACAACTACATCGGGAGGGAACATAAGCCTGCGGGTTTCTGATAACGAAATAGTTATAACTCCCTCTGCAACTGATAAAGGAAGGATGAGATGGAAAGATGTCGGGATCATATCCTTTGAAGGGACGAACCTTACGCCTGGTCTGAAACCCTCCATAGAATCACAGATGCATCTTGCCATTTACAGATGCAGGAATGTGAAGGCAATTGTCCATGCTCATCCTGTTTTTGCAACATCCTTCACAGCGATGAAAAGAAAAATCTGCACCACTCTTACTGCGGAAGCTTGTGCCATACTTGGTGATCCTGCATTTGTTCCATATGCCCTTATGGGGACAACGGACCTTGCAGCCAATGTTTCTGAACAGATAGAAAGATCAGACATCCTGCTTCTCGAGAACCATGGGATACTGGCAGTTGGAATGGATCTCCTTCAGGCTTTCGACAAAATAGAAGTACTGGAGAATGCTGCAAAGATGACTGTCATAGTTGAAATGATGGGAAGGAAAAGCCCGTTGTCTGAAGCCAGGATCGGGGAGATAAATAAGCTTTTCAGAGGCTGACGTTCCGCCTGATGCAATTTCCTGGCAAAGAAACGATAAATGCTATGGCAAAGAATTTTCTGACTGGATTTCCTTCACCTGGTGAATTGCTTTCAGGGAGTTCAGCCGAACCGGGCACCTTCCTGTTTGAAGCTAACTGCCATATCCATACGCCTTTTTCCTTCAGTGCATTTGATGATCTTGATTCATTATTCAGAAAGGCAGCAGAGGAAAAAATCGATGTACTGGGAATAAATGATTTTTTTGTCACAGATGGATACAGGCCTTTTCATGAAGGTTGCACAGGAAGCAGGATTTTCCCCCTTTTCAATATAGAATTCATCGGCCTGATGACAGAAGAGCAGGCAAATAAAATCAGGATAAATGACCCGAACAACCCCGGAAGGATATATTTCTGCGGAAAGGGGCTTGATTATCCTTTTCACCTCGGAAAAGAGAACCTGAAGCTGCTTTCAGCTGTAAAAAAAGAGACACAAAAGCAGCTGATGTCAATGATATCCAGACTGAACAATCTTATTGAGAAGAGAGGCTTCCCGCTCAGACTTGATTTTGAGGTGATGCATAAAAGATTTGCGCACGAGCTAGTTCGGGAGAGGCATATTGCAAAAGCGTTAAGATACCTTGCCGCTGAAAACTTTTCTACGGATGAGGAGCGTATCAGATTTATTGAAACACTCTATGGCGACAAGAAGTCTGAACAAGGCTTTTCTGATCCGGCAGCTCTTGAAAATGAGATAAGATCCAACCTGCTTAAAGCTGGTGGTTCAGCCTTTGTCGAAGAGGATGAAAAATCCTTTCTTCCTGTTAAAAAGATCATTGAGATCATTATTGATGCAGGTGGTATACCCTGCTATCCTGTTCTTCTTGATGATCCCTCAGGGAAATTCACCGAGTTTGAAGACGAAAGGGAGAAGCTGATGGAAGCGCTTAACTATATGGGAGTTGGTTGTATTGAACTGATCCCCGGAAGAAATGCACACCAGATGCTCTCGGAATTTGTTGAATACTTTGATAAACACGATTTTATTATAACCTTCGGTACAGAACACAATACACCCGTGATGGTACCCCTGACCGTTACCGCAAAGAATGGTATGCCACTTGACGAAAGACTGAAACAAATAAACCGCAGGGGTGCTTGCGTCGTGGCAGCACACCAGTACTTGCACGCGCAGGAACAAAATGGCTATATCGGGGCGGATGGTAAACCGCTTAAGAGCCATAAGAGAGAATTTGAATCTATCGGACAATCTGTTATTGAATTTTACTTAAGAGGGAAACAAAAATGAAAACAGAAATTTCGGAGCTTCTTGCCATTTCTGACTTCTACGGAAGGAACAAGGATTATGTCATTGCAGGTGGCGGCAATACATCATTTAAGGATGAACGGACTATATGGATAAAAGCCAGCGGTTCGCCTATTGCAGCTATGACGGAAGACGACCTTGTTGCACTTAGCAGGGAGAAGCTTCAGGTGATCGCACTGAAGGAATACTCTCAAGATCCGTTGCTGAGGGAGGAAGAGGTCAAAAATGATCTTTCCAGGGCTGTTCTGGAGCCTGAAAAAGGAAAGCGTCCGTCTGTCGAGACTTCTCTTCATGAGCTTCTGAGGTACAGGTTTGTCGTGCATCTTCATCCCTCAATCGTTAACGGGATCCTGTGCAGCCGGAATGCCAGGAGTGCCATTAACCAGATGTTTGGTGAGAAGGTATTGTTCGTACCCTATACCGATCCGGGGTATACGCTTTTCAAAAAGCTTGGATCGGAGATAACGAAGTTCCGCGAGAGATTCCAGTCTGACCCGGGCATAGTATTTCTTGAAAATCACGGAGTATTTGTAAGCTCAGATTCCGTGGCTGAAATAAGGACCACATATGAAGATATTATCGACAAGATCAGGGAAACGATTAAGTCACCGGAAGATGATATTCTGCCTTACAATCCGATCATGAATAAGGTGCTTCCGGCAATACGGATGCTGCTATCGCATGATAATCCAAAGGTGATCAGGTTCAGGCATAACAAGCTTATTGCAGGTTACTACAGGAGCCAGCAGGAATTTCAGAAAATATCCCATCCTCTTACTCCGGATATTATAGTTTATTGCAGGTACAGATATCTTTATATTGAACAATCCTCCACACCTGAAAGGATACTCGAATCTTTCAGGGGGCAGCTCGAGCGGTTTGAAAAGGAGTATGAATTTCTTCCCAGGGTGCTATTGATCAAGGACATGGGATTGTTTGCCGTTGAAGAGAATGTCAGTGCTGCGGAAACTGTCCTTGATGTTTTTGAGGATCTTGTAAAAATATGTCACTACGCTTCATTCTTTGGCGGAACAAAGCTTCTCACTCCTGAACAGGTTTCCTTCATCGACAAATGGGAAGCTGAGAATTACAGGAGGAAAGTTACCGCGGCACCATCAGGTGGTGATAAATTAAAGAATAAGACGGCTATTGTTACTGGTGGCGCCCAGGGTTTCGGCGCCGGTATCGTGCAGGCACTCTATGGGAAAATGGTCAATGTAGTTGTGGCTGATATAAACAGTGATACAGGTGCAGCATTTACTGCTTCCCTGAACAGGGTGAAAGCTTCAAACCTTGCAGTTTTTGTTCATACTGATGTATCGGATCCTGAATCTGTAAAAAGCCTCATTTCAGCAACTGTAAGGGAATTCGGAGGGCTCGACATTATGATCAGCAATGCCGGTATCCTGAGAGCCGGAAGCCTTGATGAAATGGAACCGGATGCTTTTGCAAAAACGACGGCAACAAATTATAACGGTTATTTTCATTGTGCAAAATACGCTTCCGAGGTGATGAAGATCCAGAACAGGGAAAAACCAGACAATTTTTCGGATATAATCCAGATCAATTCCAAATCGGGACTGAAGGGGAGCAATAAAAATTTTGCATATGCCGGTGCCAAATTCGGAGGCATAGGTCTGACACAAAGCTTTGCACTGGAACTGGCACCCGACAGGATAAAAGTGAACGCGATCTGTCCCGGAAATTTCTACGAGGGACCTTTATGGTCCGACCCTCAGAACGGGTTGTTCGTCCAGTATCTTAAAGCGGGGAAAGTGCCGGGAGCAAGAACCATAGAGGATGTCAGGGAGTTTTACGAGGATCAGGTTCCGATGAAGCGCGGATGCAGGCTTGAAGATGTTATGAAAGCTATCTGGTATGTTATAGGACAGGAGTACGAGACCGGCCAGGCTATTCCTGTCACCGGAGGGCAGGTCATGCTGGGGTAGTTTGTGAGCCGGAGAGCGGGAGAGGAAAAAGGGAGAAAACGGAAAAAATAAATTTGAAATGAAAACTAAGGCTGTTCGCATTTATGGTAAGATGGATCTGAGGCTGGAAGAGTTTGAACTGCCTCCTCTTGGAGATGACGAGATCCTTGCCCATATTATAACCGACAGCATATGCATGTCATCTCATAAGGCTGCCCTCCAGGGAGCCGAACATAAACGCGTCCCCGACGATATCCACATAAATCCCACAATTATCGGACATGAATTTGCAGGCGTGATTGTTGATGTTGGAAATAAATGGAGAGGAAATTTCTGTGCGGGACAGAAATTTGCGATACAGCCTGCAATGGCTCATACCGGCACTCTTAACGCTCCGGGATACTCGTACAGATATATTGGAGGAGATGCAACTTACGTCATAATTCCTGATCTTGTAATGGAAGCTGGATGCCTGCTTCCCTACTCCGGGGAAGCATTCTTTCCTGCATCGTTATCCGAACCGATGTCATGCATTATCGGTGCATTTCACGCAAGCTATCATGTCAGGCCAGGGACCTGCATTCATGAGATGGGGATCCGCGAAGGCGGTAAGATGGCAATACTAGCAGGTACAGGACCCATGGGGCTCGGAGCAATAGATTATGCACTTCATTGCAACAGGAGACCATCGATGATCGTGGTTACCGATATCGATGAGAAGCGCCTTGTGAGAGCTGCTCAGCTGTTTACTCCTGAACAGGCCGGAAAGGACGGAATTAAACTCGTCTATGCCAACACTGCACTGGTGAATGATCCTTCAAACCATCTCAGAAGTCTGACAGGCGACAAAGGTTTCGATGATGTCTTTGTCTTTGTCCCGGTAAAAGAGGTCATCGAACAGGCAGATACCATCCTGGCATCTGACGGGTGCCTTAATTTCTTTGCTGGTCCCGGCAATCCGGATTTCAGGGCGGATATCAATTTCTACAATATTCATTATTCATTTACCCATATAATGGGAACGTCCGGCGGCAATACCGGTGATATGACCGAATCACTTGAAATGATGTCGGCAGGAAAAATAAATCCTGCTGTTATGATCACCCATATCGGAGGGCTGGATGCTGTGATCGATGCCACATTGAACCTGCCGGGAATCCCTGGCGGCAAGAAGCTGATCTATACAAATATCTCGCTGCCGCTTATAGCTCTTGACGACCTGCCTGAGCTGGGCAGGTCAGATCAGTTCTGCAAGGGGCTTTCCGGGATCGTGGCCAGGAATAACTACATATGGGATTTAGAGGCTGAGCGATATCTGCTTGCAAATTCAGCATCAATATAGTTGTCGTAACTCATGCAGACATTCGAGGCAAAATCGACAGCAGTCGAGACAATTGTCTCCCACTCCTTCATGCCGAGAGAGGCAATTTCCTTTGCCTTAAAATTCCCCTGGTAGAATGATGTTATAAGGCCTGCATTGAAATTGTCGCCTGCGCCGATAGTGCTTACAGGTGTGATCTTCTTAACGGGGAAATCAGCTGTAAATGTTTTTGTCCTGACACAAACCTTTTTCGAACTTGCTGTATAAACGAGTGCCTGGATATTATCCTTAACAATATCCCATCCCTTGTCGGCATCGGGGGCACCGAAAATGTTCATAAGGTCTTCGTCGGATGCCCTCATGACAGTAACCTTTTTAAGGTTTTCCAATATAAGAGGTTTGTGTGCCTCAAGCTCGCTTGCATGTGCTTTTCTGAAGTTGGGGTCATATATTATAAAGGCACCGTTATCACGGGCTCCATTTACTATTTTCATGAAATTTGTTCTGATCTCCTTTGTCACAGAATAAATTGAACCGTAAAGAAGAAAATCATTTTCCATTATTGACGGAAGGGTGATGTCAAGCCTGTTTTCAGGGTAGTTCTTGTAAAATGTATAGTGGGCATCATTCTTTTCGTCAAGGAAGGCAAGAGCTAAAGCTGTATTCCCGTTATTAAACCGAAAAATGAGGCCTGTATCCACTCCATTTTCCTCAAGAAATGAATTTATAAGTTTTCCCACATCGTCACTGGCATACTCCGTAATCAGAGATACCGGTAAGCCTATGCGGCCCAGCGAGATCGTGGTGTTGAGCATTGCTCCGCCAGCTTTGGCAGCCTGTGGCTGGCCGTTCCTGAATATTATATCAACAAGTGATTCCCCTACGGCATAGATCCTTTTCATAATCAAAAATTTTAGGTACATATTTTTTACCACGGAGTTACACGGAGTCCATTTTAATTGTGATTCCCGTAAGTTTGAAATGTCTCATTTTTCAACAGGAAATAAGAGTTTCACGGTAAATATCACTCTGTGTTCCTCCGTGCAAAACTCTGTGATACTCCGTGGTTAAAATTAATTTATTAGTTGAAACTAGAAGTATATACCTGGTATTTTTTTTCTGTCTTATAAATATTTTGTATTGAGTACATTTGTATTATAAAAGAAAAATTCCGTTTTATATGAAATCTATGATGCTTACCGGGATAAGGCAGATGGAGATGACCGAGGTACCTGAACCTGTGGTTTTGAATTCGGGTGATGTAAAGCTAAAAATGCTGGTCGTCGGAGTCTGTGGCTCTGATATTCATTATTATACCCATGGCAGGATCGGTTCCCAGGTTGTGAAATATCCGTTTCCTGTTGGTCATGAAGGAGCTGGAGTTGTTGTTCAGACAGGAAGATCGGTTAGCCGGGTGAAAAGAGGAGATATTGTTGCCATTGACCCTGCAATGCCATGCGGTGAGTGCGACCAGTGTCTTTCAGGGAGGCCGAACACCTGCAGAAAGCTTCTGTTCCTGGGCTGTCCGGGTCAGGCGGAAGGCTGCCTCAAGGAATATATAGTTATGCCTGAAGGAAGCTGTTTCCCCCTGACCGGAAGACTGACCCCGGATCATGGTGTCATCAGTGAGCCTCTCGCAATAGGCATTTATTCAGTTGAAAGATCAGTAGATCTTAAAGGGAAAAGGATCGGCATTCTTGGATTCGGCCCTATAGGGATGAGCGTATTTCTTGCAGCCAGGGCCGGGGGAGCTGAAAGAATATATGTCACTGACAGGATCGGAGAGAGGCTGGTAATGGCCCGCAAAGAGGGAGCTTATTCTGTTTATAATCCTTTAATGGAAGATATTGTCGGGAATATTCTGGAGGAAGAACCATTCGGACTTGATGGGGTTTTTGAGTGCTGCGGACAGCAGGATGCCTTTGATCAGGGGATAGATATCCTTAAGCCGGGAAGCGCCATGATGGTGGTAGGGATACCGGAGTTCGAAAGGTGGATGATCAGTGTTGATAAGACACGCCGGAAAGAGATCACGGTAAGGTTTGTGCGCCGCCAGGCAGAGTGCACGGGAAAGGCCCTTGAGATGATGGGTAACGGGCAGATCGATGTATCAAACATGGTCACACACAGGTTCCCTTTCAGGCAAGCCAGGGAAGCTTTCGACCTGGTTGCCGCCTATGGTGACGGGGTTATGAAGGCAATGATCGACTTCTGAAAAATCCTCTGAGTAACTCTGTGCTTCTCTGTGGCACTCTGTGTAAGTTTTGTTGTTACACAGAGAAACACTGAGGTTTCACAGAGAGACACAGAGATGTATTTTATTAAAATCCGGTTACTTCAATCCTGTCAGGAATGCCATTGAGGCTCCGAAGATCAGGAATATAATGAGGTAAACAGCAAGAAGAATTATTACAAGTATCCCTATATATTTCCAGTACGATTTGATGTTTTTAAAGGCAAGTGTCATCTCATTTGAGTCGCAGGTTGCCACAGCTTTTTTTGCATGAGTCGAAAACTTCAGCAGATAAAAAAGCGGGAAGAAATAAATCGCAGCCATGATCAGTATCACTACAAACATCAAAATGCTTGCAAAACCGCCGGCTGCCCTTACTGATCCCATCCCTTCACCACCTTCCATACCTGACATGCCCGATGTTAAACCTCTGACAAAAAGACCGGCCACCATTCCACCTATAAGCAGAATGCCAAGAAAGATGAAACCAAGAATTGCAAAGAACATTGTCCATTTGCGGGTTGTGTCAAGATAACCAAGTGCTTCCTGGCCTATCTCGACTTTTTTGTTTTCGAGAGAATTTTCCATAGATCAGATTTTAAGTTAAATGATTGTCAATTTAGCAATTAAATTTCAGGCAACAAGAATTTAATTATAATTATCATATCTCAGACCATGCTTTCCTGTCGTGGAAAAATGATTATCTGTAAAGTGGTCCGTAAGTCTGACAGGCTCTGTAATCTGAGCTCTCCTTATCCATTCCGAATGCGTTCCAAGCACTTGGCCTGAAAATCTGTTCCCCGGGCACATTATGCATGCATACAGGAATCCTTAGCTGTGAAGCAAGTGTAATAAGTTCAGCTCCAATATGACCGTAACCCGACGAGCAATGATTGGCTCCCCAGTTAGCCATCACGCTGTAAACATCAGTGAATGGTCCTATACCTGTAAGCCGAGGTGCAAACCAGGTTGTCGGCCATGTAGGATCGGTTCTGTTGGTCAGTATCTTATGCATTTTTTCGGGAAGCTCGACAGTGAATCCTTCAGCGATCTGCATCACCGGGCCAATACCCTTGACAAGATTTACCCTCGATATCGTGACAGGCATTATACCTTTTGTGTCGAACTGGGATGAGAATCCACCGCCTCTGAAATAGCCTCTGTTTGCGGGAGGCCATTGAGTTGCTTTCAGGCATGCTTCTGCGTCGCGCGCAGTTATTTCCCAGAAGGGCTTTATGGCAGGTTTTCCCGATTTTGTCTGTCTTCCCGAAAAGTCCAGTGCAGAAGCGCCGGAGTTTATGAGGTGAATGATCCCGTTTTCTGCCAGGCCTGAAGGTTTTGTCTTCGTGACACGCCTGATAGCATCCGGGCTCCAGAAGGTTCTTATATCGGAAAACATCTGGGCAGAATTTGTAAGCAGATACCCAAAAAGCATCGGGACGCCATTCATGGCATCATTTTCAGTTGCCACAATGTAGGGTGGCCTGATACCGTTCCAGTCAAAGGAAGAGCATAGTATAGCTTCGAGAAAATCGCCATTCGGCATATGGTCGGTCCATTGGCGCTGACCCTGGAAACCGGCAAGAAGAGCATTATGTCCGTGCGCCTCTTCGCCAAAACCGAGTTTCTTAAGACGTGGATTGCCAACCATAAGGTCGCGGGCAATGATCGCCATCTTAACAACTGTTTCCCATTCTGAATCCTTCTGTTTTCTTGTTTTGGGATTTGAATTGATGTCTTTCCCCTCTTTGCAATATTTTTTTGTCCAGGTCAGAGCTTTTTTATATTCCTCCTTGTCGAATATTTCTTCATTAAGCCTCCTGTTGAATTCTGAAAGGTCAATATATTCATTTCTCATCCCCAGGTATTCCTGGAAAAAGTCTTCCTTTACGATCGATCCCGCAATGCCCATTGAAACGGAACCCATTGAGAGGTATGATTTGCCCTTCATGAACGATACTGCCAGACCCGTCCTTACAAATCTCAGTATCAATTCACTGACATCATCCGGGATCCGCTGGTCACCAGAATCCTGAACATCACGGCCATATATTCCGAATGCCGGAAGTCCTTTCATAGTGTGGCCTGCAAGTGCCGCCGCAAGATAGACCGCGCCTGGTCTTTCAGTGCCATTAAAACCCCAGATAGCCTTGGGGATCAGGCTTTCCATGTCGATGGTCTCTGATCCGTAGCACCAGCAGGGAGTTACGGTAAGGCTTACACCCACGCCACCCTTCCTGAATTTCTCTGCGCAGGAGGCAGCCTCCTCAACGCCTCCGATACAGGTATCGGCTATCAGGCACTCAACAGGTTTTCCATTAGGGTATTTCAGATTTGAAGTTATCAGCTTTGCTGCATTTTTAGCCATCTGCATGGTCTGCTCCTCGAGGGATTCCCTGACCCCATTCATCCTTCCGTCGATTGCCGGTCTGATGCCAACTTTTGGAAAATCACCGATCACTGTTTTATAACCGGAATTGATCTTAAGCTCAGCGGTAGCCATATATCTTTTGATTTTATTTGTTGATCATTTCATTCAGTTCTAACAAATATATTGTTTTTTCTTTCATTTACACTTCCCTTATTTTAGTTTTTAGCCCAATCCTTCTTTCCTTTGAGCGACTTTGTGCATACCTTTGTGATCCTTTGTGGTTCAGAGAATTAAGATTAACCACAAAGTGACACAAAGGTTTTCACCAAGTGACACAAAGGTCATTTTTATACAGCTCTGATTTTTCTTCCCTTTTTATTACCTTTGAAAACACAAATTCAAAGGATGGAAAAGGTGAGACGATTACCGGTCTGGCTGAAGATGCAGAGGGCAAGCGGGGAGAACTATTCCAGGGTAAAACGGCTTGTTGACAGGAACGATCTCCATACAATCTGTACAAGCGGAAACTGCCCCAATATAGGAGAATGCTGGAATGCCGGTACTGCCACCTTCATGATCCTGGGAGATATTTGCACAAGGGCCTGTAAATTCTGTGCAACAAAAACAGGAAAACCGCTGCCTCCCGATCCTGATGAACCAGTCAGGCTTGCAAATTCAATTAAGGGTCTGGGATTGCGGCATTGCGTGATCACTTCAGTCGACAGGGATGATCTTCCTGATGGTGGTGCTGCTTTCTGGGCTGAAACTGTCAGAACAATGAAAGAGCTTAACCCGGGCATAACTATTGAGACACTCATCCCGGACTTTGATGGCAAACATGAGAATATTCAGATCCTGATCAACGCTTCACCCGATGTTATATCACATAATGTCGAGACAGTGAGAAGACTTACTCCTGTTATCCGCACAAAAGCAAAATATGACAGGAGTCTTGATGTCTTAAAATATATTGCGGAGAAGAATAAAAGAGCAAAATCAGGCTTCATGGTCGGGCTGGGTGAAACAGAAGAGGAAGTTTATGAGACCATAGCAGATATTAAAGTCACCGGATGCAGGATCCTTACCATAGGTCAGTACCTGAAACCCGGGATCGGTTATATGGAGCCTGTCGGATATATTCATCCAGCCTTATTTGAAAAATACCGGATTGCAGCACTGGACAAGGGATTTGACATGGTTGAAAGCAGTCCGCTTGTCAGATCTTCTTTTCATGCTGAACGACATATAAGATGAGCTAAAAAATGACTATCTTGGCTAAACGGAAACAAGTTTTATTATTTGATATATAGTGTTAAATATGAGGATTTTGGACTGAAAGATTACAAGGAGACGTGGGATTACCAGGAGAAGATCTTTCAGAAAATTGTCAATAAGAAGAGAGAAAATGTCGCAAGCGGACCAGGTTCCAATGAACCGGTTTGCGGCACTTTGATTTTTGTTGAACATCCAAATGTTTATACTCTTGGGAAGAGCGGATCTGAAACCAATCTTCTTCTGGATCATATTCAGCTGCAGGATAAGGAGGCTCAGTTCTACAGGATCGACAGAGGTGGTGACATAACCTACCATGGCCCGGGGCAGCTGGTTGGATACCCTATATTCGACCTGGAACAGATAGGGATAAACCTGAAGAAATATATTCATCTGCTTGAAGAATCCGTTATTGACACTCTTTCGGAATATAAAATAACCGCCTCAAGACTTGAAGGCGCAACGGGAGTATGGCTCGATCCGGAAACAATTGGCAAGTCGCGAAAAATATGTGCTATCGGTGTAAGAGCAAGTAAATATGTGACAATGCACGGGTTTGCCTTTAATATAAATACAAACCTGGATTATTTCAATTATATAAACCCATGCGGTTATACCGATAAAGGTGTTACCTCAATGGAAAGAGAACTTGGCAGGCAGCAGGACATGACAGCCGTAAAATCGTCTCTGAAGAAAAGCCTGGGGGAGATATTTAATCTGAAATGGGTTAATTAAGTAGCTGAATGGAAAGAAGATGGGTTATAAAGGAGAAGGGTGATCCGGTAGTTGTAAAACAGCTTGCGGATTCCCTGGGTGTTACTTATTCCCTGGCCAACCTGATGGTGCAGAGAAATATCAATTCAAAAGGTGAAGCCGACTCATTTTTCAGGCCATCACTTGATTATCTTCACGATCCGTTCCTGATGAAAGATATGAATGTCGCTGTCGACCGGATATCATCTGCGATAAATAAAAATGAAAAAATACTTGTATACGGCGATTACGATGTTGATGGTACTACTGCGGTGGCACTGATGTATTCATTCCTTAAAAAGCAATATTCAAATGTGCTCTATTATATCCCCGACAGGTACAAGGAAGGATATGGCATCTCTTATATCGGACTCGACTATGCCTGTGAAAATAAGTGCAGGCTGGTAATTGCTCTCGATTGCGGAATAAAAGCTGTTGAAAAGGTTAAATATGCCAGGTCGAAAGGACTGGATGTGATCATATGTGATCATCATTACCCCGGAGGAGAGATCCCTAAAGCTCTTGCAGTACTTGACCCCAAGCAGCCATTATGCAGCTACCCCTACAAGGAGCTGTCAGGTTGCGGCGTCGGATTCAAACTGATACAGGCGTTTGCAAGAGTCCATGGCATTGCCTTCTCCGAAATCTCAAATTATCTCGACCTTGTTGCAGTAAGCATAGCATCAGATATTGTTCCAATTACCGGAGAGAACCGTGTGATGGCCTATTACGGCCTGAAACAGCTTAACGATTCACCGCGTACCGGGTTAAAAGAGATAATAAAGGAGTCAGAGGTCCATAAGGAGCTTGCAGTGGAAGATATTGTTTTTAAGATCGGCCCAAGAATAAATGCGGCCGGCAGGATGGAGACCGGGAGTAAGGCAGTCGAGCTTCTTGTATCGAATGATTCAAAAATTGCAGCCGAGATAAGCCGCGAGATAAGCAGCTTCAACAACGAGAGGAGAAGCGTCGACAGATCTATCACCACCGAAGCAATGAGAATGATATCTGAAGACACGAGAAGTGTAAATAGCAAGACAACCGTTCTGTATAATCCATTGTGGAGAAAAGGTGTCATAGGAATAGTCGCTTCAAGGCTCATTGAAACCTATTACCGTCCTACCGTCATCCTTACTGAATCGAATGGCTTTGCCACCGGCTCTGCACGTTCAGTTCAGGGTTATGACCTTTACCAGGCAATAGAGGCATGCAGCGATCTCCTGGAAAGCTTCGGCGGACATATGTTCGCTGCAGGGCTTACGCTTAAAAAGGAAAATATACAGAGCTTCAGGGAGAAGTTTGAGGAATATGTGACTAATACGATAACTGAAGAACAGCTGGTTCCGCAGGTTCTTATTGATGAGGAGCTCTCTTTCTCTGAAATAAATGAGGATTTCTACAGGGGCCTCAACCGTTTCCAGCCATTTGGCCCGGATAATATGTCACCGGTCTTTGTTTCCAGCCATGTCTTCGACAGCGGATCAGGCAGGATGGTAGGATCCAGCGGCGAACATCTGAAACTTGATCTGTGCCAGGAATCGACTGGTACAAAAACCTTTCCCGCAATTGCCTTCGGCCAGGCAAACCATTTTGAATATATTAAGTCCGGCAAACCAATCGATATCTGCTATTCAATAGAGATCAATGAATTCAAGGGGACAAGAAACCTTCAGTTCAATGTAAAGGATATCCGGCCATCCGATGAAGAAGACAGGAGGAAAGAGGTGGAAATGGGTAGAAACGGGGAAGGAGAACTTCGGGGTTAGAGCAAAGATTACACAGAGTGGCACAGAGAAGACTCAGAGAGCCACAGAAGAGAACAATTTTACTCCGCGTTAAACTCAGTGATGTGGTTAAATTAAGTTCAAAACAATCTACAATTTTAGCACAAACTGGAATTTAAATTCCTCACTGTATTTTGATTCTGGTCCCTCTGTTATTGAAGAGGTAATCCCATATTTAAATCTGATTTCAGCTTTTTTCCGGAATTCCCATTTTATCACAGCATACATCCTGCTTCCTTTTCCGTACAGGGCCGGAACAGAGTAGCCGTAAAGAAGATCATTCTCCCATGTATATATGGCTGTATTATAGGAGTCTGTCGAGAAGATACAATATCTTATCCACAGTGTTACCGGCATCTTTTTAAGCTTCAGGGCAACATCCTGGAGAAGCGATATCCCGTTTTCCGCTCCCGGAGAAAAACTCCTGTAATCTATCCTTGTGGTGATCGTCAGGTTTTCCAGGGCAACGAACCTGGCCTGGATTCGGAACGAATGACTGGCTGGCTCTGACGGCAGGGCAATTCCGGAATCCTGCCCGCAGTCGGTTACTGATGATCTGTGACTGTACAGTATCTCAAAATTCAACCTTTCTGATGGAAGGTATCTTAACCTTACCTCATGCCTGACAGCTGAAGAGGGAGCGCTGCACCTGTACCTGATCCAGGGGTAAATTCTCAGGTCGGTGCCTGCATTTATAAAAAGGAATCTTGCTGCTTCAAAGGAAAAGCTGCCCGTAATGCCCTCCTCATTTCCTGTCGAAGAACCCGATACTGGCACTCTGCCATGGAATGAGATGAAAAGGGGAGTGAAGCGTCTGCATATCAGGTTTACTATCAACCTGTCTGATGGCCGGAAAGCAATGTTCTGTACGAATCCGTATCTTTTTATACCTCCATAGGACAGCTCGCCCGCGAATATAAATTTCCTGGCAAGAAGGCTGTAATATGCAGAATATAAAATGTTATTTCTGCCAATGAAGCTGTACAGATCAGCCGGATCTCCATCGCTGGCCGAAAAGGGAATAGAAAACCTGCTTTCCGAAAACAATATTCCGGCATTAAGGTTCCTGAAGCTGTGCGAGAAGTTTATTCCCAGTGCATACTCTTTCACATCATCCTTCTTCCGGATCTCTGAGGAAGAGTTATGGACGCCGGTCTTGTAAAGGCTTTTTATCATTGTCTCTTCATTGTCTGAAGAATCTGTGAGCGTTGCATCTATCCTGTTGCATGACAGGAAGATTGAAAAATCACTGTTTTCTGTCCCGGTCACTGCGGCAATTCCCCTGAAAAAGTTATTTTCATCAGAGGATGTGTAGGGTCTGATCTCATCCCTGCCAGAGAGGTTGACAGGGGCTGACAGTGAATAACCGCATACGGACCCGGAATTCAGTGTTATTCCCTGGCCATATCTTGCTGAAAAATCCCCGAGAATGATCCTTTTGATAAATCCTTTCCCCCTGAATGAGAGGTTTGCGGATAAGAAATCGGGAATGGGTGGTTTGCCTGTGAAGAGCTTTTCTCCCTGGTCCTTCTCCATAGTGAAGCCTCCCGAAAATTTTCCCGCACTCATCCTGTACCTCGTAAGCATCTTCCATTGGGAACCAGTTGAGGAGTGATCCCCGGAGCCTGGCTTTACAATAAAATTTGTGACAAGCGAATGATGCAGTTTCAAAGAATCGTCAGATGGATGAATGTCCCCTTTAATCGTAACAAAGGGGATCAGCATCCTTGCGCTTTCTTCGTCAAAACCGGGGATATTTGCTATTTCATAGATGGAGAGGATCCTTCCGTTTTTTACAACATAATCGCATAATATCTTAACCTGGAATCCCGTGAGGAAGAAAAGTCTGCTTATCTCTCTCTCATCAGCAGAGTTTATTGCAACGGGGTCTTCAATAAGAGTCCGGAGGAGGTCTGCAAAATTCTCTGCAGACTGCGGGTCATTCTCATCTGCTGTAAGCTCCTCTGCAACTGATATAATTATCCCCGACTGCTTTTCCTCCTGAGAAAAGAGAATAGCCGGAACCAATAAAATGAATGGGATCAAGATTAATCTCGATATTTTTTCACCTATTTTTTTAACCGCAGAGGACGCAGAGTGCAAGCAAACGCAGAGAACGCGGAGCATCATTGAATTATTTGATTTAAAGATTATTGGCAATTCTTTTTATGCCATCTACCAGTCTGTATACATTGAAGTTCATTAATAAGCCTAGTTTGAAGTTGCCGAGCTTCAGATAGATTAATGTTTGAGCCAGGTGAACATCGTTTAATGCTTCTACACTTTTTACCTCTATAACTACAATTCCTTCAACCAGAAGATCTATGCGATATCCACATTCCAGCTTTACATCTTCAAATACAAGAGGCATAGGTTTCTCTTTTTCGACTCTTAAACCGGATTTTAAAAGTTTGTAGTGAAGACATTCCTTATACACATTTTCTAGAAGGCCAGGACCCAATCCTTTATGTATATATATTGCTTCTCTAATAATGATTTGTGAAACTTGATTTATTATCATAGTACATTATTTTAATTAAGCTCTGCGTTCTCTGCGTAGAATCTCTGCGCTCTCTGCGGTTAAAAGGATTTATTTTATAATAAATGTCAATGAAACAGAAGAAGTAATTCCAAGCTTGTCGTGGGTGGAGAATGAGATGTCCACTACAGCCGGCTTTATTCTGTAACCAAGCCCGAAACAGAATAATGAATGCTGTGTTCTGAACCCTCCCCGCAGCCAAAGATCCTTTGATAATTCATATTCAAATCCGGTCTTCAGATCAACATAGCCGGCTGTTGTCATTTCTGCCTCCATCCCTGCAAAAAGCCCTTTTCCCAGGATCACTCCTGCTCCGGCTGTGAGACCGGAGACCATTTCCCTTTTCCTCAGTGAACCAGGAACAGGGTTGAAGAGGTGTATTCCTATTTTTACATTCTTATTGATAGATGCCTGCAGGCCAGCTTCGAATGTTACCGCCTGCATGTTTGAGTATTCACCGTATGTCTTTTCAGAGAAATAATCTATTTGGACACCGGCTGAAACAGTTTCAGATAAAGCCATCCCGCAAGCCACTCCAGCCATCTGGCGCCTGAAGTCCCTGTAGCCAAAATGTGAATAGATCGCACCCACGACAGCCTTTCCGGCGGGTAGGGTTATTGCCGATGTGCATGTCCCAAGTTCAGGTATTCCGAACCGGTTTTCATAGCTGGCCCCGAAAGATAATTTGGTACTGGCTGAAAGCGCAGCCTGGTTATGAAAAGCTGACCAGAAGTCATTTTTCATGACACATACGTATGCCATCCCGGCCTGAGCGGCGCCTGCAGGCATGAAATGAGGATCACCCGCAAAGGCTACAAATGGAAGAATAGCAAAACATACTGGAACAGATATTTTTTGCAGCGAGAACAACTGTTTCCAAATACACCTTCAATATACAAAAAAAAGATCAATCCCATGCAGAATTGATCTTTTTTTCTCTCCGTGTCTCTCAGTGGTTCTCAGTGCCTCTCTGTGCAAGTTCTTGAGTATCACAGAGAGGCACAGAGGAGACACAGAGTTACACAGAGCAGCTATTCAATTGGTTTTGTAGTCGAATTTGACGTTTTTAAGCTCCTCGTTGGCCTGAACTATTTTTTTCTTGAGGCTTTCCTTGAAACTGATGATCTCTTTCATAACAGCTTCATCGCCGGCAGCAAGTATCTGGGCTGCAAGTATTCCCGCATTCATTGCGGCATTCACCCCAACTGTGGCCACGGGGATCCCCGGAGGCATCTGAAGTATTGAAAAGATCGAGTCAAGCCCCTCAAGAGAGGCTTTGATTGGAACACCTATAACAGGTACAGGTGTCATTGATGCTATAACGCCCGGAAGATGAGCGGCCATCCCGGCAGCGGCAATTATTACCTTAATCCCCCTCCCGGCAGCGTTTTTTGCAAATTTTTCAACCTCATCGGGCGTCCTGTGTGCCGAAAGGGCATTAATTTCAAAAGGTATCCTGAAATCATTGAGTATCTTTGCTGCCGCCTCCATAACCGGAAGATCCGATGTGCTTCCCATTATGATGCTTACCCTGGGTTCCATAGCTTCAATATTTAAATTACAATTAGATGAGAACAAAAATAAGCTATTAATTTCATATTTTCGCAAAGGCAAATTTTTCAAACCAGATATGCATGAATGAAGTACAGGTTCTTGATAAGAAGTTCAGGGAATTAATTACTGAAGAGGAGATTGACAGACGGATTGGAGAACTTGCAGAGATGATCAACAACGATTACAAAGGGGAGGAGGTTGTTTTTATGGGGATACTCAACGGCGCCTTCCTCTTTGCGGCCGAGCTGTTCAAGAAGATCAGCCTTAAGGCCCGTATATCTTTCGTGAAGCTGGCTTCTTATGAAGGAACGAACTCTTCGGGCACGGTTAAGGAACTCATAGGATGGAATGAAGATATTAAGGACAAACAGATAATTATTGTCGAAGATATTGTTGATACGGGGAACACCATTGAAAGGATAACAGATGAGCTTGCCTTAAGGAAAGTTGCAGGTGTAAAGGTTGCCTCACTTCTGGTGAAACCTGATTGCTACAGCAAGAACATTCCCCTCGATTATGTCGGTTTCAGGATCCCGAATGATTTTGTGATCGGATATGGTCTTGATTATTCAGGATATGGAAGAAATCTTACTTCATTGTATATACAGGTCAAATAAATAATATGCTATGTTAAATTTTCTGATATTCGGTCCTCCGGGTTCGGGCAAAGGAACCCAATCGGTTAAACTTGCTGAAAAATTCAATCTCGTCCATCTTTCCACCGGTGATATGCTCCGCGCAGAAATAGCCGCCGGAACCGAACTGGGCAAGAAGATGAGCTCAATAATGTCAAAGGGAGAACTTGTACCCGATGAGGTTGTGATTGAAATGATAGCAACCAGGATCGATAAGACCAAAGGCTCAGCCGGATTCCTCTTTGACGGATTTCCAAGGACTGTCGCTCAGACGATTGCCCTTGAAAAAATGCTTAACGAAAGGGGAATGAAGATAGATTGCATGCTTGTACTTGAGGTCGATCACGATGAGCTCGTAAAGAGGCTCATACTACGCGCCGAACAGTCGGGCAGGCCTGATGACAAAGATCCGGCTGTAATTGAAAACAGGGTCGATGTGTACAAGACAAAAACCGAACCTATAATAAATTATTGCAGGGGGAAAGGTCTGTATAAACCCGTTAACGGTGTCGGAAGCATTGATGATATATTTGTCAAGCTTTCGGACCAGATGAAGAAATTCGTTTGACCCCACAACCCCCCTGAAGGGGGGCTAATTCTCATTCATAAATGCAAAACATGGAAGGTGAATGGGATTTAGGCCCCCTTTAGGGGGCAGTCCCGCGTAAGCGGGACGGGGGCAATTAAATGAGTTACACAGAGTATAATAATGTAATATGCCCGATTCAAATTTTGTTGATTATGTAAAGATCTACTGCAGGTCCGGTAACGGAGGCGCAGGGTCCGCTCATTTCAGGCGCGAGAAGTTCGAGCCGAAAGGAGGACCCGATGGTGGCTACGGTGGAAGGGGAGGTCATATTATCCTCAGGGGAAATAACCAGATGTGGACCCTTCTTCATCTGAAATACAGGCGCCATATCTTTGCAGAAAATGGCGAATCAGGCGGAGCCCAGCAAAGCACGGGAGCCTCGGGTAAAGATGTAACAGTTGAAGTCCCCCTTGGTACCATCGCAAAGAATGAAGAAACCGGAGAACTTATCTTCGAGATCACAAATAACGGAGAAGAAAAGATCCTCGCAAAAGGAGGAAGGGGCGGACAGGGTAACACCCATTTCAAGTCAGCAACCAACCAGACCCCGAGGTACGCACAGCCAGGTGAAGCAGGCATCGAATCAAGCTTTATACTTGAGCTGAAGATACTTGCTGATGTGGGACTTGTCGGATTCCCGAATGCCGGGAAATCAACGCTACTTTCGGTAGTGTCGGCCGCAAAACCAAAGATCGCTGATTATCCCTTTACCACCCTTGTTCCCAATCTTGGAATTGTTGCCTACAGGCAGGGCAAATCGTTCGTTATGGCAGACATACCCGGGATAATCGAGGGAGCACACGAAGGCAAGGGACTGGGAGTACGATTCCTTAGACATATCGAACGAAACTCTATCCTCCTTTTCATGATACCGGCCGACAGCAAGGACATTAAAAAGGAGTATGAGATCCTATTGAATGAACTGAAAATGTACAACCCGGAGCTTCTCGATAAGAAACGTGTGCTTGCGGTCTCAAAATCCGATATGCTGGATGAAGAGCTTACCGATGAGATCAGGAAGGATCTGCCCGATCTTCCAAGAGTATTCATCTCTTCAATTACGGGGCTGGGGATTAATACCCTGAAGGATATGCTGTGGAAAGTGCTAAACTCGTGATATATGCTGACAGGTATTGACCATCAGTTATTTCTTTTTCTGAATTCATTTCATTCGCCATTCTGGGACATGGTAATGACTATAATAAGCTATCCTCCGACCTGGATACCGCTATATATTGCCATTCTCATCTTTCTCGTAATCAAGTATAAAAGAAGAATGATCGTACTGGTAATTGTGATAGCGCTTCTGATAACCGCGTCTGATCAGCTTTCTGATGTAATAAAGAATAGCGTTAAACGACCGCGTCCCTGCTATGAGAAAACTCTTGAGGGGAAAGTGCATACTGTCAATGGCAGATGCGGAGGGATGTACGGATTCGTCTCATCACATGCATCCAACTCTTTTGCAGTGGCTCTCCTCAGCCTCCTTATGTTCAGAAGAAGGTGGTTTTCCATTTCGATCGTAGCCTGGGCACTTGCTGTGGGATACAGCCGGATCTATCTTGGAGTGCATTACCCTGGCGATGTATTATTCGGTTCGCTATTTGGCGCTTTGACCGGCTGGGCAGCATTCCTTCTTTTCGATTTTACCGACCGGCGGTTGCTTATGAAGTCATCATTTTTTTATCCTGTCCCCAAAGAAACCTGAACAAATGCTTGAAGTAGTACAGGCATCAAATGACCCCTTCTTCAACATTGCTGCCGAAGATTTTCTGCTTCATGAACGCGATGAGGATTTTCTCATCCTTTCAATTAATGAACCATCCGTAATAATAGGTAAGCACCAGGTGGCCCACATGGAGGTCAATGCCAGGCTTGTGGCTGAAGATGGGATCCCGGTAATAAGACGGATATCGGGAGGGGGAACAGTCTACCATGACAGTGGCAATCTCAATTTTGCATTTATACGCCAGAGTGAAAAAGGGAAACAGGTAGATTTCAGATATTATACTAAACCTGTCATTGAATTCCTGGCAACACTTGGACTGACTGCAGTTTTTGAAGGTAAAAATGATCTTACCGTAGATGGACTGAAGATCTCCGGAAATGCCGAACATGTATTCAGGGAGAGAGTATTACATCATGGCACGCTTCTTTTTGATGCCTCTATGGGAAAAATGAAGAGATATCTGAAGCCCGATACAGGAAAATACACAACCCGCGGAGTTCCTTCAAACAGGACATCGGTTACTAATCTGAAGGGGAGGATCAGGGGAATTGATACAATGGAGCAGTTCACCGAGGCCATGATCAGGTATTTTAGAAACTCCATTCCAGGCCTGCAGACTTTTAGCTTCAGCACTGAGGAAACTGAAAAGATCCGGAAGCTATCAGAAACAAGATATAAAAGCTGGGAATGGAACTGGGGTTACGGTCCTCCTTATGAATTTACCGCGATACTCGGTCTGTCGGGTAAAAGCCACAGGTGCCGGTTCCTTGTAAAGGATGGCATAATTTGGGAAAGTGATATTACAGGCAGCGACGAACTTAGATCGGTTGCGAAAAACCTTATAGGCTGCCGCCATATGCATCAGGATATACTGACATTACTTCGGGATCAGAACATTCAGGTGTCTGATGAGGAAGTTTATTGTTTTTTTTAATTTCTTTGTCCCGGTATGGATATTTTTATTTCAGTTCTGGTCTGGCTGATCTTCCTCCCGCTTGCAGGATTATTTTTCCTTGTTTCACTTATGGTCTGGTTCATTACCTTTCCTTTTGACGATGAAAGGAAGATAATGCACTGGTGGCTGGTATGTCAAAGTAATTTTTTTTCATACGCTGTCCCGCTCTGGAAAATAAAAGTTGAAGGAAGGGAGAAGGCCCTTAAAAGCACACCTTATATTATTATATCAAACCACCAGTCAATCCTGGATATCCTTATCCTCAACTGCCTGAGATACAGATTCAAATGGATATCCAAGATCGAGAACTTCAGGGTGCCGGTCATAGGCTGGTACCTGAGTATGGCAAAATATATAACTGTTGACCGGGGAAACAAGGAGAGCAAGGCTGAAATGATGGAAAGATCCGCTGAGAGTCTTAAAAAAGGGATCTCCATTATGATCTTTCCCGAAGGTACGCGTTCACTCGATGGGGAGATTGGGCCATTAAAGCTTGGCGCATTCCAGATGGCAATGATGACCGATAAATCGATACTTCCTGTTGTGATTGAGGGTACCGGCGGAGTTCTTCCCAAGCATGGTCTTGTTTTTTCGAGGAATCATATCCTGAGAATAAAGGTACTCGAGCCTGTTCACCCGGGATCATTCGGAACTTCTGATCCGGAAGAGCTTGCCTCGAAGTTCAGATCACTGATGGGGAATGAGCTGGCAAAAATGCGCAATGGCTTACAATGAAAAATACAAAAGAATACTTCACCGCCTTGGTTATTATGATTACCAGCGCGGATTGATCTACAGGCATCTTGCTCAGGGTGATGGGTGGAATGATCATCTTCAGAACTGCAGAAATTTCATAATAAGATCTGTTGATACAATTCAACCAGACAGGGTTACTGTGCTTGGAAGCGGATGGCTGCTCGATCTGCCTCTTAAGGAGATGCTTGAAAAAACAGGATCTGTCACACTTATCGACATCATTCATCCGCCGGATGCTGTCAGGCAGGTGGCGGATCTGAATAATGTGGAACTTGTCGAGGCCGACGCCACAGGCGGTCTGATTGAGGAGATCTGGCAGAAAGCGGGCAGACTCCCTTTTTACAGCAAGCTCAGAACACTGGAGGGGATCAATATCCCTGACTTTGACCTTCCCGGAGATCCCGGACTTGTAATATCGCTGAATATTCTCAGCCAGCTCGAGTCCCTTCCACTGAAGCTTCTCAGGGCAAAATCCTCAGCAGGTGAGGGAGATTATCTGATGTTCAGGAAAGATGTCCAGCAGAAACATCTCGATTTTCTTTTAAGGCACCAATCAGTGCTCATTACGGATACTGGTGAGGTATTTACCGGTCGTGACGGCGTTGCAACTGAAGTAAGAACCGTCGAAATTGATCTTCCGGAGGGTCAGTATTCTGAAAAGTGGGTATGGGATTTTGATCTTAAAGGATCTGACTACTTTGAAAAGAAATCGGTAATGAAAGTCAGTGCAATCCTGCTATAGTACCTTCCCGGTAAGAACTGTTAATAACCGAATTTATTAACAAATGGATTTAAAAGCCCAGGCAGGGTGACGGGCTTAACCTGATATTTTACTGAGCTTTAGGATATCACCGGGTCACAAAATCGGGACGATTGTTGAAAAATCGGCAAATCGGGCCGTTACATAATCATTATATTTGCGCAAAATTCCATTGGAAATGTCAGTTGGTTATACCGAGGAGCACATCAGGACGCTTGAATGGCGCGAGCATATCAGGCTGAGACCGGGTATGTACATCGGCAAGCTGGGTGATGGTGCATCGCAGGATGATGGTATATATGTTCTCCTCAAGGAGGTGATGGATAATTCCGTCGATGAATATATGATGGGTTATGGTAAAAAGATCGATGTTTCCATTACCGATAAGGAAGTCAGGGTAAGGGATTATGGTCGCGGCATACCGCTTGGCAAGGTGCTGGATGCAGTTTCCAAAATGAACACTGGAGCCAAGTACGACTCTAAAGCTTTCAAGAAATCAGTCGGGCTTAACGGAATTGGTGTAAAAGCTGTGAACGCCCTATCGAGCAGTTTTATCATACGATCGATCAGGGAGGGTGAAATAATAACTATTGCATTCGACCATGGCAACGTTCTGAAAGAGGAACCTCTTAAGAAAATCAATGAAGAGAACGGTACTGAGGTTATTTTTCATCCCGATCCGGCAATGTTCGGCAATTTCCACTTCATATCGGAGTATGTCGATAACCTGCTGAAGAATTACGTATATCTCAATTCGGGCCTTGTCATCAATTTTAACGGTAACAGGTTCTACTCAAAGAACGGGCTGCTCGACCTGCTCAGTGAAAATATGACCAGGGAAGGACTTTACCCGGTTATTCATCTCAGGGGAGAGGATATTGAAGCTGCATTCACGCACGGGGAGCAGTACAGCGAGGAATATTACAGCTTTGTAAACGGGCAGAACACCACCCAGGGCGGCACTCACCTTATTGCTTTCAGGGAGGCCCTGGTAAAGACTATCCGCGAATTCTACAAAAAAGATTATGATCCTGCAGATATAAGGTCGTCAATAATCGCTGCGATCAGCATAAAAGTTGAGGAACCTATTTTTGAATCCCAGACAAAGACAAAGCTCGGATCAAAGGATATTGGTCCCGCAGGACCATCAGTGAGGAATTTTATCGTAGAGTTTATAAAGAAACATCTCGACGACTACCTGCATAAAAATCCTGAAACGGCCAGGATAATCCTGAAGAAGATACAGGATTCGGAAAAGGAAAGAAAAGCAATCTCTTCCATTCAGAAGCTGGCACGCGACAGGGCAAAGAAGGTAAGTCTGCACAACAAGAAGCTGAGAGACTGCAGGATACATTATAACTCAAATGATCCGGATAAGCTTGATTCAACCATATTCATTACCGAAGGAGATTCGGCAAGCGGGTCGATAACAAAATCAAGGAATGTCGAGACACAGGCAGTTTTCAGCCTGAGGGGAAAGCCTCTTAACTCATTTGGCCTGACCAAAAAGATTGTCTACGAGAATGAGGAGTTCAACCTCCTGCAGGCAGCTCTGAATATTGAAGACGGGATAGAAAACCTCCGCTACAACAATATCGTAATTGCTACAGATGCCGATGTTGACGGCATGCATATCCGGCTGCTTCTCCTGACATTTTTTATACAGTTTTTCACCGACCTTGTAAGGAAAGGTCATATATATATACTGCAGACACCACTGTTCAGGGTCAGGAATAAGAAGGAGACAAGATACTGCTACTCCGATGAGGAGAGACAAAAGGCAATAAAGCAGCTCGGGCCAAACCCGGAAATAACCAGGTTCAAGGGACTCGGAGAGATCTCTCCCGATGAATTCAAGCATTTTATAGGCAAAGACATACGCCTTGAACCGGTAAGAATGAAGAAAAACGATTCTGTTAACGGGTTTCTTGAGTTTTACATGGGGAAGAACACCCCCGACCGCCAGGATTTTATTATTGAAAACCTGCGGATAGAGGAGGATATCGTTGAAGAGGAAAAATAAAAGATCAATACAAGGCTAGGATGGACGAGGAAGATCTTGATGACATTATGCCCGGGGAAAGCGGTGAACAGATGGCAGAAGCCGAAGGCTCTTCTGCTGCCCTTCATTCGGTTACTGCATTGTCGGGAATGTATCGCGACTGGTTCCTCGATTATGCATCATACGTTATCCTTGAGAGAGCTGTGCCTCACCTCCTTGACGGACTGAAGCCTGTTCAGAGGAGAATACTCCATTCGATGAAAAGGATGGACGACGGGAGGTTCAACAAGGTTGCAAATATCATAGGACATACAATGCAGTTCCATCCACATGGAGATGCATCCATAGGAGATGCCCTTGTCCAGCTGGGCCAGAAAGATCTTCTGGTTGACACGCAGGGTAACTGGGGCAATATTCTAACCGGGGACGGAGCTGCTGCCGCAAGATACATCGAATCGCGACTCTCAAAATTCGCACTGGAGGTAGTATTCAACACTAAAACAACCGAGTGGAAACTGTCATATGATGGAAGGAACAAGGAACCGGTCACCCTGCCTGTCAAGTTTCCCCTGCTGCTTGCACTGGGAGCAGAAGGCATAGCTGTCGGACTTGCTTCAAAGATACTGCCTCACAACTTTAACGAACTTATCGACGCATCCGTTGATTACCTTATGGGGAAAGATTTTGTGCTTTATCCCGATTTCCCAACAGGAGGTTTTATCGATGTCTCAAAATATAACGACGGACAGAGGGGCGGAGCAGTAAAGGTCAGAGCCAAAATTGAGAAGGTCGACAAAAAGGAGCTGGTGATAACCGAAATACCCTATGGCAAAACAACATCGACACTGATCGAATCTATAATCAAAGCAAACGAAAAGGGCAAGATCAAGATCAGGAAGATCGATGACAATACCGCAGAGAATGTGGAGATTGTCATACAGCTGATGCCGGGTGTCTCGCCCGACAAGACCATCGATGCACTTTATGCACTGACCGATTGTGAATACTCTATATCGCCCAACTCATGTGTCATAACCGGCAGCAAGCCTTCATTCATGGGAGTAAGCGAAATGCTCAGGAGATCAGCCGACCAGACAGTTACCATGCTTAAGGCAGAGCTTAACATACGAAAGGGCGAATTGCAGGAAGAATGGCACATGTCGTCGCTTGAGAAAATATTTATAGAAGAAAAAATTTACCGCGATATTGAGGAGTGCGAAACATGGGAATCGGTGATCAAAGCGATCGATAACGGACTGAAACCTTTTAAATCAAGATTGCTCAGGGAGGTCACAAGGGAAGATATCATAGCCCTTACCGAGATAAAGATCAAAAGGATCTCGAAGTTTGATTCCAAAAAAGCCGATGAGCATATCAGGGGAATTGAAAATGAACTTGATGAGGTAAGGACGCATCTGAAGAATATTATTCCATACACAATTAATTATTTCAAGCAGATCAGGAAGAAGTATGGAAAGGGGAAGGAGAGAAAGACCGAGATAAGAAGCTTCGATACCATTGAGGCCACAAAGGTGGTAGCAAACAATGCCAAGCTATATGTGAATTACAAGGAGGGTTTTGTCGGCACCGGGTTAAAGAAAGATGAGTTCGTCTGCGACTGCTCCGATATAGATGATATAATAATTATAAGAAAAGACGGTGTGTACCTGATAACGAAGGTGGCCGATAAGGTATTCGTCGGCAATGATATTCTTTACGTTAATGTCTTTCTCAAGAATGACGAAAGGACTATATACAATATTGTCTACCAGGATGGGAAAGATGGTCCGCTGCTTGCCAAGAGATGCAGCATTACAGGGCTGACGCGCGACAAGGAATATAACCTTACCAGGGGAAAAGCAGGATCAAGGATAATGTATCTGAGCGCCAATCCAAACGGTGAGGCTGAGGTGATTAAAATCCATCATAAGCCACGGCCGAGGCTTAAAAAGCTTGTATTTGAATTTGACTTCGGACAGATGAACATCAAGGGAAAATCTTCCATGGGAAATATTGTAACGAAAAATCCCGTCCAGAAAATTGCCCTGAAGGAAAAAGGATTATCGACCCTTGGAGGAAGAAAGATCTGGTTCGATGACGCTGTCTTCAGGCTGAACGTGGATGGCAGAGGTATCTACCTGGGCGAATTCGGCGGAGATGACAGGATACTGGTAATTACGAAGAACGGATTTTTCAGGACAACCGGCTTTGACCTCTCCAACCATTATGAAGAGAACATCCTTATAATTGAGAAATTCCATCCCGGGAAGGTCTATTCGTCAGTTTACTGGGATCATGAGCAGAAGTTTTACTATGTCAAGCGATTCATGGTCGAAGATTCGGAAAAGGCCCAGTGTTTCATTAATGAGGATCCCGAATCAAGACTTATAAGCCTTACAGAAGTTGAATATCCGAGGTTCGAGATACAATTCGGCGGCAAGCATAAGGCTAGAAAAAATGAGATCATTGAGGTAGCCGAATTCATCGGCGTAAAGAGTTATAAAGCAAAGGGCAAGAGGCTGACAAGCTTCATGGTTGATAACATACAGGAGATAGAACCGGTAGCCAAAAAGGAGACCCCGGTTCCTGTAAATGAAGAGCCTGAGGATGAGGAGACTACAAAGGATATCCGTATAGATCCCGCCCAGATGACGCTTGAACTTTGATGATCGTGTCTAAAACGATATATCTTATCGGTTTTATGGGAAGCGGCAAATCAACAGCCGGCCAAAACCTTGCCACCATTCTTGACTGGCATTTCCTCGATCTTGATGAACTCATCGAGAAAAAATACAAAACCACTATCACAGATATCTTCCTGCTTTCAGGTGAGAAAACCTTCAGACAATACGAATCGAATATTCTGCATAATCTTAATATAAAAGGAGATACAGTCATTTCAGTAGGTGGCGGCGCCCCCTGTTTCCACGATAATATGGATTTTATGAAGAGGACAGGGGAAGTGGTTTATCTTAGGATGACGCCGGCACAGCTGAAAATGCGCCTCGTAGCCGACAAGAAGCAAAGGCCTCTCCTGAAAGGCTTTAATGAGACTGATCTGGAGAAGTATATTGAGCTGAAACTTAGCGAAAGGGAGCCATTCTATTTGCAGGCGGGAGTGATCGAAGACGGCTTCGATCCTGATATTAAGGGATTAGCAGAAAAATTGATGCAGATGTTCCGGGGCAGGGGATAGCATTTCCGGCATTTGAAGATGTTCATCAATGAATTTCGCTTGTTTATCTTTTCCTGCAATGTATTGCTGAAAAAAAGCATTTCGCAGGATGTTTGATATCAATTATTTCTTAATTTAGGCAAGGAAATTTATAACTTCATGCATGAAAGATAGGTTGTTCCAGCTCCTTGGAGTTGAAGCCGGTGAAGAATCAATGGTGTCGATGCTTCTGACCCAATCTGTCTTTCTCGGCATTTTCTTCGGAGCATTTGATATAAGCGCACATTCACTTTTCCTGTCAGTTTATGATGAAAAGATGATGGCCAGGGCCTATGTTATTTCCGGACTGGCAGGGATCGTACTAACAGGGACATACACGTGGCTCCAGGCTAAGATGCATTTCCGGTCCTTCGCTGCCACAAACCTTTTTTTTGTAACTCTTCTTACTTTCGTTCTCTGGCTCGCATTGCTTATTATACCGGGAAAGATCGTCACATTTGCGGTTTTCGTTATGCTGGGCCCGCTCAATATCCTTGCGATGCTTGGATTCTGGGGCACGACGGGAAGACTTTTTACTCTTCGCCAGGGGAAGAGGCTTTTCGGTCTTGTAGATGCCGGCCTTGTGATAGGGGTAATAATCAGCTGTTATGCTATACCGGTCCTTCTTTCACTTAAGTTCAGCCCTCATAATATATTGATAATAAGCACTATAAGTATTCTTGCTGCAGCCATTGTACAGATACTGATAGGACGAAAATTCACCTTTGTTGTCGTTGAAGATTCGAAATCAGAGAAGCGGCCGGGGCTCTCAATATTCCGTGAAAATGCATATATCAGGATAATGGGGATCTTCATTGCCCTTTCTGTCATGACAGCTTTCTTTGTCCAGTATTCATTCATGGCAGTTACCAGGCTGCAATATCCCCTGGAGGAGGATATGGCAAGATTCCTGGGCTTGTTTACGGGCAGCATGATGATATTCACACTGCTTATAAAGCTTCTGGTTTTCTCCTACATAATAAAAAATTACGGCCTTCGTACATGCCTTGCCTTATCTCCTATACTTGTTGTTGCCTTTACCGCACTTGCTGTGATCATTGGCATGACAATGGGTTATACACCAGCTTCGGCAAGCGGATTTCTGGTTTTTTTCCTTATTCTTGCCCTGAGCAGGCTGTTCTCAAAGTCGCTCAAGGATTCTATCGAGTCTCCTTCATTCAAGGTAATTTACCAGACAGTTGATGAAAAGATAAGGTATGAGGTACAGTCGGGGATCGATGGGACCGTGAATGAGATCTCAGCCCTTTCATCAGGTTTGATCCTTGCAGGACTGGGTGCACTCTCTTTCATCAGGCTTATTCATTTCTCCTGGGTTCTGTTCTTTATAATAGTTGCCTGGATATTTGTTGCCTTCCGCCTGTACAGGGAGTACAGGAAATCGATAAGGGAATCTCTTGAGACAGTCGATGTGAATTCCCCGGCAACGACCGCATCTTATGGATGGGAATCCCTGAAAAGCCGGGCGGCGGGACAGGTGATATTCGGCAATAACTATTACAGGATGGCAGGAGGCGACCTTTCAATAGTTGAAAATACCGGGAATGCCTGGTTTTTCAGAAAGATCACGGATCATGCAGAGGCTTATCAGGATCTGTCGATGCTCCCTGTTCTCAGGAAGATTACATCCAGCCAGAATATCGATGAGGCTCTCAGGCACAGGGCGGCAGAAGTCATAGACCAGCTTGCTGAAACCAAAGGCGACCCGCGCCGGCTGGAAAAACATCCGGCTGTTACATCAGACGATGAAAAACTTATAAATGCCCGCAAAACTCTTGCAGATACCAGGATGCCCCAGACGACGGAAATACTCAGATTACTGAGAGAAAATAATATTGAGTCAAAGAGAATTGCTATATACCTGATCGGCAAATTCAGCCTTGAAGATATGATCCCGGAAGTATGCGACTGTCTTAAGATCAGGGGTCTCGAAACTGATGCCGCTCTGGTCCTTGAAAGTTTTGGCGAAAATGCATACAAATCGTTGTTCCGTACTTACCTGGGATCATCTGGAAATACTGCAATCAGCAGAACAATGATCAGGCTCATAGGCAGATCATGTGCCAGGGAAAATACCGATTTCCTGTTTGCCAGACTCTGGTCAAATTCAAGGATACTGAAGGAAACGGCAGCAAACCTTCTCGTAAAATGTGGCTATAAGGCCGACAGCGATGAAAAGGATAAGCTACATCAGCTGGTCACGGAAATTATCGGCATGATAACCTGGAACATTTCAGCACAGGCCTGCCTGGCGAAAAGTGACAATGTCCTGCTTAAAGGTATCATGGACAGGGAAACAGCTTCATGGAACAATTTCCTCTACGATATCCTTTCAATTGCTTACGATAAGGGCTCGCTCGATAAGATCAGGGCAAATATTGAAAGCGGCACCGTAGGATCGGTCAATTATGCACTGGAGATGATCGATATTGTCATTGAGGAGGCGATCAAAGTACGTCTTGTTTCCCTGATCGATGTCGTACCGGATGAGGAAAAGCTTAAAAACCTGCACCAGTTCTACCCGGGTGAGATACCGCAATATGACAGGCTGCTCGATGATATTTTAAACAGGGATTATAACCTGATTAGCATCTGGGCTAAAGCATGTGCCCTGCATTCAATGCTGGCGATCCCGGATAAAGATCTTGAAGAATCTGTCACGGCCCTTCTTTTCAGCCCGGAAGCAATACTCAGAGAAGAAGCCGCAAGGCTTATAGCACGGACCGACAGGCGATTGTTTGAGGCTGTATCGGGAAGAATTCCGAAAGAGGATCTGCCTATGCTGAAGACAATAGTGGAGGGCATCAAGCCTGAAAGTAAATTTCTCTTTGAAAAAACGCGGCTTCTCTCTTCATTCTTTAAAGAGATCCCTGAAGATGAACTTCTGTTATTGGCTGAGCATATGAAGGATGCCGAAGATCTGACGGCTTTAAGTACCGACAGGAATAAAGAATATTTTTTCTGGTACGGCAATGAAACAGATACAACATCTGAAATGATGTTACTAGGGAGGGAAAACCTTCCGGAGGCGGCAGAAATTGTTAAAAGTAGCGGCGGACCCAATTACCTGCTTGACCTGGATGTGCTTGAAGAATTCAATAGCATCTCCCCCGACAGTTCATTTCAGATATTCAGGAAGCTTGATAAATCAGAAAACGAATCAAAATAATAATGATGGCCAGCAGGAAAACAACAATATTCAGGCAACTGATCCTTAATATCGCGATACCGACATTGTTGGCCTTGCTTGTTTTTGCAGTCCTCAATTTCCAGCATACAAGCGCCCTGGTCAAGAAGGGGATCGACGACAAGAACACTATGCTGGCAAATGAGGTAACAAAAGTTCTGAGATTCCAGGACATCGCAGTAAATATCATCGATATCGAATTCACAAACAAGTTCCGTGAGATGAGTTCAAAACTCATTAACGGTTATTTTGCAAATACTGAAAATATCAGCAAAATGGATCTGAGAGCGATAGCAAACAAGATCGGCATGGATCCGCAAAACGATGATATATATGTAATTTCTGCAAATGGGACAATAGTGAATACCACCTTCAGGGAAGACATGGGTCTTAATCTTTTTACCTACGGAGGTGTCTTCAAGAGATATCTCCAGAACATACTTGATTCCGGGAAATTCAAATCTGATCTTTTTGCCATTGAAGCCAAGACCAAAAGGCCGAAGAAATATTCATACCAGCCCACACTCGACGGGAAATACATAATTGAACTGGGTGCTTATTCAAAAAAGGTTGAAGAGATCATACAGGCGATCGAGGATGTAAAAAGTGAGCTCAAAAGCGAAACCGAAGGGATCATTGATGTTGAGCTGTATTTTATGGCCGACGGACCTTTCAGCATGAACAAGGATGCCCTCTTTGTGGAAAGCCAGGAGAAAAACCTGCTTAATGCTTTTCTTAAAAAGGATACTACCAGCTTTACAGAAAAGGTTGGGCGGTCGTGGTACCAGTACCAGTATATTTATCAGGAGAGAGCAAACCTTTCTGAAAAGCCGATGTCAAGTCTCTATAAAGGATCGGTCATAAGGATCATCTCCGATCGGACCTCGCAGAAGATGCTCTTTAAGACAGAGGTTATAAGGTTTTCTGCCGTATTCCTTATCACAATGATCATTGTAAGCATCCTGATGTACCGCAAGACCAAAGTGATAACCAACCCGATAAAGAACCTGGTTGATAATGTTGACAGGATCACAAACGGGAACCTTCGCGAAAGGGCGGAGGTGACCGGCAACAATGAGATCACACGACTGTCGGAGAAATTCAACATGATGATAGCACAGCTTGAAAGTTATTATTATGAGCTGGAGGAAAAGGTCAAGGAAAGGACCCTCAGGATAGAAAAACAGAAAGAAGAGATCGAATCGCAGCGTGATGCACTGGCTGAAAAAAATACCATGCTGAACGAAGCTTATACGGAGATAGAGGAACAGAAGAAGCATATAATGGACAGTATCTATTATGCCCGCAGGATACAGACAGCTATCCTTCCCTCCTTTACGCTGCTTGAGAAGTATTTTAAGAACTACTTCATCTTCTATATGCCCAAGGATATTGTGAGCGGCGATTTTTACTGGATGTCAGTAAACTCAGGACTTGTCATGATAGCGGCAGTAGATTGTACCGGTCATGGTGTACCGGGTGCCTTCATGTCCATTGTCGGGTTTAACCAGCTGAATAATGCAGTGAATGTGCAGAAGGCAAGAAAAGCTTCAGATATATTGAATGAACTTAATAAGGGAGTTATTCAGACACTTAACGAAAATACAAGCGAGACATCCATAAAGGATGGAATGGACATGACCCTGTGTGTCTTCGATTTCAAGAACAAAAAGGTCGATTTTGCAGGGGCAAATAATCCCATTATCCATATTCGCGACAATAATATGGCAAAGATCAAGGGAGACAGGTTCCCGATCGGCGCCTTTGTCGACGGACAGGAACAGCTTTTTGCCAACAATGAAATAAAGCTTGTCGATGGTGATATGATCTACATGTTCTCGGATGGCTATGCCGATCAGTTCGGGGGGCCGGAAAACAAAAAATTCTTCACAAAAAGATTTGAGCAGCTGTTGTTTGACATTCACAATGAACCGCTGGAACAGCAGAAGGAGATACTTAAAACAACGCTCTATGACTATATGGGGAATAACGACCAGGTTGACGATATTCTTGTGATAGGAATAAAAGTTTAGTCAGGTTATATATATAAATTATGGGACCAGAAACTGATTTAAAAAGATTTAACCCTTTTCCCGGGCTCCGACCTTTCCTGCCTGAAGAGAGTGATCTTTTCTTCGGAAGAGAGGGAGAGAGCGAGGAGGTACTCAGGAAACTCCTTAAGAACAGGTTTGTTACTGTAATGGGAGCTTCCGGTACAGGTAAATCATCGCTTATTTACTGCGGTGTCCTGCCCAGGGTGAAGAAGCTTAGCTCCGGTTCATCGGCATCCTGGAAGATACTGACATTCAGGCCAGGCAATGATCCGGTCGGAAACCTGATTGAAACACTTGCACAGGCAGTGCCGGACAATAATGATATTGATTCTGTAAGGAGATCTGTCGGATCACTGCTTGGTGCAGGTCCGGATGGTCTCACAGCTGTAATAAGGGACCTGGTTAAAAGGAACAATGAAAAAGTGCTGATACTCGTCGATCAGTTTGAAGAGATCTTCAGATACAGTATTTCAACCAGCGGTGCAATGCCTGACTCACACGCTGTAACATTTGTAAATCTTCTTGAAAACGCAGTCGTTCAGCAATCAGTTGAGATATATTCAATAATCACCATGCGCTCCGATTTTATTGGGGAGTGTGCCCATTTCCAGGGACTGACACAACTTATTAACAACAGCAACTACCTTGTGCCGCATATGAACAGTGAAAATTACAGATCCGCAATAGAGGGGCCTGTAAGATATGCCGGTGCAACGATCGACGCAAAGCTGGTTGAAACACTGCTTAACGATATCGGAGACCAGACAGATCAGCTTCCTGTCCTTCAGCATGCACTTATGAGAACCTGGTCGTACTGGCAGGAGCTCGATGATCCGGGAAGAGCCGTTTCCTTTACCGATTACGATTCTGTAGGAACAATGACCGATGCAATGTCGCGTCATGCAAACGAGGCATTCGAAGAGCTGAGCCCCCGTGGCAGGGAGATCTGTGAAAAGATGTTCAAGTCAATTACCGAAAAAGGTGCCGATAACAAGGGTATAAGACATCCATTAAGGGTAAGCGCAATAAAGTCAGTTGTCGGATGCACAAGCGAAGAGCTGTTTGAGGTAGTTGAAAAATTCAGGATCGCATCAAGATCCTTTATTACTCCGAGAGAAGGGATCCCGCTGAGCGATGATTCAGTAATCGACCTTTCGCATGAAAGTCTGATGCGGCTTTGGGACAGGCTCAGGCAATGGGTTGATGAGGAAGCCTCCTCGGTTCAAATGTATCTGAGGCTTTCAGAAGCTTCGGCAATGTTCCAGCAGGGGAAGACAACCCTCTGGAGACCTCCCGACCTTCAGCTTGCTATAAACTGGCGTGAACAGCAAAAACCCACTTTGCAGTGGGCGGAGAGATTTGACCCAGCTTTCGAAAGAGCCATGGTCTACCTCCGGACAAGTGAGAAGGAATATCTTGCCGAGGAAGAGAACAAGATCAGGCTTCAGAAGCGCCAGATCAAAAGAGCAAGGATCATTGCAATAATACTTGGAACCGCCGCGATAATCTCCGTTGGATTCATGCTATTCGCGTTCGTTCAGAAGATCGCAGCCGACAGGGCAACAGTACTGGCCGAAACAAGAAGGAAGAATGAGGTAAAACAGCGCCATATCTCCGATTCACTTTCAGTCGTGGCAATTGCCCAGAAACAGCTGGCAGATTCAGCCAAGGTCATTGCACAGCAGAAGGAAGCTGAAGCCGTGGTACAGAAAAATATTGCCGATGATCAGCGAACCCTGGCTGTGAAAAATTCAAATGAAGCTCAGAGGCAGAAGAGAAATGCCGATGATTCAGCAGCTTCAGCAAAACGGGCACGTGCAGTTGCAGTGCAGAAAGCAATAGAAGCGGAAGAACGAAGAGTCGAAGCTCTGAGGCTCCGGATGCTTTCCATTGGCAAATCGATGTCGATAAAATCCCTGCAGGTTGAGGGACAAAAGGATCTGCAGACACTGCTGGCATACCAGGCATACCTGTTCAATACACGGAACGGAGGCCAGTCCAACGATGCTGATATTTACCAGGGCCTCTATAATGTGGCAAAACAATATGGCAATACAAACTACAAGGTATTCAAAGGTCATACAGGCGAGATCAAAAGCATTGCCTTTATTCCCGGGAAACGGGAATTTTATACTTCCGGCTACGACGGAAAAGTCATGAAAGGCAATCTTGACAGCAAGGACCAGAATCTCCAGATAGTATATTCGGGAAATGAAATAATTGAAGTGCTTGCCGTGAGTCCGGATGCCAGCTGGCTTGCCTGCGGGGAAAGCAATGCAGTTATTAAGATGATACCGATAAAGGGAGGGAATGCCCTTCATTACGATCTGAAAGGACATGCCGGGAATATCAAGTCACTGGTCTTCTCATATGACGGGAAATACCTCTATTCAGCGTCACTCGACGGAAAGGTTCTTCGATGGGATATTGCAGCGAAGACATCGGTGAATGTCGGTCCCGAGCTTGCAAAGATCAACTATATTGATGTGTCGTCGAACGGTAATTATATTGCAGGCGTCAGCAATGACGGCAAGGCAATCGTATGGAACCCTGAAAAGATCTCCGATACCTTCAGGATCCCCGAAGCCCCGGGCAAGGTTATCAAGACCGTAAGGTTTAAGCCGGAAGCAAATACACTGGCAATCGGCTATGGCGACGGTTATGTGGAATTATGGGATATCACCACAAAGACAAAAATTTCAGAGATCAAGGCTCATACAGCTGAAGTGAACGATATCAGGTTCAACAATAAAATGTCGCAGATCGCAACTGCAAGCAATGATGGGACACTGAAGCTATGGGATACACGCGACCTAACGACACCTCCGATCAATTTCACCGATAATGACGGCTTTGTAATGGTAATAGAATTCAGTCCCGATGGACAGCTGATAATTTCAGGTACCTATGAAGGCACCAATAACATTGTGGGCCGTCCTACTGAGGTTAATGCCCTGGCACTGGATATCTGCAGCATGCTTACAAGGAACTTCAGGGCAGATGAATGGTCAACATATGTCGGAAAGGATGTGACTTATGAGAAAACATGTTCGGGAAAAGAGTTCAACATAAAGGTCAATGAAATAAGATAAAGATGCCACGGAGATGAAAACCCTGAAACTTACCTGCATTCCGTTCCTCATCTGTTTTATTATAATGCTCTGCCTGAATCAGGCATTGCTTAAAGCACAGGAGGCAGGAACATGCGCCGAAAAGCTTAAAAGTGCCGAGACTTTTTTTACAAAAGGACAAGTTGACTCCATCCCTGACCTTCTTTCGGAATGTCTTAAATCTGGCTTCAACAGGGAAGAAGCGCTGTCGGCCTATAAGCTTATGATCCAGACATTGCTGCTGAATGACAAGCTCAGGGAGGCCGATTCATCGATGCTTTCATTCCTCAAGTCAAACCCTGAGTACAAGCTGAGTCCGACCGACCATTCCAGCTTTGTCTACCTCTACAACAGCTTTGTCGTCAGGCCCGTTTTGATGATCAGTATAAGGGCCGGTGTTAATGTACCATTTCTGACCTTTGTCCAGGAACATCCCACTTCAGGGATGCCGGGGAAATCAGTTTATAAAACTGACGCCGGAAATATTTTTATCTCGCTCGAAGCAAAATTCAAAATATCGCCAAAACTTGAAGTCGGAGTGGGTGCGGGTTATTCACAGGTTAAATTCACCAATCTCGTGAACTATTATGATTTTGCAACGATACAGTATATTGAGACTCAGCAAAGAATTGAAGTTCCTGTCAGCATAAGTTACGATCTGGTATCGCTCGGGAGATTCACTCCATATATCAGAGGCGGAGCAGGGGTTGCCCTCAATCTTTCAACCTCAGCCGATGCATCCCTGAACATGACAGACAAGAATAATCCCTATAGCAGACCCGGACAGACTCTTAATGTGAAGGATTCAAGGATCCCGGTTGATATTTTCGGTCTGGCAGGTGCAGGAGTGAAATTCAAGATACCGCGGGGATTCCTGTTCCTGGAGGCAAAAGGTAGCTTTGGCTTTCTGGAGCAGTTCAAACCCGGTGGTAAAAACACAAGCCTTCTCCAGAATTATTACTTCTGGTCCGATCCCGATTTCAGGCTCAACACCTTCAACCTGAGCCTTGGATATACATATATATTCTATAAACCTTCAAAGAAAATGGCTCATTGATGAAAAGGATAAGCATTTTACCCATCCTGATCCTACTGCTTTTTACTGCATGCCAGAAAAGCGTGGTGGAGCCATATACCATAAAATTTTATGGTGATGCTCGTCAGGATATTGGATACAGCATTGCAATCGCTTCTGATGGATATATCATTGCAGGACAGATGGAGCTGATTTCACGGTCAAACGGGTACATTATTGATTCTCTTTCAAATAAGAACCTGGCCGTCATAAAAACTGACTGGGACGGCAATTTGAAATGGAAAGTAACTGCGGGAGGAGAATATGACGATACGGGGTCAAAGATCTACCAGCTCTCAGATGGTTCAATGATCTGTGTCGGTACATTGACCGATACTACCTCGAGCAACAGGCAAAAGGATGTTTTCGCATTAAAGATCTCTTCGACAGGCCAGGTAATATGGAAGAAAGCTTACGGCGGGCAGGGAAACCAGACAGGAAAGGATATTGCTGAATCATCAAATGGATTTGTGATTCTTGGCACAACGGATGTTTTTGTTCCACCTGGAATAGATTCATCGGGAAACGCCTCAGGGAAAACTGACTTGTATATTCTTAAAATCTCTGCAAACGGCGACAGTCTTGATTCTTATCAGAGAGGCTTTCCCGGAAATGAGGAAGCCGCCTCTATTAAGAATGATAATGACGGATTTATCGTTCTGGGCACTACTGATTATTCGAGGAGTAACAGTGGCATGGCGATGAATAATCTTTTTCTGATGAGGCTGAATGACACAGCTAATGTTACGGGTCAGGTTACTATCGGTACGGCGGCGGATGAATACGCCTCCGGAATTCAGGTGCTTCAGGACGGTTATCTGATCGCAGGGACAATTGGCGCCCCTTCAGCTTCGCAGCAGGCACTGGTAGTCAAGGTGCCACGAGATATTAATGCTGCCCCAATATTCAGAAACACCTTCACGATAAACAATTCCCCCACAGCCGTGAATGCAATTGCTCCTTACAGCGCAGGAAACTTTCTTCTTGCAGGCTACATCAATGCCAACCCTGGTCTCAAAATGGCAATTTTTGAGATCGGACCGGACGGCAACCCTGTTTCCGGAATGACAATGATAAACGGAAGTACCGGCGACCAGGTTGCAAATGATGTTATTTCGGGAGATGATGGATATATTATAGCGGTCGGGAGAAACACATACGATGTGAACTCAATGATCAGCTTTCTTAAATTCAGATTTTAACAGGGGATTAAAACCTGGGATTTAACCGCAAAAACAACCAAAATGAAAAGATCAGTCTTCCTATTCTTAATAGCACTCTCGCTCTCGGCGGGAAAAGTGACAGCCCAGTGTGTCAGTGCAGGCGGTGCCATGACCGCGATCTGCCAGGGAGGTACTTCTGCTCCCCTCGGAGGGTCATTCGGAGGTGCTGCAGACTCGGCAAAATGGAGTGATGGCGGAGCCGGGGGAACATTTGCAAATAACAGTGACGGTTTAACCCCGGGGACTGCAACATATACGGCATCTTTGTCCGCATTAGGCACGATCACACTTACTCTTACTGCTTACGGAGATACCTGCAGCGGAATATCAGTTTCAAAACAGATTACAGTAAATGCTTTGCCGGTGGCAAATAATCAGACACCGGCAGTCTGCGAAGATTCATACGGAAGTGGCTCGGCATCAGGTGTCAACCTCACCCTGCTGGAGAATTCTGTTACTGGAGGGGCTGCCAGCACGGCAGTAACATGGTACAGCGATGCCAGCCATACAACACCAGTATTAACTCCATTAAATGTTACGGTAACCAATGGTTTGATATTTTACCCGATGGTAACGAATTCTCTTACCACTTGCTCCAGTTATGCAACCGTGACATATACGGTAAATCCGAAACCGGTCGCATCTGCGGTTCAGGTAACAGGTACATTATCACAAGGGGCTTCACTTACGGCAAGCTATACATATGTGACGGGAGCATGCAATGCGGAGGTGTTGTCAAAGACAGAACTGACATGGTATGTGGCAGATGACAATACCGGCACTAATTCAACATGGGTGGCAACAAAACCCGGAACTGACAAATCATACCTGTTAACTGCTGCTGACGGAGGCAAATATTTGCAGGTGTGCGTCAGGGTTTCTGATGGATCTGTTCCTCTGGCTCCTTCAGTTTGCAGCACGGGATGGTACGGTCCGGTTGCCCTTAATACTCCCCCGGTTGCCTCCAATGCTACAATTACCGGGACAGCAAAGGTTGCCAGTATCCTTTCGGGACATTATACATATCAGGACGCGGAGAGTGATCTGGAAGGTACTTCTGTCTACCGTTGGTACACAGGTACAAATTCCTCCGGAGCAGGAGCAACTCTCATATCAGGAGCCAATTCACAATTCTACCAGCTCACAAACAATGAATTCGGTCAGTATGTAGGTTTTTCAGTCACCCCGGTTGCCCAGACAGGAACGACTACTGGCCTGACAGATACTACGGCTGCCTGGGTCGGTCCAGTGATAAATCCTCCGCCGGTGGCGACTATACCAGTCATAATCGGGACAAAAAATGTTGGTGATGCACTTACCGGCCAGTATGTATATTCTGATGCAGAGGGTGACATAGAGAACAGGTCAGTTTATCAATGGTCATCTTCAACAACACTCGGAGGGACATATTCATTTATCGTCGGAGATACTACTGTGACTCACGTAATCAAGATGTCAGAGCAGGGGATGTACTTCAAATTCTTCGTCATACCCAGAACACTTACCGGTTCAACCACGGGAACGAAGGTCACAAGTGCCGGATTCGGACCTGCCAATTCACAACCATCAGCTTCGGCAGTGAACATCACTGGTTCTCCTGTCCAGGTCGGAACAACTCTTAAGGCAACCTTTACATATTTTGATCCCGACGGTGATCCTAAGGGCGCAACATTGTTCAGATGGTTTAGGGATGGAGCTTCGGTAGTGGTCGGCACAGATTCCACCTATCTTCTGACGGTAGCCGATGGCGGAGCAACAATGGGAGTTGAGGTGACACCCGTATCAGCGACAGGTTATCCCAATACAGGAGATCCGGTAACATATACCATGTCGACAACAGTGAATGACCCGTCATCAAAACCCGTGGCATCAAGTGTTTGCATCGACGGTAAGAGAATGCTTGACAGTGTCATTACCGGAAGATATATTTATACTTATGCTCCCAAATCCGAAGGCACATCCTGGTATAAGTGGTACCGCGACGGAGTGGCAATACCGGGTGCAACCTCCATTAATTATACCATGACAGAGGATGACCTGGAATCAGATATTACTTTTGAGGTGACGCCAAGGTCTTCAAACAACACTCCGAAGGTCGGCGATCCGGCAGTGAGCCATTCTCTGGCCAGGATAACAATGACGAAGGATAGTTTCATCGCTACCGACAGGGATACCGTCCTGACTGCAGATCCTCCGGGAGGATATTTCTGGGGGAAAGGCGTGATCAATGGCAAATTCTCGCCAAAATCTGTTGATTATACAGTGAATCCGGATACCGTCAACTACCACCTTACCGATTATACCTGTGCCCAGGATGCCGTTTCGTATATTACTGTAAATGGTGTGACGGCCTATTTCCAGGGCTTCAATTCATTCTATTGCCAGAACGGAAGCTATGATACTATTATGGTAAGGAACATCCCTTCGGTATATGTCTACAGGTATTTCTATATAACCAACTGGAATGCATTTGTGAACGAGATAAATGATTCCACCATCGTTATCGATCCCTCCCAGCTCACAGCTGGTACAGGTCTGGATTGGCTCTATTTCTATGCTTATGATTATTATTTCACTACCTATTTGCAGATACAGCAATCATTTGATATTGAAGCAATAAGACCTATTTCGATCAGTGGAGTTCAAAACAATGAAATTTTCTGTAATAATGATCCGAAGAAGGAGCTTTTGGTTAATCAGCCGGGAGGAATTTTTACCGGACCGGTCAGCGGAGGCTTTCTGGATCCGTCACTGACTACGGGGAATACGAATGTTGCCTATTCGTACACTTCCCCCAGGGGATGCGTAAGTTCCCAGTCCGTGCCCATTACCATCAACCCTGTACCGGTTGTCTCATTTGCTTCTGCTGATTCGTGTATCACAAGTGTTCATGATCCGACCCTCTTTGTAAATTTTACCACCTCCCAGGATTCTGTACAGCAGTGGTACTGGTCATTTTATGACGGAGGCTCCATTATACCTGATTCACTTCATAAAGAGCCGTATTATACCTATACGACCGGTGGATTTCACAAAATTACCCTTAAGGCAACGACTGTAAATAACTGTTCTGCGACTGATGTTGAAACGATAGAGATGGGATTCAGGCCAAAGGCAGATTTCAGATGGGAAAATGAATGTTTGCATCAAAATGATTCAATTTACCTGTTTGACTCAACTCTTACAACCACCAATATTACTTCGCGGACATGGAATTTCAATGACGGAGATTCACTTCATGTTGTATTAAATCCTCATTATCCGCAAAAAGCAGTTGGGTACCTGAATGTGGAATATATAGTAAATACCAAATTCAGAGGATGTTCCGATACTGTTCAGAAAAGCATTTACATTCGTCCAACTATTTCCCTTGCAAAAGATGATTATTTCGAGAATTTTGAGAACGGGAACGGGAGCTGGGTTAAGAATTATGATACCCTCAACACCTGGGCGTTCGGCACGCCAGACAGGACGGTGATAAACAGTGCAGCTTCGGGCAGCAACGCCTGGTTTACAGATTTTGATTCTGCAAACCAGAAGGCAGAATCTTCCTCCATTGTGAGCCCGTGTTTCAACTTCGACTCGATTTCCAGGCCGATGATCAGCATGATGCTATGGACCAATTTTAACAGGAACAGGGACGGTGCGGCGCTCCAGTACAGGATCAAGGATGCAAAGGTGGGTGATCAGGAAGACTGGGAGTATGTGGGTAGTATTGATGACGGGATTTACTGGTATAATTCCTCGCTTATCAAGGGTAAGCCGGGAGGATCCCAGATAGGCTGGACAACGGGAACGCAGCTGGATAATGGATGGAGTGCAGCAAGGCACAAGCTTGATGACCTTGTGGGCAAGAAGGATGTCAAATTCAGGGTGGCCTACGGCTCGGATGGTACATCAGTGGATAATGACGGGCTCGCTTTCGATGATGTATGGATAGGCAGGAGGACCAGGGGAGTGCTTCTGGAACACTTTACAAACGTCACATCCGCTGATGCCAACGCAGCCTCCGGTCAGGTTTCGGATCTTTCAAACCGCTGGCCGGATGATATTATCAATCTTCAATATCATACCAACTTCCCGGGAAATGACCCGTATTACAGCGACAATCCGGATGATGCAAGTGCAAGGATCCTGTTCTATGGTCTTTCAAGGGTCCCGTATACATTTATCGACGGAGGTTCCGACATCCCAAATTATGCTACATATTTCGACTGGGTAACTGCCCCGCTCGACAGCAATGATGTGAACCGCAGGAGCATGATAAACCCGTACTTCCAGGTAACACTTCACGGAGCTGTTTCCAGCGGGGTTGTTACGGTATCAGGCGGGCTGAAAGCGCTCCAGGATATCGATGAATCAAATATCACTCTTTATCTTGCCGTGACACAGAAGAAGAGTACCGGAGAAGCCGCAGCCGTGAATTATAATGTAGTCAGGAAATTCATACCAGATGCCGGCGGTATTGGCGTAAAAAGGACCTGGACAAAGAATGAGACGGATACCATAGCCGAAAAGAGCTGGGTAATATCAAATATCCCTGCCGGGGATGACATAGAGATCATAGCATTCCTGCAGAATAACATTACCAAGGAGGTGTATCAGGCCGAATCGGTTATCAGCCCGGATATCACGGTAGGCATTAATGATATTATTGCTGGAAAAGGGAAAGGATTTTCACTCTATCCAAACCCTGCCTCATCAAAGCTCACGATCTCCTTTGAGACGCCGCTCTCTTCCGTGACAGATATAAAGATATATGATTATTCAGGCAGCCTGGTTAAAACATATAAAGCAGGGACGGGAGGTTCAGAATATGTAATTGACGATCTGGGGCTTAGCAGCGGAATATATCTTCTCAGGATATCATCAGGCGGTGTTGATTATGGATTTAAAAAGCTGATAGTATCACGCAAGTAAAACCGGATTTCTGATATTTTAGTTACTTTTGCCTGGCTGAAAAGGTTTTTCATCCTGATCACAACCAGCTAAGCAGGCAGGAGAGTTTAAAGAATGCAGGGGATGATGAACCACCCTTTGCATTCTTTATATTTTAAGAACTATTTACAAAACAGATTGTTAATAAAGAATAATTTAATAATATGAAAAACTCAAAAGTCCTTCTGATGATACTCGACGGGTGGGGAATAGGAGATGGTTCGAGATCAGATGTTATCGCCAGCGTTCCAACCCCGAACCTTGATGCCCTTAAGAAAAAGTATCCGTCATCAAAACTTCACGCTTGTGGCGAGGATGTGGGTCTTCCTGAAGGACAGATGGGAAACTCGGAGGTCGGGCATCTTAATATTGGCGCCGGAAGGATCATTTACCAGGACCTGGTGAAGATCAACATTGAATGCAAAACGGGAGAGATCAGGAAAAACAAGGTCCTGGCAGATGCATTTTCATATGCAAAGGAGAAAAACAAACAGGTTCATTTTTTCGGCCTGCTCTCTGATGGCGGGGTACATTCGCTTGACAGGCATCTTTATACACTTTGCGACATGACGATGGATTATGGCATAAAAGATGTTTTTATACATGCTTTTGGAGATGGCCGCGATACTGATCCCAGGAGCGGGACAGGATATATGAAGAACCTGCTTCAGCATCTTAAAAAATCAAATGGAAGAGTGGCATCCTTTGTCGGTAGGTTTTATGCGATGGATCGTGATAAAAGATGGGAAAGGATCAAGGAAGCCTATGATCTTATAGTTAATGGGAAGGGGAAAAAGACAATAGATATCCTTGCTGCCATGCAGGAATCATACAAAAATGGAGTGACCGATGAATTCATGAAGCCTGTTGTTGTAACAGACGTTAATGGAGAACCAATCGGTAAACTGGCTGAAGGAGACGTTGTTGTATTCTTCAATTTCAGGAATGACAGGGCACGTGAGCTTACGATCGTGCTTACTCAGAAAGATATGCCCGAGGTAGAAATGAAGACAATGCCCCTTTATTATTGTACGATGACACCTTACGACGCTACTTTTGAAGGGCTTCATGTCATCTACCCTAAGGAAAATGCCGATTTTACCATAGGAGAAGTGCTTGGGAAAGCAGGTAAAAAACAGCTCAGGATAGCCGAGACTGAGAAATATGCGCATGTTACCTTTTTCTTTTCAGGCGGCAGGGAGGATAAGTTTCAGGGAGAGGAGAGGATACTTATTCCTTCACCCAAGGTGGAGACTTATGACCTGCAACCGGAGATGAGTGCTTACGGTGTACGGGATGCAGTTATAAAGGCCATCGGGACAGGCAAATTTGATTTTATCTGTCTGAATTTCGCCAATGGAGATATGGTTGGCCATACAGGGGTTTACAGCGCGATCGAAAAGGCTGTTGCTGTTGTTGACGAGTGCGCCGGAGCCGTTGTGAAGGCTGCGAGAAAAAACAAATATGATGTTCTTATAATTGCTGACCATGGCAATGCGGATAAGGCGATTAACGAAGATGGTTCGCCGAATACGGCACATTCCCTTAACCCCGTGCCTTCAATACTTGTGAGTGATAGCTATAAGTCAATTAAGGAAGGGATCTTGGCCGATGTGGCGCCTACCATTCTCACAATTATGGGAATTCCGATCCCCAAGGAAATGACCGGCAAAATATTGGTCAATACTTGATTATTAAGATTTTTTAACCGCAGAGATCGCAGAGTCCCGTTTACAACGGGAAGCGCAGGGGGCGCAGAGTCTGATTTAGTATATTGCTCTGCGTTCTCTGCGTGAAAACCTCTGCGTCCTCTGCGTTTAAAAGAATAAATTAATACTGAATATTTTTCATTTAAGGTGCTTCAGATAGATAATTATTTAATAAGCCTTGATCTTCTTGACAGGAAGTTCATCTGTGATCTGCCGGTCTGCCTTGGCAATTGCTGCAGGTACGGCGATTCGGGAGCTCCGCTTACCGATGAGGAGGTAAAGATCCTTGAGGATATCAGGGAGATCATTTCTCCCTATCTGAGACAACCGGGGAGAGAGGCAATTGAAGAGAAGGGAACCAGCATGAAGGACTTTGAAGGCGAGATGGTAACCCCTCTGATCGGGCAGGAAGAATGTGCATATACGATACTGGAAGGAAATATTTTCATGTGCGGGATCGAAAAGGCATGGTCGGATGGAAAGATCAGTTTCAGGAAGCCCTTATCCTGCCACCTTTTCCCCGTGAGGATAAAAAAGTACTCTGAATTCACGGCTGTCAATTATGAGGAATGGTCGATATGCGAGGCTGCCAGGGAGCGCGGCAGGAGGGAAGGTGTATATGTTTACAAGTTTCTCAGAGATCCTCTTGTAAGGGCCCTTGGTGAAGAAATATATGAAAAGCTATGTATTGCAGCTAAAAATTTTCCAAAAAACGCTTAAAAAGGGTTTCTGGTTATTTTATACCTATATAATATATAGATGTTAATTAAATAAAAGCTCATCTATTTCTGAAAAACATTAATCAAAACCTCTTTTTTTCTGAAATAAAATTAACCGAACCGGTCACTGGCTCTCTTTTTCCCATTATGTTAAATATTTTTTTTGTTTTGGAATTATGAAAAACAAAACATATCTTTAGCCTGATAAACTAAAACCTAAAACTAAACTAGTATGAAGAAACTATCACTGTTGATTGGTTTGCTCGTCATAGGTGTGTCTTCACTTTTCGCGCAAACAAAAGTCATTACAGGTACAGTTACCTCTGCAGTACAGGGGGAGGGTGCAATTCCTGGTGTTACAGTTCAGGTTAAGGGTACCACTATAGGTACTGCCACCGATGCTAACGGGAAATTCACTCTTAATGTGCCGGCAACTGCCACAACACTTACTTTTACCTACATTGGCATGAAGAAAATGGAGGTTGAGATCGCTGGCCGTGCTGTTGTTGATGCTGTAATGGAATCAGAAACTACGGGTCTTTCTGAAGTTGTTGTAACAGCTTTCGGTATTAAGAGGGCTGCAAAGGAACTTGGTGTGGCAACCCAGAAAGTTGATGACCAGGAACTGACCCAGGCCGGGGTAACCAATGTTGTTAACGGGTTGACTGCTAAAGTATCAGGTCTGCAGATCAACACAGTAAACAACGGTGTTAACCCTGATACCAGGATTACTCTTAGAGGTAACCGCCACTTCCTTGCAAGCAACCAGGCACTGGTTGTGCTCGATGGTGTCCCGGTTGACGCAAGCTATCTTAACTCGATTAACCCTAATGACATAGATAATGTGAACGTGCTGAAAGGTGCTAGTGCAGCTGCCCTTTATGGTAACGATGCATCAAACGGGGTACTGGTTGTTACAACCAAACGAGGCACAGGCGCCAAACCAGTTATTAAGATAAGCAATACAACAACTTTTGAGAGTGTATCTTATATGCCGAAGCTTCAGCACAGGTTTGGATCTGGTTCATCTGAAGATACAATAAGCTACCTTCCGAACTATACTTTCTGGATCGGCCCTAATCGTAACACTAATCCTTTTACAGCATATGAAAACCAGAGTTACGGGCCACAGTATAACGGACAGCAGGTAATACTCGGAGGTATCCTGGTCGACGGTTCGTACCAGACTGTTCCTTACAGCTATGTCCCGGACGAAAAACTAAAATTCTTCAATACGGGTGTTACGACGCAGAACGATGTATCATATTCCATGGGAGATGCTAAGAATAATTTTTATGTATCAGTACAGGATGTCAATACATCAGGCGTAATCCCGCAGGACAAGAACAGAAGGACAGGGATCCGCGTATCGGGCTCAAGCACATCAGGTATTTTCCACGCTGATTATTCAGTGGGATATTCAAGGACCAATACCAATACATCAGGTACAGACCCGTTCCAGGGTAGACCTGTCTACTGGTTCGTGCTGAATACGCCACAGGAGGTTGACCTTACCAATTATCAGGATATTGTCAATAATAAATTTGCTAATAATAACGGTTATTTCAATGCATATTATAGTAACCCTTACTGGCAGATAGATAATTCAAGATATATCACCACCGTCGATAATGTACTCGGTTCAGTAATGGCTTCATTAAGCCCTGCAAAGTGGATCGACTTATCGTATCGCGCGGGTCTTACCTATTCAGGAACCAATGCCACATTTTACAGGGAGGCAATGACATTCAACTCCTATATGATTTCGGACCCGTGGCAGGCAGGAAGTGAAGGAGCCTCATCACCGTATGTAGGTATAGCATATGATAATATGTATACGAATTATATCCTTACAGGTGACTTTCTTCTTTCCCTGAACCATAAAATTGGCGATTTCAGCGGAAAACTGATCCTTGGAAACTCATTATTGAAGGACCAGTACAGGTATCTCTACATGGGGAACAACTCGCTTGTCATCCCCGGCCTTTATAACATAGCTTACAGGCTTGGTGAGGCAACTGTCACTGAAACCAGGAATGACCGTAACTCCGTTGGAGTATTTGGTGACCTGACACTTGGATATAAGGACTTTGCATTCCTGCATGCATCAGCAAGAAATGACTGGGACTCCAGACTAACAAAGAACAACCGTTCATTCTTCTATCCCGGAGTTGATGCAAGCGTTATACTTTCTGATGCAATTCCCTCTCTGAAGAACAATTCAACACTTTCGTTTTTCAAAATAAGGGGCGGATGGTCGAAAACGGGCCAGATAGCTCTCTCAAACTGGTATGCCACAGTTCCTTCGTTTACATCAGGAGTCGGAACAGGATCTGGATTCCCATACGGGAACCTTGCAGGATATCAGCTGAGTACAACACTGAGCAATCCGAAGCTGAAACCGGAACAGACGCAGGAGGTTGAGATCGGTACTGAGCTGGGCTTCCTGAAAAGCAGGTTCAACCTCGGGCTTAATGTGTACAGATCAAATACCAAAGACCAGACAATACCTGCAACAATATCATATGCAACTGGTTACGGAAATGCTTATGTAAATGCAGGGGAACTTATGTCGGAAGGTATTGAAGTTGACCTTAAGCTCACTCCTATTATCAAGGCAGGCGATTTTGCATGGAATGCAGTCGTAAGTTATACATATCAGACAAATAAGGTAATATCCATCCTTCCCGGCACTAATTCGCTGTATATCGGAGATGTATCATATGCAATTGTGGGCCAGCAGTTCCCAAGCATTATGGTGACAGACTACCTGAGGGATTCACAGGGCCGCATTATTGTTGACCCAAAATCAGGGCTGCCTTCTGTTAATCCGACCCTTTACAACGCAGGCCATGGTAACCCGAATCATATCCTTGGTATCACCAGCACCTTTACCTGGAAAGGTTTAAGCCTGAATCTTGTCGGAGATTACAGGACTGGTAACGTTATCCAGAATGCAGTCGGGAATGACCTTGACTTTACAGGTGTATCCCAGCATTCTGCAATGAACGGTCGCCAGGATTTCGTTATCCCGAATTCAGTTGTAAACAAGGGTACAGTTGCCAACCCGGATTGGGTGCCTAATACAGATGTAGTCGTACGTGATGGAGGATGGTACCTTTGGACCCAGAGTCCGGTTGCTTCCTCGCACACGATGATAACATACCTTACAAGTGCAGCTTTCTGGAAACTTAGGGAAGTTACACTTAGTTATAATGTCCCCGTGAAAAATATACTTGGCGGAGCCATTAAAGGTCTCGAGGTTGGATTGGTAGGCAGGAATCTTTTAATGTTTGTTCCAAAAACAAATGTTTGGACCGATCCGGAATTCAACGGGTCGGCAGCAACGCAGAGTGGTGCAACCAATAACGTCGGTTATACTACTGTATATCAGACACCTCCTACAAGGGTATACGGGTTTAGTGTTAAACTTACTTTCTAAGTAAAAAACTAAGAGTTATGAAGAAATTAATTATATTATTGACAGCCTTGCTTGTTCTGGGAAGTGCTTGTAAGAAAGATTTTCTGAGCGTGAATGTAACTAACCCGAACTCAGCTTCGATTGTTCCTGTAGACTTAGTGCTGCCTGCAGCGCTCGTTTCAGTCACCTATTTTTATGATCAGCCTGATTATACCTCCTTCGCTCCTCTCTGGTTCGGCTGGTGGTCAGTTAGTTCAGGTTATTCACAACCATCAAACCTGAAACAGTATATCCTTACTAACAGCGATTACAATAACTTCTGGGCGCTCAGTTATGAAACGCTTCAGAATTTTGACTATGTTGAAACAAATTCAACTGACCCGAACATGGGCGGCTTCAGGGCCATTGCCAAGATCATGAAAGCTTATATGTATCAGAACCTGGTTGACCTTTATGGCAATATTCCTTATTCGCAGGCCCTTAAAGCTAACCAGGGAATACTGAAGCCAGCCTATGATAAACAACAGGATGTCTATGAGGACCTGGTCGTTCAGCTCGATACGGCTATGGCTATCATAGCCAGAATTAATCCCAATACGATTGCGGTTGGATCGAATGACATTATTTACAATGGCCACATGGGAATGTGGGCAAAATTTGCCAATACCATTAAGCTGAGGATACTTATGAACCAGTCGGGAATGACAGGCAGGGATGGTTATATAACAACTGCCCTGGCTACCACGGCTTCGGTCGGGTACCTTGGCGCTGGTGAAGGAGCCACGATGAACCCCGGTTACATTCAGTCAGCTACCAAGATGAACCCCTTCTGGGAGAATTTCTATAAGCAGGATAACTCTCAGCAGCCTGACGCTCTTGCTTACTACGTTGCAGGTCAGGATGCATGCGATTTTATGAATACAAATAATGACCCGCGTGCAACCAGATGTTTTGTAAAAACTGCCGGTGGGGCTATTGCAGGTAATTATTTCGGAGCAGCAATTCTTCAAAGCCCGACACTCTGCTCAAAGCTTGGTCCGGGCCTGTTACAGGCTTATAACCAGAATGCCCCTGTCCTGACTGATTTTGAAAGCCTTTTCCTTCAGGCCGAAGCCGCACAGAGAGGTTATCTTACAGCTGATCCGCAGGCTCTTTATGAAAGTGCAGTGACACAGTCTATCATTTATATGGGCCAGCAATCTTTCTGGGATGCTCCAACCTATACTCCACTGACCTCAACTGATGCAGCAACATACCTTGCACAGGCTCTTCCGAATGTGAGCTGGTCAGCATCCATCGATAAAATTCAGGCAATAATCACGCAGAAATGGCTCGCACTGATGGGCCAGGCGCCGCTATCAATGTACACGGACTGGAGAAGGACAGGTTACCCGAATTTTTTACACTTTACACAGGATGCCAACAAGGGGAACCCAACTCCTCCTGTAAGGATGTTATATCCGCAATCTGAGATAAGCACAAATAACGACAACGTAGTTGCTCAGGGAAATATAAGTCTGTACACATCCAAGATCTTCTGGCAGCCGAGCACCAAGTAACATTTTGTTATTAAGACTAAACTATTAAATCAAATAATATGAGAAAGAAAATATTCATCATAATCTCCTTTCTGACAGGAATGGTTCTTATGATCTCCTGCCTGAAAGATAAGGTGGGTTTGGATTGGCCCTCAGCTATTGCAGGCAAAATGTACGCTGAAGTATGGCAGGGAGGGTATGCATCCTTAGCATTAGCGCCTGTTGGTGATACTGTCACCTTCAAGTTCCTTGTCAATATTGCTTCCGACCTGCCACCAACGCAGGATATCATGGTTAAGCTTAAGGTCAATCCCACAGCAATGATCCACTATGATTCCCTGGCCAAGGCGAATTATCAGATTTATCCGTATATCCAGATTGTGGATTCAATTATGACCATCAAGGCAGGGACTCAGAATGCCTATTGTCATGTAAAGATTTGGAATGCCGATTCGCTGAATGCATGTAATAACTACATGGCGCCTATCAGCATATATTCGGCAAGCGGTGGTGTTATTCCTGCCGATCCAACTAACATGGGCAGCCGCCTTATGTCATTGCCCATTTCCAACCCATGGGCCGGAACTTACCATCTGATAGGTTATCGTTTGCATCCTTCTGCCGGTTACCAGTTTATTGAAACGGATGCACCTGTAACAACTGTGAATTGCAGTACAGTAATGACAGTTTATTTTGGAGTTTATACTGCATATAATGTAGTTATGCAGGTTACAACAGATCCAATTATGGTGCTTGGAATCCCCTGTTTTAAGGTCAATGTTTCTATCATAGACCCGGCAACTGGTACAACTGCAGGTGGAGCTGGACAAGCAGGTGCGTATACTACTTTTACAGGAAATGCTAGCGATATTCCCATACCACTATCAAATGATGTAAACTATTATGACCCTTTTGCGAAGAAATTTGTATTGAACGCCTGGTACAATGCAGCTGCACCCCGCATCATGTATGAATGGCTGACAAGGGAATAAGAAGGTAATCTATTATGAAAAACATGCTCATAAAAAAAACAGATATGAAAAGAAAAATTATATTTTTTGTAATGGTACCTGTTCTTGCAGGATTGATTTCATTCCAGAGCTGCAAGAAGGAGTCCGTGCCATTCACGGTACATTACGCCTTTACCACACCCGCGGTAGTAGCTCCCGGCAATGATTCAACTATTCATCTTGCTAATGGAGTAACTACAGTTGATCTGAGCTGGACTTCAACAAACCAGAGTGGTGACCCTGTTAAAGCTGATGTTTATTTCGGAACAAGCAGCAAACCGCCACTTTATGTAGCCGGCAGTACAAGCCTGTCAGTTACAGGCGTTCCGGTTATACCAGGTATTACATATTACTGGTATGTGAAAATGACAGATGCAAATGGTAAAACAACAACAGGTCCGACCTGGAATTTTACCATCTATGATCCGATAGCAATATTCACTGGCAGTTACAATGCTGATGAACCGGCTGAAAGTTACTCATATACGGTAACTTTCGCCAAGGTTGATGAGACTCACATCATTACTGCTAACTACTGGAATTCGGGATGGAATGCAACTTTCACTATGAATCTGACTACCAATACCTATGTTCTGCCTTTAACTACTTTTGCAACAGGCGCACACATCTGGACTGGAGAAGAATCAGGTACTATTAACCAGACAACCGGAGAGATGGTTGGTACTTATACAATTTACGAGGATGGTGTTTCAGTTGAGACTGGTACTCATACCTATACTCATAATTAAACAGATTGTTTAAGTTGTTATCAGAGAGGCAACCCGAAAGGTTGCCTCTCTTTTTATTATGCCCCCGAACCCCCTAAGCTACTCTTTGTACACATTTCATTATTATTCAAGTATATATATTGTCTTGATAAACTGCTATAGTGAAAGTAAATAAAAAATGACGGAGTCATTTAATTCCAATAGCCACGGTAACATCCGTGGTATGGGTAATAATTGAAATATCAACCCCGGAGTGGGTTGAATAAGTTTATATTTATATTATTAAATAACCTTCAAGGTAATCTATCGGTTTTCATAAAAGAGCTTTTATTGGAATTCAATCCCTCCGGGATTGATAGCATATTATACATTATACCCCGGATGTATCCGGGGCTATTGGATTCTTCAGCCCTCCAGGCTGGACCCTCTATTGCATTTTTCCCCAATTCGACCTCTTTAGATTCCCTACCTATTTAACGCGATTTCAAAGATGTATATAAAGAGTTGCCTCCTGAATGGGAGTTATGAAATTCAGATGTTTTTCACTATTTCAAGTCGCCGAATGACTATTCTATCTTCAGGTCGACCAGGTCGAGCCTGGTGGCTGTCACTTTAAGAACTTTTATGATGATATTACCTGTCCGGATAATGTCGTTAGGTTTTGGAATGCTGCCATTAAGGTATAGGATCAGCCCGGCAAGGGTCTCATAATCGTCCTTCTCGGGAAGCCCCAGATTATATTTCTCATTCAGGTAGTCAACCTCCAGCCTTCCGGAAAAGATATATTCGCTGCTGCCGATCATCTTTTCGATCATCTCATTGGTGTCGTGTTCATCCTCAATGTCGCCGAAGATCTCCTCCAGTACATCCTCAATAGTTATCATGCCTGATGTGCCTCCGAATTCATCGACCACAACGGCAACGCTCTTTTTTTCTTCAACAAACAGCGCCAGCAGCTTGTTTGCCGGCATTGTTTCAGGTACAACTGCAAGCTTCCTTATGATGGACACTATGTCAGGCGGTTCCCTGAAGAGATCCTTAAGCTCTACGTATCCTGTTATCTTGTCGATCGTTCCATTGAAAACAAGTATTCGCGAGAACCTGGTTTTAATGAATTTTTCACTGAGAGCTTCTATCGGGGTGTTTAACTCAACGGCCTCAATCTCAGTTCGCGGAACCATACATTCCCTTAGTCTTACATTTGAAAAATCGAGGGCATTGCGGAATATCTTCAGATTATGAGAATCAGACTCCGTCTCGTTAAAAGTGCGCCTGTTAAGATTTACAAAATGGTCGAGGTCAACCTTGCTGAAGACTATATCGGCCTGCCTCTTCTCATCGGATCTGATACCGAATATTATCCTTATGAAGAAATTGGAGGCGATAAGTGCAATCTTTGAAACGGGGTAGAAAAGCAGGAAAAAAAAGAATGTCGGGGTGCTTAGCGACTGCAGAAAGAAATTCGGGTTGAGCAGGAAGATCGTTTTTGGCAGAAACTCAGCCACGAAAAGGATGAGTCCGGTGGAAATGATCGTCTGCAGTATCAGGGTCAGGACCTCAGGCTCTATGAATGGATGGATAACCGGGGTAAGCAGCTTAGTCATCAGAAGCCCGTAGATGACAAGGCTGATGTTATTGCCTATGAGCATGGTGGAGATATACTGGCCGGGGTTTTGAGTAAAATACCTTATGATTCCTGATCCGAATACGCCCTGCTTTCTGTCAAGTTCTATCCTGAGCCTGTTTGAAGTTACGAAAGCTATCTCCATTCCTGAAAAGAAAGCAGAAAAGAGTATTGCAAGGAATATCAGCAGATAACCATTCATAGATCAAAATTAATGTTTTTTCTCTAGCAAGAGCTCTAACTTTCTTTGTCTTGAAACAAAGAAAGTTAGCAAAGAAAATTCAAGGCTGCAGAACATTTTGGGGTTCATATTTTGAAGCTTGCCCACGCAACACAACTCGTCGCCCGATAAATCGGGGCTCCTCAAACAGTGTTGCTTACATCAAGCCCCCGCAGCAAGCTTCAAAATATTCACTATCCCTGCAAGCCGGCTCCTTCGCTAAAATTGCCTACCAGGCAATTTTTTAACGCTCGGCCCTCCCAAAATGTTCTGAGGCCGTTTTAAATCCAATAAACTACAAAAGCTTTTATTGGAAATTAGTATTAAAATCCCTAATTCAACAATCGGTAAGTGCGGGGGCGAACCGGAAACGGCGCGAAGTTTGGACTGGAGCGTAGCGCCAACAAGGCCTGTGCAGCGAGCGTAGCGGAAGTCCAAACTTATCGTTTCCGGCGCTTTTTCTTTGTTACTTTCTTTTGGCGAAGAAAAGAAAGTAAGAAATAATATGGACAATCAAATCTGGAGTAACAGCGGAACTGGTTATACTATTTGCAATTAGCGTGGCGAAGCCAAAGAACAATGAATATAAAAATATTTATTTCTGTTTTTTCCGTTGCGTATGCCGAACATAGGCAAACAGGAAGGCGATGAGCGCCATGAGAAAGAATATAATTGTTTTCATCCCGCCGGGAGAGATGGCATAATTGATCCCCGCAGCGACACTGGCAATGCCGATTATGATCCAGACGATCTCAAGTATGAGCAGTCCGCTATTTCTCATCGTTAACGTAGAATTGAGCGCTCACATTCCTTATCCGCCATTTTGTGAACCTTGGGTCTGACTCAAGGCCGGTTCCCATTATGATCTGGTCTTCACTGGTTATCTTTACAAACCTGTCGGTATAGACAATATTCTTATCCTGATCCCAGTAGAGCAATTCTGTTTCGAGGCGCTCCTTCTTTTCATTTATGGCGATCACGCTGTCCTTGAGCTCCCATAGTTTTCTGTTATCCTCATACCTTGCATATTTTGAAGACAGTGAGCCAACCGGATCGGGATGCCCGTCGTAAAAGACAACATTGATACCGAACCTGAATTCTGAGTACTCTGGATTATGGCTTGAGTAGTGTTCAAGCAGGGGTGAAGACATCACAAGCTGTTTCTTTGCAGAATCGGTGTAGGTAGTTACAAAATCCTTTACTATCTGCGAGGGGAGTGATTCTATATCCGATTTCTTTATTTTCTCAATTTTCCTGTTACAGGAGATGAACAGGCAGCCAGTTGCCATTATTATTACAGCCGCTAATATCCGGTGTGACAATTTCACTCTGCCTTTGAATAGAAACAGGCGTTTATAAAAAAGTTGTGCTAGTCGTATTTCCTCTTCCTGAACCAGTAATCATAAAGATTGAGGCTTACCCCGATGGAGTAAATATTCTCGTTAAACATGCCATTTGTCACACCACCGGCTCTCCTTGTATAATCAAAAAAGATATTAGCTTTAGATGCGGATTTCCTCATCCTGAAACCCAGCCCGGCACTTCCGCCAAAATCTTTAAGCTGCGATCCATCGAGCGTTAAATAATCTTGCGAGATATGGCCTCCAAGCCTGTATTCAACCCTGTTCATAAATCCTTCATTTGAATATTTATCAGGAATATATTCAAACCCGATCATCCATGCTGAAGTGTTGGCAAAATTTGAACTGTTGCCATAGATCATTGCATTGGACCATCCTGTATAGGTATAATCAATTTCTACGATGAATTTGTCTGTCTTTCCAAATGCAATTCCGGCCTTAATAGAGCCAGGAAATCTGGTCGAGTCCTTTGATCCGGAACTGGTATAGCTTAATGTATCAATAGCTGTTGAAGCATATTCAGTAAACCTTGTAGCAAGAATTTCACTGCTGGATGAAAGCATTCTGGGTGCAGTATAGGTGAGACCTGCAGTGATGAAATAATCCTTTTTTATCCTGGTCGAATATTGGATTCCATAATCAAACTGGATACCGTGAATTCTGATAGTCTCTGTACTGTTCTGGTCATAGGTGCTTGCATAATCGGCAAACTCAAACTGGTTCAATCTTGTCAGCTCTCCGAAAACGACATTCATGTTCACCCCTATCGAAAGTTTCTTTGTCAGTTTGAAACCGGTGCCAACGAACAGGTTCGTGAGACTCCCTGACCCCTGGTGTGTATATGTTACACCACCAACATTAGGATCATATCCAGGATCCCCGCTTGCCACCGTTTCAGAAATGTAATAAGTGCCACTGCTTACCGGAACAAGCCCGACTGCGAAACCGAATTTCCTGGTTACGGGAAATCCCATCAGGAGATGGTTAAAATTCAGGTCTGATGAATGATATGTATTGGTTCCGTCGTTGAGTTCAACTCTACTTAGATCCGCACCAAAGTCGAAAAGAAAAGATACAGAATCAATACTGGTATATGAAGCCGGGTTATAATAATAGATTGCATTGTCATCCCTTGCTGCAACACCTACGCCACCCATGCCCAGGCTTCTGAAAGGGCCTGACTGAATGAGTGAGCCAAAATTGAACCTAGCATAGGGTGAGTTTAAATCTTTCTGACCCTGCAGGGTTACAGATGAAAAACAGAGGATCAGGAAAATTATTCCCGTCAGTTTATTTCGCATTGTACTCAAGAATATAATTTAAACCATCGGTCACGATATCAGGCAGATAAATGCTTCCTTCGATTATCCTTTCCCTTAAGAATATGCTGTCGCCGCCTGTTATGATGACTTTAAGGTCTTTATGCTTTTCTTCAAACGTGCGAATATACTCATTTATTTCATAAACAACTCCGTTAACTACACCGGCGATTATTGCATCTCCAGTATTTGCACCCGGCGATGAGAAATCATCGGTCCGGCTCATTAGGGGAAGCCTTCCCGTGAATTTATTCAAAGCACGAAAACGCATATCTATACCTGGAGATATATTACCTCCCATGTACTTATCCCCTTCGAGGAAATCATAGGTGATGGCTGTGCCGGCATCTATGACAAGAGCCTTTGATCCGGGAAAAGCTTTGAAGGCGCCGGCAACAGCGGCTATCCTGTCGGGACCAAGGGTTTCGGGCGTCTGATAACAAATTGAAAAAGGCAGCTTTGATCTGTGCGACAGGATAAAAAGCTTAATTGATCTCTTCTCTGCAAATTCACTGATCAGTTGCGGAATATCTTTTACAGAAGATACTATGATCTTCGCGATGGGCCGATCGGTGGTGAACTCTTCAAGAGAATCTGAAGAGAGATGTTCGTGCCTGGCAGATGCGATCTTCTCCTCACCGCTGAAAACGGCCAGTTTTGTCCCGGAATTGCCGATGTCTATTATAAGATTCATTGCCAAATAATTGGGCAAAGTTAGTAAAAAAATTGCCCCGGCACTTCTCTTCGATCATTGGGGGTCAACTATAAACGAGTTCAGAATCTTTATCGCTTCCTCAACTGATCTTACATTGTTGATAGTAAGTGTCAGCTTTGCATCCTTCTGCCTCATTTTCATCCTGTCGGGGAACCTGTTTATATGTGACATTATTGAACCAAAAAGCGGACTTTTATAAAATGAAGAGTCGGGATCGGAGACAAAGTTAGCGATCAGAAGATCGTTTTTCAGGAGTATCTTTTCAATACCCAGCTTAACGCCCAGCCATTTTATCCTGACTATTTCAAGCAGAGCCTTTGCCGGAGGAGGTAATATCCCGAAACGGTCGGTAAGCCTATTTTCAAATGCAGAAAGCTTTTCTTCCGATTCTATTTCATTCAGCTCTTTATACAGTCTTATTCTTTCGGAGATATTTGAAACATATTCATCCGGGAACATGATCTCAAGATCGGTGTCAACCTGGAAATCGCTTACATATGGTTTAACCTGGCCGGTTTCAGGTACCATATCCTTCTCCTCAATCTGTTCAGGCTGTGCATCCCTCAGCTCCATCATTGCCTCATTCAGGATCCTCTGGTAGGTCTCAAACCCGATGTCGGCTATGAAACCGCTTTGTTCTCCTCCAAGAAGATTCCCCGATCCCCTTATGTCAAGATCCTGCATTGCAATGTTGAACCCGCTTCCGAGTTCCGAGAATTCTTCTATTGCCTTCAGCCTGCGCCTGGCTTCATGAGTAACCGTGCTAAGGGGCGGGGCAAGAAGGTAGCAGAATGCCTTTTTATTCGACCTTCCCACCCTTCCCCTTAGTTGGTGAAGTTCTGACAGTCCGAAATGATGTGCCTCGTTGATGAAAATGGTATTGGCATTGGGAATATCGAGTCCCGATTCTATTATAGTTGTGGCGATCAGCACATCATAGTCGCCCTGTATAAAATCGAACATGACATTTTCAATGTCTTTCCCCTCCATCTTGCCATGAACCACCGCACTTTTGACATGCGGGCATAGCCTGCGGATCATGAGCTGTATATCCTTTATATTCTCGACCCTGTTGTGGATGAAGAATACCTGCCCGTTCCTGCTTACCTCATATTCTATGCCCTCCTTCAGTATCTCCTCGTTAAAACCATGCAGCTCGGTAACGATCGGCATCCTGTTGGGTGGAGGAGTATTGATTATTGAAAGATCTCTCGACCCCATCAGCGAGAACTGAAGAGTCCTGGGTATAGGAGTTGCCGTAAGCGTAAGAGTATCAACATTGGCCCTGATCTTTTTCAGCTTGTCCTTGACGGCAACCCCGAATCTCTGCTCTTCATCGATTACCAGCAATCCGAGGTCCTTAAATCTGACATCGCTGGCAACAAGCTTATGTGTACCTATAATAATGTCTATCTCGCCTGCCTCAAGCTTCTGAAGAATTTTCTTCTGTTCTGCCGCCTTTTTGTGACGGCTGATGTACTCGATATTACAAGGGAATCCCTTAAGTCTGGATGTGAAAGTCCTGTAGTGCTGGAAGGCCAGGATGGTGGTAGGTACCAGAACAGCGGTCTGCCTGCTGTCGGAGGTGGCCTTGAAAGCGGCTCTTATGGCGATCTCGGTTTTTCCAAACCCCACGTCACCGCATACAAGCCGATCCATGGGATGGGAAGATTCCATATCTTTTTTCACATCCATGGTTGCGGTGAGCTGATCTGGCGTATCCTCATAAATGAAAGAAGCTTCAAGCTCCCTTTGCAGGTAAGAATCAGGAGAGAAGGGATATCCTGGTGAAGCCATCCGTTTGGCATACAGCACAATAAGATCTTTTGCAATATCCTTGACCCTCTTCTTTGTCGCCTGCTTTAGCTTCTGCCAGGCGCCCGATCCCAGCTTATAGATCTTTGGCGCTCCCGTATCCTTGCCCTTGTATTTTGAGATCCGGTGCAGGGAATGTATGCCGACATAAAGTATATCATTATCGCGGTAAACCAGCTTTATTGCTTCCTGGACCTTCCCGTTGACCTCGATCTTCTCCAGTCCCCCGAACCTTCCGATACCATGATCAATATGAACGACATAATCACCCGGGTTCAGACCTGTAAGCTCCTTAAGTGAAAGGCTTTCCTTTCTGGCAAAGTACCCCCTGATCCTGAATTTATGATACCTGTCAAATATCTGGTGATCGGTAAATACAGCAACCTTTAGATCATTGTCGGTAAAACCTCCATGAAGATTCATGAGTAGGGGATTGAAGATCGCTCCGGGACTTATCTCGGCAAAGATATCATGGAGCCTTTCGATCTGGGAATCACTTTCGGAGACGATCCATGTCGTATATCCTTCTGCATTGTTAGTGCGAAGCTGTGCTGAGAGAAGCTCAAAATTCTTATTAAATGACGGTTGCGGTTCAATATGAAACCCGATCCTTTTCCCCGGGCTAAACAGACCCTGCTTCCCGAATTCAATTATCCTGAACTTCTCGCACTGGCTTATGAAATGATTGCCGGTAATGATGATCTCCTTCCTGTCGTAAACAAGATCAGGTTCATCCTTCTGACCTGTCTGCTCGTAAATATTATTTATCTTATCCCTTATATAGAATGAGTTCTCGATCCAGACAACAGATGAGGGAGGAATGAAGTCGGTGAAAGTATCATTTATTATATCAATGGAGATATCCTGGATATTGGGAATGATCGTCACCTGGTTAAAGATATTTACCGAAAGCTGATCTTCGGTGCTGAATGACCTGATCGAGTCAACCTCCTCGCCAAAGAAATCAATCCGGTACGGCATATCTGAAGAGTACGAGAAAATATCGGCTAAGCTACCCCTTATCGAATATTGCCCGGGTTCATATACAAAGTCAACCCTTTCGAACCTGTATTCGTGAAGCATCTCCTCGAGGAACTCAAGCGGGATCCTGTCGCCTTTGGATATATTAAATGTGTTTTTCTTAAGGGTCTTTTTACTTACCACCTTCTCCATTACAGATTCGGGGTAAGAAACAATTATGGCTTTTCTCTTACCCGAAGTGAGATAGTTAAGCACCTCTGTCCTCAGAACAATGTTTGCGGGTTCGGTCTGGCCATATTGCACAGATCTTTTATAGGTTGAAGGAAAGAAAAATACCTGTTCTTCTCCCATGAGTGCGACAAGGTCGTTGTAAAAGTAAGCTGCATCTTCTTTTTCCGGAAGAATTGCCAGGTGAATATTCTGCATTTCACTGAAAACAGATGCAGATATCAATGCCTTTGCCGAGCCCGTGATCCCCTCGAGGCATATCCTTGCATCGTCCCTTTCTGCAACTGCTTCCATCAGCTCTGAAACCGAGGGATGCTTGCGATAAATATTATTTATTTCGTTTTCTTTCATGAATTTCCGGGAAGGGACAAATTTAATAATGTCTGATTGTTATGCAAGGAGGATAGGGAAAGCCTAGTTATTTCCGAAAGCTGTATTACCTGCCCATATCAAGGAATTCCATGACTTTACAAACCATATTTGTTGAGCCCGCATAGAACGGCGATCGCTGATGGAGAGATTCCGGAATGATATCTAAGATCCGCTGATGGCCATTGGTTGCAGAACCACCTGCCTGTTCAGCTATAAATGCTATCGGGTTACACTCATAAACGAGCCTGAGCTTACCTTTCGGAGCTACTTCATTCTCGGGATACAGAAAGATTCCTCCGGTCAGAAGGTTTCTGTGGAAATCCGATACAAGAGAACCTATATACCTTGAACTATAGGGTCTGCCGGTTCCCATATCTTTTTCCTGGCAATATTTTATGTATTTTTTCACTCCCTCCGGGAAATGCACGTAGTAGCCTTCGTTAATTGAATAGATACGGCCGTCGTCAGGTGCCGCCATTTGAGGGTGCGAGAGGCAGAATTCCCCTATTGACGGATCGAGTGTGAATCCATTGACTCCATTCCCGGTTGAATAAACAAGCATAGTTGAAGATCCATAAATAATATACCCGGCGGCGACCTGTTTTGAACCCTGTTGCAGGAAATCTTCAACGCCTGCCTTTTCTCCCCTTGAGGTCAGCCTTCTGTATATTGAAAAGATCGACCCTACAGATACATTATAATCAATATTTGATGATCCATCCAGAGGATCCATGCATACAATATACTTACCTTTCTTTGCAAGCTTATCCATAAAAACAATCTCATTCTGGTTCTCCTCAGTGGCAATCCCGCAACATTGTCCGCTTGCCTGAAGAGCACTTATAAATATTTCATCTGCATAATTATCAAGCTTTTGCTGATTCTCGCCCTGGACATTGACCAGCCCTGTTTTGCCGATTATATCTACAAGACCTGCCTTATTGATCTTCTTGTTGATCATTTTTGCAGCTGTTCCGATATGATGAAGAAGACTCGACAACTCACCTGTGGCAAAAGGGAAATCCCTCTGCTTGCTGATTATAAAATCATTCAATGTCGTTACATTATAGCTCTTCATCCTGCAAGTGTAGTATCTACAAATTTACAAAATAAACGGTGTCATAGCCCGATACCTTTAAATAAGAACATGTGGTAATTGAGGTTGAATATTCGACGGTTTTTCAATAATATTGTAAATTGTAAATTCTAATTTTATTGAAATTTGAATCATGATAGTATACAAGTTCGGGGGGGCATCTGTAAGAGATGCAGAGGGTATAAGGAACCTGTCAGAAATAGTCGCGGCTGAAAAAGATGATCTGGCTGTTGTGGTTTCTGCTTTTGGCAAGACCACCAATGCCCTTGAAAAAGTTCTGAAGGCATGGATAGAAAAAGATCCAAAATATTCTGACCAGCTTAATGAAATATTTAATGCCCATCTTTCGGTTATCAGAGATCTTTTTAGCGAAAAAACCGGTGTCAGGGATCTTATTGATAGTTCCTTTGTGCAACTGAAGGATTATTTATCGGGAAAATACAGTGGTAATTATGATTATGAATATGACCAGATAGTCTCCTTCGGCGAACTGTGGTCCTCAATTATTGTAGCCGGATATCTGAATGAATCAGGGCATCAAGTAAAATGGATCGATATAAGAGAAAATCTCATCACTGACAACAGGTTCAGGGATGCTGAGATATTATGGAATGAAAGCTCAGGCAGGATAAGGAAAAGCTTTGATTTCTCGGTCAGTCAGAAATATCTTACCCAGGGCTTTATCGGAGGAGCTGTCACAGGTCAGACAACTACCCTGGGAAGGGAAGGATCGGACTATTCTGCCGCCATACTCGGCAATATTCTCGATGCTGAACGGGTGGTATTCTGGAAGGATGTACCCGGTGTGCTGAATGCCGATCCAAAATGGCTGCCGGGTGTCACAAAGCTTGATGAGATATCATACAAGGAGGCTGTTGAGATGACATTTTCAGGTGCAAAGGTAATTCATCCGAAAACGATCAAACCGCTGCATAACAAGAATATCCCCCTGATTGTAAGGTCATTCATAAATCCATCCGACTCCGGAACAATTATTTGTTCAGATGCGAACCAGGAAAAGATAGTGCCGGTCTTTATGAAGAAAGAGGATCAGATACTGATCTCCATTCTTCCGAAGGATTTTTCTTTTGTGATGGGGGATAACCTGGGAAGGGTTTTCCATTCATTTACGGTCAATGGTATAAAGGTTAACCTTATCCAGGCAAGTGCGGTAAGCATAAATGTATGCGTTGATGATGAAAGGGTAAAAGTGAATAACCTTATTGAGGATCTTAAAAAAGATTTTAAAGCTGTTTACAACGATAATGTTGAGATGCTTTCTATAAGACATTATACCGAAGAGGCTATAGATATGATATCTGGCAAAAGGGAAATATTGCTGGAACAGAAGACCAGGAGAATTGCAAGGTTTGTTGTGAAAAAGGGTACAACCGGGTAAGTCCGGCAAGCTGTTGCGTCAACTCCTGATCCTGAAAAGTGCCTTGTACCTGTAAGCCATGATTCCTGATGTTTCTATTGAAAAGCCGAAGGAGACAGATTTGATCTTTTTGATCATGCCGTTTCTTCTTGTGTCAAAGTACCAGTCTTCAGTAAACTGAACCTTTCCTATCCTTGACAGGTCGGAATCAAACTCCTTTTGAAGATCCCTGATCTCCCTCGTTGTCAGCACCTTGTCTGACCGGCAGTCGTAAACTGTGAGTTTTTTGGCATAGATATTTTCAAAGAGTATCCCGAACATTCTGATGCCATTGAATCCCTTTACTTTTTCAACTTCCCATGGATCACCTGTGGTATCTGGTTTAAGTTCGATGTCAGTTATAATATCCCTGCCAACCAGAATTAATCCTGTCGTATCTGTTACTGGTACATTTGAAGAAACATCTCCCTTTCTTTCAGATGAGTTTTTGCACGACGTTGCCAGCAGAAGAATGCCAAAGCCAGCCAGTATAATTATTTTGACTCTTTTCATTTTTTCTGATCAGTTTTTAAATATTAGTCTCTCTCCCCTGTAGTTGTCGTTAAGAACGCCGTTGTCATAAACCACCGTTCCGTTAATTATAGTGTATTTGACCTTGCTGCGCAAAGTCTCTCCTTCAAAAGGTGACCATCCGCATTTATAAAGAAGGTTATCCCTCTTCACCGTCCATGGCGAATCGGGGTCGACGATACTTATATCTGCCCTGTAACCTTCCCTTATAAATCCTCTCTCCTTTATCCTGAAAATAATTGAGGGATTATGGCACATTTTTTCAATAATTCGTTCCATCGTTATCAGCCTTTTATGGTACAATTCCATCATCAGCGTAAGTGAATGTTGTACAAGCGGGCCTCCTGACGGCGCTTTAAAGTAGCTGGCTGATTTTTCTTCAAGTGTATGCGGAGAATGGTCAGTTGCAATTACGTCGATAAGGTTATTGTTCACCGCATCGATCAGGGCACTCCTGTCGAAGATGGTTTTAATTGCCGGGTTCCATTTAATTAAGTTACCCAGGCGGTCATAATCGGATTCTTCAAACCAGAGATGATGAACACATACTTCACCAGTTATCCTCTTTTCCCTTATATCGGGCCGGGAAGAAAAAAGCTTCATCTCGTCGGCGGTGGAGAGGTGAAGTATATGCAGCCTGGTGTTATATTCCCTTGCAAGATTTACAGCATATGAAGATGTAATGAAACAGGCTTCACGGCTCCTGATCAGAGGGTGGAACTTCACCGGGACATTCTCTCCATATTTCTCCCTGTAGATCTCGGAATTTCTTTTTACGGTTGGCTCGTCCTCACAATGACACGCGATCAGCATATGCGATCTGGAGAAGATCTCCCTTAGTACTTTCTCGTCATTCACCAGCATATTGCCTGTTGATGAGCCAAGAAAGAGTTTGATACCGCAGACGGCTGAAGGGTCGGCGTTCAGAAGCTCGTTTATGTTAGTGTTGGTCCCGCCAAGGTAGAAGGAATAGTTTATAAGAGATTTATCGCGGCCGATCCTGTATTTCTCTTCAAGAAGGTCAATTGATGTGGTCTGGGGGAGAGTATTCGGCATATCCATGAAGGAAGTCACGCCTCCTGCAGCGGCAGCTCTTGTTTCAGAGTAGATGTCTGCCTTATGAGTCAGGCCAGGATCCCTGAAATGGACCTGGTCGTCGATGATTCCGGGTAGTACGAAATTGTGGTTTGCATCAATTATCCTTGTCCCGGCAGGAATGGACTGTGGTTCTATGGTGCCGATAGCGGCAATATATTTATCAATGACGAGAAGGTCGCCATTGAACATTCTGCCTTCATTTATTATCGTGCCATTTTTTATTATTACTGAGCTCATGATGCCGGGTTTGGGATAGGTTTGATAGCCGGTATCAGCGGTTATATTTTGTGACGATGCTGCGGAGCTTCATCGACATTACGCCCCAGAATGCTTCATTGAAAATGCCTCCCGACATTTTTGACGTTCCCAGTCTCCGGTCGGTGAAGATAATAGGGATCTCAATAATTTTGCATCCCAGTTTCCACGCTGTAAATTTCATCTCGATCTGGAATCCATAGCCGACAGATTTGATCCTGTATTTTCTGATATTCCGTAGAGCATCGCTACGGTAGCATTTAAAACCGGCGGTTGTATCCATGATCCTCATTCCGGTGATAAGTCTCACATATATAGAGGCAAAGTATGACATCAGGACCCTTGTAAGTGGCCAGTTTACCACATTGACACCACTGATGTATCTTGAACCGATCGCCAGGTCTGCGCCATCTTCACAACAGGCCTTGTACAGCTTCATAAGGTCGGCAGGGTCGTGTGAAAAGTCGGCATCCATTTCAAAGATATAGGAGTATCCTTTTTCGAGAGCCCAGTCAAAGCCGGTAAGGTAAGCGGTCCCAAGTCCCATTTTACCTGGTCTTTCAATGAGGTACAGGTTTTGGAAGTTCAGTTGCATCTGTTTAACGAGTGAAGCAGTGCCGTCGGGTGAGTTATCATCTATTATAAGGATATCAAATTTCAGGGGAAGGGAGGAGATTGCAGTGACCATTGCCTCCACGTTTTCCTTTTCCTTATAGGTCGGTATGATAACAATATTGGACATCAGCTTCAATAATTTACGAAAATAAGCAATTTCATTTACAGACAATTAAGGATGACATTTTATTTAAAATTTCCCCGGCTAATTTGTTGCAGTATATATAATAGGTATATTAAATATGATGTTGTTGTAAGTAACAGAATATTTTTAATCCTTTTCTTGTCTGAAAAGAATCAATTTATATCTTTGCACCCGCCTTTGTAAGGAAATGTTATTTGAAAGTTTTTGGGAAGACGATAGATTCGGCAGGGAATGCAGGAAATAGTTTTGATCTATTATCGGGAAAAAATCTTCAGGTATTTTTTGGATGAAATGCATGGTATTTATAACTTTGGCGTCCCAAAACACAAGATTGTTCATTGAGTTACTGATAAGAAGTTCAAGGTTTGCCTGCGGCGAGCTCGGCTTCGCCTCGGTTAAGGTTCAGAGTTTAAGGTTAAATGACCTGAAGGTGATCCTAAGAACTTCGAAATTGAACCTGGAACTTTAAACTTTAAACTGAAAAGAGTCCCGTAGCTCAGTTGGTTAGAGCGCTACACTGATAATGTAGAGGTCCCCGGTTCAACTCCGGGCGGGACTACTTGGGGAATTAGCTCAGTTGGCCAGAGCACCTGCCTTGCACGCAGGGGGTCAAGGGTTCGACTCCCTTATTCTCCACCTCTGCCCTACGTAGCCTTGGCGAAGTAGGGCTTTTTGATTAAATAACAGATGTTCTTTTAATGATTGGGAATTGCGAAAGGGTATTTTTCTTTTTCTTTCACCATTTTGCATAAAAAAAATATGCAGGTAAACGGCGTTTAATCAACCATATAGTTTGAGTTGGGAAGGAAAGGGTGGAAGTTTTCAAAAAATATATTGAAAATAATTTTGCATGTATGAAAATTGTTCCATACATTTGCACCCGCTTTTGAGGCGAAAAAGTTGGTTGAGGAGAGAGAAAAGAGATAGTATTCCGGCTTGAAAGAGGGGAAAGGGAAAAGAGGGGAATGCCGGAAAAAATTATCTCGATTTTTTTGGAAGAGTTAAGATGAAGAGTTAACTTTGGCGTCCCAAAAGTTTTTAAAGTTCTTTGAAATTATGAAGTAGCACACCAGGCGAGATGAGAGAATCTCGTCAAAAAATTAACTTGTTAGTATTTTGAATTGAGTTCACAGGAAGGTCTTCGTAAAGAGATTTTAAGAATAAATTTTTACAATGAAGAGTTTGATCCTGGCTCAGGATGAACGCTAGCGGGAGGCTTAACACATGCAAGTCGTGGGGCAGCATAGGGTAGCAATACTCTGATGGCGACCGGCGCACGGGTGAGTAACGCGTATGCAACCTGCCCTGTACTGGGGGATAGCCCGGAGAAATTCGGATTAATACCCCATAAAGATATAATGAGGCATCTTTTTATATTTAAAGCTTCGGCGGTACGGGATGGGCATGCGTGACATTAGCTAGTTGGTAGGGTAACGGCCTACCAAGGCTGCGATGTCTAGGGGTCCTGAGAGGGTGATCCCCCACACTGGTACTGAGACACGGACCAGACTCCTACGGGAGGCAGCAGTGAGGAATATTGGTCAATGGGCGTAAGCCTGAACCAGCCATCCCGCGTGCAGGAAGAAGGCGCTATGCGTCGTAAACTGCTTTTCCAGGGGAAGAAAACCTCCGACGTGTCGGAGCTTGCCGGTACCTTGGGAATAAGCATCGGCTAACTCCGTGCCAGCAGCCGCGGTAATACGGAGGATGCAAGCGTTATCCGGATTCATTGGGTTTAAAGGGTGCGTAGGCGGACCAATAAGTCAGTGGTGAAAACCTGCAGCTTAACTGTAGAGGTGCCATTGATACTGTTAGTCTTGAGTGTGGTCAAGGTAGGCGGAACGTGTAATGTAGCGGTGAAATGCTTAGATATTACACAGAACACCAATTGCGAAGGCAGCTTACTGGACCATTACTGACGCTGATGCACGAAAGCGTGGGGAGCGAACAGGATTAGATACCCTGGTAGTCCACGCCGTAAACGATGATCACTCGCTGTTGGCGATACACAGTCAGCGGCTAAGCAAAAGCATTAAGTGATCCACCTGGGGAGTACGGCCGCAAGGCTGAAACTCAAAGGAATTGACGGGGGCCCGCACAAGCGGAGGAACATGTGGTTTAATTCGATGATACGCG
>JBEKFE010000008.1:0-144210 GCA_050013475.1 Bacteroidales bacterium
ATACCACTTTTGCCTTGAACTCAGCACTGAATTTTCGTCTGTTTTTCTTTTCCATAATGACAACAATTTAAGTTTTATTTTTACAACTTAAATCACTGTCCTAAATTTGGGGTACATTATAGAGAATACCTTTCAATTTGACGAATAAGTACTTTTGTTTTGATTTTAAAATTGCAAGAAGATTCGTAAACTCTTTATATTTTGAAAGTATTTTTTCATCCATATTACCTACATACTCCCTTGCAATATCTGCTTCTAAAGCATTTACAGGATTAAGTTTTAGTAAATATGGCAAAATATTTTCGGGTTTGTTGTTGTAAAGTTTTTTATATACCTCCTCAACTGTAGCCGCACCGTTGGGCTGTATATGTTTCAAAGCTTCATTCCATTCTTCAATCTGACTTTCGCTTAATGTACTTTTATAATTGGCAAGGTTAAGTGAGTAGCTGTGTGATTTATCAATGCGTTTGGCAATTTCGTTTTGAATACGATTTTCAAGCGATTGTTCAAAAATCTTCAACTCCATTTGCTTTTGAGCTGGTTTTATCTTTTTTACATTTATTTTCTTGTCTAGCTCTTTCTCTTTTTTTGCCCATTCAATTTTGCCTTTGGCTTCCAAATCGGAACGGGTTTCGGTACGAATTTTTTCTTTTACGCGAGGGTCGAGGGTTTTTATCCATTCAGCAGGAATACAAAACTGATTTTTGCTTTCGGACGGCTTGTTGCCATGTTTTACATATTTGTGGTAAAGGGTAAGGCAATCTACTAATTGGTTTCCCTTTTGTTCTTTGCGGTTAGTACCCATAGTATAACCATCGTTGGTAACTTTGTAAAACCAAACCCAATCGGTTGTACCTCCTTTTTCATAAAATAAAATTGATGTTTTTGGACCTTGCCCGTTTTTGCTTACAAATAATCCTTGTGGCAAAGAAATAACTGCTTTCAGTTGGGCTTCTTCAAGTAGCATTTTTCGTAAAGCCTTAGCGCTAAATTGGTCCCAGGTATGAAATCCTTCCGATACAATAACCGCACATTTGCCCCCTTGTTTGAGTAGTTCGAACATTAGCTTAACAAACAATATTGTTGTTTCCGATTCTTTTGAATATTCACCCCAAACTTCTGGATACGATTCCTGGTCGCGGTCGGCCCCAAAAGGAGGGTTTGCAAGAACGATGGATTTACTTTCATGGTCAGTTACTGGATTGTATTTGGCAAGTGAGTCGCCTTGCTCAATATTTGCAGGGTTAAGTCCACGAATGTAAAAATTAATAGCAGCCATTTTCCGAATCATGCCTAAATACTCGATTCCCGAAACACCTGAGCGATAAAACTGCTTACTTTGGGCATCAGAAGGCATTTCAACGGGATTCTTTCCAAAGAAATCGGCAAACCATTCTTTTAATTCCGTATGCCCTTTTTCGCCCGGCCACGATTTGTCATTTAAATACCGTTGCATCACAAATTCAAAGGTGTCGAAAAGAAATCCACCAGTACCGCAAGCAGGATCAAAAATAATGTCATTAAAAGTCGGCTCGACTAAAGCAGTCATAAACTGCCTTATATGATCGGGCGTTCGGAATAAACCAATATCTTTTGTTCCGCCTGTTTCACTTAAGGCTGATTCAATGGCATCTCCCAATAAATCGGTTCTTAACAATCGGGCTTCTTCAATGTCGTTGGCAACAATGCTGATAACCTCACCCAAATTGCCACTGTTCACATTATTCGTGAAATTTGAATTACTAAAAACCTCCTCAATTAACACCAATTGATCTTGTACTTTCTGGGGCAGATTTCCTTTAAAAACCTTCCGGGCACTTTGTAAAATAGTGGAATAGAATGGAAAGAAATTATCATTTAGTTCAGATAAAATCTGGTCATTCGATACCGATGGCAAATATGAAAACAACCTATTTTCGTTTGATTCTTCCTGGCCTGTTTTCGGGTTCTTCCACCTATAATCAGTTGTAAATAATTTTCTAAGTGGTTTGAATTCTTCATCTTGTTTAATTTTTGTCTCGAAAATCCGTAGTAACAATAATTCAATAATATATTCTACCCGCTGTACAGGTGTACCGGCTGGGCGTAGCTTATTATGTAGCTTTTTTAAAGCGTTATTTGTCTTATTATCTGCGTAATGTATAGTTGATCTTCCCATCAATCCTTCTTTGTTTTTAATTCGTAAATCTTATACCAATAATAAAAAGCCTCCGGATTTGATTTTTTCAACCGGTTGAGTCTTATATTCATTGGTTCTCCAATTGTCCAATCTTTCATTTGTAATGGATTATCAAATTTTTTAATTTCTTTTTGGTTATGTTTTATTAGAGTTGCGACGTATGCTGCCTTCGTAGCATCAGTGATGGCCTTTTCCAAATGATAACTTTCAGAAAAAATAAACCTCGTAACACGTTGTATACCTAAGAGTAATTGGCTAAAATCACCCTTGCCCTCAGCTCCTCTTGTTACTATACATAAAGCAGTTTGATAAGTATCTTCCAAGACATCTTGCTCGGTAATTGTCTCCTTTCCTCTATAAGCAAGTTCAGTTATTGCAAATTTTTTAAAAGTGGATTTAATTATTTCTATATCTGTAACAATATCTAACAAATTGCCAATATCATAAAGCTGTTTGATAATTTCCATACTCATACTATCATCCCCCTTGAAGTATGGAATTCCAGTTGTATTGGGAGCGAAGGCGGTTAATTTATCACCAAGAATATCTTCCAAACAAGGTATATCAACAGCCAAGGGTGTTGATTCGTTTGGGACAAAAGAAGATTGAATATTTATAAGAACAATTTTTTTGTAGTTTATTCCTTCGAAAAGAATGTCAAGCAATACATACTCTTCATCTTGTTTAGACTTATGTATTGGGGTGTAAAAGAATTTGTAATGTGCTTTATCAATTTTAGATTCAGTCTTTCGGTGTTGCAATTCTTTTCTTAAGAATCCTTGTTCCATGGCTACTTTATCAAGTAATTCATCCAGTTTCTCAGGTTTTTTGGAAATTATAATGTCAATATCGATTGATAACCTTTTTGTAGAATTAAGATGAAGCATCAAAGCTGTCCCACCTTTAAATACAAAAGATAGTTTTTGCTTTACAAGCCCTTCTACTAAAAGAAGGCCACGGATTACTTTTTCAACTAAAATTTTATCTGCGTTCCTGTTTGCTTTTGAAACTTTCTCAATCCATTCATGAGTAATTTCTTCTCTGTTTATCATAGGCAATAAATTGGCAGCAAATCAACTTTGCTGCAGTAAATTTGAAATTGAGTTCAAATATTGTTTAAAACTCTCTTTTTTCCTTCGTCTGTCAGCGTACCGTAACATACGATTTTCATTTATAGTATATTTCTTCATCGCTTCTCTAAATATGGTTCTCATTTCAGAACCTTGTTGAGCAGCAAAAATTACATCATCGCAAAAAATATCTACTAACATTTTTTCAAGAGTTGGTAAATTAACTCCATTAATCAATTGAATAGGTGCTTCTGAGACCAATGCTTTCACCATCAAGGTTTCTTTTTCATCAGGAATATATTTTTCAATTAAGTCCTTGGTGGGGTCAATAAATACGGAGAGTTTATTTTCTTTTAAAAAAAAGAAGACAGATTGAGTTGCTTCTTTTTCAACTTCTAATAGAATATAAAACCTTCCAGGTTGATGAACCATAAATTCATTGAATGAAGAAGTATTCCATAAACAAAAATTTAGATACGGAAATTCCTTTTTTAACCTTGTATTTAAAGTTTTTATTTTTGATGAAATTTCTGGTATATAAGTTTGCCCTTCGCCAAGAACGAATTTCCCTCTTCCAATTCTATTTAAGATCCCCGATCGAACTAACGAATATACTCTCCAGTTTACGGTAGTAATCTTTATTGTAGAATCTAGATCACTGTAAAACTGAAATATATCGTTTGTCCCAAGAAATTTTTTATCCTTGAAATACTCACGAAATTGGTCAGTATGTAACTTATTTATTGCGATTACTCTTATTGTTGAAATACAAAGATAATAAAATAATCTATAATCTGGCAGCAAATGCCTTATGCTGCCGTAAATTAGTAATGAGCGTGGCAAGTAAAGTACACTCTTTTGCGGGCTTATGATTTTGAAGGTAGGCTCGTGGGAGCTATCGAATTAGTATATTGGGTTAATTCTGTTAATTGTCTTTTTTAAAGGTTTTTAGAAAGCCTTGAAATTGGTATTTTATTGTGTGGAATTGCTAAGTGTTTGTAAAAAACAATATTCGTTAGTCTTCCCAAATAATACTAAGTAGTGTCTTATATTTCTTTGTTGGAATACAATACTCATAAAAGTCAGTATCTTCATCGTAATCTCTTAATTTGAACCAAGTTGACTTTTTTATTGTTTGTGCTTTCTCGTCGAGTTTGTAAATAAATGTGTAATCATTTTGAATATATTCTGCAGCAACAGAATCAGAGGGAGGTGCTAAGCGGTTAAAATCACAAATCCATACCTTCATGTCAGCAGATTTTTTCCAATACTTCACCTTGCCATTTTCAATAAATACAATACATATCGGATGAAGATCATACTGCAAATATTTAAAGACGGTAGCAGTTAAACTTGTTCTAAATCGCTCTGAAAGATTTTTGATAAGAAGAGGTGTAAATTTCTTCCCAATAACTTCTTTAAGAAATAGTTTGTCAGGCATTAATAGTTCACTAGCGAATTCATTTGCTTCCAATTCTTGTACTCCGGTCTTTAGTGATTTCTCCATTCCAGCAAAAATGTTGAAATTTGAGAATGTGTCATCTGGCAACTCCATGTCTTTATGCATCATGAAATGCCCAATTTCATGGGCCGCAACAAAACGTTTCCTTTCTGGGAATTGTATTTGTGAATTTACTTTAATCACGGTTTTATTCTTGCCAAAAATAATTTTCCCATCATAATGAACTAATTCTTCCTCAATCATTATTGCGCCTAATCCAGCAATAAACAAATCCATTGGGAGCTGAGTGATTTCATCCAATCCGCAACTTTCCAAAAGTTCATGTGCACAGAGAAAAGGATTATTGCTGGTTCTCATTTTTGTCTAGTTCTTCTAAAAGGTCTACTAGGTTCTTGTCCTTAATAATTTCCAAAATATCTTCTCTGGAGAGTTTATCTAAGTTGCTGTATAGAGCAAATGCAGCATTACTTTGAATAAGTTGTCTTAAAATCGCTACAGGTTTTTCAATGTTCTGAAGAATCGCATCTTGGAATTTGCTCGCTAGTTCCAATAAATACTCGTTGTGCTTTTTATTAATGATTGCTTTTGATAAGAAGATAATTTGCCTCTTCTTCTTCGTATAATCGTCAAGATTCTGCATATCCTCCTTTAGTATAACATTGATAGTTTCTCTATCAGCCTCTAAATAGAAGTTAAAAAGAGCTAAGTCAATTTTACTTTTAATTTCGTTGTTCATAGCAAACTTGAAATTTGAGGTTTAATTTTTTGAAGATGCCTTTCAAGGCGTTTTGTAATCCGATAAACTTCTTTAACGTCAATACCCAAATCGGCAGCAATTTCGGCAGGTTTGTTCATCCCTTCCATCCAGCACTCAAAAACAATTAATTCTTCGTCGTCAGAGCCTTCCTTTTTAAGAAGTGCAGGTAATTCTTGCCTTTCTTCTTCAAAGCAAGAAGAGTGTCCGTCAATAGGGACTTCGGGCAAAGTATCTGTATAATTGAATTTATTAGTAGTAAAGAAATTATCAATATCACTTTTTAAGCATCCAAATAAAAAGAGTTCAAATGAACAATTTGCTTTATCCCAATCTCTTGAACCTTCAAAAACTTTTAATATCAAGTCCCCTACAAAGTCTTCAGGAAGCCTTCCTTTGAAGTTTTTAATACCAACTGATTTCAAACGACTTATGGCATAGGCATTCAATCTGTCTATGATATCATCCATGTCAACTGACTCTATGGCTTCAAGAAGATTCATTGTTGTTTCTATAACAGTATGCTAAGATTTTAAATTAATTTGCCACTCATGGCAAAAATTATGGGATCCTTAGCATACTTATTTGAAGAGGTAATTATTCTGAAAATAAACTATATAAAGCATGACTTTTAAATATTACAGAACTACACCATTAATCGTTACAATCATTATTTTATCTGGATTAGTAGAATTGATTGTAGGTAATTACATTAATCCATTTATTGCCCAGTATCTACATTTTGGGAATCATTTTAGAGTCCCAACAACGGTCAGCATATTAGGGCTGCTATTTTTTATCTACAATCAATATCTTTGGAAAATCCCTGTCTTAAATTTCCTAATGGAAGTACCTGATATATCTGGAAGATATGAAGGTAAAATCAAATATGAGTGGGGTGGGGTAAATAATGAAAAGAAGTGCTTTATTGAAGTTGTTCAAACAGCATCAAAAATTAAAGTTCACACTTACTTCAGTGATGGAGTAAATGAAAACACATCTTCAAAAAGTCTGGTTGAAGAAATTAAACAAGATGAAGATGGTTTTTTTGATATCTATTTATTTTATCTGAATAGTGGCACCAAACAAAATGGAGGATTAGATTGCCATGAAGGAGCAAATAAGATTCGGTTTATTCCAGGGAAGAATGGGGAAAAAAATCAATTAATAGGTCATTATTTTACTAATCGTCAAACTCAAACGAGAGGAGAAATAGAAGCTGTTCTGATAACCAAAGAGCTTAAAGGGAAATTTTAAACTTTAATAACAATAAATATGGCAAACTGTCACGAACTATTTCAGCACTATAATCGTGCTATCAAATTATCAGATGAGAAGAGAGAGATGCTCATAGGTGTAAGAGAATCTTTAAGAAAAAGAATGAAAGAGAACTATCTGAAAATACCTTCCCTTGAACGAAGGAATCTGGATCTAAACTTTCAAAGTCAAGGATCATTTGTAATGGATACTATTATTAAACCACTGAATGATGATTTTGATCTTGATGATGGAGTATATTTTCAGGATGGTTTGTCAGAAAAGGAAAGACCCGCACCACAGGTTTTTCATAACTGGGTTATTCGTGCTATCGATAAAAATGTTGAATATGAAAATGTAAAAGATAAAACAACTTGTGTTCGAGTTCAGTATAAGGTTGGATTTCATATTGATATTCCGATTTATTATGCTGATAACTTCGATTCACCTTACTTGGCTGAAACTAAAAAAGGTTGGTTACTGAGCAATCCTGTAGAATTCATAGCATGGTTTGAGGGAAAAACTAAATCTGGATTCCAAAAGGCGTTCATTTATGAGTCACTTAAATACGCTGAGCCCTATGAAAAATGGCTTTCTGATATTCGCAAAAAGGATTGTCAGATACGAAGGTTAGTTCGCTATATGAAAGCATGGGGTGATCTAAGAAGAAGTGAGATGCCAAGCGGTATTATTATGACGATCCTAATTGGAGAAAACTTTGCAATAGATGATCGAGATGACATATCTTTTCGTGATACATTGGTAAATATTAGGCATTACCTTCTTACTAACGGATTTAAGTGTCCAAGACCTACCACCCCAATTGGTGAGGATTTATTTGCTGAAAAGAGTGAACTGGAAAAACAATTCTTCATGAATGCTCTTAATGCTTTGATTCAGGCAGGAAACACCGCTATTATGGCAGCTAATGAAAAGGATGCGTGTAAAGAGTGGGAAAAACATTTCGGTACTCGCTTTCCTTGTCATATGGCCAAAGATAAGATTCCTCCAATCGTTAAGAATGAACCCAATTTAGATGCACTTAAAAGAACAGCTGTAGTTTCAACCCCATGGTATCCGGAGAATTAGTATTAAATCAATTTGAAGAAGTCAAAATAAAATACCCGAAACTTCTTCAACCCAAACAAATTGGTGATACTTGGGAAATCGAAGGATGTATTGATGTAGTTGATGATGAGGGGTCATTATGGGATACATATAACGTAAAGATAATCGTCCCTGATAAATTTCCTGATCAATTATTTGAGTTACTAGAAACGGGAAATAAGATTCCAAAAGGCCAGGAATGGCATAACAATGATTCTTGTTGTCTCTCGACAAATGCAGTTATGTTTTCGGAAATGGTAGGCAATATAACCTTGTTGAATTGGCTTGATAAATTTGCTCACCCGTTTCTGGCAAATCATGTATTCAAATCAAAGACTGGTCATTATGCGAATGAAGAATTTGACCATGGCGATGCTGGTATCATACAAGGCTACTTCAAGGTTTTTCGTACTAATGATTTGTCAAGGGTATTAGAGAAGTTAAAGTTAATCACAGGCACTAAAAAACTTGGCAGGAATGATCCTTGTTTTTGTTCCAGTGGAAAGAAATATAAACGCTGTTTTCTAACTGGTATCGAGAAACACTCTCCTGGGATTCCGCTCGCTATTTTGAAGAGTGATTTAAATCAAATATTAACTCATATTCAAAAATAGTAACCTAAGCATAATCTGTATGTTGGCAATTTAGCTCTTTTGCTTTTGCTTCTAGGATGGCTTGTGCGATGGAGCAAAAGCAAATGTGCTAAATGTGGGCAGGCAGAATTTTAAAATTTTTGCGCGAGGGCAAAGTCCCAATAGAAAGCAGAAAATTGTCATGTCAAAATATCGTGTCTAAGAAGCAAGATCTTTTTTGTCGTCAAGCAGGAACTGTCCTAGTACTCTGTGTCGTCCTAGAATAGGTTGTCACTTTTGGGTGTGACATAATTGATTTAAAGTTAAATTATTTTGTTCTTGTTTTTTTCTAAATCTCATCGGCCATTTTTTGATCTCTAGACTGTCCTGGTTGTGAGCCTGGATCGGGGTTAGATAATAACAACTTTCATGAGGTCTCAGGTTGTTGTAGATCCAGACAGCCTTGTTCAGTTCCATCTCAGCACATTTCTGATCGGGTAGGCGATCCCCAAGATCGAACTCGTTTTTAAGTGTTCCATTAACTCTTTCGGCAACTGCATTTTCATAAGGATCATGCTTTGTTGTCATGCTGATCCCGATGTTATTGTTTTCGAGTGTTTCAATGTAATCAGGACTGCAGTACTGGAAGCCGCGATCAGAATGATGTATAAGTGGTCTGTCAGGGTATTGGCGGTTTCTGATAGCCATCTTAAGGGCATTAATGCAATTAATTGTCTTAAGGTTGTCAGAGAGCTGATGCCCGACGATCTGTTTAGAGTAAGCATCTGTAATAAGGCTCAGGTAAAGCCATCCACGGTTTGTTCTGATATAGGTTATATCACTTACCCATACCTGCTCAGGCCAGCTTATTTGAAGGTCCTTAATGAGGTTAGGATGCTTGTAGAACCGATGATATGAGTTAGTGGTGCGCATGTAGTTCTTTTTCTTTTTAATGAGCATCCCTTCTCCCCTGAGGATATCATGTAGTTTGTCACGGCCGCACTTAATACCCATCCTGTCAAGCTCGGGCTTGATCAGGTAGTATGTTTTCTTTGTGCCGACACGTGTCATCAGGACTCTGTGGTGCTTAACAAGCTGTATGATCTTAATTCTCTTTTCTAAGTTTCTGCTGTACGTCCGGATCTTTTTATAGTATCCCTGGCGTGATATCCCGAAAAGCTTGCAGAGGGCCGTTACTTTGACTTTTTGGTCTTCTTCACTGGCTTTTTCAATGGCATTCCGGGTAAATACTTTTTTACGACGTTCTCACCGTATTCCTCCTGTATAATGCGCATTACATACTTGAGAGTCTTGTTCTCCTCGTTGGCAGCTTTCAGTGCTGCCCGAAGCTCAGCAAGCTCCTGCTGTGGTGTTTTCTCTTCCATTCTCAGGTAATTGTTTTCTGGATTACCATAACGTTTCTCCCAGGCAACAATGGTAGTTCGGTGAACACCATACTTCCTGGTTACTTGTCTTTGTGACATCTGCCCGCTTTGAAAGGCTTCTATCACTTCCATTTTGAATGCGTGACTGTAACGGTTTGACCATCTTTTGTACGCAGGTACTTGTCCTATTTCCATGCTCATTCCTCCTTAAGGTGACTTAAAAAGTGTCAACCTATTTCAGGACGAGACAACTCAATAGCTTGCCTATAACGGCCCGGCGGTATGATTCGGAAGCGTTACCCGACGAAAGCACCGAGCAGATCCTGGTTCTTTAATTGAGAAATTGTCACGGTGCAAGGAGGGTATGGCACGAGTTTTTGCAGCCGTGTACAAATTGTATTGAGTTCTATGAGTGTCGCCTTTAGATTTAAGCCTTATCAATATAAAAGTTTTAATACTGATGAAGTTTACCCTTTTGGTTCTTTTATCGAAATGTATTATTATGCTTATAAATCAACACCAGTAGTGGCGCATTATGAGTGTCGCCAGGGTAGAGTCCTATGTCTCGATATAATCCACTACTGGTTTTTATTGAACAAGCTTCAAATAGTAATTTGGGTAAGACCCTTTATACAAGGCTTTGAAAGTGTTCAATAAGTGTTGATTCATAAAAACTTTAAAAAAAGCGCATATGCAAATTAAACATTTTGTCGGAATTGATGTATCAAGAGATACACTGGATCTTAGTGTGGTTGTTGATGGCATAAGTCAGCAACACTACCGTATTACAAACAGGACGATAGATATAGGATCGACCATTAATAAGATTATGAAGTCATTTGGGGCTACAATGGATGATTCAATCTTTTGTATGGAACATACCGGGTTATATAATCTTCCACTGGTAAAATGGCTACAAAATCATCAAGGTAAAATATGGATGGAATCAGAAGTTCATATACGCAAAACATTAGGGTTGGTCCGTGGTAAAAACGATAAGGTTGACAGTATAAGGATCGCAATGTATGCTTATATAAACCGCCATCAGATTAAGCTTTGGAAAGCTCCAAGAAAATTAATTGAACGAATTGCAGCATTATTATCTCAGCGATTAAGACTGAATAAGGCAAAGAAACAATTAAACACAGCTAATCAGGAACAGAGGCTATTTATGGATAAGGATATAATGAGAAGTCTTAATAGGTATACTCAAAAAACAGTAGTTGTTATTAATAAGCAAATAGAAGCGATAGAGAATGAGATTTTGGGTTTAATAAAAGAAGATGAAAAACTGAATCGCATGTATCAAATCATTACCAGTGTTCATGGAGTAGGTTTTGTTACAGCCTCTTATATATTGGTTACTACTAATGAGTTTATTAATATTAATAACCCTAAAAAGTATGCATGTTACAGTGGTGTAGTCCCTTTCGAGCACTCCTCCGGATCCAGCGTACGAGGAAAGACCAGAGTATCACATATGGCCAACAAAAACATTAAAACCTTGCTTCATCTGGCAGCATTGTCAACAATCCGAAAACAAGGAGACTTACATGAATATTATAATCGAAGAGTAGCTGAAGGTAAGAACAAAATGAGTGTTTTGAATGCTATTAGAAATAAGCTCATTTTACGAGTTTTTGCCTGTGTAAATCAAAACAGAGAATATGAAAAAATTTATTGCCATAAATTTGCATAAACCATAGTAATCGGTACAATGTTGATAGGTGGCCGGGAAATTGTCTCGGTTGCAAGGAGTTTGTAAATGAGTACCGGCGCAGTGTCGCGGTAGAAGTTGTCTCGGAGCCAGTAATTTGTCATGGTGTAGGAATTTGATTGCGTTCAGATGAGCGTGTCCGGGTGCAACGGACATTACGAATTTGTTTTAGGAGCAGGAGCAAAAGCAAAAAGTGTGACAAACAACTTACCTTTATTGTCCGTGTTAGTGGTTCGGTTTTATTTTGATTTTGATTTCTTTGGCTTATTAATAGAATTTTCTTTCATTCTGAATTTTACAATCCGGGTTATAAGATCCAATGGTAATGGTTTATCCAATGGAAATTGAACTGATCCTTTTCCTTGTTTGTACTTTGAGAGGTCTTTTGCAAATTGAGCATGCCCTGTGGGAGTAGCGTAAAAGCCAATATGGTTATTAAAACCTGCAAAGTATACTAAAGGTTTGCCATTTGTCTTATAAGCAGGCATTTTATAAGCAATACTTTCTTCTGCTACAGGAGCATTTTCTCTAATTGTGGCTCTGATTTGCTTTAATCGTACCTGAACATTTTCAGGGAATGATTTGATGTAATCGTCAACATTCATTGTCTATTTTTTTGATATTTGATATGCTGCACTTTATTTATTTCCCAGAATCCAAAGTCACATTATGATAATTTGTAGCAGGTATGAACTGACCACTAACGGCACGGCAATAAAGGGAGGTTGCGTTACCCGACTGAGCACCGGGCAGATCCAGGTACTTTAGCTAGTAACCAGTCACGGTGCCAGGAGGGTATGGCGCGTGTTTTTGCAGTCATGGCAGGAGGCAGCTGGGTTATACGAGTGTCGTGGTACAAAGTGGCTTGAAGGTTGCGAAGTTGTCAAGGTGTTTCAATACTGTCTTGGTGGCAAAGCGCAGTGTCGCGGTAGAATTTGTCTCGGAGCCAGAAAATTGTCATGGTTGCAGGGGTTTGATTGCGGGCAGGGAGCGGTTCCAGGTGCAGCTCGCATTCCTGAACTGTCTTGGCAGCAGGAACCTCTTTGCAAAAACCGTGACAAGTCAACTTACCTTTATTGTCCGTGTTAGCTTTAGTAAATTTTAAGATTAAGATTTGTCATGTTGCCGCAGAGTAAAAAATGTTTCGTTTAGTGAAGTATTCGTTTATTAATTTTGGATTTCTTTAAATCCTGATTACTTTTTCTTTTCATTTCTCCTAATTTCCTGCCTTGCTTTTTTTAGATCATGCTGAAATTTACTGTTCCCATGAAGAACTGCAATAGCCGCTGCCCCAATTAGTCTTCCTTCAATAACATCGCTATACCAATGAACATTGCATTCAATTCTGCTTTCACCAAATTCTCGTCCCTTTTGAAGAATTGCGTTTGTCTGATCGGGAAATAGTTCAGTCAATATGAGTGCCCATGCCCATCCTATGGCAGAGTGACCCGATGGATAAGAGCCGCTGGTTCTTAAAAATGATTCTGCTTCCGGGTCACACGTAGGCAGGTTATTCACCATGAATGGTCGCAGCCTTCTATAATATTTCTTTGCCGAGTATGTGGATGCAGAGGCATCAGCGATAACTCTCTGGAGTAAAAGATACAAGTATGGAGTAGTCTCAACTGATATCTTTTTATGAAGGATACGAGTAAACGAGTCTATTGAAGAAGGGAAATCAAGATTTGCATCAACATGTGCCTGTTTCCATCGAAGTGAATCATTTGTTGTAAGGTACAAATTGGATACTTCCCTGTCGTTTTCCAGCGCAGCCGAACCCTGTTGCGGAGGTGGAGGTAGGAGTGTTTTGCTGTCCGGCAAAGCCTCAGTTTTCAGGTAACCTTCAAGTTGTCCGGGATATACTTCCTTAATATCCTTTGATATTTTTACATAATTGTAAGATGCACATCCATTTAGTGACAGCATTATAACAACAGCTGTCAGGAAAGTCAGACTATAATTACGGTAAATACTCATATACTCCCTAATAGTTAAATGTTCGTGATATTTTGACATTAAAATTAAAGGATATAATTTAGACTTTACGGGCATATGGTTATTTTAATGAATTGAGCAAACTGGTGACCTTGACCACCTTTAACCGAAAAATCTTGAAATTAAAAGTCTGAGATAATTACTAAATAATTAGAAATTTTCATCAAAGACATGAATATCTGCGCAATGTGGCAAATATGCCCAGCTTCTGCAAATGTGTAGAGAGCAAGCGAATAGAAATTTGTAAATAGTCAATCTATTGTTTTGCAATTTATTAAAGCTAACGGCCCGGCAATAAAGGGAGGTTGTGTTACCCGACGCTAGCACCGGGCAGATCCTGGTACTTTAGCCACGAAATAGTCACGGTGCCAGGAGGGTATGGCGCGCGTTTTTGCAGTCCAGGTACAAATTTTATTGAGCATTACGCGTGTCGCGGTACAAGGTTGATAAGTGATTGAGAAATTGTCTCGGTTACAGAATGTTTGTAAATGGGCACTGGCGCAGTGTCGCGGTAGAAGTTGTCCCGGAGCCAGAAAATTGTCATGGTTGCAGGAATTTTATTGCGAGCAGTGCGCGAGTCCGGGTGCAACGGCCATTACGAATTTATCTTGGGTGCAGGAACGGTTTGCAAAAACCGTGACAAACAACTTACCTTTATTGTCCGTGTTAGCACTTGTTGTTTATTCGTCAGTCTGATCCCAAACATTTTATTTTCCCAGTAGAATAGTCTATGCTCGCGAAGCTATGTTTACCAAATATTACGAATATTCTGTCTTTCTCAAGTTTAAGAAAACGAATTTTAGGAGTGCCTATATAAGGTTTTCCGCAAGAGTCTATAACATTTGATCTCCATTTAATTATAAAATTATGATAAGCTGTCAGGGTTTGTAAGTCTTTTTCGACATAATAAATTGTCCCTGCCTTGTCTTGAATACCTCGCTTGTCTGTCAGATTAAAATATAATGATGAGTCATAAAATGAAACTTTGTTTATAACATACGTAAGGGTATCTTGAGCACTTAAGTTATTTATGATTAGAAATAGGAATAGAGCAAGTTTAAATAGTCGTTTCATGCAGATATGATTTTAAACAATTTGTGCTAACGGCCAGCGGGTATGGGCAGTAAGTGTTACCTGACGCAGCCATCCGGCCACCAGTCCTGGTACTTTAGCCGAAAATCTGTCCCGGTGGCAAGGAAGGTATGGCGCAATTTTTGCAAGTCCCGGCGAATGATTTAATTGTCTCTTTACCACGGATCAGTCCAGAGCCGGAATCACGATGCCTGTAGACGGATGAGATTTTTCTTTCACGATAAAGTTGTCAAGGTGTGGTGCAAAAATTGTGACAAACTTATTGCCTATACCCGCTTGTTAGCTGCTGGGCTCATTTTAAAACTGTCCCGGTTGCAGAAGTTGTCAAGTTAGACCTTTTTTAAAGTCCCGGTTGAGAGCACTGATTTGTCATGCTATTGGAATCTGTCTTTACGGAGAATATCTCTTTGTTTTTATCCACTGTTTATCCTTCAATATTTTCATAAAAGTCCGAAAACTTTGGGTCGAAGCCTGGCTGGCAAGTGTAATAAGCTAAGTTGTTAATTTCATATGTATTCAGGTGCTTGATAGCTTATTACATTTGCCAGTGAGTTAGCTGCAGGGCAAATTTTAGAGTTTTTATGTTGTTATAAAGTTTTCTATTTTAGCCGCCTGTCTCGCCGAGTGGTAGGGAAGGGCTGGAAGGCTCTTTTGCAGCTTTAGGATTCGCGTTGGAATTGCGCGAGCTGCAAATGTGCCTGACAGCAGCAGGGAAGGTTAATTGCCCACATAATTCAACAGGTAATTTTTAATTTCCAAATATCGTATTCCAAAAAGATTTTTTCACATTAAGTTCATATTTTTTAGCTAGATCCAGTAATTTATTTTTGTAATTTCCATCCAATTCATCAAGTAAATTATTGAAGCGCTCTTCTAAAGCACCTTTCCTGTGGTAAGGATGGTTCCGCTCATAATAAAAATCAAAAACATCAATTGCTAATTTCTTTTTTGATTCTGTGTCAACTAATAAACTAAAAAACATATCGTTTACTTCATTGTTCTTCTCGCAGTCCTGTTCTTTTATACTTATAAGCGTTGACATTTTATTTCTGCAAAGGTCAATATCTGATTCTAATTTAATTTGAGATATTAGAGATTTTCTAAGTACTGGTCGTGAAGTATCGGAAATTTTAGACTTAATTTTATTCATGAATTGGGCATAAAAATCACGTTCCAATTCATTATTCTTTAAATCATTTTCTCTATCATTAATGTATTGAAATAGTGCCACTTCGTCTAATTTTTGAACATCAGATTCTATCTCCTTAAGGACTCTATCCATAACTTGAGAATCTCTTAAAATTTGAGTAGGTAACAAAGTTTTTAGAACGATAAATTTATATTTATCAAGTATCTTGTTCCAAATACTTAGAAGAAAACTCATGGAATCTGAAGGTTCAGTTTGAGCATAAAGAGAAAAAGCATCAAGCGTTTGTGCAATTTGAGCTTCTGTCAGAAGAGCAAGATTTATGAAAACAATCTTGACATTTTTCAGTTTTGTAGTTGGTAGGATTTCCAAAGAAAACTGACTAAGAAATAAAGGCACACATGTTTGAGAAAATGGCGTGCTTTCTAAAAATGCCCGGACAGGATAAATATTATTTATTGAATAATTTGAATTTTCTGGGGTATTTGTTGTTAGATATGCTCTAAATGTTTCAAAATATTCATTTTGTTTTTGTGGGGTTAATTTACCGAAAGATTTTATGAGAAAATCACAGTATTTCGAACGAATAGAATTAGTTGCATTTGGGAAGCTTGGATTTAAGATAAAACTTGCATTATTTGGTTTAATGAATGTTTCTAATTCACCGAGAACATAAATATCAAGAAGTGCATTAAATAAAGAAAACCAATAGTCATAGTACTGATTATTGGTTAAAATCTCAATAGTGTTAAGATCAAGAACTTGCTTATTTAAAATACTTGCTTTATTCGTTTCACTTAATAGGGCTTGGTTCTCAATAATCAAATTCTTAATTTTTATTGATTTGTCAATATCTGTTGCAAGATTAATTTGTGAAATAAAATTTTCTAATAATTTGTTGTTTTGATCAGCATTTAGATGGTTATTAAATACTAGAAAAGAAGATACGCACTGGTCAAAAATTAGTGGATTTTCATTCCCAGAAATCTTAATTAGTTGATCTGTAATTGCATCTGAAATTTCTTGATCAGGAAGTTGATTAAATTTTTGAAACCAAAAGCTAGCAATTTCTAGGGTCAATTTAATGGATTTATCATCATTCAAAAATTCTAACTCATTAACAATGCTAATTAGGGTAGGTTTTATTTCAACATATGGTATATCAACTTTTTTGGTTATGAGGTCATCAAGTACTTCTGAATAGTATAATTTTGTTGTTATTAGTTTGCGGTAACTGTTACACAGCTTATTCAAATTTTTATCCAAAACAATACTTTTGATTATTTCAAATACTAATACCGCATCCTTATAATCAGCATCTTCTGGATCTTCGAAACTGTCTTTATCGATAAGATTTTGAATGATTTCTTCGATTACAGTATCAGAGAAGAACTTTTCAATTACCCTTGGATTTTCTTTATAGTTTTTTATTTGAGTATTAATATATAATAGATCCACCTTTTGTTTTGCTATGAGAGGATCTTCTTCATCCTTGCTACGAGTTCCGATAAATGTAGAAACTTTGTTAATTAGCTTATGATCATTAATGAGATGTTCATTATTAAAAACTTCAAAAAGAATTAGTTTATCATGCTCAATATCATTATGATCTAGAAAACTTACAGCTTGACTTATTAGATCATTTTGATTATTACCAGATAGTGTTTTGGCACAGATAAATATTCCATTTGGGGAGTACTTTTTATATTCTTCATAAGTTATATTTCTTTTGTAGAATTTATTATAAAATACTCTAGCTGCTCTATGAATTTTTGATGGTGGACATTTGCCTATTTGTTTAGAAAGTATTTGTAACGCTTTTCTTTGCTCGACACCTTCTAATTTTTCTTCGACCCAATAGGATATATGATCAAATAGATGTTCTTTTTTAGAATCATCTGCTTCATCAATTATCTTGGATATTTTTGATTCGATGCCATTTTTCAAGGCATCATTGAACTCTTGAAGATATTCATCTCCAATAAGATAACTTGTGGTGTCTACTCCGAGGTATAAAAAGGGAGATATATCATCTATTGTTAAATAGTCTTTTGTAGATTCAATGAAATGGAATAGTTCTTTGTAATCTTCATTCTTGGGTAGGATCCAATTAAATTGTTCTTCAATTGAGGAGTCTGCTTTAGATTCATTGTCTCCTTTAAGTTCCAAATTATCTTCAGATTTACCTTCAAATGGTTGAAAATATTTACTACAAATTTCTAATTGCTTTTGGTTTAATCTGGATTGATTGTTTTCTAAAATATCTTTAATCCAAAAGATTAGATCTGAATTTCTTAACATATCATTGTAGAACTCAGTAAAGTGCAATTTAATACTTGTAACTAATGCAAGAATTGGAAGATTATTAGTTATTTTTTTGCTGTGAAGTTTTGCTGAAATATTCGCTTCTCTATTTTGTGCGAGTAAATATGAAGTAGAAAATTCATTCATCGCTGTTATTGCGTTTCTAGGACTCTTTACATTTCTATTTATAGTAATAAAGATTATATCCTCTAAAACTTGATCAAGTTTAAGTAAATCGCTATGATTCTTTCGCAAAATATTGAGAATATATTTTCGCATTTCTGTCACCAAAAATGGAGGAATTCTTAAAGTATATTGGAAAAATTTTTCTAAGTACTCAGAACCTTCATTTTTCCCTGGCTCAGTGTATAATTCATGAGCTTTGTTTACAGCATTTTTTATGATCTCATCATCACAAGCAATTATGAAGATACAGGATTCTACATCTAAAAATGTTTTTATTGTCTCGATAGTCTTTACAACTTTCTCTTTTGAACACCGATCTAAATCATCGATGAATATTATTTTGGTGCTCTTATCATTGCGGACAAGTTCAATGAATTTGCCTTCAAATTGTTCCTCAGAATCATATTTACTTACCTTAAGTTTAATTCTCGCTTCTTTGATTATTGTATAAGCCCAAGTTAAAACAGAAACGAATAAAGGGACTGTCAGAAAGTATTCAATTCGTAAAGCTATGTTGTCTAAAACTATGTTATTTAGACCAATAGCATTTATTAACCTAAATAACACCCATAAAGAGAATGATATAGCTAAAGACCATAAGACAACACTTTTTCTATTTAGTATTGTTGATAGTATATCTTTTATGTTAACAATAGCATTATCGTGCTCTTTATCATGATAAACATCACTATAAATACTATCAAGCGGTAAACCTAATCCTTCTGCAATTTTTACAATAAATTTTCTTCTTAATGAATTCTGGTCATACTTCCATACTCTTATTTCTAAGAATTTTATTTTTTCTTTTTTAATATCATCTTTTAATCTTTCCTTTAATAAATTTACTATAGTTGATTTTCCAACCCCCCATTTGCCGAAAATTCCGATATTAAAAGGTGTAGGTTGCTCTTTTACTAATTTTTCAAGTAATGCGGCGTAATCATTATGGCCGAACTCATCGTTTTCGGAATTTTGGAGTGCTTGGTCAGTCAGGAATAACTTACTTAATGTTACGCCTTCTGTTGTCTTTTTTTTCATTGTTACAATAATTATTTCTTTCTTCTTTTGGCTATTTCCGCCGGCATGATGTATACATACTTAATTAACTCATCTATAAACATAATTATCTGATTTGCATCTTCTTTAGCGACTTCATTGATTGGATCAAAATGTGCTCCAGCGTTCCCGATTAATCGAATTTCTGTTGCCCAATCAGCTAAATTCTTGTCCAGGATACCTTTAATTTTTAAATTTTCTATCCTCTTGGCTAATGTACCGCTGTCTTCACCCTTTTCTACTGTTATTGCTTCGAGAGTTCTCCTCGACATAACAGCAGAAGCTCTGTAACATTGAGCTGAATAGGTAATTTTTGCTTCAAGAAGGATTTTAGAAATATCATCTGGTATATCATTAGAAATATTCATGGTTGAGAATGGCCACCAAAATAATCCTTTCCAAGTTATGGATCCACCAGAATGCTTTTCTCTTGCAGGTATGCCACCAATATATTCCTCTTCTATAACGATTACAGGTTGATTGCAATTTCTACATTCTAATGATGTGACCTGATCAAAGAAAGGTTTGCTCCTCTTACCATCAGGAGAAAGTAAAAAGCCTGAATCATAAGTTGCTGGCAAACTTCCTAATATTTCAAAGCTTGATTGTTTGTTACATCTTGGACATAATCCATATGGTAAGGTTGAATCAGGAAGGCCATTATTTTGTTCCGGCAAGTCTTCATTTCTTTGGCCCTTTATTTTTTTTTTATTTGAGAAGGGATAGATCATAACCTGAAAATTTAATAATCATAAGCTTAATTTATGAATAAAGAGATAGTTATACATTAATAACAAACTTGAATTTGTTTTAAAGATAAATTCAATTCTTACCAAACTGAGTTTAAAAGAATATGAACTGCTCGGAAGCAGTCCATATTCAAGATCGGATTATTTCCTTTTTTTCTCTCTTTGTGAGAGAGCGCTTCCTGCTGCACTTTTGCTATCCTTACTTGTTCTCCCGTCCCTTAGAACCTTTGAAGCTTTTGTTGCAACTTTTTTACTGGTAACTTTTTTAGCCATTAAAAAATCCTCCAATTTTAGCTATTTCAATTAATGCAGTTGAAATATTCCCTGCTGAAGATTTTCTTTTGGAAATTTATTGGATAATAATACTTTTGTCATTCCAATTACAAAAGTTAATCCGTAGGTAAGGTTTAAAATCTTCTTTAATATACCCTACGGATTTTTTTATTCAATTTAAATACCACAATTTTCAAAATGACAGACTGTCATATTCTTATGTCAACCAGATTGAGATAAATTCTAAATTGGTCTAGTGTCCATATTATTAAGCCAAATAGTCATAAATTCAAGGTATTTCAGTGTCTCAACAATCCGAATCTCTTCATCTGTCAACTCGTATAACTTATAAACCAACCGATCAATCTCTTCTTCCAGAGGATCCAAATTAGAGAAAGGATTTTTCTTTTTCCCGCTTAGTATTTGATCAACAAGTCCCTCTATTTTTATTTGGGATATTTCATCAGCTAATTTAATTGGCAGATTTTCAACTGATGAAATCCTTACTTGCGGGAATAAGTTCCCTCCATGAGAGTTTGATCTTTTATAGTAAAACTTGAAAAGTTTTGAATTAAAGAGACCTAATATGTACTTAACTTTGAATCTCTTATCAGTTATATGAGTGCTATGTAATGTGTGTTCGTAATATTTCATTTCATTGTCATATGTTGCGATAATTTCTTTTGCAACAAATCGCGATAGAATTTTTTCTCTTGTAAATATTTTTTCGTCTCTCATCCAGAGGCCAGGTCTTTTATCTCCTTTTCTCTTTATTTCTTCTCTCATCATTTCATCTGGTTTGTAATTAACCCAGACTTCACTATCAGCAATATAATATTTTGAAAGATGTTTCCCGAAATATAGCTTTTTGCAGTTTTTGTCTAATTTTTTGTCAAGAAATAGTAAATCTTTAATTTCGCCAGCTACAATTCCATCTTTTACTTCACCAATTTCTCTTACTCTTAAGGTATTCTCTTCAATCTTAAGAATTAAGAATTCGAGTTCGGAGTTTATTTCAAGACGAAAGACTGCGTCATTATCAATTAAAATATTTTTAATTTCTGTTTCCGATAGCTTCTTTAATTCCATACTAGTCAATCTGAATGAACTATATTTCAAATGATTAATAGGGAGAGATAAATGAGTCGAAATAATTGCACTATCAACTTGTGCTTCATAAAAAACTTTATCATCAATTTTAACAACTTTAACACAGTGATTTGCACAGACAAGTTTTCTGGCAGTGGCAAATTGCTTATTATTCAAAAACTTACCCGGTATAATGAATGAAAATCCACCTGATTCAGCCTTAATTTGTAAAGATTTTTCAATAAAAAGTGAGTATAAATCAAATCTGCCTGTAGCGCATTTGTAAATCGTTTCATAAAATCTCCTATTGTCCCATGAAATTTCTTCAATATTGACATATGGGGGGTTCCCAATAACAGCATCGAACCCGACAAACCCTCCGTCATTATTAAGCACCTCCGGAAACTCAAACCGCCATTCAAATGCATTTTCGTAAATTCGGTTACTCTTAATTTGATCTATTTCAGTTTCATATCTTTTAATTTCCTCAGAGAGGTTCTTCACTTTCTTGTTCCACTTATCTTTATGCGTTTTTGTCAACTCAAAAAGACTTGCTTGGCTTGTAAGGCTAAGCAGCTCTCCATTTAGCTTATTAAGTTTGAGGAATCTTTTATCGCTCTTTGATACTACAGTTTCAAAATCATTTTTGATCGTATTGATTAGCCGTTCCATGGCTCGCTTTTCATCCTTTGACTGAGCGTTCCTGTAAGTCATTACAGCCTCTCGGTAATTGTCGACAGTCCATTTACTGGATTTCAGAGCCGTTCTTATGTCTGCATCTAGCTGATACCTGCTGATAAGTGAATTACCACATTTTATATTTATGTCAATATTAGGTAAGGTTTCGAGCTCTCTATAATTCGTATCAGGTTTGTAATAAGAATTTTTCAATAGCTCAATCCACAGCCTTAGTCTACAAATCTTAACAGAATTTGGGTTAATATCTACGCCGAAAAGACAACTTTCGATTATCTTCTGTTTTTCCTGAAAAAGTGTCTCCTGTACTCTTTGACTTTCCTTGCTTTTGGGATTGTATTCAAATAATTTAGAATGCTCGTCCGTAATAATCAGCTCATCATTAATTACCTCAATTGTGTACTCCTTAAGTCTTTTACCGTCGCTGTCGGCGAGTATTTTTAGTTCTGATTTTATTGCTATTAACTCATTCAATGCAGAAACTAGGAAGTGACCCGATCCGACTGCTGGGTCACAGACTTTTAAACTGTTTATTATAATGTTGGCTTCTTTGATATTTTCGATTTTATTATATACATCGCTAATTGTTTCACAATTCCAACCCTTCGTCTCATTAAACTTTTGTACAACAGCTCTTCTTATTGTCTCATGACATATGTACATAGTTATGAATCCAGGAGTAAAGAATGATCCATCTTTGTATCCGTTGATTTTCTCAAAGATTAATCCTAATACTGAGGCATTTATGAGTGTTTTATTTTCCTCCTGAATGTCTTCTGAACCTTCACTAGAGAAATCATAAGAATCTAGAAATTCAAAAAGATATTGAAGTGGATCTATTTCGCCGGATAACTTCTTACCAGTATTATCTTTTAAAACTGTTGCTGAAAGAACCGGATGTTTGGAATGATTATCAATACTGTTGATTCGAATCGTCTTGTGTTCAAGATCGCTTGGTTCAAAAAGCGAACTATTAAGATAAGGGATATTCCCAAATTTTTGTTTAATTAATTCACTACGGTCGGTTTCTTTTACAGCAAGAACCTGAAAGAATAGCTTGTTAAGTTCATCATAGTCATGAATTCTTTCAATATTGAGAAATCGAAATGTTTTATCCCCATTATTATATTTGATAAGTTGGCCCTCAAGCAATTTCAGAAACAGAATACGGTTAATCCATGTAATTACCAGTTCCAATGCAATATTGAAAAGCTGTTGCTCTTTATTGATACCAAAGTCAGATAGTTTTTTTAGCTGAGAAAGACAATCCTCATATTTTAAGATTGTTATTGAATTCTCAATTAATGAACCGGGATTTCTTTTCTTCTCAATTTGTCTTCCAATAAGTTTCTTACTTCCTTCCTTTGTTTCTTCAAGTCCAATTATGTGAAGAAGTTCGTTGTAAAAAGTTTTATCAAGGTTATTGCTGTCATTTGCAAAAGGAAGTTTTAACAAATGTTCGGGAGATAATATTTTGTATAAGGTGATCAGTTTATTGTCATCTTCCTTGTTAGCATTTTTTATCGTTATCTTGAAATCTCTTATATCAAAGTAGGTTACAGAAATAGGTGATTCCAGGTTGTTACAGAATGGCTCCGCAATATTCTTATAAAAAAAATCTGTATTTGTACCTGGGAGTCTGCCTTCTTCAAAGTCTGTGAATTGTTTAACAATACTTTTGTCATTGGCAATGATTCTTTCAAAATCACTGGCATTGAAAATAAACCATTCAAAAATGTTAGTTATAACCAAGTGTTTGATCTCGATGTTTTTATTTGTAATTCTTTCTCTGAGGTAGTAAAGAAACAGCTCATGAAATGCCTTAGTGTTAATGTTTTCACACGTCGGCATTTCCGATTTATTACTTGGTTTTTTTACCTCGAATAGTACTCCAACTGTCGATTTTGAATCTTTTCCATTATGTATAACCAAGTCTGATCTACCCTTGGTATTAATGTAATTGCTAGGTGAATAGAATGTGTTCTTAAGGAATTCAGAAATGATATTTTTATGAAACTCTTCTGATTCAGATTCTTTAATCTGATCAAAGAGGTTGGAGATGTTCTTCTTAAAAGTCTCAATATGAGCCCTGTTTGGTTTGACTTTCAGGTAAGCTTTATTAATTGACTTTCTTAAGTTTAATAGGTTGATCTCCATTTATCTGTTAGTATTAACAATCTTAAAGTTACAGAATCGTTGAAACATCTTAGACCTGATGGCAAAAAAATACATGAGTATGTTAGCCGCAGATTTTATTTTTATTTATTATTTAATTGAGGTTGGTGCTAATGAATTAATCAAAGTAGCTGTCTCACAGAGTCCTCGCGTAGGGTACAAACAACTTTTCGGAATAGATGTAGATCTTAATTTAGTCACCCATGTGTTCATTAATTCAGCCTCACCTTTGAACTCCTCATTTGAATGTTTCTCTTTAATCTCAATATCTCTACGAAATATATATGCAAAAAGATCTGCCAATTGAATCAGACCAACATGTCTTGAGTCAACGAAATGTGGTATGTCAATAATCTGATTTAATGCTTCATCTTTCTTTTTCTTATTATAGTACGATTCTGTCCATTTTGGTGGAGAGATTATTAAATCAGTAAAATATATTTCATCAAGATCTTTTTTGTCGAATATGAAGACAGTATTTCCCTTGTTGTTTAACTTGGATTGCATTGATTTCTGAACAGAAAGTATGATATGCATTGCTAAGAATCTCCATAGCGAACCCATATCTTTCAATTTATCATTTGTTGTTTCTTGTTCCTGATATAAATCTTTATTTACGCATGCATACACTAATTGGTGGCCACGACCAACAAACCAATCCACTAATTCATTAACGAATTCGGTTTTTTGTTCCCCTGTAGTGATTCTCCATGCTTTCCTATTTTTAAATAGATCCTTAGCATGTAATTCTTCTATTTCTAAGCCAAGGTCATCAGTAAGGTATAAAAACTTCTCATCCCATCCTTTTTTAGTTGGTTTCATTCTATAGGCATCAACCAATATTCCAATAATTAGTGCAAATGGTTCCGTGCCAGTGCCTGTTTCATCAAGGTAGCAGAATTTCATTTTTATTGTATTTTATGATACATTTTAATGCGATGTCATCAACAATATATGTCCAAGAATAAGTTTCAGTACTCTGTGAGAATGGGTCAGGAATTTTAGTTTCAGTGATTTGTTGTTCTTTAGCGTGCACAATAGAATTTCGATATTTATATAGTGCTTTTGGCAACAATTTGTAATTATTTGATGGGATAAGCTTGCAATGAAATGCATAACTAGATAGACGTTTTTTCTGATTGGTGTTTAAGGATGTAATCAACAGATTATCCAACAACATTTCTTCATTTTTCTTATCAATTGTCTTTAGCAATTGATTGTCGGTTACAGTTTTGTCAGATCTTAACTCATTAAGTTTTTTTATCCTTGCTCTATCCATAAAAAATTCAAGAATTCTATATAGTAATAGGAATTTCTCATCTCCATTGAGTAATTGTGAATGATTGTAGAGTTTTAATGGCTCAAGTGATAAAAAATCATAACGCTCCCGAATTCTAACTCGATTTAGTTTCTTAAATTTTTCATATTCGTCAGTATTCCAAAGCTCTATTGCGTCATAATCTATGTTCATTTGATATATCCGAGAGACGTATCCTATCTTTTTTAGGTAATAGGAATTTAAGAAATAAATAGCCTTTATAATGTCATCTTTGATAGTCACAAAAGATGTATTAGTAACTTTAATTGTTGTAAAGTTTTGGAAATCATATTGAAGATCGCTGTCTCTATAAAGCGGTTCGCTAATGAAAACAAAAAGAGGGCTTGCTGGTCCAATGCTGAATAATTTATTGCCAATCTTAAATTTCAGAGGGTTAGCGTACCATTCTTGAGCTTCATCTATATAATTAAATTTTAGATGGAAGAATGTGATTGAAATTTCGCCGTATTTGCCAAATTGGAACCCACAGTGATCAATAAAATGAAATCCTCTTTTTATAAACTTCTTTGAATCATTTAAGTTAGTCAAATGATCCTTAGATAGTTTAAGAATGTCTCCGGTAGATTTTATCGCTATCTCTGCAGTGATTCCATTGGTAGTTAATGAATAATCCTTGGACTCACTTAATGGTTCAGTGAAGTATTCAAGGTCAGGATAGTTTTGATTGAGTTGATCAATATTCATAAGCAGATTATCTATCTCGATTTGTGACTCAATTTACGGTTAACTTGTTTTTAGAGATATTATCAACGTTAAAAATTTATAAGTCACTGAATCATTTACACGCAGTAGTCTGAGTAAAGATAAAAAACCCCGACTTGGACAGGTTATTTTTGGGAGTTCTGATAGGTTAGCAGAATTTGTCATGTTATGATAAAGTTGTCCAGATGTCAAAGTCCAGATAAACGGGCAGGAGTTGTCATGTTATGATAAAATTTTTTAAACGGCGGAATCCGGACGGGCAAAAAAGCATGTGTTTTGCAGCGAAGGGATGGTTGCAGGGATGGGCTGCAAAACTCTTGCGCGCGCGTCGGAAGTCCAGGTATAGTGAGCATTTGGAGCAATTTGCCTTGCAGCTAACTCGTTTATAGCTTTAGGAAACATGCATATATCTGACGAAAAAAGGTGGATAGATGCATGTTGGTTACTTTTTTGTTGCATGTGTTATTGGACTTGAAGATCTTGATTTAAAGTTATGAAACCGCTTGCAATGACCTGAAAAGTTGAATGGATATTTTTAATTGGAATTTTCCTATCCTGACACCCCTCAACCGGTAATTCCTAACCAATGTCAAGATCCTCGATGGGACTCCGAACCGCTACCAGGTTACGACGACTAACATGCGTGTATATCTCCGTGGTACGCGAACTCCTGTGACCCAATAACTCCTGGATGTAACGTATGTCCAAACCACTCTCATGCAAATGGGTCGCATAACTGTGCCTCAGACTGTGAACGCCAACGTCCTTATTTATTCCTGCCTTATTCAAGGCATTCTTGAAAACATTGTAAACACTCTCAACCGAATACCTTCCCCCTCCCTGCCCTTCAAAAAGATATTCGACAGGTCGAAAGGCCGATACATATTCATCCAACTTTATCCATACCTTGTCAGATACCGGAACTATCCTGTCTATCCTGCCCTTCCCCTCCCTTATATGCAGAATACCCCTGTCCCTGTCGAGATCGGTAAGCTTTATATTCGTTACCTCCGACCTGCGCAATCCACACGAGTAGATCATCCACAACAGAAGCTTGTGCTTGTCATTCCTCACAGAACTGAGTATCCTGGTCACTTCATCCTTCGAGAAAACCTTCGGCAATGCCCTGCTGCGACGCGGCCGCTCCAGTATCTGGGGAATTATCTTTCCCCTTCCCGAAATTTCATAAAATGTCTTGACAGCAGATATCATCTGGTTCTGATATGATGAAGAAAAACCTAACCTGATTATATACGAATTGACAAAATCAGACAACTCACTGTGAGTTATATCAAGCGGATCCTTATCGTGAAAATATTTAAAGAACAACTCCAGCTGTGATAAATAGGATTCAACAGTCCTGCCACTGTAACGGCTCTCTTCAAGGTAACTCCTCAAAAATTCCAGCCCCTCTACCGCCTTTTCATTAAGCTCCCTCGACCGGACCTTGTTACCGATATCCTTCCTATCCGCCCTGACTTGCTCAGGAACTGCCTGCCTGATCACCTTTACCTCAACTCCCCTGGTGGCAAAATAATCAGCAAGCGAATCTGTCGTCAGCTTCGACCAGGGGAGCAAAAACTCCCTCCGCCTTTTATCATAATAATACTTGCCGTAACTCCTGATCTCATCAATCCATTCCTTGTCGTAATGACCCGTAAACTTTATTGATAAACGTCCGTCAGTGTCATTAATACGGAATTCAACAGGCCCGTACCGCTGCCTGTCAACAACCTTCTTTATCTCCCCGGAGGCCGGGATAAAGGCAGGCTCATCTTCAGGAGGCGGGGTCACTACTGTCAAAGAAATGATTTCAGCAGGGACAATGTCCTCCGCCGATTCTTCGGGCAATGACCTGTTCCTGGTTGATATCGCAGATATATCCACATCCGCCTCTCCTTTACATACCCTCAGAATCTCTTTCAGAGAATCTTCAGTGTCATCAACATACCAGCAACTGTGCGTGTTGCTGAAATTACGTCCGGTCAGCGACCTGACAAGCTCATTTATTTCGGCATCAAAGTCAAAACTGATGCCTATCCTCCATTTTCCACGATGGAAGAACCTTCGTAAAACGACTTTCTTTTTCATTTATGCAGCGAGAATTCAAGACAAAAGACAAAAGTAAAAAGATAAAAGTGTGATCAAGACAAAAGTAAGATCAAGGGCTACCTGGTTTTTTGGACAATTGAACCAAGGATTTTTTTTAATTCAGCTGATTCATTTATCAGGTAATCCAATTCTTCAATATTTACCTCTTTAACTGTTCTGTTAATGATTCGAAGCCAGTAGTTTGATTCCCGCATTTCTCTGAGAGAAATTCTAACTTTATTAACAAAATCAGCTTTTGAAGATCCTGATTGAGATTCTTCATAATTTGCGCCAGTTGAACATGCACTTTTTGATAATTGAGACCGAATAGTTTTATTTTCAGGAGAATAAGGCAATGTTCTCAAAAATTCAATAACCCTGACTGCAAACTCGAATAACCTTTCACTTAGATCATTTTTCTTTTCCATCGCTGCATCCTGGCTTTCTAGTTATCCAGACATGTTATGTCGGGACTTTACGTTAGTCCCTACTTTTATCTTGTGCTTTTATCTTTTGTCTTCCTACAGCTCCGCCCCGTCAGTCACATAAGCAATATCAGCAATCAGGTTGATTTAAAGATTGATAAAATGCATATGCCCGACTTCGACTTTCCTTATCCAACCCAAGTTAAACAAAATATGGGAAATCGGAAACATGATTATCCACAATTTCCCTGCTACCAGTTTTATTTTCTCATTCCCACACCGGGCCCTTCTTCCGGATCCTGAGCAGGCTTATTGCAAATACAAACTATTATTTGACAGTATATGCAATAAATAAGGCATGTACTGCTTATGATAGACAAGTAGGTTTTACTACAGTAAATTAAATGTTTGCGGTAAGAGATATTTAAAAAAATATCTTTAGTACCATAAACGAAGCCATTCGGTTTTTAAAAATAATTTGAGAAAGGGAAATGAAATTTAATTCTTTGATCAGGCTGTAACCGAGACAGACAACTGGTCCCTGTCCGATGTATATAGTAAATCTGTCTCATCTCTCTGGCTAAAAGCGCAGGTTTAATTTCAACATATCGTAAATATTTAAAAATAAATGAATTATATTATGATTATCAATTTATTATTCGTATATTACTGAATATACATTTTGAAGTTTGTAATTAATAGAATAATATTTTTATAATGGGAAACATAATTGTTAAAACAAAAAAAAGCAAAGTTGACCTTACAGCAACTTCCAGGGGAAAGAAAAGGATTATTTCCGATGATGATATCCGGAAAAGAGCATATGAGATTTATAAGGAAAATGATGATCCTTCCTGCAGTGAGCTCGACAACTGGTACTATGCTGAAAGAGAGCTGAACGGATTTTACCTGTAGGTCAACCTGAAGATTCCTGTGCCGTATCCGAAATTTGTGACCTGTTACCTGCAAATGTTTTGAATAGCGTTTATATAAGTATAACTATCCTATATAATCTTAAAGCACTTGTCAGCACCTTTCCAGCCATCCGGACCTGGCAGGGAAATAAATGATCAGGCAAAAACAATTATTGACAGGAAAATTAACTTCTGATTGAAATTGAACATTCCAATGATATGATCTTTAGAAGATTCTGAAGTTTTAATGTCTGGAAATTTCTTTTATGCTCTTATCCAGTTTCCTTTGATAATGACTGGAATAATAGTATTTGTTCTTCCCCATACGCGTAAGATCACAGGTCGATTCTGCCTTCTTATAGGTGATATACTTTTTTCTTTCCGAAACACAACCTGTACCGGTTATTGCAACAACGGAAACAAGTATAAAAATTATTTTAAATATTCTGATTGCTATTCCTGTCATTAGAACAAACTCCGGATTTATCCCTCAATTTACAACTTATTCAGGTATCATGGGATAATAATTATAAATAACTTCAATTAAATCCTTGAATATGAAAGCGTAATTCTGTATATTAGCTTATTCATGTGAATCAGGAAGAATAATTATTTATCTATTCCAGGAATCAAAATAAATTCACGGAACCAATGCGAATAACATCTTATTTTCCATTCTGGATTGGTAGTTTGTTACTTCTCCTGTTGCCTGCCAGCTGTACTACTCCTGTTTACTTTGCAAAAACGCTGCCACCCGAGATCAGGATTGACACCATCCCGTCCACTGCAGGATTTGCTAACCGTTATGATTATACTTTGCGTGGAGAAGTGAGAGAGAAATTCAGGGCATGCTACCAGTTAGCGACAAAAGAATTCAGCAGAGATATGAAGGAGATCTTTGATAAAAGCCAAATCCTTGCAGTGCGTGTGGTTGATACTTTATTGCCGGGCATTGCCCGTTCATCTCCAGGCATCCCGCTCCCCCCTGATTCAGTAGCAAGTATGTGCCAGAGGAACAATGTTACTTTTCTGATAGTGCTCGAATCATTGAGTTTTTGGATCACCGGCGAAAAACAGGAGGGAAGTGATGATGATTCCAAGCTATTGTCGTTAAAAGCACAGAATATATACCTTGTACTGAGGGCTGGGATCTCATTTTACAATAGTTCCGGTGATCTCCTGCACCAGGATTCCATTACCTACAGGTCAATCTATAAAGCAAGGCTATCACTGACCTCAGATATATGGTTATTCGAACCAAACCTGAAGAAATCGGGCCCAAGCATAATTGCACTTTCAAAAAGCATATCAGAGGCTTATTCTGAAAAATTCCTGACACAGACCGTGAATGAAATGAGAATTCTCTATGCAGGCAAAAATTTCAGCGATGTAATCCGCTGCATTAATCAGCAGGCCTGGGATGAAGCCATCAGACTCCTGTTGCCGATAGCGGGTTCATCCGATCAAAAACTGGCCAGCCAGGCAGCATATAACCTGTCGGTACTGTATGAAATAAAGGGAGACATGGTCCATAGTGACTTCTGGTTTAAAAAATCGGGAGGAAAGAAACCAAAATTTACTACCTGACACCATTCTCCTGCCAGTACTCTGACAATAATTGTTCTTCCCCGGCCTCCCAGACCCCCAGACTCCCAGACTCCCAGACTCCCAGACCCCCAGACTCCAAGACCCAAACGAAGTTTTGAAAAGTCACTGATCTTTCATACTTTCATAATCTCAAATACTTATGAAATGAATTATATCGATGCAATAATCATCGTCATTCTTATCCTGGCAATGGTCAGGGGTTTCATAAACGGGCTTGTAAAGGAGGTTGCATCCCTCGCAGCCCTTATCCTGGGAATATGGGGCGCAATTAAATTTTCAAACTTTACCGCTGCCAGGCTTTATGATTACTTCGACATGACAGGGAAATACGTGGGGATAATATCATTCATTGTGACATTCCTGGTAATTGTAATAATCATTCACTTTATCGGATTGCTGGTCGATAAGCTTATGGAGGCTGTTGCCCTGGGATTCCTTAACAGGCTCCTCGGGATACTCTTCGGCCTGTTCAAAAGCGTGCTGATCATGAGCGTCGTGTTCGTTGTACTGAATGCCATTGACTCCCACCGGCACTTCCTGCCAAGAGAAAAGATCGAACAGTCGATGCTCTACAACCCGATATCCGATATTGCCCCTGCGATCTTTCCGATTATCGGCGAGGGAAACTTCAGCCAGGGCTTTGACCGGTTTAAAAAGAAACCCGAAGGGATCACAATCTGACCAATTTGTTATATTAGCAGGTCAAAAATCTTAAATATGAATTTTGTTGAAGAGCTGAAATGGAGAGGCATGATACACGATATCATGCCGGGGACAGAGGAGATGCTGAAGAGGGAGAAAACTACCGGCTATATCGGGTTTGACCCGACCGCCGACTCGCTTCATATCGGCCACATGGTACAGGTAATGCTTCTTGTCCATTTCCAGAGGGCAGGACACACCCCGGTTGCCCTTGTTGGAGGAGCCACGGGGATGATAGGCGACCCATCAGGCAAAGCAGAGGAACGATCTCTTCTTGACGAGGAGACCCTTAGAAAGAACCAGGATGGGATCAAAAGACAACTTTCCAGGTTCCTCGATTTTAATTCAGATGCTCCCAACAGAGCAATAATGGTCAACAACTACGACTGGATGAAGGATTACTCGTTCCTTGACTTTATAAGGGATATCGGCAAGCATGTAACTGTAAATTATATGATGGCCAAAGACTCTGTAAAGAAAAGGCTCGGATCGGAAGCCAGGGAGGGAATGTCATTTACCGAGTTTTCGTACCAGCTTGTCCAGGGAACGGATTTTTTGTTTCTATACAATAACTACAATTGCCGCCTTCAGATGGGAGGGTCCGACCAGTGGGGCAATATTGTGACAGGCACCGAACTGATCAGGAGGAAATCAGGTGGAGAAGCATTTGCACTTACGTGCCCCCTGATAACAAAGTCAGACGGTTCAAAGTTCGGAAAAACAGAATCGGGAAACGTCTGGCTCGATCCCGAAAAAACATCACCATACAAATTCTATCAGTTCTGGCTGAATGTCTCGGATGAGGATGCTGAAAAATACATAAAGATCTTTACGATCCTCGATCAGAAGGCCATTGAGGTGATAATATCCGATCACAGGCTGAACCCGCAGGAAAGGATCCTTCAGAAAAAGCTTGCTGAAGAGGTTACCGTGATGGTCCATTCCAGGGAAGAGTATAATTCCGCTGTCGAAGCTTCACAGATCCTGTTTGGAAAGGGGACCACCGATTCTTTACAGAAGATGAATGAGAATACATTTCTTTCTGTCTTTGAAGGGGTTCCGATGTTCGATGTAAATAAGAAGTTGATCTCCGGAGGGGTTTCACTTTCAGATCTGTGTGCAGTTCATACTCAGATCTTCCCGTCAAAGGGTGAAATGCGAAGAGTTGTCCAGGGGGGCGGCCTGAGCATTAACCGGGAAAAGGTCGAAAACCCCGACATGAAGATCGGAACCGATACTCTGCTTAACGGGAAGTACATTCTTATCCAGAAAGGAAAGAAGAACTATTTCCTCATCCGGGCTGTATAGGATTTACGTTCTTACTCTGTGCCCCTCTGTGTATTCTCTGTGTCTCTCTGTGAATCTAAAAAAACTTACACTGAGTGCCACTGAGGACCACAGAGAACCACTGAGGTTAAAGGTTTAATTGACTATATTTGTTTAAACCCAAAATCCGGGACCCATGAATCAACAAGGAACTGTCCTGTTCAGAGCTGACTCCGTCAATCTGTTGAACATCGTGATAAAGTACAGAAAGGTACTGCTTCTAACAGCTATTGCCGCGGTTATAGTTTCAGCTGCCGCTTCCTTCATGATAAAGCCTCTGTTCAGGGCGACAGTTGTACTTTACCCCGCGACCAGCGTCAGTGAAACTCAGTCCATTTTCGGAGTTCAGGGCACTGCCACACCACTGTTCGGAGATGAAACTGCAACAGAAAAGGTACTGCAGATACTCAAGTCCGATATTATAAAGAATTTCATTGTGGCAAAGTATGACCTGATGAACCATTATGGAATAAGCAAGGGAGCGAGGTATAAGTATACAATGCTGGATATGAGGATGAAGAGATACATAGGCTCAAGGAAGACACAATATAATTCAGTCGAGATAAATGTCCTTGACCCTGATCCAATTCTTGCAGCCCGCATAGCAAACGACATCTCGCATCAGATCGATACTGTTTTCAACCAGATCGTCAGGGATGCCGGGAAAAAGGATCTTCAGGCCATAAGCATAAGCTATATGGAACAGCTGAAAAGGGTCAGGTCTCTTGAAGATTCACTCCATTCAGTCCTTCCGGCTGGTTCGGCTGCGGCAATTCCGGTCAACATAAAAGCAGGATCTGCAAAAAGCTCCTGGGCTTTAGCTGCCACACAATACAGTGTTGAATTCCTGCGACTTATCAATATGTTCGAGGCTGAAAACGAAAGCCTGTCAGCAATACGCAACAGGCTTACCGAAGCAAGAATGGCATCAGAGCAGAACATGCCTTACACGCATATCATTAACGAAGCAAAGGTGCCTGAAAAGAAGGCTTTTCCCCAAAGAGCGATCATAGTTTTGGCATCGCTTCTGTCATCGTTGCTAATCCTGATCTTTATCCTCACTGCTGGGGAAATGATAGTTAATGATGAAAAGTGAGATCAGCCACTGTGGAATTTTCACAGGAGGCCGATGGATCCTGTCAGCTTTTCTTTTCTCTCTTCTTTTTATAATTGTTTCCCTGTTAATCGTATCAGCAGGATATAGCCTCATATGGATAGTCCCGCCCGCACTTGTACTTTTTCTTGCGGCAATCATTTCAGTTGAAAAATTACTTTTGTTCACGGTATTTTGTGCTCCTCTTTCTCTACAGCTACGCTTCATCATGCCTGAGGTCACGGCCGATCTTTTCCTTCCGACCGAACCCATCCTTGCAGCGATCATGATCATCATGCTTTTCAAGACGTTTGCAACCCGTGAAACCGATAAAAGGATATTAAGTCATCCAGTAACAATAATTACCGGATCTATGCTGATATGGTTGCTTATTACTTCGCTAACGGGAACGATGCCGCTGGTATCATTAAAATATCTTGTCGCCAGGCTTTGGTTCATAGCCGGATTCTACCTGCTCGCCTCACAGATGTTCTTAAAGGAGGGGATGATAAAAAAGTTTTTTTCCGCATACCTCGCAGGGATGACCCCGGTCGCAGTTTATTACCTGATAAGGTTATCGCAGTATGGCGTATTGAACCAGGTAACGGCATATTCTGCGATACGGCCATTTTTCAACGATCACACTGCGCTCGGTGCATCGCTCGCTTTTTGCATACCTCTCAGCCTGTATCTCTTTTCTAATAGGGGGAATTCCTTTCCCATGAAGCTATTCCGGTTCCTTCAGCTGATGCTTTTTTTTACGGCATTTGTCTTTTCATATAGCCGTGCTGCATGGCTAAGCCTTTCAGTATCGGCCGTTGTCACGCTGATACTCATACTGAAGGTTTCATGGAAAATAATAATCCCGGCATTGACCATCCTGGTGATAATCATAATAACCACTTGGTCGTCAATGTTAATACGGCTGAATGAGAACCGGCAGGATTCATCACTGAATCTTGAAAAGCAGCTTCGCTCCATTGCAAACATACGCACTGATGCATCCAATCTTGAACGGATAAACAGGTGGAAGTCGGCTCTGAGGATGTCGGCCGAAAGGCCTCTCTTTGGCTGGGGCCCCGGAACGTACCAGTTCACTTATGCTCCTTTCCAGATGGCTTCAGAAAAGACGCAGATCAGCACCAACTGGGGTGAAGGAGGAAATGCACACAGCGATTATCTCGGACTTCTGGCAGAGGCTGGAATCCCCGGAATGATAATATACCTGGCCCTGATATTTGTCATTCTGAAGAAGGGGATATCGCTTTATAAAAAAAGCAGGGAAAGAGAGACAAGAATAATGCTTTTATGCATGATCGCAGGCCTCGTAACCTATCTCGTACATGGTACGCTTAATAATTTTCTCGATACCGATAAAATATCGGCGCTATTCTGGGGAATGATCGCTGCGGTAGTTGCCACCGGTATGAGTTCGACAGAACTCAGTGAAGCTGAGGGTCAGTAAAGATCCGCGGCTATGATGGAGACATCATCAAAGAGGCCGGGATTATTATCCGGGATCCCCAGTTCCTTTAACATGACCCTGATGTTCTCCTTCACCGGTTTCCTGTTCGAGATATGACGGATTATGACCCCGGTTCCAAGGTCAACGCCATTTTCATCCTTCAGCTCAGACAATCCGTCGGTATAGCAGACTATCTTGGAGTAACCTTTAACCTTTATCTCGCTCTGTTCAAAATAGGGTATCTCATCGAGCATCCCGATGCCAACGCAACATGCCTTAAGATGTTTAACCTCGCCAGTCGAGGTACTGTAAAAAACAGGAGGGTTATGGGCGGCATTTACATATTCGAGCAAGCCTGTATCATGATTGTACCTGCCAACAAAGAAAGTGATGAATTTCTCTCCCTCTGCATTTGCCACAATGATCGAATTAAGTCTCCTGACCAGGCTTTCGAGGCTGATGTCATGTGTAAAAAGCGCCCTGAAGCTTGCCTGGAAATTGGACATAAGTATTGCTGCCGACATGCCTTTACCCGAGACATCAGCAATGCAAAAGCCGGTCATTGAATCGGATAGTTTCAGGCAGTCGTAATAGTCACCGCCAACCTCGTAATGCGGGAAGTAAAAGCCGTTTACGATTATTTTGCCTTTATCAGGAAGCTGGCTCTCATGGGGGATAAGCATGGTCTGCATCCTGGCTGCAAGTTCAAGCTCCTTCTTAAGAGCCTCCTGCAGAAGGCTCTCCCTGAAAAGCCTGATATTCTCTATGGCTACCATTATGATACTGGAGAGGGTCTGGATAAAGTTCAGGTGCTTCAGTACGGGGCTCATGCCCTCACCCTCTTCATCAATATCTCCGATAAAGACATAAGCAAGGGGAACCAGATTGTTGAATACCGGGATGATTATGTCGACACCTTCATAGCCCGGAAGCTTAGTTACAATTGCAATTTCAGTGAACTTCAGAAGCTGCTCTTCCACATTTGTCTTCTCGGTGCTTTTCGGGAACCCGGCATTCAGAATGCATTCCCATTTTTTATCCTGGTGCTTGAAGATCAATATCTTGCCTATCCCGAGATTATGCCGGAGGGTCGACTCATATTTATGAAGAAGTTCTTCGGTAGGAAGATTTGCATTGATCGACAATGTTATATCGAGCAGTGCATCGAGCTTAAACTTTGACATCTTAAGCCGCTCCCTTGAAGCTTTCTTTTCTTCCATTTTTCGAGTTAAGACTTGACCCTTTCAACGTAACTTCTGTCCCTGATATCGATCTTTATCTTGTCGCCGGTGTTAACAAACAGGGGTACCATTACAGTGGCTCCGGTCTCGATCTTGGCAGGCTTTAAGGTGTTTGTCGCTGTATCTCCCCTGAGCCCGGGTTCGGAATAGACCACTTCAAAAACAACAAATGGCGGAAGGTCGACTGAAAGGATAGTTTCAGTATCGGCATGCACAACGACCTCAACACTCTGTCCCTCCTTGATGAATTCATGATTTTCAATCATATCCTCCTGAACATGTATCTGTTCGAATGTTTCATGATGCATGAAATAATATCCCATATCATCCTTGTAAAGATACTGGTAGGGGCGTCTTTCGACCCTTGCCGTATTCACCTTAACGCCTGAAGAAAATGTATTGTCTATTACTCTTCCGGTCTTCAGGTTCTTAAGTTTAGTTCTTACGAAAGCAGGTCCTTTACCAGGTTTTACATGCTGAAACTGCACAATTGTATAAAGGTCATTATTGAATTCGATGACCAGTCCGTTCTTAAAATCAGCGGTAGTTGCCATAAAAAACTGTGGATATTATTTTATTATTACTCTTTAATTATTACCGTTATTTTTCAACTATTTCAAGCGGTGCCACAAGTCCTTCGTAAGATATGAGCTCCGCGGTAAAAGCTCCCACAAAGATATCAAATCGTACCTTAACAGGTAAATTATTTTTATCGGCGGAAAACCAGATCGAGACATCTTCATTTGTTTTAAAGATCCTGCCAATTTCTGTCACAGGATTGAATTTATAGCATTTTATTCTGCCAGCCTTTGTCCTGACCATTTCTGTTCCTACATAAACCATACTTATTGGGAAAAGCTCATCGGTGAACCAGGTCATTACAGTTATTATTTCACCTTTTTTAAAAGGATAATCAGTTGCAAGCCAGTTTCTTCTGAAATAATAATAAAATGAAATGACATCACGGATATCTTTCTGGGTTACATGTTTTCCTGTAAGATTGCTGGTAAGTATTGCTGAATCCGCCCTTGTATCACGATCGAAAGTAACCGGGTTGTACCTCCTGTAATGACCCTCCTGAACGTTTCTGATGGCACAGACGGGCATTTCATCATTTGGTTCCATGTAGCTTTCATAAATGTCCTTTATAGTGTAAAGAGCTTCGGCTAACCCCGTGGTTTTCGCCATGAAAATGGAATGGTAAACTTCCCTGCCTGCAAAGGTGTCCTTTTTAAGTTCAAACGTGGCAACTCCTCCCGTAACCAGTCCATAGCGGATAACCCAGGATACCTTTTCTCCCGGCTGGTAAGGGATAACCTGTCCCTTGAGGAAAATTGCCGGAATCTGCAGGCACAGTATTATAAGTAAAAGTCTTTTCATATATCCGGATAACTCAGAAATGGAGGCATTTATTGGCCAAATATATTTTTTCTTGGCACAGTGGCAATAAAATCTTTAAGATAAAATGGCTCGAAATAAGCAGTATCTTCAAATTTACCGGAGTCGAGAGCATTAAAGGCTGGCAGGCGCATATGCTGTGCAGAAGTTTTAAAGTCTGCATCAAATGCATTGTTTTTACGGGCAAGTACGCTGGTGCATTTTCCGGCACCGGTCCCGAAGAACAGTATCCTGACATCTTCGGGTATGTCCCGGAATGAGTCCGTGTTTATTATCTCAGCGCATATCTCTTTTTTCATTTTGCCACTGGCATCAAAAAGAGAATAAAAGATCTCCATTCTTCTGGCATCCAGCATCGGGCAATAGAGAGAGTTCCCGGATAATCCGTACAGACTGGCTGCGACAGGGCTTATGCCATGGTACATTGCGACCATCGTTTGGATACCGATAAGCGGGATCGAAGCTCTGAAGGCGATGCCTTTTGCTACGGAGACGCCGATCCTCAGGCCTGTGAATGAACCCGGCCCTTTGCTCACAGCTACTGCCTCAAGGTCTGAAGCCTTTATTTTCAGTTCGTTAAACAGCTCGCTGATATAAACTGTAAGAAGCGAAGCATGTGATTTACCCTCACTGTTCTCTCTTGAAGAAATAATCCTCTCCCTGTCACACAGGGCTACAGAGCAAACGGATGTGGCAGTTTCAATGCAGAGGATCATCGGCAATCGGATTTACATCTTATTTGATCTTGAAGAGATCCTCCTTCTTTACAATCTGGATAATTGTACTGTCGGAAAGTTTTTTGCTTATAGCGCTGTAGGGAGCAGTAACAACCTGGTCTCCCTCCTTGATCCCGGAAATTATTTCAATGTAGCTGTTATCCTGGATCCCTGTCTTCACGTCCCTGGCAAGTGCATATTTGCCATCTGTAGAGAACAGCAGAGTTCTTGTCTTTTCAGCTGCCGAAGTGCTCTGCGTTTTTGACGTATCACTCCTGGTCGAAACTGATTGTATCGGAACAGTAAGAATATTCTTCTTTGTCGTGGTCTGGATATCAACTGTTGCTGACATTCCCGGACGCAGGGGGTTCGGATTACCTTCTTTTTCAAGTTTTTCGTACGACTGCGGAAGAACACGGATCTTGACATCGAAATTTGTCACCTGGTCGGCCGATACTCCCGTGGTTTTGGCAGAGCTGGCCAGCTGGGTCACTATGCCTTTGAATTTCTGATCCATGTAGGCATCCACGGAGATCACTGCCGTGTCGCCGTCCTTTACTCTGACTATATCGTTTTCATTCACCTCAACCTGTGCTTCCATTCTTGAAAGATCGGCCACACGCATCAGCTCTGTGCCGGCCATCAGGTTTGTTCCTGCTACACGCTCACCCAGCTCGACAAGGAGCATTGAAACCGATCCTGATATCGGGGCATAGATGGAGGTCTTTACAAGATTTTCGTTAGCCTCCTTAAGAGAGGCTTCAGCGCTTGTTACATCGAACTTTGCAGCATCGACCATGGCTTTTGCAACCTTATAGGAAGACTCAGCCGTCTCAAAATCAGATTGTGAAATTGTCTGCTGATCATAAAGCTGCTTGTTCCGTTTGTAAGAAAGATCGGCCTGGATAAACTGGGCCTCCGATTGTGCAAGGCGTGCCTTTGCAGAACTGATGGCTGCTTCGGACCTGTCTCTTTGTGAAATATAGACATCGGGCTTGATCCTGCACAGAAGTACACCTTTTTCAATCTTGTCACCCTCCTTTACATTGAGTTCAACGATCTCGCCTGATACATCAGGGCTGATCTTAACCTCTTTCTCAGGCTGTATTTTTCCGTTGGCGGTTATGGTTTCGGTTATTGAGCGGAGCTCGGCTTTTTCGACAGCTACCTTTATCATGGCAGCCTTACCGAACCAGCCGGCTTTTTTGCCGATCATCGCAAAGACTATCAGTACAACTACGACTGCAACCAGTATCTTAAGTACTTTATTTTTTTTCATAGGGATAGAAATGTTTTATTGTGGGAGTGTAATAGGGATTCCTTTATAAAAATCAAGAACCTTTGTTTTGAAGATGAATTCGTATTTTGACTGTGCAAGGTCGGACTGAGCCTGCAGGAGCTGTGTCTTTGCAGCATTGTAGTCTACGGGTGTAACCAGACCGACATTGAACTTTTGTTCGGAATACCTGAAAGATTCTTCCGTTGAGATTACAGCTTTCATACTGGCTGAATATTTCTTAAGGGCAGCAACAGCATCGGTGTAGGCCTGCTGGATGTTTTTGTAAAGCTGTTTTTTTGTTCCTTCAAGAGCATACTGGCTGTTTTCGATGGCGATCTTTGAGTTTGCAATACTTTTATTCACCTGCCATCCATTCAGTATGGGAATATTAAGAGAAAAACCAATACCGAAGTTTTTATTATCATTCAGCTGATCGCCAAAAGGATAACCACCGTAAGTCAGCGGGCTGAGGCTTATGATTTTTTTATTGACATTGGAATACATTGTCATAAAAGAATGGTTCATCACAAGCTGCGGACTTCTTCCTCCCTTAGCAATTTTAAGGTCAGACTCGCTTGCTGATAATTTAAGTTCTGAACTTTTTACTTCAGGCCTGGTTCCCTTTGCAACTGCAAATATTTCGTCAATATTTCCGGTGATAACGGCATTTGTGTCGATCGAAATCTGCGGTGCAACAACCTCAAAACCGGTTGGAGTTTGAAGTTCAAGAAGTTGCGTAAGGGTGAGATAGGAGATATCGAGCTGATTCTGATAGGTTATCAGCTGAACCTCTTCCTGTGCTGCCTGTGACTGTATTAGTAGCAGATTTCCTCTTGCAGAACTTCCGGCATCGACCAGTTTTTTCGTCTTTTCTATCTGCTGCAGAGTGATCTTAAGTTGTTCATCGGCGGCCGTAACAAGCTCCTTGTTGAGAAGGATCTGGAGATAACCAAGAGCGACATTGAGTGCAATATTGTCTTTTATATTCTGAAGATCCTGTTCGCTGGCCTGAAGTTCATAAGAATTCTTCTTAATTGTATTATAATTCTGCAACCCGCTGAAAAGATTTAGACTGCCTCCAAGATAGAATTGGTCGTTCAGGGCGTTTTGATTAACATACTGGTAGGTTGTCTGGTTCAGCGATCTGTTGAAAGAATAATTATGTGAAACTTGTCCATTCAGTGTCGGTAATAGCTTAAGCTTTGACAGATCAAGCGTATTTTTCTGATTCTCTGTTTGCAGGACCTGCTGTTTTATCTGGATATTATTATCGATAGCATGTCTTATGCACTCTTCGAGCGACCAGACTTTCTGCTGCGATAATAATGCCGGTTCCAAAAGTAAGCTCAGAGCCACTATTATCAATAAATTTCTTTTCATATAATTCTAAATAGGGTGCTTTTAAAACAAGGCTACGAAGATACATAATATCCGTGCAGATTTGACGTCATTCCATTAAAAAATGAATCAAAAAGTTAGCTCCGGAGTTAAATAATCCGGACCGCAGGTATCAGATATTTATCATATTCCTTTGCTTCAAACGGCAAAATCTCTAACTTGGGCACTTCATTTTAAAACAAGAAATATGTTACACTATAAAGAATTGGGACTTGTAAATTCGAGAGAGCTTTTCAAGGGTGCGATTAAAGGCGGATATGCAATTCCTGCTTTCAACTTCAATAACCTTGAGCAGCTGCAGGCGATTATCAGCGCATGTGTCGAAACAAAGTCGCCTGTAATATTGCAGGTGTCGAAAGGGGCCCGCAAATATGCAAACCAGACTTTGCTTCAATATCTGGCCAAAGGCGCTGTCGAGTATGCAAAGGAGCTTGGCTGTCCGATCCCTATTGTTCTGCATCTTGACCATGGCGATTCATTTGAGACCTGCAAGTCGTGCATCGAAACTGGTTTTTCTTCCGTAATGATCGATGGTTCGCATTTCACATTTGATGAAAACATAAAGGTTACAAGACAGGTTGTCGACTTTGCACACAAATTTGATGTGACGGTTGAGGGTGAACTGGGAGTACTGGCAGGCATTGAAGACGAGGTTTCATCTGAGCATACCTCCTACACAAGACCACAGGAGGTAGAGGAATTTGTGAAAAGGACCGGGGTCGATTCGCTTGCCATTTCCATAGGTACCTCGCATGGAGCTTTCAAATTCAAGGTGAAGCCCGGAGAGCTTCCTCCTCCATTACGATTCGATATCCTCGAAGAGTGTGAAATAAGAATACCCGGTTTCCCCATAGTGCTTCATGGTGCTTCATCTGTGCCACAGGATATCGTTGACGAAATAAACAAGTACGGAGGAAAGATGGAAAATACAGCCGGAGTATCCGAGGATCAGCTTCGGAGAGCAGCAAAGTCCGCCGTGTGCAAAATCAATATCGACAGCGACGGGCGTCTTGCCATGACAGCTGCTATACGTAAGGTTTTCTTTGAAAAGCCGGGCGAATTTGATCCGCGCAATTACCTTGGCCCTGCCCGTGACAAGCTTAAGGAATTGTACAAGCACAAGATCGTAAATGTACTGGGAAGCGATGGCAAAGCCGGTCAGTAAGAAATATGCAATAAAGTTGTCCATATTCTAAATATAAGAGGATCAGCTCACTATGAACTGATCCTCTTTTTTGTGTTAAAAACTAATCCCGCCCCGGCGTTTATAGAACAACCTGTTTTATAATTTAGCAGTAAAATTGGAGATCCTGTAGCAGTGAGGCATACAATGTATAAGGAAGACAGGCTGAAAAGGACCAGCAGGCTTTCCCTGATGCTTAATAAAAGGGAGATGAGGGCACTCAGCATCTACTGCAACAGGTACCGTATCAAGAACAAATCTGAATTTCTCCGCGCCACAATTATGAAGGCAATTCTGAAACGTTTTGAGGATGAGCATCCTACGCTCTGGGAAGAGCCAGACCCTACCCTTTTTGATCAGAATGTTATGAAATAAGATTTGGAGAATAATTCCATTTTTATAATTTTACATGTTCCGGTAAGACTCCAAGTAATTATTAAGTCTTGACGGTTTATCATGTAATTATCTGTAAGACTTCAGGTTAGAAAATTTCACTCTCGCAGAACGATGGCTCTTCAAAGCGTGGTAATCGAGCCCACTAAAAAGACCCCCTGGATCATTTTTGAACCAGGATGGATCCTCATTGTCGGGAGGTCAATCTCGGAGAACCCTGCGGAGTTTTACCGTCCACTTCACGAATGGGTGTCAGCTTATGCCACTGAAAGTCCAAGGATGACAACTATACAGCTTGGATTTGAGTTCATTAACACCACTTCCATCAAATGGCTCTATGCCATTCTAAAAGAGCTGGGAAAGATACCGGATATGCAGTCGCGTGCAAAGATCTCCTGGTACTACGAGGAGGGTGATGAAGATATGTGCGATCTTGGCTTCATTCTCAGATCACTTGTGAGCTGTCCATTTCATATTACTGAAGTCGATGATATCAACAAGCAGAAATTCGATAGGAATTAAATGTTGAAACGTTGAAACGTTTAAGCGTTGAACATCTTGACCAACCCACCTCTTACATCTCACCTCTCACCTCTCATCACTCTTTTCTTTGCCTGAGCCCTGTGCCCTCTCCCCACTCTTTCACACTTTTCCCAAATGCTATAAATGGCGGTTGACGGTAATCCTCTTTATTGTAAACAGGTGGTTTTCCCGTGAGTGTTTCAATGATCCTCCCGCCCGACTCCTCAATTATTATCTGGCCTGCGGCTATATCCCATTCATATATGAGGCTGAATTTAGGGTAGAGATCCGATATTCCCTCAGCAATTTTGCAGAACTTGATGGCGCTTCCATGGATCTCAATTGAAATTTCGTTCTCTTTCTTAAAATTTTCGATCCATTCAGCCTCTTTCTGCGAGTGATGCATACGGCTTATATTTATCCTTATTGGGCCTGTTGTTGCTGTAAAAGGCAGAATGATAATTTCCTCACCAGACAGCCTGTATGCTCCTTTTCCCTTCTCTGCAACCCATGTTTCGCAGGTAACAGGTGAATGAATGAATCCGGCTACCGGTTTCCTGTCTTTTATCAGGGCAAGTGATATGCAGAATTCATCATTTCGTGAAATGAACTCCCTGGTTCCATCGAGCGGGTCGAGGATCCAGAGGATCTTCCATAACGATCTTTCGGAGTAGGGAACATCTTTTGTCTCTTCACTGAATACCGGAATATCAGGGGTGAGAGATCTCAGTCCTGCCTTGATGATTGAATCCGAGGCCAGGTCTGCAATGGTTACCGGGCTCATATCGTCCTTAAGCTTTATTTTAAGATCTTCGTTCCGGTAGATTCTCATTATTTCTCTCCCTGCTTCTTCAAGCAGTGATACTAAGGAGGTTATATGGGTCGATGTGAGCATTCCGGATAAACAGTACATAATTGGCTCACTAAAGGTATCAATTTAATTTTTTTTCTAATTTTGCAGCACCTTATGAGGTAATGCTGACCCATGGTGTAATTGGCAACACGACGGATTTTGGTTCCGTAAAGTCCTGGTTCGAGCCCAGGTGGGTCAACAAAAAGAGTGAGAGTGGGAGCGAGCACCTCACTCTTTTTGTCTCACACACGCACTCACACTCACAATGTCAGCAGTAAAGCTGGGGAGCCCAGGTGAGCTCCTCACTCTTATTGATTTTTATTAATATTCAGCAATCTGGAAACTGCATTATAGTTTTTTACATCTACTATACTTTTCAGGCCAGCCAGATTTATCCCATCGATAATAACCACTTTAAATGACATGTCTCCGGGAGCAGTGGTATTATTTTCACCATTTTCAACTTCTTTAAACATAAGATTAATGCTTCCGACATAGACATCATAGTCCATATAAATGGATAATGAATTATCCACGTAGGTATAAGGAAGCAGATTAAAACTTTTCGGGTCAATCTCTATCAGCCTGTAAACCAGTACTGCGCCGTTGTAGTATATATCATCAGTAATTTCAGGAACACTTATTGTTACTGTATAGCCGTTAATATCTCCGCTCCAGTCTGAAGAACTGATATCATAGATGACTGAATGGGTGTAATTGATCCCATCTATGCCATTATCCCCCCTGGGTCCTTTGCACTGAGTTAACGTAAGCGCCAAAAGTATAAAAGGAAGGATCCGGAATACTTTATTTACGATCTGTAATCTGTTTGTTTTCATATGGTTAATTTATTGTTATTATATAAAGTGTCTGTTTCAGGTTCATATAAAGAACACCTTTAAAGACCATTGATTGCTATAAAGTTATAAAATGAAGAACACCCCGGCAAATATTTATTTCTGTCGATGACTAAAAATTGTTCGGAAGTATTCATTGTAAAAGCCAGAAGCCCTGACCATTATTGGCCGGAATAATTTGATTACCCAAAGCCGGAGCTAAACGTTTACTTTATAGTTATGTATGTTAAGTTTAATTTGATCAGACAGATTTAGTCAAAAGGTCCGTCTTTTCCATTTTACGACTTAAGGTCCGGAATAAACATATTGACTTGTGAGTTCTTTTTGTGTAATTTTGTAATTAAACAGAATCCTGTCGCTATGAAATATTCTTTAAAGAATAATTATTTATGCCCTCATTGCCGCTCTTATTTAAGGGTCTGGAACAATATTATTTTAATAGTCAGATCAGAATCAAGAAATCTTCAATGTATTCTATTATTAAATCCGAAGATTGGCAATTATGATCTGATCCACCATTCTTCAATAGAGTTTCTGGAAGGGGAAATGCTGGACTTCATGTGTCCGGTTTGCAGGGGTGATCTTACGGCAACTGGAATTCACAGGAATCTTGTCAGGATCATTATGATAAATAGTAAAAACATAGAATTTGATGTCTATTTTTCAAAGATATGCGGGGAACGCTCCACTTTTGTGATCAAGGAGAATGATATTATTGAAAAACATGGAGAGAACAGTTCAGCATATGTAAATTATTTTACATCCAGACTCAAAAAGTAGAAAGCTATTGTCCCCGACCACCTTCGGCAGAAACAGATTGACCACCTAAAGCCGGAGTCAGATACTTATTTATGACCAATTTAGATAAGTTGTAATAAGACCAGCCGGATGTGGGCAAAATGTCCGTTTATTCCAGCTATTGGTGTTAAATCTATTTAGTCAATTCTACACCCTCCTTAAAGGCAACCTCATTAAGGAGCTCCTTAAGAATTTTAGCTTTTGATTTTGCATCGCCAGTTCTGATATTATCCGATTCTATGTTTTGAACTGCCTTATCCAATGAATCTTCAAGGATCTTTATATCAAGCAAAGCCGTTGCTTTGCAGTAAAAGCTTTTCGACCTCCCATCATTAAAATTCTCAAGCATTGTTTCAAGCAACCTTATCCGTTTATTCTGCTGTTCTGCAAATTTTTCCATTCCGTATTCTCTAATAAAATTCAGATTCAGCATGACTTTCCTGTTCGGGGGGTAAGAGGAAGATCCTTTCATCTGCTGATATTCTTCATCATTTTTGAATTTGGAGCACGGGAAGTCTGAACACTCAGCACAATCTTCAAGATTTCTTTTTTTGACGCAACAGGTTATAAAAGAACAGGTTGGATGTTTCTCCAGGAAATCAGGGCCACCGCATCCAGGACATCTGGAGGGTCCTTCGGTATAATATCTCGGGCATAAACCGCAATCCAGACCGCATACACCAACTGTCGGGTATTTCCTAAGATCAGAGCCTGTCTGTTTCATTGATTAATCTCAATTAACGATTGTCCATTCAACCGAAGTTTGCTAATATCTTTTACAAATTCAATCAATTCTATTATTGCATCATACATAACTCATGACATAAGTTCTTGCTGATGATCTACCTGACTTCGTATTCTATCGTTCCTGTTACCGGGATCCCGTTTGTAGTTATACCTTCAGCGGTAACCCTGATCAATGATGAATTATCTCCATTGAAATAATTAAGATATACATCTTTATTGCTTCCCACATTTAAATAGGGTTTCCAAAGAAGAGTGGACCTCAGATCAGGAGCATTGGTCGAATTTAAAACTGGCAAATGTTGCGGGGAGTAAAAAACCCTCGGAGCATCATAGCCAGCAGCCTTTATGTTTATCGCGTAACTTACAGATTTATAGCCGTTTATTGCTCCACCAGATTTGGTAATTATGTTGATAACTCCATTTGCTCCTCTTATCCCAAAAATGGCTGTTGCGCCAACTGATTTCAATACATCAATCCTGTCAACGAAATTGATCGGCATATAGAGCAAATCGTCAAAGTCAGCATAATTACCATCGATCAGGACAAGAGGAATTACAGAGCCTGCAAGGGTGCTAGGTCCGCGAATCTGGATCTTATAATCCGGATACGAACCGAAAATAACTAATCCGGGTATTCTGCCTCTCAGGACCTCAATCAGATAGGGAAAGTGTACCATCTGGTCAGTGATCATTAGTTCAAATTCAGGTGTACCATATTTTGCACGGCTGCTCTCCACTTTTATGATCTGGGGATCCTTGTGTCGTTCGGCAATTACATTTACTTCGCTAAGAGGGATAGTGTCAGAGAGTTTGTACTTCTTCCTTATGGCTTCATTTATCTTATACTGGGTTTTAAGTCCGCTCAGATCTTTTTCCACAAGGAGGGTTATTTTCTGAGGTGAACTCTCAGCTACTTTTGCCGGCATGTAAGTAACTGAATCCAGGTTCAGCAACCCTTGCAGACGATCTTTTTTACCAATTCCGCTCACAATTAATCTTGCATCTCCTGTAAAGTCAATTCCTGACAGTCGGAATTTACCGGCGGAGTCAACCGGAGCTGTTGTCAGAAATGTATTTTCACCTGCAAATATGCCAATGCTGACCCTTGAACCCTCGATGGATTTGTTAATATAGTTTTTTCTTAGTCTCCCGGATATTGTAAACCCTCTCTCAGGTGGGAAATAGATTGTATCATACTTCCATGCGAAATCCCGCCAGCCTTGCGTAAGAAGCAGAAGATCCAGATCCCTGAATCTGTTAGGATTTGATGGATCGAAATAGTAAGATGGATCCTCAACATATCCATGAACATCCGATTCAAGAAGAAACCAGGATGATATTGTCGTGGGAAACAGCGACGTATTATTCGTTAGTTTTTTATCAACTACAGATAGGGAGACATTAGCGTCATCATCAGCAGTCGAATCTCCGGAGAGGGAAATTGTGAGGGAAACAGGATCTCTCTTATTGTAAATTTGCTTATCAGTTTCAATTTGAACACTCAGTGGCGCCTCTCTCTGAATGTAAAGAAGCCTTTCAGAAAGGGGAAGATCACCCGGCGCAGAAAGCGACAGCATTATAATTCCATCCGGAAGATCATCAGCCGGGATAACAAAACTGGTAACAGGAGTTTTAATTCTATAGTGCATTGTCCTGATAACTTCCTTTCGTGCGGAAAAAATTAGTAATAAGTCATGGTCTGAAACGAGCTGCAGGGTCTGAGGATTTGTACTGGTAGTAACTAATAGCTCATTATTCCGGGCTTTTGAAACGCCTAAAGTCACACCGGTTGAAAAACTGCGGGGTAACTCGGTCCTGATATTAATACTGTCAGCTCCTCTGAATATTGAATAATACCTTAACCCCGGTAATGGCCTGAATAAGAATGAGCCCATCCCGAGGTGGGTGGATCTGAATGTGGTGATAAGATCACCAGCTGACGAATAGATCTTGCCAGAGACATAACACCCTTTGTCAAAATTATCTACAGCCTTAAAAGCAACAATTGAAGAGACATTGTCTACAAGAGAGCCGCCTTCAGGAAAGAAATACAGCTGGATATTCTTTTCTACATATTTTACATCCTGTGCGATCTCGTCCTGTTTATCAGCCGGATTAATGACGATAATTTCTTTAGTAAAAAATACCTGGTCGCTGAAATTCCTCATGTAATTGGTGTAAGCCCGTAATTTATAACTGCCCGACCTGATGTCATCGGGCAGCTTTAAATCGCCGTTACCTAAGCCACTTTCCATCCTGATTGTCCTGCTTAATATGATTTTTGAAGATGGAGAGATCAGCTCAACATGCAGGTTATTACTAAGATCGGAAAGAAGCCTGCCTGATGCTTCGATGAGGTATGCCTTAAACCAGAGATCTTCTCCTGAGTAGTAGCAGGTACGGTCGGTGTGGAGGTAGACCTTCTCAATTAAAGGCAAAGAGTCATTACGGGGGCGCCTCGGGAGATCATTAATACGATTTTCCTGATGCTTTACAGTATCTTTAATTATCTGAGCATGGGAAGGGATGCAAAAGATAAAAAGCAGGAGGAGGATGGTTTTTTTCACGGATCCGGTTGTTATTTTATTAGCAGCAAAAACTATTCCATTTTGTATGATAAGGTTTGATTGACTAAGGGACTAAGAGACTTAGAAACTTATAGACATTCAGACTCCCAGACTCCTAGACTCCAGGACCTGCAAGCGCTGCGATATTTAATTTATTGTCCATGTCGGGTGTTCGCAATTTTTTTTCTGGTCAAATAGAATATCAGTCCTGAGGCAAGTCCTAAACCTAAAAGTATTGTTCCAAATAATAGATCAATAACTGATGAGTATGTCTGATAAGGTTTGGTATTTATAGTTATTTCCTGCTCACTGAACTTTTTTATCTTTTCCTTCACAGATTTGATATTGTCATCAGGATCCGACGAATTATCATCAATAATGTTGGCCCTATTGATTATTTCTGCATCAAATCCATTTTTAATAATATTTTTGAAGCCCAAACTATTATAGTGCTTTTCAAGCGGTTTGTAAAATATATATCCCGTAAAAACATCCTTGTATTTTAATAATTTACCGGCCGGACTAAAGTAAAGATCAAATTCATCTTCGCCAAAAGGGCTTTCTTTAAAGTCAAAGCCTAAAGATCTGTTTCCTATCGCTTTAAATGCATTGTCCCACATTCCAATCTTTATTGGAGACTTTTGAGCTGGCTCTAGTTGTAGATGTCCGGGATTTGAAAGTCCTAAACTTAAATTTACGGTATTAATCAATACATTGGCAGACTTATCCGGGTATTTCTTCATAATATAAGAAGCACAGGAATTATCTCCTAATCTCACATTTACAGGACCAAAAGCATGACGATAATTCATTATCACAAGACACTTCTTACGCTCCGGATTTGAAACCGATATCTGCTCATATTTCATAATTATTAAGTCAGCAAGCACCTCGTCACGCCTTAATATATTTGATTTTACCTTTTCAGTATAATCATTCTTATTTTTAATTTCTTTCCAATTACATTCGACATCTGCAAAGAAATGCTTTATTCTCTTTTCCTTTGGTAACTGCTGGTTTAAGGCATATGACTTTTTGAAGTAGTCAAAATAGTTAGTGTTTTCCCATATAGGGAAACTGGAATAGTCCCTGAGGATCTGGCATAGCTTAATGTCGAGTTCTTCGTCGGTTAAACCGGCAGTATTCATTAAAGAGTCTAAATTTGATTGTTGTGTTCTGCTTCCAATTTCCGAAAATACATTACCTGCTTTTTCAATAAATCTTTTATCTGAAATTAAATCGAAGACAAAATCGTACTGCGTCATTTCAGGATGTTCTCTTTCGCACAAGATCACTATATCATTTTTATCAAATAACCTGAAAATGTAATCTTTTGCATCTTCTTGCTTTTCTAAAAAAGACACATAAGGGGAAATTGCATTTTTGGAATGTTTTGGAATAAAAGGATCGTTAACAGAATTCGTTGACACATAATAATCAAGTCTTATACAGAATATTACCAATGAAATACATATCAATAAAGCAAGGCCATTTCTTGCGTTCACAATATCATATTCAGCATTCTTAATCACCGTTGTTTTTGCCCATGCATCATACCAGGGCCTTTTTTGGAATAGGAAAATGATGAATAGAATTGGAGTCAGGATGAAACAATAAAAAATTTCAAAATAAGGAGACAACCATGCTAGTTTAAAACAGACCATCAGCAAACATACAGGGATAATATAAAATAATTGTTTGTACACCAGCTCTCTCAGTAACAACGTAATTGAGGGGTAGATTTTGCTTTTACTTTCAACAGAAAGTCTGCATAAGACCTTTCCAGCAGTTGTTCTAAAAGCTAATGTAATGGTTGGAAAATAAAATATTGAGATTATCAGGGTGAGCCTTGCGATTGGTACATAAACAGGAACCAGTTGCAATAGATTCCATACAATAAATGCAATTCCGTAGATAACAGACAAGTCTATTGTAAATGCAATCAATCTAAGCCAGAAATAAGTTTTTGTTTTTTGTGTCATCTTAAAGAGAATTGGTTTTCAATTATTGCCCAAAGGCCCGGCAACATGGCCGGAGGTTATGAAATTACCCGGCAGTCAATTTCAGCGAGGAGCCAGCCTTCTATGCTTTCGCTACGAAGACGGCAGAGCAAGCCAGTGATGGGTGATGCTGAATGGCTGCATAGATTTTCTGACCACCTAATCATGATTCGGTAGTTGCCAGAATATTTTTGGATCAGAGATATAATAATGGATAAAAGTTGTTTTTAAATCAGGATAATATTTTTCAGTTTTAAAAGGAACCTTATTTGTATAATCCAATGGTATCAGATTTATATAAATAAGACTTTTATTTCCTCCCTTAGTTTCATAGTCAAACTCGCTTTTTAACGGGCAATAGACTCTGTACAAGTTTTTAGCCATATAAGAGTCAAGGTAATAATCTTTGGTCATGGAGATCCTTCGGTTCCAGATTGCGTCTGGATTAACTATTAAAGGCTTGTTTGCAATTAAGCGTTCCCTGACTTCTTCAATGCTCAAAAGGTCTCCCTTCTCGTCCATAACATAGGCATCATTAGTCGGGTCTACCCAGATCCATTTGTTTTCAGAAGCAAGGTAAACAATATTAATTACATGAGAATCAGTATCATTTCCCAGGCTGTCTTTTGGGAAACAGTATACTTTTCTTGATTCCCATCCCATTGCCAGATAACAATCATTCAATGTCGTCGCTAATTCACCGCAGGAGACACCAATATGCCTTGTCATTACAGCAGTCAAAATTGCATTGGCATTTATACTTTTAATTCCGCTTTCATTTTGTCCGTTATGAGGGACTTTATTATGTACCCAATGAAGCAGGTTTAAAAGTCGTGAAGTTTCATTCCCGAAACCTGCAACGGAATCTAAGTTGAATTTCTGTCTTAAAGCGAATAAGTTTTCATCATGAGATGATTGATAAGTAAATTTTGGAATTTCTCGTTTTTCATGATCGTCATATTTATAACCTCTTTTTAATATTCCCAGGTAATCTACACCAGGTACGGGTTGACCCAATATTGTAACTGAGGACATAAACAGAATTGAATTGATCAAAGCTTTATATAGCATATATTCAATATTTTATGGATGTCAAGTGAAATCTGGCAGCCCCCCAGCAGGTCACCTTTAGCAAATTTACTCCAGCTCTTTAAACATCCATATATGACATGTACGGTGGCCTGAATTTCCCATCGGATGACCTAGCCTTGCAAATCCCAGCTTTTCGTACATGCTGACTGCTTTTGAAAACTGGGGAAGACTCTCGAGGTACATCCCTGTATAGCCGTATTCAAGGGCTGAAGCAATGCATTTTTGCATAAGCTCTCTGCCGGCGCCTTTTCCTCTTGCTTCCTTTTTCAGATAAAATTTCACCAGCTCCACGCAGTTCTCCGGTAGTCCCGGAGTAGGGTAGATCCCGCAGCATCCGGCTATCTCATTTTCTATTTCCGCTACCCAGAGCACTGACCGTGGTTTATTAAACAGTTCAAAAAGGTTGTCGGTTGTCGGATCTGAATAGACAGTTCCTTCATGAGGCGCATTATGTTCATCAAAAGCTCCCCTGATGATCCTGGCAAGCGTAAAATTATCCCGCTCTTCAATTTGCCTTATGGTCAGTTTCATGTTTCAGCGAGGATAATGTTATCAGCTATCTCTCCTTATCGATGGATCAGGCATCAAAAATCACGAATACTTAATTCCGGAAAGTTATTTCTTCTTGATCGCCTCCAGATCAAAATCGATCTTTGATATTACAGAGTTCTGATCTAGAGTTACCACTAAACCTTCTTTTGATCCAAAAAAATCTCCCCGCAGGAACAACCATTTGTCATTTAGTTTCAGATGCTTCTTGTCTTCAGCCTTGACAGACCAGCTCAGGGGATAAATTTGATCGATAGCTGCCTGGAAAGTCTTTGCATCACTTTCATTTCTGATTGCAACGCCTTTTTGAAGAAGGGAAAAGAGAAAACCGAGAGTTTTATTTTCGCTTAATTCTTCAAGTTCAGATATTTTTCCATCCGCTATCACGATCCTGAATGCGTCGCAGGTTGTTTTACCATTATTGTGATCGAAGGTCGGAGTTATACTGTAAAACGAACCCCTGAAAACTTTTTTCAGAGTATCTGATTCTATTCTTTGTTTCTCAACGGTGGTTTTTGAGTTGATGTAATTATCCATTAGCCTGAGATCATTATCAGGTATAGACTGTCCCGTTACTCTCAGAAGAGGAATGGTGACCAGGATCAGAGGAATAAGTAATTTTTTCATTAGCTTTTGTTTTAATTATATGGTTATTTGTGAGCCAAGTTACTGATTTTTATTCCGGATATCTTCAAGTCTTTTCCGCGATTCAGGATCATAAACGAAGTGCCGTTTTAGCCTGTCGCACGGATATTCGCTGCAATAAGCACAGTTTATCATGCTTTTCATAATGGCACATTTCCTGATCTCACAGCCTGAGCATCCCGTAAAGAGCCTGCCACTGGCAGCTTTGCATCCATCGCAGTCGGTTATTATCTCCGGTTTCGGCTTAGTTCCATATATCCTTGAAAGCTCCCCAGCGATCGACACTCTCATTTCTGCCTGGCGTGCAACATTTTTTTCAAGTGTTGCCAGGTGGATCGGGCAGCTGTTACATGCCAGTCCGCAGTATGCTATCATTGTCTCCATTATATGTCAATCCAGGTCAGATGACCTGTTGAACAGGTCAATTATTTCCCGGGTCTCCTTTTCATAGAGCTCTTTATTAACTTTTATGTACTCGCTCTCGCTTAATCCCAGCTTCTTCCTGACTGTTTCATTGTAGGCATTATCCAGTTCCAGCTTCTGTCCGGTAATATGATCAAAATAGCCTCTTAATTCCATCGGAGGTATAAAGTAATAGATGAATTGTTCGGGGTTGCTGTCCAGATATTTAAATTGAATTTTTTTGCAACCGGTTTTTTTTAACAGGTCATCAATGATCTTGTGATTTGGCGAATTGGCCACCTGGATCTTGTATATTGAATCATTTAAGCGCCTGCCGTACCTGTAATATCTGCCTGTTATGAAAGAGCAATACTCTTCCCGGGTCTGAAAAATGCTGTCGGTCAACAAATTATCTTTGCCGTAAAATGAATTTAACCTGGCTGCCACTTTTGGCGAAAATGTTTCCAGGTCATCAGCGATCAGTTTCGTATTAAATTCATTCCGGATCAAACCTTTCAGATAGCTCATGAGCGATTTTTCGTATGGATAATATTTGTCGACCTGATAAATTTTATTCACATAATAAAATCTGCCATGATCATCACTGAGGGTTCCAAGGATGAAGAAGGTATTATTTATTTTAGCATTGTCTTGTGGAAGGGCAGACTTAATTTCGCCAGTCATCTGCCCGGCAGCAGAGATCGTGATCATTATTGTTGCAAATAGAAGGATAATTCTATTCATAGCTGAAAAGCAATGGCATTAACCGACCATATAAAGATAAAAATAATAAATCATAGTCCAGACCTCAGACTCCCAGACCCCCAGACCCCAAGACCTCAGACTCCAAGACCTCAGACCCCCAGACCCCTGTGGCAATAATTTTAAGCCAATATATTTTTTGATTTCAGAATTACAAGTTTTGTATTATTTTTGCAGCCAAATACGGCCCGTAGCTCAGCTGGTAGAGCACGTGACTCTTAATCATGGGGTCGAGGGTTCGATCCCCTCCGGACCGACTAGAGAAAAGGCATCCCCGGGTTGCCTTTTCAAGTCAGATATTATTTTATACTGATGATCTTTTTTATCGAGACAGCTCTTCCATCCCGGGTCTGGCCGTTAATTGTAACCAGGTAGTCAGATCTATAATCGGAGCTCCAGAATTCAACCAGCGCCTTCCCGTCCTTTCCGGGCTTGACGGAAGGATTCCAGTAGAGAGTGTTCCTGAAATCAGGGACACGGCTGTTCTTCAATTCCTCTGATGAATAATCCGGTGATACGAACGAAGGGACCGGATCTGCAACCCTGTAATGAAGCCTTGTCATATAGTCGGGAAGCTGAACGGAGCTGAAATCGGCAGATTTGGTGATCACATTCAAAATTGATGGGAAAAGATACTTCCCGACAAGGTATTTCTCCTTCACCAGGTCGATCATCTCCACAGTTTCAGGATCAAGGTTTACAATTAAAGAAGCGTCTCTTATTAACACTCCGTCGATCATAAGTACCGGTTTAGTTGTGTAAAGAGCGTCATCAATCCAATAAGTGATCTGGATCTCATACCTGGAGTTCCTCGATTTAAGAGTAACCTGGGGAAGAAGCTCAAAAATGACCTCCTCCATCAGGGGCAGTTTTATATAATCTGCCATAATTAATTCAAAATCAGGCTTCCCATAGAATCGGACTGGTTTTAACGGCTGGGTGACAGATGGCGCAGGATTGCCTGACGCTGGAATTCCGTAGATCTTCATCACCTGGAAGTTGAGGCTCCACTTATTGATGCAGGCAGGCACCCGTGAGCTTACCGGCCCGGCTGATTGTTCAGGATAAAGGAACTTATCAGAATATGACGGTTCAATTAATATCTTGAAATTCTTACTTATATCATCGGGCATAAATATCAGATCCTTTTGTTCTTCATCAGGATGAATATTGAAGCTGAAGTTCCCCTCATTATCAGTTTCTGCATATTGAAATCCCGGCTTCTTTCCCGGAGTGCACATGAAAAGCATATTACCGGCAGACGCCGGCTGCTGATCACTATTCAAAAGCCTGCCGTTAAGAAAATGATTTTCATTTTCATGCCTGTATCTTAGCAGCGGTGGGTTATTGGATAAAATATCAGACCAGCTTAGCCAGTTGCTACTGAGGTCTGAAAGGATACTGTCCATCTCCGCGGCCGGAATTTCGCTGATCTTTCTTCCATTTATCCTGTTCAACGGCGCGGGGCCGAACTCTGTTCCAAACACCAGGTAATTATTAATGTCAGAAGGTTCAGCGCCGCCGGTCAGAGGGGCTACCGATATACTAAAAGATCCTGAATCAGGCTCCTCAGATAAATCCTTCATGGGGTCAATCTTGAGCCTGATCTTATCTCTCAGGTGGTAGCTTCCGGCTGAATTAAGTATATATAGGCTGCTTCCCCTGGAAGGGGTATAAATATAGGTTTCTCCGACGGGATTGCCCCTGGAATCAAATATGGTCACCTGGTTTATCCCGGGACTCAGTAATGACTTCTGCAGAGTGAGGACCGTAGTATCTCCACTGAATTTTTCAGAGCTTACCTTTTCTATATTCCCGTGGGTCTGGATGAAGAGGTAAAAGAGATCATTTACCGTCCTGAATCTTTCATCAGCGGTTACAAAAATTTCCACCAGGCCGGGCTTTGAGTTATTCACACTTAGTCCGACCCCGGCTTTTGCTCTTTTCTGCGAACCGGCATTCCCGGGTCCTTTAGCCGCAAAACTTATCCGGCCTGATTTGAATGCAGAAGCTTTATCATTAAAAGTATTATAGACTCCGATGACCTTAAGGAAGCAATTGTCAGGAGCGAAATTTTTCATCCAGGATGTATAGGCCCTTAGCGTATAATAGCCGGAAGGGAGTGTATTTGAAATTACCATGTGCCCCGGCCCATAGCCTTTATCGAGAATAACTCTTTGCTGGGCCACAGGCATATTCTCGGAATTCAGCAATTCAACATACGCGATCCTGCTGTCCAGCGAGGGAGTCATGGTTTGCCTGTCGACCAGGTAAATATTGAACCACAGATCTTCGCCAGCGATATATTCTTCCCTGTCGGAGTGAAGAAATATCTCCTCCCTGGGGACAGATCTGCAGTATTTTTCAAATCTCTGCTTAAGGTATTCGATCATATTTCCCTGGTCCTGACCCATAGCGACACCGGTCAGCAGGGTGCATGTAAGGAGAAGAAATATCGTTTTAATTCTGGTCGTCATTTGAAGCAAGTTCAGTATTTATTTTTCATCCACCCAGAAAGAAGGTCTTATATTTGAACCCCTGACTGTACAATCTGCACAACCGTGGTCATAGGTGATTATGGTCATTGGGGCGACTCCAAATGAAGCATGCTGGACCAGAAGGGCCCACTCAGTAATGTTGAGCGACGGTATATCGGCAGGATTATCAGTTGGTACGGTATCACCAATACAATGGGCATACATATCTATGATCCCGGAAAAATTGTCTTTGATGAATATCCGTTTTGAGGATATGGATGAAACACTGAAATACCCAAGAACGGTCTCATTCGGGTCCTCAATTCGCGTAAGATTGCTGGGGATAGTGGATGGTATTATGTCATAAAGACCTCCGACCTGCTGAGTGAGGCTCTGCAGCTTTTCCCAGAAATTGAATTCATCTTCATTAAGGGAATACTGGTTTACATTTATGCTGTATTCTCTTTTCAGCCTGTCGGTTTCATTTGATATATAATTTATCGGGTACCTGTCAATTATGGTCTGGGATAATCCTCCGGTATTCTTAATATTTATAGTGTTTGAATTTTCAGTGATCCAACAGGTCATGTTGTCAACAGGCCACAACAGCCTGAGAAGCCATGTCTCTGAGAAATCCCATCTGAAAAATTTACATTTGTTTTCAGGATCATGCGTGTCAAGGTAGATCTGGCAGGCGTCGATCTCCGGGTCGTTCTGGGTCTTTTCACTGACGATGATCTTTTCATAATAAAGGCTGTCGATAGGAGGGACCGGCTTCAGCTCAGATGGATATGATTCATAATTGGCAGGAGCATTATTCTTCGTTGTAGTTATATGCAAAGTATAGGATCTTCCGACTACGCCAATAAAGGTCGCTGAATCGGTGATATACTTTCCGATTGATCTTTCTGTCAGGTGGTAATTGATTCCATGATCATCAGAGATGTTGACAAGGCAGCCTGAAAGAGGAATGACCTGGCTTTTTTTCCCAAGCGGCATCGAAAGAGAAAGCTTTACTGTATCTGCCCCGGGCTGGTCGGTGATCAGCCCCTCTACTACGAGTAACTGCTTTTGTTCAGTTACCGCCGGGATGAATTCGGTTATACATCCATTTATCAGAGCCAGAATAAGGAAAAGAAAGATTATATGGCATGATCCGGCTCCTGATTTCCAAAACCTTCGCGTTTCCTGATTTTTGAGGAGTAAGAGGGTTCTTCTATTATTCTGTTCCGGGATCTTCATTTTAAAAGTCAAAGCTAAATGTTACTGTTGGTATAGCCTGCCCAAATACAGACAGCTTATAACCCTTGATAAAACCATCATCATTCTTGTAAAAGATGGAATAGACATTCTGCCTTCCCATTAAATTATAAACTGAGAATATCCAGTTAGGATGAGCTATCCGGTGCGACTTGAGGTTCCCGCTTATCTTGAATGAGAGATCAAGACGGGAATAATCGGGGATCCTGTATTTATTCCTGTCTGAATAGTCCACCATAACGTTGCCAAACAGGAAATATGTAGCAACCGGATCAGTAACTGGTCTGCCTGTACTCCATGTATAGCTGGAGGAAAAACTGAATCGCCTTGAAAAGAGGTAATTAAGTGTCACAACAAGGTCATTTGGCTTATCATAATTGGCTGGGAACCAGTTTCCGGAATTAATGATCTCATCACTGAAAGCGCCTAAACTTTTAATAAACACCCTGGAGTAAGTATAGCTCAGGCTATAGCGTATCCTGCCTTCTGTCTTTCTCAGTTCAAACTCAATTCCATATGCTTTTCCCCTCATAGGGATAATATCCTTTTCGATATTTTCGTCCATAATGATATTTGTCCCGCCTTTGAAATCGATCATATTCCTGATACATTTGTAATAGACTTCAACTGATGCCTCAATTCTGTTTTTAAAAAGCATTTCATAAAACCCGGCTGCGATCTGGTCGCCTATCTGCGGCTTGATATAGTAATCGCAAAGCTTCCAGATATCCGTGGGGGCTATCGAAGTTGTATTCGAGAGCAGGTTAAGGTCTTGCCTGGTCCTGTTATAATTAAGCTTGATCGAGGTCCTGTCGGAGGTTTTGAAATTAAACGAAGCCCTTATCTCGGGACCTGCATATGCTTTGATCAAAGATCCGGATTTGTAGTTAAGAGTATCAATAATCGTAAGGTTGCTTTTTGAGAATGCCGGGTTGTAGACCATCACAGACTGTGGGCCCAGGACAAAAAAAGACGACAACCTCAGCCCAAGATTAAGTGACAAAAAATCAGTAAGGGTGAATTTGTCATCAGCATAAAGAGCAGCTTCAAGTCCCCGCTCTTTCTCAATAGATTGAGGTACTACGAGCGATAGGTCATTATACGGCATATAATTTCCGGGACTTACAACATACCTGGTAAGGTCGAGTCCGAAATTGAACTCATTTTTACCCTGGAACCAGTTGACATCTGCTATTAAACCTGTACTGTTTATTTTATGAGTGAGATTGAATGCATCATCAACATTACTGTGGCTCGATACATCATAGCTATATGAGCTGTTATTCACAGTGATGGAAGAAAATAGCCTGCTGCTGAAGAAATGACGCCAGTGCGCAGCAAAAATCATGTTATTATACTTATAAACAGTATCGGAGTTGAACCGGAATGAGTCGAAGCTGTAATAGGATGAGAAGTCTATCTTGTCGTTCTTGTCTATATCCCATGTTATTTTGCAGTTCAGATCATAAAATGTAGCCCTGCTGTTCCGTAGGGCGGGGTCACTCATAAGGCCCAGTATCCAGTTTGAATAGGTTGTCCTTGCCGCAAAGATGATCGTCAGCTTATTTTTGATCAGCGGGCCCTGGACCATTAAATGGGTTGTAACAGGACTGATGCCAGCGCTCCCGCTAAACTCGGTTCTGTTCCCTTCCTTCGTGGCGATATCAAGCACGGAGGAGATCCTTTCACCGTACCTGCTTGGAATGCCGCCTTTATATAAGGTCACATCCGAGATTATATCGGAATTGATAGCGGAAAAGAATCCAAAAAAATGGGAGGCATTGTAAACCGGGGCATTATAAAGAAGAATAAGATTCTGATCGGGCGAACCACCCCTGACATTAAAGCCGGTAGAGCCCTCCCCGATAGTCTGAACACCCGGAAGAAGCATAAGATTTTTAATGATATCCGGTTCACCCAAAGATGTTGGCAATAGTTTGAAGGCTGTCATGTTTATCTTTTCCACTCCAACTTCATATTGCCTTAAGGTCACATTTTTATCGGCCGAAACAACAACCTCCTTCAATGGTATCAGAACACTGTTCATTTCGACATTCAGGTCGCCATCGCCGTTAAGTGTTATATTCATCTTTATGTCCCTGAGCCCGATGGATGAAAACTTTAAAAGATGAACTCCCCTGGGTACTGAGAGGGAATAAAATCCATATGCATTTGAGATGGCGCCTGCCGTGATCTTCTGAATAAATACGGTAACTCCGGCAAGAGGTTCTTTTGTGACTTTGTCTGTTATATATCCTGAGATGGTCACTTTACCCGGCAGATTCTTCTCCGCCGGATTGCCGATCTCGACAGAAGCATTTCCGGCTGTCTGTTGATTCTGTTCCAATCCGGGCTGATCCTCAAGCGGAATGTAGTTACTATCTTTTTCAGAAGTTATGCCGGATACTTTAAGGGCATAAGTGTTTGTGATTATGATATTCCCTGAATCCTCAATATAATAGTGAATGGATGTACCTTTGAAAACAGCATCCAGAATTCCTGAAATTGTCGAAGAATCGGGATAACTGCTTACCCTCAGATCGCTGACCCATATATCCCTGAAAAAGAATCTTACCGGATGAATAGATTCCGCTTTCTTCACAAAATCCAGGAATGTGATTTCAGTGGAACTTCCCGGCAGCTTGTATTTTTCCTGCGCCAGTGAATTAAGAGCCACTGACATAAAAAGAAACATTATGAAGATCTTTGTGCGCAAGAGGATAACTTTATGGGATCAGACTATCGAAATATTTAATTACTGGGATGAAACTTTCCGGTTCAAATTTTGAAACCCTGATCCTGTTCTTTGCAATAAATTCCTTTAACTGCTTCTTTTTGCTTTCCATAACCCTGTAGAGATCACGTTTGCTCTTTATATGGTAAGCTGTTTTATCTGTCACAAAGTAAACCTGGCTTCTCTGATAGAACATTTTATCAATGTTCATGTTCTGACCCGACATCTGATAAAGCTCTTTGAAATACCTGACATACAGCCCTGATCTATCTCTATAAAGGACATTGGCATAACCCTTCAGACCTGAAAGACTGTCCGCTGTAAGATTGATGAACTTGTAGGTTTTATCCTGGAAGCTCAGTGAAAAACTGTCAACCAGTTCCTTGTTAACTTTCACAATTCCCGGTACGTCGGCGGGAGTGATAATTTCGTCATTATAAATGTCAAATTTAATTCTTATACCGGTGTAGGTTTTTCCCAGGATTGAGATCGAGCCAGGCAGAAATTCTTTTGAAAAAAGGAACTGATCATTTTCAACATTAAGGTATTGATTCCTCCATATTTTCCCATTGTACAGGATCTGATCCTCCCGGATGGTGTCTTTATGGTCAAATGATTGCCTTAAAGGATCATGAGCTCCATTAGCTGATGACTCAGGTATGATAAGGATGCTAATAAGGATTATTAGCGGGAGGATACTTCTGATCATAAAGATCAGTCTTTAATGCATCTGACCGACTGTCCTGAATTTTTCGCTGCACCCTGCCTGGTATCTGAAAAGCTGGTTGCAGTCATGGCTCTTTCCCAGCCTTTGGTTGCTTCGCTTTCGGTCGAGGTCCAGAAATGCGCCTCATTCTGGAGAAGGGCAAACCCTCCTGTTGCCGGCCTGTAGCCAGCTGGCAGGGCAGTAAAACAGCTCAGGTTGTTAGCATCTGTATTGTACGGGGAGAGCCAGTCTGTATTACCTGACTCTTTCAGGAAGCTTGCTGCATAAAGGTAACCTCCCACAGCATTCTCCAGCTGTGACCACTCTACGTCGGACGGGACATGCCAGCCTGTCGGACAGACATTCCTTGTATCTGTAACCGCATACCAGGTGTAGAGGCTGCCGTATATAACAGTTGCAGCCGGATCCCCGTTAGCATCCCAGAAATATAACGGTGAGTTCTCATCAGATGAAATATCAAGAGTTTCAGGAGTAGTTGTCGGAATGGGATCACCATTGCTGAAATGCGCAACCTGTAGGTTTTTTCCCATCCAGGTCTGACTGCCAATGATAACAGTACTGTATACGTTCTGATCAATATCTATAAGAAAAGGAGGAGTGGTAAAAGTTATTTCCTGGCCAAAAGTTGTTCCGGCAGCATTTGTAGCATACGCTTTTACAAAATATGGTGTTATTGCTGTCAATCCGGTTACCTGCCCGGCAAAAAATCCGGTATCACTTCCCATTGAAAACTTCTGTCCCGTTATGTCGGCCCCGGCCGACATACTGAAGTACAATCCGCAATCAAGAATAGGTGTGCCGCCGTCTGATGTTACCCTGCATCCAAGGGTGACCATTTTTGAAGAATAAAAATCGGGAGCAACGGTTTGCACAGCCGGAACTTCCCCTACCTTCTTTTTGCACCCCGGGATAAGGACTAAGGTTATTATCAATAAAAGAAAGTATGGTGTTTTCATCAGACAGGGTAATAAATGGGAATAAATGAACTTTCAATGATTTTATAAAAGTACAAAAAAGTACAATACATAAATCAAACAAAATTCATGCCATTTCCTGCCTGGTTTTCCGGGGGGATCACAGGTACTTTTTAACCCTGTCCCAGTAATTATTTGTTTTGTGGCCAGATCCGTTCCATCGTCTTGCTATCTTTTCCGGATCGTATGGTCCGACCTGCCTGGCGTAATAGAGGAATATCTTTTCGGATATTTTGTAGCTGTAAAGATCTTTCATCCTGTAATGGCTTCTCGTTCTTATGTTATAATCCTCAAGCCGAACCGGTCGGATCTGGAAAAATCCCGTTGCCTGTTCGACAGGATTAAATGAAAGAGTATCACATTTTGTTTCAACAATACCTATGGCATTGATGAGACGCTTATAAGGTTCAATCGGGGAGGACTGGAAGATCACAAGCGATTCCCTGCTAGGAGCCATCGCACTCAAAGTGACTGACAATAAGACTGAAACCAGAATTAATTTTTTTAATATACCCATCGAAACACTAACAACCGGGATGTTTTTTTGTTTAATCATGGATGAATGAAAAGGACAACAGGGTATTAAATACAACTCAAAACAGCCTTAATATCAGTAAATTGCGATAAAGCAAATAATCAGATCAAAAAGTATTGGCGGGACTTAGAACAGCTATAACCCTATTGAAACCATCACTTTTCCCTTCGGTCGGCCCTTTTCTGCATATTCAAATGCCGAGTCAGCTTCCCGGAGTGTAAAGATCTTATCAATATTTGGCTTCACTTTCTTTTCGAGAAGCATTTTTTCAAGGTCGTCAAAATCTTCCGGTAACGTCCTGAGATTTGATGATGTAAGCTTTTTGTTGTAAACGAGACTCACCAGTAATGCAGAAAATACTGAATATGGTCTGAAAAGTGTTGAGGCATATGTTCCGCCTCTTTTCAGGAGAAGGCATATCAATGAATGATCCATCTTTCCGTAAGCATCGAGTATCACGTCATACCTGCCTTTCAGGGCTGCAAGTTCATCATTCGAATAGCCCGTCACCTCATCGGCCCCCAGGGAATTTGCAAATCCGGCATTGTTCTTACTGCATGTGGCAGTCACAAACGCTCCTTTTGCCTTTGCGATCTGCAGGCCGAAATGGCCCACTCCACCTGTAGCCCCGTTTATAAGAACTTTTTTACCCGTACTGGTCTTTCCTTTCCTCAATCCGTTAAGAGCGGTAAGGGCAGCTACGGGAAGGGAAGCGGCATCTTCAAAAGAGAGCCATTCAGGAATAAGCCTTACATTTTTTGATTCTACAAAAAGCAATTCCGCCAGTGAACCCGGCTTTCCGAAAAAGATCGGAGCGGCTCCATAGACATGGTCTCCCGGTTTAAAGCCTGTTACCTTAGCACCTGTTTTTTCGATTATTCCCGAAAAATCAGTTCCCAGTATCCTCGGGAATGAAGAGGGGCTGATCAGTTTAATTGCGCCGGATTTTATTTTGTAGTCAACCGGGTTTATCGATGCATATTTAACCCTGACGATCACACCGGTTTCTTTAATGACAGGATCAGGTATATCTCCATAAGCCACAACTTCCTTCCCGCCATAAGCTGTAATGTACGATGCTTTCATTTTAATTTGTCTTTACTTAATCAGAACAAAACCATTTACAGGGAAACAAATCATCAGGCGAATTGTTAAGATAATAATTTTTAACCGCAGAGGCCGCAGAGTCCTGCGTCTTACTAAAAGTTGTCATAACTCATGACTTCCTCAACAACTTATTGGTCAATTTTCGCAGAGATCGCAGAGATAATTCTTATTAAAATTTCGCTCTGCGTTCACTGCGTATCCCGATAGCTCCCAATAGCTATAGGGACTCAGCGCTCTCTGCGTTTAATGGATTTCAATTTAAGGTTAATTTATAACCCAATTGCTTATTCACAGACTATGCCAAACAGATGCTTTTTCAGGCTTGCTACTGTTTCGGTTTTTTAAGTTCTGTAATCTCCTTATCCTTTGCTGCAACAACTTTATCAAGGTCGGAGATCCTTACTTTGAGCCCGGCGATATCATTATCCAGCCTTGCAATATCATTGTTCAGCCCGACGATCTTCCTGTTGAGCTCCTCTTTTTCTGCTTCCAGCTTTTTAATTATCGGGGTAAAATAGGATTTCTGATAGTACCAGGCTGTGAAAAATCCTATAAGAGCAGCGACAAGCAATAATAAAATTATCTCAATTACGGCACTTGTCACCGATTGTGTAAGGAATATAAATTGTGGATTCATGGTTTTATTTTTTAATTGTTACTTCTGTTCTTCTGTTTTGTGCTCTTTCGGTTGTTCTGATCTGGTTTATCAGTGGTATTTCCTGTTCTGCGGGTACAATTACCATTTTATCCGAAGGTATACCCTTGCTTTCAAGGAACTTCTTCACTATATCAGCTCTTTTTGTGCCCAGTTTCATATTATAATCAGGCTTACCAATAAAATCGGTACGACCTGTGACTGTAAGCAATGCGGCAGGGTATTTTGCCATCCAGGCTTTGAATTGCACAATACTACTGTCAGCAGCCGGGTTGGGGATCATTTTTGTCTTGTCAAAATCAAAAAAGATCCTTAATTCCTTTGGCATGGAGGCATAAAGCTTTGCAAGGGAATCAGCTTCCCTGTTCTGGTTTTCAGGTACCGGCTGTACGACCATCTGTTTTTTTGTCTGAGGTTTAAGTACATCGACGTACAGCCACATTGAAAAGAAAGACCAGATTACCAAAATTACAAATCCGGTAATAAGAATTCTCATTTTTTTAAGCATTTATGTGGTTAATATTCGAACTGTTTTTTCATGGTTTACCATGGTTCTTCCAAAGTTAAGAAACGCCATGAAGCAAAGCAAAAAAAAATACTAACCGGGAAGGCGTTTGGTCGACGTGCCAAAAAATGCTGACCAGGGAAATGTCAACGGCCTATCCGGCAGCAGGATAGTTCGGGATAAGATGGTTCTGACGCTTTATTGCCTTCAGGAATGCTTTTAACGGCATCGGCTTATAACCCCTCTGCCTGTTAAGGGCGGCCACCCTGAAAAGAAGACTCTGCGCCCTGAAGAATTCGCTGTACAGCTTTTTCAGAGGTACATCCGGATCCCACGCCTGGATTGCTTCGGCGCCTGCCCCGTTTATTTCAATTATCTTAAATCCTTTGCCCTCCTTTAAAAGGTCGGTCGATTCGAATCGTATGTCAAACCGTCCGTAATAGAACTCAGGCATGCTGCGGGCAATCGTATCGAACCGTTCTGTAAGCGCTGGCGTTATCAGGTACCCTGCGTCACGGTACAGTCCACCTACCCTGAGGCTTCCAATGAATGCCAGCCTGATAAGTTCACCCTCGGCAGGAACGTGCTCAAGGTCATCTTTTCCGAATCCAAGATGATTCCCCTTTTCACCGAGATAAAAATCTGCCCTTAGCTTTGTTCTTTCATCATTGTGTATAAGCTGACGAAGAGTGGATTTTCCATTACCTACCACGAAAGGAAAGTATCTCAAAGTTATGGAATAGATACGTCCATTTTCCTCTCCCGGTATCCTTACATAAAATATGCCAGCTTCACCATCGTGAAGGACCGGCCGCTGGAGAAGGAAGCTCTCACCTTCAGGAAATGCTGTAATGTACTTGACCAGCTGAACTTTGTCCTCCACAAGCTGAACTCCATAACCGTTCCAGCCGATATCAGGCTTGGCCACAATGGGATAGGTAAGCGATTTCCCCTGCATCATGGCTTCTGCATTTTTCAGCTGTTCATCTGGCAGATCCCCGTTCCTGTGGAGAATCACAAACTCGGAAACCCAATCCCTCAGATCCTCCCCTACCATGTCCAGTACAGATGCCTTTGATTCACCCATGAATCCACCGGTCTCGATCATCGGGTTGGAAACTGTCGGAAGTGTAATGCTCCTGTAGCGTATCGCAAGCATTAACCATCGCAGCCCAACAGGAATGTAAAGTATACTGTTCGGGATCCTCTCGGCCGTAGAGACATACTTTTTGAGATCCTTAAGAGAGGGCATGCCGCTGAAAACATGTTTTCTTGTCGGCATATATCGTCTGATAACCTCAAAGAATGATGGAGGAAGATCACCCATTGCCTGCTCGGTAGCCTTGCTCCATCTAGCTTTCCTGGAGTTCCTGACTGTAACCAATATAACTATTACTGCAAGTGTTGCCCACGCCCAGTAGCCCAGGTGGAAAAGGACCAGGTGGCCAAAAAGGATCACAATTGTAAGCACAATGGATGAATATACTGCACCCGCAAGGATAGATACTGTTGTAAACCGCCAGAATGGTATCTTGAACCAGCCGCATGCGACGAAGGTGGGGAAAAGAAGTCCGGGCGTAAGCCTGCAAACCACCAGTACCCGTACAAGATGCGATTCGAGCCAGACTTTGACTCGCTCAACCTTTGGTCCTATAATTTTCGACTTAAGCCATTTGTTTGTCTGTGCCATCCTGCCCATACCATAAATAAGAACATCGCCGCAAACGATACCGATGTAAACAGGTGCATATGCATAAATCAAAGGAAGGCCGTGTTCGACTTTTGCAAAGCCGGCAGCCAGGATTGCGGCATCTTCATGAATGAATGTAAGAAAGAATATCACCACTGATTCTCTCAGCCACCCGATGGTATCCGGGCTGACAATATTTAAAAGGATACTCTCCACCTGGAAAAAGCAGATTCAAATATAGCGGGTTTTAAGTTCTATCCAGCTACCGGATAAGTATTTTTACTTATAGACGCAGTTTATTTTCTGACAGCGTACAGCAGATTTACCGCCTGCGTTCTCCAGTTATAGCCCAGGGTGAAAGGAACAGGTTTGACAGAAGGATCAGATAAGGCTTTGGCAAGATCTGTTTCATTGATCCAGGAGAATTCTTTCCCCGGCCTGACATATTTTCCATAAAGATGAATATCCCATTTATTCTTATCAAAAAACCTGAATGCTATCCCGGAATCATCCTGCAGTATCGTGGAGCTCTTTTCAAAAATGATGTTCCTGATCTTTGAGAAGTCCTTCCCGTGCATCAGGTAAGATGCTGCTTTAAGATAAGTATGGCACTCAGGAAGTCTTGACAGGTATTCTGTGAATCCGTGGTTCTTTTTCAACCCCGCATCAGAGATATCTGTCTGGAAATAATATACAGACTGTATACTTCTACCTGTGTCAGCAGCAAACTGGATCCTGACACCGTCGGTTATTCCCTTTTTACCTTTCAGACTGTCAGCAAATTGCCAGTTACCAGAGCTGTCGACTCCGATAAGTCTTAGAGATACAATATGATAACCCGATCTTTTCAGGAAGAGAGCAATAAGGGGCACCGACCCGTTAACGCTGTTTTTCTTAAGAGCGCTGATCATGTTACCTGTAATGAAATAGCTGCGCTTAAAAATGTCCTTGAGAGAAAACCACACATCCCCCAGATATTTATTTGTTTGCTCTGTAGTCATTTTACACAGGTCCGGCAGAAGGCCTATTGGTTCAAGACCTATAAGTACATAATTTTCAGCATTCGGGTAGAAAATATTGGCGTTAAGGATATCAGGTCCTCCAAATGGATAGAACAACGTCTTTCCGCTCAGGCGATGAACAAGTTCACTATCCGCCCAAATTTTCATTTTGATGAATCTCGAAGTGTCAAGTTCTGAAAACCCGCTGTCCATTGAAAAGGAAAACTTTTTCCAGAGGGAAGCTGTATCCGGTCCTGCCAGGCAGCCCGATTTGCCGTGGGCTCTTCCTGAAATGAATCCGACAATATCGTCAGTCAGGGTGTCGTATGGCACCCTGTAAACAACAGGAGCTTTTACCTCTGCAGCTTTTTTCGGATGGTTGTTGCATGAAACCAGTGCCAGCGATGCTAAAAGAATAACGGATAGTTTTTTAAATAATGACATTGCTTTTTGATTTTATCAATAAAAAATAGATCATAAATCCTACAAGGGTTATGCCTATACCTATAAGTGACTGAACCGGACGGTTGAAGAAAACGTATATCATCATGCAACCTTCAACAAGAATGAAAAACAGTGGCACATAAGGATATCCGAAAGTGTGATAGAGATCTTCCCCGTTCTTCTTCATCCTGTACCTCAGGATGAATACACCCGTTACCGACAAGATAGTAAAGAAGCTGAGGGTGAACCCGATGAGGGTCATTATCTGCTCGAATGTGGAGGTAAAGATCAGCGCCAGCGCGACAACGGTGAGTAAAATGGTCGCATAAAACGGTGACCCGTTCCTGTTCTCTGATCCAAGGAACCTAAGAGGCATGTAGTCTTCGGCTATAGCCTGGGTTACCCTTGGTCCCAGTATAAGAAGAGAATTGATCGAGGCAATAAGGCCAATGGAAATAAGCACTGCAACAAATTTTCCTCCCATAGGGCCAAAAATATTTTTTGCTGCCAGGAATGCAATATCGATCTTTCCTTCCAGTTCGGGGAGTGGAACAGTATAAAGGAAAATGAAGTTCAGCAGGGAATAGAGTGTCATTACTATAAGTGTCCCTGAGATAAAGATCACAGGAAGATTTTTCACCGGGTTCTTTACCTGGTGAGTGATATAGGCGGCTGAATTCCAGCCTGAATAGGCGAATGAAACATAAACAAGGGAGATGGCAAAAGCGGGATTTATTACCTGCCTGATGTCAGGTCTGCCAAGTGTAAAGGAGAATCCGCCGTAACGGCCTTTTGCAAAACCCATGATGCAAAGTGCAAGTATCAGGGCTATATTGATGATCGTAGTGACAAAGTTAAAATTTGCTCCGGTCTTGAAACTGCTGGAGTTGAGTATTGTAAGCAGGATAATAACGGTAATTCCAGTGACAAGGGGGGCTACCGGGATAAGATTTGCCGAATAGGTGCCAAGTGCAATAGCTGCGATTGCCATTGGCGCGGCAAAACCGATCGTCAAAGAGATGAAGCCCGAAAGGAATCCGAGTGCCGGATGATATATCCTGGAAAGAAAAATATATTCGCCTCCCGATTTGGGGATCCTTGCCGCAAGCTCACCGTATGTAAGTGCACCGCACAATGCGACCAGCCCTCCGGTAATCCAGATGAGGATCAGTGCGAAAACAGAATGTATACCTGCTGCCTGGAGACCAAGACTGGTATAAACCCCGGTCCCGATCATATTGGATACTACTATGGCAATGGCACGTGAAGGGGTGATGAGCTTTACTGTTTCCAAAAGTTCTCCATTTTAGGACCGATAAAAGTAGTAAACAAATTCAAACTTAAAATAAAATCTGAACAGCTTACGCAAATAATTTTATGGTCAGCGGAGCTCTTTAAGTATCTTAAGAGCCTCATCGACATGACGCTCTGCCTGCATCTGTGAATTGAAGATATGGGCAACCCTGCCTTCACTGCCGACAATATATGTGACCCTGCCAGGCAGAAGACCAAACAGATTCGTGGGTACTCCGAAAAGCTTCCTCACCCTGTTGCCTTTATCACTCAGAAGTGTATAGGAAAGCCGGTGTTTTTCAGCAAATTTCTTATGACTTTCAACCGACTGAGCGCTGATTCCTATTATGACCGCGTCGGCCTCTGCAAAAACTTCGTACAAATCGCGGAAATAGCAGGCTTCTTTTGTGCAGCCTGGGCTGTCGTCCTTAGGGTAAAAAAATATTACCATCTTCTTCTTTCCAAGAACAGAGGTAATATCGAAAATATTTCCATTCTGATCAGGAAGAGAGAATGAAGGAAGTTTATCGCCTTTTTCTAATGATTTCATTTTTATATATGGTTTATTATATTAATTACAGTAAAGTTTTTTCCCCCGTGGGTGGAATTTAAAAATGGGATCATTTCTTTTTAGGAAACCACGGGATAAATGCGCTTGTTCTTTCGATATATTCCCTGTACTGCGGCTTCTGGGCTGTAAGAGTTTTTTCCAGAAGCGCGACACCGGATACTTTGATTATCAGGGCAGTCATAATTACCGATCCCATAACGGCAAGATACCCGCCTGCAGCAATTGAGAAGAGGGCATAGCCCCACCATACTGCCGAATCGCCGAAATAGTTCGGATGCCTTGTGTAATGCCAGAAGCCGTGATCAAGAACCTTGCCCTTGTTTTCAGGGTTTGCTCTGAAACGTGTGAGCTGAATATCTCCTCCTGCCTCAAAAATGAATCCTGTGATCCAGAAAATCAATCCGGCAATATCAATTATGCCCGGGTTTTTCCCGACATAATACTGGGCACCGAGCAGGGGAAGGGAAATTATCCACATCAGTAATCCCTGTAGAAGGAAGGTCTGAAAATAGCTAATCCACCAGTAACGGTTTTCACCATATTTTTTCCTGAATTCCGCGTACCTGAAATCCTCACCCTTGCCTATATTTCTTATGGTCAGGTGAAGTCCAAGTCTTGCAGCCCATATAGCAACCAGTATCATTATAACCAGCTTCCGGACCTCATTTCCCGAAGTATTTGCAAAATAGAAACCTGCGGTTACGGCAAAACCCGGTCCCCAGAACAGGTCAACTATGCTGACATTTTTTACAATAACACTAATTATCCAGAGGATCGTCATTAAGCCAATGATGAGAACCAGCGCATCTAACCAGACGTGAACAAAACTCATTGGAGACAGTACTATTCGTTCATGAAAGCGAGTGCACATGCCCCTACACCGGAATGGGCTCCGATTATAGGTGAGATATTCATTACAGAAACAGGTTTCTTGCCTGTAAGAGCCTCCATCCGTGAAGTGTACCATTCGGCAGCTTCAGGATTATTGGCATGCATAACTATATAGTTCCAGATTTTATTATCCTTCAGGTTATTTCTTACATGCCTCATTATCCTTTCCATATTTGCCTTCGGGCTGAAGGTCTTATCCCCGACAACAGCTTTACCGGTTTCATCAATTGTAATTATGGGGTTTACATGCAGAAGCCTTGCAATTAACCCTTTCGTTGCCGACAGCCTGCCACCGCGTATCAAGTATTTTAAGTTAAGGACAGTTACCATGATCTTTGTATCCCGGACCCATTTTTCTGCCATTTCAACTATCTGATCATGTGTGTAACCGTTTTCAATTGCCTGTGCAACCCTCAGTACGACGAGACCTATTGAGCCGGATATTCCTTTGGAGTTTATAACGCTTATCTTTTTATTAAATTCCCTGCTCACTATCTGTGCGGCCTTCTGACTCGCAAAAAATGTACCGCTCAGCTTATCGGACAGATTCACACAGATAACTGAATCGTAATGCGATGAAAGATGCGAGTAGAGATTTATGAAAGCCTTCTCGTTTATCTGGGAAGATGTCGGATAGTCGGGTGATGTTTCGAGGAGTTTATAGAAATGTTCGGGTTTCAGAGTGATCTTGTCGAGATAATGATTTTCTCCGAATGAAATGTTGACAGGAAGAACATGGATCTGGTATTTGTCGATAAATTCCTCGGAAAGATCGCAGGTTGAATCTGTTACCAGGGCTATATTGTATTTCCTGTTAAAAACAGATTCACTCTGCCTTACCATGTCATCCGCTTTCTGAAAGGTAATTGTTCCGTAGTCCTTCAGTGTAAAGAAAAGATCGGCGGGGTTGTTTGTGTGAACGTGTATCCTCCTCATTTTTTCCGAACCTGCAGTAACGGCTGAGTCACCGAATTCAAGAAGCAGCTCCGAAAGATTGTGCTGGCTTATCGAGGTATCTTTCAGAATAGCTTCAGTACAATAGCGGAACCGGACCTCTTCAGTTATTACCTCTTCCATCCTGGGCAAGGCCACAGTTTCGGATTTAGAAAGAATAAGTTCCTTTACGTTGCGTGTCTGGAGATAATCGATTATGCCTTCAACAAACAGGACAAAACCCTTTGCCCCGGCGTCCACAACATTGTTCCTTGCAAGCACCAGCAGCTTCGACTTTGTCTCAAGCAATGATATTTTCAGAATATCATACGAGCTCAGAAGAAGATGGTTGAAATCGGTAAATTTATCCCATCTGTCATAAATGAAATCAGCCCAGTCCTTGATCACGGTCAGCATGGTCCCTTCAACCGGATTGGCAACAGCTTCATAAATATACCGTACGGACCGCTTGATACTTTCAGCAAACTGTCTGACTGTAATTGATTTGAAATTGCCTGTTTCAAGGCTCAGGCCGTAAAAAAACTGTGCAAAGATTATCCCTGAATTGCCACGCGCGTTCATAAGAGTAGCCTCGGCTATCCTGTCGGCAGTTATTTTAAATGATCTGTGCGGATGAAGGGATTCAATAACCGCCCTTATGGTCGAGGCGAGATTGGTGCCGGTATCACCGTCATTCACAGGGAACACATTGATCCTGTTCAGCTCGATCTGGTGTGCGATAACCTTCCTGGCACCTGCAATAAACGTATAGTAAAGATTGCGGCCATCGAGTTCAACTAGCGGTTCTGACTTAATGATAGTCATTGGTTATTGCCTGCTTTGATTTTGCAAAGGTAAGAAATAAACATTAATATGCTCAGGTTTGTTCGTTCATGACATCCTGAGCAGCCTGTATATTAGTCTGATCTTTAATTTTTACCCCACTGGTCGGGATGGGCGAGGATCAGTACATATAGTACATTCCACCGGTGTCGTTGAACCTTGGATTTACAACGTTGTTATAGATCGACCCGAAGGTATATGAGAATCCAAACTGGAAGAAATACTGATACTGTGTGGCAAGTTCCTTCCTTTGGAGAAGCACCTCTTCTTCTGTGGCGCCTCCTTTTACCAGTCCGAGCTGGTCATGTACCAAAGAGGCTTGTGCTCCAAGGTAAAGCCTTAAACCTTTCGCGATCCTCAATTCAAGATACGTGTTAAAGGAGAGATTGTTTTTAGTCCAGTCGTGCAGGTAATTACTGTAAAGAATGCCAAGGTTTATCGTGCCCCATTTTTCTATCACTACGTAAGTGGCTGATAAATTCTCGAGCCATAACAATTCCTTGGTCTTGTCGTAAATTGTCGAGTCATCGTAAATCACATAATTGGGACCTATTTTGTAAAGAAGCGTAAGCAATTTTCTTGTAGAACTGGAATAGGGGAAGATATCATATTCAACACCCGGCATCAGCTTTGTGGTGAGGTTTAAATTACTGTAGCTTGAAGATCCGATCATTGCCGATACACCATACGACCAGTGATCGTTCAGGCTTCTGGCTATAAGGCCATTCAACGATTTGGTGTCATATGTACTTATATATTTTACTGTATCGATTATATAGGTTTGTTTGGCATGACTTAAACCGAAATTGAGGTTTATCTTCCAGTCTTTAGTCACCTTATTCGCTGAAAAATTCCCGTAAAAATTATGAGAATTATATGTTTGTTGTGCCTGTGCATAACCATTCAGGGCTGCCCTGAATACCCAGCTATTCCATTTATCGGATGAAACAGTTTCAGAAAGAGGTTCTGAAAAGGTGATACTCATATATTTTGAAAGCGGTGTTCGTGCAATATAACGCATCAGGCCCATTTTAAGCACCTTAACCTGATTTAACCTGATTGTTTCCTGCGTATCATCCGGGGTCGAGGAATAGGAGATTGTGTCTCTCATACCCGCGAACTGGTTCTGGCCGACAAGATAAAAGGAGTACTTTGTACCCCCGGAACCTGTATTCTCATATGTCGAAATAATATATACTCCGGCATCCTTGATATCTCTGACATAATTTATATAAGGGATCTCCTTCTTGATGTAATCTGACGCATCCATATATACATTAAGTGCATCTTTACGAAGTGTGTCGCTTTTGGTTACGAGAGCCTGGGGAAAGACATTGGAATAGATCATAGCACATAGAAATGCCGCGATAACTCTTTTCATAGGGTTTGTTTTAGGGTGACAGCTTTAAGCAAAGTTAAAGTTATATTAAACAAACATTCCTGCAATGAAAATATTGTTCATTAACAGGATATTAACTTGATTCAAAGTGAAAAATCCGGTCGGGCTGAACCCGGGCCGGATTTTACAAGGAAGATATCAGGAATGAAAAACTAAAGCTTATTTTGGATTTTTCACTGATGAGGAGATCTTTAATCCCTCCGAAGAGATAACCCAGTATTTGTTACCCATATCCCCTGTAACCGTTTCATCATTGTACTCAACCGGAAGATTCCCCGAGACTTTGTCGAACCAGAGAACAGTACCTGAAGGGATCCACAGTATCGTATGAATTTCATCACCACACCACTTGTGATCCTTCGGGAGTGTGAAATACTCGTCAAGATAGAGAGTGTCTTTGCTGAACCGATAGTTATAAGGCAGTGATTCAGCTCTTCTGTTTGCTTCAATTTTACCCGTGCCGGCAGATTGTTTTATTACTTCGATCCTGGCTGCTTTATCACCCGAAGTCTCTATCTGAAGATATGTCTTTATTGATAATTCAAGCGATTCGGTATTCGCATACAAGGAATAGGCATCGTGAGGAATAATGAAATCCCTGTCATATTTCAGATCACTGACTTTTTTATCTGCCACAATATATAAGGTGTCGGGAGGGTTATCGAGGACAATGGCCGATGTCACCCTTCCGGTCTCTGAAAAGCTTAAACCCTGTCCGACAAGAATAATAACGAGTGCTGTGATGCTCATTACCCATACAACCAGGGCTATAAGGCTTATTACGCCATCCCGCGACCTGAACCAGAAGATCATTTTGATCCCCCAGTATATGATAGTAAGAAGCGGGAGAAGTACGACCAGTGAAATTAGGAGGCAGATCCAGGGCGCAAGGGAAGGATTTGCAACAAAAGTCAGAAAGTCAGGCAGGTAAAAGAAATTGCCATGGATCTCTGCGGGAAGAAACCCCTGGTTTTTAACAAAAAGAACCAGGATGAAAGCCATCATTGAAGCAAAGCCCACAATGACCAGGCATACTCCGAAAACAATGGCAAAGACCCGGAAAATGATATAAAAGCATCTTACCAGAGCCATGATTACCTCGTTAAAAGCATTCCCTAAATTCCTGGTTGTGACGTTACTGCCGGAATTTTCTGAATTTGAGTTGCTGAACTCATTTTTCTGAGTATTGAATTGAGACTGGGAATGCTGATAATCGCCATACAATTCCCTCTTCTGAGCATCGGTTCTGGCAATGGGCAGTGCTATCCACAGAGCCATGTATAGGAGGAACCCTATCCCGAATGTGAAAGTGAATAGGATAAATATCAGCCTGACCCATACCGGGTCAAAATTCAGGTACGAGCCTATTCCTCCGCAAATCCCGCTTATAATCCTTTCATCAGGATTCCTGTACAGCCTTCTTCTGTACGAACTTTGGGGTTGAAAGCCACCCGACGGTTCATTTATTTCGAAATCAGCGGGTTGACCGATGATACGTATCATCGCATCAACGTTTTCCCTGGTAATTACCCCGGCTGTTCCTCCCTGGGACCGGAAGATCTCAGCAATCCTTGACTCGATGTCCTCAATAGTTTCATTGCCTCCCGGAACATTCTTAAAACGGTTGTTCAGAGCCAGAAGATAATCCCGCAACAGGTGATATGCCTCCTCATCTATCCGGAAGAGCGTTCCTGCAAGGTTTATTTTAACTGATTTATCCATCATATATGTTTTATGTGCATTAACTATATGTTATTTTTTCCTGAGAAGACTCACTGATTCGACAAGCTCATTCCACGAACTGTTAAGCTCCGAAAGGTATTTCTCTCCCTCTGCTGTGAGTTCATAATACTTCCTGGGTGGTCCCTGCTGCGATTCCTCCCACCGGTAGCTAAGTAAACCTGCATTCTTTAATCTTGTAAGCAATGGATAAAGGGTACCTTCAACAACAATTACTTTTCCCTCCTTAAGCCCCTTTATTATATCACTTGCATAGCATGAGTTTCCTGAGAGGATCGAAAGAATGCAATATTCCAGGATCCCCTTGCGCATCTGTGCTTTTGTATTTTCCAAATCCATAATTTCCAGTTTTTATGATTTAATGTTGAATCTGCAAGGTTCGTCCATTGTCTAAATATTCATTTTCTTCCTTACAGTATCGACTTCCTTTTTTACCGAGTCCTTAATGTTCTGAATGTTAACAGGTTCGCCCTTCATCTCTATTTTTTGTGCGGTTGTCTTTGCCTCCGGAAGTACGACCCAGAGGATCAGGTACGTGAGTACCCCAAGACCCCCCGCCAGGGTAAGAGCAAAAAATATCACTCTGAGGATCCATGGTTCAATATCCCAGTACAGGCCCATACCTGCACAAACACCTCCCAGCATTCTTTTATCGGGGTCTCTGTACATGCGATGGTAGCCTGGTGAAGAAAATTTTTCCCTGGCAGAAGTATCAGTTCCGCCATCCATGTCCTCGGGGTTGCCAAGAACAGAAATTGCCTCCTTTACATCAGAGATCGTAATGACCTGCTTGTAGGATGTGATTTTTGCCCGAAAAAGCTCAGCCATCCTTGTTTCTATATCCGACAGAATTTCAGAAGAGCTCTCCTCCGCTGCAAAATGAAGCTCAAGGTTCTTAAGATATCTTCTTAATTCTTCATAGGCATCATCATCGATGTTGAATGAATAGCCTCCCAGGTTTATGCTCAGTGTCAGTTTCATAATATAAATGATCTTATAATACTATTTAATAACAAGTAATACAACAATGCAAAGATATGTATAAATAATTATACTATGCAATACATAGTAGTAAAAAAATGATAATATTTTTGAAGATAATTTCTAAATATCAGATAATAAGAGACTTTCATTTTCAGAAATGTTTACATTATCTTTTCTCCGTGCACCCTGGTGCCTCCATGCCTTAGTGGCAGTCCTTTCGCCACAAAGACACCAAGACACAAAGTTTCACAAAGAACAATCACAGATTGACTCCTGGAAAAGGATGAAATTTCAAAATTGAAATTCAACATAAGAGCACTATATTTATGGATATTTTAGGATCATGGGGAAAAAATACAACTGGGGAATTCTTGGTGCAGGTAAAATGGCTGCAAAATTTTCGAAGGGAATAAGACTTCACGAAAATGCTTGCCTGTATTCAGTAGGTTCGAGGGATATCACAAGGGCGAAGAAATTTGCAGAAGACAACGGTTATAAGAAATTTTACGGGAGCTATGAAGAGTTCACCTCTGATCCCGACCTGGACATCGTTTATATAGCCACGCCGCACTCATCTCATTATGAGAACACAATGCTTTGCCTTGAAAAAGGCAGGCATGTTATCTGTGAAAAAGCATTTTCGCTCAATGCACCAGAGGTGAAGGAGATGATAAAAACAGCCGCAGGGAAGAACCTTTTTCTGATGGAAGCGCTCTGGCCGCCGTTTCAGCCGTTTTATGCAAAAGCAAAGGAGATACTTGCCACTGGAGTTATGGGAGAGATCATACATACCGATGCCTGGTTCTCTTTTCAGCCTCCCTATGATCCACTCGACAGAAAATTCAATGTGGCGATGGGTGGCGGCTCACTTCTCGATATAGGCATTTACCCTGTAATTGATGTACTCACTTTCATGGGAGTCCCGGATGAGATCTCCGCAATGGCTTCATTTGCACCCACTGGCAGCGAAAAGACATTATGCGTGATATTCAGGTATAGTGACGGAAGAATGGCAACCATTTACAGCTCATTCACCACCACCACCGGGATAGGCTGTCAGCTTCATTGCAGCAAGGGTAACCTCACAGTCTCAAGAGGCCGTGATATGAACCAGAGGGTTATCATGGAGCTGACGGGAAAAGAAAAGGAGGAATTTGTCTTCCGGCCCGATGCAATGGGCTATCACTATGAAGCTGAAGAGGTGATGCGATGCCTTGATGAGGGCAGGACCGAAAGTGACGTTGTACCGCTCTCTTTCAGCCTGAAGCTTATCGAAACACTCGACAGGATAAGACATGCAGCCGGAATTGTTTTTCCGGGCAGAGACTAATAAGAAAAAGACTTTCACAGAGAGATACTGAGCAACTTCTCTGTGGCACTCTGTGGTTCTCTGTGTCACTCTGTGTAACCAATTATTGCTTAATTGAAATATTAGGTTTAACAATGCCAGGCAAAAGAACTAATTTATCCCCTGAAACCGCCTTCTACCGGAAGAAATTCCTGCTCAGTCTTCTTATTCCCGGAATATTTGTCTTTCTGTTATGGCTTGTAAAGATCTCTGAATTGCTTTTCGAAACCGATCTCTCATTTCTCGGTATTTATCCCCTGCAGCTTAAAGGATTGCCAGGAATACTCTTTTCTCCGCTGATACATGAAAACTTCAGGCATCTTGTCAGCAATTCATTACCACTGCTTATGCTGGGAACAGGTCTGTTTTACTTTTATTCCGATGTGGCACTGAAAGTATCGGCATGGATCTACTTCCTGACAGGATTATTTGTCTGGATCGGAGCCCGGGATGCCTGGCATATAGGAGCCAGCGGGCTGGTTTACGGACTTGCCTCATTCCTGTTCTTCAGCGGAATAATCAGAAGATATTTCAGGCTCATCGCACTCTCGCTGCTTGTTGTCTTTCTGTATGGATCAATGATCTGGGGTATGGTGCCGGAACTATACAAAAATGTATCGTGGGAATCTCATATGCTCGGGTTTGTTGCCGGGATCATCATGGCTATAGTGTACCGGAGGGAAGGACCACAGAATCCTCTGATAGAGTGGATGCAGGACGATTATGAGGAGCAGGAGGAGGGGGAGATGGAGGGAAACGGAGAGGGGGAGACGGTGTGAGAGGTGAGTTGAAGCGTTGAAATGTTGAAGCGTTTACGTAGAACTACCACAGAGTGACACTGAGAAAACACAGAGATGGGATTTTTATAAATCTTAACAGGATTAATTATTACTTTAGGTGTTTCCTTAACATAACAAGGCCCTTCTATGACATTATGGGGACTTCACATCATTGACCTTTTAATATTATTCGTTTTCCTTATTTCACTCCTCTGGATCGGTAAACGTGTATCGAAGAAGAACAGAACTACGGAGGATTTCTTTCTTGCAGGAAGAAAGCTTAACAGGACATATCAGTTTTTTCTCAATTTCGGCTGCTCAACGCATGCTGACCAGACCGTTGCAGTTACCCGTGAAATATACAGGCAGGGTATAGGTGGCATGTGGATCCAGTTCCTGGTCCTTTTTCTGACGCCTTTCTACTGGTTCAGCACATTCTTCTTCCGCAGGGTCAGACTGGTTACCATCGGCGATTTCTTTAACGAAAGGTTCCGGAGCAAGTTTCTCGGTGCCGCTTACGCCATCTTTTTTATTATAATGTCGGTTCTGGGAGGCGGTGTCGGATATATCGTTGCCTCCAAAACCGTGATGGCAATGACTCCAAAACCGGTTTCGGCTTATACTGTAACTGAGAAAAAAAGCGCTGAAGAATTCAGGGAATTCCGTGAGCTTCAAGCGTCCCGCAAGCAGGGAATTACCGACAAGCTACAGGAGGCAAGATACCTTGAACTTCTGAGCAAGAATAAAAAAAACGGACTGAGTGCGTTTATATCATACATAAAGCCTATATGGTTTTACCTCATTTTCTCGATAGTGGTCTGTGTATATACCATAATGGGAGGCTTTAAAGCGGCTGTAATAACCGACATAGTCCAGGGATACCTGATAATAATTTTTTCCGTAATCCTGATCCCTGTCGGATTAGCAAGGGTCGGAGGATTTTCCGGACTGCATGCCTCGGTGCCTGATTATATGTTCCAGCTTTTCGGATCGTCTGTTATGAGCGAATATGCATGGTATACCATTCTGGCAATGGTACTTGCAAACCTGGTTTCCATTATTGCCGTTTCAACCGGAATGCAGACAGCCGGATCGGCGAAGAATGAGATGACAGCCAGGCTTGGGATGATCGGCGGTATGTTTGCCAAGAGGGTGATAATGATCCTGTGGGCGCTTGCAGGACTAATTGCCATAGCTCTCTATGCAGGTAAGCTGAGCGACCCGGACCTGATCTGGGGCCATATGTCAAACGAGCTTCTGGGACCTGGCCTGGTTGGACTTATGCTTGCCGGGATACTCGCGGCGACAATGTCATCCCTCGGAGCACTCTCACTTTCATATTCTGCACTTTTCATAAGGAATATCTATCAGCCATATTTTCCCGGGCGATCGGAGGAGCATTATATGGTTGTGGGAAGGGTGGTGATCGCACTTACCCTGGCGGGAGGAATAGGGGTAGCCTTGTTCCTCGACAACCTTCTTGAACTATTCAAGTATATAATTTCAATACCTGCGATATTCGGTGCATCAATATGGCTGGGATTCATATGGAGGCGTCTTACAAAATGGGCTGTCATTCTGCAGGTTATAATCTGCCTGGTAATCTATACAGTGATCCCTAATCTTTTCATGAAGCTGGATCCGGTGAGGTACAACCCGAAATTTCTGACCGAGACCAGGGTAAGAGAGACAGAGATCACCACATCAGCATTGAAAATTGATGTTGAAAAGGGTGAAGCCGCTGCAACAGGACAGAAAATAAAGCGTACCCATGTGACCGAACCCGTCGGGATCTATTTTGAAAATGTGGCAAGAATAAACCCTGACGACCCGGCATCTGCAAAAGCCGGCTATGGAAGATTTCAGGCTGAGATCTGGATATTAAGCTGGTTCGGCATTGATTTCACAAAATGGACAAAGCCCGGACTTACGGCAGCCCGTTTTTTCTTTGATGCGCTACTTCCTTTCGTTCTGCTTTTTCTTTTTTCCTTTTTCACTCAACCTGAAGAGAGCGGCTATCTCGACAGGTTCTATGCAAAAATGTACACGCCGGTCCAGCCGACGCCTGAGGAAGACTGCAGGGCCCTTGAGGATGCTTACGCTAACCCGGCAAAATACAACAGCAGGAAATTATTTGCAAAATGGGGATGGGAAATGCTGAAACCGGGGAAAATTGATTACCTCGGATTTTTCGGAAGCTGCGGATTGGTTGGCATAATAATATTCCTGCTATGGCTTATTGTGACAATCGGGAGGTGAAACAAATATTTAAAAATTTAACCGGCATAAAGGGTTATTTATTAAATTATCCGGCGTATTACTGAGAAATGGATCTTTCAGTCATCATAGTAAATTACCATGGCTGGAACAAACTGCGCGAATGTCTTGATGCCCTGGCATCAAACGAAAGCAAAAAGTTTGTTTCGGAAGTAATAATAGTCGACAATAATTCGAATGACGGAATCATTGATACGTTCAGCAGAGACTTTCCTGGTTTCAGGTTTATACGGAATAATATCAACGGAGGATTTGCCTATGGATGTAACAGGGGAGCTGGTGAGGCATCAGGCAGATATTTGCTTTTCCTCAATCCCGATACCGTAGCGGAAGGAGATGTAATTCCGGCTCTTCTTGAAAAGGCAAATTCAAACCAGGGCGACTTTATCCTGTCGTGCAGGCAGACGGATGAAATTGGGAAGGAGAGCATTGCCTGCGGCCAGTTTATTGCTCCGGGAAGAATGACGGGTCCGGGAAGGGCATTAAACAATCTGATCCGGAGAATAAGCATTCATGATAAAGGCGAACCCGGTCAGAATCCATCGCGGCCCGACTGGGTATCTGGGTCGGTGATAATGATCAGCAAGGATTTTTTTCACCGGCTTGGAGGTTTCGACGAGGATTTCTGGATGTATTTTGAGGACATGGACCTTTGCAGAAGGTCGAGGAACCATGGCGGAGAGATCCTTTATTTTAACGACCTTTCTATTCAGCATAAACATGGTGGTAGCTCCAGGATCAACATCCATACAACTGCACTTACCAAGGCTGAAGTGCTTATCTCAAAGCATCTTTATGTGTCGAAACATTTTTCACCTGGCACCAGGTTCTGGTCACAATTCTGGCTGGTAGCCAATAACCTTATCTCAGGGATTATCAGCGCGGCTGCAGGAATTATCCTCTTTTTTGAGCCGAGGATATATGTCAGGACATACATATTTTTCAGGATCGCAGGATATTATGCCGGCGCTTTGACCAGGAGATCCTGGATAAGTCCGCGGTCGGTAAACAGTACAAAACAAGAAATCAGAAAATCAAAAAAGCCTACAGGATGAACCGTAAAAATTTTTTGGCCACAATTGGGGTGGTTGCCGGAGGGTCAATTGCGGGACTGGGAAAGGTGAATTACCGGACCCCCGGTAAATTGCGCTTTCCTGAAAATGAGGATGAATTATGGCCGGCCATAAGGGAAGAGTTCAGTTTTCCCGAGGGTTATTCATATCTCAATACCGGGGGAATAGGATCGGTACCCAGGCATGTGAGAAGCCTTGTCAGCGATGCATGGTTCCAGCTTGAATCAAACCCGACTCCTGGTCATGACATGAACAGATGGAACCTGATCAAAAAAGAGATTGCATCCTTTATTGGACAGGGAGTTGATGCCTCTGAGATTGCACTTATAAGTTCATCAACTGAGGGAATAAACATAATCCTTAATGGACTACCGCTTGATAAAGGTGACGAGATCATTACTTCCCTCCATGAGCATCCTGCACTCAATATCCCGCTGCTTAACCTTGTCCGGAGGAAAAGTATCATTCTGAGGACCTTTGAACCCGACAGATCGCAAAACCTTAATAATGTAAAACTTATCGGCGATCTCATAAGCCGAAAGACGAAGCTGATCTTTATAAGCCAAAGGACCACAACAACCGGGCAGCTGATGCCGGTAAAAGAGATTGGGGAGATTGCAAAAGCACAGAATATCTGGTATGCCGTAGATGGGGCACAGGCACCCGGAAGCATGCCTGTGGATGTAAAGGCCCTTAATGTTGATTTCTACACCTTCAGCGGCCATAAATGGGTTCTCGCTCCAAGAAGGACCGGAGTCCTGTACGTCTCTCGGGAGAAACTTGAAACTCTCAGCCCGGTAACAGTAGGAGCCTATAGCGACAATGGCTTCAGAATAAAAGAGGGTACTCTTGATTTTCAGCCATCTGCACAGCGTTTTGAATATGGTACGGAGAATGAGCTTCTGTTTATCGGGTTTAATGCATCCCTGAAGTTTGTGAAATCAATAGGAATAGAAAGGATAAGGAAACATAATGAAGAGTTATCAGAGAGTTTCTACTCCGAGCTGTCCGGGATCGACCAGTGTGAACTGCTCTCACCTTCAGAGAGATCAGCCCGCTCATCAATGATAACTTTCAGAATAAAAGGGAAACCTTTCAACGATGTTGCAGGCGCCATGTCGAAAGATAGCATAAGGGTAAGACCTGTCAGCGAGGATGATCTGAATGGCATAAGAGTATCATTTCATCTGTTCAATGACCGGAATGATCTTGACAGGGCAATTGAAAGCATCCGCAAAATAATAAAGGGCTGATCATGAAACTCAGGGAAGCATTAATGAATACCCGCATAATACGGTATTCAACGGGAAGTCCGGAGGTGCTGGAGACAGTTTCCTCGCTATTCATGGAGCATTTCCCGGAAATAATGGAGTTAAGGGGAAACCTTAACGGCGATGAGACCGGAGGTGTCCTTCAGCTTGCAGTTACAGACGACAAGGCACCCCTCGGGATATTCTTCAGAATTCAGGAAAACGGATCGGGAGCATTGTTCGTCAGAAATACCTGCCATATATATTCGTTCGTTTGCGATCTTTTCGAGAACAGGCTCAATGATCCGGTCGAACGTTATGCAGAAGGTAAACATATTGAGCCTGCATTTGACTGGAACAGGGTTTCATATGATTTCTTCCTGACCCAGGAGGGGCGGATCCAGAAAGATCTTGACCGCGCCTCATACGTTGCCGGGCTTGCCAGGCTTGGATTTACACATGTCGAGGTCAACGGACTAGCTTCACCTATGGGTCTTGAAACTGGTCCCAAAGGCGAGATTTACCCAATGTTCTATACCTATTGTCCGGCACTTGATCAGTTCGCGTACAGTGAACTGAACAAAGGACTTTACCCGTATTACTGGCTGAGCGCCAATATGAATTACCTCGTTGAGAATGCAAGGCTTGCTGTCAGGTACGGGCTGATACCAGGGCTCCTTTGTTTTGAGCCCAGGTCGGTGCCGGAACAATTTTTCGAAAAATATCCCATGCTGAGGGGTGCAAGGGTTGACCATCCGTTCAGAAGCTTCAGGCCCAGGTACAATATGACAATTACCCATCCGAAAGTGCTTGATCATTATTCGGAGATGCTGACAAAAATATTACTGGCTGTGCCCGGGTTAGGATATATGTGCGTCTGGTCGAACGATAGCGGTTCGGGTTTTGAGCATACAAAGTCGCTTTATGTGGGCCGCAACGGCGGAGCATACCTGATCCGTGAATGGAAAAGCGATGAGGAGATATCGCGGCTGGCCGGGGAAAATGTGATCAGATTCCTGAATACTCTTAAAGATGCGGGACGAAAGATCAATCCATCTTTCCGCGTACTTACAAGAATGGAATCATTTTACGGAGAACATGAAACAGTATGGAAGGGGCTTGGGAATGGACTTGATGTTGAGACATATTCACTTATCACAAGAGGATGGGCGTTGCCCTATTCACATCCGGTATACGGCGATAACAGGGATATAAACGGAGGAGGAGTGCATCAGACTGAGTTCTGGTCTGAGGAGATGGAAGAGGTAAAGGATCTTGAACAGCGGGGGGGTAAGGTAAACTTCTATTTTGCTCACGGGCCTCACCAGATGTTCGAGCCTCTTATGGGCATACCTTATCCTTTTCTCACCTGGGAAAAGCTTGCCAGGATGTATTCGGCCGGCGTTACCAACCTTGCACAGATGGGAGGAACATTTCCGTCGGAAAAAGTGCCATATAACATAAACCACGAAGTCGTAAGGGCATTCATGTTCAACCCTTCATCCGATGGAGAATCGGAGATATTAAGAATTGCTGAGCGATGGGCCGGAACCGAATGCGCCGCGAAGGTCATTGAAGCCTGGAAGCTTACCGAGCAGGCCATACTGGGGTTCCCGAATATCTCATCACTCTATTCCTCAATCGGATTTACCTGGTACAGGTTATGGGTCAGGCCGCTTGTGCCGGATATCGAATCACTCTTGCCTGAAGAGAGAGAATATTATGAGAATTTCATGTGCACGACACCACATAACCCCAATAATGTTGACCTGGCCAGGGATGTACTCTTCACGTTGATCAGTGATGAAAAAGCAGCAAAGGATGTTTTACGGATCGATGAAAATGTCTGGAAACATCTCGATGAAGCTATTGAGATCCTGGAAGAAACTGACTGCGAAGAAAGTCTTGATCTGATCCACGATCAGCTCATTCGCATCAAAGCCCTGCGATGCTGGATAATGACAAACCGCAATGTCGCTGCCTGGGTTTCAGCCGTTCACGGTTATCTTGCCTCAGGGAATGAATTAAAACGGGAGGCCAGCCGGGATTCTCTGAGGGCATTAATGGAACTCGAAATTGAAAACTCCGTTAACCTTCTGGATCTTTTTGATGACGATGTGGAATTCATGGCCCAGACCGACAGGGGCGAGACTCCCCTTATCCATGGCATTAACATGAGGGAGAACCTGAGGAAAAAGATAAAGCTGATGCAGGAACATATGGATGATGAGCCATATATTGATCCGGGATACATTGAAAGGAAAGCCGGATCGGGCATAGTGTGAAAACCGTGCTAACCGATTTGATAGATGAAAAAGCTCCGAGCCGGAATTGATAATTATTGTCTCTACCTGTTGAAATTGATGCCCATGGAAATGATCAGGTGGGCTTATGAAAACGGGGCAGAGGGGGTAGCCTTTTCTGGTTATGATGATGAGGCAAGGGAGTTGTTTACCTCGTCATACCTTCGTGATACAAAAGATCTTGCCGATGACCTGGGATTGTACGTGGAATGGGGAAACGGGCAGCATGTACCTATTGATCTGACCTCATTCACTCCCAAGGAGATATATAACTCGAACAGGAGAGCAGTGGGAGAAGCTTATGGACTTGGAATTAATATAGTCAGGTCATGCTCAGGCGGATTGATGCGCTGGCAAAAGGATTCACCCCCCACCGAGCAGATGCTGAGAGATACGGCCAGGGAGCTTAAAAAACAGGCTTCCCTGTTCAGGGATAACGGAGTGATCCTGGCTATCGAGACGCACTTCGAATTCACTACCTCCGAGCTGCTTGCTCTTTTTGATATGTGCGAGACCGAACCTGGCGACTACCTCGGAATATGTCTCGATACCATGAACCTGCTTACAATGCTTGAGGACCCGGTTTTAGCAACTGAAAGGATACTTCCCTGGGTCGTAAGCTCACATATTAAGGATGGTGGGGTTGTGAGGGAAAATGAAGCACTGGTCACTTTCCCTGCAGCATTTGGCAAAGGGATAATCGACTTTGAAAAGATCATAAGAATGCTGCTCTCGACGGGCAGGCAGATAAACCTTTCAGTTGAAGATCATGGCGGCCATTTTATGCTGCCGGTAATCGAAGAGTGGTTTATTGACAGGTTTCCTGACCTTTCTGGTTCCGAGTTAAAGAGGATATATGAACTTTGTGATCTTACTTCAGAAAAGATATTGAATAAGGAACTTTGCATAACAAATAGAACGGAGTGGCCAGCAATATGTGAAGAGAGAACCAGGAAAGATCTGGCAGATCTTAAAAGATTTCGCGACAGAATCATAGTATCTGATGCATCAGGGATTCAGATCTAAAGAGAACAGTGCAGGTCGGGAGCTACAGGTCAGGGAGATACCCCAGCAGGAAGTGGTTTGAAAGGTCTGGGTGAAAAATCTGGAAGATAATTTGACTGAATGTTGAACGGTTAATCCAAATTATTACCTTTAAACCCTGATTTGATAACCTGATCTAAAGAACCTTTCTGATGAATTCTAAACCGGTTGCTGTTGTTACAGGCGCCAGCAGGGGCATTGGCCGGGCCGTAACGTTGTCGCTTGCCGCAGAAGGTTTCGATATTGCAGCCATTGCCAGATCGCTCGACAGTGAAGGTATGGAGACCCTTGGTCCGGAGGTGGAAGCTCACGGGGCATCTTTTTTCCCTATAGGTCTTGATATTTCCTGTACAGTCTGCCACAAGGAGGTTGTTTCCAATATCCTTGAACGGTACGGGAGGATCGATTTCCTTGTAAACAATGCAGGCGTGGCACCGCTACATCGCAATGATGTGCTTGAACTTACTGAGGAAAGCTACGACAGGGTGATGAACATAAACCTGAGGGGTCCGGTATTTTTCGCACAAAAGATATCAAGGGAGATGATCTGGCTGAAGCAGATGATCCAGGATTATAACCCCAAAATCGTATTTATATCGTCAGTTTCTGCAGTAATGTCATCTACCAACCGGGCCGAATATTGCATCTCCAAAGCCGGACTCAGCATGGGTGCCTCTATATTTGCCGACAGGTTATCCGAGGATGGCATCCTGGTATTTGATATTCGTCCGGGCCTGATCCAGACCGATATGACGGCAAGGGTGAAGGATAAATATGACAAGATGATCGCAGAGGGAGTTATTCCGCAGAAGAGATGGGGAATGCCGGAGGATATCGGTAAAGCCGTTGCATCCCTCGCCCGGGGAGACTGGGATTTCTCGACCGGGTCGGTCTTCGAGATCAGCGGTGGGCTCAATATCCGAAGCCTTTAGCTGGCTTAAGATATCAAAAAAAGTTCGGGCAGTGGGCCATTAAAAGGATCTACGATGAGCTAAAGCTTAAGGTGGGGCATCAGGCACCGCCTTTTTCATTTGAATACGTAACTAGAATTTTTTTTAAACGCAGAGAACGCAGAGTCCACCTCTGCAGAGCATCGGTGGATAAACCCGCAGAGAACGCGGAGGCATGTTAAATTTGACTCAGCGCTCTCTGCGAACTGATCTCTGCGATCTCTGCGTTTAGGATGGATCAAAATAGCAGACCAATATTGAACTTAAATTCCTTACTGTTTCTTATCTTTATTACTTGGAGCGGGTTGCTTCTTATTTGTTTTAAAGAGGTCAGAAAGAATAAAATGTTCGAAAAATGAAGGATCCGGTGAAAGTTCTTGTAGTTGCCATAAACGGCTACGGACATTATTATCTTAAGACCCTGCTGGAGGAGACCGACTGCGAAAAAGCTGTGCTGGCAGGAGTCGTAGATCCCGAAGCTGAGAGATCAAAATATGTTTCCACCTTGCGCGAATTCGGCATTCCTGTTTGCAGCAGGATGAATGATTTTTACCTTGCGGGAGGAAAGGCTGACCTTGCTGTCATATCCTCACCGCCCCATTTTCATGCTCCACAATCCATCCTTGCCCTTCACCACGGGACCAATGTATTATGTGAAAAACCTGTATGCAGTACCCTGGCAGATGCAGAATCAATAATTGAAAAGAGCAGGAAAACCGGGAAATTTGTAATGATCGGATACCAGTGGTCATATTCAGACGGTATACAGCTGCTTAAGAAGGATACTCTTTCCGGCAGGTTCGGCAAACCTCTGAGGATGAAATCAATGTGCCTGTGGCCTCGTGATTTTGCATATTTCGGCCGGAACAGCTGGGCATACAGGAAAGCGGATCCCGAAGGAAACATGGTGAATGACAATCTTTTTAATAATGCCATGTCACATTTTATTCATAATATGTTTTTTCTTACAGGAAATTCAATGGATTCTTCTTCTGAGCCTTTTAATGTTGAAGTGCAGTCTGCAAGAGCTTATCCTGTAGAGACATACGATACAGGGGCTTTCATGGCAAAAACCGGATCGGGAGTGGAACTGCTGTTCCTTGGATCCCATGCTGCGGAAAAAACTGTTGATCCATGCTTCAGGATGGAGTTCGAGAAGGGATATATTGAGCTAAGACCGGGGGCCGACCGCATAATTGTAAAAATGAGCGGTGAAAATGAATTCACATACCCTTCGCCCGACTCCAGCCACCAGTTCAGAAAACTTTTCAAAGCGATCGAAAATTCTGATAAAGGTGGTGACCCTGTTTGTACTGTTGAAGCAGCTTTACCACAGCTGAAGCTGACAGCAGCCGTCGACCGATCCGACCGGAAAGTGACAGTGTTCTCAGAAAAACAGATCACAAGAACCGGATCCAGACTGTATGTGAACGGATTGGATGAAACTCTTATAGAGTGCTACAGGAACTTTACACTTATCCCTGAAAATATATTCAGATAAACTGGAAAATTTCTTGTGGAATGGAATAACATAAGCCCTAAAATGGTCATTTCAGTAGGATATTTTCAGTTATGGAGAGATTCCTGACCAGATCACTGAATAAATTTGAATATTTGCGAGGAATAATATTTGGATATAGGCAGATATTATAATAAAGTTAAAGCTGAATGAAGAAATATGCTGTTGCCATCCTTATGCTTACCGGCTTTTACACCTTTGCTTCAGGTCAGGAAAGGAATCTCGGTTTCTACCTGAACAAGGGTCTGACAGGAAGTCCGCTCATTAAAGATTATGCCAACCAGCTGAACTCTGTCGCATATGACAGCGCTCTTGTAAGAGCTGTGAAGAAACCACAGATTGATGCCAGGTCAACGCTTCAATATATACCTGTTTATGGTCAATTCGGTTATGATGAAATTGTTACTGACCATGGTAATTACCAGGGGATGGTGGGGGTCAGCCAGGATATCTTCAGGGGAAAAGAGATAGAAAACAAGATAGATGCGATTAACATCCAGAGGAGATCATTGAGCAATGCCACAAAGATCACCTCAAACGAGCTGGCAAGAATGATCACTGACCAATACCTCAGTTCCGTTTCAGCCTTCAGCGATCTTTCATTCAACAGGTCATTCCTTTTGCTTTTGAAGAATGAAAATGAGATTGTAAAGCAGCTTGCTGCGAAAGGTATCTATAAACAGACCGATTACCTCTCTCTTCTTGTTGAAAGCCAGACACAGGAGATCCTTGTAAGAAAGCTTAAAAGTGAGTACGAAAGCAGCCTGAGGCAGCTGAATATAATCTGCGGTATCAATGACACTTCATCGTACGAACTTCTTCTTCCCAATATTAATTTCAAAGGGGAGCCTGATATCACAAAATCCCCGGGATATCTTCAGTACGGTATCGACAGCCTGAGGATAATGAATGAGCGATCGGCAATTGATATACGTTATCGTCCCAAAGTCAGCTGGTTTGCAGATGCAGGTTTTCTTTCACACGATCTCACCGTTTTCTATTCCCACTTCGGGTACAGCGCAGGGATGAGCCTCAGTATCCCGATCTATGATGGGAATCAGAGGAGTATTGAAAAACAGAAACTGCAGATCGAGGAGAACACCAGAGGGAATTACAGGGACAACTTCATGATAAGATACAATCAGCAGATCCTGCAGCTCACACAGGAACTGAAATCGGAAAGAGAGATAACTTTTGATCTCGAAAAACAGCTTTCCACATCTGATGATCTGTTAAGGGCGCTGAAGGCCGAGCTTGAATCAGGTCTCATCCAGATGACTGAATACCTTTCTGCAGTGAAAAATTACAGGATCATCAATAAGGCCCTGAGCGACAACCGGATCAGGATCCTCCAGATAATAAATGAGCTTAACTTTATAATTAACCAGTAACAAATTGTACTGCATATCCGCCATGAAAAAAACAGTAAGAAAACTATACATCGTAACATGGGTTTTGGGAGCTCTTCTGACGATCTCATTCTCATGCACCAACAGCAGACCTTCAGCCGGCGGGGAACAGAAGATCATAACCCCGGTTACAATTACGGCGATCAGTACAGGACAGATTTCTGAAAGTATCGAGCTTCCTGCCATAAGCACCTTTCTCAACAAAAATATTGTTCGGTCCACAACAACGGGTACGATCGAGAAAGTCCTCGTCACATTCGGGGATTATATAAGAACAGACCAGTTGCTTTTTACATTGAGGACAAGGGAGGCATCCGTGATAGCAGGTAGTATGAGATCGGATAGCAGCCTGGCGCTCAAAGGGGAGATAAAAATGCGTGCCTCCAGGGACGGGGTAATTACTTCAGTGTCGCATCAGGGCGGTGATTTTGTTCAGGAAGGGGACGAGCTGGCAACTATTTCAGACAGGGAAAGCTTTGTATTTATCCTTGATGTCCCATTTGAGCTTACCAGCCTTATTGATCACAACAGGAAATGCATAATGCTTTTCCCTGATGGCAGAACGGTTTCAGGGAACATCGGGGGACAGTTACCCGAAATGGATCCTTTGGCACAGACTGTAAAGTATTTTATAAAGACACCATTCAGTGCCACGCTGCCGTCAAATCTCAGCGTTAAGGTAAAGCTTGTTAAAAGAGAGAGAAGCAATGCAACAATCCTGCCAAGGGAAGCCGTGCTTGGGAATGAGACACAGACGGAATTCTGGATAATGAAGCTTATAAATGACAGTGTTGCAGTGAGGGTACCGGTAAAAAAGGGCATCGAAAACAATTCAGTTATAGAAATTTCTGAACCAGTTTTGTTGCAGTCCGACAGAATAGTTCTTACGGGAGGCTACGGTTTACCCGATACAGCAAATGTCATTGTAAAAAAATAGCTGATGAAGAATTTTTATCTGTCTTATAAAAATCCGGTATCAGTAATAATCGCCGTCATAATAGCCGGAGGCCTTTTTCTGTACTCCCAGGTGAAGGTCTCGCTTTTCCCGGAGATCACATTCCCGAAAATAAAGGTGATAGCCGAAAACGGAGAACAGCCGGTAGACAGGATGATGATAACTGTAACTCGTCCGCTGGAGGAGGCCATCAAACAGATACCTGATCTGAAGGTCATAAGAAGTGCGACCAGCAGGGGTTCATGCGAAATATCGGCCTTTCTGAACTGGGGTGCCGATATTAATGTGAACCAGCAGCAGCTTGAGTCAAGGATCTCACGGATAAAAAATGAGCTCCCACCTGATGTTGCGGTTACCGTGGAGAAGATGAATCCATCCATCCTTCCGGTGCTTGGATACACCATCGAGAGCGATAAGAAGAGTCCGATTGAACTTAATCTTATAGCCACTTACCAGATCAAGCCATTTCTTTCGCAGATCGAGGGTATTTCGTCTGTGAGGATCATTGGCGGAAAGACGAAGGAGTTCTGGATCGAGCTTAACCAGCTAAAGATGAGTTCATTCGCGGTTACTCCAATGATGATAAGGGATGTCCTGAGTCAAAATTATTTCATCAGCTCCAACGGTTTCATGACGGATAACAGGCGTCTTTATCTTACTGTAACTGATGCAGCGCTTTACAGCCTGGAGGAGATTGGGAATGTTGTGGTCAAAAATGACGGAAAAAGGATCATCAGAATAAAAGACATAGCAAGTGTAAATGTCAGGGAGAAAACTGAATATACAAGGATAAATGCAAATGGCAGGCAGGGATTGCTTGTTGCAATACTTAAGCAGCCTAATGCCAACCTGGTCAATCTGTCAGAAAGGCTTGCGGAGAAGAAAAAAGAGCTTGAGAAGCTGCTCCCCGCCGATGTAAAGGTATCGCTGTATTACGATCAGGCTGAGTTTGTCAACGGCACTATAAAAAGTGTAAACGACAGTATCTGGCTGGGGCTGGTACTTGCGATCCTGGTAGCCATTATGTTTCTGCGCTCATTCAGGGCAAGTGCGACCATCCTGGTCACTATTCCTGTGACTCTGCTTCTTACGATAACAGTGATATATTCGGTCGGATACACCCTGAACATTATGACTCTCGGAGCCATAGCGGCCGCGATCGGGCTGATCATTGATGATGCCGTTGTGGTCGTCGAACAGATCCACCGGACTCACGAGGAGTTCCCAGACAAGCAGTCAGGCCAGCTTGTACATCAGGCGATCAGCTACCTGATACCATCTATGATTGGCTCATCAATAAGCACAATAGTGATATTTGTTCCGTTCATGCTTCTCCAGGGCGTGGCAGGAGCATATTTCAATGTTCTGACAAATACAATGGTGATCACACTTGTATGTTCCTTTGTTGTGACGTGGCTTTGCCTTCCGGTTATTTACATCTGGTTCTCACAGGTCAGATCACTCTTCCCCGCAGGCAGGAAAGAAACGGTAAAACTTACCAAAACGCGGAACTGGGTTGGATTTTTTCTTAAGCATCCTGTGATCAGCATCATATTCGTTTTATTTCTCTTAGGCTCAATAATATTTATTGTTCCCAGACTTGAAACCGGGTTTCTCCCGGAGATGGATGAGGGATCAATTGTGCTCGATTACCTGTCGCCACCGGGAACGTCACTTGACGAAACTGACAGGATATGCCGCGAGGTTGAAAAGATACTGGTGACAATTCCGGAAGTCGAAACCTATTCAAGAAGGACCGGGGCGCAGATGGGATTCTTCATCACCGAACCGAATAATGGCGATTATCTTATCTCGCTGAAAAAGGATCGCACCCGGACAACCGAAGAGGTGATAGATGATATCAGGAAAAAAGTTGAAGCATCCCAGCCTGCCCTTACAATCGATTTCGGACAAGTGATAGGAGATATGCTTGGGGACCTTTTGTCATCGGTCCAGCCCGTCGAGATCAAGATCTTTGGTACTGAACAGGATCAGCTGCACCAGCTTTCGAGAGATGTAACTGAAGAAGTGAATAAAATTGAAGGAGTTGAAGATGTTTTTAATGGCATTGTTATTGCCGGTCCTTCAGTTGAGATCATACCTGATCAGACAGAGCTTTCAAGGTTTGGAATCGGGCCCGAATCTTTCCAGTTCCAGCTTCAGACTTTAATGGAAGGGAATATTGTAAATAACATCAGGGAAAAGGAGCAGCTTACTTCTGTAAGAATGATCTACCCTAACAGCACTACAAACAATCTTGACAGGATAAAGAGCAGTTTCCTCTTTCTGCCTGACGGTAAGCTGAAACCCATTGCAAGTCTTGCATCGGTCAGGATGCAGGAGGGAGTAGCCGAGATCACAAGGGAAAACCTCAAATCGGTCTCTATTGTAACAGCCAGGCTTAACAACCGCGATCTTGGCGGTGCCATGAAGGAGATAAAGGAAACCATCGGTAAAAATATTTACCTTCCGGCAGGGTACCATATTGAATATGGCGGGGCATACGCCGACCAGCAAAAGTCATTCCGGGAACTTCTTATAATCCTGATACTCTCCAGCCTGCTTGTCTTTGCCCTTATGCTGTTCCTTTTCAGGGATTTCAGGGCGGCATGTGCGATACTGTTTATCGCTGTACTTGGTCTTGCAGGAAGCCTGATAGCACTTTATCTTACTGCCACTCCACTTAATGTTGGAAGCTATACTGGTCTGATAATGATCGTTGGCATCATCGGGGAGAATGCAATATTCACATTTCAGCAATTTACCACAAACCGAAGAACCGGAACGGTTGATGAGTCGCTTGTTTATGCAATTTCAACCAGGTTAAGGCCCAAGCTTATGACTGCCCTTGGCGCAATAATCGCGCTCTCTCCGCTTGCGCTCGGTATTGGAACGGGGGCTCAGATGCATCAACCGCTGGCCATTGCTGTTATTGGAGGATTTATTATTGCCCTTCCACTTTTGCTTTTGGTATTTCCTGTTTTGCTGCATCTCATTTATAAAAATGAGGATACAAAAATCCGGGAACCCGAAGTTCAGATCTGATGGATGTGGAATTTGGTCCTGCAGCCATGCCGGAAAATATCTTTCGTGTATTGGAATGCTGGAATAAAGTTCATAAACAATGATATTATGAAACGTGTAATCCTGATACTATTCTGCTGTATTGTCTTTTCTAATGTTTCCGCACAGCCGGTTGCGAAGGTCCCGTTGAAGAAGTATCTCGAGTTTGCAAGGTCAGCTGCCGACTGGACCTGGGAAAAATATGACTCACTTGAAAAGGCATGGATAGCAGGGGTCGATCCTCTCAATTTTTTCGGATACAGGCCACCGGCAAGGTTCCTTGAAGCTGCTTCAATATATGCCACCCTTTTTGAAATGGAGGGCAACAGGAAATATGCCGAAAGGGCAAAATCGATCCTACTGAGATATGACGGGTATACAAAATATTTTCCCGAATCTGTTTCAAAAGTTCGACCTGATTATTCCGAAGGGACTCCTTCACTTCCCGACTTCTTCACCACCATGAGGTACATAAGGCCGTTCGAAATTCTGAAGCGGAAGGGTATTCTGTCGGGGCCTGAATATGAAAAGATGAAAAAGATAATAATTCGTAATATGAATTATCTTCTGCAAAGCCAGGAGTGGGGTGCAATGAACAGGGCTGCACTGAGAGCTGAAACGCTGGGATGGGCAATAAAGGCATTGCCTGACATTCCCGAAGCAGTACAGTGGCGGTCTTATGAATGGGCGCTTGGGTCAGACAACTGGGGAAAATGGGAAATTGAGGATGCCACCCTTTATAACTCGATCTGGCTCTATGCTATGATAAGCTATGCTGAATCAAAAGGACAGATGAAGGAGCTTTTCGCAACGCCGGTGATGTATTACTATTCGAATTATTATCTTAACCTGATGGCACCCTATGGTATGGTTTCGTCATTCGGCGATTCACGAATTAATGATAACTGGGACAGGTGGCTGGTCTATTTTGAAACGGCTGCAAATATTTACTCGAATCCGCGGCTAAAATGGGCAGCATCGGTTATAGCAGATAAATTCATCAACTTTAGCAACAGGAGTGCAACTAGTCTTGGCTATGAGCTTCTCGACTGTTACATATGGGGCAATGACAAGATCAACCCTGAAAAGCCTCAGGATCTGAGTAAAGAGGTGATGGAGGATGTTCAGGGGAAGAAGATCGTTATGAGGGATGGATGGGATCCCGGATCATCATTCCTCCTGCTTAATTACAAGGATGAGGGTGAGAGCGGCCGGCTGTCGCGCGACTACCTTCGCGACGGAATAGCCGTTGAAGAAGAAAAGCTGACCCACGGGCACTCGGATGAAAACAGCATTGCATTGCTTATGAGCAAGGGGTCAATTCTCCTTGCAGACGGTGGATATCGCGATTATATGCCCAGCGGTCCTTATGGAAATTACCGGCAGGATTATTTTCATAACAGGCTGGTGGTGCGGCCGGAAAAGATATTTATGGGGCAGAAGGAGGGTGAAAACAGATACAACACACCGGGAAAAGCTGCAGTACCAGGGCAGTCCGTCCTGGATTTTGTACACAATGCAGGTTCCTACAGGCCAGTAAGCACAACCAAAATAGATTTCATCACACTTCCCGATTTTGATTACAGCCGTACCAGGCTTACGGATGAAAATATGGGTTATGAATGGGACCGGGTTATCGCATGGATCAAGGATCCCGGCATATATGTGGTTTTCGATATTCTCAAGGGAAAGAAAGAACAGTTCATGACAGCGGCAAATATGTGGCATACAAGGAAGATCGTTGCCTCGGGTCCGCACTGGTACGATACAATGTACGATTCAGTCTATACATACAGGAATGATCCGGATAACCATCTTTTGATACTTTTCCCAAAGAATCACTACAGGCTTGAATCCGTTGAACCGGAAAGAAGGAATTACACAAATGAACTGCTTATCACTGAATACTCCGGACAGTTCTTTGAACTAGGGCAGCATACAGGGTTTATTACTGTGCTGATCCCTCATGATAAAAATACAGATGCTTCATTCTGGGATGACCGTATAAAGCTGGTCGAAACAGGTGATACTGAACCTGGTCTTTCTGTAGAAATAAACATAGGCACTGACATCATTCAGGTCGGTGTTAAGTCTGACCTGAGGATGGATATTATACGCGACTACAGGCGGCCAAAGTATACTTATGAATCGGGACGAGTTTATTATGACAGGGTAGAGACAAACGGCGATTTCTTTTTGACAAGAAAAACTGGCAATATCCTCTCCTATACTGTTGTAAACGTTACAAAGATGCTGTACGATGGTAAGCTCCTGTTTATTCAGAAGCCGAATTTTTATGGAATGGCATTCGACGGGGGGCCTGAGGTCGAGAGCATCGGCAAGGCACGTTACTGGCGCGACAGCATCGATCTGAGCAAGTGATAAGTCTGTTCGATCATGAGGCCGGAATTAAACTTTGTCTCTATCCTTTCCCTTGATCTTGCTCCCATCAGCGGCATCATTTGCCGGTTTTCAAAACAATATCTGATCTTATCAGCAATTGCTTCTGCAGAAGCTGCAGGAACGTGAAACCCATTGCTGCCCTCATCGACAAGCTCATTTACTCCTCCCTCGCCTGAGACGAGAACGGGCTTTCCTAGGCACATCGCCTCAATAACCGACCTCCCGAGCCCTTCGGTAAGTGATGGCTGTACATAGAGGTCACTTGCAGCTGTATATGAAAGTACTTCGTTGGAATAACCAAATGTCCTGAAATTATCCATGTACCTGCTCTTTTCTATCTGTCTTTTTATAGCTTCGGAATCCATTCCCGGACCTATCAGCAGAAAATATACCGGAAGACCTTCGGGAAGAAGATCAGAGGCCCTGATCAGCCAGGGGATCCCTTTTATCTTCCTCACATTTGCAACGCAGCATACTATAAATCCATCAGGAGGGATATCAATAACCGCCCTGCTGACCGGCACTATATTATTGAACCAGGATGTCTCATAACCCTTATATATTCTGATTGTTCTTCCCTTCATTCTTTTCGGAGCCTGCCTGAGCACATGTTCCTCAACCCCGGTACTAAGACATATCAGCCTGTCAACCCTTCTGTTCAGGTACGAGATCCATGAGAAGGGATCATGCCAGTGGAGACTGACAGATCCGATATATGCAACAATTTTACAGCTGGATCTGCGGGAAGCTATCAACCCGTTTGTGAGGGCTTTGCCGAAAGTAAAATGAAGGATTTCGATCTTCTCTTCATCAATTATTTTTCTCAGTGTGCGGATAACATTCAGATCAAATTTCTTTGTTATCTGAAGGTAGATAACCTTTAGTCCTTCCGATTCAAGTTCCTGAGATTCCGGGGTGGGGTAATGTGTAATGACGACCAGGTCAACTCCTCTGGCCGCAAGACCTTTGTACAAGCTTCTTTCAGGCAGTGTGGCGGAGTATCCGTGACAAAGGTTGGTAATGGAAAGTACTTTCATTTTCTTGTTAAGCGGAGGAACCGGTTTATGATCCCAAAATTAAACGAATAATCTTGTTTTACCATTTATAAGGAAACCGTTAACCAATTTATTTTAAAACACTGCAAAGGTTTGGAAAATTCCAAAATCATCATAATCTTGTATATCCTTTTAAAAATCCTTTTATGGACGGGAATTCTTCCAATGGAGAAGGCGGACAGAAACTGGTAACCCAGGGCTTCCTCTTCGCTTTCATACTTGTCACGAGCTTGTTTTTTCTGTGGGGCGTGGCTCATGGAATGCTGGATACTCTGAATAAACATTTTCAGGATATGCTGCATATGTCAAAAGCTCAATCCGGGATGATCCAGTTCTCCGTTTATACTGCATATTTCTTGATAGCCCTGCCGGCAGGATATTTTATGAGGCAGTTCGGTTATAAAAAAGGAATTGTGCTTGGCTTGTCGCTGTTCGCCTCAGGGGCTTTCCTGATTGCAGGGACGACCAGGTTTGAATCTTTCTGGATCTTTCTTGTTTGCCTGTTCATAATGGGCTGCGGGCTTGCGACCCTTGAAACAGCTGCCAATCCTTATACTACAAAGCTGGGGCCGAAGGAGTCAGCCGAAAGACGAATTAACTTCTCACAATCATTTAACGGGCTGGCTTGGGTTGTCGGTCCGCTTATCGGTCTTTTTATCTATGGCAATAATAGTTCTGTCGCAGGACAAAAGCTGAGCTCAATGATCCTGCCATACTGCGTGATCGGCGGAACTGTATTACTGGTGGCAGTAATATTTGTTGCCTCAAAATTGCCTGAAATAAAAGAAGAGGAGATTGACCCGGAAGCCAGCCCGGCAAATTCCGGTGAAGCTGCATTTTTAGCCAGGCCCCTGATAAAACAGCGGCATTTTGTCCAGGGTGTGCTCGCGCAATTTTGTTACGTGGCAGCACAAACAGGTGTCTTTAGCTATTTAATTAATTTTGTGACCGATATTAATCAGAATCCTCACTTCCCTGTAGCATATGGTCCGTATTTCTTATCAATAGGATTTGCTTTATTCATGATCGGAAGGATGTCGGGTAGTTTTTTTATGAAGTATTTTGTACCGACCCGGCTTCTTGCAATCTATTCGACAATATGCTGTTTATTATTACCGGTAGTTAGTATAAAGGCGGGATGGATATCCCTGGTGGCTCTCTACGGGGTATTCTTTTTCATGTCAATTATGTTCCCTACAATATTTGCCTTAGGCATAAAAGAACTTGGCCCGAAAACGAAAAAGGCATCATCGTTTCTGGTAATGTCCATTGTTGGCGGGGCACTTTTCCCTCCCATCATGGGTTTGATAGCAGACAGATTCACCATGTCGGTAGGTTTTTTTGCCCCGATCCCGCTATTTGCATTTATTCTTTACTACGCATTGAGCGGCCACAAGATCAGAAATTGACAATTTAATGTTCAGATTTTAAAAATGCACACCAATAAAATCCAATCTACAGTATGAAAAAGGAAAAACCGCAACTAAGCTTCTGGCAGATCGTGAACATGAGCTTTGGATTCATGGGGATCCAGTTCGGCTTTGCATTGCAGAATGCCAATGTCAGCAGGATATTTGAAACACTGGGTGCAAAGGTCGAGAATATACCCATCCTGTGGATTGCGGCCCCTGTGACAGGACTTATTATCCAGCCTATCATTGGCCACATGAGCGACAATACCTGGAACAGGCTGGGAAGAAGGCGTCCCTATTTCCTTACAGGCGCTATTCTTGCATCCCTGGCTTTGCTCTTTATGCCTCATTCTCCTACACTCTGGATCGCTGCAGGAACTCTGTGGATAATGGATGCTTCCATCAATATCTCAATGGAGCCCTTCAGAGCATTTGTCGGTGATATGCTTCCATCAAAGCAGAGAACCATCGGTTTTGCCATGCAGAGCTTTTTTATTGGAGCCGGGGCAATTATTGCTTCAGCTCTTCCATGGGTGCTTACAAACTGGTTACATGTCTCATCCAAAGCTGCTGAAGGTGCGATACCTCATCACGTTGTGCTCTCCTTCCTGATCGGAGGAATAGTGTTTTTCCTTGCAGTCCTCTATACTGTATTGCGTACAAAAGAGTATCCTCCGGAGGAGCTTGCCTCATTCACTGCTGAAGAGACAGCCAGTAATACCCGGACTCATGGGGATGAAGAGATGATACCTGCCGGAAAATTTTTCAGGTCGGCCTTTATCTGGATTATAGCGGGATTGATTATCAGCACTGTTGTATATCTGTTCAAAATGGAACTGGAAGTATATATACTTGGATTCGGACTCGTTGCTTTCGGATTTATACAGATAGTAACCGGATTGCTAACATCGGCTGATAAGACCAGGAATGGACTGGTAGTGGTAATAAACGACCTGTTCAAAATGCCGGGCACAATGGTAAGACTCGCTTTTGTACAGTTCTTTTCATGGTTTGCACTCTTTTCAATGTGGATTTACACGACTGCCGGCGTGACAAGCACAAAGTATGACATGAAGCTTGATATGGCCACATTCACATCGCTGAAGGGTACGATTGAACATGTTTCAACTCTTCCTGAATCAAAGGAGTGGTCAAATCTATCTGATGTGAAGAGTGATCTTGGAATGTTTGAAAAGAAATTCAGCAGCAATAAAAGGGTTGTGGCGACCATGAGGGTAGTTCAGTTTTTCACCGATGAGACAAAGAGTCAGTCCCTGGCGCTCGATCCTGCAGTTAAAGAAAGGCTTATCACAATTAAGAATGAATATAACAAGGGAGCCGACTGGGTTGGGATATTAATGGGAGTATATAACGGTTTTGCGGCTGTTATGGCCATCTTCCTGATCGGACTCGCCCGCCTTATAAACAGAAAAACGGTTCATGCATTAAGTCTCATTATCGGGGGAATAAGCCTTATCTCATTCCTTCTGATCAAAAATCCGCGGCTTCTTATGATCTCTGAGCTGGGTATCGGACTTGCATGGGCAAGTATACTGGCGATGCCATATGCGATCCTTACAGGCTCTCTGCCTTCCAACAAAATGGGAACTTACATGGGGATCTTCAACTTCTTTATCGTGATCCCGCAGATAATGGCGGCAAGCATACTGGGATTCATGGTGAAAAGTCTTTTCGGAGGTGAAAGCATTTACGCACTTGTCACGGGAGGAGTATCGATGTTTATTGCTGCATTTCTTGTTTTGTTTGTACACGATAATAATTGAATTAACAGGCAGATGTGGTTCAAAGCATGCATATTCGATCTCGACGGGGTAATAGTGGATACGGCAAAGTATCACTTCCTTGCCTGGAAACGCCTGGCCGATGGAATGGGTATAAATTTCACGGAAAGGGATAATGAGAGGCTGAAAGGGGTGAGCCGGATGGCCTCGCTTGAGATCATCCTGGAGATAGGGAAAAGAAACCTTCCCATGGATGAAAAGGAAAAGCTGGCCGACAAGAAAAATAGGTGGTATGTCGAATATATAAGCAGGATGACTCCCGATGAGATTCTTCCGGGCACGCTTGAATTCATCTCCTGTCTTAAGAATGAAAATATCAGGATAGCACTCGGATCTGCCAGCAAAAACACTCCGATGATCCTGGACCGGGTGGGAATGGCTAATCTCTTCGATGCCGTTGCCGACGGCAATGTTGTTCATAAGGCTAAACCAGATCCGGAGGTTTTCCTGAAGGCTGCATCGATGCTTGGCATAAGGCCGGCATATTGCGTTGTTTTTGAGGATGCGGTAGCCGGTGTTGAAGCCGCACTGAATGCCGGGATGAAATGTGTCGGAATAGGAAATCGTGAAGTTCTCTCAGATGCCCATGCAGTGGTAAAAGGGCTTAATGAAATGACACTTGAGAAACTAATTGTTCTTGAAAAATAAACCTGATATGGATAGCTTGTTTAAGAAAGATGAGTGGCTGATAATAGAAGAGGGATTCAATCCTGAACTTAACAGGGAGGCGGAAAGTATTTTCTCGCTTGGGAATGGTTATATGGGTCAGAGAGCAAATTTTGAAGAAAAATACTCCGGAGATTCAATGCGCGGAAGCTATGTTGCCGGCGTTTATTACCCCGACAAGACAAGAGTTGGATGGTGGAAAAACGGCTACCCTGAGTATTTTGCAAAAGTTCTGAACTCTCCAAACTGGATAGGGATAGATCTGTCATTAGATGAGATCCAGGTCGATCTTGCAAAGATCCCTTTAAGATCATTCAGAAGAATGCTCAATATGAAAGAGGGCTTCCTGGAACGCAGTTTCACTGCAGCTCCTGCAAAAGGGAAAACGGTAAAGATCTCATCAAAGCGTTTCCTAAGCATGTCAGAACCCGACCTGGGGCTGATCAGATACTCCGTAAAGCCTGAAAATTTCAGTGGAGAAGCTGAATTCACAGTATATATTGATGCCGATGTCAGGAATGAGGATACCAACTATGGTGAAAAATTCTGGAAGGATGTGAATCACTTTGCCGGGACAGGCGAAGGGGTCCTGACCGCAAAAACCCAGAAGACAGATTTTTACGTCAGTTTTGGAATGAGATTCACCCTTCATCGCAACGGGAAGAAAATGCTTTTAAGCCCGGTCGTAATTGATAAACAGGGATATGTAGCCAACAAATTTACCGTCTCATTTAATCCCGGAGATGAACTGGTGATAACAAAATTTGTCTCGGTCCAGTCGTCGCTTAACGTCGAAAAAAGTGACCTCGTAGATACAGTGGATAAAAGGACAGGGCATGCCCTTAAGGCAGGATTTACCAGGTTGTTCGAAAACCACAGGAAAGAATGGGAAAAACTATGGGCAACCTCCGATGTTGAGATCGAAGGGGATATTGCCGCGCAGCAGGGGATCAGGTTTAATATCTTTCATCTCTTCCAGACATATACAGGGAAGGATGAGAGACTGAATATCGGGCCGAAGGGATTCACCGGAGAGAAATATGGCGGCAGCACCTATTGGGATACTGAAGCTTTTGCCCTTCCATTCTTTCTGAAGACGGCTCCAATGAATGTCGCAAGGAACCTGCTGCTTTACAGGTACAAGCATCTTCAGAAGAGTATCGAGAATGCGGCAAAGCTTGGTTTCAGGGATGGAGCGGCACTCTATCCTATGGTAACCATGAATGGAGAGGAGTGCCATAATGAATGGGAGATAACTTTCGAGGAGATACACAGGAACGGGGCCATTGCTTTCGCAGTCTATAACTACATAAGACACACCGGTGACAATGGCTACCTGGCCGATCACGGACTTGAGGTTTTGATCGGGATATCCCGCTTCTGGAGCCAGAGAGCTACATTTTCAGATAACCTGGGAAAATATGTTATCCTTGGAGTGACCGGCCCGAATGAATATGAGAATAATGTCAATAATAACTGGTACACGAACACAATGGCTGTATGGACACTCTCATATACTCTTGACAGCCTGGCCCGCCTTAAGAAAGAAAATCCACAGGCATTTAAGAAGATAATCTCAAGAACCTCCATGAGATTCGCGGAGGAGGCCAAAAAATGGAGGGAAATAATTAAAAACATGCACTTCCCGTTCGACCAGCAAAGAATGGTCTTTCTCCAGCAGGACGGGTTTCTTGATAAAGAGATCAAACCGGCAACCTCAATTCCAATGCGTGAAAGACCGATAAACCAGCACTGGTCGTGGGACAGGATACTAAGGTCGTGCTACATCAAGCAGGCTGATGTGCTGCAGGGCCTATATGTACTGGAAGATCAGTATGATACCGAAACGATAAGGAGAAATTTTGATTTCTACGAACCTATCACTGTACATGAATCATCACTTTCTGCGTGCATTCATTCAATAATGGCCTCAAGGATAGGGAATATAGGCAAGGCCTATGAACTCTATCTGCGCACGGCACGGCTCGACCTTGATGATTATAACCGGGAAGTGTCAGACGGGCTGCATATTACAAGCATGGCCGGGACATGGCTGGCGATAGTGGAAGGATTCGGAGGCATGAGAATAAAGAGTGACAGGGCCAGCCTTGATCCGATGATACCTGGAAAATGGAAATCATATCTGTTCCATGCCCGCTTCAGGGAGATACTCTTCGGGGTGAAAGTGACGGGAAGGAGCGTTGAGGTGACTAACCTTTCGGAAAGGACATTGTCTTTAATACTTTTTGGAAAGAATTATGACGTAAAAGGTTCTGATAAACTGGTTGTAAAGATTAAGAATAAATAAGAACTTTCACAGAGAGACACTGAGGGATACAGAATTTTCTTCCAAAGATCCCCTCCTGGGAGGGGCGGCCTAACCCCTCCGGAGGAGGGGAGTTTATAATTCAAGCCTCTGAATCACTTTATGTGAACCTCTGTGTAACAAAAAAATAGATATTAAATCAATTTGACCTATGGAAAAGCTTACATTATTTATCCTGAGTATTCTCCTCCTGGCAGTACTTGCCTTTTTCGGCTGCAAGTCCAAGGCTCCGGAAAAGGAGATAAAACCTTTCGTTTCAGAGGTGGTTCACCCTGACTGGACTAAAAATGCTGTCATTTATGAAGTAAATACCAGACAGTTTACTCCTGAAGGCACATTCAAAGCTATTGAGGCCCATCTGCCCAGGCTGAAAGAGCTGGGAGTAGATATTTTGTGGTTTATGCCTATAAATCCGATCGGGGTTAAAAACAGGAAAGAGCCGCTTGGCAGCTACTATTCTGTAAAGGACTACCTTGATGTGAACCCTGAATTCGGAAAGCTAGCAGATTTCAGAGCTCTGGTGGCAAAAGCACATGATATGGGTTTTCATGTAATAATTGACTGGGTGCCCAACCACTCTTCGTGGGATAACAAGCTTGCTGAGGAGCATCCCGACTGGTACATAAAGGATGCAAAGGGAAGCTTCATTCCTCCCATTGGCTTCGACTGGACTGACGTGATCCAGTTCGACTGGTCGAAAAAGGAGCTGCAGGACTATATGATCAATGCCTTTAAGTTTTGGGTCAATCTGGGAGTGGACGGGTTCAGGCAGGATCATCCCGACCTTACACCTCCTGAATTCTGGGAAAGGGCCAGGAGTGAACTGAACACGATCAAACCCGTTCTCATGATCGCGGAAAATGAGTCACAGCATGATTTCCTTAAGAAAGGATTCGATATGAATTACGCATGGGAACTTCATCACCTTATGAACAATGTCGCCCAGGGAAAGGATAGCGTGACAGCCCTTGGAAAATACTACAGGAGAGAAAGATCGACATACCCTCCAAATGTTTACAGGATGGTATTTATGGATAATCATGATGAGAACTCATGGGCAGGCACGATAAATTCCAGACTGGGCGCTGCACAGTTTCCCTTTGCAGTCTTCACCTTTACAACTTATGGTTTTCCCCTGCTCTACAACGGGCAGGAGGCTGGTCTGGCAAAGAGCCTGAGATTCTTTGAGAGGGATACCATCAAATGGGATACCGCGAAATTTACCTCTTTCTATAAAAATCTTATCAGACTCAAAAAGAGCAACAAAGCGCTATGGAATGGTGAGGCCGGAGGGACTATGGACACCATTAAGACAGGCCGTGAAAACAAGGTTTTTGCCTTTTACAGGGAAAAAGGCGACAACAGGGTGGTGGTATTCCTGAATCTCAGGAAAAAAGAGGTATCGCTTAAGCCTGACCTCAATGAACTGAAAGGAGATTATACGGAATACTTCTCAGGGACCAAAACGACATTCCCCCTATCGGACTCTCTGAAGATTGAACCTTACGGGTACAGAGTCTATATAAAATAATAGACAATGGAGTGGATAAATGAGTGGTAGGAGATGAAATTTGCAAATTAAAAATTTAACCACGGAGTTGCACAGAGTTAGTCATTTATAAGAGGTGTTAAAACAGTGAAACTCCGTTTTTACTCAGTGAAACCCCGTGTTAAAAAAACTGCAACGAAAAGCCTTATTTCCATTAAATGCCTGATCGGGTTAATGCTGCTTCTGGCAGCTGGCTGCAGGCAGATTGCGGATAGAAAGCTGACTGAAAAAGAGCTTATGTCAGTTCCGGAGTGGTCGAAGCATGCGATCTGGTACCAGATATTTGTCGAGCGATTCAGGAACGGAGATACATTAAATGATCCCACGCCGGAAGATATGAAGGGAGGCTATCCCGATAATTATCCATCTGACTGGAAGATTACCCCTTGGGGTCACGACTGGTACGCTCATGAACCATGGCTGGAAGAGATAAAGGCCGGAGGCTTTTATTCAAAGATCCAGGCAAGGCGATATGGGGGCGATCTTCAGGGAGTGCTTGATGAAATGGATTACCTGAGCTCTCTCGGAATAACTGCGGTCTATTTTAACCCTCTTAACGATTCTCCATCCCTTCATAAATATGATGCACGGACCTATACGCATATCGATCGAAATTTCGGCCCCGATCCGAAAGGGGATGCAATATTGATGAAGAGAGAGATTCCAGATGATCCAAAAACCTGGACCTGGACTGCTGCCGACAAGCTTTTCCTGAAAGTGGTTGATGAGTTCCATAAGAGGGGGATCAGAGTTATTCTTGATTATTCGTGGAACCATACAGGAAAGGACTTCTGGGCACTGGAAGATATCAGGAAAAATGGGGAAAGATCAAAATTTGCGGGGTGGTATAATATAATTCATTTTGACAATCCTGAAACAGCTGCCGATGAATTTGAATATGAAGGATGGGGTGGGAAGAATAAATATATGCCGGTTTTTAAAAAGGATATCATCCCGCCTGATAACAAGGTTATGCCCTTTGAGGGAAATTTTCACTCAGAATCGCTGAAGCAATATATTTTCAACGTGACCAGGAGATGGCTTGATCCAAATAATGACGGAGACCCTTCGGATGGTATTGACGGATTCAGACTGGATGTTGCGGCGGAGGTACCGATGGGTTTCTGGAGAGAATACAGGAAGGTGGTGCGATCAGTTAATCCCCGGGCATACCTGGTAGGGGAGATCTGGTGGCTCGAGTGGCCCGGTAAGCTCCTGGATCCTGCACAGTTCATGGGAACGCAGTTCGATGCGATAATGAATTACAGGTGGTACAGGTTAGCCAGGGGCTTTTTCGGACAGGCCGAACCGGTACTTAATGCTACCGGTTTCGTAAAGGGGATTGAAATGATAAATAAAGGAATAAGTACCGAAAACCAGCAGGCAATGATGAATGTAGCTGCCACGCATGATTCGCCAAGAGTTTCCACTTCACTCTACAACAAGACAATGGATAAATTCCATGCAACTCCAGCGGCTGATACAGGTTACAGGATCAACAGGCCTGACGCAAAAACTATGGAAGAGGAAAAGCTGCTTCTTGTGCATCAGTATACCTTTGTCGGGTCGCCTCATATCTGGAATGGCGATGAGATTGGCATGTGGGGAGCAGATGATCCTGACTGCCGCAAGCCCATGGTGTGGGGTGATATCAGGTACGACGATGAGCGTGCAAACTATAGACCCGGAAAATACAGACCGGTCGATAAAGTATATCCCGACACAGTGCTTCTTTCGTTCTATAGATCACTTATAAAATTGAGGAAGGATAATCCGGTGCTTTCGACGGGCGACCTGAAATTTCTTATTGCGGACGACAGCAAGATGGTGCTTGCCTATAGCAGGAGAGATGAAAAGGATGAGATCATCGCGGTTTTTAACCGTTCATCCCTGGAACAAATTCTTTCTGTTCCTCTGCTTTGCGGTACAGGTTACAGGGAGATCTTTCCGAAAGAAGGGGAGATGTTTAAAGCAGGAACGTCAGGGCTTGAGATAAGACTCAAACCGCTGACGTCAATTGTATTAAAAAGAGTAAGAAATTAGTTTATGATATTTTTTTAATCTCCTGAGCAGAGCTTAAGAGTTTGAACCATCATGCATTTGAGAGATAATCCAGCATCTCCGATGCGTTTTTATTTTCAGGATCAAGCTCCATTGCCATTTTGAAATATATCCTGGCCTTATCGTAATTATAGTTCTTCATGTAAGCCCTGCCGAGATGATATAATGCGGAGACATGATGATTGGTCTTGTTGAGAAGTTTTTCAAAGTGGACAATAGCCTCATCATAATTACCGGAAGATTTCAGGGCCACACCCATATAATAATTGGCCATTGCAGTTTCGGGACAACTCTCAAGCAGCTTCCGGTATGCCTCAATGCTTTTCTCTTCCTTCCCAAGATGGTAATATGCCAATCCCAGCCACAGGTAGGTCATTGGAAGAAATTTACCTGAATCAACGATCCTGTTAAAGACCTTTACTGCCTCTGAAAAATTGGTTGCCCGGTAAAGGGCCACGCCCATCTTATAAAGAACATACGGGCTGTCAGGCTTGATCTTCAGAATCTCCTCATAGTAGCCGATCGATTTTGTCAGTTCGCCAAGTATATAATATATATTGGCAAGTTCCAGGAGTACATGTACATTGTCGGGATTTGCTTTTCTGGTTGCTTCAAAACATACCAGTGCCTGATTCAGGTTCCCGTCGAGAAGCTGGTCGAGGGCACCATCAATGCATTCATGATTAATATTATTCATCATTTGGCTCTAAAAATTAAATTGTTTAATGACGGTTTTGTAAAGGTACATAATCCTGCTTCCCGAATACATTTTTAAATGCGGGGCGAATGATCCTTTTAGCTGAAAATGTCAATTCCTCTATACGGTGCGTGCACCATCCGGAGACCCTTCCGATAGCGAACAAAGGCGTATAAAGCTCTTTTGAAATATCAAGACATGAATAGACAAAACCTGAATAAAAGTCGACGTTGATACAAACAACCTTTGTGGATTTCTCACCTTTGAAGATCCTGAAAACCTCTGGTGTAAGCCTTTCCACAAGTTCATAAAGTTCAAACTCGTCGAGGCGGCCCTTTTCAATTGCCAGCTCTTTCGCTTTTGACTTAAGTATTGCTGCCCTGGGATCGGAAATAGTATAAACGGCATGTCCGATCCCGTAAATTTTTCCCGAATAGTCATTTGCCTTCTTGTTCAGGATCTTGAGAAGATGAGCCTTCACTTCCTCTTCATCCTTCCAGTTCTTTACATGGATCTTCATGTTGTCCATCATTTCCAGCACCCTGACGTTTGCACCGCCATGCAAAGGGCCTTTTAATGATCCTATGGCAGAGGTTATTGATGAGTAAATATCGGTCTCGGAAGAGCTGGTCACCCTCATTGTAAAGGTTGAGTTATTACCGCCACCGTGCTCTGCATGAAGGACAAGAAGGAGGTCGAGAAGGTCTGCCTCAAGCTTGGAAAACACCTTGCAATCCCCTTTGATCAGGTAGAGGAAATTTTCAGCAGTGGTCAGTTCAGGCTGTGGATGACGTATTGAAAGAGTCTTTCCCTGGTAGAGATGTATTAATGCCTGGTACGAATAAGCAACGATTGTCGGGAATTTTGCAATGATGTTAAGCGACTGCCTGATCATGTTTTCGAGAGCGATGCTATCAGGGTTTTTATCAAGAGTATATAGTCCCAGGACCGATCGGGCAAGGATATTCAGTACATCCTTGCCTTTCATAGACAGTATCATGTCTTTGGTAAAATCATCAGGCAGGGCTCTGAGCGAAGCCAGGTGCTCTGTAAATATTTTTAGTTCATCCTTGCTGGGAAGACGCCCGGTAAGCAGAAGGAAGACAGTTTCGTCAAAACCATGCCTGTTATCTTTCTGGAACCCTGTGGTAATATTTTCAATATCTATTCCCCTGTAGAGCAGCCGGCCCGGTACCGCCACTACTTTATCACCTTCCTTCTTGTAACCAATTACTTCACCGATTTTGGTAAGCCCTACCAGAACTCCCGTCCCGTCTGCATTGCGGAGGCCTCGCTTTACATCAAATTTTTCAAATAGATTACTATCAATCTGGCATGCTTCCCTTACTGATGCCTCCAACTGGGAAAAGAATTTGACCTCTGACATATGTTTAGTACTTTAAATGGTTGGCTATTTTATATTTGAAATTATTGCATCCGCAAATTCTGACGTTTTTAATAGTTTGGCATTTTCCATTAACCTGTGAAAGTCGTAAGTTACCATTTTGCTTTGAATAGTCTTTTCAAGGCCGTCATAGATTTTTTGTGAAACCTCTTCCCATCCTATATATTCGAACATAAGTGCACCGGAAAGAACTACTGATCCCGGATTTACCTTATCCTGGTCAGCGTATTTCGGAGCGGTTCCGTGCGTAGCCTCGAATATTGCATGCCCGGTCTCATAGTTGATGTTTGCCCCGGGAGCGATACCTATCCCGCCTACTATTGCTGCGAGTGCATCAGAGATATAGTCGCCGTTAAGGTTAAGTGTAGCTATAACCGAATACTCGGCCGGCCTTGTTAGTATCTGCTGGAGGAATGCGTCTGCAATGACATCCTTAATAATTATCTTTCCTTCCGCTTCTGCCTTGCTCAGGGCTTCATTTGCTGCTGCTTCTCCTTTTTCTTCCGATATCTTCTTATGCTGATTCCAGGTAAAGACATCTCCGACAAATTCCCTTTCTGCCAGGGCATAACCCCACTTCATGAAAGCGCCCTCGGTATATTTCATAATATTACCCTTATGGACGAGGGTAACGGACGGCAGCTTTCTTTTAATTGCAAATATTATAGCCTGTCTGATCAGTCTCTCGGAGCCTTCCAGTGATACAGGTTTTATACCGATGGAAGAGCTCTGTGGAAACCTTATGGACCTGACACCCATTTCATCGAGAAGGAATTTTTTGAGTTTATCAGCCTCAGGCGTACCGTTCATGTACTCTATCCCTGCGTAGATATCCTCTGTGTTTTCCCTGAAAATATGCATGTTAACCTTTTCAGGGTTTTTCACAGGGCTTGGCACACCGCTGAAGTATCTCACCGGTCTGTAGCAGGTATACAGATCAAGCAGCTGCCGGAGTGCGACATTGAGCGAACGCATTCCGCCACCGATGGGTGTAGTGAGCGGTCCTTTTATCCCCACCAGGTAATCCCTGAAAGCATCGAGGGTCTCATCGGGGAGCCAGCTCCCGGTAAGATTAAAAGCTTTTTCTCCTGCCAGTACCTCTTTCCAGGCAACCTTTCGCTTCCCTTTATAGCTCTTTTCAACTGCCGCATCGAATATTCTAACAGAAGCTTTCCATATATCCCGGCCTGTTCCGTCGCCCTCAATAAAAGGTATTACGGGAATATCCGGCACGATCAGTTTGCCATTCCCGATTTTGATTTTTTCAGCCATTTTATTTGTATTCTTCTTTGTGGCCCTTTGTGCCTTTAGGTCTTTGTGGCAGGAAAAAAGGCCACCAAGGCACGGAGACACCAAGTTTCACAAAGTTATAATTCTAAATTGTTTTGTTTTTCCTTATAAGGTTCAATGCACTTCCCGCCTTGAACCACTCTATCTGTGCCTGGTTGTAAGAATGGCTTGCATATATGACATCCTTCTCCCCGGTAGAATGGTTTAATACAATTTTTAGCTGTTTCCCCGGAGCAAATTGGTTTAAACCGATGATATCGATACTGTCTTTCTCCCTGATCTTGTCGTAGTCATTTTTGTCAGAGAATGTGAGGGCAAGAACACCCTGCTTCTTCAGGTTTGTCTCATGTATCCTGGCAAAAGATTTTACAAGCACAGCCTTTACATTCAGGAAGCGTGGTTCCATGGCAGCATGTTCCCTTGATGAGCCCTCTCCGAAATTTTCCTCACCCGCAACTACAGAACCGAGTCCGGATGCTTTATATGATCTTGCAACCATAGGGACAGCTTCATATTTCCCGGTCACCTGGTTGAGGATGTTATTTGTCTGGTCATTAAAAAAGTTAACAGCGCCTATCATGTAATTATTTGAAATATTATCAAGATGCCCGCGGTATTTTAGCCACGAGCCGGCCATTGAGATATGGTCGGTGGTGCATTTCCCTTTGGCTTTAATAAGAAGAGGCAACCCGGGCAGATCGTTTCCATCCCATTCCGCAAAAGGGGTCAGCGCCTGAAGCCTGTCTGAGCCCGCTTTGATCCTTACGACCACCTTAGATCTGTCATCTGGCCGTTTCTGAATTCCTTCAACAGGAACTCCGAATCCTCCAGGAGGCAGATCAGGTCCGGAAGGTTCGCTGAGCTTCACCTTATCGCCTTTTGAGTTCGTAAGGTAATCAGTCAGCGGATTGAATGTCAGCTCCCCGGCAATTGCAAGAGCAGTAACAATTTCGGGAGAGGCAACGAAGGCATGAGTGTTGGGGTTCCCGTCGGTACGCTTGGCAAAATTCCTGTTAAAGGAATGGACAACAGTATTGACCTCTTTTTTGTCGGCACCTTCACGATCCCACTGACCGATACATGGGCCGCAGGCATTTGCAAAGACCCTGCCTCCGATCTTTTCAAAGATCTCAAGGAAGCCATCACGTTCGGCGATCGCCCTTATCTGTTCGGAGCCAGGGGTTATTGTGAACATCGACTTTGCCTTAAGATTAATTGAAAGTGCATTTCTGGCAACCGATGCAGCTCTTGACAGATCCTCATAAGAGGAGTTTGTGCATGATCCAATTAATCCCACCTCTATCTTAAGAGGCCATCCTTGACTGATTGCTGTCTCCTTAAGCTGAGAAATGGGGGTGGCCAGGTCGGGAGTGAAAGGACCGTTTACATACGGCTCAAGTTTAGTAAGATTTATTTCAATTACCTGGTCGAAATATTTTCCGGGATCTGAATAGACCTCATGATCAGCAGTAAGATGTTCCTTCACGCGGTCGGCAATTTGTGCGATATCTTTACGGCCGGTCGATCCAAGGTATTCTGCCATTGACTTATCATATCCGAAGATTGAGCAGGTAGCTCCGACCTCAGCTCCCATGTTACTGATTGTCGCTTTGCCTGTGCAGGAGAGTGATCTGGCGCCGTCGCCGAAATATTCTATGATACAACCGGTTCCCCCCTTCACCGTCAGCATTCCGGCAACTTTCAGTATTACATCTTTTGCCGATGCCCAGCCGTTAAGCTTGCCGGTAAGCTTTATCCCGATAAGTTTCGGGAATTTTAGCTCCCATCCCATTCCCGACATGACATCTACCGCATCTGCTCCGCCGACTCCGACTGCGACCATACCCAGACCTCCGGCATTAACCGTATGAGAATCGGTGCCGATCATCATTCCGCCAGGGAAAGCATAGTTCTCAAGGATAATCTGATGGATAATGCCTGCCCCCGGCTTCCAGAAATCGATATCATACTTATCGCATATCGAGCTGAGAAAATCATACACCTCCTTGTTTGTGACATTTGCCTCATAAAGGTCTTTGGATGATCCCAGCTTTGCCATTATAAGGTGATCGCAATGAACTGAGGCAGGCACTGATGAGGTCTCCTTGTCAGCCATTATAAACTGAAGAAGAGCCATCTGTGCTGTTGCATCCTGCATGGCGACCCTGTCGGGAGAGAACTCAACATAATCGGATCCCCGCTTCAGAGGTTTATTATATTGTTTTTCAGTGAGATGTGAGTAGAGTATTTTCTCGCTCAGTGTCAGAGGCCGGTTAAGTGCTTTTCTTACCTGCTGAAGAATTAAAGGAAGGCCTTCGTAATATGATTTTATCAGCTCAAAACTTGCTATCATAATGATCGCTTGTTGAAATGGTTAAAAGAAGAGTTAAAAATAAGTAAATTAACAGAGAGGGAAAACAGTATCAGAACTGCAATGTTCTTTCACTGTTTGCAGCCGATTTATTGCTTTCTTTTATTGCATCCTGTTCGACCAGATCCTTTTCAAACCGTCCGCTTTCAAACCTGAACCTGTTGCCAAGGAATTCCATAAGCTTTACCGTATCCTCAAAAGCATTACCCAGACAAGTTGATGCTCCCGGAGACGGGGTTATGTTGAATATGATCTTATCGCCCACCAACTTGGCTTCGCCAAGTTCAAGCTTCCGTATCGTATTGTTTATGATCTGCGGTCTTGTACCACCGACCTTTCTGGCAAATTTTATCTCCTTAAGCTTTACTTTGGGAACAATTTTCCTGATCTCTTTCATGAATGAGCGTTTCCCTATCCATGGAAAGTCGTAGACGACATTCTTCAGGAGATAATTGAAAATTACCCTGTCGGATGAGATCTTGAGAATGCTCCTGATAGGTTTAAGGCTGAATCCAAAAGTTTTCCAGTATTCAAAGAAGGTGGAGTAGTTGTACCGCTCGAGGAAAAAAATAGGCTTTGCTGTTGGTCCGAATCGGGTGATATTTTCGTTATGAACCTCAGGATCTCCATGTACTGCAGCGAAGGGAAGTTTTGGGATCTGCATCGTATACACTTTCCCGTTGAGCACTTTCGGACCGGTGTAAAAACTGCCGGCCATTGATAGAATGGAAAGGTTCTTTCCATAACCTAGCGATTTTGCCATAATAAGACTATGGCTTCCTGCGGCGACAATAACGGCATCTGCTTCAAATTCCCCCTTGTCAGTCAGAAGTTTATAGCCGTCGCCATCGCGGATGATCTTAAGCACCCTGGTTGACAGATATACTGAAAGGTCAGGATTTATCTGTCGTGCGTTATTTACAAATGAGTGGCTGAGTTTACGAAAGTCAACTGTATAACCATCTTCTGTTATGAGTGCAAGCAGCTCCTGGGAGGGATCGCGCCCCTCAACAATTCTGGGCTCGATCTTCCCAATCTCTTCTTTTTCTATCATTCTGAGACTGGGGAAAAGCTGTCCGAAGGGCTCATATCTTTGTCTTAATGTATCAACCTGGTCTTTACCTACGGCGAGCACCATTTTAGGGACCTTTATAAACAGGTTCTCATCACCCTTTATTGCTTTTTCACTCTCAAGGTACAGCTTCACCATGTCGGCGTACTTTTTTACCTTCCTTGCCTTTTCGATAGTATAATTTGTTTCAATGTCCCCGAAGTGAAGAGTCTGGCTGTTCATGTTCGGTGCCGTGTTCACTGTACCGAAGTTGGAATATTTTTCGATAAGTCCGATGTTCTTTACATCAGTGTATTTGCTTAGTGTATAAAGCAGGGCAGTTCCGCTTACGCCTCCTCCGACAATTATGACATCGTGTTTCATGGTTGATAGTTAATGTTTTATATCAGTGGAATCTGTGTTCATCAACAAAAAAGATTTAAGCATCAAAATATCTCCTAAGTAAGCAGCTTTTTAAATCTGTTATTGAACTTATCATAAATATCATGTTTCGAATCATTTGTCATGTTATTCCGTTAACATGATTTTACCTATGCTATAGAACAAAACGTAATATGGTTTTGTTTAACCATTTTGAAAAAAAATTAAATATTTTCCGAAATGGTTAGCTATATGGCAGATATATAAGAAGATAGTGTTATTGTATAAAGATCAGGCGTGTTTCATCTGATCTTACATTCTAGCTTTCTCTTTTTTCCACAATTATCGTACAATGAGTGGCCAGTGCAGCGATCGTACCGACAGCAGCAAAAACGGGTGCCAGAACCACACCAACTGCTCCTACGGTAAGCGGGAACTCCATTATGGTTTCGTCCTTTTCATTTTTTATTATGATCCTGGTAGCCTTCCCGTCCCTGATGATCTCTTTTACCTTTGACAATAACTCGTCACCTGATACCTTAAAATATTCGTGGTTGGATTTTTTGTCGTCTGACATGGCGGTTGTTTTTATAAAGATAAGAAAGTAAGGAGTGAGAGCCAAATAAAAATTACCGGGCTTTAGCCCAATAATTTAAATAGACAGAAGTTTGGATTTACTGTTATATGATTAAATCACCAGATATCGATTTCACGGGCACTCCTTATCCACCCAGGGGATCCATCTCCTCTGTAAAAATGGTTCGATTTGTCCTTGAATTTGCTGCTCCATACCGGATATCTCTGATTATCATTTTTATCGCGATGCTTATCGAGACATTGATGAGCATTGCCGCTCCATGGCCTCTAAAAATTGTTCTCGACAATGTTGTGGGGAATCACAATTTACCTGAGCATCTTACATGGCTGCGCAATTTCTCATCCGGGGAGCATACTATGAAATTGGCCGTTATTGCAGCGCTTTGCGTTATAGTTATAACTGTTTTAGGTGCAATTGCAGGCTATATTGAAAACTATTACACTGAGAGTGTTTCGCAGTATGTTGCCAATGATCTTCGATTACGCCTTTATCATCATTTACAGCATCTTTCCCTGAAGTATTATGACTCCCATTTAATTGGCAACATGGTGAGTACCATCATATCTGACGTATCCACTATTCAGAGTTTTTCATCCTCTGCACTTCTCAGCATTCTGATCGATGTACTTACAATTTTTGGTATGCTTGGTATAATGCTCTACCTGAACTTAGATTTTGCACTTATAATTGTGATTCTCTCTCCGATACTTCTCTTCTTCATATCGTTTTTCAGGAAAGCGGTGAAAAAAGCCACCCGGGAAGTACGTAAACGCCAAAGTGAGGTATTGGGAGTGGTTTCGCAGGGCTTGCAATCCACACGCTCGGTACAGGCATTCGGCAGGCAAGATCAGGAAGATGCCAGGCTCAGGGAGGTAAGTATGGCAACAGTTTTGGCATCACTCAGGGCACGGCGTATTAAGTCAATGCTTTCTCCTATAGTATCAGTGACAGTAGCAGGTTGCATTGCATTCGTATTCTGGAGAAGTACAGCCCTGATACTTAAAAATGCTATGACTATTGGAGCACTTACAGTCTTCCTTGCGTATCTCAACAAGTTCTTTAAGCCGGTACAGGACCTCGCCAAGATGACCAACCTTATCGTACAGGCCACAGTCGGTCTTGAACGGGTTCAAAGTATCCTGAATGCGGATGAGTTCGTACCTCAAAAACCTGATGCCTATGAACCCGGGAAAATAAAAGGAGAGATCGTTTTCGAGAATGTGGCATTTGCTTACGATCCTTTATCCCCGGTGCTATACAATATTAATTTCAAAATCAGACCCGGTATGCGAGTCGGAAAAACTACTCATGGAAGCCCTTGAACGACTTATGAAGGGGCGTACCGTTATAACCATAGCGCACCGTCTCAGTATCATTCGCGACGCCCACATAATAATAGTCCTCAAAGACGGCATAATTGCCGAAGAAGGAACGCATTCAGAATTAATCAACCGCAATGGATATTATGCTGAGCTTTGTCGTATTCAGTCCGATTCCACACCTCCGCTTAAGGAATCAACTACTATTCCATAATTCTAAAATCTAAATCGTCAGCTTGAAGTATTTCAGTAAAGGAATAATTTTAAGATGTGGTTGGTACAACTTGTTTATTATACTTGATTATTTTGGCAGGTCGCCTTGACTGAGACCACGAAAAGCTCACGGATGAGGTATCCAGTACAAAGTAGCTTCCGATTCCAATTAATCCCATGCCTGCAAACAACCATAATTATAAGGTTCACTGACCTTCCACAAGGCAGGAAATAAAAAGGGAAGATCTAATTTTATAAATGGTTCATTGTTAAAAGGGAAAAATAAATGTTGTACTTTTGTTGTAGTTATGAAATAACAAAGAAAGTCAGATGAGAAAGTGAAATTTTTGCGGCCTTTTTTGCACAGCATTTGTTATTTTTATTAACTTGCCCCAAATGACCCTGACTTATGAAAAAGTTATTCCTGTTTTTTATCTCACAGGTTATTGTTATTCCTGTGTTTTCTCAACAATCCATCAAAGGAAAGGTTACGGATGAGAGGAATAATCCGATTCCTGCTGTAACAGTACAGGTTAAAAATACAACGCGGGGCACTTTCTGCGACAGTGACGGAGGTTACGTCATTGTGGCCTCTACTAATGACACACTGGTATTCTCTATGATTGGTATGGCAACTCAGCAGATCCCTGTTGCCGGCAGGTCGGTCATAAACGTAAAATTGCTCGAGCAATCCCAGGAGCTGGGCGAGGTGGTTGTGATCGGTTACGGAACTGTTAAAAAAAGCGATCTTACCGGATCAGTGACATCTGTGAAATCGATTGATCTTAATAAGATCACCACCTTAAATCCCGAGCAGGGGTTGCAGGGAAAGGTAACCGGTGTCCAGGTGACAAGTACCTCGGGGGCACCCGGAGCTATTCCTACAGTCAGGATCCGTGGAGTCGGGACCTTTAACAACAGTTCTCCCATCTTCGTGGTCGATGGCGTGATAGTGGATGACATTTCCTTTCTGAACTCGGAGGATATTGCTTCGATGGATATCCTGAAAGATGCTTCGGCCACAGCCATCTATGGTTCCAGGGGAGCCAACGGTGTCATTCTGGTGACGACCAAGACCGGGCAAAAAGGACAGGCGAAAGCAACCTTCAGTTATGCCGGAGAATACAGCATGCAGGTACTGGCAAAGAAGATCGATCTGCTTAATGGACCTGAATACGGCACAGTGGTAAATGAGATTCTCCCGACCTATAATAACGTGGATCTGCTACCGAGTACCGACTGGCAGTCGCTTATATTTCATCCGGCTTCCATTCAGAGCCATCAGTTATCAGCTTCCGGTGCCACGGAATCCACACAGTATTATGTGAGTGTAGGTTATTTCAACCAGAATGGGATAGTAGATAAATCAGGCTATGAGAGGATCACTTTCAAATTAAATAATACTTATTTCTTAACTAAAAATATTAAGCTGGGTAATTTTATAACCATCACTCCGTATAAGCAGGAAAATGCACCAAATGTTACCTATTCGGCTTATCGGGCCAAGCCGCTTCTGCCAGCCTATAATCCGGATGGAACTTTTGCTCCGGTAGTAAATGTGGGCAATCCGCTGGCCGACCTTGCATATTCCAACAATTATAATAAGGGGGTCAGGGGCGTAGGCAATCTCTATGCCGAAGCAACCATCCTGAAAAACTTCGTATTAAAAACCAGCTTTGGTCTGGATGGCGCCTATAATCAAAGTACAAGCTTCACTCCGGCCTATTATGTCTCTTCACAGCAGCAAAATCTTCTGAATACCCTTTCCAAGGGAGACGGCCACAACATAACCTGGCTCTGGGAAAATACACTTTCTTACAAGCAGCAATTCGGTGTTCATTCCTTTGATGCCGTGGCTGGGTATACTATGCAGGAAACTTCTTCTGAAAACTTTTCCATTACAGGTAAAAACATTATCCGCACTTCCCCTGATTTCTGGTACATAAATCCAAGCTATATCTACGATCCAAATAATGGGGTTAATACGATCAGCACCATTTCCAATACGGTGGATCCCAATCAATACTATTCGATGATCTCGTACCTGTTCAGGATTAACTATACATACAATTCGAAATATCTTTTGACGGCTACTTTCCGCCGTGACGGTTCATCAAAATTCACTGCTGCCAACAGGTACGGTAATTTCCCATCCTTTGCGGCCGGTTGGATCGTTTCCAAAGAGCGCTTCATGGAGAGTTTAAAATTCCTTTCGAATTTAAAAGTAAGGGCCAGCTGGGGGATCATAGGGAATGATAAGATCCCGTACGATAGCCAGTATTCACTTACTCAGAGCATGGTAACCATTCTGGGAATACCCCCCACGGCAAATTCGGCCAACAGCTACGGTGTTTCCGGTAACCCGAACCTGAAATGGGAAAGCACAAAACAGGCTGATGCCGGTCTGGAGATCAGCGTATTCAACAACAAATTATCCGGGGAGTTCGACTACTATAATCGTGTCACCGATGATATACTGATCCCATTGGCCACACCGGATTACCTGGGAAACGGACAGGGTGCGACAGTGAATTTCAACGCAGCTTCAGTGAAAAACACAGGCTTTGAGAGCAAAATTACCTGGAAAGACAAGATCGGAGAAGTGTATTACAATATCTCCGTTCTGGGATCGACAGTCAGGAATGAAGTTTTAAAAGTCGGGGGAAGCAGCGGGATCGATTCTGTACTGTACGGAGGATTTATGGCTAACGGGCTCCCGGTAACCCAGAGCAGAGTGGGTCTGCCCATTGGAGCTTTTTGGGGTTACAAAACCGATGGAGTGTTTCAGACCCAGGCAGACATAAATGCATATCCCCATATGGCTTCCGCAGTCCCGGGCGACCTGAGATTTGTCGATGTGAACCACGACGGAAAACTCGATGGCAATGACAGGACCTATATAGGATCGCCCATCCCCAAATTCACTCTGGGACTTAATCTTGCGGTTGATTATAAGGGTTTTGACCTCTCCTTTGATATACAGGGAGTCTATGGCAATAAGATATTCAATGCCAAGGAGGTTGTAAGGCCTGATCCGTATAACTGGGAAAAACATGTTCTCTACTCATGGACCGGTCCGGGAACAAGTAATACAGAACCCAGGGCATCATACGGCGGGAACAATTACCTCCCGTCCGATAAGTTCGTCCAGGACGGCTCGTTTACCCGGCTGCGAAATGTAACCCTCGGCTATACGCTGCCATCTGCCTGGACAAAAAAGGCATCAATTAGTCAATTAAGAGTCTATGTAAAAGGATCCAATATATTCACTCTTGCAAAGTTTACGGGATATACACCTGAAATTGGAAGCTCTGATGTTCTTTCCAACGGGATTGATTTCGGGACCTATCCGATCACTTCGGTTTATTCTTTCGGCGTTAATTTAACTTTCTGACAGGCATGAAAAACATACATAAAATCTTGCTTTGTATATGCATCCTGATGACAGGATGTACTGACTTTTTACAGAAAGATCCGCAGGGAGAGCTGACGCAGACTTCCTTTCCAACTTCTTCCTCTGATGCACTGCAGGCTACCAATGCCGTGTATGCGGCTCTAAGGATCTGGTATTATAACTCAGGAGGATATCCAATCCTGGATATCATGTCAGATGATGCCTATAAAGGCAGTAACACCAACGACCAGTTATCCACGGTCGGAGCCTACGATAATTTCACTTTCAATACTACAGGAGATGGGCTGGACCGCTGGTGGGCAACACTATACCAGGGGATCAGATGGGCGAATGTGGTCATAGAAAAGGTACCTGGGATATCAATGGATACAACTTTGAGAAACCGGTATGTAGCTGAGGCAAAATTCCTGAGAGGGCTCCTCTATTTCGACGCGGTTCGCGCATGGGGTGGCGTACCTCTGGTGACCTCATCCACACCTCCTTTGCATCTTGGCAGATCCACGCCGGCAGAGATCTACAGTCTTATTATCTCGGATCTGCTTTATGCAGAGGGACATCTTACATATAAAAGTGAACTTAGCTCACCAGATCAGGGTCGTGCCACAATCGGGGCTGCAGATGCCTTTCTGGCTAAAGTATATTTGTTTCAGAATGATTTTCCAGATGCAGAAATATATGCCATGAAGGTTATCCAGTCCAATGAATATTCCCTGGAACCCAACTTTCTGGATGCTAACGGCGTGAACGGAAACAACGGGGTCGAATCCATCTTCGAAGTCGGGGCTCTCGGAGTTGACGATTTTGAAGGGGGAGGAGCTCAATATGCAAATACCCAGGGCGTGAGGGGTACACCGAACCGGGGGTGGGGATTCAGCCGGCCTTCTGTCGAATTGAGAAAATCATTTGAACCCGGAGATCCACGTCTGAAAGGTACGATCATCGATCTGGGTGATACCCTGGATGGGGTATATATCAAGGGAGATCCCAGTCCGGCCAACGACCCGGTCGCAATTTTGAATGGTAATGGCGATACAATAAATATTCAATGTTATAACCGGAAAGTCTGGACACCCGGAAATGATGTCCCTTCGCAGTGGTCATATCACCGCAGGCTGATGCGGTATGCCGATATATTGCTGATGGCTGCCGAAGCCCTGAACGAAGATACTAAATCGTCGGATGCCCTGATTTATCTGAACCAGGTAAGAAAAAGAGCCAGGGGAGAAAATATTTCGGTGTTACCAGACGTTACAACTACGGATCAAGCTTCACTCAGGGATACAATATTTCTTGAACGCCGGCATGAACTTGCCATGGAAGGAGAAAGATTCTGGGACCTTGTGAGAACCGGGAGGGCGGCCGCCATTCTGGGACCACTTGGCTTTGTCTCCGGCAAAAATGAACTGTTGCCTATCCACCAGAGTGAAATCGATATTTCACAGGGGTCATTAACACAGAACCCTAATTATTAATGTAACTTATTCTCATTCGATATGTATAACTAAACAATTAACTATTATGAAAAGAAAAATTCTGATTCTTAGTGTTTTAACGATGCTGGCAGCTGTCTTCGTGATAGATAGCTGTAAAAAAAGTCCTACAGCCATTAACCTGAGCACGCTTATGGCAGGTTCAGTTGATTTGAATGGTGCCACTGCTCCCACAGGTTTGCCTCTCATGCCCACTATTACGGCGACTTTTTCCACGGACGTTGATGCAACGACCGCAACATCGGATAACATAACCCTCACAGAGGCTTATGACGGTGTTCTCATTCCTTTGACCATCTCGGTCTCCGGAGCCGTGATTACCATTACTCCCACCGCCAACCTGGCCAATGGTGCACTTTATACACTTCTTATTGGTTCACAGGTAAAAGCAACCAGTGGGGAGTATCTGACCTTCATCAGCCGTTCGTTTACTACCATGGGTTCATTTATCCCATCAGGCTTTGTCGCCTATTGGAACTTTGACGGAAACGCCAATGACCAGACAGGAAACTATAGTGCCGCAACAGCTGGTATCACTGACATTACCTATGTGGCCGGGCGTAACACAACAGCAGGTCAGGCCGCTCAGTTTAACGGGACAACCTCCCTGATCGAGATCGCAAAGGGTGATTCACTGATGCATACAGGCGACTTTTCATTAAGCTTCTGGATGAAAGACGATACTACTGCCAAGAGGGATCAGTTTGTAATGGGATTGGCTGCATGGTTTGGATTCCAGTTCGAGTACAACAGCAATATTTATGTGGCCATTCCTCCCGCTCTTTCCCAGATCGGACAGTGTAAACTGGCTGCACAGTATAGCCTTACCGGTGGAACTTCTACTTCACAAGACCTGTGGTTTGATGGAACCGGTAATCTTGGATGGCAGGGATGGACTTTATGCAAGGACCTGGTTTCAAATAGCGGAACAGGTGTGAACGGTTTGCTGGCTCAGAAATGGGCTCATATCGTATGCACATATGACCATGCCAGCAAGATCGGGACCATGTATATAAATGGTATAGAAATGAAGGCACAGGATTTCAATCTGTATGGTGCTCCGATGGAGAATGCAACAGGTCTGGTGTTTGCCGGAAACACTGACAATAACGCATTTGTCTTTGGCTTTATCCAGGATAAGGTTGATCCTACGGAAACTGATTCCTGGGCCGATTACAACGATCCTACCAATGGACATTTTCAGGGTCTTCTGGATGACGTCGTAATCTATCATAAAGTGCTGAGTGCTTCTATTGTCACACAAATGTACAACTCAGGGAAAAAATAATTGATTTTCCTGCAAGATGAAGAGGGAGGGCAGGGGCCCTTCCTTTTCTTTTTATTTTTTATTTATGAGATCAAAAGTATTTCCACTCTCCTGTTTCATACTTCTCATAGGGGTCCTGTCATGCAGGAAAGAGACATCCCCGAATAAAAATGGAATGATCCAGCTGATCAGCGCTAAGATCGGAACCTCTGTTCTGAGCATCGACAGCGTGATAAAGAACGTACCGATCAACAAGCCGGTTCAGCTTGCTTTTAACAATGCCATAGATACCAATTCCATTGCAAAAGTGATTACTCTTAAAACTTTACAGGGGGTTGGGGTACCTTATACACAAACATCAGCAAACAATTCCGCTACTCTGACACTTACTCCAACAGCTATTCTCCAGAATTCTACAAATTATATCCTGACGATCTCCTCTTCCCTGAATGGAACAAAAGGCGAGACCTTTCCGGGTGTCCAGTTTCAATTTGTAACATTTGCAGGTTCAATGGTGATCGATTCCATCAGCCTCAACGGAAAAGCGATGACAATTTTGCCTTTACAAAACGTCAATCCGGAAACATTTAATATAAGAGTATCCTTTTCTCATGCCCTGGATCCATCAACTTACAAATCTTCATTTTCCTTCACAGGGCCTCAGTTATCATATACCCTCTCAACCGACAACAAAACAGTCCTGGCAACCAATACTTCAAAGGCGAAAGGACTGACCATTTATACATTCTCAATATCCTCCGCATTGACCTCTGCAGGAGGGCAGACATTCGGGGGCTATTCTTCAGGTTTCTATACTGCAATTGATTCCACCTATCTATTCCCGCTCATCTCAGATGATGATCTTTTAACGCTGATCCAGAGTCAGACCTTTAAATATTTCTGGGATTTTGGCCATCCTGACTGCGGAATGGCCAGGGAGCGAAATACTTCCGGCGATGTCGTTACTACAGGAGGCTCAGGATTTGGCATTATGGCTATGATTGTTGGCATGGAACGAGGGTTTATCACCAGGGCAGAAGGAATCGCCCGGCTGAGTTTGATCCTTGGTTTTTTGGAGACATGCGACCGTTTTCATGGCGTTTGGCCACACTGGATGAACGGCGTTACAGGAAAAACGATGCCTTTTAGTCCTACGGAGAATGGAGGAGATGTCGTGGAAACATCTTATATGCTCCAGGGCCTGCTTTGCATGAGACAATACCTTGATTCCACTGTCACGACGGAGAAAACAGAGATAAATCGGATCAACAACTTATTTAAATCTGTGGAATTTGACTGGTTTACAAATGGCCAAAAAACCCTTTACTGGGAATGGTCCCCTGAATTTGGGTACAACCTTCCAATCCAGGGCTACAATGAGACCCTGATCACATACGTTATGGCCGCCTCTTCTCCGACACATACCATTACCCAGGATGTCTATACAAACGGATATGCAAATAACGGAGGTATAAAAAACGGCAAAACCTTTTACGGGTATGTTTTACCTCTTGGACAAGACTATGGCGGACCGTTGTTTTTTACGCAATATTCATTTTTGGGCATTGATCCGCGGCACCTCGTAGATCAATATGCCGATTACTGGGTACAGAATGTAAATCAATCCCTGATAAACTGGTCGTATTGCAATGCAAATCCCAAAAAATATCCGGGTTACGGCGGCGCTATATGGGGGTTGACCGCTTCCGACAATCCATCGGGATACAACGCACAATCTCCGACCAACGATCTGGGAGTGATCACGCCTACGGCTGCTATTTCATCTATTGCCTATACTCCTGTTCAATCCCTGGCGGCATTAAAAACCGATTACTATTTTCTTGGCGACCATCTCTGGGGCAACTATGGCTTTTACGATGCCTTTGATGTGTCCGAAGGCTGGTGGGCAAGCTCTACCCTGGCAATTGATCAGGGGCCTGAGATCTGTATGATTGAAAACTACAGAACCGGACTTTTGTGGAACTTATTTATGTCAGCCCCTGAAGTGCAAAACGGCCTGACAAAACTTGGCTTCACCTATTGACAACTATGAAAAACCTCAGATTATTTGCTCTGTTGGCTCTGATACTGTTTAGTGCTACTTGCTGTGGAGCCAGAAAGGACAAGACAACAGATAAAAACAGCTTATCGGAGATTAAAAAGATATCAGATGATTCTCTTCTCACACTTGTCCAGTACAGGACATTTCAATATTTCTGGGATGGGGCTGAACCTCATTCAGGAATGGCCCGAGAGCGATTTCATGAAGACGGGATTTATCCTGAGAAAGACATGAATGTTGTTACATCGGGAGGCAGCGGGTTTGGACTCATGGCGATCCTTGTCGGCATTGAAAGAGGTTTTATTACAAGGGATGAAGCTGTCGGCCGGTACTTCAGGATAGTGGATTTTCTTAAAAAAGCCGATCGGTTCCATGGAGCCTGGCCTCACTGGTTGTATGGGGAGACCGGGAAAGTAAAGCCATTCGGTAAAAAAGACGATGGAGCAGATATTGTGGAAACGGCTTACCTGGTCCAGGGACTATTGGCGGTAAGACAATATTTTATCAACGGATCAGAGAAGGAAAAAACACTTGCTTCAAAAATTGACTCATTATGGAAGGAGGTGGAATGGAGCTGGTTTACGAAAGGTGGCGAGCCTGTTATTTACTGGCACTGGTCACCAGATTATGGATGGGAGATGAATTTCTCGGTAAAAGGCTATAATGAATGCCTGATCCTGTACATTCTTGCAGCATCTTCCCCGACCTTCCCTGTTTCTCCGGTTGCTTATCAAAAGGGATGGGCAAGGGACGGTGCAATTAAAGGAGAACATGAAAAGTACGGTTATATTCTATCATTAAACCATAATGGTTCACCTGAATATGGAGGACCTCTCTTCTGGTCTCATTATTCTTACCTGGGACTGGACCCGCGGCATCTTAAAGACTCCTATGCAGACTACTGGCATGAAAATGTGAATCAGACACTTATTAACTGGCAATGGTGTATCCGGAATCCTGACAATTACGCAGGCTATGGCAAAGATTGCTGGGGGTTAAGTGCCAGTTATTCAGTTGACGGATACTCAGCTCACTGCCCTGGAGAAAAAAATGATCTAGGCGTAATTTCTCCTACTGCTGCACTTTCAGCATTCCCCTATACACCTGAACAATCGATGGATGCCCTTAAGCATTTTTATTATGCACTTGGCAGCAAGATATGGGGCATCTATGGTTTTTATGATGCTTTCAGCGAACAAAACAGCTGGTATCCCAGGAGATATCTTGCTATTGATCAGGGACCTGTTGTAGTTATGATCGAAAACTACAGAACCGGACTGATCTGGAACCTTTTCATGTCATCACCAGAGATCAAAAACGGTCTTAAAAAGCTCGGGTTCAGTTACTGACCTGAAATACCGCTGCAACACTTTCAAAGAGGTTTTAATTTTATTTTTTGTAATTTTAAAATCCTGAAGGAACCTGTACATGCTTTGTCTGGAAGCCTGGATTTTGAATTTTATTCTTATTACATATATAAGATGAGCAATTATGCATATCCCCGATGGTTATCTGAGTCCGCAAACATATATTCCTTTTTTTGGTGCATTCATATCGGCAGCAGCAGTCGCAGTCAGAAAAGTTAAAAAAGAAGTTTCTGCCCGTAACATTCCTTATCTGGGAATAGCAGCAGCTTTCTCTTTTATCATTATGATGTTTAACCTGCCAGTACCAGGCGGTACAACTGGTCATGCCGTAGGCTCTGCCATCATTGCGATAATTTTCGGACCATGGGCTGCAATGTTAGCCGTTTCCGTTGCCATAATCATACAGGCGCTGATCTTTGGCGATGGCGGAATTACTGCTATCGGGGCCAACTGTTTTAATATGGCGGTTTTTATGCCATTTGCAGCATATTACATTTTTAAGCTTATCAACAATGACTCAATGAATAAGGCGAGAGTGTCGCTTGCTGCCTTTATCTCAGGGTATCTTAGCCTGGTCATGGCTGCAATTCTTACTGCTGTTGAATTCGGCATTCAGCCGATGATAGCATCCACGCCTGAGGGGAAAGCTTTATATTGCCCGTATGACCTTAGTATTGCAATTCCTGCAATGGCGATCGAGCATCTATTATTGTTTGGAATTGTTGAAGGAATTGTTACTTCAGTGATCATTAGCTATTTTTTGAAAAATGAACCCGGATTAATTTATGCTTTCGGGAATGGAGGCAAGAATGAAAATAAATAGGCTGCAGAAAAAAATCCTGATCATATTACTCGTTCTGTGTCTTTTAACCCCGATAGGGCTACTCCTCCCAATGTTTTTTAATACAGGTGACGCATGGGGCGAATGGTCGGCTCAGACAGTGAAAGAGCTGGTTGGTTATGTACCGCAGGGATTGGCAAGATATTCGGATGTATGGAAAGCGCCTTTACCCGGCTATAGGATCAATGGCAAAGACAGATCCGTTGTTCACAGGTCGGGATATTATATTGTATCTGGCATAATAGGTGCAACAGTAACTTATGTTGCCATGTTATTTATATCAAGGTTAATCATAAGAAATGGAGAGTAAGATCCCCTCATATTTACTCCAGGGTGCTGACCATCAAAATGAGCTTGCAAATGTAAAAAGAGCAAGACTCTCCTTTCTTGACAGGACCATTATAAATTCTGCACGTGCGGTCAGGTCTGTCTATCTGCAGGCAGAAAATGCAGACAGGGCGACATTCATGCAGAAGATAAATCCGAATGTCAAGCTTATATCGCTGATCTATCTTGTAGTGGTGATTAGCTTTGCCGGTGATCTTTATGAACAGATTATTATTACGGCTGTCATTTTTCTGCTATATCTTTCAGCCAGGTTCAATGTCATTCAGGTTTACCGTAAAATATTCTTCCTCGCATTTATCTTTGGCTTCCTGGTTGTATTGCCGGCATCCCTCAATATCATAACTCCGGGGAAGATCATTTTTAACATCATTACATTTAAGAGATCTTCACATTTCTGGATCTATAATATTCCTCAAAGCATAGGGTTTACTGTAAAGGGATTTGAGGTAGTGGCGCTGGTTTTTCTGAGAGTGCTTAATTCTGTTTCATTTGCCCTGTTAATTGTTTTTACCACACCTTTTGCCTCCCTTATCAAGTCTTTTAAGATAATCGGAGTGGCTGATACATTTCAGATGATCATCTCCCTTGCCTACAAATATATTTTTATCCTGTCACGTACTATTGAAGAAACTTATTTTGCTTTGAAATCAAGGCTTTCAGGTAATATTAAGAGCAGAGGTATCCGAAAGCTGGTCAGCGGCCGGATATTTTTTATTTTCAAGCGATCAATGATAATTTATGAAAATACTTATTATGCAATGGTTTCGAGGGGTTACAACGGGAAGGTAAAGCTTCATTCGAAAGATCATTTTACATTTCTGGATTTTATTGTCCTGGCTGTTATTATTGTATCAGGCATAGCTTTTATATTATTCTGAAAAACCATGGAAGATATAATTTCATTAAAGAATATCGGTTATTCATATTACGGTAAGATCCCCGCGCTCAGAAATATAAACCTCTCTGTGAAAAAAGGAGAGATGTTTGCTGTGATCGGCCTGAATGGGAGCGGTAAATCAACTTTGCTGCATATACTAAATGCATTGATTTTTCCGGATTCAGGCGAAATATTGTTTGATGGCAATGTTGTTACCGAAAGATGGCTGAAAGAAAAAGGCGCCGGAATGCAATTCCGCCAGAGAATGGGTTATGTTTTCCAGAATTCCGATATACAGTTATTTTGCCCTTCAGTTTTTGATGAGCTATTATTCGGTCCGCTTCAGCTTGGTATCCCAGTTGAAACTGCACGGGAAAGGGCCGAAGAGACATTATCATATCTGGGCATCGGCTACCTGAAGGAGCGACCTGTTTATATGCTTTCGGGCGGTGAGAAAAAGAGGGTCGCCATTGCATCTGTTCTTACCATGAATCCTGATGTCCTGCTGGTAGACGAACCCCTTTCAAATCTTGATCCAAAAACCCAGACATTTTTCATCGAGCTTCTTCTTGAACTGAACCAGGCAGGCAAGACAATTATATTCACAACACACCAGCTTGATCTTATCGACCATCTGCAGCCCAGGGTCGCAGTGCTTTCGGATGAGCACACTTTCCGGAAAACTGGAACAGCTTCGGAAATACTTAGTGACGAAGAGCTTCTGATAAGCGTGAATCTGATCCATGAACATGCTCATAAACATGGGAGCGAAGAGCATAAGCATTATCACTCGCATTATGTTTTTCATAAACATTGAGAATTAGTGTGACCTTCAGGGCTTAGAATCATACGGGCAAACGCGATGGGCGCTGCCCATCGCTAAGATATCCGGCGCTTACAGCGCGAATAATACTTCACACGATCGGAAATAGCTGAACTTTGATGGATATTATTTTGGGTAACGTGGTATCTGTTCGACAATAACTACCACGAACAAATCGAATGTCAAATTGTTTATTATGAACTAAATTATTGTTGCAATGTAATAACAGTTGTAAATACTTATCTTAGTTTTCCTCGTAATATTGGGGAGTCTATTACGGTAACAGCACTGATAAATATGAGGAGCAATGAATGTTTAATCGCTATGAATAATAATTGGCAACGCAATGGGGAAAGAGATCATTAATGTAAGAACTGAGATCAGACTTCCGGTATCAGAGGTCTGGAAACTCTGGACAACACCGCAGGATATTATCCGATGGAACCAGGCTTCTGAAGATTGGCACACTCCGGGGGCAGTCAATGATCTGAGGGAAGGCGGGCAATTCATTTACAGGATGGAAGCCAGGGATGGAAGTGCAGGCTTTGATTTCGTAGGGACTTATGAAAAGGTTATTCCAGATAAAAAGATCGTCTATTTAATTGGTGACGGGAGAAAAGTTGAGGTATCTTTTAAAGAAACAGATAATAAGACTGAAATATCTGAAAGCTTTGAAGCCGAAAGTATTAATCCTGTTGAGATGCAGAAGAACGGCTGGCAGTCAATACTTGAGAATTTTAGAAAATATGCGGAGTCAGGGTATCGATAACCAGAATAATTAAATGAAAAATAAAATTACCACATGCCTGTGGTTTGACAATCAGGCCAGGGAAGCAGCTATATTTTATACTTCTATTTTCAAAGATTCCAAAATTGAAAATATAAATTACTACGGCAAAGAGGGATTTGAAATACATGGTCAGAAGGAGGGCTCTGTTATGACTGTAAGCTTTACCATCGAGGGTCAGCAATACACTGCCCTGAACGGTGGTCCGGTATTCAAATTCAATGAAGCAATTTCCTTTCAGGTTCTTTGTGAAACTCAGGATGAAATAGACTATTACTGGAACAGTCTCACCGATAGCGGAGAAGAGGGACAGTGTGGCTGGTTAAAAGATAAATATGGGATCTCATGGCAGATCATTCCAGCTATATTATCGGAGCTGATGTCTAAGCCGGGTAAAGCGGAAAGAGTTACAAGGGCCTTCATGCAAATGAAAAAGCTCGACATTGAAAAATTGCTGAAAGCATGAATCAGAAACTTTAAATTTTATTTTAAATGGAAGAGTATGCGTTGATCATGAGGCATGAAGATGGTAAAAAAGTTGCCACTCCCGGTCAGTTAGAGGAATGGATGAAACAGACCAGGGAATGGATCGATCCCATTCAGAAGCAGGGAAAATTTGTGAGCGGAACAGGCCTTTTATTTGAAAATGCTAAGGTTGTCAAAGCAGAGTCATTAAAAATAAATATTATTGAAGGTCCGTTTGGCATTTCATCGCAGTCGGTAGGAGGTCTGATCATAGTCAGGGCCGGTTCAGTTGAGGAAGCTGTAGAATTTGCAAAGGGATCCCCTGTTTTGCAGGGAGAGGGAAATAGCGTGGAGGTAAGAAAGATCGCAAAATGAAATATAGGGTCCGAGGGGCTATAAATAAAAAAGAGGCTTTTGAGACAGCCTCTTTTTAATAACTTGCTTATTAGAGCGATCTACCACCATTTTGTAAGTTTTCTGCTGAACCTGCGGTCAAAACTATGGGTTTTTGAAGTCTGATCGTTTGTAACTGTGACCAGGGTCATGTGGGGATGAGCAGGATCTTCCATATATGTGATTGTAAAGGAAGAAGTTGTAGTGCCGGTAATTGTCAGATCAAGCGTGCCGGAAGCCAATACGGGTGTGCCCTTGTAATAAATTGCTGTCAGGGGTGTGGAAGCATCAACCGTTTTTGAATAGGATTCACCATCCTCGTTAATACCTGTCACTGTTCCTGACCATGTAATTGTATCCTGTGCCAGGACATTTTTGAATTTGATTGTCTGCCAGGTCACTCCTCCGGTGTTGGCATAGTGGAGGTACGATTTTCTGGTTTTGGCAACAACCCTCGTGAATTTCAGAGTATCAGATACCCCTGTCTGGGTAATTGCATAGCTTAAATTTGCGGCAATATTGTCAGTTATAACTGTTCTCAGGCTTGTCAGTCCCGTGAATTTATAAGAGATTGCATCTCTGGTAACTGTTCGTGTTCCACTGATCGTTACAGTGGTACTGTCGGTTGTGATGGAATAATTCTTGAATGTCATGGTTCTTGTCACCATCTGTTTATTATCACCGGTAATTGAAACATTGACATCTATTTCACCATTTTTCACAAAGCTTTCAGTTGCCGTGCTATCCTGAAAATTATTATAAACTATTGTAATAATTTTTGGGAAAGTTGTACTGTCAGGATGGTCAACTGAAATTACCCTTGATACCAGGATCTGTCCTGACTTGAGGGCTGTCGCATTATAATTGCTTACCTGAAGCTGATCAAGTGTATTGTCCACATCCTGATCATTCTTGTCGGCAACCGCATCCTGTACATCTGAATTTTGCGCCTGTTGTACCTGCTGTGTCGGAAGGCTTCCAGCAGGGCTGGATTCCTTATTGCAACCTGCGTACATAAATCCGCAGACTGCAAGGATCATTAAAAAATACTTTGATTTTCTTGTTTTCATTTTTTGAAAATTAATGATTAAACCTAATTCTGTAATAACCTGGTTGAGGAGTTAGACGGATAAAAATTGAAAAGGTTTAGTTCATATGTTGTTATTTTTAATTCTTTATATATTCTTTATGATTTCTTTATAACTTCTTTATAATTTCTTAGTTTATCCCGACAATTACCTCCGCTCCTTTAAGTCCTTTTGATGCTGCTTTAACTGTAAATGTGCCACTTGCTCCTTTTTCAGCCTTTACTATAACAAGGCACATGCCGTTATATGCTTTCCGATAGTCGGCCTGGAACGGGTCATGACTGGTAGCATCTCCATTGTCTACAGCAACTATTCTGCCTGGTCCGACAATGCTGAAATTTACGAGGTTGCTGCTGCGAGGCACAAGCAACTTATTTTTGTCTTCAATCCTGATTGTTATAAATGCAAGATCGGATCCGTCGCCTGAAATAGCCGACCTGTCGGCCGACGCTGAAAGCTGATCCGCGCTGCCTGTAGTGGCCATGGTGTCTTCTGCCCATTTGACCCCGTTTTTATAGGCAATTACTTTCAGGACACCTGGCTGATATACAACACTATCCCAAACCAGCCTGTATTCGTACTGCCCTTTTTGCTTTTTGCCGAGCGATTTACCATTAAGGAACAATTCAGCTTCATCTCCTGAAGTATAAACATGAACGGGAGTCACAAGCCCCTTTCTTTCGGGCCAGTTCCAGTGAGGCAGAATATGAGCCATTGGTAAATCCGGCCTCCACCTGGATTGATACAGATAAAAGCGATCCTTTTTAAAGCCCGCGAGGTCGAGGATCCCGAAATAACTGCTTCTTGACGGCACTTCTTTGACGCCCTGTTTGTCAAGCATCTCCCTCGTCATGTTGTACAGGGTTGTTCCTGGCTTCAGGCCTGTGAGATCACTATTATAGGGAGTAGGTTCTCCGATATAATCAAAACCTGTCCATACAAACTCGCCATAAGCAGCCGGGTATTTATCAAGCAGAGTCCATTGCTGCTCGACGGTTGATGCCCAGATGGGATAGGCTACATCGTAGGATGTTATCTGGAACAGACCTTTCCCAGGTTGATTCCTGGCAAGATCACCAGTGAAAACAGGCCAGAAATACTCACCCCTTGAGCTTAGGGTTGATGCTGATTCGCTCGAATGAAACCCAATGTTATCATTCTCCTTCAGGGTAAAAAATCTTTCGTATTCATTTGTATATACATGGTAATTTATACCAAATATGTCAAGTGTTTTCTGGAAGCCATTTGTTCCTGACTGGGACCAGTCACATGCTGCAGTTACCGGCCTGGTGTCATCTTCAGATCTGACAATTGTCCTGAGACTTTGCGAGATATATGGATTGTTCTGGTCATTAACTTCATTGCCTATGCTCCAGATGAAAACTGAGGGGTGATTCCTGTCACGGCGCACCATGGTTTTCAGGTCTTCTTCATGCCAGGCATAAAACAGTTTGTTATAGTCACCTGGTTTTTTGGCGGTTTTCCAGGCATCAAATGCTTCGTCCTCAACAAGGAACCCCATCCTGTCGCAGAGGTCAAGCAGTTCCGGAGCTGGGGGGTTATGGCTTGTCCTGATCGCGTTGCATCCCATTTCCTTCAATATCCTTAGCTGGCGTGCAGCTGCGCTTATATTAAATGCAGTTCCAAGAGCTCCAAGGTCATGGTGATTGCAGACACCCTGGATCTGTAATTTTTTACCATTCAGGAAAAATCCGTCACGTGGTGTGAAATTCAGAGTCCTGAATCCAAAACTTGCTTCATAAACATCGCTTAAAGCATTCCCCTGCAAGACAGTAACAACTGCTTTATAAAGTTCAGGATCATCCAGATTCCACAGAACAGGATCCCTGACCGGGATATCAAGTCTGAAGCTGTGATGGGATGATAAAGGTATTGTTGCCGTTACTGTTATTGATTCTGCTACTGGTGCTGCAGAATCTTCTCCCTTTTCATTAATCTTATAAACTGCCACCCTGACAGATACATCGGCTGGTTGATCAAGATGGTTCTCAATCTCAGCACTTACACTTAACATACCTCTCTCTTTCTTAATTTCAGGAGTTGTGCAATAGACTCCGTTGTTGGCAATATGAATCTGTGAGGTTCTTATAAGCCATACATTCCTGTAAATTCCTGCACCAGGGTACCATCTTGAATCCCACTTTTTTGTATCGAGCCTGACCGCTATCAGGTTCTCTTTCCCGAAACTTACGTAAGGTGTCAGGTCAAGTCTAAAGGTCGTGTATCCGTAGGGCCATCCGCCAACATACTTACCATTAAGCCAGACTTCTGCATAGGCCATCGCACCTTCAAAATCAATATAGATCCTCTTGTCTTTATCAGCTTCATCTAATGAAAAATGTTTTCTGTACCATCCGATACCTTTCCATGGAAGGAGACCTGTATCATTTTCAAGTGTATCACTGAAAGGACCTTCTATTGCCCAGTCATGCGGCAGATCGAGAGAACGCCAGTTGCTGTCGTTCGCAGAGGGAAGCTGAAGCCCTTCAGGTTCTTTATCAGTCGTTGCGGCATCATTGTAAGCGTTGAAATATTTAATGAATTTCCATCCCTGGTTGAATGATTCGCGTGATCTGGGTGAATTTTGAGCCTTCAATGATCCTGCATTTAGAATAATAAGACCCGTAATTAAAAGTGCAATAAGAATAATTCGTTTCATGACATAGATTTTGAGATTTGAATTGATCTAAAATTAGAAATTTAATATGATTGCTGGATAATGATTTAATGAATTAAGGTTTATCAAGAGCACACCTTCATCCAAATATGGTCGTGATCAGCTTAAAATTGCAAACAGCTGAATGCGGTCATGCAGTCCGGCTTTTGCAGCTATCAATGTTGTTGTTCAGCCTTGTTTCTCAGGAATAATCTTTCTTTTGGAAGTGGTAAATTAAGGCAATCCTTATTTTATTTTATATGAAAGTCCGATTCCAAGGGTAACAGGAGCGACAATGGAGCTCTTATCAAAGATCGCATTGCAATTGACTTTGACTGGCAAAGCTAATTTATCCGTTAACCTAAATGAATGACCAAAGCTCACAACTGAAGCAAAGTCGTTAGAGTCTTCAAATAGAAAAGTTCCGAACCCAAAGTCAATGAAGTTATTCTTAAAATTTAGTCGCGCAAGAGCAGTGAGACGGAATGCATCTACTTCATATTCATAATAACTACCAGAATAGGTCTTTATGTCATACCAAAAGAGATATTGGTAACCTGCACCTATTCCTATAGATAGAGTTTTGTTCAGGGCGTAGAATCCTTGAGCTGTCACATATCCACTAAAATGACTCCAATCAAGAAGTGTTGCACCGTATTTCTCTGTGCCGTACCACTGGTCAATATTTACTGCAGTATATCCAATACCACCGGTAACTTCAATCACCTGAGAATAAGTTACTGGAGAAATTAATTGAATGGAAAGGATAAAAACCATCCATCTGAACATTTGAGATTTTTTCATAGCAAAACAATTTAAATGTTTGAATATGATAATAATATTTTTGTGTTGATCGTAGACTTGAGCACTTTTCGAGATCATCTCCAGTCACAATAAGAAAGTCATTGTCTTTGTTGCTTGTCTTACATTGATCAATAAAAGACATCCTAATTATAACCTTCAATTATGCCTGGCATAAGAGGTTTATTTAATTCAATATCAAAGTTAAACCTAAGTCAGGCTAAAAGCAAAAATATATTTGTCAAGGAAAGTCTGTATCTGATAATCCTGATTTGAAGGGTCAAGGTGTATTAGAATCTTCCAAAGGATCATTTTTAATAATCTACGTTCCCAGTTTATAGATCCTGTATCTTTTTAGAACTTCCCCATTTAATTTTCTTAGTATTGAATTCATCTTAACATTATTCTCTATTACATAACAGGCTTCACCCTGATTGATCCCGAAGTGGGCTAAATTCTCCTGAATTCTGTAATAGAGGACAATATCTATCCCCATATTCCGAAATTCCTTAATAACACCCAGGATCAGGACCCGGGAATTGTCTATTTTTCTCCTGTACCACAGAAATTTCAGAAATCCAAAAGGAAAAAGTTTGCCGGATCTTATTTTCCTGAATACCTGGTTCAGGTCAGGCAGCGCCACAATGAAACCGATCAGATCACTGTTTTTCTCAACAAGCAGCACGAGCTTCTCCGGTACAAACTGCCTTAACTGGTTAGCCGTATACTTAAATTCTGTTTCTTTCAATGGCACAAATCCCCAATTGTCTGAATTTGACTGGTTATATATTCTGCAAAAAGAGACGATCTCTTGATCAAGGTTTTTAAAATTCATCTGTCGTATTGTAATCCCTGATGCCGATAATTTCTTCTCGATTCTGCTGACAAGCTCGGTAAAATGCGCAGATCTTAAGAAATTGTTTTTAATAAGATATGACGACAGATCCATTTCTTTGACAAAACCGTACCTAAGCAAGAAATCATTATAATAAGGTTTGTTATAAGGCATCATGATCACAGCAGGGTCTTCAAATCCTGAAATCAACATTCCACATGAATCATTGGTTGTAAAATTGGTGGGACCTAAAATTTTCAGAAACCCATTCTGGCGGTGTTTTTCTACCACAGTGTCCAGTAATTGCTTCGCGACATTATAGTTTTCCACTGACTCAAAAAAGCCGAAAAATCCGGTTTTTTCGTTGTAAGTCCTGTTATGTTCAGTGTTAATGATAGATGCAATTCTCCCGACAACTTTGTTATCTGATATGCCCAGGAAATACCTGGCCTGAGAATGCTCAAAAAATGGATTCCTGACAGAGAGGAACTCCCTCTGCATTGAAACCGGTTCGAAGGAGAAATTTTTATCAGATTTATAAAGCTCCTTCGGGAAAAAAATGAAGAGGTCCATTTCCTGCCTCGTTAAGACTTCAATAATCCGGATATTCATGCCTTCAGAATTTATTAATTCAATACTTCAAAACAGGTTAGAAAATGTTAGGTGCATCTCCGTTCCTGATAAATTTCCTGTAATTCAGATTAACAATCAGCGCAAACAAATTCAGCAAGGGATTTTTAAGAAAAAACTTATTAAATACTGTTCTTTTCAAGATGTTTGGAACTGAATATACTTTCCGGTAAAGCCACCAGTAAAGCTTATTGAGCTCATCGGGAGTCATATTTGCCGGTTGAAAAACGCAGTTTGTTCCCGTATATTGATAGTAATTCTCGTGGATCAACCTGCCCTGCCTCTTATACTCCTCATAAAGAACAGATCCTGGCATCGGGGTGAGAATATAAAACTTCGGTATAGGGATTCTTGACTTCATTATGAAATCAAAGGTATCCCTGATAGAATCAATCGTATCACTGTCCGTTCCCAACATCATTTCGGTAGCCGGCATTATCCCGGCCCCTGAGATTCTTTTTAACAGCTGCTCATGTTCCGATGTGGAAACCCAGTGCTTATTTAGCTTATTGAGTCCTTCCTGAGTAATGCTTTCAATGCCAAGGCTCATGATCCTGCAGCCTGACTCGGCGACAAGTTTCAGTAGTTCCGGATTCCTTGCAAGATTTGTTGTGCACTGGCTGGCCCATTTCATCTTAAGAGGCCTTATACGGATACACAACTCTTCAAGAAATTTCGGATTACCGATTATATTATCATCAAGAAGGTAGAAATATCTGAAACCCAATTCTTTGATTCTCATAATATCTCGGATCACCTCATCAACCGGGCGAGTTAAGTACCTGCCCTTGTACATGCACGCTATTGAACAATAGCTGCACTGGTGAGGACATCCCCTTCCAGCCTGGACGGGTAGCATAAAACCTATTTTCTTTTCCAGTAATAGCTCATACTTTGGAAGCGGAAGATGAACCAGATCCTTCATCGGAAATTCGTACCTTTTTTTGATCTTCCCGTAAGTTTCGAAATCGACAAGAAGCTTTGGAAAAGCAATGTCAGCATCACCAATTATCAACCCGTCGCAATGATCCTCAACAAACCATGGGATTAGAGATGGCATATATCCGCCCATAAAAACGGTTTTTCCCCTCTTTCTGAATCCTGCTGCAATATCGATTGCCCTGAAAACAGCATGGCCCATTGCGCCTATTCCCACAATATCAGCATTTGTATCAAAGTTGATTTCATCTACCACTTCAATGTTTATTTCAATCTCCCAGTTGCCTGGAAGATAAGCTGCAAGGAGGGGGAATGCTAATCCTGGCAGATATATTCTCTTCTGTTTGCACAATTTTTTGCTGTTTGAGCTATATTGCGTGCATTGTATGAGCAATACTTTAGGCATGACCTGAAACCTCCATAATTTTATTTTTGTATTGCTTCATCACCCTGTACATTCCTTTTGACATCCTGATTTGCATGTGGAGCGGGTATTTCAGGAGACTAACCAGGTGCTTTGGATAAAAAATAATCCGGAGGTAAAGCTTAAGGATATTTTTATAAAAATCGGAAAGCTCCATATTGAGTGGCCGGATCGTTACATGGGCAAGATCCCAGCAGGCATAATTTTCACGGTCAATCACCAGATCTTTCTTGTCTGTAGTTATCCCGGTCCCCTTAAGTGGTGTCAGAGGCTGGAGATTTACAAATTTTATTCCAAGGTCTATCATAATATCCCCGGCTTTCCTGAAATCATCCGGATTCCAGGAAGGTGAGATAATGAGTGCAGCATAGCAATCGACCTTATTCTTGTTGAGGACATTCATAGCCCTCTTGTTGGTATCACTGTCAGTTTGCTTGTTGAAACCGGTCAATTCTATATCATTAAATGATTCAAATCCCACTATTACCGTACGCAATCCGACATCGCTGAACTCCTTTATTAACTCAGGATTATTTGCAATAAAATCTGCCCTTCCGTAGACTAAATATCTCTTCCTTATATTTCTTTCCCTTAACAACTTAATGAATTCTCTCATCCTTTTTACACTCACAAGAAAATCATCATCGACTATATAGATTTCCTTTTCCTTAATGGAATTCAGTTCATTGATCACATCTTCCAGGGGTCGTGCATAGTATTTTTCACCAGTTATTTTCCTGCAGAAGCAAAATTTACACATGTATGGGCAGCCGAAGGAGGTTTTTATCAAAGCCACCTTATTATGGAAGACATAAAAATAGCGATGTCTGTATTTTCTGGTCAAAAAGCGGTCGGGAAGAGGGGTGAAAAAATCATAATCCGGAAGGTCATTCTCATCCAGTGGTTCATTCGTTTTCAATATCCCCTGAGGAAATGGTGATTTACCGGTAAGAAAATCAATAAGCAGGGGAAATGAACGGGTTGCGTTTCTGACCACCCGGTAATCTATTGCTTCATGATTTATGTCTTCGGGGTATTTTTCAACATGGACACCGCCGGCGACTGTAATGATGGCCGGATTAATACTTTTTGCTTCAATACAGTACTTGATAATGACAGGTATATGTGTTATATAGCCTGTGAGACATATTATATCGGGACGAAAATCTTCGATGAAGTATCTGAGATCCGCTTTTTCTAGGATCATATCCACAACAAAGACATCATGCTGTGGCCTGATAAGTGTGGCCAGTATTTCAAGTTCAAGCGGCTCAACAATCATAAGATGCTGCAGGCCAATAGTTTCAGGAGAAGGTCGAGGTCTTATAAAAAGTACTCTCATAGCATCATCGAAAATAGTATTTCAGTTTTCAAGCTTAAAGACATGCGATTTTTCATGTCTCTTTGTATAACTGAGCACGCTACGGAAAAGTCTTATAAGCATTATTATAATAGGATTCCTATGATATAAAAACATTCTTCTTTCACTTGGTTCGCCTCCAATACGGGCTTTAGCAATTTCAGCCGTCTGACCGAGATCTATGATCCGGTATTTCTTTTCCATGGCAGCTGACAATATACCCAGCAGGTTGTTATTATAGGAGGCAAACTTTTTGTACAAAGTATAATTCATACCACCGAAAAAGAAGAAAAATGTAGTTGTATCCGCACAGGTTATATGCCAGCAAAGCATATCATTGCCTGAATAATATGTGGTCAGCACAAAATTTGATGGAAGGTATTTGAAAACATCAAGACTGAGTGTCTCAAGCTTTGTCGTCGTTTTTTTCATTATCTGGAGATAAAGGGCATAGTGCCTCTCACTGAATTCAATGCAGCCTGATGAAACTGCCTTTACATCCTGGAATTTCTCCCTGATCCGGTGGATCCTTCTCCTGTAATTGTGGCGCAGAGAGTTTTCGTACCGGGTAAAATTATCCTGTTTAAGGTTCAGTACCATTGTTGGTAAAGTTCTCATATTAACAACTTTATTCTGAAGATAATCTTCCATAAAGTTTATACCAAGGATCAAGCCCCGTTCCGACCTGATTATCTCTGACAGCAGATATTCAAATTCGCTTGCATCTCCAATAATCGGCGGGGCTGCCACTGAAGCAGGCAACCCTATTACCTGTGCATTGAACGCAGTATAGAAATTGGAGAAGGTAAAAATGTTAATTGGTAAGGTATATACAACAGTACCAGCGACAAATGTATCATCGCGGTAAAGTTCATAATATCGCTGAGAGCAGGTGTTATACTTATGAAGATGATTCAGAAACTCTGTCTTCTGAAAATAGAAATCAGCCAGTTCATCCCAGCGGGGATCGATCATATCAGGAGAGCTGATTTTTTTTATTGATCTCATAGCATTGCTAAAGTTATGAAAGAACCGAACGCAGAGCAAAAATATTTCCAGGAGTAAAATTTTCTCTTTAAGCGAAGTAACCGGAATAATCTCTTTCCATTCCAAAAAACCGGCCTGATTACACACAACATACAAGACAAAACAACAAGGATTTAACTCCAGGTCTGGGTGGTCAATTTATTCCGGCCAATAGTGGGATGGTGACTGGCTTTTCAATCTATTTATTAGCGGTAGAGAATAAGCAGGAAATAAATTTTTGAAAATCTGATTCCCAATTTCCCCCCTTTTGTATAACTTAGGTATAATAAACAAAAGTCGAAGTCGGGCATAAGAATTATATCAATATTCCAATCATTAAGATGACTTATTTTGCTTATGTGACTGACGGGGCTGAGCTGAAAGAAGCTATGACCAATTAAAATGGAGTATTCAGGAAGAGGTTTTTGGATAGATTGGCCTTACGTTGCATTCAATATTACAAGACTTTTAAATCCCGACTGGATCTTCGGTATACTAAAGAACCTGACGCTTTAACCTGCTTAAAAAAGTACATCCCGGAAAATTTGGATTAGTTTTGAGACAAACTGCTGTTAGCATTAAAAATGACCGTTCTGGAAAAGGTTGAGCTAGCATTTATACTACCAAAAATGAAGACTATGATTTAAATTGCCAAGCTATGAGCAGAGGATTTGTTAAAGAAGACGATCAGGAAGAAGTTCCGATAGTACCACATAGGGCATATTTACCAGAAGGAGTGACAAACTTTGTAACCCCATATGGTATGAATCAACTATTGGCTGAAAAACAGATGCTGGTCAATGAAAAAAGCAATCTGAATAGTGCTAACGAGAATGAGAAACGAATAGCGTTAAACTATATTAATGCAAAATTACAACTATTGAATAATAGAATTGTTGAGGCCAAAATAGTTAATCTAAACGAGCAACCACCAAATGAAATAAGATTCGGTGCATTGATAACTCTCAAAAAAGAATCATCCAAAAAAATTCAGACTTTTCAAATTGTCGGCGTTGATGAAGCTGATATTTCCAAAGGGAAAGTCTCGTTTATATCACCTATTGCCAGGGTATTACTAAATAAAAAAATTGGTGACAAAGTTATTTTAAAACAAGCCGAGAAAGATACTGTTTTTGAAATTATCAATATATCCTATAACCTATAGTTAAGAGAAGATTAAACTGACCAATTATAGTGAGGTTGATTGTAATAAATATAATTTGAAAAATTTGGAATAAATTCAACCTCTAACACAGACAATGCCATGAAAAGACAAGTCCCGAGTTAAGTCAACTTTAAAACTGATGTAATCCTCTAAACCTCTTTTAATATCCTTTAAACTCAGGCTGCTTTGTGCAGCCTTTTTTAATATCTGGTGGTCTACTGAATCTCTTTCAGACTTGGAAGGTATAGTTTTATAGTGCAAAGAATGGTGAAAATCGCTACTGACCTTTGTTCAAATTATAATGGATTGTCTTACAGTTTTAAGGAAATACCATTCCCTTACCTTATAATGTACCCCAAATTTAGGACAGTGATTTAAGTTGTAAAAATAAAACTTAAATTGTTGTCATTATGGAAAAGAAAAACAGACGAAAATTCAGTGCTGAGTTCAAGGCAAAAGTGGTATT
>JBEKFE010000009.1:0-143784 GCA_050013475.1 Bacteroidales bacterium
GAGTATAATAATTCTCAACCTTTGCTGCATATTCTGCCGACAGCTGATCCTGCCTGGCGTCCTTAAGGGAACTGGCAGTCTTTGAAACATACTGAATGGCCGTCTGTATCTCATAATCAGCCGATGAAAGAATATCCGGCTCCTGTTTCATGTAATAGTCAAGCCTTTTGAAATAGTAATCTGCCAGTTCCTTCGACATGGAGACTCCCTTTTCAGTAGCGCCGGCCTGAAGATATGCCTCAACTATTTCAGTCATGTACATATCATAGGGTATCTTATCAAGAGGGAAAGTGGCCATGCAGTAATCAAGTACTTCAATTGCCTTTTCATTTTTACCTTCAGCGATGAGTGCCTTTGCAAGACGTGCATAATTGTACCTGGCCTTGACAACAATAAGTGTCCGCTTATGGTTATAATCGATATTCACGCCTTTCTCCTTTGCCCCACGCCATAAAAATTTCTTCATCAGGTTGTTGTAAAGTATTTCGGTATCGACCCTCCCGTATTCAAGCCAGCTTTTGTTCTGGGTTTTTATCGGCACGAGCCTGTAGGCGATCCCTTCAAGCTGAAAATACTCTTCCAGTCCCATGGCATCACTGTGATAGCCTGTAACAAAGTATATCGGTCTTTTCCAGTCATTATGGGCAAGTATATCGAGGACGATCAGCGAGCTTTTCATTATTGAACTGCCCTTAAGCCTGATATCGATAAATGGAACGATCTTATCTGCATCCTCAGGCTTTACTACACCTGCTTCAACCACCTTTGCAGCATCGACAGGTATCCTTATGGTCCTTGAAGGAATGATATCCAGGGTCTCGTTAGCTGATACCTGGACCTTGGTTGCAGGGTTATCACTGTTAACCCATTCAATTATGGTTTTAATATCTACCGGATCCTTGGTCTTTTCGACGATAAATACCTGGTTGTTAACGCCATCATAGTATTTCTTTGAAGGGAGTGAAACCGGCAGGGGTGCTGATTCATTTGTCCTGTACTTCATCTCATCTATGTACCAGTCGGTATTCAGGAGCATGAGATTGCAAATTCTTACATCTGTCCTTATGCCTTCCACTTCCTGTGCGTACCAGAGAGGAAAGGTGTCATTGTCTCCGTTCGTGAAAAGAATAGCATCGGGTGCACACGAGTTAAGGTAGTTACATGCCACATCCCTTGCCAGGTACCTGCCTGATCTGTCATGCTGGGCATAACTGTGCGTCCCCATTATCACAGGCACCGCCAGTGCACAGACGATCCCCGCAGCCGGTGCCGCTAATTTCTCCTTCATGAATCTTGCAAGAAGCTCAAACAGGGCAAGTACTCCAATTCCGATCCAGATAGGGCAAGTACTCCAATTCCGATCCAGATAGCGAAGAAATAGAATGAGCCTGCATAAGCATAGTCCCTTTCCCTGGGCTGCAAGGGGTACTGGTTCAGATATAAAATGATCGCCAGTCCTGTCATCAGAAACAGCAACATCACTATCCACCAGTTCCTGACGTCGCGGTTAAAATGATAAAACAGCCCTATCAGACCAAGAATGAATGGCAGCATATAATATGTATTCCTTGAAGGATCATTCTTTATATCGGCCGGCATATCAGAGGTTCCGACCCTTTTCTGATCAAGAAAATCAATGCCGGTGATCCAGTTCCCGTTAACGGCGCCACCGTAGCCCTGGGTATCATTCTGCCTGCCCGAAAAGTTCCACATGAAATACCTGAAATACATATAATCGATCTGGTAGGAGAGCATAAATCTCAGATTCTCAAGAAATGTAGGCTTTCGGATTATCTTTGCTTTGCCGTTCTGATCAGTTACCTGTATGGGAACTCCCTTCATCCTCGACCATTCCTGGTAAGGCTGTACGTGTTCGCTCTGGTCGCTCCACATTCTTGGGAAAAGGGTAATGAATCTTTCATCGTACACTCTTTCAATGTCGTGACTAGTTACCTTGTATTTTCCGTCAACGACACTGTACCTTGCCTTGCCATCCTTGTATTCGAGAACCGGTGCATTGAAATACTGACCCTTGAAAAGAGGACGCTCGCCATATTGTTCCCTGTTAATGAAATAAAGAAAGTTGTTCGGGTTTGACGGGTTATTTTCGTCAAGGGGCGGATTGACCGATGCCCTGATGAATATAATTGAATTGGATGAATAGCCTATAAGAAGGACCATCACCGATGTAAGCGCGATATTCAGGAGGTACCTGTTCTTGTCTGCAATGTACCATACAAAGATCCCCAGTGCTGCAAGTACAATTAAATTTAACAGGAATGATCCTGTCACTATCCATATTCCAGAAAGAAAAAACGCGGCAATTGAGAGGAACGCGATACGGTTCCGGCCGGAAGAATTCAACGTGGCCCGGACTGCCAGGATAAAGAAAACAATAAGAAGTATTACCTGGAATATCATCCCGCTGTTGACCGGCATGTTAAGGGAATTGACAAAGAACATGTCGATCTTGTCCGCAAGTACAAATACTCCGGGGATAAGCCCGAAAAGAACCAGCCCCAGCAGGATCATGGAAATTACTGTTGAGATAAGGAAGCTTTTCCACGAGAATTCATACTTCCTGAAATAATATACAAGTGCCAGGGCCGGGATGGTAAGGAGGTTTAGCAGGTGAACCCCGATTGACAGGCCAGTAAGGAATGCGATCAGGATTATCCACTTATCTCCATACTTTTCATCAGCCGCATCTTCCCATTTCAGCATGGCCCAAACTACCAGGGCAGTAAAGAATGATGAGCTTGCATATACCTCTCCCTCAACTGCAGAGAACCAGAATGAATCGGTGAATGAATAAGCAATTGCCCCGACCATACCTGCAGCCATAACTGCAATGATCCTTGACGTTGTCATCTGATCCTCGCTCTTTATTAAGATCTTCCTTGCAAGGTGGGTGATCGTCCAGAAAAGAAAGAGAACGGCAAATGCGCTTGCTAGAGCCGACATTGAGTTTACCATCGGAGCAACCCTGTGTACGTTCCCTAAGGCAAAATTTGCAAAGAAGTTTGCCATTAGCATGAATACTGAGTTTCCCGGAGGATGACCCACCTCAAGTTTCATGCTTGTTGCTATGAACTCGCCGCAATCCCATAAACTGGCTGTAGGTTCGATCGTCAGAAGAAAAATAATGGCAGAAAAAATAAAAACACCCCAGCCTGTCAGGTTATTAATAAGCCTGTATCTTTTCATCATTTTCAGTTATTTATTTTAGCATATCGGGAACTGTCAGATCAGCTGACGAAAATACTTATTTTTTCGAACAGATAAAATCCGGATATTAATAAAGAGTTGATCAATATACTTTAACGCGGAATGATGCCGTTGTATTTGCGGGAGGATTTGAACTAATTTTTGTTAAATTTGGATAAATTCAGTATTGATGAAATTTCGCTGCCTGCTGATCTTCCTCCTTCTTATATTCTGCCATTTTCCTTCGCTTGCACAGTATTTCAATACCGGGACAGATCCTGCAAGTATAAAGTGGCTTCAGATCAAAACCGGCAAATTTACGCTTATATACCCTGAAAGTTTTGGAAATGAAGGTCTTATATATGCTAAACATCTTGATAATTCACTCGATAAATTAAAATCTCTTTATCCGGACATCAGGGTCAAAATACCTGTAATCATTCATAATTATACTGCCTTTTCAAACGGATATGTCGCATGGGCGCCGCGAAGGGTAGAGATGTATCCCACCCCTGAGCAGAATACGATCCCTCTTGATCCTGTTGAGCAGCTTACCACCCACGAGCTGACTCATGTAATGCAGATGTATTCTCTTAAACAGGGTTTTCTGAAGTATATGACGATAATCGGTGGCGAACAGGTTGTCGGAGCTGCAAGCATCTTTCTGCCGATGTGGTTCATGGAAGGGGATGCCGTGCTGGCAGAATCAGCACTTACCGAATCGGGCAGGGGAAGGGCTCCTGCTTTTCAGAAAGAGATAAAGGCAGTGGTGACCACCAGGAATAAATTGTACAGCTATGATAAAATGCTGTTCGGCTCCTTCAGGGATTTTACGCCGGACATTTACCAGTTCGGTTATCAGATCGCAACATGGTCTGCATCAAAATTCGGTCATGATGTATGGAATAAGGCTCTCGGTTATACAGCAAAGTATCCTTTTACACTTGATCCCGTACTGATCAGCTTTAAAAAATCGACCGGTCAGACAAAAGGAGGCCTTTACATTGAGACTTTTGATTCCCTCAGAACGATCTGGAGCAAGGATATTACAAGATCTTCTCCCCTGGATTACAAGCCAATAGATGGTGGCAGAAAGGATGAATACAAAAATTATTACTCACCGGTTACTATCGGTAAGGACAGCATCATAGCCATAAAAACTACATTAAACGCTCCACCCTCGTTTGTACTTTTAAACCCAACAATCAATTCTGAAATGAAAATATTTATACCCGGTCAGATATGGCCATGGTTCCTTTCAGGCGCCGCGGGCAAGATCGTCTGGGTTGAAGAGCGCCCCGATATCAGATGGGATAACAGGTCCTTTTCCGACATCAGGATACTTGATATCCGAACAGGGAAGGCGATAAGGCTCACCCACAGATCGAGATATCTTGCGGCTTCCCTGTCACCCGACGGGAGGTTGATCGCAGCTGCTGAAAACAGCATCAGCAACAGGAACAGTATCGTCATAATTGATGCCTCCGACGGCTCTGTCCTTAATACTATTGAAGTACCGGGTAACGCGTACCCCCAGAGGCCTCAATGGTCAGCTTCGGGTGATAAGCTGACCATTATATCGCTTACTTCCGGGGGTGAAGGAGTCCTTACATGGTCATCAAAAACCGGTCAGTGGCAGACACTTATTGGCCCCGGAAGGGATGATCTCCAGTCTTCATTCCTTAAAGGTGATACACTGTTCTACGTCAGCTCAGAGTCTGGTACAGATAATATTCATTTACTGCTGCCTGAAGGGAAAACAATGATGCTGACAAATTCAAGGTTCGGGGCATACGATCCCGATCTGACTGAAGATTCGGTATTTTTTTCGGAATATACGCCCATGGGCTACAGGATCTGCAGGGTCAGTGACGATATGCGGAATATTCCCGTCACCACATATAAGATAAAGGATTCTTTCCTTATTAACAGGTTTGATACATTAAGTAAGAAAGAACCCGGGGATTCCCTGGGGGAATACAGCCCGATCCCCTACAAAAAGTGGATGCATCCCTTTAAGTTCCACAGCTGGATGCCTTTTTATGCAGATATTGAACAGATACAGACAGACCCTGCCTCGATTAAGCCCGGGTTTACGATCCTTTCACAGAACACTCTAAGCACTGTAATTACTTCGGTCGGATACGAATACTCTGACGGCAGGAATAATTTTCATTACCAGCTTACATGGCAAGGGTGGCTTCCGGTTTTTGAATCAAGGATCGACTATGGAAGCGCTCCGGTTGTATATAAGCTTGGAAACACCGTTGGTGAGCCCGGGCAGTTGTACCCTTCCGTTAATTTTGCTAATTCAATATCAATTCCTCTTACATTTTCCACGGGCAGGTTCACCCAATTTCTTTATAGTTCCCTCACTGCAACCTATCAGAATAATTATGTGTACCTCAAGGAGGCCAATACATATGATTACGGACAGACGCAGCTCATGTCGAGATTTTATCTATCAAACGCTGACATGCCCTCACTCAGAGATATCTATCCCAGGTGGGGTCAGATAATCGACTTTTCATATATTGCCTACCCCGGTGATAAGAATATCTACGGCCCCATGACATCTCTTAAGACATACCTTTATTTCCCCGGCATTCTGAGGAATCAAGGTATAAGGTTAAGATATGAAGCGGATTATCAGAGTCCTGAACAGTTACTCCTCTATAATTTAGCTGATCTCCCCAGAGGATATTCCAATATGGTCTCGGTCGATTACAAGCTATATTCCGCTGATTACGTACTGCCTTTGCTCTACCCCGATCTCAGCATTCCGATGGTGCTGTATCTGAAAAGGATCCGCGGCGGATTATTCTACGACTATGCCACGGGGAACAACAATTATTACATTGAAAGTACAGGTACTATTCGTCACAATTATCCCGAGACATTCAAATCATTCGGAGGAGAGATCCTTGCCGATTTTTATCTTCTCCGGCTGCCGTTAATGATATCAGGAGGGGTGCAGGCAGCATGGAAAAATTTCGATCAGCCACCCGTATTTCAGTTTCTTCTGAATATCAATATTTTCGGAATGAATGTCAGCAAAAGAAGAATGTAGAATATTGAACCTTCATTCATCCGGCAATCTTCTGGCAGTTTCTCTTATCAGATCCCATGCCTTTTCAACATGCTCACGGGTCACATTTGTCTGTGCTGTGACCATCCTCAGGGTGTATATTCCCTTAAGCTTGGTATGGGTAAGGTATATCTTTCCTGAGTCGTTGAGAAAATGGTTAAGCTTTTCATTGAGGATGTTTGCCTTTTCACTTCCAGTACCTGAAGGAAGGTATCTGAAACAGACAGTATTCAACTTTACAGGGGCAAGAAGTTCAAAATCAGTTTCATCCTTGATCCACTCAGCCAGCAGTGACGCGAGTGCAATATGACCGCGTATCTTTTCCTGCAATCCTTTTATCCCGTAGATCCGGATAACGCACCAGAGTTTAAGAGCCCTGAATCTCCTTCCAAGCGGAACACCCCAGTCGCGATAGTCATTTACTTTCCCCCGTGACCTGGTCTGCAGGTATTCAGGCAGGATCTCGAACGTCCTGATAAGGATCTCCGGATCCCTTACAAAATAGGCTGTACAGTCGAAGTTCATAAACATCCATTTATGTGGATTGAAAACAAAGCTGTCAATATACTCCTTCCCGTCGATCATCCAGCTGAATTCAGGAAGTAGCAGGGCGGTTCCACCGAGGGCAGCATCGACATGCAACCAGATTTTATATTCTGAGCATATCTCCCCTATCTCCCGTATGGGATCGATGGCAGTAGTTCCAGTCGTGCCGATCGTAGCAACAACACAGCATGGAAGGTACCCCGATCTCAGGTCATCGCGAATTGCTGATTCAAGGGCAGCCGGATCCAGCGAATAGTCATCACGCACGCCTAACTTAACTAGATTTTTCCTGCCTATTCCGGCGATCTTTACCGCCTTTTCAACGGAGGAGTGGGTCTGTTCAGAGCAATAAATCCTGAGGACCGGTCCGTTTCTTGCCCCGTCATCGTTAATACTGAATTCCGTTACCTTTTCCCTTGCAGTAAGTATTGCAGCGAGTGTTGCGGTTGAAGCAGTATCCTGGATCACACCCTCAAAGCCCGGTGGCAATCCAATTGCATCGCGGATCCAGTTCATAACCTTCTCTTCCAGCTCAGCCGCCGCGGGAGATGTCTCCCAGATCATGCACTGTGCGGCAAGGGTGGCAGTGAGCATCTCTGCCAGAACTGACGGGGGGCTGGAATTTGCAGGGAAGTAGGCGAAAAAATTGGGACTTTGCCAGTGGGTTATGCCCGGCATTATTATTTTTTCAAAATCCGTGAAAAACGCTTCAAAGGATTCAGGATCAAGCGGAGGATCATCAGGCAATTTTGAAAAGATCTCTCCTGGTCTGACCGAAGATTTTACGGGGTATGACTCTACATGCTCCATGTATGAGGCCATCCAGTCGACTAGCTCATGAGCATGTTTGCGGAATTCAAAAGGTTCCATTTCAGGTGGTTGCCCGGACTGACTCTGCCAGAAGAATAATCCTGTTCATTTTTACCTCGATCACTCCTCCGGTGATTTCAAATCTGGTTTCAACACCTGCAGGATCAACGAGTATTACAGGCCCGTTATCAAGTGTGGATACGATCGGAGCGTGATCATTCAAAACCTGAAAGGAGCCTTTTGAACCCGGCACCCTGACAGATTTTATATCACCTTCAAATACTTTCAGGTCGGGAGTTATGATCTCTATCTTCATGATATCCTATCTTGTCTGGGCAAGCAGCTTTTCTCCCTTTTCGATAGCATCCTCTATAGTACCAACAAGCATGAATGCTGCTTCAGGATACTGATCAACCTTGCCTTCAACGATCATATTAAATCCTTTGATCGTATCTTCGATCGAAACCCATTTCCCGGGTATTCCTGTAAACTGGGAAGCAACGCTGAAGGGCTGTGAAAGGAATCTCTGGACTCTCCTTGCGCGGTGAACGGCAAGCTTGTCTTCTTCCGAGAGTTCATCCATGCCGAGAATAGCTATAATATCCTGTAATTCATTATATCGCTGGAGTATCTCCTTTACTTTCTGGGCGCAGTTGTAATGTTCAGGACCAACTATATCTGGTGTAAGTATTCTTGATGTTGAATCGAGCGGGTCTACAGCAGGATATATTCCAAGTTCAGATATCTTACGGCTGAGAACAGTTGTTGCATCGAGATGTGCAAATGTTGTTGCCGGTGCAGGGTCAGTCAGGTCGTCAGCGGGTACGTACACTGCCTGAACGGAAGTTATTGATCCATGGCGTGTCGATGTGATCCGTTCCTGCATAATCCCCATCTCGGTTGCAAGGGTCGGCTGGTAGCCCACTGCGGAAGGCATCCTCCCGAGAAGAGCGGATACTTCGGAGCCGGCCTGGGTGAAACGGAATACATTATCCATAAAGAAAAGGATATCCCTTCCTCCGGATTTGCCGTCACCATCCCTGAAATGTTCAGCAACGGAAAGACCTGAAAGTGCAACTCGTGCGCGTGCTCCGGGAGGTTCGTTCATCTGACCGAAAACAAGAGCGAGCTTTGATTCCTTCAACGCGTTCATGTCAACGGTTGAAAGGTCCCATCCACCTTTCTCCATGCTCTCGAGAAACTTTTTCCCGTATGATATTACGCCAGCTTCAAGCATTTCCCTCAGGAGGTCGTTGCCTTCCCTGGTCCGTTCACCAACGCCTGCAAACACTGAAAGGCCGGAATATGCTTTTGCAATATTATTAATAAGCTCGAGGATAACCACTGTTTTTCCAACTCCGGCGCCGCCAAACAGTCCGATCTTTCCTCCCTTTGAATATGGCTCAATAAGGTCAATCACTTTAATACCGGTAAAAAGGACCTCCTTTTCAGTTGTCAGATCCTCGTATTTCGGCGGCGTCCTGTGGATGGGATATCCTCCTTTCTTGTCGAGTGGTCCGATCCCGTCGATAGCTTCACCTGTCACATTCATCAGCCTGCCTTTGATCTGTTCACCGATTGGCATAACAATTGGTGCTCCCGTGGCCACTACTTCCATGCCTCTGCGCAGACCATCAGTCGAATCCATAGCTATAGCCCTGACAGTGTTCTCCCCGATATGCTGCTGACATTCAACAACCAGAATGTTCCCGTCATCCCTCTTTATTTCAAGAGCATCATATATCTCTGGCATTTCAGTACCCTGTCTCTCGAAGGTAACATCTATAACAGCTCCGATTATCTGACTGATTATTCCTATGTTAAGTGACATAATTATCAGTTATTTAAAATTTCCGATAAGATACAAATTTAATAAATTTTGCATTCCTACCCGAAAGGAATCCATTTTTTATATTTGTTGCAGGAATATAAGTTTCTCATCAACAAATTCCTGACAATCACTAAAAACAGTATCTATTTTATCCGGGAATTTTTATCTTTAATCCGGCAATCGTGACGACCAATCAGAACTCAATCTTATGAAAAGAATTCTAATAACAATCCTTCTGGTTCTTGAATCAATGGCAGTGATCAACGCCCAGTTCACAAAGATAGGCGGCGGAGTTGCTTATACTACAGGATTTCATTTCAACAATGAAAAACCTATTCAGGAAGCTGACCTTTTCAAGAGTCCTGTTCTTGGTCTATTTATCACAGGTATTTATGAAATAAAACTGCCTATTCGTATTGCGCCTTCATTCACTTATTTCATACCAAGAACCAATACGGTCACAATTCCGCCAAATACTGAAAAGACACGTGTACCATCAATGATGTTCGATCTGAACGGCCATTTTGTTTTCAGTTCTCCCGACAGGTTTGAATTTTACGGTCTTGCAGGTATCGATATCCTCTTTACAAGTCTGAAATCAGCTGGCACTTCACCGCGTGAGCATGATAATGCACTTGGTCTTAATCTTGGGGTCGGATCTTATATGAAAATTGCACAGCAGTTCGACCTGTTCCTCGAGGCCAAATATCTTGTGAGCAGGTATGGGCAGTTCATGGCAAATGCCGGTATTCTGGTTAGCATTCAGTATATCACCAAACACAAAAAAGAACCGATCTGATCATTTATTACGGCCCATGAGGGAGCTTGCAAGCTGTGTGAGCACCTTTTTTCTTTTTCCGTCGACGACTGTTTTTTCAAGGTACTCAAGTGCCTTTGCTATAAATTCATTGGCAAGGTTTTCAGTTATAGATCTTATGTTCAGGGAATCATAGATCTCCATTACTGTTTTTATTTTAGCCGCCGGATCTGGTTCCTTTAGCTGGATCTGTTCCTGCAATATCTGGAGTTGCTTACCCGAAGCTATCTCAAGTGCCCTTACGAGAAGAAAAGTCTTTTTATTGCTCATAATATCTCCACCTGATGTTTTTCCGAAAACACCCGAATCGCCATATGCATCGAGCAGATCATCCTGGATCTGGAACGCAAGTCCCAGGTTACGTCCAAATTCATAAAGATATTCACAATCCCTTTCAGAGGCTTCGCCTATAATTGCACCGATCTTTGCAGAAGCAGCCAGAAGTACTGCTGTTTTGAGTTCGATCATCCTCAGGTATTCCTCATGACTTACCATTGCGGTTTTTTCGAAATCCATATCCATCTGCTGGCCGATACAGACCTCAACAGCTGCCTTATTATATGTTTTAAAGACCCTTGTAAGATTTCCGGCCGGTGCCTGGAGAAAACATTCGTTCGCAATGAATGCCATTACGTCGCCCGAGAGTATAGCCTGGCTTACATTCCATTTGATATGTACGGCAGGAAGGCTTCTCCTTATCGGGGCCTGATCCATGATATCGTCGTGAACCAGGGTGAAATTATGAAAGACCTCGAGCCCGGCGGCCGGAATGACAGCCTCATCGATCTTGTCCCTGAACAGGTTGCAGGCCATCAGCGCCAGTACCGGCCTGAGCCTTTTGCCGCCTACTGAAAGTACATACCTGACCGGATCTGTAAGCTTTTCTGCTTCAGGGGAGAGAGTAAGGTTTGCAATAGCCTTATCAACTAATTCCTTTAGTTCTGCCTGGCTGTACATAATATGGAAATTATCAGGATAAGATTATTCTTCTACAACGATCATCCTTTGAGCGCTTCAGCGCCGCTTACAACTTCAAGTATCTGGTTTGTGATGGCTGCCTGTCTTGCCTTGTTATACTGAAGTGTAAGGTCTTTGATCAGCTGTGTGGCATTATCCGTAGCTTTATGCATTGCGGTCATTCTGGCTCCGTGCTCTGCCACGAAAGAATCAAGAACTGCCTTGTAAAACTGGAGCTTCAGTGACTTTGGTATCATGTCCCTTATGATCTCTTCCTTCCCTGGTTCATAAATATAGTCAATGGTCTGCACCGCTGCCTTTTCATCCTTTGCGGTTTCGACTGGGAGGAATAATTCAGTTGTCAGATTCTGAACAGCTGCATTTTTAAACTGATTATATATGATCTCGACCCGGTCGAATTTTCCTTCGACAAATGCCTCCATTATTCTCATCGCGATCACCGACACATTCTCAAAAGTGAGAGTGTTGAAAACATTATTATCTTCCTCCAGTATATTGACCCCCTGTTTTCTCAGAAATTCAAATCCTTTCCTCCCTATGGCAACAAACCAGAGGTTTCCCTTCCTGTACTGATCGGAATATCTTTCAGCTATGGTTCTCCTGGTTTCCCGTATAACATTCGCATTAAAGCCGCCACACAGGCCTTTATTTGATGTCACGACAACCAGTAGGATCTTTTCAGGGTCTGATTTTCTGCCGTAAACATTTTCTTCCTCGTAGTCGGAAAGGCTTTGAGTCAGACCTACCAGTATCTCATGAAGCTTTTCTGCGTACGGTCTAAGCTTCACAATCCTGTCCTGGGCCTTGCGCAGTTTTGCAGCTGCAACCATTTTCATGGCTGAAGTGATCTGCCTGGTGGACTTAACTGAACTTATCCTTACTCTTATAGCTTTCAGGTTCGGCATTCAAGATAATGTTACCTGGTTTACAACCAGCCGGTTATTATTTGTACTTAATAGTCATCTCGGCAGCAACCTTGTCGAGCGTGCCTGTTATTTCATCATTAAGGATTCCGTCCCTCAGCGAGTCGAGGACATTCCTGTACTTCATCTCAAGAAACTCGATGAAATCCTTTTCAAATTCCTTCACCTTATGTACCGGGACATCCCTCAAAAGACCTTTTGTTCCACAATAGATTATGGCAATCTGTTTCTCAACCGGAACCGGCGAATATTGACCTTGCTTCAGGATTTCGACGTTCTTCGCACCCTTGTCAAGAATAGCCAGGGTGGAAGCATCCAGGTCGGAGCCGAACTTGGAGAATGCTTCAAGTTCGCGGTATTGTGCCTGATCAACCTTTAGGGTTCCGGCAATCTTTTTCATTGCCTTGATCTGCGCATTTCCACCTACCCTCGAAACAGAAATACCAACGTTAATGGCCGGTCTTACCCCTGCATTGAAAAGATTGGATTCAAGGAATATCTGTCCGTCAGTAATTGAAATAACATTAGTTGGGATATACGCTGAAACGTCACCTGCCTGTGTCTCAATTATTGGTAGAGCAGTGAGGGATCCTCCACCTTTTACCAGATGTTTGATTGATGCCGGAAGGTCGTTCATCTGTCTGGCAACCTCATCTGATTCGATTATTTTGGCTGCTCTTTCAAGAAGGCGCGAGTGAAGGTAGAAAACATCACCCGGGTAAGCTTCACGTCCCGGTGGACGACGCAGCAGAAGTGAGACCTCCCTGTAAGATACTGCCTGTTTTGACAAGTCGTCGTAAATTATGAGTGCATCGCGTCCGGAATCCCTGAAAAATTCGCCAATTGCAGCTCCGGCAAATGGTGCATAGAACTGTGATGCAGCCGGGTCGGATGCGGTGGCAATCACGATAACCGTATATTTCAGAGCGCCATAATTTTCAAGAGTCGCAGCTATATTGGCAACAGTCGAACCTTTCTGGCCGACAGCTACATAGATGCAATAAACCGGTTTGCCCTTTTCAAAATTGCTTCGCTGGTTAATAATAGTGTCGATGGCAATAGCTGTTTTCCCTGTCTGACGGTCGCCGATAATAAGCTCCCTTTGTCCCCTTCCGATCGGGATCATTGCATCGATAGGCTTGATTCCAGTCTGGAGAGGCTGTTTTACCGGCTGCCGGAAAATAACGCCCGGAGCTTTTCTTTCGAAAGGCATTTCAAAAAGTTCCCCTGTAATTGGACCCTTCCCGTCAACAGGCAGGCCTGTCGGGGCTATTACCCTTCCAAGGAGCCCTTCGCCCACCATAATTGAAGCGATACGACCTGTTCTTTTGACAATATCGCCCTCCTTTATCTGCTCGGTCGGACCCAGTAAAACTGCACCGATATTATCCTCCTCAAGGTTAAGTACTATTGCCTCAATTCCGTTTTCAAATTCGATCAGCTCGTTCGACTGTGCATTTGAAAGTCCGTAGATACGTGCAATCCCGTCACCAACCTGGAGAACAGTGCCGACCTCTTCAAGTTCAACACCGGTCTGTACTCCTTCAAGCTGTTGCTTGAGGATCTTTGAGACTTCTGCTGGTTTAATATTTGCCATAAAAAGACCTTATTTTTTTATAATTCCCTGCTGCTTGTTTTAACTGACAGGCCTTTCCTTATCGTGCGAAGCTTGCTCCTGACGCTTGCATCAATATAGTTATCATTAACCCTAAGGATAAAGCCGCCTATGATTTCACTGTCAACAGTTTCCTTCAGCTCCACTTTTGTTTTAAAAACCGAAGAGATAAGTTCAATGATCTCTTTCCTGATCTTTTCACTTACCTGAACGGCTGTCGTAAGACTTGATTCGGTTATTCCCCTGTATTTAAGAGTTTCGTCCCTGAATACTCTGGCAACAGCCGGAAGGTGATCTTCCCTCCCGTTTTTGATAAGGATGTCAACGAGGGACAGGGTAACCGGTTCAATATTTTTCTGAAGCACGCTGAAAAGGATACTTTTCTTTTTCGACGGAACAATGATGGGGCTTTTAAGCACCTCTTTCACCTCATCCATCCTGCATAATTCGGAGATGAAGATCATATCCTGATAAACTTTATCAAGCAGGTTTTTTTCAACTGCCGTCTGGAACAAAGCCCTCGAATACCTTACAGATATTTTACTGTCATTCATCGCTTCCGCGCTAGTTCTTATTTTGTTCTATATCCTTCAGATAGTTTTCGATCAGCCTGCTCTGCTGTTCGCTTTCCTTCAGCCTCTCGCCAAGGAGCTTTGAGGCTATCTCTACAGAAAGATAAGCTACCTGCTCATGAATTTCTGCCAGGGCCTTGTTTTTCTCCCTTTCTATTGATTCACGTGCTTTCTCAATAAGTTTCTCACCCTCTTCAGTGGCTTTGCCTTTTGCCTCATTTATCATCTTATCGCGCATATCCCTTCCTTCCTTAAGGATAATTTCCCGTTCCTCACGGGCTTTCTTAAGTATAGCTTCATTATCTGCCTGAAGACGCTTCATATCTTCACGGGCTTTTTCGGCAGATTCCAGAGAACCTTTTATTATTTCATCCCTTGCCTTTACTGCACTCAGGATCGGCTTCCATGCAAATTTGCTCAGAAGGAAAAAGAACAGAAGGAAGATAAGTGTTGTCCAGAACACTGTTCCAATTGCAGGAGATGCAAGACTGTTAGCCAGAATCATATCTTATCTATTAAATGTTTAAAATTAAAATAAAGCGCTACAGCCAACCGCTGCAGGCGCTTCATAATCTTTACTTTGTGATCATAGCTACAACTATTGCGAACAGTGCGGCACCTTCAATAAGTGCTGCGGCAATGATCATAGCAAGCTGGATCTTATTGGTGGCTTCGGGCTGCCTGGCAATGGCTTCCATTGCTGAACCGCCTATTCGGCCGATACCAAGTCCTGCCCCTATTACTGCAAGACCTGCTCCAATCGCTGCAAATGTTGCTCCTGTCATGATAAATATATTTAGTTAAACAAAAAGATTAATGATGTTCTTCCGGCATAGCCATACTTATAAAAAGTGCCGAAAGCAGCGTAAAAATATATGCCTGAAGGAAAGCCACAAGAAGTTCGAGGCAGTCCATGAAAATCACAAACGCAATAGATACCGGGGCCACTGCCACAGTCTTGAAAATGAAAATCAGGCAGACAAGGCTGAGAACTATAATATGGCCTGCCGTGATATTTGCAAAAAGACGGATCATGAGAGCAAATGGCTTGGAAAATAATCCTATGATCTCAACAATGATCATGATCGGAAGAAGCCAGAATGGCACTCCGGGTGTGGCAAAAACATGTCTCCAGTATCCCTTGTTCCCGCTGAATTGTACTATAAAGAAAGTGCACAGGGCAAGAACAAAAGTAACGTTAACATTACCAGTTACACTTGCCCCGAAGGGAGGGGGGAACGGGATCAGCCCCATAAGGTTATTGATCAGGATGAAAAAGAATACCGTGAGAAGATAGGGCATGTATTTTTCATACTTATGCTGGCCGAGATTGTTTATAGCAATATCGTCACGTACAAAAAGTATTACCGGTTCAAGAAAGCTTTGAATACCACGTGGATGGCTTATGCCTGTCTTCTTGTATGATCGTGCCATTGAAATGAATAGAAGTAGTCCCACGATCACAGCCCCAAGCATCCCCACGATAGCTTTGGTGATTGAAAAATCTAAAGGAAGATTCTTTTCATCAGGCTTACCTTCACTGTTCACTGAAACGATCTTTCCCTTTAAGTCGCCCTCTTCTACCACCTTATAGCCATTGAAAACCTTACCATCGGTAAGCTTTTTTGAAGAAAAGAACGATAGCCCCTTAGCTTTGTCGTAAAGAATAACAGGAAGATAGATCGCAACATTTTCACCGTTTTTCTTTGTAAGTATGTGCCACTCATGAGAATCGGATACATGATCAACAATGAATTCGCTGGGATTGAATTCAGATTCCTTTTTCTCAGAGGTCAAAGTGTCTTTTTTCACGGATGAATGGTCCTCCTGCGCATTCAGGAGATGCCACGATGAAAAAGCCATCAATAGTAAAAGAATTCCGAGGCACTTAATTGTTTTCAAACCAGTTGGTTCTTTATAAAGATTTCTTTTTCAGTATTTTCAATATGATCCCAATCAAAAGCATTGAGAACGATAAATATAGCACAAAAAATAATATTACATATGTGATTGAGGTTTTTTTAGCGATCACAAACCATATCATTGCGAGAAACAGTTCGATCAGGAATTTCGAGCTGATCGCAACAAATGAATGCAATAACTCTTCTTTCTGCTCCCTACCCGCTCCCCTGAAGAATATGATCAGGGTAAGGGCTGCGATGACTGCAAATGAAAGGCTCAGGATAACAAGGTCGCCAAGGCTAAACCCCAGGTGAAATATGACCTTCAGGACAATTCCAGCGCAGTCAAGGGCAAGCAGCAGGATGATCAGCCTGACAAAATATTTCAGGTTCCCCTTCATTACCTGATAAAATCCTTGATGGCAGTATAAATTGCGGCTGCTACACCGAGCAATGATAAAATGATAGTAAACACGGGGGTTTTAAGAAGGAGGAGATGGTCGAGCTTTGTGCCTCCCCAGACCGTAATAAAGATAATGACAGCCATCTGGATCCCGATGCCTGAATAGCGGGAAAAATTCCTCAGGCCTTCATTTCCCGGGCTTTTCTCCGGCTTTTTCTGTTCCTTTTGAGTTGACAGATCCTCCATTATCTTCGGAATCGCTCATATTACAGTTCCCGGTAAACCTTGCTCCGGGCTCAATTGCCAGTTTTGATGTGGCGATATCGCCAAGTATCTTTGATGAAGCTTTAAGGTTCAACAGCTGTCCGACACTTATCTTTCCTTCAATTATTCCTGAAACTTCAGAATTTTTGCACATCACTTCACCTTTCACCTTCCCTGTCGGTCCTATAACCACTTTCCCTTTTGTAGATAGATTGCCGGTAAGTGAACCGTCGATGCGGATGTCACCATTTGACCTCACATCTCCTGTGATATCCGTACCATTGCTTATAAGGTTGATCGGTGGGTTTTCTGTCTCGTTGTATTTTGCCATGGCTGTTCCGGGTTAGACTTTAAAATTAATAACTCACAAATATAAAAACTATTGTACACAATATACAATCGTCTCTGTCTAAATTCAGCCCCCGACACTTCGCCTTGCTCAGTGCCTGCCCCCTAAAGGGGGCCTAATTCAGTTTAAGTATTTGAGAGTTCTGATGGGACCTGTGTACTAGCTCCCCTTTAGGGGAGATGGCACGAAGTGCCAGAGGGGTCATTTCGGGTCGTATGCCCATTTGACCCATACCGATCCCCAGGTGAATCCGCCGCCGAATGCAGCAAGAATGATATTATCTCCCTTTTTCAGCCTTGGTTCGTATTCAGAAAGGACAAGAGGTATGGTAGCAGTTGTCGTATTGCCGTATTTTTCGATATTAATCATAACCTTTTCAGGTGGCAGTCCCATTCGTCTTCCTGTGGCATCAATTATCCTCAGGTTTGCCTGGTGGGGAACAAGCCAGGCAACATCATCTGCTGTAAGGTTATTCTTTTCCATGATCTGTGCTGCCACATCTGCCATGTTTATGACTGCGAACTTGAAAACCGACTGTCCTTCCTGGTAGATAAAGTGTTCTCCCGCGTCAACTGTTTCATGGGATGCAGGTTTTAAGGAACCGCCCGCTTTCATGTGCAGATATTTTCTGCCTGAGCCGTCGGTATGAAAAATATGATCCATTATACCAAATTCTTCGGTTGTGGGCTCAAGAAGCACGGCTGCGGCAGCATCACCGAAGAGAGGACAGGTAGTACGGTCGGAGTAGTCTGTTATTGAAGACATTTTGTCGGTGCCTACGACGATCACCTTTTTATATCTTCCGCCTTCAATAAATGATGCACCTGTCTGGAGGGCAAATATGAAGCCAGAACAGGCAGCATTCAGGTCGAAACTGAAAGCATTTTTTATACCTGCCTTATCGCAGATGATATTGGAAGTGGCAGGGAAAGCCATATCGGGAGTAACTGTTGTACAGATCAGCAGATCAACATCATCCGGAGAGGTTCCTGTCTTATCGAGCAACCCCAGAACTGCCTTGTCGCCCATATCCGACGAGCCCAGGCCTTCACCCTTCAGTATCCTTCTTTCCTTTATCCCGACTCTCTGCATTATCCATTCGTCGGAAGTATCGACCAGCGTAGACAGTTCATGATTGGTCAACCTGTATTCCGGAACCCAGGAATTAATACCAGTAATCGCGGCCCGTAATTTTCCCATAATCAAATTGCTTCTTTTATCCTCTGGGCCAGGTCGGCATGAACAACAGCCCTGGTTTGAAGAATCATGTTCATTATAGCTTTCCGCTTTGAAATGCCATGACCGATCACGACGTTGGCATTTATTCCGACAACGGGTGTACCTCCGATATTTTCAAAATCTATCTGATCGAAGAACGGGTCGGATATGTTCTTTAGCATGCAAACAGCATGAAATGCTTCTGTCTGCTTCAGGACTATATTGCCTACAAATCCGTCGCATACTATCACATCGGGCATCCTGTCTGTGTAGAGGTGGTTGCCCTCGATATTTCCTATGAAATTGAGCCCCGGATGTTCCTTCATGAGCTCATATGCAGCCTTGATCGCGGCCGTTCCTTTTGACTCCTCTTCTCCGATATTCAATAACCCTACCGTAGGATTGACAATCTCAAGAACATCCTTGGCAAAGATCCTTCCCAGTATACCGTACTGAAGAAGTACATCAGGCTTGGTATCAGGGTTCAGTCCAACATCAAGGATAACAGAATATTTTCCTGAAACTGAAGGAATAAGAGTGATGAGGGCCGGACGAAAAACTCCGGGTATGACATTTACGGTATAGCTGGCCCCAACCAGCATGGCCCCGGTATTGCCTGCGCTGCAGAACCCATTAATGAGTCCGCTCTTCAGCATTCCGTAACCAACCGCTATACTTGAATCAGTTTTTTGCGAGAAGGCCTTTGCAGGATGGTCAGCCATTTCTATCACCTGTGTGGTATGCACGATCTCAAAAAGAGATGGTTCTACCGACATTTCATGCAGTTTTGAAAGGATGAGTGACTCATTCCCGAAAAGAATAAGCTTTTCATCTTTCAACAAATGTGCAAGGGAATCGACCGCTCCCTCAATAACTGCATCAGGAGCAAAATCACCTCCCATTACATCAAGACCTATTCTCATCTCTTCGAGGCTGATAATAGTATTTAAGCTGTGACCTTCTTCTCAATTGCAGGTTTACCCCTGTAATAACCGCATTCCGGACATACCCTGTGATACTTAACGGGTGATCCGCAATTAGAGCATGAAGCGGTAGTCGGAGCAGTAGCTTTATAGTGAGTCCTCCGCTTATCTCTTCTCGTCTTGGAATGTTTATGTTTCGGATGTGCCATTTCAAATCTTATTTAATTGTTATTCATCAGTTTTTTCAGTTCGTCCCATCTGGGATCGATATTCTTCTCCTCATTAACGGCATGTTCGTTAATCTTCTTCAGCATATCAGGATCACATGTGCTCTTGCCACTTGCATCCACCGGGTGAACCCGCTGTATCGGCAGGGACAGTTGTATGAATTCATAAAGATACTGACTGATATCACACTCATGTTCATCTGCCGGAATAGTTATCATATCAGGATCGTCATCTTTCCAGTCGCTTCCCAGCCTGACAAGAAGCCTGTTTTCACAATCCACAGGCTGTGAAAAGATCTCAAGACACCTGTCGCAGCTTACTTTGACGGTTCCGCTGATCTTAATTCTCATGTCAATATGAGATGCATGCCTGTCAATATCCACACATGAAGCAAGATCTCCATCAGTGATCTCTGACCCCTCAAACTGTCCAAAGAACGATTCCCCTATTTCAAAATTGTAAGTGTGCCGTCCCTCCTTTAAACCGCTTAACGGTAATACATACAACCCGGACATCTTTATAAATTTTGGACTGCAAAAATATAAATCCTTAGCCAATTAAAAAAAATTATCAACAAAAAAGTAACACAACTGCTCTTAAAACGAAGTTTACCGGTATAAATCCGCATTTTGCCGAAAACATTTAAATATAACGTCTCCCGGGTTATATTTTTGTAGCAGGTCAAAATTTTAATAAAATGAGAAACAGAGAACATCACCCAAAAGTAAGCACTGGTCTTTTTTTCATAGTTCTGGGCCTTGTGCTGCTGATTGCAACGAATGACATTCTGCACCTGGGAAGCTTTGCAAGTTATTTCACCTGGCAGACAGTTATGATCTTTATTGGGATATTGCTCCTTGTAAATCTCCATTTTACAGGAGGGGTACTCCTGATAGCCGCAGGAACCTGGTTCCTTCTTGATCAGGTATTTTATGATGTGCCTCATTACATCCGGACACTTTATTGGCCGGGAGTCGTGATCCTGCTTGGGCTTTCATTCATCGTTTCATCTCTTTTCAAGAAGCGCCCGAAGGATATATAATTAATAATAAACCAATAAATTTACAAATATGGAAACTAATGGAAATTACAGGGATGAGCGTCATCGCTTAAGGCACGAATATCGCCGGGAAAGACGTGAGCACGGTCTGGTCAGCAGTAACAGAGGGATCGTTGGCGTAATTCTGGTTCTTGCCGGGCTTTTCCTGGTTCTCAGGAATACCGGCTTTTTCCCCGGATTCATCGATGAGGTCATATTCAGCTGGCCAATGCTTCTGGTGGTCATTGGACTTGTCATAACTATAGGCTCTTCAGGGAGTAAAACATCCGGTATTGTCGTAATGGCTGTGGGTGCCTTCTTTATGATCCCTATACTCTTCAGGGAGACATTCCATATGTACAATATGTTCTGGCCATCGATATTCATCATCATCGGAGTAATATTCATATTGTCAAAGCGACATGGTTGGAATTCGGTCTCCGTTACACAGGGTTCGGGGGATGATTATATTGATTATGTCAATGTCTTCAGCGGCGGTGAACGTCAGATCGTATCAGATAATTTCAGGGGAGGAAAAGTGACAGCAGTTTTCGGTGGTAATGAGATCGACCTCACGAAGTCGAAACTGGCTCCCGGGATCAATGTACTTGAAATTGCATGTGTCTTTGGCGGCACCACCATAATTGTGCCAGACGACTGGTGGGTCAAGATAGAAGTCACTCCCATTCTTGGAGGATTCGGGGATTCACGCAAGCTTTCACCCGGAAGGACGGTTGACTCGACCAAACAGTTAATAATAAAAGGGGCTGTTGTGTTCGGCGGCGGTGAAGTTAAAAGTTTTTAATCATTACATGGAATGAAACATCCTGTTCTGCAAAACAGGGTCAGGCTGATAGTCTGGTGGCTGGTCTGGATATTCCTTGGTCTGGGCCAGTCCTTTTTATTCTATTTTGCCTATGGTAGTTTTACCCGGTTGATCATTCCCGACATGATCGTCTCCTTCATCATCTATTCAGGCATCTCTCTGGTACTCTGGTATCCATTCAGCTTTTTCAACAGCTCCATTGCCAAGGTTTCGATCCTCATTTCCAACCTTATCGCCACAGGGGCTATAGTAGTTACAGGATGGGTACTGGTCACAAAATATATTGTGATGCTGATCCTGCCTGATAGTACGGGCTACCAGGCGTACTGGGATGGCACATTTCCTTACAGGGTAGGTTCAGGTGTTTTCATTTACGGGCTAGTTGTACTTACATATTATCTGTTTGAGAGTGTTTCAAGCCTTTCTGAGAAAAAAGCCCGCGAGGCAAAACTCGAGAGCCTGGTCAAGGAAACCGAGCTAAAGATGCTGCGATCTCAGATAAATCCTCATTTTTTGTTCAACAGCCTTAACTCGGTGAGCTCGCTTACTGTCACGGATCCTGAAAAAGCCAGGACCATGATAGTCAAGTTGAGTGATTTTATGAGATACGCCCTTGCGAGAAAAGATGAACAACCTGTCACTCTCCAGAGTGAACTTGATAACCTGCGCCTTTACCTGGACATTGAAAAAGTGAGATTCGGTGACAGGCTCTCCATTGAGGAAAACATTGATCCGGGGTGCCTAAGGGCTACCCTGCCGGTAATGCTTCTCCAGCCATTGTACGAAAATGCCATCAAGCACGGGGTATATGAAAGCACAAAAAAAGTCACAATAAAAACATCTGTAACCTTCTCCGGTGAATATATCGAAATTGAAATATTCAATAATTTCGATTCTGAAGCTTCACCTGCAAAAGGTACAGGAACAGGCCTCCTGAATGTCACCCGAAGACTTGAACTATTATATGGGAACAGAGCTACTTTGAAAACAGAAAAACAAAATGACTCCTTCAAAGTAACAATTTACGTCCCGGCTGATTTTGACCTCGGATAATATCAGGTATAATTTTATGTTCACTTGATAATTTGAGTTCCCGGACCATCACTCCTCCCGATTGCCATCAGTACTTCCCCTGCGCGGAAAAGATTTTTTGGCTTTCCGCTTCGCGGGACGGGGAAAGAGGGTATTTTTGTAAAATAAAAGACAGATAAATATTATGAAAAAAATCAAAACTGTCATTGTTGAAGATGAAGCACCTGCACGGGATATTTTGAAGCATTATCTTAAAGATTACCCCGATATTGAGGTCGTTGCTGAATGTGCTGATGGCTTTTGCGGCCTGAAGAAGATCACAGAATTAAAACCCGACCTGGTTTTTCTCGATATCCAGATGCCCAGACTGTCAGGTTTTGAGATGATCGAGGTGATGACAGAAAAACCCGTAATAATTTTTACTACCGCTTATGATCAGTTTGCCATAAAGGCCTTTGAAATGAATGCCATCGATTACCTGCTTAAGCCATTCCCCCAGGAGCGTCTGAGGAGTGCAATTAAAAAGGCTGCAGAAAAAATAGGGAAAAGCGAGGAGGGGTTGAAACCGGTTCAGAAGGTACTTGAAAACCTTCCATCGCCCTCTGCTCCCATCAACAGGATAGTTACCAGGAAGGGAAATTCAATAAATATCATACCGGTAGAACAGATAAGATATGTTCAGGCTGAAGATGACTATGTAATGATCTACCACGCTGAAGGGAAGTCATTGAAGCAGCAGACAATGAAATTCTATGAGGATAATCTGCCAAGGGAGGAGTTTGTCAGGATCCACAGGTCATTTATCGTGAAGGTAGAGGAGATAAAGAAGCTCGAACCTTATACCAAGGATAATTACGTAGCGGTGCTTAACACCGGGGAAAAGCTGCCGGTAAGCAGGTCAGGGTACAAACATTTGAAGGAGGAGCTTAATTTTTAAGATAAAAGACGAAAGTTAAAAGATAAAAGTCAGTGATCCTTCAGTCGATTGGATCGCGGATAATGTTTGAAAAACATTGATAACGGGCAGTAACTTCGAAATCTGAAGCGGGGGACCGGATCAAAGCCATGTGTGCCACCGGGCCGGCACCGCAATATACGGTTCAGTCCCATAACCAGTCCCGTCAATGGCCCATGCAGCTTAAGGGCATCGAGCATATATTGAGAACAGGATGGCTCATGGCGGCAGACTTTCGGAAAAAATGGCCCGATGAGGTACCTGTAGAGGTGAACCGGGATCGAGAGCAGGAAAGAAAATACTCTTTTCATGTCCCAAAGATAATAAATGACTTTTCTGGTGCTTGCCAGACATGACAAATTGTCAATAAAACAGGCTTAAAAGAGATTGGCAGAAATTTTGCTGAGATCTATGAAAATTAAAAATAAAGGAGGAAATTATGATTGTAAATCCTAATATGATGATATGGGGTATCTTCATTTTATTCATGATCCTTAGCTGGGTCATCAGTCTTACCCTTAAGTCAAAGTTCACAAAATATTCAAAGATACCTCTCGAAAACGGCATGTCGGGTAAGGAGGTTGCAGAGAAGATGCTCAGGGACAACGGCATTTATGATGTTAAAATAGAGAGTGTTCCCGGGCAGCTTACCGATCATTACAATCCTGTGAACAAGACAATAAACCTGAGTCCTGAAGTCTTTAGCGGAAGAAGTGTCTCTTCTGCCGCTGTTGCTGCACACGAAACAGGACATGCAGTTCAGCACGCCAGTGCATATGCATGGCTGGGCTTCAGGTCAAGCCTTGTACCTGCAGTAAGTTTCGCCTCAAAATATGTCACATGGTTACTTCTGATCGGAATTCTGGTTGTTCAGAGATTCCCGGCCCTTCTTCTTGCAGGAATTATTCTTTTCGCCCTGACCACTGTATTCAGCTTCATAACGCTTCCTGTAGAGATAAATGCCAGCAAGAGAGCCCTTGTATGGTTATCAGGTTCAGGTATCACTACCTCTGAAAACCATGACAAGGCTGCTGATGCACTTAAATGGGCAGCCTATACATATGTGGTGGCAGCCCTAGGATCACTCGCCACATTGCTTTATTACATCATGATTTTCATGGGAGGAAGAAACAGGTAAGCTTCAGCGGCCTTCAACGGTCAGCCATTGAGTATATCCGTGGATGGTCCTCACTATTAGCCAGAACAGAATGGCCCCGGCAAATAAATATCCCCAGAAAGGTGTGATGAAGATCCGATCCGTGACAATATAATTCCTCACAAGATCGAGGGCGGCGAAGATCACAAAAATATTGATGAAGCTATTATATTCTCTCCGGAGTACGGTTCTGACAGAGAATGACAACCTGGGCGGAATATAGTTTCTGAATGATGGCAGGACCGCCTTTACATTCTCAGACCATTTATCATAAACATCTCCGAATTTTCTTCTGAGGAATTGTTCTTCAGCAAACATGATCCTTTCATAATATATCCAGTAAACAAGGCTGAATACGATAGTGAACCATGCCGACCTGAGAAATAATGAGGGACCAAGCCACATAAAGTAATTTCCGACATATAGAGGGTGCCGGATAACCGAATAGATTCCCGATACATTTATCTCCTCCGCTATCTGACCCTGGTTGGTGTTCCTCCCTGATGTATTTCCCGGAGCAAAGCCTACGGTCATTACCCTTATAAGTTCCCCGAAAATGCTTATTCCGAGAAAGATCAGCTCTTCACGCAGGTTATGAAGGATACCCTGCCTGTTGACATAGTACATCACGATAAAACCGGAGAACACTAAGACCACAGGAAGCCAGCTTCTTCTTTTAAAAAGCCAGTTACCGGTTTTCTCAAATTCATGAACGAGGGCCATTTTATAGAGTTATGATGACCCCGCAAAATTAGCAAAAAATCGGAAACGGAGTTTAACATCCCCCTTAGGGGCTGACTTCCCCTGCCATACCACCCCGGAACCAGAAAACTAACCAGAAAACAAATATTTAGAAACACCAGCTATGTTTTCTTAAAAGATTTTCTATCTTTAACAGGTTATACCAAAAACATTCTTACAATGGCAAGTATCAAGCTTTTACTGGGTATGATCCCGTCAACTGCAAAGATTGAAGAGGAAGAAAAGGCGCTGATAGCCGAATTTGAAAAACTCAGATCATTTGCAGAATCAAAACAGCTGGCCAGATATAATGAACTCCATGAGCTGGTTACTTCAGCTGGTTTTGTTCAGAAAAGGAAAGAGATCGAAAGCCTTAAGTATAAGAACTCGGAAGAGTACTCCAAAGAGAAAGAATTTGCTTCACTGAAAAAAGCAAAGGACCTGGTTCTCTATTTTACGACCATCGGGGGTACGGCCCTGAAGAAATTCCAGGAACTTGACGGTTCAGAAAGGATCTCAAAGTATGAATCTCTTAAATCACTCGTCGGAGGAGCCGATTTCAAGGAGAAGATGAAGCAAAAGGATTTCGAATCGACTGCTGAAGCGAAGAAACTTTCCGAGTTTAAACAGCTGGATGCCTCACAGGAAATAAAGGACTATTTTAAGTTCAAAGGCTCGAAAGAGCTTGCCAACTTTAAAAATATCGACGGATCATCCAGGCTTGCAAGATTCAATGAATTGAAAGAATACACATCCTCAAAGGAATTTGCTGAAAGAAAAGCCTACCTTCTCGATAAGAAAAGATTTGAAAAGAGCGAGGAATACAGGGAGTTTGAGGAGTATGAAAAGCTGAAGAAGGATGCAGACATTATATGGTACTTCAAGGTTAAGGATTCAAATAAGTTCGATATTCTCAAACATCGTGAGCTTATCTTCAGCGATGAATTTGATTCCGACAAGCTTGATGTAAAGAAGTGGATCACCAACTATTACTGGGGAGAAAAACTGCTTAAAGACCGCTACTCCATCGAAACCGATCTTCAGTTCTATACCGAAAAAGAGAATTTCGAGATCAGGAACAGTTTCCTGAAGATCATTACCAAGCCACAAAAAATTAACGGGAAATCATGGTCTCCGGTTAACGGCTTCACAACAAAAGAATTCGGCTACACTTCCGGGCTTATCAATACAGGTAAAAGCTTCAGGCAGAAATATGGTATTTTCACAGCCAAGATCAGGCTGGGCGATACTGCGGCAAAAAGTGCCTTCTGGCTGTTAGGAGACAATATCACACCTCATGTTGATATTTGCAGGACTAACAACGGGAAAGTCTGGTTGGATATATTCCCGGGAAGTAATAAAATTGTCAAATCAACTGTCGGATCCAGGTATGCAGGCGACAGCTTCATCTTTACTCTTGAATGGACCGCCAGCAGCCTTGTCTGGAAAATTAACGGCGTGGAGGCATTCAGGCAGACAGAAAATGTACCTCAGGAACCAATGTACATCAACATGGCCGGAGGGCTGAACAAGCCTATCAGCAGCCAGACCTCAATGGAGATAGACTGGGTAAGGGTATACCAGGTCAAAAACTGAGAAAAATCTTAATTTTTATATTGATAGCAGGGGCGTTGCATGCAACGCCCCTGCTATTTTTCCGTCTATTGTGTAACTATATAACCACCATGTTCGTCTTAACCGCGAAATCCGGATCATGACAGTAAGGGAGTACAACAATGCAGTTGATGAATTCGCCGATTCTGTATATAGATTCATCCGTGGAAATCTTAAGGATGAGGATCGCGCAAATGATATTGTGCAGGATGCATTTGAAAAACTATGGATGCATGTTACCGAGATAGAATATCCAGTTGTGAAATCGTGGCTTTTTTCAACTGCCTATCATAATATGATAGATATAATCCGCAGGGAAAAACGCATCTCTCCAATTGAAGAGACCAATGAAAAGGAGGCTTATCATGATTTGCAGTACAGCGATCTGAACGAGATACTCCATGAGGCCCTTGACCGCCTTCCGGAATATCAGAAAACTACTGTGATGCTGCGGGATTATGAAGGATACAGTTATAAAGAGATAGGGGAAATAACCGGATTGAGTGAGGCCCAGGTCAAAATAAACATCTACAGGGGCAGGATCGCATTGAAAAATTATATCGGCAGCATCGAAACAGTTATCTGAAAATGGGACCCGACAGGAATAATTACGAAATATGGCTTGTCGATTATCTCGACGGCAATCTCGACAGGGAGAAAGAAGCTCTTCTTCTCTCCTTCCTGGATGAAAATCCTGATATCAGGGAAGAGATGGCCAATCTTGTAAATTTTTCCATTAAACCATTTCCCCGAACTTTAAGCAACTGGGAAAATCTGAAAAAGGTTCCGGCTGAAATGAGCGAAAAACAGTTCGAAATGTTGTGCATCGCAGCTTCAGAAAATGATCTGAAGAATCATCAGAGAGCCGAACTTGAAGAAATATTATCGGGCAGCACCGAAAGAAGAAGAATATTTGAGCTCTATCAAAAAGTCAGGCTGGCTCCTCCTGCTGATACATTCAGACATAAATACAGGCTCAGAAAACTGACCGGAAGTCAGAAATTTTTCCGTTATGCCATCGCATCGGTCAGTGTTGCTGCAGCTGCAGCTATAATTATCATTGTAGTCAGAAACCCGGTGGCCGTACCTGCCGGAACTGAAATTGCCACTATCAGGAGAGGCACACCTGATGCATCAATATTGAAGTCTTCAGGTGAACAGCAACATCAAAAGAGCAGACAGGCAATAATGAATGAGACTGGACAGGCACTTGCTTTGCATCAGGTCCCCGTTAATAAAAGCAGAGGGTCCGTCAGCAATGATTCCGGGGTATATTCTGCCCCGCCAGAGTATAAGATCATTTCTGAATTAAAAAGGACAGATATATCAAAGGTCCCCTTTACCGGCAGCAACTTAGTTGCCTTTCAACATGATGCCAGGCTTGCCGAAATGAATATTACACCTGTGATCATGCCCTTTGATCCTGAGGATAATGGTCCGGGTCAATTTATTGCCAGGTTCTTCCGCGAAAAAATATTCAAACATAAAGGCGGTAGCGAAAAAGGATCCCGCAATGGTTATGATATTGCAGACATAGGTATAAATAAGCTGAACAGGCTTTTTGGCTGGAATATGTCGCTTCAGGAAGATAAGGATGAGAAGGGAGAGGTGAAATCGGTGCATTTTAGCTCAAAGCTGGTAAATTTTAGTGCACCTGTAAAAAAAGGTTCATCCAATCGGTAACTTTTTTTATGATCTCTCCGTCCCATCATAGAAACATTTTAATATCTCACAGTCATATGAAAAAGATTGGAACTCTTGGAATTTTGCTGATTATGCTTCTGCCGGCCTACAGCCAGGAAGCAGTATCAACGGATAAAAAGGAAAAACAGAAGACAGATACCCTTATTAAAAGCGATGAGGAAACAAAGGTCTCTATCGGAAAGGACCTGTTAACGATCAACGAAGGTAAGGACAACGTCAGGATACATCTTGGGAACCGCAGGATAAATATTCTTGAGTCACTCGAGGGAGGTTCAAAGATCACTATTGAAAAAGATTACAATAATGACTGGGAGGATCAGAATGATAACTCCAATCATAGTTACAGGAGCCATTTCCAGGGTCACTGGACAGGTATTGAATGGGGCTTTGCAAACTACCTGACCTCGGATTTCAGCTTTGTCATGCCCAATGATATCTATTATATGAACCTTTTATCCACAGGTTCACAGTATTTTGATATAAATTTTATTCAGCAGAGCTTTGGCTTCAGCAGGAATTTCGGACTTGTTACCGGAATGGGACTCAACTGGGACTGTTACAGGTTTGAAGGCGATAATTCAATTGTGACTGGCACCAACGGGGTTATCGAGGAGCTTGTCCCCCAGAAAACGCTTAAGAAATCCAAGTTCAAATCTCTGTATCTTACTTTGCCTCTTTTGCTTGAAGGTCATATCCGGGCAGAAAATCATAACATAAATATTGCAGGAGGTGTCATCGGAGCTGTTAAGTTATGGTCACAGACCAAAATGATCACAGATGACGGTGAAAAATTAAAATCAACTGACGATTTCAGTATGAACCTCCTCAGGTGGGGCCCTACGGTACGAATAGGGTACGGTTGCCTCCAGGTAGTGTCAACTTATTATATGACGCCCCTGTTCAAGAAGGGCAAAGGACCGGGAGGACATGCTCTTTATCCGTTTGAGATCGGCCTGGCGCTGACATTCAACGGCTGATATTTTCATTCCTTAGAACAAATTGATGGGGCTGTTTCAAAAGCCCCTCTTTTGTTTTATACCCCTCATTCCCATATTATTTTAGAACGTATATTTGTACCAGAATCAAACCCTTATCGGATGGAATCCCTTCACCTCTCACAACGTGAAATAAGAAGATACGGCAAACAGATAATGCTTCCTGAGGTAGGACTCGAAGGCCAGGAGAAGCTCAAAAAAGCTTCAGTTCTGGTTGTCGGCGCAGGTGGTCTTGGCTCACCGGTACTGCAATATCTGGCTGCCGCCGGAACAGGCAAGATCGGAATAATTGAGTTTGATAAGGTCGATGAAACAAATCTGCAGCGACAGGTGCTATACGGCTCTCATGATGTCGGGAAACTAAAATCCATTATTGTGAGGGAGAGGCTGGAGCACCTTAATTCCCTGGTGAAGCTTGAAATAATAAACCTCCGTCTGGATTCTTCAAATTCGCTGAGGATAATCAAGGATTATGATGTGATTATTGATGCCACGGATAATTATGAAACAAGGTACATAATTAACGATTCCTGCATTATCCTGGATAAACCCATGGTCTACGGCGCCATCTATAAATATGAAGGTCAGATCTCTGTTTTCAACTACAAGGGCGGACCTACGTACAGGTGCTTTAATCCTGACGATCATGGTAAAATCCTTAAAAATCCGCAGCCGGCAGATATCGGGCTTATGGGTGTTCTTCCCGGAATAACAGGCACCTGGATGGCAAATGAGGTTATCAAGATCATTACAGGTATCGGAACCGTCCTTAGCGGGAAAGTTCTTGTCTTCAATACAATGGACAATTCCTTCAGGCTGCTTTCAATCAGGAACATTCCTGAGAATCACAGCATCTCATCAATTACAACCTCATTCCTGTCCGGGAGATAATACTCCATTTGATCAAATAAAGTAAATTTGAGCCCGTTAATAATCATTTAACGGAAGTTCCTGCTTTTAAGAATGAGATCGTTCATCAGTATAATGAAATGGGTACTTGTCAGCGTCGGAGCTATTCTTATCGCTCTGTTCACACTATCATTTCTTTTGCGGAACAGGGTGGTGGATATCTTCCTGAACTCCCTGAACAAAAATATTTCAACCAAAGTCGAAGTTGGCGAATATAGTTTATCTCTGATAAGGAAATTTCCCAAAGCGGCGATCGAACTTAAAAATGTAAGGGTTTTATCTTCGAAAGGCTTTGACAGGAGCCAGTTCGGGAAGATAAATACAGATACTCTTCTCACGGCAAGGTCGGCTTTTCTTGAGTTCTGGATAACAGATATCATCAAGGGAAATTACAACATCGGAAGCATAGCAATATCGGGAGGAAAACTTAATCTCTTTTCTGACAGTTCCGGCGGTGTTAACTATGATATTACCACAGGAAGTACAGGTAAACAGGGTGATGACCTGGTTATTAACCTCGAGAAGATAAATGTTTCCGGACTCGGAATACATTATGTCAACAGGGCAACCAGCCTTGATATATCAGGGTCAGTAGAAACAGGCAGGTTCAAAAGCAGGATTGCCGGCAAGGATATTGATTTCATCTGCAATTCGTCTTTTATGATCAGTAATTTTGAACTCTTCTCCGAATCGGTAAAAACCAATGCAGAGGTCGCGATTGATCTGAATCTGCATCAATCTGACAGCGGTACAGTTTTCAGGAAAGGAAATATCCGGCTTGAAGATTTCAGATTTGGAATTACCGGATTTATAAGTTCATCAGATATAATGGATCTTAAAATTAGCGGGCAGAATATCCAGCTGGCAAGGATCAAGAAATATCTCCCAGAAAAATACTCCGAAGAATTCTCTGAATATTCCCCTGAAGGGGTGCTCAGGACCGAATGCAGGATAAGCGGCTTGTTAAGCAGGAAACAGAACCCCGCCATAAGCCTCACCTGGTCGCTTGAAAAAGGGAAGGTTCTTTACCGGAGATCAAATATCAGTATCAATGACCTGTCCTTCTCAGGAAGCTTTTCCAATGGCCGGCTCAGGCGTCCTGAATCTTTCCGGTTTACGATCGGCAACTATCAATTCAGGATCGGTTCAGCAGTATGGTCAGGTAATTTTGATCTGTCCGATTTTACAAGACCGGAGATAAACACTCTCTTTTCAGGAGAGGTGATCCCCTCTGAAATCATGGAATTCGTACCGCTGCCCGGCATCAGGGAAGCTGACGGATCGATGAGGATAAACCTCTCCCTGTCGGGAATACTGGAGAAAAAAGAAAAGTACGAACTTGCAGATCTGCTTGATCTCAATCCGCAGGCGGATATCAGCTTCAATTCCTTCTCGGTGAGGGATAAAAATGACAGCTTCTCAATTGACGATATAGACGGGAATATTATGTTTGCAAAGAATCTTTGGGCTCAGGATCTCTATTTCTCGTACCTCGGTCAGCGGTTCAGGGTCAACGGAGAGTTCAGAAATCTGCCTGCATGGGTTGCCGGGAAGAAGGTCGGGATAAAGGTCATCGCTGAGATTTCTGCAGACAATTTCAATCCTGGTGTTCTTCTTTCTGATTCATCTGCCTCTCAACCCGCGAAAAGGTCTGCCTTTATCCTGCCCGATGGGATCGAGGCAGATATATCCTTCAGCGTCAACAATCTGATATGGGATTCATTCAGTGCTGAAGATGTAACAGGTTCAATGCAGTACAGGCCCGGAAGGATCGATTTCACGTCACTCACGATAGACGCTCTCAACGGAAATTTAAAAGGTACCTGCTCTCTTGTACAGAACGGGTCAAAATCATTTATTTCTCATAGCAATTTTACTTTTAATGGTATAGATATAAATAAGGCTTTTAAATCGTTCCATAATTTCGGACAGGATTTCATAGTAGCTGAAAATCTTTCCGGATCACTTTCAGGAAACCTGGTATTAATGATGCCTCTCGACTCACTTCTGAACCCTGTAGAAGCAGGAGTAACTGCGGAGGGGAAATATGTCCTGGTAAACGGGGCGCTTATCAACTTTGAGCCGGTAAAGGCACTTTCAGGCTTTATTGAAGTATCAGAGCTTCAGAATATAACTTTTTCAAGACTTGAAAATGATCTTTTTATACGCGATAAATATGTAGCCGTGCCACAGATGGAAATTAAGTCTTCAGCTGCCGATTTCACGATAAGCGGGAAGCATTATTTTGACGACAGCTATGAATATCATGTTAAAACGTACCTGTCGGAATTACTCAGCAAAAAAGCCAGAAAGGGCAGCAGATTCTCAAACGAATTCGGAGCCGTTGAAGAAGACGGACTTGGAAGAACATCTATCTTTCTAAAGGTATCAGGGAAAGATGAAGATATAAAAGTTGTTTATGATCTGAAGGCTGCCGGTAATAACCTGAAGCAGAATCTGAAGAAGGAAAAAGGCAATCTTAAATCAATCCTTAATGAAGAATACGGATGGTTCAAGCGCGACTCCACGATAAAGAAGGATAATTCCACGAAGCCAAAATTCAGGATTACCTTTCCTGAAACAGATACAGCTGCTGTGAAAGACACCACTCCTGCTGAGAAAGATAGGAGGATTAACCGTATCTTTAAAAAGAAATATAACCAGTATCCGGTTAACTGATCGCAAATGAACTTTTACAGCCATAAAGAGCTATGGAAAATATTATTACTGGTGGTCGCCGTGATAATAGGCATCTTTTCGCTTCTCTACACCGAGAACCTGGTAAAAAAACTGAAGGCCGAAGAGAGGAAGAAAGTGGAGCTCTGGGCCGAGGCAACACGCCAGCTTATAAATGCATCTGATTCAAGCCAGAATCTTGTTTTTCTTTCTTCGATCAATGAGGACAACAATACCGTTCCTGTTATTCTGACAGACGGCAATGACAGTATAATCTCGGCAAAGAATTTTGATCCTTCCAAGATCAATGACAAGAAGTTCCTCAGAGGCAGGCTTTCAAAGATGAAGGAAAAGACAAAACCTATTGTTATTGATTTTGGCGACGGTTACATCAACAGGATCTATTACCGCGACAGTACGATCCTGATCAAACTTATCTATTACCCCTACGTTCAGCTGAGTGTAATAGTTCTTTTTATTCTTGTATCATATGTGGCATTCAGCTCATCGCGGAAAGCTGAACAGAACCAGGTCTGGGTTGGGATGTCGAAAGAGACCGCCCACCAGCTGGGCACACCTACATCTTCACTTGCCGGATGGGTGGAAATACTTCAGATGAAACATCCCGAAATAGGAATAGCTGAAGAGATGGCCAGGGATATTACAAGACTTGAAAAGGTGACCGAGAGATTTTCAAAGATCGGTTCCAGGCCCGATCTTGCAACCGAGGATATAGTAAAAATCATTCATCAGACAATTGAGTACCTTAAGTCAAGGACCTCTTCAAAGATCAGCTTCATTTTTGAACCATTCGCTGCCGGTGAACTTTTGATACCTGTTAATACTGCCCTTTTCAGCTGGGTCATAGAAAACGTTTGCAGGAATGCCGTTGACGCTACCGAAGGAGACGGCAGGATCTCAATAAAAATCACGGAAACTGAGGAATATGCGATCGTAGATCTGGTGGATAGCGGAAAGGGGATACCCAAATCCTCACACAAGAAAATTTTCAGGCCCGGCTTTACTACGAAGGAGCGTGGATGGGGTCTGGGCTTATCCCTGGCCAAAAGGATAATCGAAGAATATCACAGCGGGAAGATCTTTGTCAGATATTCTGAACCGGGAAAAGGAACCTGCTTCAGGATAATGATGAAGAAGATAGTAAGGTAACCATGAAGAGGAAAGATATAGAGATAATGGCCCCTGCAGGGTCTTATGAATCTTTGATGGCTGCAATTCAGGGCGGAGCAGATTCGGTCTACTTCGGCGTTGAACAGCTTAATATGCGTGCAGCCTCTTCAGGCAATTTTACAACAGATGATCTTTCAAAAATAGTTTCAATCTGCAGGGAGAAAGGACTGAAAAGCTATCTGACTGTAAATGTTGTTGTATACGACAGCGAGATCGAACAGATGAGGCAGATAGTTGATTCTGCCGTAGAAAGCGGGATCACAGCCATAATAGCATCTGACCAGTCGGTCATAAATTATGCCTTCTCAAAGGGGGTCGAGATTCATCTTTCCACGCAGCTTAATATATCAAATCTGGAATCCGTGCGGTTTTATTCACAGTGGGCAGATGTCGCAGTCCTTGCCAGGGAGCTTAACCTCACACAGGTCGGCCACATCTCCGGGGAAATTGATAAACAGAATATAAGAGGCCCGAATGGAGAGAGGGTCAGGCTGGAGATGTTCGCCCACGGAGCCCTTTGCATGGCCATCTCAGGGAAATGTTACCTGAGCCTTCACGAATACGGAAAATCGGCTAACCGCGGCGAATGTTACCAGATATGCCGCAGGTCGTATGTGGTGACCGACAGGGAAACAGGCCACGAACTGGGGATAGATAATGAATATATTATGTCTCCCAAAGACCTTTGCACGATCGGCTTTCTCGACAGGATAATTGACGCCGGGGTAAAAGTCCTTAAAATTGAGGGAAGGGCCCGTTCAGCTGAGTATGTAAAAGTTGTTACTTCATGTTACAGCGAAGCAGTTTCGGCAATAGCAGAACAAAACTATACCGGAGAAAAAATTGAAGAGTGGACAGCACGGCTGGCAACAGTCTTCAACAGGGGTTTCTGGGACGGTTATTATCTTGGTCAGAAGATGGGAGAATGGACCGGCAGATATGGGTCCAGTGCAACCAGAAGAAAGATCTACATCGGGAAAATAACCAACTATTTCAGCAAGCTCCGGGTTGCTGAGATCAGGCTGGAGAACGGTGATCTTGAAAAAGGTGATCATATCCTTATTACAGGACCCACAACCGGCGTTGCAGATATTGATGTCAGCGAAATAAGGGTGGATCTAAAGGAGACTGCAAAGGCACAAAAAGGTGAATTATGCTCTCTGAAGATTGAAACCCTGTTAAGGCGTTCCGACAAAGTTTTCAAATGGGTCGATGCAGACAGGGGAGATGATCACTGAAGATCATTTACATTTTCAGAAATCCCGGCGGCCTCAAGTATCCTGTGGATATTTTCCGTTACATCATCAGTGACGGTCTCAACAAACCTTATGTGTCTCTCACCTCTGCGCCTGATACCGTACATATATGCTTTGTCGTAGTAGTTAAGAGCTATCTCAATTGCCTTTTCGAAATTTCCCGATTCAATGCTTTCGACCGATTGGCGCGTATTATCCCCGCCAAGTCTCTTGCTGATCTTACGCACAGATGCCAGAAGATCTTCCCTTGAATGAGCTGAATACTCCTTAAGAAGCCGTGGCATTCTTGTCCTGACGTCCATGATAATTGCAACCACAGGTGACTCCTGCATGGTATTGTAAAACTGATCAGGCATGAAAACAGTGCCGATGCTTTTGCTCTCATCCTCCAGCCATACTGTCTTCTCAGGATCTGTTTTTTCAAGTTCTGAGTAAAGGATGTTGGCAAAATGCTCCGAAGTGGGCTGAGGCGGCTGTCCCAATGATCCGAACGCTGACCCTTTGTGACAGGCAATTCCCTCAAGGTCTATGACCTGATGCCCCAGGCTCTTCATTGTTTTTAATATTTCCGTCTTGCCGCTGCCTGTCAATCCTCCCAGAATAATATAATTCCTTTTTTCCCCCAGGTTTTCGAGCAGGTGGTACCTGTACGATTTATAGCCCCCGTCGAGAATTTCAGTTTCAATACCGCCGAGGGAAAAAAGCCATGCCATAGCCTCCGACCTCATTCCGCCTTTCCAGCAGTGAACGAGAAGCTTCCCTTTGTTTGCTGCAGCCAGTGCCATCTCAAGCTTTCCTGACATCTTCGGGCCTGTCAGTTCAAGCCCAAGGAGAATAGCCGGCAGACGGCCTTCCTTTTTGTATCTGATGCCGACTGCCTCCCTTTCCCTGTCATCAAACAGTGGAATATTTAATGAACCCGGAATATGCCCTGCCAGGAATTCAGCAGGTGATCTTACATCGATCACCGGATTGTAATGTGCAAGCTCAAGAAAATCTGAAACAGAAAGTTTTCTTTTAGGAGAGGTCATAGCAGTATTTACTCTTGCATTATTGTCTTTCCTGCCGCTCTCAGTTCTTGAAGTATTTTGCAAAGAGCCTCTTAAGGTCCTCAACCCTTACTGGTTTTGATATGAATTCCTTTATGCCCGACAATTCAGCTTTTTTTCTTGATTCAGGCATATTATCAGCAGTGAAAGCCACAATAATACAGGATCTGTCAAATTCCATTATTTTTCTTGTCGACTCATAACCATCCATTTCCGGCATTATAAGGTCCATAAAGATCAGGTCATATTTCTTAGCTTTGGCTTTCAGATAACCTTCATATCCATCATCTGCAATATCACATTTATACCCGAGACTGGAGAGCATTTTGTTAATGATGATCTGGTTCATTTTATTATCCTCGACCACCAGCAATGTAAGATCCTTCGCTTGATCCTGGATATCGGACCGTGATGAATTGCTTTGAAGATATGTAAAGCTTTTCCCCAGAGTTTCTGTCAGTTCATTAGTGTCAAATGGTTTGACCAGGTAATGGTCAACTCCCATTGTGAGACACCTCATATAGTTTCCTTTACGGTCATTAGAGCTTACCATGAGGATCACAAATTCAGAAGAGAGGTTTGCATCATAAAGGGCCCTTGCCGCCTCAAATCCGTCGAAATCATTATCGTCTGATATTATGATAAGGTTAAACCTTTCTGCTTTGTTCGCGAGATTAGACTTGACCTGGTTAACAGTTGCTTTATGGAAGGTGGTGACGGACGACTGTAAGCCGATTTTGTGCAGCACTCCGAGAAATTCCTCATCCCTGGTCTGGCTACCGCTGATGATAAGTACCCTGATCTGTTCAAAACTTGTTATTTGTGAAATATCAATACCTTTTGGATGTCTTTCATTCGAATAGGTTTTTATTGTGAAGACAATTTTTGTTCCGAGTGCTCCATCAATTCCGGAAGGGCTGGAGGCATTCAGTTCGCCTCCCATCAGCTCGATCAGCTGGCGTGCAATAATCGTAGCGAACCCCGATTCATCTGAGCCTCTGATCGCAATGGACTCGGCATCAACAAAATCACCAAATATTTTTTTCAGGCTTGCCTTGTCAAATGGCTTTCCGGAATCAAGAATTTCAAACTGAAGTGTTTCAACACCGGCTTCCCTGCTTTTGACCTGGCATTTCACAACCACTTTCCCTTTGCTGGTATAGAGAACCGAATGATTAATAATATTTACCAGTACCTGCCGGAGACGAAACGAATCTCCGATAATCGTCTCGGGCACCTTATCATCTATGAGGCAAGATATCTCCACCTCTTTTTCCCCAATATTTGTTTTTGCAAGGTCTACGGCATAAAACAGCTCCTCCCTGATATTAAAGGGGGTCTCGTCGAGTATCATTTTTCCCGATTCGATCTTTGAAAAATCGAGTATATCATTCACAATTCCCAGAAGAACCTCCGTCGATCTCCTGAGCAGGTGTACGATATCCTTCACCTCGGATGAGAGCTCATTCCTGTTAAGAACGTCAGCCATTCCAATAATACCATTCAGGGGTGTCCTTATCTCATAGCTCATCCTGGCAAGAAATTCCGACTTGGCAACATTTGCCTTTGCCTCCTGTTTCCTTGCCGATTCAAGCATCGTGATATCAATTAGTATTTCAAGAGCTGTATCTTCTCCGAGGTACTTGATCGGGATACTGCATCTGTACAGGATGATCTCCCCTATCTCTTTCTTGATGATGACAAACTGATCGGGACTGAATTTTCCCCCAAGATGTTTTGAAAAATAATCATTGTCCTCGGAAAGTGATGTTTCGGGGAAGATCTTGCCAAGCATTTCAGCTTCTCCCTGGAAGGAATAAAAGCCTGCGGCAATTTTATTTGCCTTCAGGATCTCACGTTGCTTATTGTAAATGATCACTCCAACCGGCATTTCCTCAATAAGTCTCATCAGGGTGCTTTCAGAATCGGACAGTCTCCTCATCTCAGCTTGCTGCTTCCTGTGAAACCAGAGGAAAAGAGAAATGATCAGCTGGACAATGAGAAGAGTACCAATGACTATGAAGATCGAGTTACGGATAATATATTTCTGAAAGAATGTAGTGGGTGCGGAAAAAACCAGGCCCAGATCCCTTTGCAACAGCTGGGTTGAATAATAGGATGAGAGAATTTCCATCCTTTGGCCGCCTGTTATGGCCATATGTGTGGTCCTGGAGATCGATCCCTTTGACAGATCGGAGGCTATCCTATCGAGGTGCGTATATTCGACCTTTTTCCCGTAGTTGTCATATACGATCTTGCCACTGTCGCTAAGAACCCATTGCCACTGGTAATCCTTCATGTTGAATTTTGAGAACAGCCTCATGAAATACTTCTGGTAATCTACCGTCACCACTATGTTACCGGAAGGTTTCCCATCCTTAAGAATTGTCACATAGTAATCGAAATTCTTACCGTCCTGCATGAGTCTTTCCCTCATCTGTATCTCTCGCTGGTCAAGAGCAATGAACTCACCATCAATCCAGTCATTTTTCATTTCATCCTTCGAGAGAGTATATTCATTAAGGTTATTGTCGTAAAGCCTGATCTTAGTCACAAAATCCTTGTATTTTGAGTAAAACAGTTCAAGCTGTTCCTTGATCTTGGCCTTGACCTGGGGAGTTGATTTTTCAAAAAAGCGTGAAAGATCCTTTGAATAATCGAAATTGATCTGGGTAAGTTCGCTTACGAATCCATTATTCGTGCTGTCAACCTCGAGGCCGACTATCTGCACCTGGCGATCGAGCAGTTCAGTTATATAATGTATCTGCTTTTTATACAGGTTTTCATAATAGAAAAAGTTGGCCAGCAATATTAAAAGGACGGCCGAATATGTGAGAATAATGACTCTTCTCATTGGTGAACTTGTATGTTGTCGAAGGATATAAAGATAATTTATTTCTGTCAGACCAAATGCTATCTGTACTTGCGATTTTCATCCTCAAGAATGTTAAGATAGCTTCTGTATCTCAGAAGGTTGATTTCCCCATTCCCGACTGCAGTTCTGACTGCACATCCCGGTTCTTCAAGATGAAGGCAGTTATGGAACCTGCATTCTTTCGATATACGAAAGATCTCGGGGAAGAAATGATAGATCTCGTTCCTGCTCATATCGATCATCCCAAAACCCCTTATTCCCGGGGTATCGATCAGGTAACCTCCAAACGGCAGCGGGTGCATCTCGGGGAATGTGGTGATGTGCTTTCCCTGCCTGTGGTATTCTGATATCTCTCCCGTCTTAAGATCCAGTGATGGATTAAGATAGTTCAACAGCGTTGTTTTTCCAACTCCAGAATTACCTGAAAGAAGGCTTATCCTGTCCTTCATCGATTCTTTCAGCGAATCCATATTTGTTTTTCTCAATATCGATACAGCAAGGCACTTGTATCCGATGCTGGTATAAATTGATATCAGATAATTCATTCTTTCAGTTTCCTCATCGTTATAGAGATCGGTCTTATTGAATATCAATATGGTGCTTATCCGGTATGCTTCTGACGTCACCAGAAACCGGTCGATGAATTCCACCGGTGTTTCCGGCAGCTTTATTGTGACCATCAGGAAAACCTGGTCGATGTTTGCTGCAATGATCTGCGATTCCTTTGAAAGATTTGAGGATTTTCTGATTATGTAATTTGAACGTTTGATCAAACGGGTGATTATCCCGGATCCGTCGGAGGGGTCGATCTTAAAAGTTACCCTGTCCCCCACAGCGACAGGGTTAGTTGTTCTTGAACCGCTTACCCTGAATTTACCTTTGATCGTGCATTCAACGATCTTATCTCCGTCGAACATGACCCTGTAATGGCTTCCGGTTGATTTTATGACAACTCCCTCTTCCAAGCGATCTGTTTTTTCACAAATGTAAACAAACCAGCGAATATGCAAAGAGGCCCTGACAGGGCGTCTCCACATTGTACATATAATTATGTTTTTCTAGCTTTCCGATGCCATCAGTAAGAACGGCTTCATCTCAAAACTGTGGTACAAAGGTCTGAGTCTTTCGATATTGTAATATTCCGAAATCTTCACAAGTTTTTTTGATGATGTGACAACATCGATAGGGATGTTATCATACCTTCCGTTCTGGAGCACTACAACTCTTCCGTGAACACCTTTGAGGATCAGATCGAGTGCCAGGTTACCGTAAACCATCGGAACGATTGAATCAATTGCATCCGGATCGCCGCCACGTACCATGTAGCCAAGCTTCTGGTTTATAATATTTATAGTTTTTCCCTTGTTGAATTTTGCTGTCAGATCCTTGACGCTGGCCGATACCAGGTCTCCGATTCCGCCGAGTTTTGCATGTCCGTAAGCATCTCTTTCCTGGTCGGAGAAGACCATATTACCTCCCTCGAAGATTGCTCCTTCAGATACAATGACGATAGAATATTTGCTGGGATTTGCATTCCTGTCCTCGACAAGAAGCTTTGTAAGATGCTCAATATTGAATTTGTACTCAGGAATAACACACCTGTTAGCTGCCCCGGCCATGGTGGGAAGGATCGAGGTAAAGCCGGCATATCGTCCGAAAACTTCAAGCACCATTATTCTTTCGTGTGAACCTGCTGATGTTCTCAGGCTGTTTGTCATCTGTATGGTTCTCGTAACACATGTACTGAAACCGATACAATAATCTGTCCCGGGAACATCATTGTCCATGGTTTTCGGGATTGCGACAACCCTGACCCCCTTTTTATAGAGATGGACCCCATAGCTGAGCGTATCATCACCGCCTATAGGGATCAGATAATCCACTCCCAGCCAGTCAAGGTTTTTGATAATTTCAGGCGTAAGATCATTTATTTCAGCGTTGTACTTATCCTTCAGATGTTCGGGAACATCATTTTTTGCGACATGGCTTGGTCTTGTCCTTGATGTATGTAGGAAAGTACCCCCTGTTCTGCCTGCCCTGTTTACAGTATCATCGGTAAGGATCTGGTAACAGTTGGAATTATCAGCCTTATTATCTCTTATAAGTTCCATAATACCTGCCCATCCCCGTCTCAGTCCTATCACCTGGAACCCTTCCCTGTTTGCACGGATTGTTACTGCCCTGATAGCAGGATTGAGCCCTGGCACATCACCGCCTCCGGTAAGAATAGCAATTATTCCTTTTTTTGTTTTAACGTTTACCATAATAGTAGCTTTTAATATCCGGTTTTGTTTTTTTGAGACCCCTAAAGTATAATATTTTCATCTTATTACAAATATTTAATCTCAAGGCTGCTATTAGTTGAAAAAAATCTAAATTAGAGGGTTTATCAGAATTGCTTTTATTAATCATTTTAATAACCTCAGTTATGAAAGTATCCGAACGTATTGATGCCGATATAAAAGCTGCAATGCTTGCACGCGATAAAGAGAAGCTTGAGGCTTTGCGTGCCATTAAGGCGGCAATTCTACTGGCAAGGACAGAAAAAGGCGGATCAGATATCCTGAGCGAGGAGACTGAAATAAAGATCCTGAGAAAGCTCATAAGTCAGCGCGATGAGGCTGCTTCAATTTACAAGCAGCAAAACCGGCCGGACCTCTATCAGCAAGAGGTAAATGAAGCTGGTTATATCTCGGCCTATCTGCCTGCCATGATGGATGAGCAGGAAATTGTCTCAGTACTTAAAAAAATAATCAGTGAAACCGGGGCTGGCTCGCAGGCCGATTTTGGGAAGGTAATGGGTCAGGCAGCAAAGATGCTGTCGGGAAAAGCCGATAATAAGGTAGTTGCCGCAAAGATAAGGGAGCTGCTGGGATAAAAGCTGCTTCAGAATACTTTTTGCTATCTGACAGGGAACATTACCAACTTGCGTTTGTTAATTATTCACGAGGTAAATCAATAAGACAATTATTGGTTTTTTGTTTAACATTTAAAGATTTTAGTTTTATCATTTTAATTATTAATTTTATACTGTCGGTTTATTAATATTCAGGTCGAGGTTATAAAAAGGATTATGAAAAGAGTATTAATACTTGTTTCCCTGGCAATTCTGCTAAGTACCGCATACGCTCAGCAGAACGGACAGGGAAAGGTAGATCAGAGTTATTTTACTACGCATACACGGGATGAGGAGGTAAAGAAACTTGTCGATCTTCCATGCGGAATTAAGGCTGATGATCCTGTAAATACGATGATGCAGAAGGTCCAGGATTATCTTGTTGCTTTCAAGCCCGACCCTGCTTATACCGATGATATCTACGCAAGGGCTGCAAACCTGCAGGCTGTAAAAAGTGTACTTGAAGGAGGATATGGCATAGGGTCTGTCCTCATTAACCAGGAAGGGAAAATCATTGCTGAATCCCATAATAATCAGATGCAGAAGCACCGGTCAGATCTTCATGCAGAAATGTCCCTGCTGACCAGCTTTGAAGAGAGCCGCCAGGCTAAAAAATATATGAACATCTATATCTACAAACCGGGGATGACCGTCTTTAGCTCAGCTGAGCCATGTCCGATGTGCTTTATAAGGATCAATACCACGGGCTGTGATACAAAATATTGTACTCCCGGCCCTGATGACGGGATGGTTAGCCGGGTCGACTATCTTCCGCCTGCCTGGAAAGAGATGGCATTAAAGCGTAAGGTAAGTCTCGGAAATTGCTCTCCTGTGATGCAAAAGATCTCTCATCTCCTTTTTTACTCATTTCTTCTGGACAACAGAGGTCCCAAATAGCATCCTTTATCTGTTTCTTTTCTCCATCACTGCAATAATGTAGGATTTCAGCCCCGCTTTGCGATAATATCAAGCTTATTGATATCAACAATCTCTATGGTCTTGCCAAAAACCTTTATGATCCCGTCTTTTTTAAAGTCGGAAAGAGTCCGTATCACGTTAGCTGTACTCATTCCGATGTAATCGGCAATTTCCTTTCGCGAGACAGGCAGGTCGAAGACCATTGAATTATAGATGTCACGGGTGAAGTACAGCAGTACAAACGCAACACGTCCGATAAGATTTTTCTGACGAATGTCGAGCGTCTGGGTGATGATCTTATCGTTTATTTTAGAAATTTTTGTAAGGAGCCCCATTGCAAATCCGCCGTTCTTAAGAAAAAGTTGCTTTATAAAATCAAGTTGCACTGAGCAAACAATGGAATCTTCAACTGCAGAGACTGAAAACCTGTATCTCTCCTCTGAAAATATGCTCATGTTGCTTACGAACTCAAAAGGCCTTGTAATAGTTATGACCTGCTCTTCTCCGGTTGAAGTACGCCTGTAAAGCTTTACAAGGCCGTTCTTCAGATATTTGAAATCTGTGATTTTTTCTCCTTCATGATTGATGACCTCACCCTTCCTGAAAGATCGCTCTTCCTTATGATTACATAGGTCCTGTATGGTCTCATCATCAAGGTGAGCAAAAACGATATCTTTGAATTCGCAGTTCGTGCAGATACAATATTTATCTGATTTGTTCACTGACCTGATTTTTGACAAAATTAAATCTTTTCTTCAAAAAGTGACAATTATCATATCCGATTCGGGGGAAACCTGATCTGGCCCTTAACAAGTACTAACTATAACTATAGTACAGTTTTTCTGTGATTTTGTTCACATAATGACTCTTATATTTCGGATCATTCTCTTGCAGACGCGATCGGATCATATAATCTTATATTTTTGTTGTCTGCCTTCAGACTGTAAAATATTGCCTCAATGCATGAACCCGATCACCTTTAACCGGATGAATTACAGGACTGATTACCATATTTATTCGACCTTCAGCGACGGTAAAGCTGAACCTGATGAATATATTCAGGATGCTATAAGGGCAGGCATGAATGAGATCGGTTTTTCAGAACATCTGAAGCTTTTCAGGGGAAGGGAAAGATCAATGATCCCAGCCGACTTTTCAGAATTGAAAAATTAATATCCTATTTTATAATGGCTACCGCGTCCAGAATTATTACTCTTATTGCATCTCTGACACTGATAATCACTGCATGTGGCAAGAAACCTGATGTCAGATTGATAAAAACAGGGGGGCCGGAGGTTGTGTCTTTCAGGACCCTGCAATTCCCGCTTACCGACGTAAAACTGCTTGATGGTCCGTTTAAGCATGCTACAGATCTGAATGTCCAGACGCTTCTCGGATATGAGCCCGACAGGCTTCTGGCCAGGTACTATAAGGAGGCAGGTCTAAAGCCCAAAGCAGAACAGTATCACGGCTGGGAGGATGAGACAATTGCAGGTCACAGCCTTGGTCATTACCTGAGCGCCGTATCGATGATGTTCAGAACAACGGGCGATAATAGATTCCTCGAAAGGGCTGAATACATAGTCGGCGAACTGAAAGCACTTCAGGACGCGGATGGTAGTGGATATATCGGAGGCTTCCCCGATGGTAAAAGGATCCTGTCGCAGGAGGTGGCAAAGGGAAACATCCGTTCAAAGGGTTTTGACCTTAACGGGATATGGGTCCCGTTCTATACTGAACACAAGATGATGGCCGGACTCAGGGATGCTTTTCATCTCTGTGGAGATACCCTTGCCCTGTACGTTGAAAGGCGTTTTGCCGACTGGCTCGAAGGGATCGTTACCCCCCTTAATGATGAGCAGGTGCAGAAAATGTTGCGATGTGAACATGGAGGCATAGCCGAGGTTCTTGCCGACCTTTATGCCGACACAAAGGATCAGAGATACCTCAGAATGGCCCGGCTGTTTTATCAGAAAGCTCTCCTTGATCCCCTTAAGAACGGGCAGGATATACTTCCCGGGAAACATTGCAATACAAATATTCCCAAGCTTACAGGTTTGGCACGTCTATATGAACTTACCGGTGATACCACCGACAGGAAAGCAGCAGAGTTTTTCTGGAAGACAGTTGTCTTTCATCATTCGTATGTCACAGGGGGAAACGGCAACAGGGAATATTTTGGACCTCCTGATACACTCCGCAATCTGCTTGGAGAGGAGACAACCGAATCGTGCAATGTCTATAATATGCTTAAACTTACCGAACACCTTTTTGAATGGAATGGAGATGCAGCCAGTGCAGATTTCTATGAGAGAGCCCTTTTCAACCATATACTTTCATCCCAAAATCCGATAAACGGCAGGGTCACTTACAACTTATCGCTCGAAATGGGAGGATTCAAGGATTTCCAGGATCCGATGGATTTCACGTGCTGTATCGGAACGGGCATGGAGAATCATTCGAAATACGGGAGGAATATCTATTACCATAGCGATAATGAACTTTTCCTTTTCCAGTATATCGCATCTGAGCTTGACTGGAAAGATAAAGGCGTCACCATTACACAAAAAACAGGTTTTCCTGCAGAGCAGGGAACCACTCTTGAATTCAATTGTAATATCCCTGTGAAGCTTAAAATAAATGTTCGCTATCCTGGCTGGGCAGTTAACGGTATAGGGATAAAAGTTAATGGAATAAACAAAAGGGTCAATGGAAAACCGGGAACTTTTGTTGAGGTCGAAAAAATATGGAAGACAGGTGACAGGATGGAGATCGAACTGCCATTTACACTCAGGCTTGAACCGATGCCGGACGACAATAACAGGGTAGCAGTAATGTATGGTCCGCTTGTGCTGGCAGGTGATCTCGGTCCGCTTCAGGACTCGCTGGCCGGCAACCCTGATTATGTGCCTGTAATGGTTATTGAGAAAAGAGATCCTTCAACCTGGACAAAACCAGTTGAAGGGAAGATAAATACGTTTAGAACATTAAGTGCCGGAAGGCCACGGGACATTGAACTAAGACCATTCTATACCTTTTACGACAGGAGGTATTCTGTGTACTGGGATCTGTTCAGCGAAAAGATTTGGAAAGAGCGTGAGCCTGAATACCTGGCAGAAAAGGAAAATGCAAGGAAGATTAAGCAGGCTCGCGGCAAAGTCTAATACCTTTGAAAGGAAGATGGCAGGACCGGTATCCGGGTTCAGGGAGTTCAGCTCGATTAATTCAGGATGCTAAATAGTGTTCGATAAATATCTTTAATCCGATAGCTATCAACATAATACCACCTATTATTTCAACTCTCTGTCCAAGATGTTTTCCCGCAGATTTGCCTATCCATATGGCTGTCATCGATGCAAGAAAGGTAACTGCTCCTATAATTATTCCTGATATCCATATCCTTATATCAAGCAGTGCAAAGCTCACCCCTACGGCAAAAGCATCAATACTTGTACTGATCGCCACTGTGACCAGCATTAGAAATTTACTATAGTCCTTAACTTCTGTTCCATTTTTTCTTGTAGACCCTCCTATTATCATCTTAATTCCCAAAAACGAAAGCAGGGCAAGTGCGATCCAGTGATCGCTGGCTTTAAGAGTCTCGCTTACCATGGATCCAAGGAAATAACCGGCTATGGTAAGTCCTCCCTGGAATAATCCAAGAACGATCGCGATCCTTGAGGCCTGCCAGAAATGAATGCGGTTTTGCATTACACCATATGAAAGTGAAACAGCAAATGTATCGAATGAGAGGCCAAGGGCTACGGTAATTATTGTCAAAAGATCCATTGCAGCAGGTAAATTGCGCAAATATAGCAGAATTTATTATTGAAGGGGGGTCGTTATGCCAAACACAAACTTCAGGTAACGATCCAACCACCCCGTCCTGACGCTTCGGTCAGGACACCCCTCCTTTGGAAAGGAGGGGAAATTGATGTTTATTTAATGACTTTCTCCTCCTTTGAAAAGGAGAACCTGCCCCGCTATAGCGGGGAGTACCCCGACTGAAGTGTCGGGGGAAGGTGGTTGGCTTATAAAACACTAACTGTTAGTTATCATAAATCCGCAGGAATTGATTTTGATTAAATATATTTGATTCTAAAATCGTTTTAACAAATGAGAGCAGTGATCCAGCGGGTAAGCCGTTGTTCGGTATCAACTGAAAAGGGAGTTCTTTCAGCCATCAGAGCCGGACTTGTTGTCCTGGTAGGCATAGAGGAGGCCGACAACAATGAAGATATTGCATGGCTGGCCAATAAGATCGTTCATCTCAGGATCTTCAATGACAGCAATGGCGTAATGAACCTTTCGGCCCTGGAGACTGGAGGTGATATAATTGTTGTGAGCCAGTTCACACTGCATGCAAAGACAAAAAAGGGGAACAGGCCTTCCTACATTAATGCGGCCCCGCCACAGATAGCAATCCCGCTCTATGAAGAGTTCGTCTCAAAACTTACAGATCTTCTTGGCAAAAATGTCGGAACCGGTGAATTTGGAGCTATGATGACAATTGAAATCATAAACGATGGACCTGTTACCATAATCATTGATACTAAAAACAGAGACTGAATGATGGTACGGGCACCTTCGGCTGAAATTGATAATAAGTCACTTAAAAGATCAGTCCTGCTGGTTTCAACCTTTGCAGCATTTCTGACCCCTTTCCTCAGCTCATCAATTAATCTGGCTCTTCCTGCAATTGGCAAAGACCTTCATGCAAGTGCCATTGAACTGGGGTGGGTGGCCAGCAGCTTTCTGCTGTCGTCTGCAATATTCCTTCTTCCATTCGGGAAGCTGGGTGATATCGTCGGAAGGAAGAAGATCTTTACAGCCGGGATTTTCCTGTATACCGTATCGACATTCCTCATAATTTTCAGTAAGACAATAACATCGCTGCTTATCCTGAGAATCATTCAGGGTATTTCCGGAGCGATGATATTCGGGACAAGCATGGCGATCCTGACCTCGGTTTTTGAAGTGGGGGAGAGAGGCAGGGCAATAGGAATAAATATTACCGCCACCTATATCGGTCTTTCTGCAGGTCCTGTTATCGGCGGATTGCTTACCCAGTCGTTTGGATGGAGAAGCATTTTCATATTTCTTGTTCCATTCGGCGTTATAGCGCTTTTTTTTATTTTCAGAAAAATTAAAACAGAATGGGCCGAAGCAAAAGGGGATAAATTTGACTGGAAGGGATCGGTCATTTACGGTATCTCACTTGCCGCATTCATGTACGGGTTCTCGAAGCTACCGACAGCTGCGGGATGTAGCTTTCTGGGTGCAGGGGTAGTTCTTGCAGCAGTCTTCAAACTTTTTGAAAAGGGTATTGAGAACCCTGTTTTTGATCTCAGACTGTTCAGGCATAACAGGGTGTTTGCCTTTTCAGGTCTTGCTGCACTTATACATTATTCAGCTACATCGGCAACGGCGTTCTTTATAAGTCTCTACCTTCAGTATGTTCATTCACTTGATGCGCGAAGCGCCGGGCTTATTATGATCTCCCAGCCCGTTGCGATGGCATTGCTGTCACCTGTGGCCGGTAAGCTCTCCGACACCCGTAATCCGGGGGTAATAGCTTCCGTGGGCATGGGGCTGACTGCTATCGGCCTGATACTTCTCTGTTTCATTACCGCAGACACATCAAATTTACTTATTGTGGGTCTTTTGCTCATGCTGGGCATTGGTTTTGGTCTTTTTTCCTCACCGAATTCAAATGCCATAATGAGCGCTGTAGAGAAGAAACATCTTGGTGTTGCATCTGGTGTGGTAGGGACAATGAGGATGATCGGGCAGATGACCAGTATGGGAATTGCGCTGATGATCCTTGCGATCTATATAGGGAAGCAGGCTATCGCCCCTTCTAACTACCCCGGGCTTATCGCAGGAATGCGTACAGGGTTCATGATTTTTTCCGCACTTTGTATTCTCGGAATATTTGCTTCCCTCGCAAGGAATAGCAAGAGAATTGTCCGGTAGGCATTCTTTTTTCAGTTACTTCCCCTGCCGAGCCAGAGCAATCCATTTATTATAAGCTGGTCCTGGTAAATATTTCCAAAGGTATGAGACAACTCCCTGTTTGTTTTTCCTTCATAATCTATATCATTATGTCCCATATTAAGGTAGATCATCCTGTAGTTCTTATTTGTCCAGACCACTGGATAATAGCCGTGATGCCATATCTCATCAAGCTTTGGGCCTGTTCCCAGGGGAAAGCTCGCTGAATCAATAGAAAGAAGGATAGATATATCATTATTGGTCCTCAGGTCGTTCTTCCATCTGTACCATTCATTGGGTGAGGCCCTGAATGTATCTGGAAGATGACGTAGTGGTGCAAACCTGTGATCCTCAACACGTAAAATTGCAGAGGTCGGCCTCCAGGTATTGCTCTTATATTCCCCCGAACCAAGGAAAATGTTATGGTACCAATCCCAGTTCTGTGGAAATGCTGAAGAATTGAGGGCAAATGCGGCAAAATGGAATCCCATCCAGGCGCCGCCCTTCTCCATGTAATCCTTAAAAGCGGTCCGTTGATTTGCAGAATCGGGCCGTGAATCGAGAAAGATAACCACCTGGTATTGTGAAAGGCAAAGCTCGTTCAGGTTGTTCCAGTCATCTGTTGAATCATAAATAAAATTATACTTTTGGGCCATCTCCGAAAACCACCTGTTAGCTTCATGGATAAAGCTTAAATGGCCAAGATCACCAGTCTCACCGCTCCCGCAGAAGGCAATAACCCTGAATGTATGCTTGCTACTATTGACCGGGGCACCGATAAATGAAAAGCAGAATATCAGGCAGATAAAAGCGCCAGTTATGAATAATGTCTTTCTCTTAAACATAATATCTGGTATTAATTAACATAAATGTAGGATTTATCCCCTAATTTCAGCTATTGCATTGAAGAACTTGCACAACTTGTCCCGATTTATCGGGAGAGTGCCACAGAGCGTTCACAGAGGTACACAGAGAAAAACCTCTCTGGAACTCTGTGTACCAAAGAATATTCAGGATTTTATCCTCTCGAAAAGGAAACTGCCTATAACCAGCAGTAAAACCGTAAGGGTAATCAGTATTGTGAAATCAAGAGTGAGTCCGAAGCGTGATTGAGAGATAAGCGCTGCCCTGAGACCGTCGATGCCGTATGTTAACGGGTCGAATTTTGCAATGCCCATAATAAATGACGGGGCATCTTTCAGCGGGAAGAGCGCCCCGGAAAGAAAGAATATTGGCATTACCAGGAAGTTCATTATAAGCTGGAAGCCCTGCATGTCCTCCAGCATTGAGGCAATGGCAGTCCCAAGCGCGGTGAACAGGATCGCCACCAGGAATATAATAATGAATGCAGGGATAAGCATATAAATATTGTCAGGCTTGAACCCTACCAGAAGAGTAAGGAAGAAAACGATGACTCCCTGGATGGTGGCTACTGTGGCTCCGCCCACTGTGCGTCCGATCATAATATGCAGCCTCGGGACCGGGGCCACCAGGGTCTCTTTAAGAATTCCGAACTGTTTGTCCCAGATAAGGTCTATTCCGGAAAAGATCCCCGTAAATAGAACACTCATCAATATGATTCCGGGTGCAAGGAACTGTATATAATTCCCCTCTCCTGCTCTCTGGTATATCGAACCGAATCCGAATCCGAAAACTATAAGAAACAGGGCAGGCTGTCCAAGCGAACCTACCATTCTTGATTTTGAACGGAAATATTTTTTAACCGCTCTGAGCCATAAAATATATATCGTACTCATAATTTACCTCCTTCTTCCACCTCTCCTCATTGCTCTTAATCTGTCTACGCCCGACGCATCGTCTTCCCTTATCGATTTGCCCGTAAGTGCAAGAAATGCCTCTTCGAGGGTTCCGGAATTGGTCTGTACCTTCAGTTCAGACGGTGTACCTGTGACAACTATCCTGCCATGATCTATTATTGCGATCCTGTCAGCTATCTTTTCGGCTTCATCCATATAATGCGTCGTGAAAAATACTGTCATGCCGTCCTTCTTATTTATAAGTTTTATATAATTCCAGATATGGTTCCTGGTCTGTGGATCAAGCCCCAGGGTTGGCTCATCAAGAAACAGTATCTTCGGATTATGAAGTAATCCCCGTGCAATCTCAAGACGGCGTTTCATCCCTCCCGAAAATGTCTTTACCAGATCTTTTTTCCTGTTGTCGAGCTCAACGAATTGCAGAAGTTCCATAATAATATTTTTTCTGATCTCGCTGGGAACCTTGAAGAGCACGGCATGAAAATACATGTTCTCATAGCATGTGAGATTGTCGTCAATGCTTGCATCCTGGAAAACTATTCCAAATGATTTTCTTGCTTCATCCCTGTTCTCAACGGGGTCATTCCCGTTCAGCATTATCTTCCCGGAGGTTGGCCTCAGAAGTGTTGTGAGCATCTTTATTGTAGTGCTCTTGCCAGCTCCATTGGGTCCCAGAAAAGCGAATATCTCTCCTTCCTTCACGTCAAATGTTATGCCGTCCACAGCTCTGAAATCCTTGAATTTCTTTACCAGGCTGTCTACATTAATTATACTATTCATGTTCGTTATTTACCAGACAGTAAAAATAGTTTCATTATAATTAAACAACAACAGAACAAATAAGTTCCCCAACAAATAAATGCAGTTTTTTTCAGATTATCTTTTTCATAACTTCGGGGTCGTCATTGAAGTTTTAAAAAGGGGTTCCCGTTGTGTACTTTAGTGCCCTGGTGCCTTTATGGCAAAAAAGTCAATGCCACCCAGCCTCCTCCGCTGGTTGGCGGATCTGGCTGACGAAGCCAGGCACAAAGACACAAAGGTTTCACAAAGAAAGCAGATCTAATTAATTATTTAACCATAAGTATATGAATACCAGATGTTTCAAAATTTATGTTTTACTGTTTTTGTCTTTTCTTTCAGTTTTAAACAGTGCTTCACAGGTACCTGAAATTTTAAAAAAATTCAATACATCCTCTCTTGGAGAAAATGTATTTGTCTTTGATCCTCAAATGAATATGAAGGAGATACAGTCAGTGCTTGATACAATATTCCTGAGGCAGACCGGAAGAAAGGGCGAGTTTACAAATGACCGCTACGCTTTTCTTTTCAAGCCGGGCAGGTATGATCTCGACATACGGGTCGATTATTATATGCAGGTGCTTGGGCTTGGTAAATCACCCGATGATGTTGTCATTCATGGAGCCATCAGGTCAAATACGACCATGTGGAATAGCGTACTCTGCAATTTCTGGCGTTCGGTTGAGAATATTGCGGTTGAGCCTGTCAGGGATACAATGATCTGGGGTGTATCACAGGCAGCACCACTGAGGCGGATTCATGTAAAGGGGAACCTGAAGCTGTTCGATAAGGGTTATGCCAGCGGAGGTTTCCTTGCCGATTCAAAAATTGATGGAAAAGTTACCTCCGGACCTCAGCAGCAATGGTTTACAAGGAACACAGAACTGGAAAAATGGGAAGGCGGACACTGGAACATGATGTTTGTCGGTGTCCCGCAAGCACCGGATGAAAATTGGCCGAACGGGCCATATACAACGATCAGGGAGACCCCTTTGATCAGGGAGAAACCATACCTGGCATGGGATAAAAAAGAGTTCATTGTAATGATGCCTGAGCTTAAAAAGAACAGTTCTGGTCCGGGCTGGATTAATCAGAAATACCCCGATAAACCTCATTATATGGATGAGTTTTACATTGTGAGGGCAGGCACCGATAATTCAGAAACCATAAATGAAGCTCTGAAAAAAGGAAAGAATCTTTTAATTACGCCCGGCAGGTATCTTCTTGAGAAGAGTATTGATGTGACCCGCCCGGGGACGATCATTATGGGGCTCGGAATGGCGACATTAATTCCGATGAACGGGTATCCCGTTGTCGAGATCGCCGATGTTGACGGAGTAACTGTATGCGGCCTGACAATTGATGCTGGCAGTAAATTTTCCGAAGTGCTTTTCCGCGCAGGAGAGAAGAGCACGAACAGATCACATTCGCCGGACCCCGTCTTTCTTTATGACATCTTCTTCAGGGTAGGAGGACCGGCAGAAGGATCAGCAAAAGAATGCCTTGAGATAAACAGCAATGATGTCTGCATAGATCACACATGGCTTTGGAGGGCCGATCATGGCAGCGGGGTGGGCTGGGAAAAGAACAGATGTGCAAACGGACTGGTTGTCAACGGCGACAATGTGATAATTTATGGACTTTTCAACGAACATTTCCAGGAATACCAGACCCTTTGGAACGGGAATAACGGAAGAGTCTATTTCTACCAGAGCGAGATGCCTTATGACCCTCCCTCAGTGGAGGCATGGCAGCATGATGGCATAAAAGGGTACGCCTCTTACAAGGTTTCGGATAAGGTGACATCCCATGAGGCATGGGGACTTGGAATATACAACGTTTTTTACGATGCCCCCGCAGTAGTAGATAATGCGATCGAAACCCCCGCTTCACTTGAAGATAAAATACATAATAAGATCATCTTCTGGCTGAATGGGAATAAGCAGAGTATTGTGAAGAGCATCATAAATGGAAAAGGAGGGTCAGTGAATGTATCAAACAGGGAAGCAGTTATGAAGTAGGCATGAGGCGTGGGCCGTGCCTGTAGACATAATAAAATATGATGCATTAAATTACCTGAGATTATGAAATTCAAAATTGCAACTATGGTCTTTATAGCAGCAGCCTGTCATTCATGTATGAACAGCAGGAATGGCGCTGAAATTAAACCCCGGCTTTACCAGGAGCAGTTCCGGCCGCAGTACCATTTTTCACCGGCGAAAATGTGGACAAATGATCCGAACGGACTTGTTTACCTTAATGGAGAATATCACCTGTTTTATCAGTATTATCCCGATTCGACCGTATGGGGTCCGATGCACTGGGGCCATGCCATAAGTACCGACCTTCTTCACTGGCAGCATCTGCCGATCGCTCTGTACCCTGACAGCCTGGGTTACATCTTCTCAGGGAGCGCCGTAATTGATACAGCCAGCACATCAGGTCTGGGCGAACCCGGGAAGCCGGCTATGGTTGCCATATTCACATATCATAATCCCGTTCTGGAAAAAGCGGGAAAGAATAATTACCAGTACCAGGGACTGGCCTATAGTCTCGACAAAGGGCGAAGCTGGACAAAATATAAGAACAATCCGGTGCTTCCAAACCCCGGTTTACGCGATTTCCGCGATCCGAATGTCTCCTGGAACATTGCTGCAGGAAAATGGATCCTTACCCTCGCAGCCGGGGACCATCTCTGTTTTTATTCCTCGGTTAATCTTAAAGAGTGGAAGCTTGAAAGCGAGTTCGGTAAAGGGATCGGCGCTCACGGTGGAGTCTGGGAATGCCCCTCTCTCTTCGAAATGTCAGTTTCAAACGAACCGGGAACGAAAAAATGGGTACTGCTTGTGAGCATCAATCCGGGCGGACCCGATGGTGGGTCGGCCACTCAGTATTTTACCGGGACTTTTGACGGACATTCATTTAAAAATGATGATAACACTATAAGATGGATCGATAATGGACCCGACAATTATGCCGGTATCCTCTGGTCAAATACCGGTGACAGGAAAATCTTTCTCGGATGGATGAATAACTGGAACTATGCAAATCTTGTGCCTACTTCGCCATGGAGAGGTCAAATGACCATTCCACGGGAGCTTTCATTATTCAAATCCGCGGAAGGATATATGGTCAGAAGCCTCCCTGTAAAGGAGATCAGTACCCTTTTGAAGACCATTTTAAACAAGGGAAATATAACTCCGGATGATAAAGGGATCGAATTTAAATTTAAAGGAGATGAACTAACCAGGAGCAAAACTGACCTGAATTTCCATACAGATGAAAATGCAGAGCTTACCCTTGAGATCTCCAATGGAATCGGGCAAAAGATAATTTTCGGGGTCAATCCCGGAAAAGGAGAGCTTTTTGCCGACCGGACCAATGGAGGCATCAGGAGCTTTAGCCAGTCATTTGCTGCCTCGGTTCACAAAACTGATATTCCGAAAATAACCGGGAATATCAACCTTACAATCTTACTGGATAATTGTTCTGCTGAATTGTTTCTCCAGGACGGTCTGTACAATATGACAGAACTTATATTCCCCGAAAAGGCATATAATAGCTTTAAAGTTTCCTTCAGGCATGGCGAGGGAACTATCGACTCCCTGAAAATAAATTCTGTCGAATCGGTATGGAAAATAAAAAATGAATAACCAGCTGGCTCATATTACTCTCCTTGTTGATGATTATGACAGGGCTATTGAGTTCTATACTTCAAAACTTCATTTTGAATTGGTAGAGGATACAAAATTATCTGAATCAAAAAGGTGGGTCTTGGTAAGACCTGCAGGGGGTGACTGCTGCTCAATTCTGCTGGCTAAAGCAGAAGGAAAGGAACAGGAGAGCAGGATCGGGAATCAGACCGGAGGAAGGGTCTTTCTATTTCTTCAAACAGACGATTTTAAGAGAGAGTACAGGAACCTGATAGATAATGGAATAACTATTGTAAGTAAGCCCAGAGATGAGCCTTATGGAAGGGTGGTTGTCTTCAGCGACCTTTATGGAAATAAATGGGATCTGATCCAGCCTGTCTGATTGTCCTGGGGTCTTGGGGATCCTGTTTGAAGTGGTCATTCAGTGGTCATTCGATAGTCATTGGCTCGCTATGCTCGCGTCATTCGGTGGTCATTCAGTTGCAATTGAATGACGGCCTAAGGGCTAAATGACCATACAACCTGTCAGGGCTGCGATTCACCTGTGAAATTCAGCCATTTACCGATATTGTTTTTTAAAACCTCATCCTGACTTTATCTTTGCTTAACTAATAAAACCCTTTAAAACCATCATGATGAAAAAGATCTTGTTATCATTTACAGTAGTTCTGTTCTGCATTTCGGTCATGGCACAAAACAGTGTCAACCTTAAAATGAACCTGGAGAAAAATAAAGTTTACCGGTTTAGTTCTGCTTCGGAGCAAACAATAGTACAAACGGTAAACGGGAATCAGCAAACAATAGAATCCAAAACGAATAATGCTGTTTCTATAAAACTGGTCGATGCAACCCCCGCCTTTTTAATTACTGAAGTGCACTTTGACACCCTTGCAACAACGACAAATACAATGGGGAAAACTATCATCATGAACTCTTTTTCCGAAGGGAAAATCCAATCAAAAGAAACAGCCGATATCATGTCCTTCATCATGAACAGGTTAAGTAAAAGCCCCATGTATACAAAAATGGATTTCACAGGCAAAATCATTGAAATTGTCAACTCGAAAATGTTGTCTGACATGATCATGAAAGATACCAGTTCCATCACCCTGACAGGCCCGATGGCTTCTTCCATAAAAACTCAGATCCAAAACATGGTAAGCGACAATACATTGAAGACCATGGCTGAGATGTTCACCTATTATCTGCCCGGGAAGGAGGTATCTGCAGGTGATAACTGGACAGTGACACTTACAACGAATTCAGGTGGTATGTCCCTGGATATAATAACGAGTTACCATCTGGATGGAATAACCGGCAATATTGCAAATATAACTGCCGAATCAAATATAAAGACTGCAGCAAATGCGGCTCCGATGGAATCAGGTGGCGCTAAAATTACCTACGACGATATCAAGGGGTTGAGCAAATCGACCATGGTGATCGATATCCGCACTTGTTTGCTGGTTGAAGAAAAGGCGAAAACCCATATCGCCGGTAACCTGGGAGTCAGCATGCCCGGTATGAGCATGCAAATACCTATGGATATTAACGGAGAGTCGAAAGTTATTGCAGTTAAGTGAGATCTGATAAAATGAAAAAGTTTATATTCCCAATACTGCTGATACTTTCCATTACAGCCCAGGCTCAGAACATTAGTGGGAAAGTATGCCTGGAAAAAGACAGATCGCCTGTGCCTTTTGCAACGGTCGGGCTTCTTCAGCTGCCTGATTCAGCCATTATTACCGGGGTCATATCATTAACAGACGGGGGTTATTTATTTGAAAAAGTAAAACCTGGAAATTATTATTTGCAGGTACGTTTTGTTGGTTATCAGACCAATGGGAAAAATGTTACAGTTGAGGCAGGTCATGGCGAAATTGCCGTTGACACCATATATTTAGTCGAAACCACTACCAGCCTTGGTGAAGTGACAGTGGTTGGTGAACGGATCAAGGGAAAGGAGATGGTAGACAGGACTGTCTACGCCATTCCGAGTGTAATTGCCAAAACTTCAATTACCGGGTATGATCTTCTAAAGAAAATACCCCAGGTTAATGTGGATTTTCAGAACAATATTACACTTAACGGCAGCAGTAATTTTATAATCCAGGTCGACGGCAGGCAGCGCGACAGGGAATATCTGGCAAAGCTTCTCCCGTCTGATATCGAGAGCATCGAAATAATCAGCAACCCTTCGGGTAAGTATGAGGGAAATATTGACGGAGTAATAAATATCATACTTAAAAAGGAGGCAAGATATGGGATCAGTGGTAATGCAGCTCTCCAGATAAAGCCAATCAACAAGCTTACGGAAGCTGGTTCGGGAAGCCTTGATTATTCAGCGGGGAAAATAACCTTTTATATTACAGGTTTCACTTTTATCCAGAATCTGCATATAAGCTCATGGAATGAAAGTCATTTCATAACCAACGACTCAACAACCAGCCAGTTGGGGAATGGAACAATAAAAATAACCAATTCGTCGCTGAACGGCGGATTCGATTATTATATGAGTGATAAAAACAACCTGAGCTTTAATATAAGCTATAAGCCTATTGGCCAGGACATTAATATACTTGGAGAATCTCTTCTGTCCAAGGGCAATAACCCGATGGGAACGATCTCATCCATAACAAATGAAAATTTACATAGTGATGAATCTTCAGCCTCACTTTTTTACAAAAAGTCATTCGACAAGGCTATTCAGGAATTCACTGTCGAGACAAATTATTACTGGTTCAACTCAAATTCTACAAATAAATTTGCAAATACGCGGTATCCGTATGAAAGCGATTCAATTATCAGCACTTATTCAAGGCTGGAGGTTAACATTAACCAGCGGAATTATTTTTCAACCAAACTGAATTATGTTCAGCCGCTTGGGATGAATGCAAAAATAGAGACCGGCTACCAGCTGTACTACCAGTGGCTGAGCTATGATTTTAACATCGATAACCAGGAAAACTCCAACCTGTTCAAATATGCAGAGTTTCGAAATTCGATCTATGGCGGAATTACCTACAATCTGAAAAAGATCGGGTTCCAGGCTGTGGTAAGGGTTGAGAACAGCCAGATCAAAGCTGATTCGGTTACTGATCACAATTATACATGTGTTCTACCTTCAGTAAATCTCCAGTACAAATTTTCTGCCTCACATAATCTTAAATTTACATATAACCGGAGAATCAACAGACCAGGGATCTATGATATGAATCCCTATTATAAAGTCGATCAGAATTATAATGTAACGCAGGGTAATCCCAACCTTAAACCGGATTACCGCGACCGTCTGCAGCTTACATACACCTGGAACTTCGGAAGCAATTACTTTTCACCTTATGTCTATCATGAATTTTTTACCGATAAGATCGGTATGGAGTACCAGGTAATTACAAACCCCGTCAACAATACGCTGACAACATTTACAAAGCCCTATAACCTTCTTTCCGGGCATGAGACAGGCGGTGGAGTAAATGCAATGCTCTGGTATGTAAATATAAGTGCACGTGTCTATGCGGGACATTATGATCAGTATACGGGTCAGTCATTTGTCATACCCGCTGTTGATTATTTCTCCTGGAGCATAACCAGCTATGCATTTGCCAATTTTACCAAAAGCAAGAAAACGACGGCATTTGCTTTTCTTCAGTATAACGGGGTAAATCAGAATGCACAGAGTAAAACGTATTCACTGCCATTTTATGGCTTTGGAGCTCAGCAACAGCTAAAAAATCATAGCTTTGGCGTATTCTGGCTACTCCCGTTTTCTGCCAACGTAAAACTAAGCAAGACGGAAACTGCGACTCCGTACTATACCTCGACAAATACAATAGGATTTAATGTTGCCAATTATATCCAGTTCAGTTATTCCTATAAATTCAACAAAGGGAAGAATATAAAGAAACTCGACCGGAAGGTCGAAGTTGAAAGCGACAGCAAAAGCCAGGCAATCGGGAAATAATTCATAAATGAATACCAATAATAATTCTTCCGAACCCGTTCAGTTGAAGCCTCTGAGGCTATGGCCGGGCATTGTCATTGTAGTACTTCAGTGGCTGATCAGGTTTTTTATCCCCGCTCTTGCACCAGGTGCTATTGCAGTCGGTGTTTCTGGAGGTATCCTTTGCGGCTTAGCGGTCGTTATCTGGTGGACCTTCTTTAGCAGAGCTCCCCGATTAGACCGCTGGATCGTTGTCCCCATGATGGTAATAGCGCTTGCCGTGACTTCTCAACTTATCGACAAGTCGATTGAGACGGCAATGATGGGAATGATGTTCGTTGTATATTCGATCCCGGTACTAAGCCTGGCTTTTGTTTTCTGGGCTGCAGCCAGCTCCCTTCTCTCCGATCGGCTTAGACGTCCGGCCATGATCGCTACGATCCTGCTCGCATCAGGATTCTGGGCACTTCTCCGTACAAATGGTATGGATGGCGAAGCCCATCAGTATTTCGCCTGGAGGTGGGCCAGAACATCCGAGGATCGGCTTCTGGCATTATCAGGTGATAAGCAAATGACAAAACCAGCTGATTCATTATCAATTGCAGTAGAAGCCGAATGGCCAGGCTTTCGCGGATCTTGCCGTGATGGTATCATCCACGGTTCGCATATCAGTACCGACTGGTCTAAATCACCCCCGGTTGAGATGTGGCGAAGACCTGTTGGCCCAGGCTGCTCCTCTTTTGCTGTTCATGATGTTTTATTGTACACCCAGGAGCAGCGGGGTGAATTCGAGATGGTTACTTGTTACAATCTGAATACCGGAAAGCCTGTGTGGCGTCACGGCGATAAAGCGCGTTTCTGGGATTCACATGCGGGCGCCGGACCCCGTTCGACACCAACTCTGAGCAAAGGTCGTGTATACACATTAGGCGCAACAGGCATTCTTAACGTGCTTGATGAACGTAATGGTGATGTCGTGTGGTCGCGTCATGCGGCAAAAGACACTGATGTAAAGATTCCGGGATGGGGATATACCAGTTCCCCGCTGGTGGTTGACAGTATTGTAACGGTTGCCATTGCAGGTCAGATCGTTGCTTATGACACAAAAACAGGCAAACTACGTTGGTCTGCACCTGATGGTGGAGAAAGCTATAGCTCACCACAATTAATGACAATTGACAGCATTAAGCAGGTACTATTCATAAATAAAACCAGTGCAACCAGCTATTTACCTGGAGATGGTAAGATTTTATGGAAGGTGCCGATGAATGGTGTACCCATTGTTCAGCCAGCCCTGGCAAGCGAAAGTGATATCCTGATAAGCGAAGTAGATGAACAGGGTGGAAAAGGGATGCGTCGTGTCTCAGTCAGGAACGGACCTGACGGATGGAAAACTGAAGAACGCTGGATATCAGACAGGCTGAAGCCCTACTTTAACGATTTTGTTGTGCACAAAGGTAATGCTTTCGGCTTTGAAGGGCCATATCTCACCTGTATTGATATTGAGAAAGGCAATCGTAAATGGAAAGGAGGACGCTACGGGGGTCAGCTTATCCTGCTTGCCGATCAGGATCTGCTGCTCGTGCTTTCGGAAAAAGGAGAGCTGGTATTGGTCAGTGCGACCCCTGAAAAATACAAAGAGCTTGCACGGTTCCCAGCAATTAAGGGCAAGACATGGAATCATCCTGTATTGACCGGCAATGTCCTGCTGGTCCGGAACAGTCAGGAAATGGCAGCATTCAAGTTATAACACCAACCCACTCATTGCTTTCCGCCCCTGTAATTATAATCCTTCATCATAATTTTGACAGTAATTGGTAAAATAAGTAGATTTGGACCGGCTTAGTTATAACTTATTTGATAGCTATGAAGGAAGATAAATTAAATACTATCGAGGAGTATATTCAACAGCAGCCAGAGAGTATCCGCCCAAAGCTTCAAAATATCCGCGGAACGCAACATCAGATCAGCTAAGCTGAAAAAGGAGGCAAAGAAAAACAATAGCAAGTAGATTAATACAGATATTTTCTTTAAACTTCCGTCTGGAAACATAATAATTTTAACCCAATCGTAAATTGCGGACATTGATTAAGCCGATCCGCCGTACAGGCAAATACTGGGGCAAACATACGCTGGTATTATTGCTGCTTTCTTTGTTCAGCATTAATGTCGCATCTCAGAATAAGGACGATGCTGATTCATTGCGATCTGCAAATGCGGATACTGCAAGGAAAAATATTTCAATTCATAAATCGTCGGACAATTTCTACAAGGCTGACAGTATTTTTTCATTCAGGTCTCCTAAAGGATATTTTCCTTCCCTCTTAAGAAATATTAGTCAACAGGCTGAAGCCCCTTTTCATTTTACTGGCAAACAATGGATAATAGTTGGCGCCTCCGCAGGAATCACCATTGCGCTTTTTCAGGTCGATGGTGAAATCGATGAATGGGCCAGGGTCCAGAAACAGGAACATGAATGGGTGCATGTATTGTCACCTGCCATAACAAAACTTGGTGGCGATATCGGGATCTATTCGGTCATTGGATTCGGTCTGGGAAGTGCTGCATTCAGGAATCAGAAAGGGGTGCAGACAAGTCTCCTTGCAACGCAGGCAGTGATTACTTCGGGGATCTGGGCCCGGATTATCAAGCTTCTTACAGGCAGAGAAAGGCCCCTTGCTGACTATGTAAACAGTAAAAGTGAAAGCGGTCACTGGTACGGACCATTTGCAATGTTCAACCAGGACCCGGCTGCGAAAAAGTCGGCTTCCTCGTTTGATGCCTTTCCTTCCGGTCACACGGCTACTGCATTCTCCATTGCCACAGTATTTGCAACGCAATACAAGGATATAAAGATAGTGCCGATAATAAGTTATTCCCTGGCAACGCTTGTTGGAATATCCAGGCTCACCGAACATGAACACTGGTCATCCGATGTTTTTGTGGGGGGTCTTTTAGGCTGGGCCTGCGGAAAACAGGTGACATCGAGCTTCAACAAGCTCCATTCTGATAAAACTTCCTCTACTCACCCGAAATCAAAAAACAAACCTGAAGTGACAATAATTGAAAACGGCAGCAGAGTCGGATTATCAGTGCGGTTCTGATCTTGCAGGAAGACCCTGGGTGCCCGTATCCAGAACAAATTTCCATTTCCCGTCATTCTGTCGCTGCCAGACGGTAAGATATGTTCCGGTTTCCTCCTCCCCGGTAGATATTACGCGGCTTTTATAATATCCCCAGGTATATCCGAGATCTCCGCTTTCTGCAATTTTCTCAAAAGCCGGCTTCCAGGTGAGGACAAAAGCCGTATCGCTGTGTATCGAGTAGAGGTCCGCCAGGGAGTTCCTTCCGACAAGCGGCCATGCATTATCCCGGAGAATAACGCCGCTGTCGGCGATAAATGAGAGAAACGCCTTGTGCATTCCTTCCTTCCCGGAAAGTGCCGAGAATTCGCTGTCTGCATTCATCAGCTGACCTTTGAATGATCGTTTCACGGATTTTATGCAACTAATTGTCAAAAATAAAATCGCTATGAAAACAAAAAACATTATATTGAACCCGTGCTTTTTTCTCATATGCCTGATGATTAAAACTAAAATTATAACCTCTTCATGACAAAGCTATATCAAAAACTTATAAAAAAATGTCCTGCGGAATCAGAAATCAGGAAAGGACTAAAATCGGCCTATACTGATATTTCCGGCGTTCTTGACAGGAAGCTCCTGATGGACATTCTAAGCGTCATCGACCTTACAAGTCTCAATACCACCGACAACAAAAGTCATATCCTCCATTTGACGGGAAAAGTAAACAGCTTTCATGCCAGGTATAAAGATATCCCTAATGTCGCTGCCATTTGCATTTATCCCAATTTTGTTCCCTTTGTCAAAGAAAAGCTGACTGCAAAAAATGTCAGGATAGTCGCTGTGGCAGGCGCATTCCCTTCGTCACAGACATTTCGTTCTATAAAGGTTTCTGAATGCAAGCTGGCTGTTGATTCAGGTGCAGATGAGATAGATATGGTTATTCCTATAGGAGCATTTCTTGGTAATGATTTTGCAGCTGTAGCTGACGAGATAAGGGAGATAAAGGATGCGATCGGCGAGGCTCAGCTTAAGGTAATAGTCGAATCAGGTTTACTGAATGATCATGAACAGGTGTTCAATGCATCGATGATCGCAATGGACGCCGGTGCAGATTTTATTAAGACCTCAACCGGGAAAATAAATGTCTCTGCAACACCGGATGCGGCTTTTGTTATGTGCAGGGCAATATCAGTTTTTTATTCCGAAACCGGGATAAAGGTCGGGTTCAAACCGGCCGGAGGAATTGTCACCTCGGGTGATGCTGCAATCTATTTTAATATTGTCAGGAATATACTGGGCGAAGAATGGCTCAGTCCTAAACTCTTCCGGATCGGGGCCAGCCGTCTTGCAAACAATATCCTGTCGGATATCCTTGGCTGCCGTGCCGATCATTTCTAGAATATAATTCACTATTTTTGCCGGTGCTTTAATATTTATCAATGCACCGGTATTTATGCAGGATACCATCCGACAGAAGATTCTGACCGGTAACGACAGCCTTAAGGGAGTGCCGGTGAAAGCTTCTGTGAAGGCAGATAGTGTGAAAAACAGTGCCGTAAAGTATCAGCACTCTTTCAGTAAACATGATATAACCGATACGGTTTCAGACTGTTCCAGAACTATTTTTGCGGACATGACGTTCCGGGACTCATCAGGTTTTGCCGGGAATATTAAAACTCTGAAAACGGAAGAGTTCCCGTTTAATTTCATTGCGAAAACCCAGGATATCAATTCAAAGAAACAGGAGGTATTACTGAAAACTCTCAGGGAAGGCCAGTCAATGCCTGCTGAACAGCTCAAGGCAGACTGGATAGTTCCAATACTGTTCTTTTCAGCACTCCTGCTCGGTGTTGTAAGATCTGTCCCGGGTAATTATTTCAGGAATATGTTCAGGTTCCTGTTCATGCGCGGAATAAATGAAAATGCCTCGCGCGATACGGGAGTTTTATTCCAGTGGCAATCAACTCTTATAAATCTTTCAGCATTCATATCAATCAGCATGTTCTGCTACCTGCTGCTCAGACACTATGATATTTCTATTCCCGGGGTGAGCTGCCTGGTGACATGGCTGATCTGTTTTGCAATCATCATTTCAGCTGTTACCCTCAGGCATATGGTCTGCAACATTACAGGAAGCATCAGTGATGAACAGGAGATCTTCAGGGAGTATATTGTTGGCATTTATCAGGTGTACCGTTTCGGAGGAATATTATTCTTGCTTCTTTCGGTTTTGATCCTTTACACGGTCACAGTACCGGTCAGCATATATTTTGTTACAGGAGTTATATTTGCGGGATTGCTCTATATCCTCCGTATAATAAGGCTCTTTTTAATTTTTATAAGGAGGCGTGTATCATTATTGTATTTGATTTTATACCTTTGTGCCCTAGAAATTCTCCCTGTCGTGATATTGGTGAAATACGTTACAGGATTAGTATAGAGGTTGGAAATTCTTTTTTGAAGGTCAAACTAAATCTGTAAAAGCTTGAAAATAAGGAAGATTTTAGTCTCTCAGCCGGAGCCTCAGAATTCGAAATCCCCGTATTTTGAACTGGCAAAAAAGTACAATCTGAGGATAGATTTCAAGTCATTCATCGAGATTGAAGGCATATCTGTAAAGGATTTCAGGCAGCAGAAGATCAATATCCTTGATTTTACCGCAGTTATATTCTCCAGCAGAACCGGCATCGATCACTTCTTCAGGATCTGCAACGAACTCAGGATCGTCATTCCTGATACAATGAAGTATTTCTGCATAACTGAGAATGTAGCCTTTTACCTGCAGAAGTATATTGTTTACAGGAAGAGAAAGATCTTTCACGGAAAAGCGAAATTCCAGGATCTGATAGACATTATTGTGAAGCATCGAGAGGATAATTATTTTGTCCCTCTATCTGAACCTCATAATACGGAGATACCTGATCTTCTTGATAAAAATGGTATTAAATATACTGTCGGGACGCTTTACAGGACAATAAGCAGCAACATATCGAACGTGAAGGATTTCGATTATGATATCCTCGTTTTTTACAGCCCCTCAGGGATCAAATCCCTTAGGGAGAACTTCCCGGATTTTAAACAGGGTGACATTAAAATTGCTGCATTCGGTCCCACTACGGCAAGCGCAGTTGAACAGGAAGGACTCAGGCTGGATATCCATGCGCCCAATCCCAAGGCACCCTCGATGACAATGGCAATCGATGAGTATCTTAAGGACTTCAACAGGAACCTGAAGTAGACATTTTAGTCATCACCGGTTGTCTCATATCATGCCTGATAAATCCGAGACATTCAGAAAAAATGAACGGCTTTGCAATAAAAAGGCAATAGCCGAACTGTTTGAGAACGGTATCTCATTTTATTCCTTTCCCTTTCAGATCATCTGGATTAAATCGCCCGATGAACTTACCCCCCCTGCCCGGGTAGCAATAAGTGTCTCAAAAAAATACTTCAGAAGGGCAGTCAGAAGAAATCTTATCCGAAGGAGAATAAGGGAGGCTTACAGGAGGAACAAATATATCCTTTATGAATTCCTGGGCTCAAGGAATGTCAGTATCATTTTTATAATAATCTTCAAGGATAAAACAATCCCTGAATATACTGTCATCGAAAAAACCATTCGCGACAGCATAGGGAAGCTGATCGCAGATATCACAAACAAAGAGCCGGTTTGTTAAAATTGTCATAAATCACTTCATTTCAACTCTTTTACAATAATTTCTTGCTATTTTCGCAATCTTCAAATATGGATAACGGGATGAAAAAAATCAGAACAGGGAAAGCGGCAATTGTCTTCACATTTGTTTTTGTGGCCACAATATGCGTGGCGTTCCTGGCCACACAGGAATCAAGGGATTTCAGGATAGGAAAGAACCTCGATATATTCTTTTCTATGTTCAGGGAGCTTAATACATTTTATGTTGATGATATTAACCCGGATAAGATCATTAAAACAGGCATAGACAATATGCTCAAGACTCTTGACCCTTACACAGTTTACCTCCCTGAATCGGAGGCTGATGAGTTCAGTATCATGACTACAGGAAAGTACGGCGGAATAGGGTGCCTGGTGCGCTCGTCAGGTGATTATGCCGTTATAACTGATATTTACAGGGGATTCCCGGCCGACCTTGCAGGGATAAAGCCAGGTGATATTGTAAAGAAAGTCGATGGCAACACCTTAAAGTCAATAGGACCTGACAAGATCAGCGATAAGCTTAAGGGAGATCCTGGAACAGATGTGACTCTTACAATAGAAAGGAACGGCAAAGAGTCGGATTATTCGATGAAAAGAGCCCGGATAGCCCTTCCTCCAGTTCCATATTACGGGATGATCGATTCAAAAACAGGATATATCAGATTTACAAATTTCACCGAGAACTGTATAGACGAAGTCAAAAAAGCTCTCGTTTCACTCAAGGCTGATAACCCCCAGGCTATTATCCTTGACCTTCGGGGGAATCCAGGCGGGCTTTTGACGGAAGCTGTGGAGATTGTAAATCTTTTTGTCGGCCCGGGAAATGAAGTTGTAAGTACAAAAGGCAAGAGTAAGCAATTCGCGGCTGACTACCGGACAACATCACAGGCTGTGGATGAAAAGATCCCGCTTGTCGTAATAATTAACAGGGGATCTGCTTCAGCTGCTGAAATTGTTGCAGGAGCAATCCAGGATCTCGACAGGGGTATAATACTGGGGCAGCGTTCCTACGGAAAAGGCCTTGTGCAGATAGTGAGGCCGCTTAGCTATAATACACAGCTTAAGGTCACAACTGCCAAATATTATATACCAAGCGGCAGATGTATTCAGGCACTTGATTATTCACACCCGAATGAGGATGGTAGTGTAGGGGTGATACCAGATTCGCTTATTTCAGTATTCAAAACAAAAAATGGCAGGCAGGTAAAAGATGGCGGTGGTATAGCTCCGGATATTGAGGTGGTGCCCGAAACGCTCAGCCAGATAGCCACTGAACTTTATATGAGAAACTATATTTTTGATTTTGCAACCCGGTATTACTGGACTCACCCGGATATAAAATCACCAGAACAGTTCAGGCTTTCCGACCAGGATTATTCAGATTTCAAGAAATTCCTGACTGAACGCAAATTCAGTTATAAGACAGTCACCGAGGAATCTTTCAGTGAAATGATATCAGATGCCAAAAAGGAAAAATATTACGACACGAACAGGGAGCTTTTCAATTCCCTGGAGAAGGGGATCACCCACACTCTTGATCAGGATTTGGTTGCTTCCAGGCCAGAGATTTCTCAGCTTTTAGGCGAAGAGATCATTGCAAGATACTTTTATGAGGATGGGGCAATTGAATGGACCCTCAGGAGCGACGAACAGGTAAAGAAAGCGATCAGTATCCTGGCAGATAAAAACATGTACAGCTCGATCCTTGAAAGCAAAATAGCTTCGATCCCGTCAAAGAACAGTAATAGTGTCTTCGCTGGTATCGGAAGGAAGAAAATTATGGCCGGTAAAAAATTTATCTGATCACTGATCGCTTTCCTTCCAGCGGTAAGTATCATCACCGAAGAGCTCCTTCTTCCAGACAGGAAGTCGGGCTTTTATTTTTTCCACTGCTTCCCTGCATGCGCTTATTGCCTCTGAGCGATGGCCGGCAGAGACCATTACAAAAAGGGATATCTGGCCTGCTTTGACGACTCCATCAGAGTGAACAATGACAACAGATTTTACATCATTGAACTCTGAAAATATCTCATTTTTTATATTCTCAGCCTCCTTACTGACCAGAGGATCATATGCAGAGTATTCAATCGCGGCAACCCGCTTTCCATCAATAATATCCTCTCTTACCTGCCCTATAAAAATATTAAGGCCTCCCGTGTTTTTCATAGCGCCGGCTTCGGTGATCCTGGCTGCAATCACATCGATACCTATCGACCCTTTTATGAGAAATTCTGACATCTTGCCCTTTTCTTTATTTAATTTAACTCTGCGTTCTCTGCGTATCCCGATAGCTATCGGGACTTTGCGTCCTCTGGGGTTAAATCTGAATCCTACCCTCCTGCAAATGGCGGAAGGAAAGCTATTTCATCACCATCTGACAGCAATCTGTCTTCATCTGTGATCTCATTATTTACAGAGATCCTGTAACTGTAATGTATCATTTCAGGATAATCATCCGAAATACGTATCTTAAGATGCTCAAGGCTTTTGATCTCATTGTAAAATCTGGTCCCCGTGCCCGCCACTTCAGACAATATCCCGAAAAACAATACTGTGACTTTCATTTCTTTTCCCAATTATTACTTCAATAATTATTTGGCATTATGCTTCTCAATTTGCCGTCATTCAGTTGTCATTGGCGCTGCGCGCGTCATTCATTGTCATTGGGCCGGAGTTTACCCCGAGTATCGGGGGCCGTCATTCAATTGCAACTGAATGACCACCGAATGACTAATCTTCCTAATGTGCCTCCATCCAGTTTTTTCCCACACCCCAGTCGACCTTCAGGGGAACATCGAGCCTTGCGGCACCCGACATTTCCTTAATGACAAGATCCTTCAACTTGTCAAGCTCTTCAGGAAGCACCTCAAAGATCAATTCATCATGGACCTGAAGTATCATCTTTGCCTTCATTCTCTCGCTTTTGAGTCTGTCATAGATTCTGATCATGGCGATCTTGATAATATCAGCTGCAGCCCCCTGGATCGGAGCATTAATGGCGTTCCTTTCAGCGTTTCCCCTGACAACCTGATTCCTCGAATTTATATCGCGGGTAAATCTTTTCCTTCCGAACATTGTCGATACGAATCCGAGACTTCTGGCTTTTCTAATGCTTTCATCCATATAGACTTTTACGCCGGGATAGGAGTTGAAATAACCGTCGATAAGCTCTTTGGCCTCTTTCCTTCCGATAGTCAGTCTTTCGGACAGGCCGAAGGAAGATATGCCGTAAATTATGCCAAAGTTGGCTGTCTTGGCTCTGCTCCTCATCTCGCGGGTTACATCCCTGATATCTACCCCGAAGATTTTTGAAGCCGTCGCTGCATGGATGTCGCTTCCCGAAAGAAAATCTGCTATCATTCCCTTATCCCTGCTTAGGTGGGCCATGATTCGAAGCTCTATCTGGGAGTAGTCGGCTGAGAAAAACAGATGCCCCTCTTCAGGGACAAAAGCTTTCCTTATCTCCCTGCCCCTTTCATCCCTGACAGGGATATTCTGAAGGTTGGGATTATTGGAACTCAGACGGCCTGTGGAGGCTACAGCCTGATTGTACGATGTATGTATTCTGCCTGTCGACTTGTTGATCAGCTGTGGCAACGTCTCCACATAGGTTGAGAGCAGTTTTTTCAGCCCCCTGTATTCAAGAACTTTATCGATAATGGGATGCTTGCCGGAAAGACGCTGCAGTATCTCCTCGCTGGTGATGAACTGCTTTGTTTTGGTCACCCTTGCCTTATCATCGAGCTTCATCCTCATGAACAGGATCTCTCCCAGCTGCTTAGGGGAGGAGATATTGAACTCCTGTCCGGCAAGGGAGTATATCTCCTTTTCGAGTGTTATGATATCCTCCCTTAGCTGAGCTGCTATAATTTTGAGATCATCAACATTGATCCTGACACCATTCCTCTCCATGTAAGCAAGCACGCTTAATAGAGGCATTTCAATATCAGTTGCCAGTTCTGCAAGTCCCTCCCTTTTAAGCCTGGGTTCAAAAAACTCCTTCAGCTGCCAGGTCACATCAGCATCCTCCACTGAGTACTCGACGATCTTCTCAACCGGAACCTCACGCATGGTTTTCTGGTTCTTCCCTTTCTCCCCGATCAGTGATTCAATGTGAACTGGAGTATAAGAAAGATATGTCTCAGAAAGAAAATCCATGTTATGCCGGAGATCGGGTTCAAGCAGATAATGGGCAAGCATAGTATCGAAAAAAGGACCATTAACAGTTATCCCGTAGTTCTGAAGCACCTGAATATCAAACTTGAGGTTCTGACCCGTTTTCAGCGTTGAGCTGTTTTCAAACAGTGGCCTGAGGATCTCAAGCATTGATATTGTCTCCTGCTTAGGCCCTGGAAACCAGACAAGATATCCTTCACCTTTTTCCCATGAAAATGCCAGGGCGACTAGCTCGGAATCAAGCGCATTTATGCTGGTTGTTTCGGTATCAAAACAAAACTCTTTGAGTGATTTCATATCGGATACCAGCGCTCTCAGGTCATCCTTATTTTCAATAAGTCTGTAATCGTGAGGCACTTTTTCGATAGTCATTTTTTCTGTTTGAGGTGCCTGCATTTCATCTCCGAAAAGTGATCCCTGAAATGAGCCTGCCTCCGAAGGCGGAACTGCTTCTTTCAGATCAGCCGAAGATTCTTTTTTATCTATACCCGAGAGGAGCCTTGCTGCAACAGTCCTGAACTCAAGTTCATCAAAAAGTGCCTTAAGTTTTTCCCTGTCCGGGACCTCCATAACGAGTGCATTTTCATCGAAAGCGACCGGGGCATTGACTTCGATGGTTACAAGCATTTTTGATAATTCCACCTGTTCACGATTGTTCTCGAGAGTTTCCTTTACTTTCCCCTTGAGTTTATCCGTATTATTAAGCACCTCTTCAATGCTTCCGAATTCAGATATCAGTTTTTCTGCAGTTTTTGGTCCTATTCCGGGTGCGCCCGGAACATTATCCGAAGTATCTCCCATCAGGCCCAGAATATCAATAACCTGTTCCGGCCGTTCGACTCCGAATTCCCTCTTGATATCCTCGACTCCCCATATAACAGATTCATTCCCGCTTCTTGATGGTTTAAACATTAGCACCTTATCCGTGACCAGCTGGGCAAAATCCTTATCTGGTGTCATCATGTACGTCGTGTACCCCTTTTCCGATGCTTTTCTGGAGAGTGTTCCGATGACATCGTCTGCCTCAAAACCAGGACACTCAATTACTGGTATCCTGTAAGCCTCGATCAGTCTCTTTATATATGGCACAGCCTTTTTTATATCCTCCGGTGTCTCTTCCCGGGTTGCCTTATAGGGAATATAAATATGATGCCTGAATGTCGGCTGAGGAGTATCAAAAACGACAGCAATATGTGTCGGCTTCTGCTTTTGAAGAACTTCGTCGAGCGTAAGCAGGAATCCGAAGATCGCAGATGTATTCAGTCCTTTCGAGGTTATCCTGGGATTCTTTATAAATGCATAATAAGAACGGAATATCAATGCGTATGCATCGAGTAAAAAAAGCTTTTTCGGTCTATTATCTGACATATTATTAAACTGGTTCTTTAACTCTAAGTACTCTAAGTACTCAAGGCACTCTAAGTACTTTCCATATTGTCTTCCGCGAACCATTCAGCGTACGACTTTGCCGTTTCGTAAAGCTTCAGGCTGTGAAGAGTTGTACTGGCAGGCAGACGGCTCCGGATCCTGGACGCAAAATCAGCGACCAGGTTTTCACAGGTGGGCTGATAAGCAACTATTACGGTATTCCCGAATGTCTTGCTCATCATTTCAGTCTTCTGTTTGTCAAAGTCACTGCTTATGACAACAGAATGATCGAAAATATTCACGATCTCACCAAGAACAATATTCTTGAGGTCGGTAAAATCGATCACCATACCGTTCTTTGGATCGGCCGGATCATTCACTGGGACACCTGCAACAGTGACAAAAAGTCTGTAGGAATGCCCATGAACATTCCTGCATGGCCCGTCATAGTTAAACAGAACATGTGCCATTTCAAAACCAAATTCCCTTGTGACTCTTATTTGCGGATTCATCTCTTTTTTTCCTGTAAAAACACAAAAATAACCATTATAGACGATAAATGTTGGAATGTTTCGTCCAGTTTTTCAGTAATTTATATAATAATCATCACTATCTGGTTAATTGTAAGCAATATAAAGTTACCTTTGTATTTTCATGTCGAATCATAGAAAAACACTATGAGTAATTCCGGTTATCCGCTTACTATTCCCTCCCTGTTCAGTCAGACCCTGAACCGTGCTGGTGATTGCAATGCTCTCGCTTTTGTTGGTGAAAAGCCAATGAGCTACAGGGAGGTCAGTTTTAAGATTGGGGCATTGATCGCCTTCCTTGAAAAAAACAGTATTAAACCCGGTGATAAGATCGCCATTCTGAGCAGCAACATGCCTAACTGGGCAGTTGCTTATTATGCCGTAACCTTCATGGGAGCAGTTGCAGTTCCGATATTACCTGATTTCTCCCAGACAGAGGTAAAGAATGTCATCACACATTCAGAGGCCGTTGCGGTTTTTGTCTCCTCATCACTTGTTCAGAAGATCGAAAGCCTGGAGTCGGATGATCTGAAGATCAGGATACTCATGGAAGATTTTTCCCTTATGGGAAGGGATAATCCGACAATTGAATTTGATCCTTCAGCCAGGCCTTCAAGGGAATACACCGTAAATGAAGATGATCTTGCTTCGATAATATATACATCAGGTACAACAGGGCGCTCAAAGGGCGTAATGCTCTCCCACAAGAACATAACTTTCACCGCGATCAAGGGAGGAAACATTCATAAGATGGATGAAAATGACAGGTTCCTGTCTGTTCTGCCCCTGTCCCATACTTATGAAAATACTCTTGGGCTGATCCTTCCAATGAATCTTGGCTGTTGTATTTATTACATCCAGAAACCGCCTACTCCATCAGTGCTTCTTCCGGCCCTGGAAAAGGTAAAGCCGACAGCTATGCTGACCGTTCCGCTCATAATTGAAAAAATATACTTTAACAAGATACTGCCGGCATTCACCGATAAGCTGATCCTGAAACTTCTTTACCGGATACCTTTCTTCAGAAGGATACTGAACCGCGCAGCAGGGAAGAAGCTGATGAACACATTTGGAGGAGAGATACGGTTTTTCGGTATTGGTGGTGCAAAGCTGAACAAAACAGTTGAAAAATTCCTTTCTGAAGCAGGGTTCCCATATGCTATTGGCTACGGACTTACGGAAACCTCGCCACTTCTTGCAGGCACCAATCCTGTAAAAACAGTTTTTGAGTCGACCGGACCCGCGATTGAGGGTGTAGAACTTATGATACATAATCCCGATAAAGTTACAGGTGAAGGTGAGATATGGGCAAAAGGTCCGAATGTCATGATCGGTTATTATAAGGATCCTGAAATGACCGCCGACGTTCTTACACATGACGGATGGTTCAGAACAGGTGATCTTGGGGTCTTTGACAAAAACAATAATCTCTTTATCAGGGGAAGGCTGAAAAACATGATAGTCGGGGCAAGTGGTGAGAATATCTATCCCGAGGAGATCGAATCTGTAATAAATAACTTCCGTCATGTGGCTGAATCACTGGTGATACAGCAGAAAGGGAAGCTTGTGGCATATGTTCACATCAACATGGAAGAACTCGAACAGAAATATCAGAATTTAAAGGCTGAGGCATCGAGGCAGTTTGATGAAAAAATTGAAGAGATCCTGAAAGAAATACAGGATTATGTCAATTCAAGAGTAAATAAGTTCAGCCAGATAAACAAGGTCGTTCTTCAGCCTGTGCCATTCCAGAAGACCGCAACCCAGAAAATAAAGAGATTCCTCTATACTTAAATACCTCTCCCACTCTTTCCCCCTATCCCGTTGAGGTTGAATAAAAAATCCCGCTTGAGCGGGACTGCATGAACAAGATTCATTAAGTTTAGAAATTCTTAACCTTAAGAAAGCAGGTATGAATCAAAGTGCCTGTTTATATCGCTTCTCCACCTCCTGCCAGTTGACAACATTCCAGAAGGCTTCAATATAATCTGCGCGTTTATTCTGATACTTCAGGTAATAGGCATGTTCCCATACGTCAAGGGCAAGCAGCGGAGTCCCTTTTACCGGGGAAAGGTCCATGAGAGGATTGTCCTGGTTCGGAGTGCTGGCTATTGCCAGTTTTTTATCCGGAGTAAGGTAAAGCCATGCCCATCCGCTTCCGAATCTGGTTTTTCCTGCATTGCTAAGGGTCTCTTTGAACTTATCATACGAGCCGAATGCGGTCTCAAGAGCCTTAGCCATTGCTGACGAAGGAGTAGCTGATCCTTTGCCCATATTATTCCAGTAAAGGATATGGTTGTAGTATCCGCCACCATTGTTCCTTATGGCATCTCCGAGGGTTGAAACACTTTTAAAGATATCCTCTATCTTCTGGTTCTCCTGCGGAGTTCCCTTGAGTGCATTTACAAGGTTATTGAAATATGCCCTATGATGCTTATCATAATGGATCTCCATCGTTCTTGCATCAATATAAGGTTCCAGAGCATCATATGCATAGGGCAGTGCCGGAAACACTAATCCCTGATTGTTTTGTTCTTCCATAGCTTTTTCATTTAAACCGGCGGCAGCCACCCTGCTCCCAACAATTATTGCAGCAGCGCCCGTACCGGCAGATTTAACAAATTTTCTTCTATCCATTTTGATATGGTTTTATATAGAAACAACAATGATTATTATTTGTTCACCCGGATTGAATCCGGTACACAGCGGATATGATTTTTTGCAATGTTTTAAAACATTATGCAAAAATTTCATACTTTTAGAAAGCTCTCTTTACCGTTAAGAAATCAGTTTATGTTTTCTTTCAGACAAATTTAAGAAAAATGCTGGAAAGAAAGAATAAGAAAAAATCCGAAAGCACTGAGCTTGAAAGGATTCTCGAGTCATCAAGGCGGGAGTTCATTAAAAAAGCAGGGATATCAGGTGCTGCGGTTCTTGCAGGTGCCGCTGCGATCTATTCCGGTTTCAGGCACGAAAGATCCAAGCATACTGGTAACACTGTCAAAGTCCTTACCCAGGATAATCGTCTTGTAGAAGTTCCGGCCGACCAGGTAAAGGGATATAAACCCGGGCCGGAGGTCTATACGCTAAGAGGACGGGAAGGCATAAAGGGTAAAAAATGGGTTATGGTGATAGACTTATCTAAATGCCGTAACGCACGAAAATGCATTGCAGCCTGTCAGGGAGCCCACCATCTAAGGCCATATGAATATCATATCAATACCCTGGTGATGCAGGAGAGTGTGGATACGCCAGCATATTACATGCCCAAACCATGCCAGCATTGTGATAATCCACCCTGCGTTTCAGTTTGCCCGGTTGATGCCACATTCAAGCGCCAGGACGGGCCGGTGCTGATCGATAACCAGCGTTGCATCGGTTGCAGGTTCTGCATGGCGGCATGTCCCTATTCCGCAAGAATGTTCCAGTGGCAGGAGCCCAAAGATGCAATTGCCGATGCCGGTCTTGAATATAATATCGAGCTTAATGTTCCGCAGAAAAGAGGTACTATCTCAAAATGTCTTTTCAGCTCTGACCGGCTCAGGGAGGGGCTCCTTCCATACTGCGTCTCAGCCTGCCCGAACGGTGTTTACTGGTTTGGCGATGAAAATGAGGACGCTGTTACAAATGGCACCACAAAAGAGACTGTGAGCTTCAGGGAACTCCTGAAAAAGAACGGCGGCTACAGGCTTATGCCTGAGCTTGGCACAAAACCGCGGGTCTATTACCTGCCTCCCAAAAACAGACTTTTCGATGTGGACGAGACAGACCTGAAAAAGACGGACAAGTCAGTTTAAAATATCTGATCATGAGCACCCTCTTTCTTAATAATGACAGTAACAATAGCCATCTTGATAGTATAGCCTCTGACATTCTTCGTCCTGTAAGAATAAACAAGGGCTTCATAATCTGGATGGCATTTCTGCTCATACTGCTGGCTTTATGCCTCTTTGCTTATTCAACACAGCTCCGCCGGGGATTGATCGTTACCGGCCTGCGCGACTATACCAGCTGGGGAATGTATATAGCAAACTTCGTTTTCTTCGTAGCGACAAGCCTTGTAGGAATGCTGATCAGTTCAGTTTTCGGACTGGCCGGGGCCAGATGGATAAAACCGATCGCCCGGATAGCTGAAATAATTGCCATAGGATTTGCAGCGGTGGCAGGATTGGTGATCGTTTCCGATATGGGACGGCCCGACAGGCTTCCTTATGTATTCATATTTGGAAGGGTCCAGTCACCCATACTCTGGGATGTAACCGTAGTTACGACCTATTTTGTTCTGAGCCTGCTTCTCTGGTTCTTTCCGATGATCCCCGATCTTGCGATTGCAAAATCGAGGCTCCCCGGCAGACCTGCATTCCTGGTAAAAGCGTATGAAATCCTTTCATTCAAATGGGTCCATCACGAAGAGCAATACAGGATCCTTATAAAAGCCGTCAGGATACTTCTTTTGCTTGTGATCCCAACAGCTTTTGCGATCCATACGGTTACTTCCTGGCTTTTTGCGGTCACATTGAGGGCGGGATGGGACTCAACGATCTTTGGTCCTTATTTTATATCAGGGGCTTTTGTTTCAGGTACTGCTGCATTAATAATTGCAATGTACTTCTTCAGGACAAATTACAGGCTTGAAAAATATATTGATAACGGGCATTTTGACAAGATGGCAAAAGTTCTGATCCTTGTCTCTGTCCTGTACCTCTATTTTAACCTGAATGAGTTCCTGGTGCCTGCCTATAAGATGAAAAAATTCGACGCGATACATCTGCATGAGCTCTTCACCGGGAAAGAGGCACTTTTATTCTGGAGCATACAGCTTTTCGGACTTGTCATTCCGGTGATCCTATTATTGTTCCGGAAGCTGAGAAAGCCTTTCCCGATGCTTGTGATCGCTTCATTTGTAATGGCGGCAGCATGGCTGAAGAGATTAATAATTGTTGTGCCTCCGCAGGGACATCCGTTCCTTCCGATGCAGAACGTCCCCTCTGAATGGCTTGTTTATAAACCCACTCTTACGGAGTCTGCCATTACTCTTGCTTCTTTCCTTCTTGCTCTGATCATTATAACTATCCTTTCGAAGCTGTTTCCCGTTGTCCCGATCTGGGAAATGGCAGAAGAATCGGAGAAAGATATTTTAACCGAAGCGGAACAAAAGTAAATTATCAAGAATGAGACCATTCATCGCAATATTATTCCTGTTTGAAATTACCGTTTCGGTTACCGGACAGGAGTGGACCGTTCCGGCAGATAAAAAAGGCAGGCTCAGCCCTTTCAAATTCAGCGAGGATACGAGGAAGAAAGGCGAGCAGCTTTACAACATAAACTGCAAATCATGCCATGGCACGCCCGGAATGGGCAATTTTCAGGCAAATCTTAAGCCTCAGCCTCCCGACCCGGCGACCGGGAGCTTCCAGGGGAATTCCGACGGAGAGCTGTTTTTCAAGGTCAGCACCGGCCGAGGTCCTATGCCCTCCTTTAAGAATTCTCTCTCATCCAACGATCTGTGGGACATAATTTCCAACTTGAGAAGCTTCAAAAAAGACTATATCCAGATGGTGGCCCCTGTCATTAAATCATCTGCATACCCCGGGGCTGAAATCGTGATCGTTCTCTTTAACGGCCCGGGAAAAGATGAGATTACAATGAAGGTGACCGCTGCGACTGAAAAATCAACGGTACCAGTTAAAGGAGCCGGGGTGAAGCTTTACGTTGACAGGACCTTCGGAAGGATGATGATCGATGAGGAAAAAACAACGGATAAGGAAGGGAATGCTCTTTTCAAAGTACCTGAAGGAATGCCAGGCGATACCTCAGGAAACATTCGCCTGTCTGCTGCATTTGTAGATGAGGAGATATTCGGATCAGTAACAAAAGATACGGTCCTCCAGGCAGGCACAAAGACTGTTCCTGTCAGCCTCACTCACGACCGGGCTATGTGGAATGTTGTCAGAAAGGCTCCTGTATGGATCATCCTTACCTATACTCTTGGAGTTCTTGGGGTATGGGGATTTATTTTTCTTATTCTTTTCAGGCTCAGGGATATATTCATTATCGGTGAGCATATCACCGGGTCGGGTAAAGAGGAAGAGACACCCAGTTAAAAAACCAAATATGAAAAATCTGACAACTGCAGGTAGAATACTTTTTGCACTGCCATTTGTAATATTCGGGATAAATCATTTCATAATGATGAATTTTTATCTCGGCATGCTGACTTCTTTCATCCCTCTCGGAGCTTATACCATAATCCTTACCGGGATACTTATGATCGCCGCAGGGATCAGCATTATCACGAAGAAATTCGTGAAATTATCTACCATATCGCTTGCAATAATGCTTTTTATCTTCATCCTGACAATTCACATCCCGCACCTTATCAAAGGTGTCGATACGACAATTACCCTGATCACCCTGCTGAAGGATATCTCGCTGATGGGCGGATCGCTTATGATCGCGGGGATCTATTCAGAATCGAATTAGACCGGTAACAAATTCAATCGATGCAAAAAATGAAAAGAATCCCCATCCTTAGCTTCCTGCTCCTGGTTGCAACCTCAGCTCACGGGCAGAATTTTGTGAAAGACAATGATCTCTCAAAACAGGTCGAGATCGGAATAGTTGAAAAACTCGGTGACACAATTCCGCTAGACCTTGCATTCAATAATGAAAATAATGAGAGTGTGACCCTGAGACAGCTTATAAACAAGTCCACGATCCTGTGTTTTGTTTATTACGATTGCCCTGGCATTTGTCCAGCCCTCCAGATGGGCGTCTCAGATGTTGTAAGCCATCTCGATATGGAGCTTGGAAAGGATTACCAGATCATTTCAATCAGTTTTAATCCGCTCGATAACCCGGAAAAGGCCAAAGAGATCAAAGTAAACTATGTTCAGAAAATAAGCGTCGACCATAGGAAAGACTGGATGTACCTGACCGGAACACAGGAAAATATTTCAAGGATAACAGAAGCTGTGGGATTCAGGTATAAAGTCCAGGGAATGGGGTTTGCCCATCCTTCAGCTATAATGATCATAAGTCCTGCCGGTAAGATCACAAGATATCTGTATGGACTTACTTATCTTCCGTTCGACGTAAAAATGGCCATTATTGAATCACAGAAAGGGCTGGCCAGGCCGACAATAAACAAGGTGATGGAACTATGTTTCAGCTATAATCCAGGCAGCAGGACTTATACTCTGCAGGTTACAAGGATTGCAGGAATACTTACACTGTTTTTAGCTGTTGTCATTTTGACCATTCTGCTTTTTAAAGGAAGAAAGAAAACAAGAAACACCTAACAATATGACTGGACCCGGAAACGAAGCCTACGTCAGCTACCTGGATTATCAGGGAAAGTACAAGGGGATACTTGGCTGGCTGCTTACCACCGACCATAAAAGGATCGGGTTAATGTATTTCTACGTGATCATTGTCTTTTTCTTCATTGCTGCATTCCTGGGTCTGCTGATGAGGATTGAGCTCATTGCGCCAGGACCGACGATCATGGGGCCACAGACCTATAACGGGCTTTTCACGATACACGGAATAATAATGATCTTTATTATTGTCATCCCCGCGCTGCCCGCAGTATTTGGCAATTTTTTCCTGCCTATCCTCATCGGGGCGAAGGACGTGGCATTTCCGCGACTTAATCTGTTTTCATTTTACCTCTATATTCTTGGTGCTATACTTGGCGTTCTTTCCCAGTTTGCCGGAAACGGGCCTCCAGACACAGGCTGGACCTTCTATGTACCTTACAGCGCACAGTCGAATACCAATGTTATCTATGCACTTGTTGCAGCATTTATCCTCGGCTTTTCTTCAATCCTTACAGGGTTGAATTTTATTGTTACCATTCACAGGCTCAGGGCACCCGGAATGAATTGGTTCAGGATGCCTCTTTTCCCCTGGGCAATATACGCTACTGCATGGATCCAGGTCCTTGCCACCCCCATAGTGGGAATAACTTTGCTTATGGTAATTGCAGAAAGGGTTCTCCATATTGGTTTCTTCGATCCGGCTCTTGGAGGCGATCCTGTTCTCTTTCAGCACCTTTTCTGGATATATTCTCATCCTGCAGTTTATATAATGATCCTTCCCGCCATGGGGATAGTCACGGAGATATTTCCGACATTCAGCCAGAAACCTGTCTTCGGGTACGGGGCCATAGCCATGTCGAGCATCGCAATTGCTTTTGTCGGGTACTTTGTCTGGGGTCACCATATGTTCACATCGGGAACAAGTTATGCATCACGCTGGGTATTTTCATTCCTTACATTCATCGTGGCTGTGCCTAGTGCAATTAAGGTGTTTAACTGGATCTCAACCATGTACGGCGGATCCATCGATCTGAAACCGCCCCTTCTTTATGCCATCTCATTTATATTTCTTTTCATGATCGGAGGATTTACGGGCCTTACTCTCGGTTCACTGGCAACCAACATACAGGTTCATGCCACCTCATTTGTGGTGGCACATTTTCATTACATTATATTCGGAGGTATGGGCTTTGCAACATTTGCAGGGATACATTACTGGTTCCCAAAAATGTTCGGAAAGATGTACAATATTAAGATTGCAAATATAGCCTGGGGGATAAACTTTGTCGGATTCAACCTGCTTTATTTCCCGCAATTCATTATCGGATTACAGGGAATGCCAAGAAGGTATTTCGACTATCTTCCACAATTCCAGCCGGCCCAGGTCATTTCGACAATAGGGGGCTTTATACTGATCTCAGGTCTGATCCTGATGCTTGTCAATTTCATGAGGGCAGCAAGAAGGGGCGAAGCTGCACCTGCAAATCCATGGAATGGGGTCACTCTCGAATGGAAGATACCCTCACCACCGCCGCATGAGAATTTTGACATCATACCGGAGATAACGACAAAGCCATACTTATTCGGAACAGGAACCACGGAGTAATTCAAAAGGATCATGACTGAACATCACACAGAAAGCGAACAGTTCAACCAGGAGACCGGTAAGTTTGGGATGTGGATTTTCCTCCTTACAGAGCTTTTCCTCTTTGGAGGGCTGTTCCTGGTTTATGCCGTCTTCAGGGCTGAGTATTCGCATGATTTTCATACTGCAGCCCGGGAGCTGAATACCTTCATCGGAACACTGAATACGGTATTTCTGCTTACAAGCAGTATGACAGTGGCTATGTCGCTGACCGCGATACAGAAAAACAGTCCGAAGCTTGCATTTTTCCTTGTATTCGTCACCCTAGTATTTGCTGCTCTCTTCATGATGAACAAGTACATTGAGTGGACGCATAAATTTGAATATCATATATTCCCTGGCTCTCCAGTTCTGAAGAACCTTGCAAGAGGAGAGCTTCTTTTCTTCGGCCTTTATTACATGATGACAGGATTGCATGCGCTGCACGTTCTTGTCGGAATGATTCTTCTTTCGATAAACCTGGTGAAGATCAGGAGGGGAGCTGTGAATGCGGGACATTATCTTCTTCTTGAAAACAGCGCGCTCTACTGGCATCTCGTCGATCTAATCTGGATATTCCTCTTCCCGCTGCTTTACCTGATAACCTGAAATACCTTCAAAATGACGAATGAAAAACAGCATATTTCAAGCTACTCATCACTGGCCATAGTCCTGATAATATTATTGTTGCTGACGACACTCTCGGTCACAGTCACATCATATCATCTGGGGGCATTTTCCGTTGCTATTGCACTGATAATTGCATCTGTCAAGGTTGCAACGGTGATAACGCAGTACATGCACATGAAGTTTGAAAGCCTGTTTCTCAAGCTTATGATTTCGGGGGTCTTTCTGATATTTGCCCTGGTTATCATTATTACTTTCATTGACTATTATTTCCGGTAACCCTGTAAAAGAAAAAATATGTTTTCAGGTGCATCAAATCTTGCAGCAGGAGTAGATAAAGCGTTTGCTTTCATCTTCACTGTCGCCTTCATTTTTATAGTCGGGATAACTGTTTTCATGATCTATACAGTTATTCATTTCAACCGGAAGAAGGGCAGACCGGCAAAACAATTCTTTGGCAGTACAAAGCTGGAAATAATATGGACCGGCGTTCCCCTGATACTGGTTTTACTTATGTTCTATTTCGGATGGATCGGCTTTGCCCCGATGCGTAAACCACCTAAAGATGCCATGGTTGTCACAGCCGTTGGCAGGAAATGGGAATGGGAATTCGATTATGGGAATGGGATGAAATCAAAACAGCTTGTACTGCCGGTAAACAAGGCTGCCAGAATAAACCTTAAATCGGAGGATGTAAACCATAGTCTCTCAATTCCCGCATTCAGGGTAAAGGAGGATCTGATCCGCGGCTACAATGATTTCCTATGGTTCATCCCCAGTTATGTTGGCAGCTATGAAATATTCTGCAGTGAATACTGCGGGCTTCTTCATTCAGCAATGCTTTCAAAAGCTGTGATCATGAATCAGGCCGATTTCGATAAATGGTTCGAGGATCTGAAGAAAACGGGTATTCAACCTGATCATCCTGGCCTGGTAATTGTCAGGAACGCCGGTTGCCTGGCCTGCCATTCAACTGACGGTTCAAAGATTGTGGGTCCGACATTCAAAGGGCTGTACGGCTCGGAGAGGAATGAGATTGCACCTGGCGGACCGAAAAAGATCGTGGCTGATTCCGTGTTCATAAAAAGAGCTGTATATGATCCCGATACTGAAGTGGCGTTTGGTTTCAGCAAAGGACTCATGAAATCTTATAAAGAAATTGTGAGCGAATCTGATCTACGGATTATTATCGAATACCTGAAAACCCTGTCCGGGAAGGAAAAATAGAATGAAAAAGATCGCTCTCCTTGCGGACCTTACGAAGTATAAGCTTTCTCTTGCTGTTACTCTATCAGCTGCTACCGGTTATTTTATTTCAGGAAACGGAATCCAATCTTCATTTGTCGCACTTGTCAGCGGCATTTTTCTTCTCACCTCAGGAGCCGCTGCCCTGAACCAGTTTACCGAAAGAGGATCTGATGCCCTTATGGAGCGTACGAGGAACAGGCCAATACCATCATACAGGATCGATCCGTTACATGCCTTATATATTTCGATATTCCTTATAGCAGCCGGGCTTATCATTCTCTCCTTCTCAGGAATAATTCCCGTTTTACTGGCAGCACTGGCCATCATTCTCTACAACCTGGCATATACAAAGCTTAAAAAGATAACTGTTCTTTCTGTCGTTCCCGGAGCACTGGTGGGAGTGTTGCCTCCGCTTATAGGATATACATCAGCCGGAGGAGCGCTTCACAGTGGTGAGATCATTATATTTTCATCGTTCATGTTCCTCTGGCAGCTTCCTCATTTCTGGATCATACTGATCAGGTTCAGGGAAGATTACAGAAGGGCCGGTTTCAGTACCTTCAGGGCCGGTTTCTCAGAACTTCAGATTAAGATGCTGGTTTTTTTCTGGGTTTCTGTTACAACTTCCATGCTAATTGTTTTTTCTGTCAGAGAACTTGTTTTCAGCTGGCTTTTGAATTCCATGCTTATTATTCTGAACCTGATCTTTATACTCATTTTCTATTCCAGCCTTTTCGGGAAGAATGAGAACCGTTCAATAATGAGTGCCTTCATTCTTATCAACTCATTCAGCCTCCTTGTAATGATCCTTTTCATTCTTAATTCGCTGTTAAGGTAACAGGTAACGTTTCGCGTTTCTAAATAATATTTTTTGTTCTGCTTTGTTTTCTATCATACCTTTGCATAAAGCAACAATACTGAACATTTTACGTTTATGTCTAAACAAAACCTCCTGCTATGAAAAAAATCTTTCCTTCAACGCTTGTGGCATTTCTCCTCCTTGTTTTATGCTGGGGCTGCGAAAAAAAAGGCACTCCTCCGACCCTGCCTCCGGCAGAATCGATGATCATCGATTTCAGTAACTTCATCGTATCCGGCAAATCAGTCAGGATTTCCGGCAATTCCAAAGATGTCGAAAATACGAACTGGACGGTCGCAGCTTCTGTTGCCGCCGTTTGGAACTCAATTCTTGTCTTAAACATTGCTATTCCGGTTGCAGCATTTGAAAAGGCAATAAATACTACCCCGACGAATCTTGATAAGAATACATGGCAGTGGAAATATTCCGTAAATGCTATCGGCGCCACTTATACCGCAAGGCTGACAGGTCAGAAAAATACTTCTGATGTAACGTGGGATATGTACATATCAAAAGATGGCGCTAGCGGCTATGCTGAATTCCTGTGGTATGAAGGCACAACGGACCTTGATGGTAAGAACGGCTCCTGGACAATTAAAGAAAGCCAGGCCAATCAGGTTCCGATGCTTCAGATCGACTGGTACAAAAGCAGTTCATCCATTGATTCAATAAAATACACCTATATCAAAGCCGGAGATGCATTCAACAGCAGTTATATCATGTACGGTCTTACTTCAAATACACTTAATGCATTTTACAATGTTTACTTCTGGTTGCCCAACATGTTGAAATTCACAAATGTCAGCATCCAGTGGAGCACAACTGTTCATAATGGCAGAATAGAGGCTGATGATTATTTCCAGGATAACAGCTGGCATTGCTGGGATTTAAATGGGGATGACGTTACCTGCCCTGAATGATAAACGACGTAAATATTCAATACCTGGAAGAGAGCTTCTGAAGCTCACTTGATTCGATGATATTTTTGCCCTCTGCTGTCAATACGAGGCTTATCATCGCCCTGGCAACATCACCTCCGTGAATAGCCCTGTATTTTGAAAGTTTTCCTATCAGGACCGGCTTAAATGCCGTCATGACTACTTTTCCTACTATTTCACTTGCTCTTATCTCTTTCCTTTCCCCGAGGAGCATCGATGGCCTGACGATTGAAATGCTTTCAAAATTAAGTTTCATTATTGCCTCCTCCATCTCGCCCTTGATACGGAGATAATAATTGGCTGAACCCGCTGAAGCTCCAAGCGATGAAACAACGGCTAATCGTTTTACTCCGTTTGCTGCTGCAATTGAAGCGATCTTAATGGGAAGATCTCTGTCGATCTTTTCCATGTTGGCGACCGAGCCGGCTTTTCTGATGGTTGTGCCCAGACAGATATAAAGATCATCTCCCGTGATTTTCCCTGAAAAGCTTTCAGGATCAGAAAAATCCGAAACAATTTCTTCAACCTTTACCTCGGTTACCCCTGTTGCCTGCCTGACGAATGATTTGATCCTTACATATTTCTCCGACTGAACCAGCTCTTCAGCAAGGAGATTCCCTATAAGTCCTGTTGAACCGAATACTATTGCTGTTCTGCTATCCATTGTGCCCGCTCTTATTTAAACCAGAATATCAGTATTCTCTTCAAAGCTAATTAATTTACGCTATAATTGATCATGGTAAATAAAGAATTGCCACAGAGGCACTCAGCCTTCACTTTAGTTTCGGCTGACAAAGTAAGACACAAAGTTCCACAAAGTTCATTTCAACGAACTTCTTTAAATATCCACATATAGTTTGGAGTTTAATTAATTTTTGTTTTACTTTGTGTTTCAAAGTACTTTTAAAGATATGGAAAACAATATTTCCTCGGCCGATGAACTGAAGACAATAAGGAAGATAATGGAAGATTCTTCAAGGTTCCTTTCGCTTAGCGGGCTTTCAGGAGTGATTGCTGGAATTTTCGCAATAGCAGGAGCGCTGGTCGCCTGGTTATTTATCCTGAACCATGATATGCATTATGATGAGTATTTCCGGAGCATTTCTGCAAAGGAAGCCTCCCTCCTGAGGTGGCGGCTCATAGCAGATGCAATGACAGTTCTTTTCCTGTCCGTTCTAATCTCTCTTTATCTTTCCTCACGCAAGGCACACAAGGCAGGTAAAAACCTCTGGAGCCCGGTCTCAAGAAGGTTACTTGTCAACTTTGCCATTCCACTAATCACAGGCGGGATATTCGTAATCATTCTTCTGATCCAGAATCATATCCAGCTTATAGTCCCATGCTTTCTGATATTCTATGGGCTTGCCCTTCTGAACGCAGGTAAATTTACATATGGTGAGATATTCTATCTTGGCCTTCTTGAGATCATAACCGGCCTTGCTTCTGCCATTTTCCCTTCGCTTGGGATCTTATTCTGGGTTATCGGGTTTGGGATCCTGCATATAATCTATGGGTTATTCATGTATAGAAAATATGAGTCATGAAAGACCTTATTTCAGGCTTAAATAAAATCTTTGATAGCAGGGTCAGGTTGGGAATTATGTCTGTCCTTATGGTAAACGACTCCTATGATTTCAACAGCTTCAAGGAGACCCTCGATGTCACCGATGGAAACCTTGCGAGCCACCTGAAAGCACTGGAAGAAAAAAAGATGATAATGGTCAACAAGCAGTTCATCGGAAGAAAGCCAAATACCAGCTATACTGCCACAGACCAAGGGAGGCAGGTATTCAGGCAACATCTTAAAAATCTTGAAGATCTGATAAGATCACAATAATTTTTTTACTCTTATACTTTGTATTACAAAGTACTTTTAGAAACTAAAACTTTATAAAATGAAAATCGAAATCACAAACCAGGGTAAATGGCATCAGTCACTTACTATAAAGCTTGGATTGCTGGCTTTTCTTGGAATAGTGCTCCTGATCCCGCTTCAGATGATAAAGCTGGTCATTCTCGAAAGACAATCAACAGCCGAAAAGACAAAAAAGGAGATCGGTAACCAGTGGGCTGATAAACAGTATATTGCAGGACCGATCCTCAATGTACCCGTAAGAACGATCCCGACTGATAAGGATGAGAAGCCAAGGACGATAGTATGGCATATAATGCCCGAAAAACTTGACATCAGCGGGAACATCAACCCCGAAAAAAGGTATCGTGGCATTTACCAGTCAGTAGTTTATACCTCTCTTCTCCATATCGGTGGTGAATTTAATATGCCGGAACAGTCGGAAGTCAGAAATTTCCAGATATTCATTAACGATGCATATATTACAATGGGCATCTCCGACAACAGGGGGTTACAAGGTGATGTAAGCCTCAAAACCGAATCAGGTATGCTTAAGGCAGAGCCGGGGGTAAGGGATCAGGATGTGTTTCAATCGGGCATTACATTCAGCTGTCCTCTTTCACCAGGGTTAAAAACAATAAGCTTCAGCATGGACCTGAATGTTTCAGGTTCCGAGGGGATCTATTTCACCCCTGTTGGCAAAACTTCAAAAGTTCATCTTCAATCGGGATGGAGATCTCCAAGCTTTAATGGCAGTTTTCTTCCCTCAACCAGGAGAGTTGATGGGACTGGATTCAGCGCGGACTGGTTCATCACGCACCTGAACCGCAACTTCCCCCAGAGCTGGAACGGGAATGCCTTCAATACAAAGGATAGCGCCTTCGGGCTCGATCTTTTCCTACCGGTTGATCATTACCAGAAATCCTGGAGAAGCGCTCGCTACGGGATCCTCTTTATTGCACTGACATTTCTTGTGCTCATTTTCCTTGAGATCACCAGGAAAGAGCCAATTCATATATTCAATTATTTCCTGGTATCGCTGGCTCTTCTGCTTTTCTTTTCTATGCTCAACGCACTGAGTGAACAGACAGGGTTCAACCTGGCATACCTTATCTCCTCGGCGGCAATAATTACTCTGATCACAACCTTTACGGGAGCTCTTTTCCGCAACAGGAAGACTGCTCTTATAGTATTTGGAATGCTGGTAATGCTTTACCTTTTTATTTTTATTCTCCTCACGCTTAACGATTACGCCTACCTGGCAGGAAATCTTGGATTGTTCGTGCTCCTTGCCGTAGTAATGAGCCTCGCATCAAGAATGGACATCTTCAGGCGTGAAGAGCCAGCCGGAACAGGTAGTAAGGAGTAAGTTTGATTGCTGTTCATTCAGGATAAGCTGTTGAAAAAATCCTTTGTGGTTCAGATATTTAAGCTTAACCACAAAGGGACACAAAGGATTTCACAAAGGGACACAAAGGACTTTTTCAACAGCCCTTGAGCTATCTGTTTCTGTTCACTTTAGGGAGTTTATCTCCTTTAAAGTTTCAAACATTGAAGCAATGTTTTTTACAGGGACGTTGGCCTGAATGTTATGAACTGTATTGAAGACAAATCCTCCTCCCCTGCCGAATATCCTGCAGTTATTGGAAACCTGCTCTTTAACCTCTGCTGGTGATCCGAACGCTAGCACCCTCTGAGTATCCACGCCACCTCCCCAGAAGACTATCCTCTCCCCGTATTTTTCCTTTATCTCCTCCGGGACCATTCCTGCGGCACTTATCTGCACGGGGTTAAGGATATCAAACCCACAGTTTATAAAACGTGAAATAAAGGGTTCGACAGCGCCACATGAATGTTTGAAGGTTTTCCAGCTGGTATTCTTATGGATCCAGTCATTCACTTTTCTGTAATAGGGAGCATAAAGAGATTCAAATGTTTCAACGCTGCAGAAGGTGGATACCTGTGTGCCGAAATCGGTACCGCAGATAAAGACTACATCCACCACATCTCCTCCATTACTGTATATCCTCGAAAGGTTATGAATTGCAATGTCAGTTTGTTTATCAAAGATCCTGTGAAGATAGTCCTGCCTCATTACTGTTGACATATACCATTCGGTAACATCACGTATGCCTTTTGGATGTTTAAGGTTAAGTCCCGGCACGAGAGCTATATCGCCAATAGCTGTTCCGCCAAAAGACGCCATTATTGCCTTTTTGCTCCTTCTAAAAAACGTAAATTGCTTTGTCCAATAATCAAGATCCTCATTGGTAACAAGCGAGAATTCCTCGAGGTTATCCTCAGCATTGAGTTTGCTTTCGTCTATTGGGCCCTGCCTTGAAAGTGCATCAAAAAAATAGCTTGCCGAGGGCATTTTTGCGCAAGCAGATACCGAAGGATCCCCTCCCGGGTAAATTAGAATAGATCCGTCCTCAGCAACTGCTGTATTGAAATCTTCAGGCACAAGTACTGTCTGACCCCAGAATGTCCTGAACTCTTTCCATCCCTTGTCGTGTCGTATGCCGAACATGTCTGTTTTTGAAAAGATACCCCGAACTGTGCAACCTATCACATCGGCAAGATCCTCATCAACTTCCCCAAGCATCTGGTATGGTTCAATTACTTTAACCGGCTTTTTTTCAAGACCATAGTATTTCCTCAGCGCCTCGACTGCCTTAACATGTATACCTGTGACACCAGTCGAGCCACAGTCCACAGGAATTATGCCAGTCTCTTTGTGATTTATAGCTGCAAGAGTGATTTCCTTGTCAGTCATTATGATAAGAATTAATGCCCGTTTAAAGTTAATACTTTCTTTTCTGATTTCTTTTTTGCTATTTTGCGTCGCTAAAAACAGTGATATGGGAATCTCATTGGCAAAAAAATCCATACTTTTTATTATCCTGATCCTTTTCCTTGACCAGCTGCTCAAGATCTGGATCAAGACCCATTTTGTAATGGGACAGGAGCTTCATGTTTTCGGAAGGTACGGAATGCTCCATTTCATTGAGAATAACGGAATGGCTTTTGGAATGGAGATGGGAGGAAAACCAGGAAAACTGATCCTGAGCCTCTTCAGGCTTCTGGCAATAATCGCAATTGGATACTATCTCAGGGGACTCGTCAGGAAGAATGCCAATACCGGACTCATTCTGGCAACCAGTGCAATTATGGCCGGAGCGATTGGCAATATTATCGACAGTGCATTCTATGGGATGATCTTCAGCCAGAGTACTTACGATCAGGTTGCAGTTCTCTTTCCTACGGGAGGAGGTTATGCTACATTCCTGCAGGGAAAGGTTGTTGATATGTTCTATTTCCCCGTTATAAATACGTATTGGCCAAGCTGGTCGCCTTTCAGACCAGGCGAATCATTCGTTTTCTTCCGGCCCGTATTTAACCTTTCTGATTCGGCAATAACATGCGGGGTATTGTCGATCCTTATCTTTCAAAAAAGAATGTTCCGGGAGACTGAGGTGAAAAATGAGGAGATTAGAGCTAGTAACTGATCAGATTTTGCCGGGTACATCAGGTCGCACAGCAACCCCTTACACAGTTTAGAAGAACTTTCAGGGTATCATGCTTAAGACAGTAATAAATGTTCTTCCCTTCCCTTTTTGAAATCAGCACGCCCTTGTCTCTGAGAATTCCCAGGTGATGTGAGGTAGCAGCCTGTTCGAGTCCAAGCTTTTTATGTATCTCTGATACTGTCAGTCGTTGTCCGTCTTCAAGACAGCCAATTATTGAGATCCTCACCGGATGGGCTATTGCCTTGAGCATTCCTGATGCTTTTTCAAGATTTTCCGGAGTCAGTTCAAGATTTTCCATTCCGCTTTTCATATTTACCCTGCAAATATATATAAATATGTTCATATATTGAATATAAACCTTTGTGCTACTTTGTGCCAACCTTAGAGGTCCTTCGTGGTAAAAAAATTTAAACACGAAGCCCGTCCGGCTGACATAGGTCGGACGGGGATCACAAAGTACTGCACAATGGTTCTCAAAGGATTCTGATTGATTTTACTATATTTGAAGCAAATTATCATTAATGATGTCAGGACTAGCCCAGATAAAGAGACCGGTTGAAAAAGAGATGGCTGAATTTGAGGCTTATTTCTCCCGGACTTTAAAGAGCGAAGTTCCTCTCCTGAAAATTATTCTCAACTATATCTTCAGGCGCAAAGGAAAGCAGATGAGGCCTTTGCTTGTATTCCTGTCAGCACGGCTCAATGGAACGATCTCTGAAGCTACCTATGTTGCAGCCACCATGATCGAGCTGCTGCATACAGCATCTCTGGTTCACGATGATGTTGTGGATGATGCAAGCGAAAGAAGGGGCGCGTTGTCGATAAATGCACTCTGGAATTCAAAAATTGCCGTTCTGGTTGGCGATTATATGCTATCGCAGGGTTTGCTTGTAAGTGTTGAAAAAGGCAGGTACGATATGCTGGAAATTGTCTCAGAGGCGGTCAAATCGATGAGCCAGGGTGAACTCCTGCAGCTCCAGAAGGCAAGGAAGCGTGACATCTGCGAGGAGGATTATTTCAGTATCATCAGCTCAAAGACCGCAGCTCTGATAGCTGCCTGCACTGCCTGCGGTGCTGTTTCCGTAACAACCGACCAGGAAGTTGTGCAGCTCATGAAAGACCTTGGTGAAAACATAGGTATTGCCTTCCAGATCAGAGATGATCTTCTGGATTATGAAGGCAACGGGCTGACAGGTAAAGCAGCCGGAAATGACATTAAAGAAAGGAAGATCACCCTGCCCCTGATCAATGCACTGGAACAATCGCCGCTGATAGAGAGAAAACATATTCTTTTCATTGTCAAAAAGAAGAAAAAGACCAAATCTGAAATCTCAGAAGTCATAAAGTTTGTTGCTGACAAAGGCGGTATGGAATATGCGGCGGTGAAGATGAACCAGTATCGCGACAAGGCGCTTGCAATACTTGATTCCTATCCCGATTCGGAAATAAAGGAATCCCTCAGGGAATTTGTCTTTTACACCACCTCAAGAGATATTTAGGACCTTATCTCAGGAAGAGCTTCATAATTTTTTCCTTATTCCCGTATGGAGGATATTTTAGCGGAATGTCAATCCTGGGAGCGGTGCGCATAGTCGCTTTCAGGTTTGAAAACGCCCTTAAGCTTTCTTTCCCGTGATATTTCCCTATCCCGCTTGCACCCACGCCTCCGAAAGGAAGATGCTTGTTGGCGATATGAACTATCACGTCATTTATAAGACATGCCCCGGATGATGTTCCCATCATTACTTTTTTCTGTTTCTTCCTGCTGGTCGAGAAGAAGTAAAGTGCAAGAGGCTTCTCTTTTGAATTGAGGTATGTTATTACCTCGTCGATGCTTGTGTAGGAAATAACCGGCAATACCGGGCCGAATATCTCATCCTGCATACATCTGTCGTTCAGTGATGCCCCTATAATTGTCGGCTCTATTGCTAGTCTGGCTTTATCGTGCCGGCCTCCGGTTATGATTTGATCCTCACTAATATAGGAGAGAAGTCTGTCAAATGCATTTTCGGAAATGATCCTTGTCATTTCAGGATTTGTCAGTGGATCTTCCCCGAACATCTTTCTGATCTCAAGCTTCATATATTTTATCAGTTCATCTTTTACCTTCTGATGAACAAATACATAATCAGGTGAAATACATGTCTGTCCGGCATTAAGGGTTTTACCCCAGATTATTCTTCTGGCTGCCACTCTCAGTACAGCATCCTCCTCAACTATTACCGGGCTTTTACCACCCAGCTCGAGGATCACAGGGGTAAGGTTTTTGGCCGCGGCAGCATATATTTTCTTTCCCACTTCCGTACTTCCCGTAAAGAATATCATATCCCATTTCATATTGACCACGACTTCTGCGCATTCCCTGCTGCAATCAATAACCGCGGCATGTTCCTCTGGGAGGCATTCGCCAACTATATTTTTTACAAGCTCATTCATTGCAGGCGACGATGTGGATTGTCTTATTATTGCCACATTCCCTGCTGCTATTGCCCCGACAAGCGGCACCATCGGAAGCTGAAACGGGTAATTCCATGGTGAAATTATAAATACTCTTCCGTAAGGTTCCGGCATGACCCTGCTCAGTGAGGGGAATGCAAAAAGTGGTGTTGTCACGGCTTTACCCCATGCCCATCTCGACAGATTCCTTATCATTGAACGGATCTCATGGAGAACTATTCCCGTTTCTGTTCCATAAGCCTCAAATGAACATTTGTTCAGATCCTTGTTCAGGGCCAGGTATATATCTTTCTCATGCTTTCTGATAGCATCTCTCAGGCAGCATAATGCCTTTTTCCTGTACTTTAGATCGCGCGTTTTACCCGATAAAAAGAAGGATAACTGTTTGGCTCGCAATTCCTCGATCTGGTTTATTGAATTCATATTTGGGTTTTCATTTATTCCAAGATTTCCAGTTCAACTTTAGCTGTTCTTTCAAAGTCCCTGGTGTAATGGCGCGATCCACGCCAGAAAAGAAATGTTCCGATAAGAAGGACAAAAGGCAGGACCGACATCGCGGTCTGGATATTAGTAAGGTCGTACAATTTGCCCATCACCATAGGCGCCGTGAACGCTCCCAGAAGGTTCTGAACTATAACAGCCACTGAATAGGAAATAGCCCTCAGGCCCGGATGGATCACATCCTGTGTCACTGCAGCGGCACCTGAAATGAATGTCATTATCAGAATGCCGAAAATCAGGAAAACAACATACTGAACCATGCCCTTGAATATGAAAAGGGCGGTAAAAAGGAAGATTGCCGTAAGCAACGTTGAAATTGTCGGAAAAAGAAGCCTTGCATTCATTTGCTTCTTCCTCCACAGGTCTGTAAGATAACCACCGATCGGGGCTCCTACCAGGGCAAGGATCATTACCGAGCTCGACATTTTACCGGCTGCTTCGGCCGATAATGCCCTTGTCTTTTCAAAATAGGCAGGAAGCCACGAGATCATTGATGTGGTAACAAAAACAACTGCCGCGATTCCAAAAAAGGTGTATATGATGGATGGCTTTGTAAGAAATTCCTTTATTACATCAGCACGTTCCATCTTTACTTTTTTATTGGTATTGTCAACAAATGAAAGATCAACTGTTTTATAGTCTTTTACAAAAAGGAAGAGAATTGAAACCATCAGGCCTGGCACGGCAACCAGGCCAAATGCGTGTTTCCATCCAAGTCTTACTGCAATTATTCCTCCAAGCAGTACCCCTATTGCTGAACCCAGAGGTATTGATGCGTTCCAGATCCCTATCATTCTTGATCTTTTCTCTATAGGATACAAACCCGATATCATTGCCGTGCCGCCGGGAGCGTATCCTGCTTCCCCGACCCCTATCAGCATCCGTGCCAGTACCAACTGTGTGAAATTTCCTGCAAGGGCACAAAGGGCAGTGGCAATACTCCACATTATTGCCATTATGCCTATTGTTTTGGTTCTGCTCCACCTGTCGACCATCAGTGAAACAGGGAAAGTAAGTATGAAAATTGCCAGATAGACTGCAGAAAGTAACATGCCGCTCTGCATATGAGTAATACCCCAGTCCTTTTCGATCGATGAGAACATTGATGTTACGATCGTCCTGTCGGTGTAATCGAACATATATAGCAGGAAAAGCAGCAAAAAAACATAATTGGAATATCCTTTTGAAAAAAGATATCCCGGTTGATCCTCAGCTTTTTTCATAGGTCAGGTTAATGAGGTTTTACAAGTAAACAAAAAAAATCATCAGTTTTATAAAATATCTTATTTTTATGCTTTTATACTTATAAATAAACCTAACAACTCTTGAATTATGGCATCATTAAAACAAATTGAAAACTTTTTGTCGTCAGGTCCGATTGCCATTGCTGGCGTTTCAAGAAATCCCAGGAAATTCGGCCAGATGGCATTCAGGGAACTGAAGGAGAAAGGCTTAAATGTAATCCCTGTAAATCCTTCAGCTGAAGAGATCATGGGAATAAAAGCGTACCCTGATATCAGATCCCTGCCTGTAAATGTAGGTGGCGTGATTATATTGACAAATAAGGAACAGACAGCCTCCGTTGTCAGGGATGCCAAGGAAAAAGGGATCAGGAATATCTGGATCCAGCAATCAGCAGATACACCTGAGGCAATTAAAGAACTTGAGGGCTCAGATATAAATTATGTTACAGGAGAATGCATCCTGATGCATTACAAGCCTCATAGCTTTCATAAGTTTCACAGGGCGCTCAATAAGCTGTTCGGCAGGTATCCGAAATAAATGCATATTTTGAAATGAGACTCAGATGGTTCAGCATTGCCATTATTCTGGCTGGTATTTCAGTCCTGACCTCATGTAGAAAGAATACTTGCACCTCAGAATTAATCTGGTCCGACAAACCTGCGGAATATTTTGAAGAGGCCTTCCCCCTGGGAAACGGCTTTTCCGGAATGATGGTCAGCGGTGGAGTGCCCTCTGAAGATATTCTTCTTAATGAATCGACATTATGGACCGGCGGACCTGTGAATGCCCGCATGAATCCCGGGGCATGGAAGAATCTTGATGGCGTAAGAAAAGCTCTCTTCTCGGAGAATTACAGGCTTGCTGAAAAGCTGATCAAAAATATGCAGGGGAAGTTCTCCGAGTCATATGCCCCTCTCGGAAATCTGAGAATTCTCTTCAGGCAGCAGGGAGCGCCTGTCAATTACCGGAGAACGCTCGACCTGAGAACAGGGATAGCAACCGTTGATTATTCAGCCGGCAATATCCGGTTCAGAAGGGAGTATTTTATTTCCAATCCAGCAAGGGTCGCTGTCATTAAGCTTACAGCAGAAAAAGCATCTTTCCTGAGCTTCAGGATCATATCATCAAGCCTTTTGCATCATACATTATCTGCAGGCGATAGTTCGCTGGTCATGGATGGAATTGTTCCGGTTCACGCAGAACCTAACTATATAGGCGATGTCGCAAACTCTGTGGTATATGATCCTGCGGGCGGCGGGATGAGATTCAGGATGATAGCTAGGATCGCCAGTACCGATGGAAAGATCATCACCGGGGACGATGGCGTCCAGGTTGCCGGGGCACGGGAAGCAGTGATATTGGTATCAATGGCGACCAGCTTCAACGGACCGGATAAGGACCCTGGAAGGGATGGAAAAGATGAAAAGAAGATCGCAGCTTCTTACATTGAAAATGCCATAAGGCTTTCATACGATGAGCTTAAGCAGGGTCACATTAAAGATTTTAGCAGCCTTTTCGACCGTGTCTCCCTCTCGCTGAACAGATCTTCAGCCCCGGATCTGCCTATCTATCAAAGGCTCATAAATTATAAAGACTCTGCGGCCGATTACAATCTTGAAGCATTCTATTTTCAGTTCGGAAGATATCTTCTTATCAGCTCCTCACGCCCTGGTGGCATTCCGGCAAACCTTCAGGGTATATGGAATCCACACTTGCGTCCACCATGGAGCAGCAACTATACGGACAATATCAATACTGAAATGAATTACTGGCCGGCCGAAGTTACCAATCTGCCTGAGACTCATAAGCCTTTGCTTGATTTCATAGGCGAGCTGCCACGGACAGGAGAGATAACTGCAGCGACATTTTACAATTGCCGGGGATGGTGCTGCAGCCACAATACCGATCTCTGGGCAATGACCAATCCTGTCGGTAATTTCGGCAATGGAGATCCTGTATGGGCAAACTGGTCGATGGCAGGTGCCTGGTACAGCCTCCACCTCTATGAACATTTTGCTTTCACCGGCGATACGGCCTGGCTTGAAAGCTATGCATGGCCCCTTATGAAAGGAGCCGCCCGCTTCTGCCTCGACTGGCTTGTACCCGATAAAGAGGGATTTCTCGTCACTGCACCCTCCACTTCCCCTGAAAACAAATACAAAATGCCGGATGGATTCACAGGTGCAACATTTTACGGAGGAACATCTGACCTGGTTCTGATAAGAGGGCTCTTCAACAAGATCCTTGCCGTTAATGACATACTGAAAAAAGATCCGGATTTTGCAGCTGAAGTCAAAACGGCGTTGTCGAAGCTGCATCCCTTCCAGGTGGGGAAAAAAGGGAACCTGCAGGAATGGTATTACGACTGGGATGACGCTGAACCGCAGCACCGGCATATGTCGCATCTTATCGGGTTATACCCCGATAACCAGATATCACCCCTTACAACACCTCTCCTTGCCCGGGCAGTGAAACGGACCCTTGAGCTTCGTGGTGACGGAGGAACAGGCTGGAGTAAAGCCTGGAAGATCAGCATGTGGGCAAGGCTGCTCGACGGTAACCACGCCTACAGGATGCTCCGCTCGCATCTTAATTATGTAAGTCCGGCCCCTGATATGAAATACAGTGGCGGAGGAACATATCCGAATCTTTTTGATGCACATCCTCCGTTCCAGATTGACGGGAACTTCGGTGGTACTGCCGGTATTGCAGAAATGCTTCTTCAGAGCCAGCTGGGCGAGATCCACCTTCTTCCGGCATTACCCGACGCCTGGAAAGACGGATATATTAAAGGGCTGAGAGCCAGGGGAGGATATACCGTTGACCAGGAGTGGAGAGATGGCAAGCTGCTTTCGGCTGTTATTATGCCCGATTTCAATGGCGAGGCAAGGATAAGATACGGAATAAAAGTGATTACTATAAAAGTTTCGGCAGGAAAAGCTCTCCGGATCAAACCTGAAATGTTTTTATAGATATGAATAAAAAAGAATACATTTTCAGCCTCGAGTTCCTGGTGAGGGATTATGAGTGCGACCTGCAGGGGATAGTAAATAATGCCAATTACCATCATTACCTGGAGCACGCAAGGCATGAGTTCCTTGTCTCGCGGGGACTGAGTTTTTCTGCGCTTCATGAGGAGGGTACAGATCTTATTGTCACAAGGGTTGAAATTGATTACAAATACCCGCTTCGCAGCCGTGACCGTTTTATTGTAGGTGTTAACATTAGAAGGGAAGGAAATGTAAGGCTTGTCTTTGAACAGGAGATCTTAAGACTTCCGGATGAAAAACTTATCGCGAGTGCTGAGGTCACGGGTATTTCAACAAAGAACGGAAGGCCCGTATCGCCTGAAGAGGTTATTAAGAGGATTGGATTATAGGATATTTTAAATATGTATTTTAACCGCAGAGGACGCGGAGTTCCTGGGTTGACCAGGAAAACGCAGAGGTCGCAGAGCTAAATTATATAAAGCTTTTTTCTGCGCTCTCTGCGTAGAATCCCTGCCTGCGCTGCAGCTTCGGCAGACAGGTCTGCGTTCTCAGCGGTTAATTTTTTTATATTCGCTTAATCATTCAGATCCAAGTTTGCATCAATCATGTAACTGCTCAGTCTTTATGACATCTGAATATTAACCAAAAATAATCTACAAGATGAAATCAGAAAAAACTTCTCTTCGCATTATTTCCGCTGGATTGCTTATGCTCCTGGTATCCTTTTCCGCAATGGCTCAGTCCATTGAGGGCGACTGGTACGGGAAAGCTGATGTTGGCGGCTTTGAACTCCGGATCAATGTTCATGTCAAAGCATCGGGCGATACATATACATCCACATGGGACAGCCCCGATCAGGGAGCCATGGGAATTCCATCAACCACAACAATCTTTAAATTTCCTGATTTTTCATTCTCTTTTGCGCAGGCAGGTTTTAAGTATGCAGGAAAAGTGAACCCGGCCTATACCGAAATATCAGGAAGACTTGAACAGAATGGGAAAATAATGGAAATAGTGTTCGGTAGAACTCCTATTGCCGCTCCCAAAGGGAGTCTTGCTGAACTAAAACAAAAATACGACAAACAGGAGGTCTACATAACCATGCGTGACGGAGTAAAGCTGTTCACTTCGATTTATACTCCAAAGAACAGCACGGACCCCAGCCCGATACTCCTGAACCGTACACCTTATGATATTGAACCCGGAGGGCCTGACGGATTTAATTTCTTCCTGCATCTCTGGCAAAGATATACCGATGATAATTATATTATTGTTTTTCAGGATGTACGCGGAAGATATATGAGTGAGGGTACTTTTGAGGATATAAGACCTGTCATTGCAGATAAAAAGAGTAACAATGATACCGACGAATCAACCGATACATGGGATGCCGTTGACTGGCTGATAAAAAATGTAAAAGGTAACAACGGGAATGTCGGAATATTCGGTATCTCCTACCCCGGGTTTTATTCGACCATGGGAGCAATAAATGCCCATCCTGCTGTTAAGGCTGTCTCCCCCCAGGCCCCGGTAACAGCATGGTTCCTCGGTGATGATTTTCACCATAACGGAGTTTTTTTTCAGCTTGACTGTTTCAGCTTTTATTACAGCAATGGCCATGTTTTCAAATCGCCCACCAGAAAAGGTTTCCCGCGCTTCAAATACCCTACTCCGGATAATTATGACTTCTTCCTTTCAATGGGAGCTATTAAGAACATTTCGCCAAAATATCTGGGCGACAGTGTGAAATTCTGGAATGATGCCTTTGCACATCCCGACTATGATGCGTTCTGGAAAGCAAGGGATCCGCGTCAGTATCTGGTAAATATAAAACCAGCTGTGATGACTGTCGGCGGATGGTTTGATGCAGAGGATCTTTATGGGGCGATCCATACCTATGAGGCCATTGAAAGGCAGAATCCGCAGACCGTCAAAAATACTTTTGTCATGGGCCCATGGTCGCACGGTCAGTGGGCAGACGTTGAGGCAAAGAACCTTGGCAATATTTACTGGGGACAGGATGCAAACAAGGATTTCCAGACCCTGGAAAAAAGCTTTTTTGATTACTATCTGAAAGGTACCGGAAACGGTAATTTCCCTGAGGCAACAATATTTGTTACAGGGGCCGATCAATGGAGATCATTTGAAACCTGGCCTCCCAGGAATATTGCACAGAAGAGTCTCTATCTGCAGGCTTCAGGAGGATTATCCTTCAGCTCCCCCTCTTTAAAGGAGAGCTTTGATGAATATGTATCAGACCCGATGAAACCAGTTCCCTATGCTCAGGAGGTTCATACAGAGAGAACAACTGAATATATGACAGATGATCAACGTTTTGCAGCAAGAAGGCCCGATGTCATGGTATATCAGACAGACGTTCTGAAAGATGATATTACTCTGACCGGTCCGCTTACCGCAGATCTCTTCGTTTCAACCACAGGTACGGATGCTGATTATGTTGTCAAGCTGATTGATGTTTTTCCTGGCGACACGAAGGCACCGGAAGGAGCAAATGTTAAGGTTCCGATGGGGGGTTACCAGATGCTTGTAAGAGGAGATATATTCAGGGGCAAGTATCGGGACAGCTTTGAAAAACCTGAGCCATTCGTACCCGGTAAGGTCACTGAGGTGAAATATGAACTTCCGGATGTGGCTCATACATTCAAAAAAGGCCACAGGATAATGGTACAGGTACAGAATTCCTGGTTTCCTCTTGCCGACAGGAATCCTCAGAAATTTGTTAATATCTACAAATGTTCAGATTCCGATTTCCAGAAGGCAACTCAGAGGATATACCACGATTCAAAATACCCTACAAGCATTAAAGTAGATGTGCTCCAGCAGTAAGGAATCTAAAGTAATGTTTTTTTTGACTGCGGAGATAGTTAAAAAAATTCCCCTGGCTACCCGACCCGGCTTTTTGTCACTTTTGTTTATGCTGGTCTCCCTCATTCCTTTAACTGCCCAGAAACCTTTGAACCTCCCTGTCACGGACAGTGGAGCTGTCCTGGAGAAGATTGCCGGTGGTTTTTCTTTTACTGAAGGACCGTCTCCCGACATGGAGGGTAATGTATATTTTACCGATCAGCCCAACGACCGAATAATAAAGTGGAGCATTTCAGGGAAGCTGTCAACCTTCATGCAGCCCAGCGGAAGATCAAACGGGATGTTCACCGATAAGGATGGCTTCCTCTGGTCGTGTGCCGATGAAAAGAATGAGCTCTGGAAAATTAGTCCCGATAAAAAAGTAGAGATCATAACCGGTAAATTTGACGGAAAGCCATTCAACGGACCAAACGACGTGTGGGTGGCACCCTGTGGAAATGTTTATATTACAGACCCTTTTTACCAGAGGTCATGGTGGAACCATAAAGAGATGCCTCAGGAAAAGGAAAGAGTGTACCTTCTTTCCGCGGATCACAGATCGTTGAGGATTGTCATCGACGATCTGAAAAAACCAAACGGGATCGTTGGCACTCCCGACGGGAAATACCTGTACGTTGCAGATATAGAGGGGAATCTGACATGGAAGTACCACATAAACAGTGATGGTACACTTTCAGGCAAAACGTTGTTCTGTGAGCTTGGCTCGGATGGAATGACCATGGACGAAAAAGGAAATCTATATCTGACAGGCAACGGGGTCACCATTTTCGACAATGACGGCACCAAGATCGGGAACATCCCGGTTCCGGAGAAATGGACAGCCAATGTCTGCTTTGGAGGAGCGGACCATAAAAGTCTCTTTATAACAGCAACAACAGGCCTTTATAGGGTAAGAATGAAATTTAGAGGGGCATTCTGAAAATGGGTGCTGGGTGCTTGGTGCTCGGTCTTTTTTTTGCCCCCGGTCATCAATTCTTCCTTTACCAATGATCCGATTTTACAGGCAGGATGAGGGTTGCAGAACATTTATTTTTGTGAATATCTTTTTATTTATTAACAATTCTTATAAGATATGCTGTTTTGCATTCCGGACGAATCAAAATTTTTCTATTATTGTGCCTTGTTGCCCAGTTATAAGACCTCAACCTATGGAATATATTACAGGAAGCTTGATTTTAAAGGAAATGGAAGGAACCCGCAGAGAAGATATTAAACCAGGTGCTGCCGTGATGGTGGAACTGACAGAGGATAAAAGAACAGGAAAGCTGACAGGAGGGCGTGTGTTGGAAATACTTACCAGCGCTCCAATTCATCCTCATGGAATAAAGGTTAAGCTTGATAACGGACTCATTGGCCGTGTAAAGCAAATTATAACCATCTGACCTGTTCAGTCAGGACATTAAGACTGCTCTGATTTTCCCTTGTTGGAATTTTTTACCTAATTTTGAACGTATGATGCATAAGTGTCTTACGTTTAAATCATAATAAATGGACCATTCAGATCTGCAGGTAAAATCCCTTGGTGTAGCAAAAATAAAATCACCTCTGACTCAGGCTGTAAGAAACTATAGCCCACTTTACAAATTTATAGAGGACACCGAGCGGATACTTTATGATATCTCACTAGATAATTATACATCATGCATGAACTCCGGCCAGCAGCCGCTTTCAATTGAAAAGGCCGGTCCCAGGGAAAATATCTTTTTCGAACCTGCCAAAACCAAAGTAGGTATCATTACTTGCGGCGGATTATGCCCGGGGCTTAACAATGTGATAAGAAGTATTGTTAATGAGTTATTTTACAGGTATGGTGTCGGACGGATTCTTGGTTTTAAATATGGATATGAGGGGCTTGTATCAAAATATAATCATCCGGTAATTGAACTTACCCCTCAGCTTGTTGCCAATCTTCACCTTATCGGAGGAAGTATACTGGGTTCATCACGCGGACAACAGGATGTTGCAAGTATGGTAGATACACTTGAAGTAATGAATATCAACATTCTGTTCTGCATCGGTGGTGACGGAACCCTAAGGGGAGCTCATGCAATTCATGAGGAGATCGTTAAGAGAAACCTGAAAATTGCCGTCGCCGGAATACCCAAAACTATCGATAATGATATTGACCTGATAGAGAAATCTTTTGGCTTCGAGACAGCCTATTCCATTGCCAACGATATAATTAGAAATGCACATAACGAGGCAGCAGGCGCCTATAATGGCATTGCCCTTGTAAAGCTCATGGGAAGGGATTCGGGCTTTATTGCAGCCCATTCCGCTCTATCGATCCAGGAGGTCAACTTTGTGCTGATACCTGAAATCAATTTTGATCTATATGGTCAGAGGGGGTTCCTGAAGATCCTGAGGCAAAGACTGGAGGAGAGGCATCATGCAGTTGTGGTAGTTGCCGAGGGTGCGGGACAGGATCTTTTTGACAAATCCGATGTTGAAAAGGATGCATCAGGAAACATCAAACCAAAGGATATTGGCGTTTTCCTGAAGGAGAGGATATCTGAAGAATTTACTGATAAGAATTTTCCCTTTGCAATAAGATATATCGACCCGAGCTATATCATCAGGAGCGCACCCGCAAATCCGAATGACAGTAAATTCTGCAGCCTTCTTGCAATGAATACAGTCCATGCTGCCATGGCAGGGAAAACTGATTTTGTGACAGGTAACTGGAATAGTCTCTTTACTTTGTTACCCATCCCCATTGCCACTGCACATCGCAAAAAGATAGACATAAACGGAGAGCTGTGGTGGAATGTTCTTGAAGCCACAGGTCAGCCCACAAGTATGAAGAACTGATGATCAGGAATATAATTTTTGACCTCGGCAATGTCCTGATCAGCTGGAAGCCGGAGGAATACCTCATAAGGAATGGCTACCAAGAGGCAGCAAGGGAGACAATTCTCAGGGATGTTTTCAAAAGTCCCGAATGGCTTGCCCTGGACAATGGTGACATGAGCCTCGATGAAGCTGTGAAAAGGATCGCGTTATCCTCAACGCTTAAAATACCTGAAATTTACTCTGTATTCGATTTAAGGATAAAGATACTCCATCCCATTAAGGAGAATACAAAAATGGTTCCTGCGCTAAAAGAAAGGGGTTTCAGGCTATATTATCTCTCCAACTTCCCTGAGGATATTTTTGATGAGGTTGAATCCAGATATGATTTCTTCAGATACTTCGACGGCGGATTGATTTCAGCAAGGGCCAAAGCATCAAAACCGGATGAAAAGATCTACAGGATTCTGATCGACCGTTATTCACTTATCCCGGGTGAAAGTCTTTTCATCGACGACTCTCATGCAAATGCCCTTTCGGCAGAGATGCTTGGAATTTCTGTCATCCACCTTTCAGAACCTTCAACACTGAAGGAAAAACTTGAGGATCTTCTGGGAATTGCCATCCCGGTCTAAATTCATGGAAATTTTATTGCTTAGAAGAGGTTTTTTCACGGTCGATGGGTACTGCTCCTGGAAATATCTGATTCTCGGGGACTTAAAATTCAAATATTTATGGCTTAATTATCTGTCTATCTGATATTTAGAGTGCATTTGCTTGATGTCGTGTTCCACGTGAAACCAGCCTCAATCGCTGAAGAAAGCAATGAGAAGCTCTGCTTTTTTCACTCCAACCAGCTTTTTGAGACTCTCCTTCGATGCTTGTCTGATATCCTCAACAGAGTCAAATTTTTTAAGCAGTATCTCCTTTGTAGAAGGTCCTATTCCTTTAATCTGATCCAGGATCGACTTTGTCATCTCCGAAGATCTTTTATCGCGATGAAAATTTATTCCAAAGCGGTGTGCTTCATTCCTTATCTGTTGTATCAGCTTCAGGCTGTAAGATTTTTTATCAAGATATATCGGAACTGAATCGCCTGGAAAATAAATTTCTTCCAGTTTCTTTGCTATTCCTATTACAGTTATCTTTTCTCTCAGACTGAGGGCATCTATGCTCTTCATCGCTGATGATAATTGTCCTTTCCCGCCGTCGATTATAACCAGCTGGGGAAGCGATTGCTTTTCTTCTTTCAGCCGTGAATATCTCCTGAGCACGATCTCTTCCATTGATGAAAAATCATCCGGTCCTGAAACAGATTTAATGTTAAAGTGCCTGTAGTCTTTCTTTGAAGGCTGCCCGTTCCGGAAGACCACGCAGGAAGCCACCGGACTGCTCCCCATGATGTTGGAATTGTCAAAGCATTCAATATGTACCGGCATTGCCGGCATATGCAGATCATTCTTCAGCTTCTCAAGGTTTCGACCTGTGCGCGCTTCAGGTGTTTTAACAGAATTCTTTTTCTTCTGCTCAAGCTTATAGTAAAGTGCATTTCTCAGCGACAGATCCAGAAGTTTTCGCTTATCTCCTATCTCCGGAATTGTACACTTCACCTTTTCAGGAAGAATGTCCGGCCTGAAAGGAACTATTATTTCGCTGGCATCACTTCCCAGTCTCTGTCTTATTTCAGCGATCCCCATACTTAGCAGGGCCTCCTTTTCCTCATCAATCCTGCTTCTCAGTTCCAGAGTAAATGCCTGGATAATTGCACCGTGTGAAACTTTCATGAAGTTCACATAAGCTATACCCTGGTCTTCAGCATATCCGAAAACATCCACATTTTTTATTGTGCTGCTGACAATAGTTGATTTGCTCCTGTATCTTGAAAGCAGATCTATCTTTTCCTTTATTGCCTGCGCTTCCTCAAATTGCAATTCGCCAGACAGTCTTATCATTACTTCCTTCAGGTGGTCAATCACAGAAGAGATATTCCCTTTCAGGATATTTATTATCTGTCTGATATTCTCACCGTAATCTTCCTCGGTTTGTCTGCCGATGCATGGCGCCCTGCAGTTTCCAATCTGGAATTCAAGGCATACTTTCAGATTCCCTGAACTTATATTTTCCTCCGTAAGTCGGTAGTTGCATGTTCTGAGCTGAAACAGCTGACGTATGAGTGTTATGAGTGTTTTTACCATCAGTGCCGAAGTGTACGGTCCGAAATATATCGAACCATCGGGTATTACATTCCTTGTGCTGAAAACTCTTGGAAATAATTCATTTTTAATGCAGATCCATGGAAATGTTTTGTCGTCTTTTAAAAGTATATTGTACCTGGGCTGATGCTTTTTAATAAGGTTGTTCTCCAGGAGCAGGGCATCTGACTCACTGTCGACCACAATATGCCTGATGTCGCGCGTTCTTTTAAGAAGAGCCTGTGTTTTGCCTGTCTGGTTTTTTGAGAAATATGATGCTACCCTTTTTCTGAGGTTTGAAGCCTTTCCAACATATATGATCGTACCTGATATATCAATGAACTGGTAAACTCCCGGTTCTTGTGGAAGTGACGAAATAGTTGATTTATAATCATGTATCATTTAATATCTAGTTGTGTACCTGCAACTCAGAATTATCTTTAATCTTCGAACAGGTTCGTAAATTCAAATTTTTTGCCGTCGAAAAGACCCCTGTCGCTGATCTTCAGTTCGGGTATCACCAGCAAAGCCATGAAAGAGAGTGTCATAAATGGTGCTGCAATCCTGCAACCTGAGGCTGATACTATCCTCGTCAGTTTCTCATAAGCATCAGCAACGTTGTCACACGAATCATCCGACATTATACCACCGATATTTAACCGTAAAGAGCTGACTTTTCCCTCCGAACAGACAGCAAGCCCTCCCTTAAGGCGTGTAATTTCATTGATACATTCAGTTATTGATTTATCATCTGTACCGACACATATAATATTATGGCTGTCATGAGCTACTGAACTGCCAAATGCACCATTTCTCAGACCAAACCCGTTAATAAATGCTACCGATGGTGACTGGTCATTATATCTCTCTTTTACGACAATTTTAAGAATATCATTTTTTGTGTCAGATGTTATAAACTCTGAATTTCCGGAGGAGGTAAAAAATGATCCTGTCAGCAGCTCCCCGTCTGAAGCCTTTATTACCCTGATCCTTTGTCCTGACCTCCTTACCTTAATATCCTTTTCCTCAATTTCTGAAGAGTTGAACTTATTGATCGGTTCGCCTTTTAAATAATCGAAAAATATCTTCCCTTCACTGTAGATCTTCTTACCCCTTATCCATGTTTCCAGGATATTCATTTTACCTGGATCGTCTACAACAATAAAATCCGCTGAATCTCCGCTGCGAAGAAGTCCAGCTTCCAAACCATAATGCATTACCGGATTAAATGTGCATGATCTTATCACATTAAATGTATCATATCCTTCATTTATCAGTCTTGATACAAGCTTATTAATATGTCTTTTCTGAAGCATTTCCGGATGTATATCATCGCTACATAGCATTACCTTTTCCGGGTACATTTTAAACAGATCCTTAAGTGATTCAAGATTCTTTGCGGCGCTACCCTCCCTGATCAGGATCTTCATTCCAAGAGTAATCTTTTCAAGGGCTTCATCCATCGTACTGCATTCGTGATCAGTAGAAATTCCTGAACCAATATATTTCGTAAGCTGCATTCCCGTAAGTCCCGGAGCATGGCCATCAATTGGTTTTCCTAATGATCTGGCTACCTCGATCTTATCTATTACCTTTTCATCACCAGAAATTACCCCAGGAAAATTCATCATTTCTGATAAGTATTTAATTTCTTTTCTTTCCAGCAGAATTCTTATTTCTTCTATTCCTATCAGTGCCCCATTCGTTTCAAAATTTGTAGCCGGTACGCACGAAGGCGCCCCGTACCAAAAATATAAAGGAACCTTTTTGGAATCATTTATCATAAAGTCTATACCATTCATGCCCATCACATTTGCGATCTCATGCGGATCAGAAACAACACCAATAGTACCATGCCTTGCCGCCATCATCGCAAAAGCTCCCGGGGTAACCATGGAACTTTCAATATGTACATGAGCATCAATCAACCCGGGTAATAGGTAAACATCAGGTGATGACTTGCATCGCTTAATTGATTTGATCCCCTTTTCTGAAAAATCGATCTCGGCCCTATATATCTCTGATAAATGAATATCTAGGAGCCTTCCTTTAATTTTCATATATTTATTTTCAAAAAAATGTTCCACGTGGAACATTATCTTCCAATATACATTAATAAAATATTTATATCCGAAGGAGAAACACCACTGATCCTACACGCCTGGCCAATATTCACCGGCTTTATTCTTTGAAGTTTCTGTCGTCCTTCAGTGGATATAGATATTAGTTCATTATATATTATATCTTCTGGTATTTTTAAGTTTTCTAGTCTCTTTATTTTATCCGCAATAATTTTTTCTCTTTCAATATAACCTTCATATTTGATTTTTATCTCAGCAGACTCAATAACTTCATCTAATCTCTTTTCTCCAATTCTTTCAATGATCTCATCCCTTCCAAGTATCTCCAAAAAATCTTTTAGTCCTATTTGCGGCCTCATCGCAATTCCTATTGCTTTAACTTTTTGGTTTATTTTACTCGTTCCTTTATTCTCCAAAAACTTATTCACATTTCCAGGATCAACTTTTTTCCCTTCAATGAATCCAATTATCTCTTTTATCCTTCTCTCCTTATCATTAAGCTGCTCAACCCTCTCCCGATCTATAGTCCCTATTTTAAATCCTTTTCTGATAAGTCTTTCATCAGCGTTATCCTGACGTAACAAAATTCTATATTCTGCCCTGGAAGTAAACATTCTATATGGCTCATCCACTCCCTTCGTGACAAGGTCATCAATTAATACACCAATATATCCCTCTTCTCTTCCCAGAACAAAGCTTTCCAGATCTCTTGACTTAAGTACTGCGTTGATTCCGGCCATCAGTCCCTGTGCTGCGGCTTCTTCATATCCTGTTGTTCCATTTATTTGTCCTGCAAAATAAAGATTCCTGATCTTCTTTGTCTCGAGAGAGTGCTTAAGCTGGGTTGGCTGAAAATAATCATATTCAATAGCATAACCTGGACGATAAATCTCCACATTCTCAAGCCCCGGAACAAGTCTTAAAGCTTTCAATTGAACTTCCATCGGAAGGCTGCTTGAAAATCCATTCAGATAAAATTCATTAGTATCCCTACCTTCAGGTTCAATAAAAAGCTGATGAGACTTTTTATCCTTAAAAGTTACAATCTTATCTTCAATACTTGGACAGTATCTCGGACCTCTACCCTTTATCCTTCCCGTAAACATCGGACTGAATTCCAGTCCTTTTCTTAACTCTTCATGGACCATTTCATTTGTATGAGTAATAAAACAGCTCATTTCTCTATCAATGAAAATATTTTCATTGAGATATGAAAAGCACTTTCCTTCACCATCTCCCTTCTGTTCAATTGTCTTTCTAAAATCAATACTTCTTCCGTCCAGCCTTGCGCTTGTTCCGGTTTTCATTCGTTCAACCTTAAATCCTTCTTCAGAAAGCTGATCACTCAATCCCGTTGATGCCTGGTCCCCTGATCTTCCACCTTTAAAATTCTGGAATCCAATATGCATAAGTCCATTAAGAAAAGTTCCGTTTGTAAGAATAATTGCCTTTCCCCTGAATATTGTTCCGAATGCAGTTTTAATTCCTACTGCATTACCATTCTCAATAATAACCTCTGTTGCCTGTTCCTGCCATATGTGCAGATTTTCTGTCGTTTCAATTATCTTTCTCCATTCTCGTGTGAAAAGCTGTCTGTCGCATTGAGCTCTTGGACTCCACATTGCCGGTCCTTTCGACCTGTTTAGCATTCTGAACTGTATCATGCTTCTGTCAGTCATAATTCCGCTCGCACCTCCCAGAGCATCAATTTCTCTAACAATCTGACCTTTTGCAATACCTCCCATCGCAGGATTGCATGACATCTGTGCCAGCTTGGTCATGTCCATTGTCACAAGCAATGTCTTGGCCTCCATAACAGCAGCAATATGTGCAGCTTCACATCCTGCATGTCCGCCACCTACAACAATAATATCATATTCAAATCCCATATTCTTCTCTATAAAACTTCTTCATCCAGAAATTTTCTTTCTGGTGCATTAAATCCTTTTTTCTTTCAGAATTATCATCGTAACCACAAATATGAAGAACTCCATGAATAATTATTCTCAGCATTTCAATGTTATAACTAACTTTATAGTTTAAAGCATTGCTTTTTACACTTTCTACACTTATGTAGATCTCTCCGTTAGTCCCTTCTTCCTCATCATATTTAAAGCTAATAACATCGGTATACCAGTCATGGTTTAAAAACTGCCTGTTGATTTTCCTTATATATTCATCTCCTGCAATAATGAAATTAAGGTCACCCGAAAATTTACCTTCTTCCGCAATGACCTTATCTATGAGTTTTTTTATTTTCTTCCAGTCCTTCAGCCTGAAAGTGACCTCTTCATAAAAAATTCTTATTCTCAAGTCTTCAGATCTTTAAATGACATTGTAACTCTGTTTCCTTTCTCATTAAATTCAATCTTATCCGCCAGCCTGGTCATAAGAAAAACACCTCTTCCGCTAATATTTTGAATATTTTCCAGCTTTGTCGGATCCGGGATCTCCTCTGGTCTGAACCCCTGTCCTTCATCCTCTACGCTTATAACCAGTATTTTATTTTTATGAATGATCTCAATTCTTACAATCCTTGAAGAGATGGATTTGTTGCCATGAACGATTGCATTATTAACTGCCTCCATTGTAGAGACCATTATTTTTCCATAATTATCCTGTGAAATTCCTAATTCTGACGAAATATCATCTATTGCCTTCTCAACCAGCCTAAGATTCCCTATTTCTGATTGTATAATTATATTTTTCTGCATCCGCCTTCTATTGCAAAACTTTATACTAATATTATCCGATAAAGTTTCAATTCTGGTTACTTTTTCGCTATCCAGAGTTCCGGATCTACCTTTTCCTTTTCATCAAAGATCATGAATTTTAATATCGAATTTGATCCATTATTTATATCGCAGAATACTTCTCCTATCTCTTGCTTTGTCTCTACCTGGTCCCCCGATTTAACTCTTACATTTACCAGGTTCTGATAAACAGAGTAATATTTGCCATGTTTAATAATAATGCTCATATTTGCTCCCGGGATTGCAAAAACCCTGACAACGAGACCTTTGAAAACACTTCTGGCAATTGTCTTTCCGACATTGGTAATCTCTATTCCTGGATTATTTTCATCAACATATGCAAGAACAGGGTGCTTTTGAGGACCAAATTTTCCCGTAATAATACCTTTTTCCAGCGGCCATGGCAACCTCCCCTTATTTTCAGCAAAATTATCTCCAATCAGCTTCATTTCCGGCGATAGCTCTTTATCTGCTCGTTTTTTCTCTTCCTCAATAATCTTTGCTATTTCAGCCTCGATTCTTTGTGCCGCTTTTTTCTTCTCTTCCAGATCTTTTCTTAGCTGTTTTTCTTTATTTCCCAGGCTGCTTACCATATTCTTTTTCTTATCCTGCTCCTGCTGTAATAATTCCTTTTGCTTTTCTTCGTTTGACTTAAGATCCACTATATTTGATTGATCCTCTTCCATTTTGTTTTTAGTCAATTCTATCTCAGCCATTAATTCTGAAATAACTCCAGTTTCTTTCCTTCTGAACTGGGCCATTTGCTGAAGATATTTAATTCTCTTATATCCCTGATTAAAATCACTTGCTGAAAATACATATACAAGATCCGGGTATCCTTTTGAAGCCTTATATGACTGTATTATTGTTTTTGTATATTCATTCCTTAAGGTTCCAAGGTCTTTTTGCATAAGGTCAATCGCAAGCTGGTTCAATTCAATACGTCCTTTAATCAGATCAATTTCATCCTTTAGTCCTTGAATTACACTTTGTCTTAAAACAACCCTGTTTCCAATAATCCTGATCTCATTTATACCGTTGCTTTTCTGTGCCTCAGTCTGTTTTATCATGTTATCAACGTAATTAATTTCATCAAGGGTTTTCTTCCTCTGCTCTTCCAGTTCCTTTCTTGATTGTCCGTTAACAAACAAAAATGACATTATCAGACATATTGCCGTAACAAAATATCTCATATTAAAGGCTTGCTTTGATATCCTTCTCCAGGTATAAAATCAATATCACCTACCCATGGACAAAGATATTTCTCTATAGATATTATAATTCTGATCTTTCGTCCAGCGTCATTTATTTCAATCTTTTTTGGTACAGAATAATTATCATCCCTGAATTTGAAATAATTAATCGATATAAATTGATCCGGTTCTCCTGTAGAAACAATTATCGATTTAACTTTTGCCTCCTTACAGTCAATTGTAGAGTTCACAGAGAGCCCAAGAAGATAATCAGTTAATTTCAACTCATTATTTCTGCAATTCGTCCCGTCACTATTAATTGGTCTGTTCATAAACAGATCACCAACACTGATTTTAAGTAATGTAACCGGAATACCGGTAATTTTTTCAAAATCTCCAGGATTTCCGTAAAGTATGTTTCTTTTAAGTCTGTCATTTACAAGAATAGTATCTCTTGAAAGATATACCCTGAAAGCTTCCATTCCTGCCTTGCTTCTCAAACTTATAAGATACTTTCCTTCAGAATTATATTTCATCGTAAAATAAAGGCTTATTCTTCCCGACTCGCTTATTGACAATATTTTACCTTTTTGTATGTAAAATCCGTTTGCTGTCAAATTTTTCTCTTCAACGCGCCGTAAAATATTTCTATCAGTCACTTTCTGAACTTCAGTAGCGCTATTTCCTAGTTTGTTTCTTGTTGCACAGCCTGCAAAAAGTACCAGACAAATAAGTCCCGTTAAAGCTATTTTAAACAATCTTCTATCTCCTGATTAAGGTAATCTTTATCATTATTAAGCTTAAAAGCCTTCTGCCAGTAATCCTTTGCTATATTACATTTTCTTAATGCCTTCATTATATAGCCATAGTGTTCGAACCATTCCGAATCTTCCTTTTTATCCCTGTCCATAAGCTCCTCTAAAACCCTTGCTGCTTCTTTGTACTTTCCTCTCTTATAAAGAACCCAGGCATATGTGTCCAGATATGTTCCGTTATTCTTTTCCTTTTCAATGACAATCCTTATCATTCTATCAGCTTCTTTAAGGTCCTGATCCTGTTCTGCAAGAAAATATGCATAGTTGTTCAGCACCATCAGGTCCTCCGGATTCTTTTTAAGAATTTCCTTGTATAGTTCAAAGCATTTCATATATTCTTTCTTCCGGTAATAAACATCCGCTTCCATGGACAGTACCTGCGATATAAGTTCATCCTGGTTTCCGGCCAGAATTAAAGCCTTTCCAAGTTCCTCAACGGCAACATTATAATCTTTCTTTTCCATGGCTGCACTGGCATATAGGACTTTGGCTACATATGACATATTGAATTTTGTTGAACATGTCTTACCAAGAACATATAATCTGTCATAATTCCTGGTATCTGAATAAAGTAATAACAACCTTTCCCATATCATATAGTCATCCGGGAATTGTTCAAGAAGCTCCTCAAGCCTCGCCGCAGCAAGCTCTGGTTTTCCTTCCTTTTGATATAGTTCCGGACGAAGCATCACAATAATATTATCATTTTCAAATGTACTTTCCAGAACCCTTATTACAATTTCCAGCTCAATCCCTTTATCCTTTATAAGATCATTATCCTCAAGAACTTTTGAGAAAATGCCCATCATATCATCCCTTGAAAACTGATTATCTATTACAAGATCATTGATAAATTTAAAAAAATCCTCATATTCCTTCCCTTCAAGTAAAAAATCGACAAGCGATAAAACTATCTGGATATTAGTTGAATCAATATTTATTATTTTTTGATATACTGCTTCCGCATTATATCTATCGCCCTTTTTTCTATATATTTCTGCCAGAATTCCATTAAACATTGTATTGTCTGGATTATCCTTTAGAATATTCATTACTTTATCTTTAGCTTCATCAAGCTTTTTTTCATTCATCAGGTTTCTTACTGCCAGAATAGTCACATTCCCGCCGTTTCCATATTTTTCCTCAAGTAATCCATATATATTTTCAGCCTTTATGAAGTCTGAATTTTCCGCATAAATGCTTCCTAAAGTAAGCTTGATCCGGTCATTTTCAGGAAATTTTTCTACAGCTTTCTCATAATAAACAGCTGCGCTATCCATATTTTTTTCCTGATAATAAATATCTCCCAGCATAGTCAGATACCAAAGATTCTTTTCATCCAGCTTTACTGCCTTGATCGCAAATTCCTTTCCGTTCTCCATATCGCCTCTCTGGAGAGTGATTTGCGCCAGCTGATAATAAGCAGCATCGCTTTTAGGGTTTATTTTAACGCATTGCTCCAGGTATTTAATTGCATCTCCTGCATTACCCAACAGTTTTTGCTTCAGTGCTTCCCCATAAAAATAACTGAATGTCGCTGAATCATAGGCAGTTCCTTTTACATTTTCATTGCCGCCTTTGTACATCCTGGCAGAACAACCACTACCAGTCAGTATGATGAATATCAACACTATAAAACACAAATTTTTCATAATCACATTCTTTCCCACCGAATATTCAGGAATGTTATGCCCCGATCTGTCAACGATCTTGATCTCCATAATATTTCTTTTCTGCCATTCTCTCTGATTTCACCTTAAAGATTTTTACTTTTCACTTATCGGCCAAAGTTAAATATCTTTGCTGTCAGATTTGCAGAAGGTTATTAATTAAATTTCAAAATTCATGAATGCCACCAGGATCTTACAATTCCTGATATTTACTGTATTTCTTACAGCATGCAATGATAATGCAAATAAGGAAATCTTTGTTTCATTAAAAACATCAGCCGGTAATATTAAATTAAAGCTTTATAATCAGACGCCTCTTCACAGAGACAATTTTGTCCGTCTCGTAAAATCCCATTTTTATGATGGAATTCCTTTTCACAGGGTAATAAACGGATTCATGATCCAGGCAGGTGATGAATCCCTCAAGCCAGGTATTTCAAAAGCTTTAAAGGATTCCCTTTCTGTCCTCACCGTTCGTCCCGAATTTAATCCCATTTATTATCACAAAAAAGGAGCACTTGCTGCCGCAAGAGAGAGTAATGATATCAATCCTGAAATGAGATCATCTGCCACTCAGTTTTACATTGTTCAAGGCAGGCCTTTAACAGCAGATGAGCTTGATATAGCTGAACAGTCAATAAATAATAATATTCGCCAGGCAAATCTCGTCAGGCTTCTGCATGAAGTTTCTGATAGCAGCAAAGCAGGGCTGAATCTTTCTCCTTCTCAGATACAGGAACATGCAATACTGCAATTGTACGATTTCCTCGATAAGACAGGAGTCCATAAGATCTCTGAAGAAGAGCGTGCCGTTTATATGACCCTTGGTGGCGTTCCTCGTCTTGACGCAACATATACCGTTTTTGGTGAGGTAGTTGAGGGTCTCGATGTTATCGATAAAATAGCAGGTGTAAAGACGGATGCAACGGATAAGCCGCTTAATGAAGTTACTATTTTAAAAATGAAAATCGTACGTAATTAGGATCTTTTTATAAAAAAATCTTTTATGCAAAAAAGAATTGAGCAGCTGAAAAAAGAGATCAGCTCTGCAACCGCTAAAACAATTGAAGATGTTGAAAATTTCAGGTTAAAATATCTTAGCAGAAAAGGCCTCGTATCGATACTTTTTGAAGAGTTCCGAAATGTTCCCACTGCAGAAAAAAAGGCCGTTGGAATGAGCCTTAATATCCTTAAACAGCAGGCGCAGGAGAAATATAACCATCTCAAAAGCATTCTTGACGTAACTGAAGATACTTCGGTTTTTCATGATCCTACAAGGCCGGCTTATCCTTTCAACCTTGGTTCAATACATCCTATTTCAATTGTCAGGAATGAGATCATTGACATATTTGCCCGTTTGGGTTTTGTTGTTTCTGAAGGTCCTGAAATTGAGGATGATGATCACGTTTTTACCAGGCTCAACTTTGCCCCCGAACATCCGGCAAGGGACATGCAGGATACTTTTTATATTTCGCGTATTTCCGATCAGGATTCCAGTCCTGATGATATTCTTCTCCGTACCCATACCTCTTCTGTACAGGTGCGTGTAATGCAGGGTCAGAAGCCTCCTATAAGAACAATTTCACCTGGTCGTGTTTTCAGGAATGAAGCAATTTCTGCCAGAGCTCATTGTATCTTTCATCAGGTTGAGGGTCTGTACATAGATGAAAATGTTTCTTTTGCCGATCTTAGGCAGACGTTGCTCTATTTCGCCCGTGAAATGTTCGGAAAAGAGACTGAAATACGACTGAGACCATCTTATTTCCCTTTTACAGAACCTTCTGCAGAAATGGACGTCAGCTGTCGTATCTGCGGAGGAAAGGGTTGTAATGTATGTAAATACACAGGCTGGCTTGAATTATTAGGATGTGGAATGGTACATCCCAATGTGCTCGAAAACTGCGGAATTGACAATAAGAAATATACAGGCTTTGCTTTCGGTATGGGTATTGAGCGTGCTGCAATGCTAAAATACCAGGTAAATGACCTTAGGCTGTACTTTGAAAATGATCTGCGCTTTCTCGATCAGTTTAAAACTTCATTCTGATAGAGCCAATATTTTAAAAATCCTCTATCCGGTCAATTCATTCCACAATAGCCACTTCCCAGGTGATCTCCATCGCCTTTCTCAGGCTATAGCTTACACCACAGTATTTATCCTGTGAAAGATTTATGGCCGTTTTTACCTTTTCTCCGGGAATATTTTTCCCTTTTAATATATACTTAATGTGCATGTGATCAAAATGTTTGGGATGTTCCTCAGTAACATTGCCTTCAATTTCAATCCTGAAATCATCAAAGCCTATTTTCATCTTTTTCAGTATAGAGACAACATCCATGGCTGTGCAACCTGCAAGTGCGACCAGAAGAAGACTTTTAGGCCTGGGTCCTTCATTATTCCCTCCGAATTCCCGCGACGAATCAAGAATCAAATTATGTCCGTTGACATTGACATCAAAAGACATATTTCCACGATGTTGTACATATACTGAGTCTTTCATGCTATTTGCAAGTTTTTTGGAATATAATCTCAAATTTAAAAAATTATCTGAAAGGTATTTGCAATCTTTGCATTGTAATTGAGGGGATAAAATGAAACAGTATGAAATTGCTATACCGTTCTGTGAGAAATGCGCACTTGAGACAAATTCAATCTTTAAGCATCTTTCTCACGATGATGCGGTTAGATTAAACTATGAAAAGGATTTCCGACATTATAAGAAAGGGGATATTCTGTACCATGAGGGAAATAGAATAAGCGGTTTTTATTGCATCAATAGCGGAATAATAAAAGTCTACAAGACAGGTCTTGACGGCAAGGAGCAGATAATCCGTTTTGCCAAACCCGGGGAGATCATAGCTTACCGAAGCGTCCTGAGCAATGAACCTGCCTGTACCACCTCCAAGGTCATCGAAGATTGCCAGGTGTGCTTCATCCCATCAGAGATACTGATCACTTTTATCAAGACCAATCCTAATTTCAGCCTTGAGCTTATGAAGCTTGCCTGCCATGAACTTGGAGAGGCAAACTCGTATATTACCGACATAGCACAGAAGACAGTACGTGAACGCCTTGCGGAGGTATTGCTCAAGCTGGTGGATGATTTTGGCCTTGATAATCAGAAATATCTCAGGATATCTCTGACCCGCGAAGAGCTTGCAAATATCGTCGGAACCGCAACAGAATCGGTGATCAGGCTTCTATCTGAATTCAAAACGGATAATTTTGTTGAGCTGAATGGCAGAAAAATAAAGATCCTTAATATCAAGGGGCTTGAAAAGATAAGCAACGTCTTTACGTAAACCTTTATTCCATCGGTAATTCCTTCCCGTTATTTCAGAATAAATTTCCTGTTTTTGTCAGCCCTGTTTGCCTTCCCAGGTGTCTGTACGCGTGTTCAGTAGCTTCTCTGCCCCGCGGTGTTCTTTTAAGATAGCCTTCCTTTATCAGGAATGGTTCGTAAACTTCTTCAATAGTCCCGCTTTCTTCACCTACGGCAGTCGAGATAGTATTCAGACCTACCGGGCCTCCCTTGAACTTGTCTATTATTATCAGAAGAATCCTGTTATCCATTTCATCCAGTCCATGCTCATCAATATTGAGAGCATTAAGCCCGAACCTTGTAATTTCAAGATCGATTTTACCAGAACCCTTGACCTGTGCAAAGTCCCTGATTCTCCTTAACAGTGCATTTGCTATTCTGGGCGTCCCCCTGCTTCTCGATGCAATTTCGCGTGCGGCATTCTCTTCGATCTTAATCTTAAGTATCGCTGAAGATCTTTTTACAATTCCTGTCAAAACTTCATTATCATAATATTCCAGATGGAATTTTATACCAAATCTGGCCCGGAGCGGACTAGTAAGAAGTCCTGACCGTGTGGTTGCGCCAATGAGAGTAAAGCTATTAAGCGACAGCTGAACTGATCTTGCGCTTGGGCCCTTGTCGATCATTATATCGATCTGGAAATCCTCCATTGCTGCGTAGAGGTACTCCTCAACAACCGGAGAAAGCCGGTGTATCTCATCAATGAACAGGACATCCCCTTCGTTAAGATTCGTCAGAAGGCCTGCCAGGTCCCCGGGTTTATCAAGAACAGGACCCGAAGTAACTTTTAGTCCTACATTAAGTTCATTGGAGATAATGGTGGCCAGTGTCGTTTTGCCAAGTCCGGGCGGTCCATGCAGGAGAACATGATCGAGAGCTTCACCTCTTTGTTTTGCCGCAGTGACAAAAACAGTAAGGTTTTCCATTATCTGTTTTTGTCCCTTAAAGTCAGAAAATGTCAGTGGCCTGAGCTGTTTCTCAAATTCCCTGTCAGCTGCAATGAGGCTATCTTTTCTGATATTAAAATTTTCATCCATCAGGCAAAGAAACTATTTTATAAGCTTAACATCACTTTCCGGCAGCTTTAATTTAACTCCGTTTATGCTCAGCTCAGTATCATTTTTATATGTTACAGTAAGAACGATCTTCCCATCCTCATCATATTTTTTCCATGTCTTTTGCCTGAATCCTCCCTGGTAATATCTCTCTTCCTTAATTTTTCCGTTTTCATAGTATAAAAGATGCTGACCATCAGCATTTCCCTGAAGAAAACTTCCCTTGAACCTAATTTTTCCATCAGCATAATAAGACTTCCATACCCCGTCTTTCAGCCCTAATATGTATTTTCCTTCTTCGGAATTGTTCGCAGAGGTGAATTTCCATTCACCGTTCCTTTCCCCGTCTGAGAACTGACCCTGTGCAATTATCTCCCCGCTTTTTGAATATTCGGTATATGCACCATCGCGTTTTCCCTGGAAATAATCCTCTTCCCTCAGAAGAGCACCGTTTTCATAGTACCATTTCCAGTTACCGTCAGGCCTTCCATTGTTGAAATACCCGGTTTGTTCTGTCTTTCCTTCGCTATCGTAGAATTTCCATAAGCCCGATCTTCTGCTTTCGGTATACTGTCCCTCATCCATCACCTTGCCATCAGGAAAAAAATCTTCCCATTTGCCATTTCTGTCGCCCTGTTCATTCACGATACCTTCTGAAACAAGGACCCCGTTATCGGTATAGATCTTTGAATCTGTTATCTTTCCATCAGCTGAGTATTCCCTGTGGATACCAACCGGGACTGAATTCCTGAATGGTCCGCTGTAAATAAGCTTCCCGTTCTGATCATACTTGTTCCTGATTTCAATATCGGGCTGGTCCTCAACATTGGATTTGACTATCGCACCATTGTCGTAAAGCATAGTAAGTACCAGGTTTCCTTTTACATCATACTCCTTGTAATAGCCATGCAGAAGATCATCCCTGAAGGTTTTTTCCGATTTTATGTTTCCATTCGGGTAAAATTCTTTCCAGTCGCCCTGTTTCAGGCCATTATTGTCCTTCCGGTTTATTTTTTCCCTGCTTATTAGAAAATCATTGTTATACTCAAGCAGCGTTATGATAGTGCCCTCACGGTCAAATTCCTTTGCAAGTCCCGATCTTTTGCCATTATTCCATGTTATGGTCTGCTGGATCCTGTGATCAGGAAAATAAATATATCCTGTTCCTTCCTTCCTGTCGCCGGCAAACAGATCTTTCGACCATATGTACAATCCCTCAGAAGGATCTTTTTTGTATTTATAATAATATCCGTTCTTCTTTCCATACAGATAATTTATCTTTTCGAGCGTATCTCCTGTCTGGTCATAAAATATCCAGATGCTGTCAAGAAGATAGTTGGTCCTCTTGCCTTCAGATTTCTTAATACCTGTAACATAATAGCTTTTCCAGAATCCGTCCGGCTTTCCATTTTTGATAAGACCTTCGCTTGACACTGCTCCATTTGGATATTTGAATACCTGGTAGCCATCTGCAATATTTTCCACAGACTGGCTATAGGCCACTGCATAATAAAATATCATTATTAATATTAATGTGGATCTTTTCATTTCTACAGCCCTAATCTTTCAGATATTTCCAGCATTTTTCTAATAGGTCTTTCAGCTCTTAAAATTATATCTTCTTCCAGAATAATCTCTGGTGATTCCTTTAAAAGACATTCATATATCTTTTTCACGGTAATAAGCTTCATAAAATTGCATTCACTGCAAGCACAGGTGGAATCTTTGGGTGGGGCAGGGATGAATATTTTTTCTGGTCTTGCCTTTATCATCTGATGTATTATACCTGGTTCTGTTGCAACAATATATTTGTTACTGTTGTCTGTTTGTATAAATGAAAGAAGTGAAGAGGTGGATCCGATAAAATCAGCAACAAGCCTAACCGGCAATTGACACTCAGGATGAACTATAATTCTGGCATCGGGATAATTTTGCTTCAGTTTAATAATTGCTTCAAGAGAGAATTCTTCATGAACGTGACATGCACCATCCCAGATAAGCATATCACGTCCTGTTTTATTAAGGATATAATTTCCCAGGTTCCTGTCAGGAGCAAATATGATCTTTTCGCCTGCAGGCAATGATTCAACTATCTTAACAGCATTGGAAGAAGTACATACTATATCAGACATAGCCTTTATTTCTGCTGCCGTATTTACATATGTTATTATTGTTCTTCCTGGATGATCTTCAATGAATCTCTTAAAATCAACCGGGTTGCATGAATCTGATAATGAACATCCGGCTGCCATATCGGGAAGAAGGACCTTTTTCTGATGTGCAAGTATTTTGGCTGTCTCGGCCATAAATTTAACACCTGCGAACAGAATTATATCTGCATTATTTGCAGCTGCCTTCTGCGCCAGAGCAAGACTATCCCCTACAAAGTCAGCGATATCCTGAATATCACCTGTCTGATAATAATGTGCAAGAATTATAGCATTCTTTTTCTTTTTCAGTTCTGCTATTTCCTGTATAATTGAATTTCCGTTTCCCATCCCCCCGTTGCCCATTATTAACATTTTTAATATTCAATATTATTATAATAGTTTATTTAAATATAATATATGATTAATATAATAGCCTGTTAATTGTGTTGACAGAAAAATCAGAATTCTCTTGTTTTATCAGACGTTAACACTGAAAAAACAACTTTTCAACAATTCAAAAAACGTACCAAATTTGAATATCAGCCAATTAGTACATTAATTAACAGTCGTTAAGTACTCATTGTTTACGTTCAATTCATGACAAAAGTATATTTTTTAATGTTCATTCATGGTTCAAACAGATTGATTAATTACTGAAAAAGGAGTAATTAAAAACTAAAAATGGCATAAGTACGGATTTCTTACATATCATTACCGTTTATTAACATAGAAGAACCGGAGTTTTCTACATATTACTAACACGTCAATAAGTTCTTATTTAATGCCTGTGAGCATTAAACAATACTGCATGTTAAATGTTATAACATTAAGCATCTTTTTTAATTAAAGGATAAAAATATATTTTTTTCTTTTTTCGATCTATTTAATTAATTTGCATGATCTGTCGAGATTGAATTAAAAAGAGATAATTGTGGAAAGAAAAAGAATTGCCTTGGCCGCGGACCATGCAGGTTTTCATCTAAAGGAGACGATAGTAAGTTATCTGAAAAACGAAAAACTTGATCTGAAGGATTTTGGAACAGATTCTACGGAAAGTGTTGATTATCCTGAGTTTGGACATAAGCTTGCGGATGCGGTTTCGTCCGGTGAGTACGATATAGGCTTTACAATATGCGCAACCGGCAATGGAATGAATATTACTGTGAACAAGCACCAGGGAATCAGGGGTGCATTATGCTGGAGCGAAGAGACCAGTCGTCTTGCCAGGGCACACAATGACGCAAATATTTGTTCAATACCGGCAAGATTTGTTTCAGAATCTGAAGCACTGCTGATCGTAAAGACATTTCTTGAAACAGGGTTTGACGGAGGAAGGCATGCCAGAAGAATAGAAAAGATACCAATAAAAAAATACTGAGATGTTATCAAGTTCGTGCAAATATGGAATAAGGGCAGTGACCTATATTGCCAGTAAATCAAAGGATAACGTAAAAGTTGGCATTAAACAGATATCTGAAGATCTGAATCTTCCCACGCCATTTCTCGCAAAGATCCTGCAGCTTCTTGCAAAACAGAAGATACTGAGTTCATCAAAAGGACCTCATGGGGGGTTTTCCCTTCTCAGGGACCCAAAAGATATTACACTTCTTGACATAATTACCACAATAGACGGCAAGGACCTTTTTGAATACTGTGTAATCCACAACACAACCTGTAGCTGCGTTGGTGAAGAGAAGCTTATTTGTCCCATTCACGAGGAGTATTCAAAAATCAGGGCAAATCTAATGAGGCTTTTCAGCAGGAAGACAATATCCAGTCTTGTCCGATCAGCAAATAAAACCAATGAGGTAGCTATTTAATACCAGGCTTAAGAAATCGCTTTATTAAGATCCATACCAGAACGGAAAGGGTTATACCAACAGCATTTGCACAAAAATCCAGAATATCTCCGGTCCTTGTAGTTGTGAACATCGATTGAAAAACCTCTATCACTCCGCCGAATATCAGGGGAATTAGCGCGAGTTCAGCATATTTTCTGGCAGATGTAAGGATCGTCCTGTTCTCAATAATAAGGGCAAACGTAAGAGTAAAGTACATAATTGAATGAACCAGCTTGTCAAGATTGGGAATAGGAGGAAGATGCAGATGACTGAAAGTTCCTGCCCCCGTGAAGCTTAGGAACACGATCACGAGTGCTATGAACAGGGAGAATATGTTTTTTCTTATCATCATCAGGTATGTGCAAAAGTAACAAATGGAATGACATTTTATTTGTAATTTTATTGCAGACAAAGAGATAATGGCCGGAATATATATCCATATACCGTTTTGTAAGAAGATCTGCTCATATTGTGATTTTTACAAGGTAATCGCCCCGGAAGAGAAGAGCACTTTTTTTAAAGCTTTGATAAGTGAGGCAGGGTTGCGAAGGGATTATCTCGAAGGTGAACCAATATCAACTATCTATTTCGGCGGTGGTACCCCTTCAGTGGCAGGTGCAAAAGAGATTTCCGGAACTCTGTTACAGCTTCGCAGCCTCTTTCCTGTTGATGATGATTGTGAAACAACCATTGAGCTTAATCCCGATGATGTGGATATGTCATATCTCGGCGAGTTGAAACGGGGAGGCATCAACAGGTTAAGTCTTGGTATTCAATCGTGGCACGATGAGGATCTCAAATTCCTTAACCGGCGTCATGATTCAGCCAGGGCCGAACGGGCTCTCAGGGATTCTTTGGATTCCGGATTCGATAATGTCACCATTGACCTGATCTACGGGATGCCGGATTTATCTTCTCAGCAATGGGAAATGACCCTTAAAAAGTCCCTGTCGTTTGATGTAAAGCATATTTCGGCTTATCACCTCACCATTGAGGAGGGTACTGTTCTGGGAAAACTTAAAAAACAGGGACATCTCTCAGAAATTGATGAAGAGGAGAGCACAAACCAATTCAATATACTTATTGAATTGATGGAATCTGCCGGCTTCATTCATTATGAAATTTCAAATTTCGGGAAAGAGGGTTATTTTTCAAGGCATAATTCCAATTACTGGAAGCAGGTCAGCTATTTGGGACTGGGCCCGTCTGCCCATTCATTCAACAGCTTCTCGAGGCAATGGAACGTAAGGGACGTGAAGAAGTATATAGCCGCAGTGAATGGAAACAAACCATTCTTTGAGAAGGAGGAGCTAGGCATAAAAACCAGATTCAACGAATATATTATGACCTCATTGAGGACAATGTGGGGCGTCGACCTTGAATATGTCGAAAGCATGTTTGAGAAAGAGGGATACGATTATGTAATGAACCTGGCAGGGAAGTTCATCTCGTATGGTATGATGAAACAGGAAGGCACAAGCCTTGTTCTGACCACCCAGGGCAAAATGATTTCAGATAATGTTATTTCAGAATTTATGATGGTCGACAGGAAATGATCATCTTTTAGTAAGGATGAAAGAACACCCGCCTATCATATTTCCATCAAGATAGATCTCTGCTTTATAGTTTCCGAGAATAAAATCAGGACTCTTATCAACAAAGATGCACATATCGACATCCTGTTTCATATAATCAACCTCCCGGGATGATGTAAAGATTATCTTTTTCCCATTGTAGTCGAACAGGTTATCAGAACTGGATGCAATAACCAGGGAATCTGGTCTGATGATCCGCAGGTAAACGACCTTCTTACCGGCTTCAGCTATTGGATTTTCGCGCAGTGTAAAACAAACCTGCAACTTTGTCATCCTGTCAAGACGAGAGGTCTCCTTCCTGTTTTTATTGAGGGTGACGGTCTTCACATCCTTTGCCTGAATAACCGAGGCAATTTCAACTTTGGAACTCAGTTCCTTCTTGGTTTTTGACAGCTCTTCATTGTTCTTCTGAACCTTTGTGATCTGCTGCTTAATATCCTGGTTCTCTGCCACCAGCAACTTGTTTCTGGTATTGAGCGAGTCTATCTGAACGATGTAGCTTTTCATTATTTCACGCATCGTGATTATCTCGGTCTTGTATTTCTTTATCAGCTGGACATTGGATGCGTTTATCGACAGAAGCTGTTTTATCCTCATCTTTTCTTTCTCAAGATGGGCATTAATGGTATCGTTGGTGGATTTAAGGGTATCATATCCATGGATCATAAGCCTCAGCTCGTTTGCCAGCGAATCCTTTTCCTGGGTAAGAACATTTTCCATTTCCTGCATCCTGTTTTTCTGGCCGAAATAGCTATAAATCAGAAAGCCAAGCGCCAGTGCCAGTATTACTGTTATAAATATCAGCAATACAGTAGCGCCTTTTTTTTCATCGCCAGGAATGGGTGGGGTTAAGTTCGAATCTATCATTTCCGCTTCTTTTTAAATTAATTGCTCAATGTAAAAATAATAATATCCCTGCTTTAAATAAACGGGTACATTGATTAATTTTACAACAATCATCACTTGCAGGTTGTTTATACATAATTAGAAATTGAGCAGAATATTTTATCCAATATTTAAGTACGATAAATTTCGGTAAAAAGGGATATTTATGAAATATGTTGGAGCACATGTGAGCGCTTCGGGAGGGGTAGAAAATGCCCCGCTTAATGCTCACGAAATAGGGGCGAGGGCATTTGCACTTTTTACAAAAAACCAGCGTCAATGGTTGGCGCCGCCATTGTCCAAAAGCTCAATAAGGAATTTCAGGGAGAACTGCGAAAAATACGATTTTAAACCGTTCCAGATACTGCCGCACGACAGCTACCTGATCAATCTGGGACATCCCGAAAAAGAGCCGCTTCAAAAATCAAGGGAATCATTTCTCGATGAAATTCGACGTTGTGAACAGCTGGGTCTCGACAGGCTCAACTTTCACCCTGGCAGCCATCTTAAGCTTACGGGCACTGAAGAGTGCCTTAAGATCATAGCTGAATCAATAAATCTGACACTTGACAAAACTAAAGGTGTATCGGCAGTGATCGAAAATACTGCGGGACAGGGATCAAACCTTGGCCATACATTTGAACAGATAAAGTATATTATTGATTACGTGGAAGATAAATCGAAAGTTGGGGTCTGCTTTGATACATGCCATGCATATACCTCGGGGTATAATATAAAGACCGGGAACGGTTTTAATGAAACATTCAGGCTTTTTGATGAGATAATCGGGATGGGCTATCTGAAAGGTATGCATATAAACGATTCTAAAAAGGAACACGCCACAAGGGTCGACAGGCATGAAAACATCGGAAAGGGATTTCTGGGCGAGGAGACATTCTGGACACTTATGAACGATCCGCGCTTTGATGATATGCCTCTTATACTTGAAACACCCGACGAATCTCTATGGAAGGAGGAGATCAAACGCCTCTACTCCTTTACGAAGTAATTACCTGGGATCCTGTTTCAGCAAATTATAGAATTAATATCTGCATTTTTCAGCTTCTCAAGCGTTGCCTTGTAACCCACATTAAAAAGTTCTTCTGCCTTTTCGGGGTCAAGTATTTTAAAGTTGCTTAATTCCGGAGGAGCGATAAGCAGACCAAATTTGCCTGCTTTTTCAACGACCTCTTTCGACATGCTCAGGATAAAAGTCCTGATCGCTATCTGCATAAGAGAGGTGACCTTGTCCTCATATCCGGCAGGATTTACAAAAGAACCTATAATGAAACGGCATTTTTGCTCGATCGGATGTACCGGGAGGTTATCAAGCACCCCTCCGTCAGCATACTGGATATTGTCAATTACCATGGGCCTGAATAAAACAGGAATGCTTGATGAAGCAATAACTGCGCGCAGCAGATCGCCGGAAGAAAAGTATACAGCCTTGCCGTTATTCAGGTCGGTGGCCGTAACGTACAGAGGTATCTTAAGCTCCTCAAATGTCCGGGCGCGCAGATTGCTTTTGAGTATCCTTATTACGCCTGATATCTTGAGCAGACCACCCCTTGGAACTGTAGGAGTGAAATAATCAAAACCGTTTTTTGAATTCATCAGCTTCATTATTTCCCTTGGAGGATATCCATCGGCATATAATGCCCCTACAATAGCGCCGGCACTCGTACCTGAAATAACATCGGGATAAATGCCAGATTCATTAAGTGCCTGCATAACCCCGAGATGTGCGAAGCCCCTTGCTCCGCCACCACTAAGGACCAGTCCGATTTTATATTTGATCTCCATTGCAGGCAAGCTTACTAGTGTACAAGCAATTCATAAATGAGTTTTAAATTCAACAATACCACAATTGTCGCAATTGTGACAAGAATTGTTTTAAGGTAAGTTGAATTTGCATATTTTCCCATCACCTTTTTCGATGAGGTAAGATAGATCTGCAGAAATACTGTAAATGGAAGCTGAATGCTCAGAAATACCTGCGACAAAAGAAGACCCCTGAAAGGATCCCCTATAAAAAAGATCATTATAAGTGCACCGGTAAGTGAAATCAGCACTCCTGTACTTGTGTGGTTGTCTTTGATATCGTATGGTTCACCGTACATCCCCGAAAAAATAGATCCTCCCGCCATAGCAGAAGTTATGGTTGATGCAACACCTGAGAAAAGCAGGGCAATTGCAAAAACAACGGAAGCATTACCACCCAGAAGAGGAGTCAGTAATCCCTGGGCCTGCTGAAGCTCATCGACCTTAATATTGTGCCTGAAGAAAGTCGTTGCCGCCAGAATTATCATGGCACTGTTGATAGCCCACCCGATCACCATGGAGAAAAGAGTGTCTGCAAATTCATACTGCATCTGCTTCTTTTTGATCTTCTCATCCTGAACGTTCCATTGACGGCTCTGAATGATCTCAGAATGAAGAAACAGATTATGGGGCATTACCACTGCTCCCAGTATGCTCATCAGCAGGAACATTGACCCCCTGGGAATTGATGGCTTTATCCACGATACCATTGCAGACGGCCAGTCGACATCCACAAGAAAAAGTTCATATAAAAATGAAAGACCGATTACAGAAACAAACCCAATGATGAACTTTTCGATCTTGCGGTATGAATTTGTAAGCAGCATTATCAGGGCAAATATTGTGACGAGGATCGCTCCGATCTTCAATGGGACATTGAAAAGCATCTGAAGCGCAATTGAGGCTCCCAGGATCTCTGCAAGCGATGTCGAAACTGAAGCAAACATTGCGAATATAAGTATCGACCGCGAAACTGACGGCCTGAGATGAATTGTTGCTGCTTCGGAAAGACACAAACCTGTTGCGATCCCCAGATGGGCAACGTTATGCTGCAGTACGATAAGCATTATAGTTGAAAGTGTTATAACCCAGAGTAGAGTGTATCCGAATTCCGAGCCGGTGGCCAGATTTGCCGCCCAGTTTCCCGGATCGATGAATCCGACTGTAACAAGAAGTCCCGGACCAATAAATTTGATAATATCAAGAGCTCCGTAACCGGGCTTGTGATCCCGCCTTTTGAGGTCGTGGAAGAAGTGGAAGATATTCCTGACATCTCTTTTCATACCTGCAAATATAATCATTGGGGATGCAAAAACATAAACTGTCTGCCGGACCAGATATTGAGCTTTTATTATAAATTTGACAAACTTCGTTCCCATCCGCCTGGCGAAGAAAGAATAGAAAACATATGGTATTGCCAGAAATACTGACAATGAAAACAGATAAAAGGTATCTTGTTCTTATTGCCGGCCTTATGTGGTGCGGTGTAGGAATAATGCTCATGGCATTTGCCGAGACCTGGCTGGGCAGGTATCCCGGCAAAGGGGTTTATCTTTTCTATGCAGCCGGATTTTTTGCTGCAATGCCGATACATTTTTTCGGCTTTCTTAAACTGGCCGACAAAAACATTGGCAGATTGAGCGAAATCACTGAAAAAAGATCGATCTTTTCGTTCATTACTTTTAAAAGCTACCTGACTATAATCTTTATGGTTGCCCTGGGTATAACTCTCCGGCATTCATCGATCCCGAAACAGTATCTTTCAATAATATACAACGGAATAGGACTAGGTCTATTCCTATCAGGCACGAGATACATAAGATATTTTTTCAAACTGCATTATCAATAATTCGCAATAATAGATATAACTTTATGAACCTTTGTGCCTTAGTGGCTGAATGGGAAGGAAAAGATGCGCACTGAATGCCGCCTGACGCCTGCGATGTTGTATAATCAGGGTGACATCCGGCCAATGATCCATCCATCATCCGAGGCACTATATGTTATCCTGTCGTGAAGCCGGTATCTTCCTTCCTGCCAGAATTCAAACCACGAAGGAATGATCCTGAAGCCACCCCATTGCGGAGGAATAGGGACACTTTTACCACTGAATTTCTCTCTGAACTCTTTAAAGCGCCTTAACAGGAAGTCTTTATCCGGAATAGAACTGCTCTGTTCACTAGCCCAGGATCCCACCTGGTTTTCCCGGGGACGTGAGGAGAAATATCTGAATGATTCTTCATGTGATATTTTTTCGGCAATTCCTTCAATTCTGACCTGCCTGTTTTTTTCAGGCCAGTAGAAGAGCATTGCAGCATTGCAGTTTACTGCCAGCTGTTTTCCTTTTTTGCTGAAATAATTGGTGAAGAAAACAAACCCTTCATGGTCATGCGCTTTTAGCAAAACGGTACGAACAGACACAGTACCGTCAGAAGAGGCTGTAGCCAGACTGAATGCATCCGGATTTTCAATTCCTGAGGCCAGCCGTTCCCCGAACCATTTCTCGAACTGGAGAAATGGATCTGGTTCAACTGATCTTTCCGAAAGATGTTTTTGTCCATCCATTTTTTAAAGCAATTTTTACTATGCTAACACTTTATGGATGTTATTGTTCTTGGAATAATTAAAATTATGGTAACCTGTCTACTCAGTAGCATAAATTTTATATTCGTTTTTAATACTGTTGATTCTTTAAGTCCAGGAGCCTTAGTGGTATTTCATTTTCCCCACAAAAACGAAGAGAAGCGGAGAGCCGTTAGGCAAGATCCCTGATTATCTTTTGTTATGGAAATACAATATGCCGGCTACCGGATCGCCATTAACAATTGACGGGGCTCTGATTAATATAAAGATTGTGTAATTTTGATTTTGAGGAAATTAAAATACAGACCAGGGTAAAAATTAATAAACATTAGTTATGGCAAAGCTTACACAGGAGATGAAAGATATGATCCTGACCCAGCAATGTTTCCATGCAACGGTCAGCAGAGAAGGCATTCCAAACAATGCCCCGAAGCGATCCACCAGGGTTATTGATGATGAAACCCTTATCTTTTCTGAAGGAACCGGAGGGACCAACTACAAAAACATCCTCGATGGCTCAAAGGTCTCGGTTGCGGTTGTAAACAGGGACACACTTGACGGATACAGGTTCCTTGGGACCCCGGAAGTGCTTACCGAAGGCCCCGTTTATGAAAGATCGGCTGAAATGTCATTAAAGGCGGGCATGTCAAAGCCTAAGGCTGTGGTGCTTATCCATATTGAGGAGATACACAGCCTGAAACCTGGCCCGATGGCCGGGAAAAGGATAGCTTAAATGGTTAAGATTAACATCGCTGGATAATTTTTCCCGCTCTTTGATGCATATTGATTGTCTTTCTGCGAAGATCAGCGAAACCTGCGGGAAATAAAGATATCAGGTCATACATTTACCTGCACTCCCGACGCTGCAAAGACTTTAATTGGAAGCCTGAGAAAATAGATCTTTAAAATTTCTCTTTAAAGAGCAGATTGACTAAATTGTGTTCGTCGGATTAAGGTTCTGATAATAATTCATATAACGGAGGGACTATGAAAGAAAAAGCACTTTACTGGACTCCAAGGATCCTGGCAATACTTGCAATCCTGTTTATGCTGATGTTTTCATTCGACGCATTTGACGGGAATGAACCCCTGGGCAGGAAACTTTTAGGATTTCTGATCCATAATATCCCGGTGCTTATATTGACTGCAATAGTTGTCGTTGCGTGGAACAGGGAATTGCCTGGAGGAATAATTCTGATTGCAGTTGCATTTTGTGCCTGTATATTTTTCCATTCATTTACGACCAACAGAGCCTCTCTTTTTATTTTCATACCCTTTATGGTTACAGGGGTTTTGTTTATACTTCACCACCTTTTGTACGGGAAGAGAAAGTGACAATATCGCGCTCCCCGCAGAGCGGGACTAAGTCGCGTTGCTCCTGGCCTGCGTAGCCTAAACCCGCAGGGGATAGGGTGCATTTCTTAAAAAAATCGCTATATTTTAAAATATTATCAGTCAAGTTTCGTCATGGATATTAAAAGGTCTAGATAAATGAGTCCAGGGGAGTCGGAAAAGATCGGGAACATGTATATATCCGAGCGGGAAAAGCTTCTTGGCTATATACGCAAAAGAGTTCCCGGCAGCGTGGAGGCTGAAGATATTCTGCAGGATGTCTTCTATCAGCTTACACTGGGCTTCAGAGACCTTGACCGGATCAGGAACCTTACAGCCTGGCTCTACAGGGTGGCGGAAAACAAGATCATTGATCATTTCCGCATGAAACGGCCTTTAAGCATGAGTTATACCGAAAAGGCTTGTGCAGGCGAGGAAGGACCCCTTTCACTTGAGGAGATACTGCCTGCTATCGGTTCCTCACCCGGTGATGAAGAGCTGAAGGATCTCATCTGGGAAAAGATCACGGAGGTGCTTAATGATCTGCCGGATGAGCAGAGCGAGGTTTTTATTGCAACCGAATTTGAGGATATGAGCTTCAGGGAGATCTCAGAAAGAACAGGTACCGGAGTAAATACACTCATTTCGCGGAAAAGATATGCTGTGCTGGCATTGAGAAAACAACTTGATGAATTGTATAAACTGTTTAAAAACAAATAATTATGAAAGCGTTAAGAATTTTAAAGTATGTGGGATTTGGAATCCTTGGAATAGGTTTTATTTTCCTGTTCATTTACGTAACGATGTGTCTCTGGAACTCGCTGGTACCTTCATTGTTTCACGGACCGGTCCTAAGCTACTGGCAGACAGCCGGACTATTCATCCTGTCGAAGATATTGCTGACAGGAATTGCTCCTGGAAGCCATGGCCGCGGTGGTCCCAACAGGGAATGGCGCAGAAAATACCACGATAAGTACCATTCAAGATGCACAGAAGATCACAACGAAGCAACAGTTCCTCAGGCTTAAATAGATAAATTGAGATTGAGAGTGAGAGCGGGGAAGACTGTTCTCACTCTTTTTTTGTACCATTCGGCCGGAAAATATTATCTTTTCAGTATTATTTAAGTCAGAACAGATAATAAGGTGCTATGAAAAAGCCTGTGATTTTCCTGTTGATGTCATTCTATGTTTGCGCTTCACTTTTCTCACAGCCCGATCGGGGAAAAGGATTCAGCCTGAAAAAAGATCTGGTTTACTTTAGCCAGGGCAGTACATCGCTCTTCCTCGACCTTTATATTCCGGGAGGAAAACCAATGACTGACGCGATAGGAGTGACAGGCAATGACACGGATCAAAAGCTTGATGACAAGATCCAGGAACCACCCGTTCCGGTACTGATCTGGCTGCCATTGGCAGGCATAAATAAATTTCCTACCCCGTTCGCATCATTTACAGGTAACGGTTACGCAGTAGTAAGTGTTGAGCATGATAAGGATGCAGATGTGATCAAAACTATTTCACGGGTTACAGGCTTCCTGAGAGGCAATTCGCAGAAGTTTGATCTCGATGCCAGAAGTATCGGCATCATTCAGCAGGTTGAAAGAGGCTATCTGGCCGTTATCTGGCAGGATGGTTTGAAAAAACTCGAGTTACTGTCAGATGCCCCCGTGAGGATAGGCATTGCAGCCCAGGCTGATGCTGATTTCTCAAAGTTACTTTCATCAGGAAATATCAAAGTCATTACAGGCTTTCTTGACAGGCATCTCAGGGACGGGAACCATAAAGAATGAAGACATTATCCGCGGAAAAACTGTCCTGAGACTGCTGGTCGGTGATAAGGATTTCCTTCTGGAGCCTGTTCAGCGATTTCATCAGCAGCTTGCAGATCTTAAGATAGATCATCAGTATGCTATAGCTAAAGGCGCAGATCACAATTATCAAGAGGTTATCAGCCGGCTTGATTTTAATTCCTTTACATTCTGGAAGAGCGCCTTCAAAGCACTTGATTAAATGCCTGCCTGCCTGACTTCACAAAACCTTCCTTAATCTTCAGCAGGGGGATCATAAAATCATATCTTATTTATAATATTGTGAAAATATTTAAGCGAAGGATTGTTAAAACAAGGAGGATAATTTATGCTATATCGGCAACTTGGCAGAACAGGGATTGATATTTCGATACTCGGTTTCGGATGCATGCGGCTCCCTGTTGTAGATCACAAGCCTGAAAAGATAGACTTTCCAACTGCCACCAGATTACTGCATTATGCAATAGATAATGGTGTCAATTATATTGATACGGCCTATTTTTATCATGCTGCGGTATTCGGACAACGTGGAGAGAGCGAGCCCTTCGTAGGTGAAGCACTATCGGGAGGATGGCGCGAAAAAGTTTACCTGGCAACCAAGATGCCACTCTTTCAACTGAGGCAGAAGGAGCAGATGGAGACTTTTCTCAAAGAGCAGCTGGAAAGACTTAAAACGGATCATTTGGACTGCTATCTCCTGCATGGCCTAAATGGAGAGGTGTGGGACAGGATGCGAGATCTTGGTGTGAGAGAGTTTCTGGATAAAAAGAAAGCCGAAGGAAAAATAAGGTTTCCTGGATTTTCATTTCATGGGAAAGCTGAAGATTTCATACGGATCTGTGATGAATATGACTGGTCGTTTGCCCAGATACAGTATAACTATATGGATATAGATTTTCAGGCGGGATTCAAGGGGCTTAAATATGCGGCTGATAAAGGTATCGGGATAATAGTGATGGAGCCGTTAAAGGGCGGTAAGCTTGCGCAAAAGCTTCCCTCAGAGATGACCTCGGTCCTAAATGCATCTTCAGTCAAAAGATCTCCCGCGGAATGGGCGTTGCGCTTTGTATGGAACGAGGCCGGGGTATCAGGCCTTCTGTCTGGCATGAACAGTATGGAGCAGGTGGAGGAGAATATCAGGGTTGCTGATGAGGGAATTCCTGGTTCCCTGGGCAAGGATGAATTATTAATGTTCGGCAAGTTACGAAATGTAATGGGTGCAAGGATCAAAGCAGATTGCACCGGTTGCCGGTATTGTATGCCCTGTACATCCGGAGTTGATATTCCTGAAGTGCTGGCTGCCCTGAACAACGCTGCCATATGGAATGATCCTAATCCATGGGTTACAGGTTACATCCGTATAAATGGGAAAGCCGGCAAATGTACCGAATGCAGGGAATGTGAGGAGGTATGTCCCCAAGAGCTTCCGGTAACGACCTTTATGAAGGAAGCCCTTTCTTTATTCAGAGAGTAAAGAAAGAAAAGCCTGCGGTTCGGCTTTTATGGAATAATTTCCTCATATATGATTAACTTCGCTACTGATTTGAACGCCAATAGGCAAGAAGGGTTAAACAGTTTAATCATTCAATCTATTAAAAAATATGAAATCACCTGCAAAAAAACTGATCCTGGTCCTGGTCGCTGTATTAGTATTAAGCAATCCTGGATATTCGCAGCCAGGACAACAAAAAGGCCAATCGGCTAAGATTCCATTATCTGACAGTACCTTTTTTTATTCACTGGTTACCCAGTATGCCGAGTCCATTAACCAGGCTGATACTGCGCTGGGAAGAAAAATATGGGCCCCTACTGCCGAGATATCTTTCATACACCCGCGAGGAACTGAATACGGGTGGATTGGAGTTAAGAATATCTACAATATGTTTAAAGATAATTTCACAGCCAGGAAACTATCTTTCTATAATCTGAAATTTGCTTACTACGGTGATGTCTCATGGGTGACATTTTACTGGACATTTGATGCGACACTGAAGACGACTAACGATCGCGTTCAGACAAAAGGGCGGGAGACTCAGATCTGGAGAAAAATAAATTTTGAATGGAGGCTGGTACATGTACATTATTCAGGAATGCCAGTTACAGGTCAGGGTCAGGGCTTTTAGATTCGTTATCGTTCCCGTATTGAAAAACTGATAGACCTACTTTCTAAAACCAAAAAAAATGAAAACGCAAAAATCCTTGTTAAAATTAGTTCCTGTTGTTTCACTTTTGCTGATCGGACTTCTTCCATTCCAATCCCTGAAAGCCCAGGAGATAAAATTTTTCCCGCAGGAAAACAGCTCATATCCTTTTTCAAAGGCAGTGCAGGCAGGTGACATCATTTTTCTCTCCGGCATTCTCGGGACTGACAAAAATGGCCATCTCGACCCCGACTTCAGGGTTCAGTCAAAACAGGTGATGGAAAACATCAAGGCAAGACTTGAGGAGATGGGCCTCGGTATGAAGGATATTGTGAAATGTACTGTAATGATAAAGGATATGTCAAAATGGGCCGATTTCAATGAGATCTACAGGAGCTATTTTGAACCGGACCGGTATCCGGCCCGTAGCGCTTTCGGAGTAACTGCACTGGCTCTTGGCGCCGAAATGGAAGTTGAGGTTATTGCCTGTTCTGATAAAATCAAAAAGTGAGATTATTCTTAATGTAGGATTAAAGATAAATGACAGGAATGTACCGTTGATCCCTGCAATTGCCTTGAGCACCTCTGATGCCAATCTCCTTGATGAACATGACAGCAAAATATGATTTAAATTAGTACGCTGAAAATGAAATATTTACTACTGGTCCTTATTATCCTGGCCGCTGGCTGCACTTCGAAGTCCGACAAATCAGCCGGAGATATTCAGTATCTGTTAAGCTATTATAACAACCGGATTCATGTGAGACTAAACTATAAACCTGTCGAGATAGACAGTACAAAGTTTATTTATGGAGAGCCGATGTTCGGAGGACAGCCTGACATAATAAAGGGAATTACAAATATTAAGGTATCCGATGGAAGCAATTTGCACTTCAACCCATCCTCCAGGGAGATATCGGTTATCTTCAAAACTTCCCGGAAAGTTGTAATTGAATATGATATTACGGACACCCATACGGCTGAACATGGTCTTAGAGGAGAGTTGTTCAGGCCCATGATAGCTGAGAATTATTTTTACTGCCATGGCGTCAATCTTTTTCTCAATCCTCTCTTCCGTGATTCAACCAGAAAGGCAGTCCAGACTGTATCATGGAAGAAGCTTCCGGGATTCAAATTGTTTCAATCTTTTGATCCTGAAAACGATGGTTCAGGAGTATCACGCGGAGAACCTGGCGATTTTTTGTTCATGCTGATAACCGGTGCCCCGGATATGATAACTGAAAAGACGAAAATCGACGGAACTGTAAATTATCTGGTAATGCGGATAAATAAAGAAAAAGATTACAATAAGAAAGCACTGACTGAATATTTTGAAAAATATTATGCAGGAATTCGCACGTTCTGGAACGACACCACACATCAGTCCTACAGCCTTATTGTTCAGCCATTCTTAACCGTTGATCATAATATTGGTGGCATGTCTCTGGGTAATGCGTTCGCCGGGAAATATTCATTTAAGATTGACACAATACTCTCGATAGACAGAATTCTTGTTCTTTCACATGAAATAGGACATCACTGGATTGGCGGTAAAATAGATACGGATATGAAGGATCAGTGGTTCGGAGAAGGATTTAATGACTATCTGACATATTATACCGTGGCAATGACCGGATTGATGACCCCCAGGCAGTTTGAACATGGATTCAATTCTATTCTTGAAAGCCACTATTCCAGCAAGTTAAACTGCATTCCAAATGACAGTGTATGGAAAAACTACTGGAAAATGGGAGATTATAATAAACTACCCTATCGGCGGGGGGAAATTTTTGCCTTTTATCTCGATAACCAGATCCGGATAATGACCAGCGGTAAGAAAAGTCTGCATGATTTTATGTTATCAATCCAGGAATTCTGCAGTAATAAGAATAAGGGATACCAGCTGAATGTAGATGATTTTGTCGAGGTAGCCTCCCGATATGTCGGGAAGGAAAAAATTAAGTCAGACATAGATAGGTATATAATTAAGGGTGAACCGATCAGGTTTACAAAGGAGATGCTTATTGATGAATTTAGTCTTTCATTTAAAGGTTCTGTTCCTGTGCTTGCCATTACTGACGAAAAAAAGTTTACACAAACATTTCAATAAAATCCCCTTGAAGGGGCATTTTAAAAGCCTTTAAGAATAAAGGAAGTAAATGAGAATTATGAAAAAGGTCTTATTCCCTGTGCTATTTACTTTCTTAGTGTTTGGTAGGTTATGCGGTCAGGATAAGATTTCCCCTCAGCTATGGGAATCAATTACGCATCATCAGGGGTTGTTTAATGGCCAATCGGTGGCCTATACAGCGATAGCTGAGGAGACATTTTTATACGGAAGGAATGAAAAGGTTCCGGACGCTTCTGTAATAACATTCTCATATATTAAAGACAAAACCAGCCGCAATGAAGTGAGGCCGGTTATATTCATCTTCAACGGAGGTCCCGGGGCATCATCCTCACCGCTTCACCTGCATGCTTTCGGTCCTTATATCTTTCCGTCCGATGGTAGCAGATCACTTGTTGACAATACCAACAGCTTGCTGGATATTGCAGATCTTGTGTTCATTGATCCCGTCGGGACAGGATACACCAGAATATTCAATGAGAAGGAAGCACCAGCCTACTGGGATGTAAAAGGAGATGCCCGGTCAATATTATTTGTAATAAAAGCATGGCGACAGAAATATGCGAGGGAATCATCTCCGCTGTTCATTTGCGGCGAGAGTTACGGAACCTTCAGGCTGGCGGAAATGATCGGGATAAATGAAGATCTTCCTGTTTCGGGAATAATTATGCTATCGGCAATTCTTGACATGTCATCTTCAACAGCTGTTACAGGAAATGATATTCCTTATGTTGTGACTCTGCCATCGATATCAGCAATTGCTTATTATCATGGAAAAGCTTCGGTGAAAGCAAAAAGTGCTGCAGAAATTTTTGAAAAAGCATCCTTGTTCGCTGAAAGCCGGTATTTTAATGCTCTGATAAAAGGGGACAGGCTATCGGAAAGGGAAAGAACAGACATCGCCAGGAAATTATCGCGTTATACCGGTTTACCTGTCGATACAATACTTGCCAGAGATTTAAGAATAAAACCTGAGGATTTTCAGCTCTTATTGATTGCTGACCAGGATAAGCGGATCGGGCTTCTTGACGGGCGCAAGAAAGGACCCCTGCACACGGATCTGAAACCACCATACAGCGATCCTTCTATGGGTATGAGAAGAGATACTGTTTCAGCCACTCTGATGAGGCGTTACTTCAACTCGACACTCAGCTTCCCTGATACAAACAGGTACAGATCACTTAACCTTGATGTCAATTCGAAGTGGAACTGGTCGTCGGCATTGAATGATTTCTATTATACTGTAGTACCTGAATTTTCGAAAGCAGTAATTAAAGATCGCGGATTAAAGATATTTGTAGCGGGAGGTATCTTCGATATGGCGACACCATTTTATTCGGCAAGATATCAATTTGAACATGCGGGAATACCTTCCGGCAGAGTGGTATTTGAATCCTTCCCGACAGGCCATTCTATTTTTGAAGATGATAATGAACTTAAGATACTGGCAGATAAGCTCAGGCAGTTTATTTTAAAGTGATTCGGGAGATCAGAGTTTTTTAATATGCTCGGGCGTTGTAGAAGAACTTTTAGTACTTAATTCTTTCTGGTCACATTGTCCCAGGGAAGACGGGGAATTAAGTTAAAATGCCCGCCATATCGGGACCTTTTTATTATATACCTTTGGCAGCATAGCATAATCTGTTAATGAATTTAAATTTTTGCAGTCTAAGCAGCGGAAGCAGCGGGAATTGTTATTACCTGGGAAATGATTTCCATGGGATCCTGATCGATGCAGGAATTTCTGCAACCTCCATCCGTAAGTTTCTCAAGAACCTTGGTATTTCAATGCAGACCATCATGGGTGTCCTGATAACACATAACCATATTGATCATATCAGAGGGCTGGAAGTGCTTACCAGGAAAAACAATCTTCCTGTATTTACCTCCCGTAAAATCTGGAAGAGCATACTCACTCCGCAAATGAGTATATCCCGGGACTGTATCCGTGAAATCCCTTTACAGCAAAAATTCCACCTGGCGGGTTTTGATATCGAGGCATTCCCGGTTTGTCATGATGCCCCTGAAACAATCGGATTCCATGTTTGTGCCGGTAAAAAGAAAATAACAATTGTCACCGACCTTGGGCATATTTGCCAGACATCTGCTCCATATTTAGAAGTGGCCAATTTGCTTGTCATAGAATCAAATTACGATGAGGAGATGCTTGCAAACGGCCGGTATCCTCATTTTTTAAAAGCAAGGATAAGGTCAGACCATGGACATTTGGGGAATCACCAGGCCTCGGCTTTTCTCGCAGATATTATTAGCGACAATCTTAATTATATATGTCTTGCCCATCTGAGTAAAAACAATAATTCCCCCGAAATGGTGCTTCAGACACTGCAGCAGACTTTCTCTGAGAGGGGCATTGTCTTGAACTGTCAGCAGAAAATATCAGTTCTGAACCGGAACAGACCGACAGAGATGATAAGCCTGATTGACCGGACAGATTCGCTTTAATCTATACTCTGAATCCGTCTTTTAAAATTTTTCTCTACTCTTCCCGTTATATATTTTCAAACTGATTTTCAGGTCAGACCTTCATTAAAATATGTTCTTATGGATATTATTATTGAGAATCTTACAAAAAAATATGGCAATCAGAAAGCAGTTGACAATATTTCATTTAAAGTAGCTACCGGCGAAATTCTAGGCTTTCTTGGTCCCAATGGAGCAGGTAAGACGACGACAATGAAAATCATTACCAGTTATATTGCTGCCGATGAAGGGGAAATCTACATTGGGGGAAAGTCCCTCAGCGATAATTATTATGAACTTAAAAAGCATATTGGCTACTTATCTGAGAACAATCCTCTATACCATGATATGTTTGTCATCGATTTTCTGAATTTCTGCGCCAGGATACAGGGCATTGAAAAAAGGAATATTCCGGGACGAGTTGCAGAAATGATTCAGACTACAGGGCTAAACAAAGAGAAGCATAAGAAAATTGGCGAATTGTCAAAAGGTTTTCAGCAGAGGGTTGGATTAGCCCAGGCAATAATTCATGATCCTGATATTTTGATTCTCGATGAACCGACTTCAGGACTCGATCCTAACCAGATTGCTGAAATTCGGAGGCTGATCCGTGAGCTGGGTCGTGAAAAAACAGTTATTCTGAGTACTCATATACTACCTGAGGTTGAAGCGACCTGCGACAGGATATTTATAATAAACAAAGGGAAAATTGTTGCTGACGGAACAGCTGAAACTTTGCGAAAACAGGCGCATGGTTCAGGGATCCTCAAAGTGAAGATTGAGGATGGCCAATCCGACCAGATATTAAAATCGATCCAATCTCTCAGGTCAGTATCAATGGTGGAGTCCACTGATCGTAGTTTAAACTGTTTCGATATTCACTGCATAGACAATAATGCAAAACGAGAAATATTCAGGCTTTGCGTTGATAACAATTGGGTGCTGACGGAAATGACGCCATTTGAAACCAGGCTTGAAGATATCTTCAGAGACTTAACAATTAATTAAAACTTTAATTGATGAAAGCGATCTGGATAATTACAAAACGTGAATTGAACTCATTCTTTGATTCATTGATGGCATTTATTATGATTATTCTTTTCCTGGGCTTTAGCGGATTTTTTACATGGATCTCAGGTTCAGATATATTTATGATTGGGCAGGCAAGTCTCCGCACTTTCTTTTCAATAGCCTACTGGACCTTATTTTTCTTTATACCTGCTCTTACAATGCGATTGATATCAGAAGAAAAGAAAACCGGTACAATTGAAATGCTTCTTACTAAAGCCGTCACTGACAGGCAGGTAATTCTGGGGAAATACCTGGCGACAATAATTTTGATAGCTATTGCTCTTCTTTTTACTTTACCTTATGTAATAACCATTTCAATAATAGGTAACATAGATATCGGAAGTGTTATTTGCGGTTATTTTGCATTAATGCTTATGAGCGCAGCATATACCAGCATTGGTCTGTTTACAAGCAGCTTAACCGACAATCAGATTGTAGCTTTTCTTTCAGCCTTATTCATTGGTTTGTTTTTTCATATAATTTTTGGAGTAATAGCTGACGACCTGACCGGCTTTTTAGGGCGGATAATCAATTCAATGAGTTTAGATGTCCATTTCGAAAGTCTCTCCCGTGGAATGGTTGACTCCAAAGATCTGATCTATTTTGTGTCAATCATTTTTGCTGGATTGTTCTTTACAGAAGTTTCACTTTCAGAAAGAAATGCATTCAAATAAAACAATGGGAACAGTGTATCGTAATTCGTTGATTATAAAGTGTATAATATTAGTCATAATATAAATATGTATCGATATTTTTAATCGACATCAACCCTATACTACTTAAGGAAATTATGAAATCAGCAAAGATATCTTACACAATAATCCTGGTTGTACTTATTATAATTCTGATAAATGTACTCTCTGAAAATTATAGTTTCAGACTTGATATGACAGATAATAAGGAATATACACTAAGTAAAGCAACCAGGGATATTCTCAAAAACCTGGATAAACCGGTTACAGTGACTGTATATTTTTCAAAGAATCTCCCTGCGAATATTGGTCAGATAACCGGAGATCTTAAAGATATGCTTATTGAATATGGTAGCAGGTCCGGGGGAATGGTGGTATACAAATTTGTGAATCCTAATGAAAATGACGAACTGGAACGTGAAGCTGTTCAAAACGGGATGAGACCTATAATAATAAATGTCAGGGAAAAAGATCAGGAAAAACAGCAAAAGGTTTATCTGGGAGCAGTAGTTTCGATGGGAAGCGAAAAGGAAAAAATTCCATTTTTCGAGCCTGGATCTGAGATGGAATACTCATTATCAGCTGCAATTAAAAAACTGGCTGTAGTTGATAAACCTTCAATAGCAATAATTCAGGGTCATGGGGAACCTTCTCTGAATGAAATCGTGCAGGTATATACTGAACTTAAAGTTCTTTACAATGTGGAGACTTTGCAACTATCCGACACTGCTGCAATCCCAAAAAAATATAAAACGATTGCGATCATCAGACCCAGAGACACGATCCCGGCTTCGCAACTCTTAAAACTTGATAAATATCTGGAAGAAGGTGGAAATATTTTATTGGCCATGAGCAGGGTAGAAGGGAATTTCACAACTTTAACAGGGAGATCTTTTAGCATCGGCATAGAGAGCTGGCTGCAAAAAAAGGGCATTGCTATAAATGACAATTTCATAGTAGACGCAAGTTGCGGATATGTTACGATCCAGCAACAGCAGGGTACCTACTTATTCTCTTCTAAAATCCGATTCCCATATATACCGGTTATACATAACTTTGCTGATCATCCTATCACCAGGGGATTGGAATCAGTCACTTTGCAATTTGCAAGCACAATAGTTTTTTCTGGTGATAGTTCAATAAGATTTACTCCGATTGCTTTTTCTTCTGATAAATCAGGAAGTTTAAAGGCTCCTTTAAGTTTTGACATTCAGAAGAAATGGGACCAAAGTGAATTCCCCCTTTCATCACAGGTGGTAGCAGGCATTCTGGAGGGTAAATTATCAGGTACCAGGGACTCCAGGATTGTACTTGTATCCAATGGGGACTTTTGTGTTGCAGCTTCAAATGGCAGGAATCATCCTCCTGCAGATAATATCAGTCTCCTGGTCAACTCTATCGACTGGCTGTCAGACGATACAGGCTTAATAGAATTAAGAACTAAAGAAATTACTTCACGCCCAATTAAACAATTGGATGATAACACAAAAATGTTTTTAAAATGGTTCAACTTTTTAGCGCCAATAATATTGATTCTTATTTATGGCTTAATAAGGATCCGGGTTAATAAAACCAGGCGCATTAAAAGAATGGAGGTGAGTAATGAGTAAAAGGTTCGAAAATACCAGGCTTATTTACATCGTATTGGGGCTTCTGGTAATTTTAATTCTGACAGTGACAATAAAAATCCCGAAAGCAAAGGGGACCTTAAAAAACACAATAGTCGAATTTGACACTTCACGTGTAAGTAAAATTATTCTTAACAACAGAATTGGCAGCGGAAATACGGTGGAATTCGACAGGCTCGGGTATAAATGGACCGTACAGCAGGGAAATGTTGTATCTCAAGCTCAGGATGGGGCTGTTCAGAACCTTTTCGCGGAGGTTCTTTATATAAAACCTCAGAGCCTGGCAGCAATAGATATGTCAAAATGGAAAGAATTCAATCTGACCGACAGTCTGGCAACAAGGATCAGATTTCTTAATAGCAAAGGTAAAATTCTTGCTGACGTTATGATCGGAAAACTCGATCTGAAGCAGGCAGAAAAACCCTATATGGGATATAGTGGTAATAATATTCAGATGATATCTTATGTCAGGCTTTACAATAGTAAAGAAGTATATGCAATTGACGGTTTAATACCGTTTTCATTTAATGTTAAGTTTGATGATTGGAGGAACCGTACTCTTATAAAGGTAAACAAGAAGGACATAACGGATATACATTTCATATTTCCTTCCGACAGCAGTTACGATCTGATCAAAAAGGATTCATTATGGTATGCTGGCGACAGGGAGACCGATTCCTTGAATGCTGAGAATTATCTTAATTCATTGAGTTTGATTAACGGGGATAATTTTATAGATGGATTTAAGCCAGATTCTGATCCCCTTTATCAAATAACGGTTAAAAGGATCGGATTTAATGATTTTTCAATAAAATGTTACCATGGAGATACTGATGATGAATTTATTCTGAATTCGAGCTTTAATCCGGAAGCTTTCTTTTCCTGCAAAAGGGATGAGGTATTTAACCAGATATTTAAGACAAAAAATTATTTCTTAAAACCGGCCGCAAAGAAATAAGCACTCAAACACATGTACTAATCCCCTTCTTACTGCTGCACTCCCTTCATCAGCTTAACGTATCGAGTATAATAATTCTCAACCTTTGCTGCATATTCTGCCGACAGCTGATCCTGCCTGGCGTCCTTAAGGGAACTGGCAGTCTTTGAAACATACTGAATGGCCGTCTGTATCTCATAATCAGCC